>CAWJFR010000001.1:0-259534 GCA_963842205.1 uncultured Solirubrobacterales bacterium
TGTCGCAAGCGAGGGGCGTCTGGCCGGAGAGACCGAGGCTGCGGTCGCTGTGACTGCGGTCGCGCGGGTACTGCGGGCCCATGTCTCTCCCGGGGAGATCGACGATGTCCTGGCAGTCCTGCCGGACAAGTTCAGGCACTGATCGAGGCCTGACCTCGTGTGGACCCTCAGCCGTGGTGAGCGCCACGAGTTCCCTGATAGAGAGACCGATCACCGCCGTGATCCCAACCAGGAGGGACGCACCGACCCCGATATCCTGGCGGCCCTCGCGGCACCTGAGACCTATGGGGTCAGCAGTCCGGTGGCGGTGCACGAGACCCACGCCTCCTGGGTGTTCCTAGCCGGCGAGCTCGCATACAAGATCAAGAAGCCAGTCGCTCTTGGCTTCCTGGACTACAGCACGCTCGCGCGCCGGCACGCGGCCTGCCGTGAGGAGGTGCGAGTAAACCAGGAGCTCGCTCCCGATATCTATCTCGGGGTGCGCGCGATCGTCATGACCCCTCACGGGTTTAGCTTCGCGGCCGAGGGGGCACCCACGGCCGTCGAGTATGCCGTGGAGATGCAGAGCTTCGACGAGGCGGACACCATGGACGGAGTGATTGCCGCGGGCGCTCTCACGCCTGCCCACATAGGGGATGTCGCTCGGCGTCTGGCGGACTTTCACCGCTCCGCGCCCGCCGTCACAGAGGGTGACCCGAGCCAGGTGCTCGAGACCTGGCGGGCGAACACGCAGGAGCTGGGCCGACTGGAACATCCCAGCCGCTGGCACGTGGACATAATGCGCCGGTTCGGCGAGGCGTTCGTGCACGCCCACACCGGTGAGATCGAGCAGCGCGTTGGAGATGGCCATGTCCGTGACGGTCATGGCGACCTGCGCTGTGAGCATGTGCTGGTGAGACCCGCCGTTCGCGTGGTTGATCGCATCGAGTTCGATCCCGCGCTGCGCCGCACGGACGTCACCGCTGATCTGGCGTTCCTGACGATGGATCTCGAGGCTCACGGCCAGGCCTCGGCGGCGCGAGAGCTTGTCAGGGCTTACGATGCAGCCGGCGGTAGCTCCGGCAGCGAGGTCCTGCGGTCCTTCTACGCCGCTCATCGAGCGCTGGTGCGAGCGAAGGTGGCGCTGATCGCCGCCGCGGAGCACGAGGGGAGCGTGCGTGGCGCGCGAATCGCGCATGCACAGCGACTTTGGGACTTGGCTGAGCGGCTGTGCTGGCGAGCACGGCGGCCCTTGGCGATCGTTGTGTGTGGGCCTGCGGCCAGCGGCAAGTCGACGCTGGCCGCTGAGCTCTTCCGCCGCACGCAGTTGCCGGTCGTCTCCTCGGACGTGGTTCGCAAGCACCTGGCGGGGCTGGCGGCCGAGGAGCGGGCACGTCCAGAGCACTACACCGAGGAGTTCACGCATACGACTTATGACCTTCTCGGCGAGGAGGCCTTAGAGCAGCTGCGCCAAGGCGGGGTGATTGTGGATGCCACTTGCCACTCTCCCGGTCAGCGGGAACTTGTGATTGACCGTTTGAAGCTGGGAGGGAGCACCTATTTGGTTGTTCAGTGCCAGACCACGCTTGAGGTTGCCCTTCGACGCGCCGCGGAGCGCCTGCACGATCCCCAGCGCGTCTCCGACGCGACACCACAGATCGCCGAAGAACAGTTCCACGCCTATGAGGAGCTCGACGAGCTGCCCAACAACAGCGTGCTGAGACTCGACACGGCCCAGACCCTGGACGCACAGGTCGCCGAGGTCACCCGCGCGGTGGACCGCCGCGGCGCGGAAGGTGCAGCGGGCCGTCAAAGTCCGTAGAAACGTGCACCCGGCTTAGGGAGAGTCCCGGATGTGCCGGCTTCGGGCCGCGTTTAGCTTCGAGTGTGCAGGTCACCGAACTCATCGCACACCGACCAAAGGTAGGCACCGAAGATGAAGGCTCTCGTTTATCACGGCCCCGGCGAGCGAGGCTGGGACACGGTCGCTGACCCCACGATCCTCGACCCGACCGACGCGATCGTGCGAATCGACAGCTCGACGATCTGCGGCACCGATCTGCACATCCTCAAAGGCGACGTGCCCGAGACCACGCCGGGCACCGTGCTCGGCCACGAGGCCGTCGGCACCGTGCAGGAGATCGGAGCCAGTGTGACGACGGTTGCTCCGGGCGACCGCGTGCTCATGTCCTGCGTCAGCTCCTGCGGGCGCTGTCGCTTCTGCAAGGAAGGCCGCTACGGGCAGTGCCTCGGTGGTGGAGGGTGGATCTTTGGTCACCTGATCAACGGGCTGCAGGCCGAGTACGCGCGCGTGCCATTCGCTGATAACTCCGTCTACAAGGTCCCCGCCCAGCTCACCGACGAGCAGGTGCTGTTCCTCGCCGACATCCTTCCCACCTCCTTCGAGGTCGGGGTCCTAAACGGCATGGTCGCGCCCGGAGATACGGTGGCGATCGTCGGCGCTGGGCCGATTGGCTTGGCCGCGATCTTGACCGCGAGGCTGTACACGCCCGGCAACATCATCGCGATCGACCTCGCCGACAGCCGGTTGGAGAGCGCTCGCGGGTTCGGCGCGGACACGACCATCAACAACGGCAACGAGGATGCGGTTGCCCAGGTCATGGAGCTGACCGACGGTCTCGGCGCCGACGCGGCGTTCGAGGCGGTGGGCGTACCAGAGACCTTCGAGCTGGCTGCCGACCTCATTCGTCCCGGCGGACGCGTCGCCAACATCGGCGTTCACGGGAAGGCCGCGCATCTCCACCTGGAGAAGCTGTGGATCCGCGACGTCACGATCACGACGGGACTCGTCGACACTTACAGCATTCCCCAACTGATGAGGCTGATCTCCAGCGGCCGTCTGGACCCGTCGCTGTTCGCCACCCACCGTTTCCCGCTCGGCGAGACGATGGCCGCCTACGACACATTTGCCGACGCGGCCAACTCGGGGGCCCTGAAGGTCGTACTCCAAGGCGCCAACGTCAGCACGCCGACTGCGCAGACGGAGCAGAGCGTGGCCGTCGCGTGAGAACGAGACCGGGAGATCAGTGCTTTTCCACAGCCAATCGGAGTGCTTTACCCGATAGATAGCACTCCCCACAAGAGCTAGCTTGAAATATGTCCACCCATCTGCACCTAGCACCCAACCCCCCCGGAACCGGATCGGCCGTCTACACCGCGTCGCCGATCCGCGTGGTGCTGGCAGACGACCACGCGATGATGCGCCGCACTCTGCGGCTGCTGCTCGACGGCGAGGACGGTGTGGAGGTGATCGCCGAAGCCGATGACCTGGCGTCCGTTACGCGCAACGTTCATGCTCACCAGCCGCATGTGCTTGTGCTCGATCTCAACATGCCCAACGGGTCTGGCATCGAAGCCCTCAGCCAGTTGCGCGAACGGGTGCCAGAGACACAGATCGTCGTGATGACAATGCAGGACAGCCCGGCATTCGCGCAGCGCGCGTTCGCTGCCGGCGCAATAGGGTTCGTGGTGAAGGAGCTCGCCGATGAGGAGCTGCCTCAGGCGGTACGCGCTGCCGCGCGTGGCGAGGAGTACATAAGCCCACGGATGGCTGCCCGGTTGGACGCACTGCACCAGGCGCTCACCGAGGACAAGCTGACCGCACGTGAGGTCGAGGTCCTGCGCCTGATAGCGCTCGGCCACACCAGCGTCGAGATAGCCCGCAAGCTGCACCTCTCCCCGCGTACGGTGGAGACCCACCGCGCGCGCATTCACGGGAAGCTCGGGCTCACCACGCGGGCTGAACTGGTGCGCTATGCGCTAGGACGCGGCCTGCTCAGAACCTGACCGTTGCACAGGACCACCAGCCTGGCCGCGGCGGCGTGCCGGTAGGCAGGCCCTGACAAGGGTGCCCTGCTCTCCGGCGGAGTCGACGCTCAGGGTGCCGTCGGCGAGGCCCACTCGCTCGTGCATCCCCGCCAGCCCAAATCCGTGGCTCCCAGCGTCGGGGTCAAAGCCGGCGCCGTCGTCTTGCACCTCGACCAGCAACTCTCCCTCAGACTCCCTGACAGTTACACGCACCCTGTTCGCCCTGGCGTGCTTGGCGACGTTCGTGAGCGCCTCCTGAACCAACCGGTAGACGGTGGTCTCGAGATCCTCATCCAGGCGTTCTGCTCCTGCCGAAGGGCCGGGCAGCACGAGCTCGCTGTCGATCTGAAACCCGCTCCGCTCACGATGGTGATCGAGCAGCCCCTCGATCGCGGTTCGCAAGCCCAGCTCATCAAGCGCCGCGGGGCGCAGCTCGGTGATGATTGCTCGCAGGTTCTCGATCTCATGCTCGATCTGCTCCACTCCTTTGCGCATCGCCTCTTGCGCCCGCGGCAGGTCATCTTGGCGCAGCGCGGAGGAGAGCAGCAGACGCAGGCCCCCGAGGCCCTGCAGTGTCTCGTCGTGGAGCTCCCGTGCCCAGCGGCGCCGCTCGGCGTCGGCGGCAGACAGCGTGCTACGTAGACGGTCGGCCTGCACGCTCTGTGCCAAAGCAACGGCAGTCGCTGCGCTCGCCGCGAATGTGCGCAGCATCTGCTCGTCGTCCTCGCCGAACACGTCGCCGTCCTGGCCGCGGTCAAACGCCGCCAACACGCCCATCGCCTCCCCGCGGTGGACCATCGGCACCAGCAGCGCCGTCTGCGCGTCGGGCACGCCAAACTCGCTGGGGGCGATCCGCAGTCTCGCCGCGACATCGGTGATCCGCTCGGGCCGCCGGTGCTGCAGCACCTGCCCGGATGTGGAGTCGGCGATCGGCAGGCGCACGCCGCGCATCTCCCGTACGTGACCGGCGCTTGTGTGTACGACGAGCTCCTCGCCATCGCGCAGCATGATCACGAGGCTCCTCGCGCCGACGAGCGCACGTCCGCGCTTGACGATCAACTCCAGCACGTGATCGAGGGCGATCTCTCCGCCGATCGCGATCGCCACGTCACGGGTTGCCTCCAGTCCCCGAAATGCCTTCTCGGCCTCCTTGCGGCGGCGCTCGCTGGACTCGTACAACTTTGCGTTACCGATCGCGATCGCCGCCCAATCGGCGAGGATCACCGTGGCCTCCTCATCCTGCCCTGAGAACTGGTCGTCCCCTTGCTTCTCGGTCAGGTAGAGGTTGCCCCACACCTGCCCGCGAATCACGATCGGCACCCCAAGGAAGCTCCGCATCGGCGGATGACCCGCCGGGAAGCCGTAGCTCGACGGGTGCTGGCCGACATCGGCAAGGCGCAACGGCTGGGGGTGCTCGATCAGCGCGCCCAACACCCCACGCCCACGTGGCAAATCGCCGATCGCACGATGCGTCGCATCATCCACCCCGAGGGTCAAGAACTGCTCGAGCCCTGAGTGCTCGCCATTCAAGATCCCCAGGGCCGCATAGCGCGCCCCCGTAACCTCACGCGCAGTCTCGAGCACACGATCTAGCAGAACCCGCTGATCGAGCTCCGTCGTCAAAGCACGACCCACATCCAGCAGGCGGCGAATCCACGGCTCCTCAGACGATGCGCTCATTCGCCACGGAGCTTAGTTGCGAACGACAGCCGGATGGGGCTTGCTAGTACGTAGAAATCCCTGAACCTGCTCGCTGTGGATGGTCTGTGCGCTCCGAGGGCGCTCAGCTGCTGCGGTCGGTAGTTGGCCCCCACCAGATTGTGGGTTTGCACCGATGGGGGGCTCTGCGCCCGAGCTTATCCTCAGAGTACGTCAGCGTCATCAACGCGCGCCTGGACTCATTTGCATCCAGCGGGCGCGCGTCTCAAGGAAAACATCTTGCCGTGCAGGAGGCATCGCGATGGACAGGAGATGGAGGTGCCAATGCGGGGATGTGATCGGAGTGTACGAGCCGATGATCGTGCTCACCGACGGACAGGCACGCATCACTTCGAGAGCCGCCGAGCAAGACGACCAGGAGCCTGTGGGTGAGTGCTATCACGACGCCTGCTACACGCAGATTCACGGCGAGCACGAAGTTCCTGGGTAGCCCGAATCCGAGGAAACCCGCACCTTGCCCCCGGTCTATCGCGGATGGCGCACCCGGACGCGAGTGGGAGACTCAACAGACGGAATGGGCTCAGCGAGTACTCACGTGAGTTCTGCGGTTATCACCCTTTCTGCCAATGTCGTGTGAGACGCTCGTGACCTTGTTATTACTGAGTCCTGAGGGCGAGAATGGAGCACGACACGATGTTGGAGACGGAGAACGATGGTGCCGGCGGGCGCGTAGTGGAGCGAGCCGTAGGCGAGCGCAACGGAGGGGCCGCCGGGCGCTCGGAGCCGGAGGGGGTCCCCGATCCGGAGCTGGTCGACCGGCCGGTGCGGCGACGGTTCTCGGCTGAGTACAAGCTGGGAATCCTGCGCGAGGCCGACGCCTGCTCAGCGCCGGGTGAGGTCGGGGCGTTGTTGCGCCGCGAGGGCTTGTATTCCTCGATCCTGAGCGAGTGGCGTAAGCAGCGCGACGCGGGGTCGCTGCAGGCGCTCTCACGTCCGCGGGGCCGCAAGGCGCCGAACCCGTTGGAGGCGGAGAACGCGAAGCTGCGCAAGCGTGCCGAGCGCGCCGAGGGGGAGCTTTCCAAGGCGCGCAAGGTGATCGAGGTGCAGGGAAACGTCTCCGCGCTGCTGGGCGAGTTGCTCGAGCCCAGGGGCGCGACCGAGAGCGGGAGCACCGAGCGATGATCGAGCAGACAGTGCAGGAGCTCACGCCGATCGTGGGGACCCGTCCAGCGTGCCGTGCGCTGGGCGCCGCACCGGCGACGATCTACCGCCGCAGGCGTCCACCCGAGCCCAGGCCGGCCCGGCCGCGCGCTGTCCCGGCGCGGGCGCTGTCAGAGCCAGAGCGTGAGGCTGTCCTGGGCGTGCTTCATTCGGAGCGGTTCGTGGACTGCTCGCCCGCGCAGGTCTGGGCAACCTTGCTGGACGAGGGTCGTTATCTCGCGTCCGAGCGCACGTTCTACCGGCTGCTCGCGGCCCGGCACGGTGGCGTGCGTGAGCGCCGCAAACAGCTCGAGCACCCGGCCTACGCCAAGCCGGAACTGCTCTCCGAGCGCCCGAACGAGCTGTGGAGCTGGGATATCTCGAAGTTGAAGGGCCCGGCGAAGTGGACGCACTTCTACCTCTATGTGATCCTCGACGTGTTCAGCCGCTACGCCGTCGGCTGGACCGTCCAGCACCGCGAGAACGCACAGCTCGCGAAGGCGCTGATCGGCCAAGCCGCCGAGCAGCAAAAGATCACACGAGAGCAACTGACGGTGCACGCCGACCGCGGGCCGGCGATGACGAGCAAGCCAGTCGCGTTCCTCCTCGCCGACCTCGGCGTGCTCAAGTCTCACAACCGGCCCTACACCTCGACGGATAACCCCTACTCCGAGGCGCACTTCAAGACGCTGAAGTACCGCCCCGAGTTCCCCGACCGCTTCGCGAATATCGAACACGCCCGCGCGTTCTGCCGGCGGTTTTTCGACTGGTACAACCACCAGCATCGCCACTCCGGGATCGGCCTGATGACCCCCGCCGCCGTCCACCACGGCCACGCGAAAGCGCTCCACGCCGAGCGTCAGCGCGTCCTGCAAGCCGCCTACACCGCGACACCCGAGCGATTTGTCCGCCGGCCACCCCGACCACCAGCGCTACCGACTGCCGTCTGGATCAACAAACCGCCCACAGAGGAGGTTGCACACTAAATTCAACGACCAAGTGTCTCAAACGACTTGACAGGCTCCGTCAGCCCATCTCGAAACATCTATCCCAGAAGGAGAAGCCATGGCACCCCCATCAAGCCCCACTCCGAGAACCATCGCGGTCAGCGACCTGATGCACTCCGGCGTCATCAGCTGTCCTCCCGAGACCCCTTTTCGCGAGGTGGCGTCGCTAATGGCCGAGAACACCGCTCACTGCGTGGTCGTGGATGGGTTGGCACGGGGTCCCCATCACAGCGGGCACCTGGTGTGGGGGACCGTCTCCGACGTTGAGCTCATGCGAGCCGTGGCATCGGGACAGCTGGACGGTGCGGCCGGCGAGGCAGCGATCGGCGAGCTCGTCACGGTCAGCCCGGACGAGAGCATGGAGCGCGCTGCCCAGATCATGGGCGAGCAGGACTGCTCACACCTGATCGTCGTCGCGCCCGACTCAGGAAAGCCCCAAGGGGTGATCTCGAGCCTCGACATCGCGAGAGGCGTAGCGTGGGGATCGCGCAAGTGAGCTCACGCATCCGGTTACGTAGTTTTCCGCTAGCGATGGCGGGTTTTCTCGGCTGCCGAGACCATCTCATGGGCATAATCTGCAAGCTATGACTACAGATACTTCCCATCCCGAGAAGCTGCGAGTGATCATCGTCGGCGGCGGAGTTGCGGCGCTGGAGACCGCACTGGCCCTGCGCGAGCTCGCGCCCGAGCAGACCGACGTGAGCGTCATAGCCCCCAACACCGAATTCATCTACCGCCCAATGACGGTCCGCGAGCCGTTTGCCTACGGCCAAGCACATCGCTACCCGCTGGCACCGATCGTCGAGGATGCCGGCGCCAAGCTGTTGAGCGACAAGCTGGCTTGGGTCGAGCCCGCCGGGCAGATCGTCCACACCGAGGCCGGCGAGGAGATCGCCTACGACGCGCTCGTGCTGGCCCTCGGGGCGAAGGCTGTTCCCCTGTATCGACATGCGATCACGATCGACGATCGTCGCCTGGACGAGATCCTGCACGGGCTGATCCAGGACATCGAGGGGGGTTACGTCCACAGTCTCGCGTTCGTGGCGCCTGGGCGGATGCCGTGGCAGCTGCCGCTGTATGAGATCGCGCTGATGACCGCTGGCCGCGCCTATGACATGCAGGTGGAGCTCGACGTGACGATCGTCTCCCCGGAGGACGCACCGCTGGCGATCTTCGGCTCCGGCGCTAGCGACGGCGTCAGCAAACTGCTCGAGCGGGCGAAAATCAAGACGATCAACTCCGCCTACGCCGAGATCCCCAAGCCGGGAGAAGTCGTGATCAACCCGGGCGATCGGCGGCTGCAGGTCGACCGCGTGGTCGCGCTGCCCGAGCTCTACGGCCCTCCAGTTCGTGGCATCCCGCTAGGAGAGAACGGCTTCATTCGCGTGAACCCCTACGGGCAGGTCCCGGACGTGGGGCCGATCTATGCCGCCGGTGACGCGACCGACTTCGCGATCAAGCATGGCGGGATCGGCTCTCAGCAGGCCGACGCCGCCGCACAGTCGATCGCGGCGCTCGCCGGCGCACCGGTCACACCGGAGCCATTCAATCCCGTGATCCACGGCATGCTGCTCACCGACGCAAAGCCCGTCTACCTCAGCGCACACATCGCCGGCGGTCATGGGTTCAGCTCAGAGATCACCGACACTCCCACCTGGTCGCCCCCCACGAAGATCGCCGCGAAGTATCTCGCGCCGTACCTCGACACGCTCGACCGCGAGAGCACACCGACGTGAAGTCCACTCAGGATGCCGGCGGGCCGTGCCTAGTGCTCGGCTATGACCGAACCGACAGCTCCCGCCGGGCGGCGAGGTGGGCCGCGGGGGAGCTCGCTCCCAACGGGAAGCTCGTGATCGTGCACGCCTGCCGGCCCCTGCACGCCCCGCCGCCACCCCTCTCAACGCCAGAGGAACGAGAGCGCCTCGGCCGGGCCGTGATCGACGAGCTCCTGCTGGAGGGCGAGGACTCGCTGTTCGACGTGGAAATCGTCACCGAGGTCTCAGACGACGATCCTGTAACCGCGCTTACCGAGGCCGCACTGCGTCACGGCGCCCGCGCGATCGTCGTCGGCTGCGAGCAGCACTCCCGCCTGCACAAGGCTCTCGGCACGGTCACCAGCGAGCTGCTGAAGAGCTCACCGGTACCCGTCACCGTCGTGCCCTTTCCTGGTCTTACAACCGACGCGGGCCAAGTCACGCGGTCCGCCGACGCAGGGTGAGCGCTCCCAGCCCCAGCGCCACCAGCGTCGAGCCGAGGATGACGCAGACGTCCACCGCCATCTCGCCGCCCAGCGGGCGTGGGCTGGTCGCGCGTGCGAGGGCGTCGTAGGCGTAGGTCAGCGGCAGCGCACCCGAGACCGAATACAGCACCGCTGCCATCTCGTGGCGTTCGATGAACAGTCCGCACAGCAATAGCTGGGGATAGATGACGGCAGGCATGAACTGCACCGCCTGGAACTCGGTCCGCGCGAACGCGCTCACGAACAGGCCGAGCGCCATGCCGAGCACGGCGTTGCCGACCGCGAGCAGCCCCAGCAGCCACGTGCCGTGCGGGGCATGCAGGCCCAACGCCAGGAACCCGACGATGCACACGACCACCGCCTGGAGCGCGGCTAGCAGGCCGAACGCGATCCCGTAGCCCGCCAGCAGGTCGACCTTGGTGATCGGCAGCGCCATCAACCGCTCGAGCGTGCCGCTCGTGCGCTCGCGCAGCATCGCGATCGAGGTGATCAGGAACATGATGATGAAGGGGAACAGCCCGCACATAGGAGCCCCGATCGCCTGGAACGTCCGGGGCTTGCCTTCGTAGACGTAGTGCATCAGCGCGAGCAGCGCGACCGGCACCACGAGCAGCAGCGCGACGGTCCGCGGGTCGCGGCGGATCTGCCACAGAACGCGCCTGGCCGTGGCCAGCGTCACGCGGGCGCTCACGAGGAGGACCGCTCGATGATCGCGAGAAACGCCCGACCAAGGTCCTGCTCGCCGGTCTGCTCACGCAACCGCTCGGGCGTCGTCTGCTCGAGCAGTGCCCCGTCGCGCATCAGCAGCAGCTCGTCGCACTCGCTCGCCTCGTCCATCACGTGGCTCGAGACGAGCAGCGTGCTCCCGGCGTCGGCGAGCTCGTGAAAGGTGCCCCACAGCTCCGCCCGCAGGACAGGGTCCAAGCCGACGGTGGGCTCATCGAGCACCAACAGCTCTGGATCGTTCAGCAACGCGCTCGCGAGCGATACGCGCGAGCGCTCACCGCCCGAGAGCGACCCCACGATCTGATGCTCGTGTCCATCCAGGCCCACCGTCTGGATGACCTCGCGGATGCGCTCTTGCCCGACGCCGACGACCGCCGCGAAATAGCGCAGGTTCTCGCTGACGCTCAGATCCCCATACACCGACGGGGCCTGCGTCACATATCCCACGCGCCGGCGCAGCTCAGGAGTACCAGTCAGATCGCCGAGCACGCTCACCCGACCACCCGCAACGATCTGAACGCCCACGATCGCCCGCATCAAGGTCGACTTGCCGCAACCGCTCGGACCGAGCAGGCCCGTGACCGACCCGCTGGCGACGCGAAGCGAGACGTCGTCGAGCACCGGGCGCCCGCCACGCACGACATGCAGATCCTCGATTTCGATCGCCGCGTCACCCACGTGGTCGCACAAGCTATCGCCGATGCCCACCTGCCCTTACAATCGGGCGCGTGCAGGTCTGGGAGCTAGATCGTCTACGTGTCGTGGCTCACCAGCCGCAGATCCTGCGTTCCGATGACGATGCCAACCGCGTCATCGCGCTGCTGCTGCCCCAAGGCGAGGCGCTACAAGAGCACCAGGTGCACGAGCACGCGCTCGTGTTCGTCACGCGGGGGCAACTGCTCGTAAGTGCTGGGGCAAGCGAGCGGCCGCTGTCCGCGCCAAGCCTGATCCACTTCGAGCCGGGCGAGCGCCACGAGGTGCGCGCGATCAGCGAGTGCCAGCTGGTTCTGTGCCTGGCTCCGTGGCCGGGTGTTGGGCACCCGAGCCAACCCGCCACGGCATAGGCCACCCACCTGAGATCCTGTGCTCCGCCATCGGCTCTCGCGCTAACCTCTGAGGCGCGGTTCAAAGGGGCGTGGCGTTGCTCCCTCCTCGCGCCAAGCTCTCGGACGCCGCGACTCCCAACCCGAGTCGCGGCGTCCACTCTTTGTGAGTGACACCCGCTGCGCCCGGTGTCCGTGCTCGCTACGACGAGCCCCGGCGGTAAGAGCAAGCAGATAGCTTATCCCGCTGGGTCGAGCTTATGGAATGGGCGCTGGATGCCGATCTGTTGAGTTGCCATGTCTCCTCAACGCTCGAACCCAGGATTGGATGAGATGCGTGTTCCGCTGCCGCCGTCTGTTTCGGCGGATGAGCCTGGGGAGGACCTCGCTCGCCTTGGCGAGGCGCTGAAGACGCGCATCGAGGATGTGCTGAGAGAGACCGTCACGCGGACCTCGGCGTCGGGCGAAGTGGTCGACGCCGTGGTTCAAGAGAGCTTCGAAAAGATCTGCAACAGCTCGACGATCGCGGTGGCTCGCTGGATCGCGGGGGAGGGCATGGAGGTGGCGATCGAGGCGGGCCGGGAAACCTGGGAGATCTTCGCCGAGTTGGCCGCCCACCGCGCGGCGTCGCTAAACGAGGTGACCAGGCGCTGTTACTGGTGGCGGAACGTGATGGCTGACGTACTAAAGGACTGCGCCACGCAGCTGGGCGTCTCGCCGGACACGCTGTCGCAGGCGCTGAACATCCTGCAGCTGAGTCTGGAGTTCAGCGTTCTGCGGATGTGCGAGAGCTATGAGGCTGAGCGGCGGCTGACGGACGCGGAGCTCGCGCGCCGGGAGGAGGAGCTTTCCTTCCTCGCCACCCATGATCCGTTGACGGGGTTGCCGAACCGGACGTTGATCCTGGATCGCGTCGAGCAGATGCTGGTGCGCTCGCGTCGCAGCCAAACGCCGGTGGCGGCGCTGTTCGTCGATTTGGACAATTTCAAGTCGATCAACGACACGCTCGGTCACGGCGTCGGCGACGAACTCCTGCAAGCGGTCGCCGCAAGGCTTGACGGCGTCGTGCGGGCCACCGATGCGCTGGGGCGTCTCGGTGGCGACGAGTTCGTCGTGATCTCCGAGGAGCTCTCGCTCGCGGTGGGACCCGAGCTGATCGCCGAGCGTCTGCTCGACGCGCTCAAGCAACCGTTCAACCTGGGAGCTGACAAAGAGACCCGGGTCACGGTGACGGCGAGCGTCGGGATCGCGGCGGGGGACCACACCTCGGCCGAGGATCTGCTGCGCGACGCTGACATCGCGATGTATCGCGCGAAGTGGGACGGTAAGAATCGCCACGTCGTGTTCGAGACGGGGATGCAGGGCATGGTGCAGAACCGCATGGAGCTCGAGATGGATCTGCGCGAAGCGCTCGAGAACAGCGAGTTCTTCCTCGCCTACCAGCCCACGATCGATCTGCAGGATATGAGCCCCAACGGAGTTGAGGCCCTGATCCGCTGGGAGCACCCGGTGCGCGGCGTCGTGCAGCCCGACGATTTCATTCCACTGCTCGAGGAAACAGGGCTGATCGTCGAGGTCGGAAAGTGGGTCCTCGAGGAGGCCTGTGCTCAAGGCGCTAAGTGGCGAGCGGCCTCCTATCCGATTGGGATGGCCGTCAACGTCTCCGGACGCCAGCTCGACACCGATCAGCTGATAGTCGATGTAGAAGAAGCGCTCTCCCACAGCGGCCTAGATCCAGAAGCGCTGACGATCGAGATCACCGAGACCACGCTGATGCGTAATATCGAGGAGACCGCGCGACGCCTGGCTCAGATCAAGCAGCTTGGCGTGCGGATCGCGATCGACGACTTCGGCACCGGGTACTCATCGCTCGCTCACCTGCAGCGGTTCCCGGTCGATGCATTGAAGATCGACCGGTCGTTCATCCTGGGCCTCGAGCACAACCAGGAGGGCGAGACGTTGATCCACACGCTGGTGCAGCTCGGTAAGTCGCTCTCGATCGAGACGTTCGCCGAGGGCATCGAGCAACAGCAGGAGCTCTCCCTCCTGCGAGGCGAGGACTGTGACTCAGGGCAGGGCTTCCTGTTCGCGCGACCTCTCGACGTAGCCGCCACCGAGGCGTTCCTCCAGAACTGGGCGAAGAATGCCACGCCTGCCTTAGCGCAAACGCCACAGCCATCGCAGTGAGGTCGAAACGTGACTTACAGAATCACACGTCATTCAGGCTACGCAGCGCCTGCCGATGCCTTTGACCTGCTTTGGCGGCGACTCGACGCCAACCTCAATGGTGCCCGGTTTACCAAAGTTGGCGCTGGGATCAGGGCAACATGGGGTGGAGACGTGCCGAGCTCAATAGAACGCCATGAACGCGAGGAGATCGGGCGCCGCGCTGTCTTTGACATCGTCTGCGACGTCTGCGAGCGCGCACCAGAGCTCAAGGTGGATTGGTTCGCCGTCAGCACGCTGCGCTAGGCCGAGCGCGTTATACCCATCCCTCAGCGTGTTGGCGGCAGCTGGCATGCGGCAAGCTCGAGCAGGCGTGCGCTGAATGCCGCGCGGCGTCGTCTCTCGCCCCGGTAGCTGGCGATGTGATCGACGACCAGCTTGACCCAGGCATTCCAATGCGGCCGGGCGAGCGGAGCAAGTCGTCCGTGTGCTTGAGCGAGGTCGAGCACCGCGCGGCCGACTTCGTCTCCCATGCACGGCTTGTACAAGAAACGCCCCTGATAGTGGCCGACATCGACGGTCCGAACAGATGTGTTCGGTCCAAGCGCGACGACGATGTTGAGGTGCGCCTCGATGCCGAAGCCGGGCGGGAGTCGACCGAGCGCCCAATCGGTGCGCAGTGCCCGAAACCCGGTCAGCGGCTTCTGAGAGTATCTGCCAGCCGCCTCGGGAAAAAGCCCCCGGACCAGCGGCTCATAGATACCGCATGTCACGCTCAGCACCGCCCCTTGCTCGTGTTCGAACTCGCCGAGGGCCATGTCCGGCCGCCAGCGGCGCACGGCATCTCCGAGCGCGGCGGGAATGTTCCGGCTGGAGCCGTGGATGTCCGCATCGATGAAGCACGTGTAGGGAGTGGTGGCTTCGGCGATGGCCCGAGCCATCGCCCGGCCCTTGCCCCTGAGGGCTCTCACGGTCCGCACACCCATTGCCTCAGCGACGCGCAGCGAAGCATCCTCAGACGCGCTGTCCACGAACATGACCTCATCGCCTGGCCGGGCGGCGTTGCGCGCGGCCTCGATCGCGCGGGGAAGCGTCACGGCCTCGTTGCGTCCGATCACGGCGAACGCGATCGGCACTGCTCGGTGTGAGGCAGCCCACCGCTCTCCGGATCTTTGCCCACCACCCAGCGCGACATTCCTACCCATGACCCCCAGTCGCACGATTGGCGGCCAAGGCCCCCCTTACAGATGTTTGGGGGTGGTCCTTGCGAGTGTTCCCGCAGGCAGGCTGGGAGAGGAGCGGATGAGAGTTGGGAGCGGAGTTTGACTCAGCTGCCGCGGGAGTGCCGGCTGGGAGGGTGGGGGGACGGGGATTAGACGTCGCGGATGCAGACGGGCTTGAACGAGGGGTCCGCGAGCGCCTCAGGCGCTGTCGAACACGGGGGCAGGCGCCTCACGCTACTCCAACACTCCAGGGCGAACAAACACAAGGCTGCGCATCACCAAAACCTACACCCGTCCTTCGGCGGAGAGAGCGCTAGGCTGCGCGGCGTGCACGTCACACCCACAGCGCCGGTTGCGGCCGGCACACTGATCGCCGGCTATGCGGTCGCGGTGAGCACCGGCTCCCGGCCCCTGGGAGGCGTCGTGCTGTTGATCGGCGGCCTCTGGTGCATCCAGGCTTGGATGCGACGTAGTGGAGCAAGGACAGCAGCGACGCTCGCTTGTGTGGGCTTCGCCGCGCTCGTCCTCTCACATTTGCTTGCGCTGGCGATCGGAGCGTGGCCCTCGGTGTTGCTCGTAGCGGCAGCGATGGCAGCGGCGGCCTGGACGCGGGCTGACGCGCGGACGATGCGCACCGGCACGGCCTGAGACGAGCCGCGGTGTCCGTTGCTCCTATGTCAAGCGAGGCTCGGAAATTGCGGCTCAGTCCTGCATCATTGTCTGCGATATGGAGACCACAGAGCGGCCCGACTCTCCTCGCCGGTCCCGCCAGGGTGCGCGAGTGGGGAGGATCACCTACAAGACGTCTGGCACGCGCCTGTAGCGAAGGTAAACGACGCGAGAGCCAAACGTGCGTGTCTCGAGCAGCTCCAGGTTGATCTGTTTCTCCAGGGGAGGGAAGTAGGGCGTGCCGGCGCCGAGTAGGACCGGGCTGACGAACAGCCGCCACTCGTCGATCAGATCAAGCTTCATACACGCGCGGGCGAGGCCGGCGCCGCCGACGTCAATGTCCTTTCCGGGCTGTTCCCTGAGCCTCGAGACCTCCTCGCCGACGCCGTCCCTGGCCAGCCTGGTGTTGCCCACCACGCTCTGCAGCGTCGTGGAGAACACGACCTTCGGCAGGGCCTTCCAGGTCTGGGCGAACGCGACCTCATCCGTTGGCAGCGGACTCTCCTCAGCGGTCTCCCAGTAGACCATCGTTTCGTAGAGCCGCCGCCCGCAGAGCTGCACACCGACCTCCTGCACATGCTCAAGGTGGAACCGAAACAGCTCCTCGTCGGGCACCGACCAGTCGATCGCGCCGTCCGGCCCGGCAATGAAGCCGTCCAGCGACGCAGTCATCGAGTAGATCAACTTCCGCATCAGGGTCCTCCTTCGGTTGCGGCCCACCAGTCCCGCTGACCCTCGACGTCTTCGCGCGGATTTTCGCCGAGGTTTGGCGCACCGAAGACGAGGATCTCGAGGCCGTCCGGCCCGGCCTCGTAGCTTCGCCACGTGCCGGGTGGGACGCGAACCACGTCCCACTCCTTGACCTCGACGATCTCGTCGTCGAGCTTCATCCGCCCGCTCCCACGCACGACCACATAGATCTCCTCCTGCTCCTTATGCGTATGGCCGTATGGGAAGCGATAGTCGGGCGGGATGCGCTGGTAGCAAAGGCCGCAATGCTCGAGCTCGAGCGCCTTGCTTGCGTGGCGAAACTCCAGGTCCGGCGGGCCATCGAAGTTGGACCCGAAATCCTCCAGATCCTTGAGGTTCCTGAGCGTGAACGGCACGGCCGCGATTCTATGGCTCAGGAGGTCGCACCGCCGCCGGTGCAACGGCGCTGACAGCGACTTTCAATGCTCGATAATGTATGTTATGTAAACCTAAAAGGTTAGCTGGCCTCTCTCCGGCGTAGCTGGAACAGGTCGTCCTTATAGTTGGTCGCTGTGAACGAGGATCCAGTGAGCAGCGACGCCGCTTCGAGCGCCGCGCAGACCCAGACGGTTGAAGTCCGCGAGTTGCTCGCAGACGGGACGCGCCTGGCTCACCAGGCGATGCGCGCGTTACGAACCGCGTACGAGCGCGAGCAGGAGTTTGTTGAGCACGTCGATGGTGTGCTGCGCCCCGCCGGCTACAGGCTCATCGGCGCGTTCATCCTCGATCGAGCGCAGGCCGTGGCGGTGGCCGGCTTTCGCACCGGTGACAGCCTGGCGTGGGGCCACTACCTCTACGTCGATGACCTCTCGACCGCTCCGGACGCGCGGCGTCAGGGCCACGCGGGCGCGCTTCTCGACTGGCTGCTGGACGAGGGGCGCCGGCTGGGATGCGATCAGCTGCACCTGGACTCGGGGACGGGTGCGGAGCGCTTTGACGCACACCGGCTCTACCACAGCCACGGACTCGCGATCCACTCGCATCACTTCGCCCGCGGGCTTTAGCCGAGGCAGACGTAGCCTGGCCTGGAGACTTAGCTGATCGTGTAAACGAGCGAAACCTGAGCCGAGAGCGTGCAAGCCGGCGACGCTCGCCTGTTTCGCGGGAGGCTCTTGCGTTTTTCTTCTTGCGGTGTTTCACTGCCGGCTTTCGCGCGCCGGGAGTTGCCTCGGTGACGGCGCGCGGCGCTCACCGCGCCCCGACACTGCGACCGCCGGGTGAGCCGAAGTCGGGCTGTTCGCCCTAATATTCGTCGTTACTTGATTCTTCGTTGCCCGTGCAGCCGATATAGCCGCCGTCTTCGACGATGCTCTGGACCGCCCCGAGCGTCACACCCGGCTGAGCTCGCCAAGAATTGCGCCTTGGCCTGGCCGTCGGTGATCGCGTCGGCCATCCCCTGCCGGTAGACCGTGGTCGCCGTCGCGGAGCTCGCGCTCTGTTCGATCGGCTCGTCGCGACGCCCTGCACGCTGACCGTGGGTGGCGGCGAGGCCGTCGTGGGAGCTTCCGCTGAGGCGACGCCCAGCATGCCGGCGGCGATCAGCGCGATCGCGGTGACGGCCGCTGCCGGGATCACGATCCTCATCTGGACCTCCAGGTGCTGCTCACACCCAAGGCTAGCGCTTGGGAGCACTCTCGGCCAGCTCTCGCGCGCGCAGCAGCACCGCGTCGATCATCGACTCGGTGAGCTTGCCCGTGAAGGTGTTCTGCTGGCTCGGGTGGTAGCAGCCGAGCAGCGTGTACCGCTCGCCCTGAAACTCGGCTCCGTGGCCGAACCGTGGTCGTGGTCGCGGCAGCGATGCCGGCGGATCGGCGAGCGCGGTAGTCAGGCGCAGCGCGGCGTCCCAGGCGAAGGCGCCCAGGCACAGGATCACCCGCACGTCGGTCAGCAGCCGCAGCTCTCGCACGCTCCACGGCAGGCACTCCTCGCGCTCGGCCGGCGTCGGGCGGTTCGCCGGCGGCGCGCAGCGCACAGCCGCCGTGATCCACGCGCTCCTCAGCCGCAGGCCGTCGTCCACGGTGGGTCGAGGTCGGCTGGTTGGCAAAGCCCGCGCGCCACAGCGCCGCGAACAGGAAATCGCCCGAGCGGTCGCCCGTGAACATGCGCCCGGTGCGGTTGGCGCCGTGAGCGGCCGGGGCCAGTCCGAACACGAGCAGGCGCGCCGCCGGATCGCCGAAGCCGGGCAGCGGCCGGCCCCAATACTCCTCCTGCGCGAACGCGGCGCGGCGCTCACGCGCGACCTGCTCGCGCCACGCGACCAAGCGCGGGCAGCGCCGGCAGCGGCCGATCTCCTCGGCCAACGCCGCCAGGTCTGTCTCTCGACACGACTCCACAGCGCAGTAGTAGCATCGCTCGGGCAATGTCGCTGTGGATGCTGTTCGTGCTGCTCGCGCTGATCAAGCTCCCGTTCGATCGGGCTGATGCTGTGGATGCCGTTTCGCAACGACGAGGCGATGCGTCGCAACCGACCTCACGGACGCGCTCCGACTCCTCCGAAGAGGACGGCGGCAGCCACACGCTGCCGGCGGGGCCGCGTGATCCTCATCCGCGTATGCCCCTCCCCCGCTCCCCGCGCCGCGACCCGCATGGCTCTCCGGCGCTCCCCGCGCCCGCCCGGGTACGCACGCCGCTGCGCGCCAAGGGCGTGAAGAGCATCCGCTAGACACGCCGAGGCTGGCGGGTCGGTTACCTGCGGCGTTTGCTGTTCTGCTTGCGCTGCCTGCGCGCGGCCTTCGCTTTCGCCCGCCGCTTGCGCATCATCGCCGCCGTGTCGCGACCGAGCCTCCCTTGCCCAACAGGCCGTCGCCCGCCGGGCGCCACCCTGCGCGCGTCGCGCACGATCAGGAAGGCGATCCCCACCAGCAGCAACACCGCCGCCCCCAGCGCGAGCACGAGCACGCTGCTCGAGTTGGAGGTGGTTTCGGTCGTGGAGCTGGTCGTGGCCGTTGCGGTTGGGGTCGTTTCGGTCTGGGTCTGTCCTTCGGTCAATTCGCTGAACGCGCTCCCAGCCGCCGAGGGCCGCGAGCGACGTGGCCGGCGCGGCGGAGCGCCAGCGCGAGGATCGCGCAGACGCATAGAGGGAGCGAGTGCGTCGGCTCGACACGCGGCGAGCATACCGCCTGCCGGCGCGCGCGGCACGCGCCTGCCCAGACCGTAGAATGAGCGGCCGATGCCACCCAAGCAACGTCAGGTCAGGATCGAGCAGCGCGGCGCCTTCGAGGCGATCCAGGCGCTCGAGCAGCGCTCCGACGAGGAGCTCGAGGGCGAGACCAAGTACAAGTCGGCCGCGATGGCGATCCTCGGCGCGCGCGCTTCCGAGCGCTTCGACGCCGAGGCGCGCGCGGCTACTTCCAGCGCGCGATCGCCGCCGCCCGCCCGCAGGAGCGGATGCAGATCCGCCGCATGGCCGACGCGTCGCTCGCGCTCGCCGAACGCCGCGCGGGCGATCTGAAGGACGCCGTCGAGCGCCTCGGCCAGACCCCGCCGAGCGGCCGTCAGATGTTCGCGCTGCGCGCGATGGGCCTGCTCGTACCCTCCGCCTCCGCCGGGATCCTCGCGCGCCTGCGCGGGATCCTGCTGATCATCGCGCTGATCATCGTGCTGCTCGCGATCGGGCTCGGCCTCGTCGAGCTGATCTCGCTGCCGTTCGGCGGGCTCGGGCTCGCGCCGGGCGTGCTGCTCGGCCTGTTCCTCGTGGTCGCCGTCTTCGGCGTGATCGCGGCCATCGGCCGGCGCCGGCGCGACCGCGCGCAGAAGGCCGCGAGCTAGCCGATCCGCGACGCGACGCGCGCGAGCCTGCGCGTGCAAGATCACAGGCGACGGACCCTGAGCCCGCAATACGATGGCTCGGTGCCCGCTCCCGTCTGCCTGATCGTCAATCCCTCCGCCGGCGGCGGCAAAGCCGGGCGGGTCGCGCCGGAGGTCGAGCGGACCCTGCGCGAGCACGGGCTGGAGGTGCGTCGCGTCGACACGCGCGACCTCGACCACGCCCGCGAGCTGGCCGAGCAGGGCGCGCGCGCCGGTGAGACGGTCGTAGCGCTCAGCGGCGACGGCATGATCGGCGTCGTGGCCGACGTGCTGCGCGATTTTCCCGGCGCCGTGCTCGGCGTGCTCCCCGGCGGTCGCGGCAACGATCTCGCGCGCGTGCTCGGCATCCCCAAGGATCCGATCGCGGCGTGCGCGGTGATCGCCCGCGGCGTCCCGCGCGCGATGGACCTCGGCGAGGTGGCGAGGACAGGCGTTCGTCGGGATCGCCTCGGTCGGCTTCGACAGCGTCGCCAACCGCATCGCCAACGAAGCGCCCGCGTGGCTCGGCAGCCTCGTGTATGCCTACGGCGCGCTGCGCGCGCTCGCGTCGTGGCGTCCAGCGCGCTTTGAGGTCGAGCTCGATCCTCCCGGCGAGCGCCTCAGCTTCACGGCCTACACGGTCGGAGCCTGCAACTCGAAGACCTACGGCGGTGGGATGCGCGCGGCGCCGGACGCGATGCTCGACGATGGCCTGCTGGAGGTGGTCGTGCTCGAGAGCGTCAGCAAGCTCGCGTTCCTGACGAAGATCCTGCCGAAGGTGTTCAAGGGCACCCACGTCGAGTTGCCATCCGTGCACGTGTTTCGCGCCGCCGAGGTCGAGATCTCCGCGGACCGTCCGTTCACGATGTACGCCGACGGCGATCCGATCGGCGAGCTGCCCGTGCGGGTGCGCGCCGTGCGCGGCGCGGTCTCGGTGCTCGTGCCCACCGGCGTGAGCACGCAGGATTCGGCGTTCTCCTCGCCCCCCTCCCCTCTCCGGCGGCGGCTGATGTCGCCGCGCCGGCCGCCGAGTCGACACCGTCCTCGACAGATCGCTGATGGCCGGGCCGCTCGCACCCAAGCTCGCGCTGGCGCGGGCCGTCGGCGCGGTCTCGCGCCTGCGCGGCGGCGGCGCGTCCAGCGCGCCCGGGAAGGTCCTGATGCGCCTGGACCCCGGCGCGATCGGCGCGCTCGGCGCGCGCCTGCCGCGGGGCAGCGTGCTCGTCTCGGCGACGAACGGCAAGACCACGACGCGCGCGCAATGCTCGCCGCGATTCTCGAGCGCGCCGGCGTATCGCTCGTGAACAACCAATCCGGGGCGAACATGGCCGGCGGGATCGCCTCCACGCTGCTCGCCGCCGCGCGCCCGGGCGGGCGCATCGCCGGCGAGCTTGGCCTGTTCGAGGTGGACGAGCTGTGGCTCGACTCGCTCGCCGCCCAGCTGCACCCGCGCGCGATCCTGCTCGGCAACCTGTTCCGCGACCAGCTCGACCGCTACGGCGAGCTGGAGACGATCGCCGACCGCTGGGCCGCGGCCGTCGATCGGATGCCCACCGCACCCGGCCCGTGATTCGATGCTCGTGCTCAACGCCGACGACCCCGCGATCGCCGACCTCGGCCGCGAGCGCGACGCGCCGGTCCTGTACTTCGGCGTCGAGGACGACTCGCTCGCGCTGGCAGGGATGGCGCATGCCGCCGATGCGAAGCACTGCCGTCGCTGCGGCGCTCCGTACGTGTTCGATGCGGTCTATCTCGGCCACCTCGGCCACTACCACTGCCCGAGCTGCGGCCAGACGCGCCCCACGCCCACCGTGATCGCGAAGCGCGTGGTGCTCGAGGGCGTCCGCGCCGCCCGCTTCACCCTCCAGACTCCCGCCGGCGAAGCGGAGGTCGCGCTGTCGCTGCCGGGTCTCTACAACGTCTACAACGCGCTCGCCGCCGCCGCGCTCGCCACGGCGCTGGAGGTGGGCCTGCCGGAGATCGTCGCCGGACTGCAGGGCACGAAGGCCGCGTTCGGCCGCGCCGAGACCGTGAACGTCGGCGGGCGCGAGATGCGGATCCTGCTCGTGAAGAACCCCGCCGGCGCCAACGAGGTGCTGCGTACGCTCGCCCTCGAGCCGGGCGAGCACGACCTGCTCGGGGTCCTCAACGACAAGATCGCCGACGGGCGCGACGTGTCCTGGATCTGGGACGCCGACTTCGAGCTGCTCGCCGGGCGGGTGCGCCGGGCCACCTGCAGCGGCACCCGCGCCCCCGAGCTCGCGCTGCGCCTGAAGTACGCGGGAATCGACCCGGCGCGCATCCGACGTCCAGGCCGACCTCCCCAGCGCCCTGCGCGAGGCGGCCGCGGACGGTTCCGACCCGCAGACGCCGCTGTACTGCGCTGCCGACCTACACCGCGATGCTCGCCCTGCGCGAGCTGCTCGTCGCGCGTGGGGAGGCGAGCAGCGCATGGTCGTGACCTCGCCCGAGGTCGTGTGGCACGACCTGGAGTGCGGCTCCTATCGCGCGGATCTGCCGCTGTGGCGGGAGCTGGCCGAGCGCCACGGTGACCCGATCCTCGATGTCGGCGCCGGCACGGGCCGGGTGGCGCTCGATCTCGCCCGTGCGGGCCATCGTGTCACCGCGCTCGACCTCGACCCCGACCTGCTTGGAGCGTTGCAAGGCCGGGCCGGCGAGGAGCAAGTGGAGAGCGTATGCGCGGACGCGCGGGCGTTCGAGCTTTCCCGCCGCGACTTCGCCCTGTGCCTCGTGCCGATGCAAACCCTCCAGCTGTTCGGCGGCGTGGCCGAGCGGGTGGCTTTCCTGCGGTGCGCGCGCGCCCACCTGCGCCCCGGTGGCCTGCTCGCCTGTGCGATCGTCACCGCGCTCGAGCCGTTCGATTGCGCCGGCGGCGAATCGGGCCAACCTCCGAGACCGTACGCATGGGCAACACCGTCTATGTCAGCCGTGCAACGCGAATTGGCGTTCTCGAACGAGCGTTCATCATCGAACGCGAGCGCCGGATGATTGACGCCGGAGGCGACACCGAGGAGCAGCTCAACATCGTGGAGCTGGACCGCGTAAGCCCATCCGAGCTCGAGCACGAGGCAGCCGCGGCCGGCCTGTACCCCGAGCCGGCCCGCGAGATACCATCGACCGAGGACCACGTCGGCAGCACGGTGGTGATGCTCCGTGCCTGATCCCACTGCGGCCGTTGGCCCTCTCCCCCGCACCCTGCGCGTTTGCGCGCTGTACCCGGATCTGATGAACATCTACGCCGACCGCGGCAACCTGCTCGTGCTCGAGCGCCGCTGCGCGTGGCGCGGGATCGGCTTCGAGCTGACGCCCAGCGGGCTCGGCGAGCGGCTGCAGCCGGACGCCCACGACCTGTTCTACCTTGGCGGCGGCCAGGACCGCGATCAGCGGCTTTGCGCGGAGGACCTGCTCGAGACCAAGCGCGAGGCGCTCCACGCCGCCGCCGCGCGGGATGCGGTCGTGCTCGGCGTGTGCGGCGGCTACCAGTTGCTCGGGCACTCCTACATGCTTGGCGAGAACGAGATCCCCGGTGTGGCGCTGCTCGACGTGCGCACCATGCGCGAGGAGGGTCCGCGCCTGATCGGCAACGTCGCGATCGAGGTGTCGCTCGGTGACGAGGGCACCGTCGCCGACGGCCAAGTCCTCGCCGGGTTCGAGAACCACGGTGGGCGGACATACCTCGACTCAGGCGCGCGTGCGTTCGGTCGCGTCATCAAGGGCCACGGCAACGACGGGCGTAGTGGCTTTGAGGGCGCGCGAAATGGCAACACGATCGGCACCTACCTGCATGGTCCTCTGCTGCCCAAGAACGCCTGGTTCGCGGACTGGCTGATCGCCACAGCTCTCCGCATCGACCCGTCGGAGCTGACTCCGCTCGATGAGGCCCTCGAGCGCGAGGCGCATCTCAGCGCGCGCCGCGCGGCGGGAGTCTGAAAGCCAGCTCGGTCTCGATCCCCGCAAAGTCCAGGATCGCCCGCGCCGGACCGCCGCATGTGGTCCTAGGATCGCGTACGTGGAGCTATCGGAGTATCAGGCACTCTCGCGCCGTACCGCAGAGTATCCGCGCGAGGCTTGGCTGGCCTACCCAGCGCTCGGGTTGGCGGGAGAGGCGGGCGAGGTCGCCGAGCACGCCAAGAAGGCGATCCGTGACGACGGCGGCCAGGTCACCGATGAGCGCCGCACGGCGATGGCCAAGGAGCTCGGAGACGTCCTCTGGTACGTCGCCCAACTTGCCAGCGAGCTGGAGCTCGACCTCGACGAGATCGCCCAAACGAACCTCGACAAGCTGCTCTCCCGCCAGCGCCGGGGAGTGCTCTCGGGCAGCGGCGACGAGCGCTAGAGCGTCGCTCAGTGGCTCTCTAGTGCGAAGCGGGCAAAGCGCTCGGCGGCTCTTTTTGGCAGCAGCGCGCGGACGCGGACGCCCTCGGGGGTGTCATCTCGTGATAGATCGCCCGCCAGCTCGTGCAGCTCTGCCAGGCTGCCGCCGTCTGCGTAGGGCACCAGCAGCTCGACTTTGCACAGCATGTGCTCCAGCTCGGCTTCAAATCGCGCGTTCAACTCCACCAGACCCTCGCCCGTCACACCGCTCACGAGCATCGCGCCGGGGTAGCGCAGACGCAGCTCATCACGTTCCCGCTCGTCGAGCAGATCGATCTTGTTCAAGACCAGCAGCCTCGGGCGCTCGCCGGCGCCGATCTCCTCCAGCGTCTGCTCGACCGCGTGCTGCATCGCCTCAGCCTGCGGCTCGGGCGCGGAGGCATCGAGCACGTGGGCGAGCAGATCGGCGCGGCGGGTCTCCTCCAGCGTCGCGCCGAAGGCATCCACCAGCTGGTGTGGCAGCTTGCTGATGAAGCCAACCGTGTCACTCACCAGGTACTTCCTCCCCGAGTGCCTGCCGCGCGCGAGGTGGCCGTCGCCACTACACGCGGCATTCCTGATCGGTCCGATCGTTCGTGTCGTCGGGTCGAGCGTGTGAAACAGCCTGTCGCGCACCCCCACCTCCGCACCCGTCAGCACGTTCAGCAGTGTCGACTTACCGGCGTTCGTGTAGCCGACGAGCGCCACCGTCGGCAGCGCCGCGCGCTCGCGCTCGGCCCGCATCACCTGACGCGTGCCCTTCACGTGCTCGAGCCTGCGGCGCAACGCGGAGATCCTGTCACGTGCCAGCCGCCGGTCGGTCTCGATCTGGCTCTCCCCCGGTCCCCGTGTGCCGATCCCGCCGCCGAGGCGCTCGAGGTGCGTCCACAGTCCGCGCATTCGCGCGAGGTTGTATTCCAACTGAGCAAGCTCGACCTGTAGCTTGCCCTCCGCGCTGCCGGCGTGCGCGGCGAAGATGTCGAGGATCACGGTCGTGCGATCGACCACGGGCAGCCCCATCGCCTCCTCCAGATTTCGCTCCTGACGCGGGGTCAACTCGTCGTCACAAGCGATCACGTTTGCGTCGCTCGCCTTCGCGGCCTCCTTCGCCTCGACCACCTTGCCCGGGCCGAGGTAGGTGTTCGGATGAGGCAGGTCGCGGCGCTGGACCATCTCCCCCACGACCGCCACCCCCGCGGTGCGCAGCAACTCCTCCAGCTCGCCGAGGTCATCGCCTTCAGGCAGCGCCGCGATGCAGAACGCACGCTGAATGGCGCGCTGCTCAGACGGTAAGCCGTTTGCCGCGGCGTGCGACCGATTCGAGGTGGTCACTGTGCGGCCGTTTCGGCTTCGATCCATTCGACTCTCAGTCTAGGACCCCAGCTTGCTAGGACCCCAGTTTGCCCAAACGCTCGACCGCCTCCAGCAGACGATCGTCGGGCGTCGTCAAGGAGATCCGGAACCAGCCCTCCCCCGCCGGGCCGTAGATCGGGCCGGGTGAGAGCACGACCGCCGCCTGCTCGAGCACGTGCTCGCAGTATGCCTCGGAGCTCGCATGGCCCGCCGGGATCGGCGCCCACACGTAGATCGTGCTGTGCGGCGGATGCACGTCGACGCCGATCCCTCGCAGCGCGTCGCAGACGAGATCGCGGCGGCGCCGATACAGCTCGTTCATCGAGGCGACCTCCACGTCGGCGTCCGGCGAGAGGGCGGCAACCCCGGCCAGCTGCACCGCCTCGAACAGGCCGGAGTCGATGTTCGTCTTCAGCCGCCAATAGGTCTCGATCGCCTCGGCGTTACCGACGACGACGGCGCAGCGCCAGCCGGTCATGTTGTAGCCCTTGGACAGCGAGAACACCTCGATCCCGACCTCCTTCGCCCCCGGCGTCGCGAGGAACGAGGGCGCGCGGTAGCCGTCAAAGACGATCTCCGAGTACGCGTTGTCGTGCACGACGAGGATCTCATGCTCACGGGCGAACTCGACGACCCGCTCGAAGAAGCCCGCCGGCACGACCGCGCCTGTCGGGTTGTTCGGGTAGTTCATGAACATCAGCTTCGCTCGCTTCGCCGTCTCTTCGTCGATGGCGTCGAGGTTTGGAACGAAGCCGAGCTCGGGCTCGAGCGCCATCAGCACCGGCTCCGCGCCGGCCAGCCACGGGCCGGCGGTGTACACCGGATAGCCGGGGTCAGCGGCAAGCGCGTAATCCCCCGGATCGAGGAACGCGAGGTTCAGGTTGAAGATCGCCTCCTTCGCGCCAATCGCCGGGATGATCTCGTGCTCGGGGTTGAGCGCCACGTCGAAGCGCCGTTCGTAGAAGTCGCTCACCGCCACGCGAAAGTCCGCACGCCCACGGTTTGACGGGTAGCGATGAGTCTCAGGCTCGGTCACGGCCTCCTGCATCGCCTCTACGATCAGCGGTGAGGTCGGACGGTCGGGGTCACCGATACCGAGGCTGATCACATCGACACCAGCGGCGCGCTTGGCGGCGATCTTGCGCTCCATCTCGGCAAACGCGTACGGCGGGATGCGCTCCAAGCGCTTACTCGGTCTCATTCAGCTCCTTCACAAAGTCCTCACTCAAGCGGCCGTCAAATACGGGTCTCGCCCAGCCTGTCAGATTCACGCGCAGATCCTCCCCCACCTCGACCTCAAGCTCGCCGCCATCCAGCACGACCGTCACGTGGCCGCCGCCTTCAGTCCCCCCGGAGTCCAGCAGATGAGCGACCGCGGCACCCGTCGCGCCTGTGCCCGAAGACAGCGTCTCCCCCACCCCACGCTCGAAGATCCTGGCTCTGATGCGAGCTTCACCGGCGGTCTGGTCATCTGGTGCATCGATCTCGGTGTACCACGATACGTTTGTGCGGTTCGGGAAATTTGGGTGAGCTTCGATCGGCGGGCCCAGCACCTGTAGGTCGAGAGCCGCGAGCGCAGTATCGCTCTCGACATGGATTGCGCACTGCGGGTTGCCGATCGCCACGTGGCGGAATCGCCACGTTTCGCTCTCCGATATGCTCCATACCTCGAGCTCCGCCACGCCGTCCGCTGGACCACCGGGGAAGTCCCTCGACGTAAGGGAAGCCTTGCCCATGTCCACCGTGCACGTGTCCGGCCCGGTGATCGTGGGACGGATCGGCCCCGCGGCGGTGTGAATCGAGAACTCGTCCTTCTCCGTCCAGCCGCGGTGGCGCAGGTACATGATCGCCTCGCGTGCGCCGTTACCCGACAGCTCGGCCTCCGAGCCGTCTGGGTTATAGATCCGCAGGTCGGCCACGTGCGCGGGGTCCTGTGGGCGGGAGAGCTCAAGAACACCGTCGGCGAACACGCCGAAGTGGCCCTCGCACAACCTGCGCACTCGCGTAGGCGTGAGCTCAAACGGCAGCTCCTCGCGCTCGAGGATCAGATAGTCGTTTCCCAATGCCTGCCACTTCTCGAACCTCACCTAGCACCACTCCGCGCCTGATCATTGCTTATTGGGCTCACGGCGCCTGAGTCTAGGATCTCGTGTGCCACGGCGTCCGGTTCGCGCCCGGTCACGTCGATCACGCGCACTCCCGCGAGCTTTCTCATCCACGTCAGCTGCCTGCGCGCGTAGTTGCGCGTGTGGCGCTTCATTGCCTCCACGTCGCCTCTCAGCAGCTCCTCGAAGCCGAGCGCCTTGCGCGCGGTCTCAGACGCCCCAGCCGCGTGCGCGCGGCTCGCCTCCTCGGCAACCCCCGCCGCGATCATCGCATCGACGCGGGCGTCGATCCGCTCGTACAGCGCCCCGCGCTCCATCGTCAGCCCTACCAGCAACGTTGGGTGACGCAGCTCCTCACTCCACAGCTGCGACGGCCTCTCCAGGGGCTCAAGCTCTCCCTGCTCGAGCAGCTCCAGCGCGCGCACGATCCGCCGGCGGTCGTTTGGATCGATCCCCTCCGCCGCCCAGGGGGCGCGCCGGGTGAGCGTCGCGTGCAGCGCGGGCGCACCTTCCCTCTCGAGCACCGCGGTCCAGCGCTCGCGTACCCCCTCCGGCGGCGGTGGGCGCAAGTTCAGCTCGGTCAATGCCGCGCGCAGGTACAGCCCGGTGCCTCCAACCACCAGCGGACGCCGCCGGGCCGCGAGCAAGCCATCGATCTCCGCGTGCGCCAGCTCCGCATACTGACCCACGCTGAACGTCGCGTCGAGTGGCAGGAACGACACCAGGCGATGCTCGAGCTTGGCCTGCTCGGCCGCTGAGGCTACTCCGGTGAGTATCTCCAGTCCCTCGTACACCTGCAGCGCGTCGGCCGACACGACGACGGGGCGCTCCTCGCCGCGCGCCCGCAACAGCTCGGCCAGCGCGAGCGCGACGTCAGTCTTGCCCACGCCGGTGGGGCCGAACAGCGCGATGATTTGCATTGTCGTAGGCTCGCACTTCATGCAGATCTCCGGTGCCACCGTCCTGCTCACCGGAGCCACCGGCGGCATCGGCCACGCGATCGCTCGTGAGCTGCACGGCCGCGGCGCCGAGCTGATTCTGACTGGGCGCCGCACGGAGGTACTGGAGCCGCTCGCCGCCGAGCTCGGTGCTCGCGCACTGGCGATCGATCTGAGCGACTCCGCTGAGGTCGAGCGTCTGGCGATGGAGGCTGGGGAGGTCGACATCCTCGTCGCGAATGCCGCGCTGCCAGGGTCGGGGCGCTTAGAGACCTATACACAGGCGCAGATCGACCGGGCGCTTGACGTCAACCTGCGCTCGCCGATCGTGCTGGCACACGCGCTGCTTGGAGCGATGGTGGCCCGCGGGCGCGGGCACCTGCTGTTCGTGTCTTCCTTGCAGGGCAAGGCCGCCACTCCGGGCGCCTCGCTGTATTGCGCGTCGAAGTTTGGGATACGTGGCTTCGCCTTAGGTCTTCGCGAGGATCTGCACGCGAGCGGCGTGGGTGTCTCCACGGTGTTTCCCGGTTTCATCCGCGACGCTGGTCTGTTCGCCGACTCTGGGGCCAAACTGCCGCCGGGTGTTGGTACGCGCGCACCGGAGGATGTCGCCCGCGCGGTGGTCCGGGCGATCGAGCGCAACCGCGCCGAGATCGACGTTGCCCCACTTCCACTACGCGCCGGTGCGATCTTCGCGGGCCTTGCTCCAGAGCTGGCGGCGAACGTCTCACGCAAGCTTGGCTCGGGGGAGATCGCACACGCGGTGGGGTCAACCCAACGCGACAAACGCTGAGGGAGCTAGAAGAGCGCCTGCTGGTGTGAGGGCTCATGGCGCGTCTGCTCGGCGGCGGGAGGGCTTGCCGCGGGCTGCAGGCGTCTGAAGCCCCTCGCGCTAGGCGCACCCCGGCGCACCAGCTGTGAGAGGCGTTCACGTTCCTGCGATGGCGCGTAGGCACCGCGGCGGTACAGCTCCTCATAGCGCCCGATCAGATCGGGCCGCTGCGAGCGCAGCCAGTCCATGAAGATGCCCCTCACCTCGCCGCGCAGGTGTAGCGCCACGCCGCCAATGCTGGTGGCCCCCGCCGCGGTCGCCATCTCCAACAGCGGCTCGACCTGGTGCGGGGCGTCGTTGACGCCGGGCATCAGCGGGGCGATCAGGACACCGGTGGGGATCCCCGCCCGGTTGAGCTCAGCCACTGCCTCCAGACGTGCGCGCGGGTTGGGTGTGTGCGGCTCGGTCGCTCGCCAGGCCTTCTCATCGAGCGTCGGGATAGATAGGCAGGCGCTGATGCTGGTCCGCTCTGCGATCTGCAACATCAGCGGCAGGTCGCGCAGCAAGAGTGGTGACTTGGTCAGCACAGAACAGGGATTGGCGAAGTCCCTCATCGCTTCCCAGATTCCTTCCATCAGCCGGTATCTCCCCTCCACCCACTGATACGGATCGGTGTTCGTCCCCAGTGCCACGTGCTCGTGTTTCCAGGAGGGCTTCGCCAGCTCGACTCTCAGTACCTCGGGCGCATTGACCTTGACCACGATCTCTCGCTCGAAGTCTTTGCCGGCATCGAAGTCGAGGTACTTGTGGGTGGGGCGAGCGAAGCAGTTGTGGCTGACCACGCCGTCTGCAATGAAGTCGCCGGTGCCGGTGGTGATGTCGTACATGGGCATCCGGAGACCCAGGGACTCGACCGACACGATGCGCAGCTTCGCGAAGGTCTTGACCATTTGCCCCTCGATCGAGTTAGCGGCAAAGTCTCCAACGCCCATCAACTCAACTCCGATCGTGAGATGTGGTCGCTGCAGCGGTCCCTGCTCGGCGCCGATCACGTGCGTCCACCCCCGGTTCGTGAGGAAGCGATGATCGCTGCTCGTGATTAGTTCGGTGCCGTTCTCGAGCGTCACCCTGTAGGCGCTCCGCACGCTCGTCCACTTCGCCAGCACGGTCGTACGCGCATAGCGTCGATATCGCCCGCGCTGGACCGTGCCGTAGATCGCGTCGCCAACCTCCAGATCTGCGAGCTTGCGGTGCTGACCGTCAGCCATCAGGATCGGCGTTCCACCCCAGCTGCAGTAGACGCAAGCGTGACTACAGCCCCTATACGGATTTATCGTCCAGCGGAACGGCATCTGGGATTTTCCGGGTACACGGTTCAGGACCGACTTGGCACGGACCTCGTAGAAGTTGGTCTGGAGCGCCTCGGGCGCGTCGAAGCGGCGCACCACGGCTTCGTCGCGGTAGCCCGGCAAACGCCGCTGCTCCTCGTCTCCCAAGCTCAGGTTGCTCCAGCGCACGAACATATGTTCTCATGCGCGTCGGACCACAAAAAGTGTCCTTACATGCTCCCTCTTACATGCTCCCTACAAACATCTATGCCAGCCCTTACGCGAGCCTTTGGGTCGCCTTAGCCCCATGACGGACGATCGATCGACACAACCACCCAATCCCACAAATGGAGGTTCGATCGCATGAATACATCAAAGCTGCTTGGCGCCACGATGGTGGCCGGCGCGCTGGCCGGCATCTCAAGCGCGGGCGCGGCGTCCGGCTCCACGAGCACCGCCCCATCGACGTCACAGTCCGCCGCACCGACGACGACCACGTCCACGACTCCCAGCCCCACGGCACCAGCACCAGGGTCGAAAACGGGGACGCCGCCGAAAGGCGGCCCGATGGGCAAGCACTGCCCGGGCATGGGCTCCGGTTCAGGCTCGAGCGGGAGCTCGGGTTCCAGCGGAAGCTCGGGCTCGGAATCGGGGTCTAACTCGGGCGCAAGCGTCCCGGGCAGCACTGCTGGGGCAACCGCACAGTAGTCAAGCAAACCAACCCATAGCCGATAGGGGCTCAGGTCGCGCCGCGGGGAAGCGCTCGCGCGGCGCGGAGGATCCTCAGCCGACCGTTCTTGCCAGCAGGCGCTCTTCCCCGGAGAGCGTCTGGCTGGTAGCGGCGGCGATCTCCACCTCGGTCAGCTCACCGGGCGCGGCGAGACCGGAGAAGTTGACGGCCTTGTTGTGTCTGGTGCGGCCCCTCAACCGCTCGGGGTCGGTACGCGACGGGCCTTCGACCAGGACCTCGACCGTCCGGCCCACGAACCTTTGGGCGCGCTCGCGCGCACGGCGCTGGACGACCTCCAGCAGGCGCTCCATCCGCTCCACCTTCACCGGATGTGCCACGAGACCCTCGGTCAGCTCGGCCGCCGTGGTCCCGCGCCGCGGGGAGAAGAGGAACGTGAAGGCGCTGTCGTAGCCCACCTCCTCGGCCACTTCGAGCGTCTCGGCGAAATCCGCCTCGGTCTCCCCCGGGAAGCCGACGATGATGTCTGTCGTGAGCGACGCGTCGGGTACGTGCTCGCGGATCAGTGCCACCCGATCCAGATAGCGCTCGCGGTCGTATGTGCGGCGCATCGCCTTCAGAATCCGGCTGGAGCCCGATTGTAGGGGCAGGTGGATGTGCTCGCACACGCTCTCCAGCTCCGCGTGAGCGCGGATCACGTCCTCGCGCATGTCCTTCGGGTGCGGGCTCGTGTAGCGGATGCGGTCGATCCCGTCGATCTCATCCACGGCCGAGAGCAACCCGGCGAATGATGGACGCCCACCCACCCGATGCCCGGCGGAGCGCAGGTCGCGACCGTAGGAGTTGACGTTTTGACCGAGCAGAGTCACCTCGCGCACGCCGTCCTCGGCCATCGTCACGACCTCTGCGACGAGCTCCTCCATCGGGCGGCTCACCTCGCGGCCGCGCGTCGAAGGAACGATGCAGTACGAGCATGCACAGTTGCAGCCGACGCTGATCTGCAGCCACCCTTGGAACTGGCGTGTGCGCCGCGCGGGCAAGTGGCCGGTGAAGCCCTCGAACTCGAAATAGCCTTGAGCTGTGAGTGACTCACTCGTCAGGAACTCTGCGAGCTTGTGTACCTGTCCGGGGCCGAAGGCGACATCGACGAACGGAAAGCGCTCGAACACCTCCTCCTTGACCGATTGCGCCCAGCAGCCGCCGACGCCGACGATCCGCTCGGGCTGCTCACGCTTGAGCCGCTTGGCCTCACCGAGGTGGGCGACGAAGCGGCTGTCGGCAGACTCGCGGATCGAGCAGGTGTTGAACAGAATGAGATCTGCCTCGCTCCGCTGCGGCGCCTCCGAATAACCGAGCGACTCGAGCATGCCCTTCATTCGCTCAGAATCGTGCTCGTTCATCTGACAGCCGAACGTGGTGAGGTGGTAGGTCTGCATCGTCTTCGAAGGGTAGCCGCACAGCGCTACCACAGGCCACCCGCATGGCGTTCGGACGCTTCCATCGTCCGAATCGAAGATCAGGGCTGAGCCCAGGGTGTGTTTATCCTTCTGTTTTTGGCAGTTTTCAGAAGGCTGCTGCTATGCTAGGTGGCATGAGCAAGAGTGAGCACCGTCAGCTCGTCGCAAGCTTCGTGACCCTTGATGACGCGATCACTCGCGCCAGCGACGCGTTGGCCAATGGCCGTGTCACCGTCGCCGAGCGTGCGCTTAAGCAGGCCAAGCAGACCGTATACACCGACGCGCCAGCACTGACTGTGCCCGAGGTGGCCGAGGAGCTTGAAGTCAGCCGCCCGACTGTACGTAGCTGGATCGCGAAGGGCCTGCTGGAGGGCGTTCCCGGCACATCCCCGCAGCGCGTGAAGTTCGCAAGCGTCCAGGAGCTCAAGGAACGCCTGGCTAAGCTGCGCGCCGTCACCAAGGATGAGCGGCGCTTCTCGGCGCTGCTACGCGAGGCGGCTGATCAGCGAGCGCTGGCACAGCCCGGAGCGCAGGAGGGCCTGCAGGACGCCCTCGCGGGCGACACCGTAGAACTCTGAGTGCGTACCCCGCCCGACGGCTTGCACATGGCGCCCAGGTTCAAAGTCACCGTCGCACGCCGCTGTGAGCCGCGGGTCAAAGCACTGCGAGGAGAGGCCAAGAAAAGCTTCGAGCGTGTCATTGAGGAGCTTCGCCACCGTGGATGCGAGGCCGGCGGAACACGCATGCGCGCCGAGACGAGCGACGACCACCACGTCTGCGAGCGGCGGTTCTACCGAGATTGGCGCATGCACCTGGTCTTCGGAGACCAAGACGAGATCGTCATCTCCTGGGTGGGCCAGCACACCGAGGACGAGGCAGTCCATGTGGATGGAGCTCGAGACATCCCCGGCCTCAGCGGCATCGGCCGCGCCCGCGATCACCAGCCGCAGTGCTGCGAGACCCTCGATGATCCACCCACCGACCCCGATCTGGTACGACTCGTCAATCAGATCCGCCCCACCCGTAGCCGCCACCCACGAGCGCGCACAACATAGCGGTAGTCGGCTCGCGATCACGAATATGCATTTGCGGAACTACGTCGTGAGGTGATAGCACTTCATAGTCCCCACAGGGTACCTGCGGGTGAGCACCACCTCTCCCCTGACACCGGCAGCGGTCACGGGCCACGCGGCCGACTACATGAAGCGCCGGTCAGGCTGCCGCGACTGCTGGTTCGCTTGAGACCGGTACGGCGCCTGCGTCCTTGTCGCGTTCGATTGGCGTCACCAGGTCCTTGCCGAGGCCCAGCGCCGCGTAGATCTTATCCTCGATCTCCTTCGCCATCGCGGGGTTTTGCTCCAGGTAGGCCTTGGCGTTGCCACGGCCCTGGCCGAGGCGGTCCTTGCCGTATGAGAAGAACGAGCCGGACTTGGAGACGATGTTGTGCTCCAGCCCGAGGTCGACCAGGCAACCAGCGGTCGAGATGCCCTTGCCGTACTCGATGTCGAACTCCGCCTGGCGAAAGGGGGCGGCGACCTTGTTCTTGACGACCTTCACGCGGACGCGGTTGCCAACCGCCTCGGTGCCATCCTTGAGCGTCTCGATGCGCCGGATGTCAAGGCGCTGGGAGGAGTAGAACTTCAGCGCGCGCCCACCCGGCTGGGTCTCGGGCGAGCCGAACATGACGCCGACCTTTTCGCGGATCTGGTTGGTGAGGATGCAGAGCGTCTGCGTGCGGTTGAGGTTACCGGCGAGCTTGCGCATCGCCTGGGACATCATGCGCGCCTGCGCGCCGACGGTCTGGTCGCCCATCTGCCCCTCGAGCTCCACGCGCGGGGTGAGTGCGGCGACCGAGTCGATCGCGACCACGTCGACCGCGCCGGAGCGCACGAGCATGTCGGCGATCTCCAGTGCCTGCTCACCGTAGTCGGGTTGGGAGACAAGCAGCTCGTCGATGTCGACGCCGATCTCCTGCGCGTAGAGAGGGTCCATCGAGTGCTCGGCATCGATGAACGCGCACACGCCACCAAGCTTCTGCGCTTCGGCGAGCACGTGATAGATCAGGGTCGTCTTACCTGAGGACTCCGGGCCGAAGACCTCGACGATGCGTCCGCGGGGGACGCCGCCGATACCAAGCGCGAGGTCAAGCGAGAGCGCACCCGTGGGAATTGCGTCGCAGCGTACCTGGGCGCCCTCGTCGCCCATACGCATAACCGTGCCTTTGCCGAACTCGCGCTCGATCTGCGTGAGCGCGCCCTGAAGGGCGGCGTCGCGCGCCTTAGCTGCCTGCTCCTGGTCGGTCACGGACATGGTCTTACTCCTCGGTTTGAGATGGATCGACCAAGCTAGAGGGCGCTTCGGACGGAACAGTTGTTCGTGTCGTTCCGGCCGGTCAGGATGCTAGGAACGCAGCAGCGCGCGGCGGATCAGGTGCATCGCCACGGTCGTCGTGCGATCGCGGATGTCGGCTCTCGAGCCCGGAAGATTGACCGAGCGAGTCAAGGGCTCGCCGCCGGCTGTTGCGACGCTCAGCCACACGAGCCCCACGGGCTTCTCCTTCGTGCCGCCACCCGGGCCCGCCAGACCGGTCACCCCCACTCCCACGTCGGCGCCCAGCCTCGCACGCGCTCCTTCGGCGAGCGCGCTTGCGGCCTGCGCCGAGACGGCGCCGTGGCGTTTGATCAGATCGGGGGGCACCCCCGCCTGCGTCACCTTCGCGTCGTTGGCGTATACGACGATCCCGCCCTTCACGTACTCCGAGGCGCCCGGAGGCTCGGTCAGCCTGGCCGCGAGCAGGCCGCCGGTACATGACTCGGCGGTTGCAACTGTTTGGGTTGGGGCTCCATCGTTCCCGCGCAGCAGCGCCGCCACCTGCTGATCGACCGTGCTCCCGTCGTCGGAGAACAACGTGTCGGCATGCCTAGCCCGCACCACCCCCTCGAAGGCTTCATACACCTCCTGCTCTCCCGGCTCATACCGGGTCACGACCTCGACCTCGCCGCGTTTCAAACACGTCGTGACCTCCAGCTTCCCCAGCTCGATCCCCTCGCGTTCGGCCGCCCGCAGCGTCTCGGCGATCTCCGACTCGGGGATCCCATACAGCCTCAGTGTCGCTTGCCGATATTCGGTCGCGTCGCTTATCGCCGCGCGGAACGCCTCTGTCTTCACCGCCTCATTCCACATCGGCCGCAGCTCGCGAGGAGGGCCCGGCAGCACCACGATCGTCGGGGTGGGTGGGCATTCCATCAGCTCCTTCGGAGGCACTACCAGCCCCGGGGCGGTGCCGACCGGCTCCAGCACCGTCGAGCCCTGCGGGATCACCGCCTGCTTGCGATTACTACGTGAGATCGCGTCCATATCCAGATTCGGCCAGCGTTTCGCCAGCGGCCTCAATATCTCCGCGATCCTCCCCTCCAGCGCCTCGTCCAGCACCATCTCGCGACCCTGTGCCTTCCCCACCACCTCGGCCGTCAGATCGTCCGCGGTCGGTCCCAGACCGCCGCTTGTCAGGACCACGTCGAGGCCCTCACCGGCCATGAACCGCAGCGCATCCTCCATATCCTCGGGGCGGTCGCCGACGATCGTCGTGTATGCCAGATCCACGCCCAGCTCCCACAGCCGCTCGGCCAGCCATGGCCCGTTGCGGTCCTTAACCCGGCCCGTCAGCACCTCCGTGCCTGTCACGACGATTCCGGCGCGCGGCGTCCGGCGCTCACCCACCCGTTCGCCCTCCGCATGTCACCGCGGAGCGCCGATGGGGCTCACCCACCTGCCCGCCTCCGGGCAACCCCGCACGAGAAGGACGCGCGCCTGTATCGCTCACGTGCACGTCGGCAGCTGGCCGGCTTCCAGCCTGTGGCGACCAGCCTTCGTGATCGAGTACCCGATCGCTTCGCTCGACGGCGGCACGGTCCGCGGGATCCCGTCGACGAACATCGTCACCGAGCTGTTGCCCAACGTGATCATGAAGCGCTTGGAGTGGAAGGTCTGGGTGCTTGTGCCGGGCTGCAGCTCCAGCCCGGGGATCAGCTTACGCCCGTTGTCGTTGTCGATCAAACAGACGTACACCACGGCGCTGGGGCGCAGCGACAGAGCCACCACGCGCGTTGTGGCTGTGCTCGTGGGATAGGAAGGGTTGTGCCTGATCGGCTTTCCCGCGTGCCCGCCGGTGTGCCTCAGGTGGCCCCGCGTCGACGTGCCAGTGGTGGCCTTTCTCGAGCCACTCCCGCCCCCGCTGAGCAGGCCGACGATCAGCAGCACGATCACCACCCCCACAACGCCTACGAGCGCCATGTACGCGCGCGAGGGAGGGGATGGCACGCGTCCTCGCGGCGCGGCACTCGGGGTTGAGACGATCGGCTCCAGCGCCGCCTCGCTCGGCCGCTCGTAGTTCAAGCGGTATTCCTCTACGAGCACCTTCGCGTCCAACCCGAGCGCCTGGGCATATGTGCGCAGGAAGCTGCGCACAAACGTCGGCCCGGGCAGCAGGTCCCACTCTTCGTTCTCCAGCGCGCGCAGGTACTTCGCCCGGATCTTCGTCTCGGCCTCGATCTCCGATACGTCGATGCGAGCACTCATTCGCGCTGCGCGGAGCGCCTGACCGATCTCTGCCATGTACGCCTGAAGGCTAGTGGCTGAAGGCTTTTCCCACCGTCAGGTGCACGCGAACCTGCATGACGAGGAAGATGCGCCCGCGGACTTCATCCGTCCTCGCTAACGGCTTGCTGTGCCCTCACGACTCCGCGATCGCCTCAGTCGTGGCGGGCCGGGCGGACGGGGATTCCAATCCGGCGAGTACCCGCGGCAGGTCCGCCTCGGTGATCAGCACCTGGCGGGGCTTAGAGCCCTCATAGCCCGAGATCACACCGCGCCGCTCGAGCATGTCGATCACGCGTCCCGCGCGCGTGTATCCCAGCCTGAGGCGGCGCTGCAGCATCGAGGTAGACGCGGTCTGCATTTCCGCCACGAGTACAATCGCGTCGCGCAGCAGGGGGTCCTCGTCGGGGTCGAACTCGTCCGGGGTCCCCTCGGGCTCGGCGGGCTCGACCTCCTCCAGCAGCTCTTCACGCAACTCCGGCTCGCCCTGCTTGCGCCACAGGTCAGTCAGCTTCGCGATCTGTGCCTCGTCGATATAGGCGCCCTGGATGCGCTGCAGTCGCGAGGTCCCCACAGGGCTGAACAGCATGTCGCCCTGCCCCAGCAGCGACTCCGCGCCGTTCTGGTCGAGGATCACGCGCGAGTCGGTCTGGCTGGAGACCGCGAAGGCGATCCGCGAGGGCACGTTCGCCTTGATCATGCCCGTGATCACGTCCACCCGCGGGCTCTGCGTCGCAAGCACCAAATGGATCCCCACCGCCCTGGCCTTTTGCGCGAGGCGGATGATTGAGTCCTCCACGTCGGCCGGCGCCACCATCATCAGATCCGCGAGCTCGTCGATCACGCACAATATGTACGGCAGCGGCGCCTCTCCTCGCTTTGCCCGTGCCTTGTTCAGTTCGATCAGGCTTCTTGTGCGGGCCATCGACATGATCCCGTAGCGCTGCTCCATCTCCCGCACGAGGTTCTGCAGCGCGTTCGCCGCCATCCGCGGGCTCGTGATCACGGGCGTCAGCAGATGCGGGATCGACTCGTAGTGGTTCAGCTCGACCTGCTTCGGGTCTACCAGCACCAGTCTGACCTCGTGCGGTGTGGCGCGCAGCAGGACACTCGACAGCATCGCGTTGATCGCGCCCGACTTGCCCGCGCCCGTTGTGCCCGCCACCAACAGGTGCGGCATCTTCGCCAGGTCCGCGCCGATCGCCTTGCCGGCCACGTCCTTGCCCAGCCACACCGTCAGCGGCGACCAGTCCTTGGGCGGCTGCTGGAACACATCCCCCAGCTTCACGATCCGCCGGTGGGCATTTGGCACCTCCACTCCCACCGCCTGCTTACCCGGGATCGGCGCCAGTATGCGGATGTCGGTCGCCGCCAGCGCGTAGGCCAAGTCGTCCTTCAGCTGGGCCACCTTCGCGACCTTCGTTCCCGGTGCCAATCGCAGCTCATAGCGGGTGATGTGCGGCCCCGCAACGGCCCCGATCACCTTCGCCTGCACGCCGAAATGCCCCAGCGCCTCGGTCAAGCTCGTCGCCGTGCGCTCCTGCCCTGCCGTGTCGGGCCGCGTCTGATCGGTCGTCGAGCGCACCAACAGCCGTTCGGCTGGCGGCAGCTCCCACACGAAGTCCGGGTCGTCGGTGATCGCCTCTCGCAGTCTGCCCTGCGGGGTGAGCATGCCAGGAGCGGCGGGGTCCGCGCGCGCCACTCCGGAGGGTTCGTCATCCTCCTGCTCAGCATCGTCTCCCAGCCGACCTTTCCCCACGGCCTCCTCCACCACGAGATCGTTGACGAACGACCCTCCGGCATCTCGCTCGGCCTCGCCTCCGCTTCTCGCATCCACAGGATCGGCTTCCCAGGACTGCACCCCATCCTCGAGCCCGCCGTCAAGCGACGGGGCCTCCACGTGCGTGGCCCTGACGATCAGCTCGTCCGGCGCCGGTTCGGGGGGACGCATACGGTCCAGCCCAGCGCCCGACCCAGCGAGCAGGTTCTCCCCCACGCCGTCAGTGTCGCCGACCGCTCGCGTTCCACGCTCGGCCGCGGCGACGCGTGCGCGCAGCATTCGCGTCGTGTCCACCACGCCGCTGCCGGTCGTGCGGATCGCGCTCGCCAGCGAGGCCCCTGTCAGCAGCGTCACGCCCACCAGGAACAAGAAGACCACGAGTATGTCCACGCCCACGTTCTGCACCAGCCGGTGCGAGCCCTGGTAGAGTGCCTCGCCCGCGACGCCGCCGTGCGCCTGCAAAAAGGCCGAGGTCCAGGAAGCGCTTCTCGTCCCCGGACCGGAGCTTACGCCGAGCGTGCCCGCCGCCAGGGCGAGCGTGATCGAGGCCGACAGGCAGATTGCGCCGGTCCTCAGCGGACGCAGCGCCGGCCATACCGGGCGCAGCAGCAATGCCCCGCCGCCGCCCACGAGCGCGATCGGCGCAAGTCCCCGCGCCCTGCCCACCGCCCAGCCAAGACCCACGGCCAGCCCATGGCCCGCGCGCCCCCCGTCCCACTGCCCCCACAACACAAAGCCCATGAACACGCCGGCGGCGACCAATCCCAGACCGAGCACGTCGCGCTGGCGCTGATCCAGCTCCGGCGGGCGCAGTGGCATCGTCGGCCACGAGAAACCACGCACGCGCGCACTTCCGCGGCGTCGCGAACGCCCAGATCGCGCGCGCGCGCTCGAGCGCAGGGTGCGCCCCGTAGCGCGCCGAGCGATCGGGGATCGGCCGGTGGATTTACGCGCGCGGGCGCGCTTGCGAGCATTCGCCATCCCGCGCAACTTCGACATCTCTTTGCGAGACCCTCCCTTACCATTGCTTTACCGCACCTCGATACATAAAGACCCAGCTCATGAACGACTTCTCCCGCGCACCCCGCGTCCTCGTCGTCGAGGACGACGAGGACATCGCCCAGGCACTCCAGCGCTCGCTGCGCATGGAGGGCTATGAGGTGCGCGCTGCCGCCGACGGTCCCGCCGCGCTCGAGCATGGACGCTCGTTCGCGCCCGACCTCGTGATCCTCGATCTCGGTCTGCCCGGGCTCGACGGCCTGGAGGTCGCTCGCTCGCTGCGTGCCGAAGACGACGTTCCAATCCTGATCCTCACCGCGCGCGATGCGCTCGAGTCCCGTGTCGAGGGCCTGGATGCCGGGGCCGACGACTATCTCGTCAAGCCGTTCGAGCGCCAGGAGCTGCTCGCGCGCATGCGTGCGCTGCTGCGGCGGCGCCCGCCGCGCGGCTCGGCTCCCCTGCGCGTCGGCGACCTGCTGCTCAACGCGGACACCCACGAGGTGACACGCGGTGAGCGCGCGGTCGAGCTCACCCAGCGCGAGTTCGAGCTGCTCGAGTATCTGATGCGCAACGAGCGGATCGTGATCTCGCGCCAACGCCTGCTCGACGAGGTGTGGGGTTATGACCCTTTCTCCACGACCAACACGATCGAGGTGTTCGTCTCCAACGTGCGCCGCAAGCTCGAGTCCGAGGGCGAGCCGCGATTGCTTCACACCATCAGGGGGGCAGGCTACGTCCTTCGCGCATAGGCTGAACGCGACGTTCGACCGGCTGCCGATCCGCGTGCGCCTGGCCGGCGTCTCGGCGCTGCTCACGTTCGTGATCCTCTGCGGCTTCGCGGTCGCCGTGGGTTCGCTGACGGTACGCCGCATCCGCTCGGACTTCAACCGCGAGGTCGAAACGACCGCCCAGCAGCTGCCCTCGCAGCTAAAGATCTCCCTCGCGCCGTTCAGGATCGAACCGCCGCTCAGCGACCTCGTCACGCCGGGCGACCACGCCGCTCTGAAGATCCTCTCGATCGCCGGACGGGTCGTCAACCAGGCGCCTGCGAACGCGCCGTCGCTGGGTGCCCCGCAGCCGGCGCCGGTGACCGTCAACGGCTATCGCGTCATCAGCCGCGAAGCACAGGTGCGCCTGCCCAATGGCGAATCGGTGGGGCGGGTGATCATCCAGTACGGGCGCCAGGTCGCCGACACCGAGGAGACCGTGAGGCGCGTAGAGCTCTTCCTGCTGGTGGGAGTCCTGGCCGGCAGTGCGCTCGCACTGCTGGCGGGCATGACGATCGCGCGCCGCGCGATGGTGCCGATCGCGCGGCTGACCGCAACCGCTGCGGAGATCGCGCGCACCCGCGACCCCTCGCGCGGCGTGCCCCAATCCGAGGCAGACGACGAGGTCTCAGAGCTGGCACGCACGCTGCAGAGCATGCTCCGTGAGCTCGACGCCGCGCGAGGCGAGACCGAGGCGATGCTCGTCCGCCAGCGCCGATTCGTCGCCGACGCCTCGCACGAGCTGCGCACTCCGCTCACGAGCGTGCTGGTCAACCTCGAGCTGCTTGCCGAATCACTGCACGGAGACCAGGGCGAGGCGGCACGGTCGGCCCTGCGCTCCTCGCAACGGATGCGCCGGCTGGTCGCGGACCTGCTGCTGCTGGCACGTACCGACGTCGGGCGCGTGGTGCCCCACGAGCCGTGCGCCCTGGATCAGATCGTGATCGAGGCGGCCTCCGAGCTGGGGCCGGTCAGCGAGGCGCATGAGATCTCGCTCGATGTCGGGCAGGCGGGATCGGTTCTTGTGGAGGGCGCCCGCGACGAACTGCACCGCCTCACGATCAACCTTTTGGAGAACGCACTGCGCCACACCCCTGCCGGCACCGAGATCCGGGTGTCGAGCAACCTCGGCGATGGGGGTCAGGCCGTGCTGGTCGTCGAGGACGAGGGCCCCGGCGTGCCCGAGCAGCTGCGCGAGACCCTGTTCGAGCGCTTCGTCCGCGGCGCCGGCGACCGCGGCGGATCCTTCGGCCTCGGCCTCGCGATCGTCCGTGCCGTAGCCGAATCCCATGGCGGCTCGGTCACGATCGAACCGACGGGCGAGCGTGACGGCGCTCCCTACGGCGCCCGCTTCGTCGTGCGCCTGCCGGCGTCGGCGGAGAGCCTCAAACCTCCACAACCACGGGCAACACCATCGGCCGCCGCTTGAGGCGGTCGTAGACCAGCTTCGCGAGGTCGTCGTGCAGAACCTCCTGGAGCAGGTCCACCTCACGGATCTCCTCCTTGGCCGCCCGCTGAAGCGTTTCCTCGACGGTTGCCTTGATCTCATCTGAGAGCTCATCGGCCTGATCTAAGAACGGCACGCCCCTGAAGATCACCTCTGGGTCGACCACCGAGCTGCCGTCCTGCTCAGCGATTGTCACAACCACGATGAAGATCCCATCGGCGGAGAGCATCCGGCGGTCGCGCAGCGCGACGTCGGCCATGTCGCCGATCTCGACGCCGTCGACGAAGATCATCCCCGCGTGCTCGCGCTTGCCAAAGCGCGCGCCGCGTTCTGAGATCTCCAGCGGCAACCCGTTCTCGCCCTGGAAGATGTCCTCCGGCGGCACACCCACCGCTTCGGCGAGCTGCGCGTGCAGCCGCAGCCGCTTGAAGTCGCCGTGAAATGGCATCACATAGCGCGGCTTTGTCAGGTTCAGCATCAGCTTGACCTCCTCGGCATAGCCGTGCCCGGAGGCGTGCACCGGTGCGTCGCTCGTCGTGATCACGTCGCAGCCGATGTGGTAGAGCCGGTCGATCGTCTCGTTCACCGCGCGCTCGTTGCCCGGGATCGGGGTGGCGCTGAACACGACCGTGTCGCCCTGACGCAGCTCCACCTGACGGTGATCGCGGTAGGCCATCCGGCGCAACGCCGACAGCGGCTCGCCCTGGGAGCCGGTCGAGATGATCACGATCCGCTCGTCGGGGAAGTCCTCGATCTCGCGCGGCCCGACGAGCATCCCCTCGGGGACCTCGATATGCCCGAGTGTCCGACCGATTTTCACGTTCTTGCGCATCGAGCGGCCGACGAGCACGACCTTGCGATCGAGCTCCGCGGCGGCGTCCACGACCTGCTGCACACGGTGGATGTTCGACGCGAAGCTCGTCACCACGATTCGTCCCTCACAGCGGGCGAAGACCTCCTCCAGATGCGGCCCCACAACCGACTCCGACGGCGAGAACCCCGGCCTGTCGACGTTGGTGGAATCCCCGCACAGCAGCACGACGCCCTCCCTGCCCAGCTCCGCCAGTCGCGAGACATCGGCGGGCGCGCCATCGACCGGCGTCTGGTCGAACTTGTAATCGCCGGTGATCAGCACGGTCCCCCGCTCGGTCCCCAGCGCGACCGCGCTCGAATCGGGGATGGAGTGCGTCATGTGCACCATCTCCAGCGAGAACGGCCCCAGCTCCACCGTGTCGGCGATCGCCACCTCGTTCAGCGACACGTCGTGCAGCTTGTGCTCATCGAGCTTCGAGCGCGCCATCGCGACCGTCAACGGCCCTCCGTACACAGGCGGGAGGTGTCCCTCCGCGCCGAGCTCGCGCAGGACCCAAGGCAACGCGCCGAGATGGTCCTCGTGGCCGTGGGTCACCACGATCGCCTCGATGTCCTTCGCACGCTCTCTCAGATAGGAGAAGTCTGGTAGCACCAGATCGATGCCGACCATCTCCGGGGTGGGAAAGCGCAGCCCAACATCCACCACGACGATCCGGCCGTCCTGCTCGACGACCGTCATGTTCTTGCCGATCTCCCCTAGCCCGCCGAGGGGCAGGACGCGCAGCGTCGAGCTCACGCGTGCGATGCCTCTCCCGCGAGCGGGGCGGGGGCCGACGACGAAGCCTCATCCGCACCCAGCAGGCCGTGGCGTTCGAGCATCGCGCGCACCGCTGCGGTCTCATCCTCGGTGGCCTCCACGATCGGCAGGCGCACGCCGCCCGTGTCGTGGCCCAGCAGGTTCAGCGCGGCCTTCGTGCAGGTCGGGCTCGTCGTCAGGAACAGGGTCTCGTAGACATCGCGCAGCGACGCGTCGATCTCGGCGCGCCGCTCGGGCTCGTCAACCATCCGGCGCTGCTGGCGGCCGACGATGTGGCTGGCGACGAGGATTCCGCCGGCGCCGCCGATGTCGAGCGTGCGCGCGAACGTCGCGTCGTCGCCCGCGTACAGCGCCAGGCCGTCGATCGGCTGCAGCTCCTGCGCATTGGCTTGCTTGACCGCGTCGATGTGCTCGATCTGCCCGAGCTCCTCGAGCAGATCCGGAGGAATGTTCGTCGCCGTCCGGGACGGGATGTTGTAGAGCAGAACCGGTTTGTCGGTGGCCTTCGCGACCGCTTCGTAGTGACGCTTCAGCCCGAGCCGGCTGGGCCGGTTGTAGTAGGGCGTGACCGACAGCACCGCGTCGGCGCCGAGCTCGGTGGCGCGTTCGGTCAGGTGGACGGCGTGGCGCGTGTCGTTCGTGCCGGCGCCCGCGACGATCGTCGTGCCCATGGGACGCTCTTTCACCGCCAGGTCGATCAGCCCGAGCTGCTCGGCGTCGGTCAGCGTCGAGGCCTCGCCCGTCGTGCCCGCAACGACGAACCCATCCGAGCCGTTCTCCGCCAGGTGGGCCATCAGCGCCACGAAGGACTCCTCATTCACCTCCCCCTCCCGGTCGAAGGGGGTGACGATCGCCGTCAACATAGTTCCCAAGCTGGTCATTGGCTGGAGTATCTCACGCTCACGTCTGTCATTCCTCAGAACAGCAGGTGCTCGAGACCGATGACGAGGGACTGCTCCAGGCTGCCCACACGGCGGATTGCGAGCAGGACGCCAGGCATGAATGACTCGCGGCCGATCGTGTCGTGGCGGATCGTGAGCGTCTGGCCGATGTCGCCGAAGATCACTTCCTGATGGGCAACCAGGCCGGGTAGGCGCACCGAGTGGATCGGCGGCGGTTCGCCTCCGGTCGCGGCCGCCATCAGCTCCGCGGTACGCGCGGCGGTGCCGCTCGGGGCGTCGAGCTTACGATCGTGGTGCAGCTCGACGATCTCCGCCCGTTGCATGTGCTTGGCGGCCTCCGCGGCAAAACGCATCATCAGTACCGCGCCGATTGCGAAGTTCGGGGCGATTAGCACGTTCGCCTGCGGTCGGCCATCTGCGGGGCGCGCCACTGATCGAAGATCGGCCAGCAGCGGCGCAGGATCAAACCCAGTGGTACCAACCACGACGTGCACCCCAGCACGCACACAGCTCAGCGCGTTACCCAGGGCGGTGTCGGGCCGAGTGAAGTCGACCACGACATCGGCGCCGGGGAGAACATCCTCGAGCGTGGTCCCCAGCAACGGATCGGCGCGGCCGACGAGCTCCATGTCCTCGGCGCCCTCCACCGCCGCGCAGACCGTCTCGCCCATGCGCCCGGCCGCACCCGCGACCGCAACACGGATCATGCCGCGACTCCCGCCAGCGGCGTGAGCGCCTCGCGGAACGCCTCCTGCTCGGGACCAACGCAGGCAACCGACAGCCGCTCCGCGACAAACAGCTCACCCGCGAGCTCTCTCAGCGCAGCGATGTCCACTGCGTCGATCCGCTCGATCACCTCGTCCACGGAGAGGATCGGCAGCCCGTTCAGCACCGAGATGCCCAGGCGACTCATGCGTGCGCCCGTGGACTCCAGCGAGAGCACCATTCGCCCCTTCAGGTTCTCGCGCGAGCGGTCCAGCTCCTGTGCGCTCGCCGGATCTTCGACGAAGCGCTCGAGCTCGGTCGCGATCGTCTCCACCGCCTCAGCCAGATTCTCTGGCCGCGTGCCGACATACAGACCCACCTCGCCGGTGTGGGCGTAGAGGCTCGAGAAGCAGAACACCGAGTAGGCAAGTCCCCGGCGCTCGCGCACCTCTTGGAAGAGCCGCGAGGAGGATGTTCCGCCCAGCACGCCTTCGAGCACCCGCAGCGCAAAGCGGCGCTCATCCTCGCGTGCCAAACCGGGCCCGCCAAGGCAGAAGTGGTACTGCTCGGTGTCCTTCGCGAAGAAGCGCACGCGCCGCTCGAAGGCGGGATCGGTCTTACTCTGTTGGGGCGGACGCGCTCCTGCGCGCTCGCTCCCGGCGGCGATCGCCAGCTCCACGAGCCGGTCGTGATCGACAGATCCCGCCGCACCGATCACGACGTTCTCGGGCACATAGCGCTCGGTGTGAAAGGCACGCAGCTGCTCGCAATCGACCGCGCGCACGACCTCGGCCCGCCCGATCACGGCACGCCCGAGCGGGTGCTCGCCAAAGACCGCTTCACCGAGCAGGTCGAAGACCTTGTCCTGGGGATCGTCCTCGTACATCGCGATCTCCTCCAGAACGACCTCCCGCTCGGCCTCGAGCTGATCCAGGCGCGAGCGCCAGAGCATGTCGCTCATCACATCGAACGCGTGCTCGAGATGACGGTCGAGCACCCGCGTATAGAGAGTGGTCGTCTCCCTGTCGGTGCCCGCGTTGATCTCCGCGCCCATCGCGTCGAAGATCTGGTCGATCTCCTCCGAGCCGAAGCGCTCGGTGCCACGGAACAGCATGTGCTCCAGCAGGTGCGAGATCCCTGCCTGGCTCTCATTCTCGGCCGCGGAGCCCGTGCCGATCCAGAAGCCGAGCGCCACCGAGCGCACGCTCGGCACGCGCTCGGTGACCACTCGCACGCCGGAGTCAAGCGTGGTGATGCGGTGCTCGGTCTCTTGGGTTTGCTGAGAGGCCGTCGGCACTCCACCCGATGCTTTGGCCAGTGCGCTCGACCGGTCTACCGACACGTCAGGAACGGTCACTACCGCCATGACGCGGACGACCAGAGCCACGCTCACCGTCGCGGCGAGGACCACGGTCGCGAGAACCATCGCGCCCGTTCCGTCCACCACCGTCCCGCTGAGGACGTCCACCGCCACCGCCGCCGCCACCGGTGCCGACACCGGCGAGCTCCTGCACCGACTTGCCCGCGACATCCGGGTCCTCGGCCAGACGCAGGCCGATGCGACCGCGCTCACGGTCCACCTCGACCACGCGCACGTTGATCTCATCGCCCCTGTTGAGCACGTCCTCGACGCTCTCCACGCGCTCGCCCGGCGAGACGTTGGAGATGTGCAGCAGGCCGTCGGTGCCCTTCGCGAGCTCGATAAACGCACCGAAGGTCGTGGTCTTGACGACCTTGCCGAGGTACTCGTCGCCGACCTCGACCTCCTTCATCATCATCCTGATCCGCTCGAGTAGGGCGTCGCCCAGCTCACCGTTGGCGGAGTAGATCAGCACCTGGCCGTCGTCGTTGACGTCGATCTGGGACTCGAACTCCTCCGCGAGACCGCGAATCGTTTCGCCGCCCTTGCCGATCAGCAGGCCGATCTGCGATGGGTCGATCTGGATCGTCTGAATCCGCGGGGCGAACTGGCTGAGCTCCGCGCGCGGGCCCTGGATCGTCTCGACCATCTTTCCGAGGATGAACGTGCGGGCCTCTTTGGCCTGTGTGAGCGCGTCACGCAGGATGTCGAAGGTGACGCCCGTGATCTTGATGTCCATCTGCAGCGCCGTGATGCCGCGCTCGGTGCCCGCCACCTTGAAGTCCATGTCTCCGAGATGGTCCTCGACGCCAGCGATATCGGTGAGGACGATGTAGTCATCGCCCTCCTTGATCAGGCCCATCGCGATACCGGCGACGGGGCGCTTGATCGGCACCCCGGCGTCCATCAGCGACAGCGAGGAGCCGCACACCGAGGCCATCGAGGAGGAGCCGTTTGACTCGAGGATGTCCGAGACGACGCGGATCGAGTAGGGGAACTCCTCGATCGAGGGCACCATCGGCGCGAGCGCCCGCTCGGCGAGCGCGCCGTGACCGATGTCGCGGCGCTTGACACCACCCATGCGGCCCGCCTCCCCGACCGAGAAAGGCGGGAAGTTGTAGTGGTGCCAGTAGTACTTTTTCGTCTCCAGACCGAGCGTGTCGAGACGCATCTCCTCCTTCAGAGTGCCCATCGCGACGACGCTGAGAGCCTGGGTCTGGCCGCGCGTAAACAGCGCCGAGCCGTGTGTCCGGGGTGTAACGCCGACTTCGATGGAGATGTCGCGGATCTCGTTCTCACCACGGCCGTCCGGGCGCTTCTTGTGGACGGCGATGCGCTCGCGGATGATCGACTTCTCGAGCTTGTCGAAGGCCAGCTGCACCGCGGCGCGCTTCTGCTTGGCGGCAACGAGCTGCTCCTCGGATGCGCCCTCGGGAGCGCTCGGGGCGTGCTGCTCGAGAATCTGGGCCTCGACGGCCTTGGTTGCGTCTTGACGGTCGAGCTTGTCCTGCACCTGGGTGGCATCCTCGAGAGCCGAGCCGTGGGAGGCGCGGATCGCGTCGAGGACCTGAGGGTCGACCTGGATCGCCTCGAAGACTTTCTTCTCCTTGCCGACCTTGTCGGCCAGTTCGCGTTGCAGCGCGCAGATCTTCTTGATCTCCGCGTGGGCGATATCGAGCGCGTCGAGGATCTCGGCCTCGGGGATCTCGTTGGCGCCCGCCTCGACCATCAGGATGGCCTCCTCGGTGCCGGCGACGATCAGGTCGAGGTCCGAGGGGGTCTCGGCGTCCGGCAGCATGTCAGCCTCGTTCGGGTTGACGACGAAGTTGCCGTCGATCTTGCCGATTCGCACAGCACCAACAGGCGTGGGCAACGGGATGTCGGAGATCATCAGCGCAGTCGAGGCGCCGTTCATCGCGAGGATGTCGTAAGGGTGGACGTGATCGATCGACAGCGGGATCGCCACCAGCTGCGTGTCATAGCGCCATTCCTTGGGGAACAGCGGGCGAATCGGACGGTCGATCATGCGCGCGGTGAGCGTGCCCTTCTCGCCGGGACGACCCTCACGCTTGAAGAACGAGCCGGGAATTTTCCCGGACGCGTACATGCGCTCCTCGACATCCACCGTCAGCGGGAGGAAGTCGACATCGCGCAGGCTGCCTGCGACCGCTGTGCAAAGGACCATCGTGTCGCCCTGACGGACGACAACTGCGCCGGAGGCCTGCTTGGCCATCCTGCCGGTCTCAAACGAGATCTCGCTGCCGGCAATCTCCACGGAAACCCGTGTAACGGCATCACTACTCATATTCACTGCCTTTCATGTTCCGCCCGTCGGTCGGCGGTCCGTTTCTTTTTCTCTTTTCCGAACGGACGGAGCTTAGCGGAAGGCCGGCAGTGGGCAAGGGTCGCGGATCAGGCGGTGATGGCGCCGTCGAAGGCGATACCCACGCCCTCGCGCAGGAGATCAACGCTGGGTAGCTCACTCGGCATCGGCGCCTGGTAGCTCCAGCGCACGATCCCCTCAGCGTCGATCGCGATCAGGGCGCGCTCGGGAAAGCCGCCTTCGTGAAGCACCCCGAGCGCCTTGCAGACAGTGCCCTTGGGCTCGAAGTCCGACAGCTGCTCGATGCTCACGCCGAGCTTCTCCCTAAATGCCTTCTGTGACCAGCTCGAGTCGCAGGAGACGCCGTAGCACTTCGTCATGCCTGCCTCGGTCAGCTCGCCGAGCGCCGCCTCATACAGCTGCAACTGGTCGGTGCACACCGGACTGAACGCGAACGGGTAGAACACGAACACGGTCCGCTCACCCTTCAGATCCTTCTCCGTAAAGCCTGCGCCGTCCTCGGTAGCGAGCTTGAAGGCCGGTACGGGCGTGCCGGGGCGGATGACGCTCATCGCCTACGCAGCTTTACTTGCGCAGGCCGAGCTCTTTGATCAGCGCACGGTAGCCCTCAAGGTCCCTGCGGCGCAGGTAGTCGAGAAAGCGGCGGCGACGACCGACCAACATCAGCAGGCCACGACGCGAGTGATGGTCCTTGGACTGCTCGCGCAGGTGCTCGGTCAGATGGTTGATGCGCTCGGTCAGCAGCGCGACCTGGACCTTGGTGGAACCCATATCGCTCTCGTTCGCGCCGAACTTCCCGGCGATCTCGCGCTTGCGCTCAGTTGTTATCGCGGCCATATGTGGGCACGGTAGCAGACGGCTCGTGGCCTGGATCGGCCTGCGTGATCTCCCGCGTGCGAGCCACGTCGCTGTGCATCTGCTCGATCAGCGCCTCGGGCGTCTCGAAGCGGCGCTCGCCGCGCAAGCGCTGAAGGAAATCCAGGTGCAGCTCCTGCCCATACAACTCGCCGTCAAAATCGAGGATGTAAGCCTCGATCAGCTCGCCCCTGCCCGTCTGAAACGTTGGGCGCACGCCGATGCTCACCGCCGCAGCGCGTGGGTGGGCGGGGGGGTGGGCGGGATCCTCATAAACAAGGCACGCGTAGACGCCGTGGCCGGGACACGCAAGCGTCTCGTCCGGAACGAGGTTGGCGGTCGGAAAGCCGAGCTCGCGGCCACGCTCGTCCCCGTGGACCACCTCGCCGCGCAGCTGAAAGGGCGCACCCAGAAGGTTCGCTGCCTGAGCCACCTCGCCGGCGAGCACCAGGCCACGGATGTGGCTGGAGGAGACGATCTCGCCGTCCACCTCCAAGAGCGGGTGAACGACTGTGGCGAAGCGCCCGTCAGCCGCGAGTAGCCGCGGGTCGCCCTGTGCCTTGTATCCGAAGCGGAAGTTCTCCCCGATCGCGACCTTGCTCGCGTCGAGCGCATCCACCAGCACCTCGTCGATGAACTGCTGCGCCGTCAGCTTCGCGAACTCCGCATCGAACGGAATCACGATCAGCTCCTGCACGCCCAGCGACGCGATCAGCTCGGCCTTGCGCGGCAGCGACGTCAGCAGCTTGGGCGTGTGCTGGGGGGCCACCACCGCCACCGGGTGGGGATCGAACGTGAGCACACTGTCCGAGCCCGCGATCACCTCGCGATGGCCAAGGTGCACTCCATCGAAGGTGCCCACCGCCACGATGGGTCCATCTTTTCGCTCGACATCCCCCAGGCGCGTGATCTTCACGCTGCAAAGCCTATTTGGGTAGCTTCGCCAGCGCTTGGCCAAGCGGGATCAGCGGCGGCTCAGACCACGGCTCACCCCTGCGCGGCGGCGCGACCGCCTCGCCCACCTCGAACGGTCCGATCGCGGTGCGCCTGAGCTCGACGCAATAGGCGTCGCCGAGGTCGGCGATCAGCGAGCGTACGTACGTGCCTGTGGAGCACTCGATTGCAAAGGCCGCTCGACCCAACCCCCCAGGTCGGGTACCAGCCTCGCGCCACAGCTGCTCGAAGCGATACACGGTCACGATCCGCTCGGGCATCTCGAACTGCTCACCGCGCCGGGCGCGCCGGTAGGCGCGCTCTCCGTCGATCCTCACGGCCGAGTACAGCGGCGGGCGCTGTCTGATCTCGCCCGTGGGCAACTCCGGCGGATCGTCCGGCACGCGTCCAGTCTCTGTCACCTCTCCCTCGGTGTCGCCCGTGCTCGACACGGCTCCCAGTCGCGCCACCGTCTCATAGTGCTTGCGCAGCTCCATCATTTGGCGCTGCACTTTCGTCGCCTTCCCAACCAGCACGATCAGCAGGCCGGTAGCGAATGGGTCGAGTGTGCCCGCATGCCCCGTCTTCGCTCCGCCCAACGCGCGCCGCACTGCCGCGACCACGTCATGAGAGGTCATCCCAGCCGGCTTGTCGATCAGCAGGATCCCGTCCATGTCCTCCATCATCGCGCTCGATACGGTCCGGGCGCCTGCCCGCAAACCCCCGTGGCGAGCTCCTCAGGCCAGCGTCGTGGTGGCGTGTCCATCGGACGTCGCGTGCAGCTGCGCGGCGAGCGCGTGCCGCAAAAACGCGATCAGCTCGTCCAGCTCGAGCGTCGTGGAGAAGCCCGCCGCGCGCCGGTGCCCACCGCCCCTCTGAGCTCGCGCGATCACCGACACGTCCACGTCGTCGTCGGTGGCGCGCAATGAGACTTTGCGCTGGCCCTTGCGCTCCCCGCTGGTCAGCTCTCGCACCAGCGCCGCGAGCTTTGTGCCCTGCACCGCCCGCAGATGGTCGATGATGCCCTCTGAGTAGCTCTCCTCCGCGTCAGCCTTGCGGAAATCCTCGGCGCTCAGCGCGGCGAGCGTCAGCTCGCCTGCATCGAATCGGCACACCTGGCCGAGCGCGAGCGCGAGCAGCGCCAGCTTGCCCTCCGGCACCTCCTCGTACAGCCTCCTGTACACGGCCTGCACGTCGACGCCCGCCCCGATCAGATCCGCGGCCATCTCGTGCGCGCGCGGCCCAGTGTTCTCGTACATGAAGCGTCCGGTATCGGTGATCAGCCCGACATACAGCGCCTCCGCCACCGCCGGGGTCGGGCGAACTCCGAGGCCGTGCATCAGATCCCAGACGATCTCCGCCGTGCAGGAAGCGCTGGGCACAACGTGGTCGAGCGTGCCGAAGCGGGTGTTGTCGTGGTGATGGTCAATGTTCAGCAGATGCTTACCGTCGTGCAGAACGCTCGCCGAGTTGCGGTCGATGTTGCCGCAGTCCAGAAACACCACGGTGCGGTTGCCAATATCAGCCGGAGGCGCCTGGATCAGCCCGTCCAGCGCGAAGAAGCGGTACTCCAAAGGCAGTGGCAAGTCATCCGGTGCGATGAACATCACCGAGTCCTTACCGAGCGCGCTCAGCAGTCCTTGCATCCCCACCAGCGATCCCAGCGCGTCGCCGTCGGGGCGCTCGTGCGCGGCGAGCACGAAGCGGGAATCCTCGCGAATCCGCTCGAGCACCCGCTCGCGCGTCACCTCTGTGCTCTCGCCGTCGCTCATCCCAGACCGATCTCGTCGATCAGCGCATCGATGCGCAGCGCCCGATCGGTCGTGTCGTCGTAGTGCATCTCCAGCGTAGGGGTGTGCTTCAGATGCAGTTCTGCCGCCACCTTCCCTTGCAGGAAGCCGTGCGCACTGCTCAACCCCGCCATCGTGGCCTCACGTTGCTCGGCGTCACCAAGCACGCTCACATACACGCGAGCATGGCGCAGATCGGCACTGGTTCTGACGTCGGTCACGGTCACAAATCCCACTCGAGGGTCCTTCAACTCTGCAGCCACCGCGTCGCCGAGCACCTGGCGAATCGCCTCATCGACGCGGCGCATACGTCCCGAGCTCATCCTACTGGGACCCGTTCAGCTGAGCTCGCGCTCCACCTGGCGCGTCTCGTATGTCTCGAGCAGATCGCCCTCGCGCAGGTCCTGGAAGTTCGTCAACAGGATGCCGCACTCAAAGCCGGCGGACACCTCGCGCACGTCCTCGTTGAAGCGGCGCAGACTGGCGATGGTCGTGTCGTAGATCACCGTGCCGTCGCGCACCACCCGTACCCTTGCGCCGCGAGTGACCTTGCCCTCGCTGACATGCGAGCCCGCGATTGTCCCGATCTTCGAGGCGCGGAACAGCTGGCGCACCTCGGCCTGGCCCAGCGGAGTCTCCACCTCGGCCGGCTCAAGCATGCCCTGCATCGCGGCGCGCAGCTCCTCGATCGCTTTGTAGATCACCGAGTAGGAGCGGATCTCGACTCCCTCACGCTCAGCCACTTGGCGGGCGTCGCCGACGGGACGTACGTTGAAAGCCAGGATCACCCCGTCGGAGGCCGCAGCGAGCATCGCGTCTGACTCGTTGATCCCACCGACGCCACGATGAATGATGTTTACCTTGACCTCTCCCTGTGGAAGCTTGGCGATCTCGTCCTCAATCGCCTCCAGCGAGCCGGCGACATCCGCCTTGACGACCAGGCTCAGCTCCTTGACCGTGCCCTCCTGAGCGAGCTTGAAGACGTCCTCGAGCGACATCTTCCGACCCGAGCGCCGGGCCAGGGCCTCGGTCTTCAAGCGGTTCGCGCGCTCGCCGGCAAGCTGACGTGCACGGCGCTCGTTCTCGACCACGCGCACGAGCTCACCCGCCTCCGGAACGCCATCGAAGCCGAGCACCTCAACCGGCTGGCCCGGCGTTGCGCTCTTCACGCGTGCACCGGTGAAATCGTTCATCGCGCGGACCCTCCCGAAGTGGGCGCCCGCAACGAGTGCGTCGCTCACACGCAGTGTGCCGCGCTGGATCAGGACGCTCACCACAGGCCCCCGCCCGGGGTCGAGCTTGGACTCGATCACCGTGCCCGATGCCACCGCGTCGCTATTGGCCTTCAGCTCCTCCAGGTCAGTCACCACCTGGATCGTGTCGAGCAGGGAGTCCAGGCCCTCACGGGTCTTTGCGCTGACATCCACAAACTCGATCTCACCCCCCCACTCCGCGGGCTGCAGCCCGTGTTGGGTCATCTCCGTGCGCACGCGCTCGGGCTGGGCGCCCTCCTTGTCGATCTTGTTCACCGCCACCACGATCGGCACCTCCGCGGCGCGCGCGTGGTCGATCGCCTCCTCCGTCTGGGGCTTCACGCCGTCGTCAGCCGCGACCACGATCACCGCCACGTCGGTGACGCGTGCCCCGCGGGCTCGCATCGCGGTGAACGCCTCATGGCCAGGTGTATCCAAGAAGGTGACCACCTTGCCGCCATGGTGCACCTGATAGGCGCCGATGTGTTGCGTTATGCCGCCCGCCTCGCCCGCGGCCACCTCGGTCTCACGGATCGCGTCCAGCAGCGAGGTCTTTCCGTGGTCGACGTGACCCATGATCGTGACCACCGGGGGACGCTCGACCATATCCTCCTCGACATCCTCGAACATCGGCTCGACCTCGACATCGTCGGCGGCGTGGACGATCTCGATCTTCTTGTCGAACTCGTCAGCCAGCACTCCGATCGCGTCGTCAGACAGCGTCTGCGTAAGCGTCGCCATCTCGCCGAGCATCATCAGCTTCTTGATCACCTCTGGCACCGGCACCCCGAGATATTCGGCGACATCCTTCACCGTGGAGCCTGAGTTGACGCGGATCAGATCGGTGGCCTCCATTGCGGCGGTATCGATCGGGGCGATCGTCTCGTCATAGGTGCCGCGCCGACGCCGCCCACGGCGCGGCCGCCGCTGGGGCTGATTGGCAGGCCCCCCCTGCTGGCGACGGGATGCTTGGGAATCGATCACCACGCGCCTACGCCCGCCCGGCCCCACACCACCGGGCGTCCGCTCACCCGTGCGCGAGTCGCGCGTGGGACGCACACGCTCGCCCGCGGCCTGCTGCTGGGGTCCGGGCTCGGCCGCGGCACCCGCTCCCTGAGGGTCGGCTGGCCCAGTGGCCGAGGTGACCTCGGGGGCTTGGCTGGCGGTCGGCACGGAGGATTTACCTGGGCGGGCAGCGGGGGTGGCGGCCGAGCCCGCACCCACGGCGGCAGGCGGCGTTGCGGCACCGCTACTGGCAAGCGGGGCGGGCGGGCGTCCATTCAGCGCCTTCAGCGCAACGGCCTCGTCAACCGAGGATGCCGCCGCCTTCACCTCCACACCAGCCGCTTTCAGCCTCTCCAGCAGTTCCTTGCTGGAGAGACCTTGCTCCTTTGCAATCTCGTGCACACGCTTCTTCGTCATTGGCTCATCGATTCTACGAGCTTGGGATCGAGCGCCACAGCGCAGCGAAGCGCGCGCGCGATCCCGCCGCGCCTGAGCGCCCGCTGCAGGCACTCCGCGGCGGGCAGCTCGGACGCCTTCTCACGGCACAGGTAGGCGCCGCGACCGGGCATCGTGCCCTCGAGATCGCACACCGCACGTCTGCTGGGAACATCGCCTGCGAGGGCGATGCGCACAAGCTCGATTTTCGGGGCGAGGAGCCCGCAACCCACGCAGCGGCGCTGGGGCACGTATGCGCCTATGGCGCCTGCTCCTCGGCGGGCGCTTGCGCCGCAGGCGCCTCGGCCGGCTGCTCAGCGGGGGTCAGGTCGGCGATCTGGTCACTGTCGATGTTCGTCAGCGCCTGATGGCTCTCCAGCCCGCAGTAGCGCGAGCCGGGCAGCGAGGCATTCGGGCAGCGCCGCCCGTTGGAGAGGATCGCCGCACAGCGGCCCTGAACCTCCTCCTCCTCGTAGCCGTGCTCGGCCTCCTCCGCGGCAAACTCACTCTCCGAGCGGATATCCACGCGCCAGCCGGTCAGCCGCGCCGCCAGCCGTGCGTTCTGGCCCTCGCGGCCAATCGCCAGCGAGAGCTGATCGTCGGGCACGATCACGGTCGCCTGCTTGGCCTCGTCGTCGACGAGCACCTCGCGCACTCGCGCGGGAGAAAGCGCCTTGGCGACGAATCGCGCCGGCTCGTCGTTGAACGGGATGATGTCGATCTTCTCGCCCCGCAACTCGCTTACCACCATGCGCACACGTGAGCCGCGCGGGCCGACGCAGGCACCGACCGGATCGACACCGTCGGTATGGGAGATCACGGCGATCTTGGAGCGGTAACCCGGCTCGCGGGCCACGTTGGCTATCTCCACCAGACCATCGGCGATCTCCGGGACCTCGAGCTCGAACAGCTTCTTGATCAGCTCGGGATCGCGCCGAGAGACGATGATCGAAGGGCCCTTCGTCGACGGCGAGACCTCCTTGATCACCGCCTTGATGCGCTGGGAGTGGTCGTAGCGCTCACCCTCGACTTGCTCTGACTTGGGCAACAGCGCCTCCACACGTTCGCGCAACTGCACGAGCGTGTAGCGCGAGTCCGACTGCTGGACGATGCCCGTGATCAGCTCGCCCACGCGGTCGCTGTACTCCTCGAACATCATGTCCCGCTCGGCCTCGCGGATGCGCTGCAGGATCACCTGCTTGGCGGTCTGCGCCGCGATCCGGCCGAAGTCGTCGGGGGTAACGTCGCGTTCGTCGATCTGATCGCGGTATTCCTCGAACTTCTTCGGATCGATCTCCGGTTCCTCGGGTTCGCGCATCTCGCCGGTCTCGGGATCGACCGTGGTTTCCTCGTCGATCGTCTCGACGATCAGGTGCGCCTCCAGGCGCTCGGGGATAATCAGTTCGATCACCCGGAAGTCGGCCGTCTCGCGGTCCATCTCTACGCGTGCATACTTGGCCGAGCCGGGCTGCTTCTTGTACGCCGAGAGCAGAGCATCCTCGAGCGCAATCATCAGCTTCTCGGGCTCGATTCCCTTCTCGCGCGCCAGCGCGTGCATGGCTTCCAGGATTTCGCGTGACATGACTACTCCTCGACGAGGTTCGAACGACGGATCTCCGAGTAGGGGATCGCGATAACCCCCCCATCGGCGGCCAATGTGATCTCATCCTCAGTAGCTCCCATCAACTCCCCAGTGAAGCTGCTGGTCGGCCTCGCGCCGGTCGCTCTCTGATCGCCGGCATGGCCGACCGGGCGTGGATGGCGGGTTCGTACTCGCGCGCGACGACCGACGAAACGGCGAAAGTGGGCGGGCTTGGTCAATGGACGCTCGTTGCCAGGCGATGAGACCTCCAGCGAGTATCGCTCCCGCTCCTCGCTCAGCAGAGCGGTGACCCGCTCGCACAGCGCGAGCGTCACGCCGTTGGGATGATCGATGAACACGCGCAAGCATCTGCCGCCGAGAACCTCGGCGAGCAGCACCTCGACATCGGGCTCGCTCTGGGCGAGTCGCCTCTCGATATCTGTCTGTAGCGCGGTCATCAACTCACTCCTTACGCAAAAAAAGCGGGCGGGCGCCCACTCTCGGTACGACTACCGGCGTCTGCACCCCGGCACGAAAGCTCTCGATCGAGCATAGCATCGGGGCGGCGCCCGATAGCCCTGGCCGGCGAGCGTCAGGCGCGATCGGCGTAGGGCGCAAGCCCCAGCCCACGGAGGCCAACGGCCTGGATCGACGGTTGCAGGGCGGGCTGCTCATCCTCAGCTGCGCAAACGCTCGACAGCGTCGAGGATCGCCTCGGCGACCTCCGTCTTGGGGGCGCGCGGCACATGCTGAACGATCTCCGCCTGCTCGCCCGCCACGGCCAGGATCGTGACCTCGTTGGCATCGACCTCGAAGCCGATGTCCTCTCGCGAGATGTCGTTCACGACGACGGCGTCCAACCCCTTCTCGGTCAGCTTCTTGCGAGCACACTCGATCGCGCGCTCGCCGTGCTCGGCGGCGAAGCCGACCAGCGTCTGGCCATCGCGGCGGCGCGACGCCAGACCTGCGAGTACATCCGCCGTGGGCTCGAGCTCCAGCTCAAGGCTCGCGCGGCCGGACTTCTTGATCTTCCCCTCCGCCGGCTCGCGCGGTCTGAAGTCGGCCACCGCCGCTGCCATTAGCAGCACGTCACACATTGGGAACTCCCGCTCACAGGCCTGCATCAGCTCGGCCGCGGTAGAGACTTCGTGGATCGCGACGCCGGGAGGATCGGACAGTGCGACGTTCGCCGCCAACAGCGTGACCTCAGCTCCACGGGCGTGAGCAGCCTGCGCTAGGGCGAAGCCCATACGCCCGGAGGAGCTGTTGCCGACGAAGCGCACGCTGTCGATCGGCTCGCGCGTGCCCCCGGCAGTAACCAACACCTTCACCCCTCGCCAGCTCTCCCTCGTCGGCCCACCGATCGGCGGAGCCCCAGCCGAAGGCGATGGTGAGCTGGCGAGCACCCTCTCGCACGCCTCCAGCAGCCGCGCGGGCTCCGCCAAGCGGCCCACCCCCTCCTCTCCCTTCGAAGCCAAGCGGCCGACGCCCGGCTCGACGATCTCCACACCACGATCGCGCAGGGTCCGCAGGTTGGCCTGGGTGGCCTCGTTCTCATACATGTGGTTGTTCATCGCCGGCGCCACGAGCACCGGGCAAGTGGCTGCCAGCGCACAGCTACTCAGCAGATTGTCGGCCAGCCCGTGGGCGAGCTTCGCGAGCGTGTTCGCCGAAGCTGGAGCGATCAGGTAGAGATCGGCGTTGCCCACCAGCTCGAGGTGGCTCAGCGGCTCGTGCGTCGGAGGCCGCTGCCCGGGGAAGGCCCCGCGCGCGGGATCACGCTCGAACTCGCTGCTCAGCACCGGCGCGCCGGTCAGCGCCTGGAACGACGCGGCGCCCACGAACCGCCGGCTCGCGGGCGTCTGCACAACGCGCATCGAGTGTCCGGCCGCCGTCGCCAGACGCACCAACTCCAGCGACTTATAGGCGGCGATGCCGCCACTCACACCGAGCAGGATGCGGGACATGACTTAGGTTCTAAACGGCATGTCGCCTATGGGCAAGCACTGATTCGGCGCTTGCGCGCCTGCCCTAGCGGTAGTGGTACTTGATCTTCCCCGCTGCTACCTCCTCGAGGGCGATCGTGAGGTAGTTCTTTGAAACCGTGTCCACCATCGGAGGCGGGAACTCGTCGAAGGTCCCCTCGCCGAGGTTGTGGTAGTAGCTGTTGATCTGGCGCGCGCGCTTGGCGGCCACGAGCACGCTTGCGTAGTTGGAGTCGACGTTCTCCAGCAGACGGTCTATTCGGGGGGAGATCACTTTGTCGTTGCCTTTCCTGGTTGATCCTCCAGTGTAGTGCTTCGCCCATCCAGCTCATCGGCGACGATCGCCCTCAGCTGCTCCAGCGCGTCGTTCAGCCTGTCATTGACCACCACATGTGCGAACTCCGGCTGCGCCGTGAGCTCCTCCGCGGCGACGCGCAGTCGCCGCTCCACCTCCTCGGGGTCGTCGGTTCCCCGTCCGATCAGTCGTGTGCGCAGCTCCTCAAGCGTTGGCGGCGCGATGAACACCTGGACGGCGTCGGGCACCGCCCCCCGCACCTGGCGAGCGCCCTGAACCTCGATCTCCAGTACCACAGGCGCCCCGGCCCGCACCCGCTCCTCGAGCTCTGAGCGCAGCGTCCCGTAGCTGCGGCCGGCGTAGTCGGCGTGCTCGACGAACTCTCCCGCGGCCACCCTCCGCTCGAACTCCTCGCGGGTGAGGAAGTGGTAGTCGACGCCGTCCCGCTCGCCCGGACGCGGCGCGCGCGTGGTGGCGGAGATCGACAACTCCAGCTGCGGCAGACGCTCCATCAGCCCTCTGATCAGAGTCCCCTTGCCCACGCCTGAGGGCCCGGTGATAACGAATATGCGCGCCACCCCCAGGACCCTAGAGCGGAGAGCGGGGGAACGCTCGGGAGCGGATACTCAGCGGTGCAGCAGCGAGACGAGCTCGCTGCGCTGGCGCTCGGAGAGACCACCGATCGTCTTGCTCGGGGAGATCCGACAGTGGGCGAGGATCTTGTTCACCTTCACCCTCCCATACTTGGGCACAGCCAGCAGCATGTCGAATACCTTCGCCGTCTCGACGTACTCCGGCGGGCTGTGCAGGAGTGTGTGGATCGAAAGACGACCGGACTTCAGGTCGCGCTTCAACTGCGCTCGCTTGGTGCGAATCTGGTTGGCCCGGGCGAGTGCGTCCATCCGTTGATTCAGGGATCGCTCCGGCGCCATCGTGTGCGCCACCGACGTCGTCTCGCTCGCCGTCTCGGTCGCCGTCGCCATGGGCGGCGAGTCTACACACCGGCGGCAGGCGATCAAGGGAAACGGAGCGAATTCATCTATACCTCAACTTGACGTCCAGCCATGTCGAGGCTCCTAGATGGTGGCATGGCGCGTTTGCAGGGATTTTTATCCAAGGGTTCGGCGCGAGTCCCAAGCGCTCGATTGGCTGCTCAGCCAGCTATCGCAGCCAGCTCGCGTGCTATCCGCGCTCCCGCCATTGGGTCGCGAAAGCTCTCGGTGCCGACCGCCACGAGGGTCGCCCCCACGCCGAGCAGATCGCGTGCGTGCGCCGCGCTGCTCACCCCGCCCATGCCGATTACGGGGATACTCACGCGCTCGGCGACAGAGGACACCTGGGCGAGTGCGACTGCGCGGATCGCGGGACCCGATAGGCCCCCGGTGCCTCCGCCCAGCCACGGCCCCTCGGGCAGCGCAGGCGGGCCGTCGCGGGACGCCGGCGTGAGCGCCAGCGCCCGTAGCGTGTTGATCAATGACACAGCATCCGCGCCGCCGGCTTCCGCCGCCAATGCGCAGGCGGCCACATCCGCCGCGTTCGGCGTGAGCTTTACGATCAGCGGCTTGCCCGTCCGCGGGCGTACCGCCCGCACGACCTCCTCCAGCTGGCCGGGATCGGCCCCGATATCGAGTCCTGTCTTCACGTTTGGACAGGACACGTTCAGCTCAACCGCCGCGATCTCCGGATGGGCCTCGCACGCCTGCACAAGCTCAGCGATCTCGGCCGCGGTCGAACCCATCACGTTCGTGATCAGCGGCACCGATCCAAGCTCGGCCAGCAAGATCGCCAGCGCGGGCAGGTCCTCGGCGAGATAGCCCGCCAGCCCCTTGTTCGGCAGTCCGATCGAGTTGATCAGCCCGGCCGGGGTCTCCCACAGCCGCGGCGGCGGATTGCCCGGACGGGGCTCCAGCGTGATCGTCTTCGACACATACGCCGCGAACGGGAACTCGCAGCGCAGCACCTCCCCGAACGCGCCGTGCGCGGCGAGCGCGTCGAACGTCCCCGAGCCGTTGATGACCGGGTGAGCCAGCTCCAAGCCGCAGAAGTCGACACTCATATCCACCCTCCCCGACGGGTTATGGGACTCATGCTGGCGCTCCAGCGTGTTCCTCCACCTCATCGAGCTCGGCCGCGTCGATCACCGGGCCATCGACGCACACACGCAGATAGCCGCCGCCGCGTCGCGGCACCACACACCCGTAGCACGCGCCGAACCCGCACGCCATCCCAGCCTCGAGCGCGAGCTGGGCGGGCAGCCCGCGCGTCGCGCAGATCGCCCTCACAGCCTCCAGCATCCGCGGCGGCCCACACGCATATACGGTGCCGTGCGCATCCTTCTCCAGCTCGGCGGCGAGCAGGTCGGTGACGAAGCCGTGGTGACCGGCCGAGCCATCCTCGGTGGCAACGCGCGCGCCCGAGAACAGCGCGGCGCCCAGCGCCCGGGGGCCGTCGCGAAAGCCGAGCAGCACAGTGCTCGCCGGCGCCGGCTCCCCACCGAGGGTGGCCTCGCGCTCGAGCGCGTCCTGCCAGATCGCCAGCGGCGCGATCCCCACGCCGCCGCCCACCAGCAGCGCGCGCCGACCGTCCTGCGGCGCGGCGAAGCCCTGCCCAAGCGGGCCCAGCACCCAGACTCCCTCTCCCGCGCGCAACTCGCACAGCAGCTTGGTGCCCGGCCCCACATCCTCGAGCAGATAATGAGCCTCCCCGTCGCGCCAGCGGGCGAAGGAGAACGCGCGCGCCAGATACGGCCGCTCGTCCTCCCCCCCGCCCCAGCGCTCTGCCGTCGCCAGCATCGCGAACTGACCCGGCTCCGGCTCCGGCCCATCCGGGTCGGCGACCCGCAGCACGCGGTATGCACCCAGGTCGTCTAGCCCGACGACTCTCAACAGCCTGCGGCCGAAGGGAGCAGTCGTACGCCCGCCCACAGCTCCGGTTGGAGCGGCGACGAGCCGCCCGTCGCTCACCCTGTCACCTCCGCCTCACCGAGGCTGGCCGAGCTTCGATCGATCGGCGGTCGGTCCCCGTGCAACTCCTGCAGGCACAGCACCGCCGGCGCCCCGTCACGCCGGGCGCGCGCGATCGCACGCGCCGCACTCACCCCGGCAGACAGCGTTGTCAAACAGGGAATCCCGTGCATCACCGCAGCGCGCCTGATCTCCCGACCGTCGGTGCGGGCGCCAACCCCGGTGGGAGTGTTGACGACAAGGTCGACATCGCCGCGCTCGATCCAATCGACCACGTGTGGGGAGCCCTCGCCGACCTTGTTGAGCGGATCGACCGGGATACCCATGCGCGCGATCCCCTCGGCGGTGCCGCGCGTGGCGACAATCCGAAAGCCGCAGTCGTGCAGGATCTGCGCGACCGCGAACGCGCCGGCCTTGTCAGAGTCGGTAACCGTGATGAACGCCGTGCCTTGGCTCGGCAGTGGCACTCCCGCCGCGGCCTGCGCCTTGGCGAACGCGGTCGGGAAGTCGCGCGCGATGCCCATCACCTCGCCGGTCGAGCGCATCTCCGGTCCGAGTACCGCGTCCGAGCCCTCAAACCGATCGAACGGCAGCACTGCCTCCTTCACCGACACATGCTCGCCGAATCCCAAGCCCTCCCGGCCCAGCGGCAGGTCCAGGTCCCGGATCCGCGCGCCCAGCATGATCCGGCAGGCCAGCTTCGCCAGCGGCAGGCCGACCGCCTTGGAGACAAACGGCACCGTGCGCGACGCCCGCGGGTTGGCCTCGATCACATACAGCTCACCGGCGTGCACGGCGTACTGCACGTTCAGCAGCCCGACCACGCCGATCGCCAGAGCGATCTCACGGGTGGCCGCGCGGATCTGCTCGAGCATCCCCTCCCCGAGCGAGTGCGGCGGCAGCACGCACGCGCTGTCACCCGAGTGCACGCCGGCCTCCTCGACGTGTTGCATGATCCCGCCGATCCACACGGCCTCGCCGTCGCACAGCGCGTCGACGTCGACCTCGATCGCGTTCTCGAGGAAGTGATCCAGGAAGATCGTGCCCGAGCTATCCCCGGGCAGCTCGCGGCGCAGGTAGTCGGCGAGACCGTCGCGCGAGTAGACGATCTCCATCGCCCTCCCCCCCAGCACATACGAAGGCCGCACCAGCAGTGGGAAGCCGACCTCCGCGGTCTTCTCCAGGGCCTCCTCGACCGAGCACGCCGTCGCATACGGAGGCGCCTGGTAGCCGAGGCGCTCGAGCAGCGCGCCGAAGCGTCCGCGATCCTCCGCCAAGTCGATCGCGTCGACGCTCGTGCCCAGCAGCGGGACGCCCGCCGCCACCAACCCCGCGGCGAGCTTCAGCGGGGTCTGCCCGCCGAACTGCACGATCACACCATGCGGTTGCTCCACCTCGACGACGGCGAGCACGTCCTCGAGCGTCAGCGGCTCGAAATACAGGCGGTCAGAGGTGTCGTAGTCAGTCGAGACCGTCTCCGGGTTGCAGTTGACCATCACCGCGTCGCGACCGGACTCACGCACGGTCATCGCGGCGTGCACGCAGCAGTAGTCAAACTCGATCCCCTGCCCGATCCGATTGGGCCCCGAGCCGAGGATCACGACCGACTCGCGCTCGGACCTGCGCACCTCGTGGATCGCGTGACGCTCCCAGCCGGAGTAGTAGTAAGGCGTGCGCGCCGGGAACTCGGCCGCGCAGGTGTCGACCGACCTGAACGACCGCTCGCCCTCAAACGGCGCCTGCGGGTCCAGCGCGAGCGTTTGCAACTCGCGCAGGAACCATCGATCGATCGCTGTGCACTCATGGATCGCATCGATGCTCGCCGTCCCCCGTCCGAGCAGCTCGAGAATCGCCTCGTAGCGCTCGGGTCCGGGTGTGCGCAAGCCGTCGAGCAAGATCTCGTCGGCGACCTGCCCCAGACGCGGAGGCTTGTCCAGCTCGCGCGAGCGCAGCGCCTTCGCGAACGCCTGCTGAAACGTGCGGCCGATCGCCATCGCCTCGCCCACCGACTTCATGTGTGTCGACAGCGCTGGCTCGGTGCCCGGGAACTTCTCAAACGCGAACCGCGGCCACTTCACGACGACGTAGTCGATCGTCGGCTCAAAGCACGCCGGGGTCACGCCAGTGATGTCGTTATCGATCTCCTCCAGCTGATAGCCCACCGCCAGCCGTGCGGCGATCTTTGCGATCGGAAAGCCCGTCGCCTTCGACGCCAGCGCCGAGGAGCGCGAGACGCGCGGGTTCATCTCGATCACGAGGATTTCCTCGGTCTCGGGATTGACCGCGAACTGCACGTTCGAGCCACCCGTCTCGACCCCCACCGCCCTGATCACTGTGATCGCCTGGTCGCGCAGGCGCTGGTAAAGCCGATCGGTAAGAGTTTGCTGTGGCGCCACCGTCACCGAGTCCCCCGTGTGCACCCCCATTGGGTCTACGTTCTCGATCGAACACACGATCACGACGTTGTCGGCGCCGTCGCGCATCACCTCCAGCTCGAACTCGCCCCAGCCGATGACAGACTGATCGAGCAGCACCTGACCGATCGGCGAGACCTCGATTCCACGCGCAGCCAGCGCCCGCAGCTCCTCCTCGTTGCGCGCGATCCCCCCACCGCGACCGCCGAGCGTAAACGCTGGACGCACGATGCACGGCAAGCCCAGCTCCCCAAGCGCTCCCGTCGCCTGCTCGACCGTCGTCGCGATCACGCTCTTCGGCATTCGCAACCCCGCACGAGCGATCGCCGCTCCGAATAGCTCACGGTCCTCCGCACACGCGATTGCCTCATAGTTCGCCCCAATCAACTCCACCCCATACCGCTTGAGCGTCCCGTCCTCGTGCAGCGCCGTGGCCAGGTTCAGCGCCGTTTGCCCCCCCAGCGTCGGCAGCAGCGCATCAGGGTGCTCGCGCTCGATCACCTGGGCCACCGGACCCGGCAGCAGCGGCTCGATGTACGTCGCGTCGGCGAACTCCGGGTCGGTCATGATCGTCGCCGGGTTCGAGTTCACCAACACGATCTCGTAGCCCTCCTCGCGCAGCACCTTGCATGCCTGCACGCCGGAGTAGTCGAACTCCGCGGCCTGCCCGATCACGATCGGGCCCGAGCCCAGGATCAGGATCTTGTGGATGTCGCTACGTCTGGGCAATGCGCTCAAGGAAACGGTCGAACAGGTATAGGCTGTCGTGCGGCCCGGGGCCCGCCTCGGGGTGGTACTGCACCGCCCCACCCGGAACGTCGAGCAGCTCGAAGCCCTCGACAGTGCGGTCGTACAGGTTCACGTGCGACAGCTGGGCCGCGCCGAAGTCCGTGTGCCAGCGCACCGGCCGCGAGCCCTCGATGGTGCGCGATCCGCTCGGCCCGAGCACCGCGAAGCCGTGGTTCTGGGAGGTGATCTCGACGCGTCCCGTCTGCAGGTCCTTGACCGGATGGTTCGTGCCGCGGTGGCCGAATGGCAGCTTGAATGTCTGTAGGCCCAGGGCTCGGCACAGCAGCTGGTGGCCCAGACAGATCCCCCACACCGGTCGGTGGCCCACCAGCTTGCGCACGGTGTCAACCACATGGTCCAGGGCAGCCGGGTCGCCGGGGCCGTTGGTCAGCAGCACCGCGTCCGCCTCAATCGCCAGCAGCTCCGCGGCCGTCGTCGTACAGGGGTATAGCGACACCAGCGCCCCGCGAGCCGTCAGGTTGCGCACCATCGAACTCTTGATCCCTGTGTCGATCACCGCGATCCGCGGCCCTGGGCCGTTGCCGTGGTGGGTCACCTCGCCTGGGGTCACCACCGCCGCGAGATCCTGCCCGGCCATCGGCGGCTCTGCCTCGATCAGGCCGCGCGCCTGAGGTTCGGACATCGCGGCTGGAAACATCCCCCCGCGCATCGCGCCGCGGTCGCGGATGTGTGTGACCAGCGCACGTGTGTCCACGCCGCTGATCGCCGGAACACCGCAGTCGCTGAGCCACTGCAGCCAGCCGCCCTCCGCGCCCGGGGAATCCTCGCGGTCGCACGCCTCGCGCATGATCGCCGCGCGTGCCCAGGCCCGCTCTGACTCCATCGCCTCCGAGCTGACGCCGTAGTTGCCGATGTGGGGATACGTGAACGCGATCAGCTGACCAGCGAACGACGGATCGGTCATGGACTCCTGATAGCCGGACATGCCCGTCGTGAACACGATCTCGCCCACGGCATGACCGTCGGCGCCGCACGCCTCGCCGTCGAAGCGCGTCCCGTCCTCCAGCAGCACGTAGGCCGTCGCCGCGCGCATCACAGGATCAGCTTCTGCACAGCCTTGAACTCCGGCGTGCCCGCGCGCCGCAGCAGCTCGAACAGCGCCGTCTCGACCGTGCTCACGATCGCGCCCGCGCGCTCCAGCCGCACCAGGCCCCGCTCGTAGTCGAGCTGATGGCGCGAGCCCACCGCGTCAGCCGGCACATGCACCTCCATCCCCTGCCCGAGCAGATCGTGAACGGTCTGGCTGACGCACACATGCGTCTCGATCCCACACACGATTGCCTGATCTCTCCCTCCGAGGTCAAACCCATCGGCGCGCGCTGCTGAGAACACACTCTTCTCGATCGCCACCTCGTCCTCCAGCCCGACCTCTGTCGCGGTGTGGCCGAGACCCTTCGGATACTGCTCGCTGACCACCATCGGCAGTTCGAGGATCCGCGCCGCCTGCACGAGCTTCGCGCATGCGTCCGCCACGCCGGCGAACGAGGCGTACGGCCTGAACCCCTCCTGCACGTCCACGACGACAAGCGCTGTTCGCTCCCGGTTGAGCAGGCTCACTAGGCAGCCACCACCGAGAAGGCACGCTCTCGATACACAACGGCGCCAGCGGCAACAGTCAGCAGCACGCGGCCTTTCAGCAGTCGCCCGGCGAAGCAGCAATTCTCCGAGCGGCTCTCCCAGCCGTGCTCCCCAGCAATCCACTCGGCGTCCAGGTCGAGGAGCGTCACGTTGGCCGGTTCCCCGCAGGCAATTCGCGGAGTTGGCAGACCGAACAGCGCCGCCCCGGCTGTCATCCGCTCGACCAACAGCTCGAGCTCGAGCGCGCCCGGCAGCACCAGCCCGGTGTAAAGCGCCGCGAACGCAGTCTCCAAGCCAGTCGTGCCCATCGGCGCCTGCTCGAACGGCACCTCCTTCTCCTCGCGTGCGTGCGGCGCGTGGTCTGTGGCGACGCAGTCGATCGTCCCGTCGCGCAGACCTTCCACCAGCGCCTTGCGGTCCTCCTCGGTGGCCAGGGGTGGGTTCATCTTCATGCGCGTGTCCATCCCGCGCACCTCCTCCTCGGTCAGTAGGAGATGGTGGGGTGTGACCTCGGTGCTCACCCTCCAGCCCTGCGCCTTTGCCTGCGCGACGGCCCGCACCGACGCCGTGCAGCTCAGGTGCTGGAAGTGCACGCGCGCGTCCTCATATCCAGCCAATGCGGCGTCGCGCGCCACCATCGTCGACTCGCTCACGCTCGGGATCCCACCCAAGCCCAGCGCAGCGCTGACCTTGCCCTCATGCATCGCTCCCCCACGCGAGAGCGTCCTGTCCTCCTCGTGCAGCGCGATCGTTCCGCCACACAGTCGCTGGTATTGCAGTGCCTTGCGCAGCATCCCGGCGCTCGCGACCGGCCGCCCGTCGTCGGTGAAACCGAGCGCGCCCACTTGGCGCAGCTCGGCCATCTCGGTCAGCTCCTCGCCGTCGGACCCGCGCGTGATCGCTCCCAGAAAGCCCACGGGAATGCGCGCTTCGCGCGCCGCCGCGTCGCGCAGCGAGCGCAGCAGCGGGGCCGAGTCCAGCACCGGATCGGTGTTCGGCATCGCGATCACCCCGCCGAACCCACCGGCGGCGGCGGCGCGGGTCCCGGTTTCCAGATCCTCCTTGTGCTCCTGTCCGGGTGTGCGCAGGTGGACGTGCGGGTCGAAGAACGCCGGCAGCAGCCTACGCCCACTGGCCTCGATCACTTCCTCATTCCCGTCCCTGCTAAGCGTGCCGGGCGCGCCCAGCTCGGCGATCTCCCCGCCGCGAACGCGCACGTCGTGCCGGGCGTCGATGCCCGCGCGGGGATCGATGACGTGCGCCTGGGAGAGCAGGAGATTCGCGGGGACACCGGGTCCCTGGACGAGCGGGTTAGAGGCCATCACGCGAGCTGCTTGACGTTCTCGGGGCGATCGGGGTCCGGTTGGGGTTCGCGTGCGCCGGCGAGCAGCTCGTACAAGACTGCCATCCGCACCACTACGCCGGCCTCGACCTGCGCTGTGATCACGGCCTGCGGTGAGTCGACGACCTCGCCAGAAAGCTCCACGCCGCGGTTGACCGGACCGGGGTGCATCAGCACCTGACGCGGCCCCAGCCGTCGCCCGTTGATCTGATACCAGGCGGCGTACTCGCGCAGCGACGGCAGGAAGCTCTCGCTCATCCGCTCGCGCTGCATCCGCAGCGCATACACCACGTCGGCTTGGTCGAGCTCGTCGAGCGTGAAGCGGACCTCACATCCGAGCGTCTCGATCCCACGCGGGATCAGCGTCGGCGGCCCAGCGAGGGTCACCTTCGCGCCCATTCGCTGAAACGCCATGATGTTCGAGCGCGCGACCCTCGAATGGGCGACATCCCCGACGATCCAGATCGATGCGCCATCGATCCCGCCGAGACGCTTCTGCAACGTGTACACGTCGAGTAGCGCCTGGGTCGGGTGCTCGTGCTTGCCATCCCCGGCGTTCACGATCGCGGCGCCGCACCAACGCGAGACCAGCTCGGCGGCGCCCGCCCACGGAGTGCGCAGCACGATCGCGTCGGGCTTGTGCGCGCTCAGCGTCAGCACCGTGTCCTTCAACGACTCGCCCTTCTCGACGCTCGATCCGCTCGCGGCGAAGTTCACCACATCGGCCGACAGCCGCTTGGCGGCCAGCTCGAACGAGCTGCGCGTGCGCGTCGAGGCCTCATAGAACAGATTCAGCACCATCCGCCCACGCAGCGCCGGGACCTTCTTGATCTCGCGGTCTGACACCTCGGCGAAGCGCGCGGCCTGTGCGACGATCCGCTCGATTTCCGCCCGGTCGAGATCTTCGATCGACAGCAGATGGTTCATACCGGAGCCTCCACCGCGGCCGCCTCGATCGCCACCTCGTCGACGCCGTCCAGCTCGGACACGCGTACGTGCACGTGCTCGTCGCGCGAGGTCGGCAGGTTCTTACCGACGTAGTCCGGCCTGATCGGCAGCTCGCGGTGGCCGCGATCGGCGAGCACCGCCAGCTGCACGCGCGCGGGGCGGCCGTAGTCGAACAGCGCCTCGATCGCCGCGCGCGCCGTACGACCCGTGAACATCACGTCGTCGACCACCACCACCGTGCGCCCGGTCACGTCGAAGTCGATGTGCGAGGCGTGCACCACCGGAGCGTCGGGCCTGCGCTGCAAATCGTCGCGATAAAAGCCGATGTCGAGATCCCCGAGCGGGACCTCCGCGTCGAGCAGCTCTTCGAGTTGTGTCCGCAGCCGCTGCGCGAGAAACGCGCCGCGCCGGTGGATACCGATCAGTACCGGGGCCGGCGGCCGGGGATTGCGCTCGACGATCTCATGTGCGACGCGCACCAGCGCCCTACGCACATCCTCCGCTTGGAGGACGACCTTCTCGTTGCTGACCATCAGTTTCCTTCCTGGCCTCTCGGGACCGGGTTAAAGGATCGGCCGGGAACTTTATCAGCGCACCGTGACGGCCTCAGCGTTCGGCTCACGCGCCTGGCGCACAGACCAGCGGATCAGCTCGGCGGTGCCGCGCTCGGGGAAGGGCACCTCGATCGTGTCGAAGTCGCGCGGCACCTCGGTCGTGGCGAATACCGCGCGTGCCTGCTCGCGCAGCTCGCGACCCGCGTAACGGTTGGACAGGTGGGTGAGCGCAAGCATCCGCACCTGCGCGTCGCTCGCCAGCCGCGCCGCCTGAGGCGCTGTGCTGTGGGCGGTCTGGCGCGCGCGCTCGGTCTCCTCCTCGGCGAACGTCGCCTCGTGCACCAGCACGTCAGCCTGATGCGCGGCGATCGCAAGCGCCTCACAGGGCGCGGTGTCGCCCGAGAGCACGATCTTGCGCCCCTCTCGCGTTGGTCCCACCACCTGCTCGGGCTCCACGCCGTTCACGCTCTCCCCGCGCTGCAGTCGGCCGAAGTCTGGCCCCGGGCTCACGCCCAGCGTCTCCGCCAGTCGCGCGTCGAGCTGGCCGGGACGCGGCTCCTCGACGAGGGCATACCCGAAGGATGCCTCGCCGCGGTGGCGCACGGGGATGGCGGTTATCGCGTAGCCGTCGTGGTCAACTGTCTGGGCGGGCTCGAGCTCGACGAAGCTCAGCTCGTAGGGCATGCGGCCATAGACGATGCGCATCGCCCCCATCAGCTCCCTCAGCCCGCGCGGCCCATATACGGTCAGCGGCTGATCGCGTTCGCGCAGTGCGAAGGACTTCAGCATGCCCGGCAGCCCCAGCCAATGATCGGCGTGAAAGTGCGTGATGAATACGCTGTCCACGTCGGTCAACCCAACCGAGCGCACGAGCTGGCGCTGGGTGCCTTCGCCGCAGTCGAACAGCAACCGGTCGCCGCCACGGCGCACGAGCACCGCGGGCAGCCCGCGCCGCGGGCTAGGCACCGAGCCGCCGGTGCCGACGAAGAACAAAGACAGGTCCATGGCCTGCAACGGTAGCGGTGGCGTCCTCGGCGCGACGGTAAGCTCACCTGCTAGACGCCGTCGAACCGCGTCATCCAGCGCCCGTAGCTCAGTGGATAGAGCGCTCGCCTCCGGAGCGAGAGGTCGGCCGTTCGAATCGGCCCGGGCGCGTAGGAGAAACTCCCTGCTAATAGGCCGTCTTCAGTACTTGTTCAGACGCGGAGGACGCCAGCGGGAAGAAGCGCCTCGAACGACTCGTGCGTATTGAAGTAACTGGAGTGCGTGCGCTTAATCGTCTCCAATGAGTCGGCGCTCAGCAGAACAACCTCCACGTCGGAGCGATCCCGGACATCCTGCTCAGCCTGCTCGTACGCGACCAGCGCGGCGTCGTAGTCCGTGCCATAGGGTCGAACATCAGCGTGCGCCGACGGGATTTCGTAGACGAGTAGGAAGTGCTTGATGTCCGTTGGGCTCATGGTGTGGCCGTCTCCTCGCGGGGCAGGATCTCCCTGATCTTCACATACCGCTCATTGAGCGCCTCCGCCAGCCTCTTGGGAATTGCCTCGCCTAGGTCCAGAAACACGAATGCGTCGGAGACAGCGACGTAGTACGCATGGACCTCGGCCGCACCGGCCCCAAACTTGAGTCCGACGCCGATCTGCCGGCCGTCCTTCTCAACCTGGTTTGCCCATACGTCCTGAAGGACAGTGCGCAACTGCACCTCGACCGGGTAGCCGCCCCGGCGGACGATCAGGTGCAGCGCTCGGTAGCCGGAAGGCTTCGGTTCGGCGACGTAGTCTCGAACTCGGATGACCGTCCATGTCTTGCGCAGGCGGCGGCTAACAGCGTAAAGGTGAGTCAAGCTCGGCAACAGCGCACGGACCCCGGCAACGTCTTGCATCTGCGTGACTTGCATCTTGGGCTCGCGCTCGAGCTTGTCGATGATCGTGGTCAACCGCTTCAACCGCTGGGCCTGCCCCTTGGAGAAGGACTCGACAGCGGGTTGCGTCTGCTTGGCTCGCTCTGGGCTCACGAGGCGATGACCGTCCTATTCGATCGAGAGCATCAAAGCCTCGCGTAGGGCGAGGGCTTCGATCGCCTCGTGAGCGTTCTGCGGCGTGTCTTGAATCTCGCCCGCCCGCCAGGCATCGGCGAAGTCTGCCGGCGAGCGTCCGGTGCGAGCTTGGAAGTCCTCCGTGCGTGCCGGCAGATCGTGGGGTTGCTCGCGGGGCCCTACGAAGCTGTCCAGTACGCGCTGGACCTCCTCGGTGGGGATGCGCAGCGCCGTCTTGCCGATGCGGATGGCGCGGATCTCGCCCCGCTCGATCTGGTTGTAGACAGTGCTCTTGTCCAATCCGAAGTGCTCGGCGAACTCTTTGATCTTCCAATACTGCCGATCGACATCAGCCATTGCACACCCCCAGTCACAGGTTTTTACAAATAGAGATTATCATAGGTATCGACTAAATCAACGAAATCGACATACGCGGCCAGACAAACGAGGCAGGCAAGTTCACGCTCATCGAGCGATGCTCAGAGCACCCCCTACCCGCAGCAGGGCGCAGCTCAGCGACCGGGTAGATCGAGAAGCTTCTCGGTCAGGTCTCGCATCGAGAGGTCCTCGCCCTGGAAGCTGCGTTGCGAAGCGTGGACAAGCGCCTGCGAGTCCAAATGCTCCCAGGCGAGGGTGTGGCCGGCGTCCAGAGCAAGCTGACGCAGGAAGGCGCGCTGTGCGCGCCCGTTGCCCTCGCGGAAAGCGTGAACCGCGTTGATCTCCGCGTGATAGTGGGCGATCCGCTCGGCGAACTGGTCTCGCGGCAGCCCGCGCAGATGCTGCTCATCGTTGAGCTGGCGAAGCACCCCGGCCGCGTAGCCCTCAATGTGCTCGGGTAGCGCAAACATGCTGCCGGACTTGGCGAGTTGCACACTGCGCAGCTCGCCCGCCCACGAGTAGATGTCCTGGAAGACGAAGCGATGGAACCCCTGAAGGTGGGGAAGATCGTAGGCCCCCTCCAGCCTGAGCGCAGCGACCTGCACGAGTCGCAGCGTGCTCGCCTGCGCCTCGTGATCGGCGAGCGTGTCGGCATCTTGCAGCCCGGCCAGGTTGCACAGCACGCTGGTCCCGGGATAGACGTAGGGATCAACCACCACGCCAGGGAAAGTCCACAGTCAGCGGTGTGCCGACGCGGGCGCCGGCTGGCCGACCAAGTGAGCCACGGACTCGCCGGATGCGAGCCGCTGTGCAGCCTCGCCAAGCTGCTCGGTCGCGATCGCGCCAGCAACCCACCGGTCGAGGATCTCGATCACAGTTGCGCCCGGCTCCAGGCCCTCTGCCCGCACCGACCCGATGCCATCCGCAGCCATATGTGCACGGGTATCCATACGGCTTACAAGGATACCGCCAAGAGCCGGCGCCCTCAGGAGTTGAGCCCATCAACCAACGCCCTCAACGCCAGCGTCGAGATCAAGCCCCGCTCGCGGAGATCCACTCCCAAGCGCGATGCAGCAGCTGCCTGATGCGCTCCTATAACGCCGCGAGGGCTCATAGGCTGCGGTGGTGGAGAGCCCACGCCGACGCACAGACAACGTGCTACGTCCTGTAGGGGCTCAGCCGGGTGGCGAGAAGTCGATGCCCTCGAAAAGTCGCCCAGCGGGCACCTGAAGGGCTTCTGCGAGGATCACGAAGGTCGGGAAGCGTGGTGCACGCTTAGCGCGCTCCATCTTCGAGATAGCGGTTGTATGAAGCTTCGAGGAAAGCGCCGATCACGACCACTCCACCGGCTGCCACGGTGTCCACTCCGATGATCCCCACTCGAACTGCCCCAGCCCCGGCTCCCACTACTCCGGCTCCTCCGGCACCGGCCCGCGCTGTGACTCTCCACGCCCAGCTGGACCCGAGTTTCGTGCAAAGCCCAACCAACCCGCTCGCTGTCACATACTTTTACAGCGCGAGCGCCACGGTTGGCTCCGAAAACGAACCCAACCTGCCAGGAGGCATTCTCAACCTATACAGCGACGGGCTCCTTGCCTGCTCAATCAATGTCGGCGGCTCGATCACCGGCGGTGAATGTCTCGTTACATACCAAGCTGCGGGGCCGCAAACGGTAGTTGTTATATATTCTTCTGACTCTGTTTCAGTTACAGAGACATATACAGAGAACATCGAAAAGCCAGAACCACCGCCTCTTGTATACCATACTTTATTGCAGCATAGCCTCATCGAATGCCGCGAAGAAGAAGAAAAGCAGTCTGGTGAGAAATATAGGTGGTGTACTTACGGTATATCTGCGACCACAGTTGACCAATATGATGTTGAAGCGCCCGAACGCATTATCTGGTTCGTCTTTTTACATGAAGGACAGTTTGCGAACCAAGCCGAGGCAGAAGCGAGCCACACCTATGAGCTGAAGGTAGCCGAAGATGTTAATGCGCGCAAGTGCTGGATATCGCTTCCCGAACTGAACTATGTCACATCAGTACAGTCCAACTATTGCTCTCCCCGGCTACGCGCATATAATGAAGCAACACTTACGGGTAGCGAATCGGTCCAACTGCGAAGCTTAATTCTTTTGGGTTTGCTTCCTTGTCTTTATCCCGACGTATGCGTAACTCATTTACGCAGCCGACTTCTAAGGCGTAGCTTCTAAATAATTGTTGGGGAGTGGGAGGTTTCGGACGGGCCGTGGCGTAGTGATGGACCATGCTGGGAGTGATGGTCGATGAGTCCGCAATCCGCGAGCGGTGGCTGGTTGTCGAGGGTGCGCTGGATGAGCGTGGGCGGCGTTCGTGGGCGGCGGCTGAGGCGAGTTCCCACGGGCGCGGCGGTATCGCGGCTGTCGTGCGCGCGACGGGGCTCTCGGAAGCGACGGTGCGCCGCGGGCTTGCGGAGGTCCAGTCAGGCGATCAGGCTCCCGCGGGCAGGGTTCGCCGCTCGGGCGGCGGGCGCAAGCGGATCACAGAGCGCGAGCCGGGTCTCGAGCAGGCGCTCCTGGCGCTGCTTGATGGTGTAACCGCGGGCGATCCGATGTCCCCGCTGTTGTGGACGACTCTGACGCCCGAGCATCTCGCCGAGAAGCTGTGCGGGCAGGGGTTCACAGTCCATGCGAGCACGGTGCGCAGGATGCTCAAGGCGATGGGCTTCACGCTGCAGGCCAACCGCAAGAGCCAGGAGGGAGCCGATCATCCCGACCGCGACGCACAGTTTCGGCACATCGCGGCGGTCACAGGCGCGGCGCTCGCGGCGAGCGAGCCGGTGATCAGCGTGGACACCAAGAAGAAGGAGCTGATCGGCAACTACAAGAACGCCGGCAAGGAGCTGCGCTCAAGCGGCCGCCCGATCCTCGTCAACACGCACGACTTCCCCGACGAGCAGCGGGGCAAGGCCGTCCCCTACGGTGTCTATGACATCGCCCGCGACGAGGGCTACGTGAGCGTCGGCGTCAGCGGCGACACGGCACAGTTCTCGGTCGCGAGCATTCACGCGTGGTGGAAACACCTCGGCAAAAAGCGCTACCCGAACGCCAGGACGTTGACGATCACCGCCGACGCGGGCGGCTCCAACAGTTACCGCACCCGGCTGTGGAAGACCGAGCTTCAACGCTTGGCTGACCAGACCGGGCTGCGGCTGCGCGTGCTGCATTACCCGCCCGGCACCTCCAAGTGGAACAAGATCGAGCACCGCCTGTTCAGCTACATCTCGATCAACTGGCGCGCCAAGCCGCTCGGTCAGCCGCCAAGTCGTGATCGACCTGATTGCCGCCACCACGACAAGCACCGGACTGAAGGTCTACGCCCGCCTCGACGAGAACAACTATCCCACCAAGATCAAAGTCACCGACCAACAACTCGCCGCCGTGCAACTCAAACGCGACCACTTTCATCCAGAGTGGAACTACACCATCATCCCATCACTTGAAAAGAAGTGAGCCCCAATCGGCTACACTGGGGCTTAGCTTCTGGCTTCCGAGCGTAGAACGGGCTGAGTGGCCCAGTTCAGGCGATGGCCGTTGTTTCCCCGAAGAACGTCGCCTGCTGGATCTGTCACCGGAGAGCCTCGGACTCTCCGGCTATGCCTATATCTTTACTATCACTCAGAGGGCGACTCTGGGCCTTCTACGAGCGGGCTAGAGACGGACGGCGTGCCCGTCAACGACCAGCTTTGTGCCCTCTCGGAGACGCAAGCGACTGCATTGATCGCTCACGACTTCTCCGCGCTCAAGGAGGCTCGTCACCGCGGCCTGACCGTTGGGGACTGCATCGCAGATGCGCTCTGCATCCGCGGGCGTCGCCGCACCGCCATTCGTGCGGAGCGCATCAAGGACCATCCTGCGCGGCTGCTCTAGAGAATCGTTTCCCACACCTACATTGTAAGCGCGCCCGGCTTCCACTGCAAGCCCTCGGACTACTGCAGTGGTAGGTGACTGTCGCGTAAGGGAAGCGTCTCAGGCGTCAGCCGGCAGCAAACGGAGTGGTTTTCCGTCTGCGGTCAGGACTCGGAAGTGTCGCTCGTCGCGGGTTAGGACGTCGTGGAGATTGACGACGGGACCGAAGCGTGCACAGACGCGCCGTCACGCTTTGCGGTTCTTTGGTTCTATGGGCCTCTTCTCTACAGAAAAAAATCCCCAACTATCCTGGGGACGTTCGCCCGCCCGCCGATTGTCACCCGACGATCACGTTGTGGATCTCGACGACTTGGGGCTCGCCGGGATCGGCGCCGAGCTCGGCCATGATCGGCATCAGGGTCTCGCCGAACTTGTCGAAGGACTCCTGGGAGTCCCAGACGTCGAAGACGTGGAGGTCTTTCTCACCCGAGAACGCGCAGTGGTAGGAGCGCCCGGGAGGGGAGCCAGCGCCGGCCGCCTCCAGGCGACGGAGCGTCTCGTCGTACTGCTCTGGGGTGAAGGATTGCGGTTTGAAGTAGAAGCCAAGCGCCATCGGAGCCTCCCCTTTTGTGGGAACAGGACGCGCAACACTAACAGTGGGGGTCGGGCCACACTCCGAAGCTAAACGTGTGCCAGCTCGCGCATCTGGCGCACGGGATGGCGGCCCAGCCGGCTCGCGGTCGCGTGGCCGGGCGTTTACGGTTGCGGCTGGTTACGCCGTGCGTGCCACCACGCACTTCCCCGTGTGCGTATGAGAAACCCCTCGAGGCGGCTGTAGGTCAGGCGGCATTGACGGTCCTCTGATCTGTTGCTCGTTGATCGTGTGAGAGCGTCGCGGAGGATTTGAGCTCTCGCGAGGACTCGTCGTGCATGATCAGGACGGGGACGGGGCTGTGGTGCAGCACGTAGTGGCTGACGCTGCCGAGCAGCGCCGAGCGCACGGCGCCACGGCCACGCGAGCCCATGATGAGAAGGTCGTGCTGTCCGGTCTTGATCTGTCGCAGCAGCGCGGGCCTCACGGCGTCGCCGCTCAGCACGGTGCTGACCGGCATCTGATCGGGGACCCGTTGGGTGGCCGTCCGCAGGATCGCCTCGGTCTCGGCCTTGGCGTCGCGGGCCAGATCTGCCACTACACCACCGCTCACGCCCGCGTAGGCGACGGCTGCAGGCGCCACGACTGCGCTGAAGAGCGTCAATCGAGTGTGCTCTGCCTCCTCTCAAACGAGCAGCTCGCGGCGCTCGCGGCCGCCACAGAGACGCTTGGCTCGTTCGTGGACGTGCTGCAGCAACGAGTCGGAAGGTGACTTACCCTCTCAGTGCTCCGGGGCGATCAGGACAGGGCGCCCGGCGTGGGCGAGTACCACGTGCGAGACGCTGCCGAGCAGCGCCGAGGCGATCGCGCCGAGTCCGCGCCGGCCGCATACGATCAGCCGCGCGTCGAGCTCGTCGGCGATCTCGATGATCCTACGCCCCGCGCCCTCTGTTGCCTCCTCGACGCGAGCGCTGGCGTCATAGCCGTGGGCACGGGCGCGCTCCACTCCCTCCTCAGCCGCGTCCCGAGCCAACTGTGCCTGCTCCCCGTCGACCTTCTCCTCGTCGCTCAAGTAGCCGCCGCCAAAGCCCCCGGCCCGCGCCAGCAGCACCGCCGCGGGCTGCCAGATCGTCAGCACGACCGCTGGCGCCGGGTGGGCGACGATCTCTGCCGCCGCGACCATCGCCGCCCGCGACCCCTCCGACCCGTCGTAGCAGAACAACACCGGTCCAGGCATGGAGTCTCCTCAAGAGTAGTCGTCTTACACGTGTAGAGAGCCGACATCCTAGGCGCATCGGACGCGAGAAGACCCCGAGCCGGTCGACAAGCTGATCCAGCCGGGGTGGGCTTCGGACTTCAGCCCCCGGAGATCGTCACCGGTGTCCCTGGACCGATGCGCCCGGCAAGCCACTCGATGCTCGCGCTGGCGAGGCGAATGCAGCCGTGTGATTCGGCGGCGCCCAGAGTTCCTCCCAGATCGTCTCTCCCGTGGATCGCGATCTGGCCCGGGCCACCTTCGAATTCCTGCAACACATCCGAGCGCGCGCTGAGCGCCAGCGCAAACGGGCCACCGGCCTCGCCGGCGGGCATCTGCAGGGTCTCCTGCACGAAGAATTCGCCGGTGGGTGTCGGCGTCGAAGCCTTGCCGACCACCGCCTGAAAGCCTCTCAGGAGATGACCGTTGCGGTAGGCGCTCACCCGGCGCCCCGCAAGGTCGACCACGATGTGCCAGGCCGTCACGAGCTTGCGGGTGCCCTGCTGGGCGATCCAGCCGGTCGATCCGTTGGGGCGACCCGGCAGCATTACCTGCAACCACCGAACCCCGTCGGGACCGGTCAGGCCCCCGGTCACGGGCAGCGTGGTCCGCTCGCCGGTGATCGGCGTGCGGGACGGCACGAGCTCCGTCTGCGGGGATCCAGCTTCGGGCTCCTGGTGCACACCGTGTGCTGTGAGCAGGACGGCGAGCTGCTGAGCCGCCTGCACGCGAGCGGGGACGCCTCCAGCCACGGCCGAGCCGGCGGTGGCGCCGAGCAGGCACACCGCCGCGAGCCCGACAGCCAAGCAGCACCGGCAGCGCAGGGCACTCATCCGGTGAAGGAGCCCCGCTTGTGCGGGAGCGCCGGGCGTGCGAGCGGATGTTTGTGCGAGCTGTGGTGGTGATGTTTGACCGAGCGGCGCTTGCCCGGTTTGCCGATCGTCCGCGACCCGATCGGTGCCAGCGGTGTCGTCATCGCGGGGGTGCTACCCGAGCCGACGGCTTCCGCGAGCGTGTTCGCTTCCGCGAGCTTGGCTGCTTCCGCGGGCGTGGTCGTTTCTATGCCACCACCACCGCTGCCTTCACTGCCACCGCCACCACTGGCGCTGGAGGCACAGTTGGACGTGGTGATGGTGTTGTCTTCGAGGGTCACCGCGGCGGTCTGCGCGAGCAGCCTGCCGTGGATCGTGGCGGCGGTATTCGCGGTGATGCTCGCCGCGGCCATGATCGTGCCGACGAAGCGCGTGCCCGTGCCCAGCGTCGCGGAGGAGCCGACCTGCCAGAAGACATTGCACGCCTGCGCGCCATTGATCAGCGAGACACTGGTGTTCGAGCCCGTGATCAGCGTGGAGCCGATCTGGAAGATGAACACCGCGTTGGGGTTGCCTTCGGCGTTGAGCGTGACGCTTCCCGATGACAGCAGCAACGAGCTCGAGGCGGTGCGCACGCCCGGCGAGAACGTCTGCCCGGCGAGGTCGGTCCCGGCCGAGCCGCTGCTCGGCCGCGAGGCCGCGTTGTTATAGGCCGTCGTCAGGTTGTTCTTTGCTTCGATCGCAACCGCGTCGTCGACGTGGGTCGCGCCAAGCACGTGCGGCGCGCCGGTCACCGATGTACCGGGGTACAGCCCCAGATCGCCGAACATCGTCGTGGGGCCGGTGTTAGTGACGGTCGAGCCTGCCAGCACCGAAAAGGGGGCGGCCGATCCCAGACCCACGGTCGCGGTGGCGCCCAGGGCGCTGCTCGCGAAGAGCAGGGTGGACAGCGACCCGAGCAGCAGGAGTCCTGCTGGGTAGGACTTTGGGACGCCACTTTTCATGGGCGTCTCCTCACTGCGGCGTCCAGCGCCGCGATAGAAGGGGAATGGCTCCCCGGCCTCTTCGACCTGTTATGTACCCCGACAGTTCGCCTCTTCAGGATTAGCTGAGCCTGGGCAACTCAACGTATGTCGCGCGCCATGTCCCCGCCGAGGACGCCTCGAGGCCCGGTGGTCCTCCGGGATCTACACATCTACGTGGCTGCCTTTCGCCGTGAAACAGTGAGCGCGGTGAGGCCGGCCAGCAGGCCGAGTGCCCCGAGGATCAGCGCGGCGATGCCGAGGCCCTTGCTCGCGCCGCTACTCGCCTTGACCGTCGCCGTGGCGGGAGCGCTCGCGGACTGGCCGGCGCCCGTCTGGCCCGCCGCCGGCCCGGCCTCATCGCCGGCGACTTCCTGCACGACGCCGCCCTTGGCCGTGACGTTGATCCGCGGGGAGGGGTGTTCCGCCGTCAGCGATGGGGAGATCCAATGGACGATCTGCCCGTTGCTGTAGGTCTGGACGGTCCTGAATTCCAGCGCCTTGCCCGCCGCGCTTGCCGGGATCGCCAGCGACAGCGGGAAGTTGATGAACTGCCCATTGTTGACCTTCCCGAGCGGACCGGTCCAGGTCCACACGATCTGCGAGACCTCCGTGTCGATCGTTTCGCCATCTTCGGTGATCGGGGTGACGAGCTTGGTTTCGACGATATGCGTGCTCCAGCCCGGCACGTTTTCGTAGTCCACCCCCGTGAACCCCCGCGGGAACAGAACATCGACCTTCTTGACGTAGGCACCTTCCTGCTCGCCTGGGACGCGCACGTCGAGTGTCGCGAACGCCCCGGCCGGGATCGTGTTCGGATGCAGGCTGATGTGCGCTTGCGCGCTCGCCGGTGCGATCAGGGCTCCGATGCCCACCAGCAATGCGATCTTCTTGGTTTTCATGTGTGTGTATCTCCTTAAGTAGATATGTGGGGAGAGAGAAAGGAAAAGCCGGCTAGCGGATTGGGACCTGGACGGTCCGCGAGTACTGTTCGAATTCGGAGACTCGGTCGGTGATCTCGATCTGCCACGTCCCACCCGGACTCAGCACGGCCGAGCTCAGGATGTAGTGACCGGGTCCCGCCACGTTCGCCTTCAGCGGCAGCGGGCCGATCCCCTTCGCGGGTAGGCTCGCGGTCGCGACCAGTTCCTTCGTGTCCGTGTACTGCGCGCCGTTGGTGGCGTCGATCAGGTACAGGTGCACCGTGTTCAGACCCACCTTCGCCGGTTCGACGGTCATCTCGAGCTCGATCGGGCCGAGCGTCGTGTTCGTCGAGAACGGTCCCGACGCGGCGTCGATCGGCGGCGCGTAGCTCACGAGCGCGGCCGTCACCCCGAGCACCGTGAGCATCAGCGCCAGCTCTCCCCGCATCGTGCGGCGAGCCAGCACACCGGCGGCGCCCGGCGGCCCATCCCCGCCGGCGATCCGCTTCAGCGCGGGGATCACCCGTTCGCGGTTGACCGCACCGAGGCCGATCAGCGTGAGCAGCAGCACGACCTTGGCGATGATCAAAGCGCCATAGGTCGAGTGAAACAGACCGTAAAAGCTCCGCACGTCGATGTATGCCTGCACCACCCCCGTGATCGCGATCGCGATCACCGCGCCGAGCGCGAGCGGCGAGAACCGCGCGAGAACCGCCAGCAGCAACCTGGTGCGGTCGCCCTGCTCGAGCTCTCGGGTCGCCGCGGGCAGCGCGAGCAGCAGGCAGGCGATCCCGCCGACCCACACGCTCGCTCCGAGCACGTGCAGCACGTCAGACGGGAAGAACACCGCGGTCGGGCTCTGGATGCTCGCGTGCCCTGCCAGCGCGGGCGTGATCGCCAGGTAGGCCCCTCCGAGCCCGAGCAGGCCGAGGACCCAGCGCGCTGGAACCCGGCTCCCGGTCGCGGCGGGGCCAGACGCCGGGATCCTCTCGCCGCGCGGCGCCCCTGTTGCCAGCAACAGCACTCCGAGCGCCAGCCAGTCGATCGCCCGCGCGCCCCACACTTCGCCGAAGCGGCTGTGCAGCGTGTTTTCAATGACCGTGCCTTTCAGCGATGACCACAGCGAAACGCCCGCGGCGCTGGCCCCCTGCAGCAGGATGCCGAGCACGCTCACGGTGACCCCGAGCACGACCGCCGCGAGCAGCAGCCGGCGCAGGCGCCTTGCAAACGCGCGCGACGCCGCCCGCCAGCATTGCTCGGGCTCTCCCGCGGCGGCCGCCAGTCCGGGCAGCCACGCGACGAGCAGGAACGCGAGCCCGCCGATGAAGAGCGCCAGCGAGACGTAGTCCAGGGCGCGAACAGCGCCGAACGCGAGCTTCGTCACCTCGCCGCTCTCGTTGCGGGCGATCAGCCCCGCGACCGTCACCTTCGGCGCCGGTCCGGCGTGGCCGATGCTGAATACCAGCCCGCCGTAGACGATATGCGTGTCGGCCGAGATCACGCGGTAGGTGGCCGTGTAGGTGCCGTCGGGCAGGCCCGGTTTGAGGCCCACGCCCATCCAATGCTCCTGCCCGTCCGGGTGCGATACGTCGAGGTTGTCGACCTCGTTTCCCTGCGCGTCATAGACGCGAACGGCGCCGAGCGTCCCGCCGACGTTCTGGTTGAACTTGAAGATCACCTCCGAGGGCTGCTTGGGCACGACCGTGCCGGTCAGCGGTGAGGTGCCGAGCAGCTGGGCATGGGCAAACGCAGCTGGGGCGCTCGCCAGCACCGCCGCACAGGCGCACCCGAGGACGAGCAAGGCCCTGAGGCGACTGGCGCCGCTCACCACGCCTCCTTGCGCGTTCCGCCGGCTCCGCCCGCCCGGCGGCGACGCACGAACAGCACGAGCAGCAGGCCCAGCAGGGTGAGCGCCACCAGCACCGGGATCGCGGCGGCGGGCGCCTGAGTGCGCGCAGGCGCCCAGAAAAGTTCACCGTCGACCGTGGCCTTGCGAGCGCCCACCTGGATCGGCACCTGCCAGTCGAAGATCTTGGTGCGCTTGCTCTTGTCCTTGACCTGCGGCGGCAGGTCCGGGGACATCCAGTGGATGCGATGATCGTGCCATTCCAGGCGACCGGTGCGGTCGAGCACGGTCCACTGAGGAGTCGCGGTCGGCGACGCCGAGGCCGGGACTTTGACGTCGCCGTAGAAGTTCTGGTTGAGGTAGTAGGCGGGCGAGCGCGTGTTGAGCTGCACCGTCCCGTCCGCCAGCACTCGCCCGTAGGGTTCGCCCTGGTAGCCGATTACGGTCACGGTCTGGCCGCTGTGGTTGGTCAGAATCAGCCGGTCGGCGAATTCCAACACGTGCAAGCTCACACCCGGCACACTCGGAGTGACTCCGGTGATGTACGAGCGGTAGTTGTAGTTGCTCCCCTGATCGTTGATCGGGTTATCGCTCTCCGTCACGGGAGTCGGCGTGCTGCTGTGCGCTTGCGCCGTGACCGAAAGCGCCAACAGCAGGGCGCCGAGCGTGGCGAGCATGAGACGACGGGACATGAAGGGCTCCTCGCATACGTACCTGTACGGGTAATCGAGGGCTCACCGCGCCGGGCAATCACGCCCGTCGTGGCAGGACCTCTCCGGGGACGAGCAGCCGCCGCCCAGCTGCGGGCGGTGAGGGTCTAGCTCGCCGCGTGCAGCACGGGCGGCGGGCGCACCGCCAGCGAACAGCCGATCAACCGGCCTCCACGCACCGCTACGAGCACCACGCGACGGCGCGCGGGCGCAGAGGAACGGGGGCGCGGCCAGCGCGCCCGCTCCACACGACGGAGGCCAATCAGCGCACGCTCACCCGGATAGCGCCGCGCTAGCAGCGGGATCACCAGCAGGGCAGCCGGCAGCAGGTAAAGGACGGCGTGCAGCACGACGAGCAAACCCTACTGCACGTGCACCGCTGGTGGTTCAGCCGGCGCCGGCGAGCGCGCGGCCAAGCGTCTGCTCTGTCTGCGGCCCGCGCAGGGTCTCGCTGATACGCCCGTCGGCGCCGATCACAAACGTGCTCGGCAGACCCGTCAGGCCGTAGGCGAGTCCGACGGCGCCTTCGCCGTCGCGCAGGTTCGAGAAGCTCCAGCCGTACCTGCCGATGAAGCGCCGCGCGCTCTGAGCTTCGTCGCTCCAGTCCACGCCCACGACCCGTCCCCGGCCGGCAGGGCTGCGCGCGAAGCGCTCGACCGCGGGGGCCTCGTGCTGGCATGGTTCGCACCAGCTCGCCCAGAACACGACCAGCACCGACCGGCCCGGCGCGGCGGTCCGTAGCGAGGCGAGCGTCACCGGTGCTCCGGCGAGCAGTTCGCGGGGCAGCGCCGGGGCGAGACGCCCGGAGGCGCCCTTGCCGGAGAGCCCGAACACGAGCGCCAATGCAATCGCGAGCACGGCGACCGCCCACGCCAGCAGTGCTCTGCCGCTGCGCGAGGGCCTCCCCATCGGCGCGGCTATTGTGAGGCCAGCAGCGGCACGTCGTGAGCGATTTCGCTCGGCTTGAAGCTGCTGCCGATGTAGACGGTCTTGAGCTCGCCCGACGCGCTGATCCCGTACACGAGCGCGGAGTGGTTGATGACGTCCGGCTGGCCGGCGTCCCGTTCGGAGCCCACCCCCCACGCCTGCCACACATGCCCGAGTTCCCTGGGCGAGCCGATCAGGTACTGCATACGGCCGGTCATCTCGTGCACTTTCAAGAACGCCGCCACCGTCTGCGGCGTGTCCCCGCGGGGATCGACCGAGACCGCGACGATCTGCGTTTTGGCGGCGGTCTTTGCGCCCATCAGGTTCTGCGCGACCCGCAGGTTGGCGGTGATCAGCGGACAGATGTCCGGGCAGTGGGTGTAGAGGAAGGTCACCAGCAGCGCCTTGCCGCGGTACTGGGCGATGTTCACCCGCTGGCCCAGGTAGTTGCGCAGCGACAGCGACGGGGCGGCCTTGGGTGGCGAGAGTTCGTTGCCGAGAAAGCTGGCCGACTTGGCGCTGTGCGCGTTGCCCGCAAGGGTCTGGGAGTTGCTGCTGGTGTGCTGGAACAGCAGCGCGAACCCACCCGCGATCACGACGATCACGACGATCGGCAGTGCCATGCGGCGATCGAAGCCCCTGCGCCCGCCATCTGTGCTGGCCGGCTCCATACGGCGAATCTACCATGATGCGCTCCGCTCCCGCGCAGCTATGAACCGCACCGGTGAGGCCGCTCGGCCGGTAGTCTCGAGCCGGCCATGCACCCTCGCCCGACACGTCCGCGGTATCGCTGGGCGTGCCTGGCGGCGCTGCTCGCCTGCCTGCTCGTCCCGGCGCCGGCGTCGGCACACGGCATCGTCGGCCGCGCCGACCTGCCGATCCCAGCCTGGCTGTTCGCCTGGACCGCGACGGCGGTGATGGTGATCTCGTTCGTCGCGCTGTCGGCCCTGTGGTCGAGACCGCGGCTCCAGCGTCCCCCGGGCAAAGTGCTGCTACGGGTGCCCAAGCTGATCGAGTGGCTGTGCGGCGCGCTCGGGATCGCGCTGTTCGCGATCGTCGCATACGCGGGTCTGGCGGGAGAACAGAACCTCACATCGAACCTCGCCCCCACCTTCATCTACGTGATCTTCTGGGTCGGCACCCCGCTGGCGAGCGCGTTCGTCGGAGACATCTTCCGAGCATTGAACCCGTGGCGCGCGGTCGGGCGGCTCGCCAGTTGGCTGCTCACGCGCAGCGACTACAAGCCCAGGCCGCTGCTCGGTCCCTACCCCTCCTCGTGGGGACGCTGGCCGGCCGCAGCGACACTGCTCGCCTTCGCGTGGCTGGAGCTCGTCCTGCCCCTCCCCGGCAAAGACGACCCGCGGCTGCTCGCGATCCTGATGCTCGTCTACGGCGCCGTGCAACTGGCGGGGATGGCGGCCTTCGGCGTGGAGGCATGGTGCGAGCGAGCCGACGGCTTCGGCGTCTACTTCGGGCTGCTGGCCCGCCTCTCGCCGCTCTCCTGGCGCGATCGAGAGCTGCGCCTGCGCGCGCCGCTCTCAGGGCTCGGCGACCTCGAGTGCTGGCCGGGCACGGCGGCCGTCATATTCGTGTTGATCGGCTCGACGAGCTTCGACGGCTTCTCCAACGGCGAGCTCTGGGTCCAGTTCGCCCCAAACCTGGAGTCAGACCTCGGGCACCTCGGGGTGGGCTCGATCGCGGCGCTCGAGATCGTCGGGACAGCCGGGCTGATCTTCAGCGTGGCGGTTGTCGCGGGCCTTTACAACCTCGGCATCCGCGGCATGCGCAGCGCCCTGCGCGACGTCGCCGTCGAGGATCACCGCGAGCTTTCACGGGCGTTCCTGCACACGCTCGTCCCGATCGCGTTCGGCTACATGCTCGCCCACTACTTCTCGCTGCTGATCCTCCAGGGCCAGGCGATGGGCTACCTGATCTCCGATCCGCTCGGCCGCGGGAGCGACCTGTTCGGAACCTCGAGCTTCCTCGTCAACTACAACCTGATCTCCTTCGCCGTGATCTGGTACGTGCAGATCGCGGCGATCATCACCGGCCACGTCAGCGGGCTGATCCTCTCGCACGAGCGCGGCCTGATCGAGTTCAAGTCCCCCGAAGCCGCGGTCCGCTCCCAGTACTGGATGCTCGCGATCATGGTCGGCTTCACCTGCCTGGCCCTGTGGATCCTCTCGGCTGTGACCACCACGACCGGCTGACTAGGGCAACAGCTTGCCCGGGTTCATGATCCCGGCGGGGTCGAGCTCGGCCTTCAGCGCGCGCAAGGCGGCCACGCCCTCCCTGCCGACCTCGTCCTGCATCCAGGGCGCATGGTCGCGCCCGACCGCGTGATGATGGGTGATCGTGCCGCCGCCATCCACGATCGCGCGACTCGCCGCCCGCTTGACCGCCCGCCACTGCTCTATCTCCTCGCCCTCCCGCTGGCGGGCGATGAACGTGAAGTACAGCGACGCGCCGGTCTCATACACGTGCGAGAGGTGGCACATGACGAGGCCCGGCGTGCCGCCGGCGTCGAGCGCCTCGGCGATCGCTCCCGCCACGTCGCGGTGCAGGCGCTGCACGCCCGACCACTGCGTGGCCGTCTCGAGCGTCTCCACCATCACTCCCTGGGTGAGCAGCTCGTCGCGCAGATAAGGAGCCGAGAAGCGCCCATGCAGCCAGGCTCGCCCGGGCGAGCTCCCAACCGCCAGACCGCCGTGGGCTCGCGCCAGCTCGAGCGCGTGGGCGCGTCTGAATGCGACCTCCTCGGGCCTCACCCTCGAAGCCGAAGATCGCCAAGCAGCCCTCGCGGTATCCGCGCAGGCCCAGATACGCGCGCCCCAGCCGGCCCTTGACCGAACCGCCGCCCGCCAGCGCGAGCGACATGCGCGTCTCCTGCTCGTCTGAGAGGCGCGCGACGTCGGGCAGCACGCGCTCGTGCGAAAGCGCTCGCAGCGCCTGCGCTCCGGCGGCGAAGTCCTCGAAGAACACGCCTTCGTAGACGCGCTCGCGCGGGGCGGCGCGGACCCGCAGCGCGAGCTCGCTGATCACCCCGAGCGTTCCCTCCGAGCCGACCAGCAGCCGGCGCAGGCCCGGTCCAGCCGCGGTGGCGGGCACGGCCGGCAGCGCGATCTCCGCCGCCGGCGCGGCGAAGCGCAGGCCGAGCACCATCTGCTCGATCGCGCCATAGCCCGTGGAGGACTGCCCCGCTGATCGCGTGGCCGCGCAGCCGCCCAGCGAGACGTACTCGAAGGACTGCGGGAAGTGGCCGAGCGTCAGTCCGCGCTCGGCCAGATGCGCGCTCCAGCGCGGGCGCCCGGATGCCGGCCTGCACGGTGACCGTCCGCGACTCGCGGTCCAGGTCGAGGACCGTGCCCATGCGGCCCATGTCGAGCGCCACGACTGCGCCGTGCTCTCCCCGCAGCGGCGCGACGCCGCCGACGACGCTCGTGCCGCCACCGAACGGCACGACCGCCAGCGACGCGCGCGCGCAGTGCTCGAGCACCGCCCGGATCTGATCGTGACCGGCCGGATAGAGGACCGCGTCGGGCGCCCCCTCCGGCTCGCCCGCGCGCAGCCGCACGAGATCGGGATAGCCCTTGCCGGCAGCGTGCACGACGCGCTCGCGGTGCTCGTCGCGCACACCCTCGGCGCCGAGGATCTGTCGCAGCCGTCAGCAGCCGAGTCCGCCAGCCCGAGGGGATCGAGGCGCACCCGGCCGAGCGCGACCGGCGGACGCGGACGTGCGGCGATTCCGACCGTCTCGCGCAGGAAGCTCGAGCGCCTGCGCGGGCAGCGCGGGCTGATGGCCGGGATCGCCCCAACCCCACCAGCGCATCGTCGGGCGCTGCGGCCCGACTCAGCCACTGATCCGCTCCAGTCCGTCGAGCGCCTCCTCGATCGTGGCCTGCGCCGCGCGGCGCACCAGGCGGCCGCCAAAGCGCGCGGAGAACCCCGTGAACAGACCGGGGCGGGCGGCGGAGTAGCCCGCCATCGCCTGGCGGAGCTCGATCGTCACTTCGGTCGCCGGCCCGCCGGTCGCCGCGCCCGCCCCGCCGTGTCCCGAGGCGGGCGCACTCGCGTCCACGGACGCGAGCCGGACCTGCGTCTCGGCGGACTTCAGCACGCGCGCGAACGGCGTTCCCTCAATCTGCTGGACCCATCTGAGCGAGCGCTCGGCGTCATCGCAGGCAACGACGTTGAAGTCGGCGCGCACGAGCTTGCCCTTACGCGTCCTCATCACCTCGGTGAACGCGCCATCCTCGACATCCTCCACGCGCGTCACGCGCGGCCACCAACGCGGCAGGTGGTGGGGGTCGCTGATCACCTCCCACAGCTCAGCGCGGGCGCGGCGATCGTGCGGCTGCGCTCGCGTTGGGCATCGCCGCCTGGCCTCCTATGCGGTGCGAGATCGCGGGCCGCTCGCCGCGCCGACGGCCACGGCGCTCATCAGCGGGCGATCTTGCGCAGGTCGCGGACGAGCAGCAGATGCTTCAGGTGGGTCGCCACGGCCGCGAGGTTCTCCAGCGCCTCGAGCGCCTCTTTGCGCCGCTGCGGGTTGCGCGAGCGCAGCGCGGGAGCGAGAATCTGCTGGAGCAGGTTCGCCTCGCGGTCGGCCGAGGAGCGGAAGACCCGCAGGTTGCGCCCGCCCACGCCGTAGCGCGCGAGCTCGGCCACGGCGCCGATGATCTCCCGCTCGGTCTCGTCGAAGTAGCGCACGCCGCCGCGCTGCTCGCCCTTGACCACGCCGTACTCTTCGAGCTCGCGCACCAGCTTCGCGTCGGCCTTGGTCTCCTCGAGCACGTCCTCGATCGAATACAGCGCGCCGGTCGCCTCGCGCACGCTCACGCTCGTGCGCCACGGCCGCATCCCGTCGCGCGATGAGCGGGACCCGCCCGGATTTTGATCAAGCGTGGCCTCTCCCGAGCGCCCCGCCGCCAGCTCCTGGCGGATCACCCGCAGGGGCAGGAACTCGTCGCGCTGCATCCGCAGGATCGTGCGCAGGCGCGCCACATCCCCCTGCGTGTAGAGCCGATAGCCGCCGGGGGTGCGCCGCGGGGTGAGCAGCTTCTGATCCTCCAGGTAGCGGATCTTGGAGATCGAGATGTCCGGGAACTCCTGAACCAGCGCCTTGCAGACGGCGCCGATCGTGATCGACTTTTGCCGAGGCCAGCGGCGGCGCCTGTCGCGCGCGAGCTCGTCCTGCAGCTCGGCCACGTCGGCACTGTGGGATCTGGGTCGCCATCAGCGGGCGTGGAACGTCAGCTTGTACTTGCCGATCTGCACCTCATCGCCCTCCTCCAGGCGTTGGGACTCGATCCGCGAGCGGTTCACATAGGTCCCGTTCAACGAGCCACAGTCGTCGAGATACCACTGCTCGCCGCGGCGAATCAAGAGCGCGTGGTCGCGCGAGACCGTCACGTCGTCGAGGAACACCTCGGCATCCGGGCGCCGGCCGATGCTCATGCGCTCGCTCGCGAGGCTCGGCCACGGCGAAACTCTCGCCCACCCGTCCCCCACCGGCGCGGATCACCAGCGCCGGGCCGTTTGCGGTGACCTCGTCGAGCTCGATCGGCACGAGCTCGCCGGCGTCGTCGATCCGGTAGGTCGGCGGTCGCCGTCTCGCCCGCTGCCGCTCTCGCCGCGCGTGAGCAGCGCGCCGCAGCGCTGGCAGTAGTTGGCGCCCTCGTCGTTGACGAAGCCGCACTCGGTGCAGTGCAGGGCCATCGACTCGATCCCGCCTATGGGACCCGCGGCGCGACGCGCGGCGTGCGTCGCGATCACGACTGGCCGTCCTGCGTCGGGGCCTCCGACTGGCCCTGGGCGAGGATGTCGGTCAGCCGCTGGACGTCGTCGCCGGTGATCATCACCTCGCCACCATCGTGCTTCTTGCGCAAGCGGTTGACCAGCTCGGCGCGCAGGATGTCGATCTTGCCGTGCAGGATGCGCCGCTTGTAGGAGATCTCGGTCTCCTCCTCGGTCAACTGCTGGATCAGGTCCTTTCAGCTCGGACATCAGTCAGCGAGCCAAGGTCGGGGAACGTCTCCATCGCGGGCTTTCTCCTCTCGCGGACTTGCGCCGGGCTTACCGGGCAGACATACCGGCGCAACCGGCCGAGGCTCTCAGTATAGACCAAAAGGTCAGGCTGAGCTTGAGGCTCCGCGCAGCTGCCGCGCCCCGGTGTGGAGATACAGTCCGGTGGCGAGCAGCGCGAGCACGAGACCGACGTACAGCAGCACCTCGCCGACCGTCGGCAGGCCGACCATCGCAAAGAAGAACGATCCCATCACCGGTGCGACTGCCAGACGTCCCGGCCAGTTGATGCGCAGCTCGACGCCGCGCGCCATGCCATAGCGACCCAACGCCAGCATCACCAGCTCGCGTACCGCCAGCGCCGCGATCGCCCAGTGCGGCAGCAGCTCGAAGTGCCAGCACACCACCACGCCCGAGATCACCAGCAGCCGGTCGGTGATCGGGTCCATCAGCGCCCCCAACCGGCTGTACTGGCGGGTTACGCGCGCAGCGATCCCATCGGCGTAGTCGCCCCAGCCGATCACCGCAAACAGTGTCGCCCCCAGCGCGCCCGTGCCGTCGCCGCTTGCGAGCTCGACGACGAGGAACACGGGAATCAGCGCGAGCCGCGTGAAACCGATCGCGTTGGGCAGCGTCCACGGCCGCAGCGGCTGGCCCGCCAAGGTCTGCGGCGGCGGCGGGCCGGAACGGTCCAGGCCGAACAGCCGGCGGACGCTCAACCGTGGCCCTGTGCTGCCCGCGCCCGGTGAAGCGAGGTCTAGGGGAGGCTCCGCCACAGCTCGTCCACCGCCCGGATCAGCTCGGCGGGCTCGCCGTCCAGCGGGAGTGCAGCTGCCGCCTGGCGCCCGCGGCGCACCTGAACCTCGATCTCGCCGGACTGTAAGGACTTGCGTCCGACCGTGAGCCGCAGCGGGCACCCGAGCAGCTCCGCCTCGGCGAACTTCTCGCCCGGACCGAGGTCGCGGTCGTCGTAGAGCACCTCCACCCCACCCTTGCGGAGCGTCGCGTACAGCGCATCGGCGGCGTCGCGCTCGGGCGTGCCGAGCTTGCCGAGCGCGACCAGGTGCACCGCGAACGGCGCCAGCGCTTTCGGCCAGGAGATGCCGTGCTCATCGGCAAACTGCTCGACCGCGGCCGCCACGATCCGCGCCGGGCCGATCCCGTAGGAGGCCATCCACACCGGCAGCTCGGATCCGTTCTCGTCCAGGTAGCGGGCCCCGAGCGGCTCCGAATAGCGCGTCCCGAGCTTGAAGATGTTGCCAATCTCGATCGCCGGTTCGAGCGTCAGCGGCTCCCCGTTTTTGAAGTACTCCCCCTCCACCTCCTCCACGCCTTCGGTCAACGTCGCGACCTCGGCGTTCGCCGCATAACCGTCGCCGAGCACGATCTGATCCTCGCCGGCGGCGCACGGCGCCATGTACTCGTGCGCGCCCGTGCCGCCCATCATTCCCACGTCGCCCTCCACACGGTAGAAGCGCAGCCCGGTCCGCTCCATGATGCGGTCGTAGGCGCCGATATGCAGCGTGTAGTTCTCCTCCATCCCCGCCTGGTCGCGGTCGAAGCTGTAGGAGTCCTTCATCACGAACTCCCGCGTGCGCAGCACGCCCGCGCGCGGACGGGGCTCGTCGCGCTCCTTGACCTGAAAGTGGTAGACGATCAGCGGCAGGTCGCGGTAGGAGCGCACGGCCTGCGCGATGTGGAACGTGACGGCCTCCTCGTGGGTCATCGCCAGCACGAGCTCCGAGCCCTTGCGGTCGGTCAGCTTGAACAGCTCCTCGATCTCGATCCGCCCGGTCTTGCGCCACGGCTCGGCCGGCTGCAGCACCGGCATCAGCATCTCCTGGGCGCCGATCGCGTCCATTTCCTCGCGGATGATCGCGACGACGCGCTGGTGCACGCGCCAGCCGGCCGGCAGCCAGGTCCACATCCCGGCGCCCATCTGCCTGACCAGCCCCGCCCTGACCATCAGCTTGTGCGAGATCGCCTCAGCGTCGGCGGGCGGCTGCTTCTCGGTCGGCAGCAGGTATTCGGACAGGCGTGTCATCGGTTGCAGAGCCTAGAGGGTGGCGCAGCCGGCCGGAGGCCGGCTGGCCGAAGCGGGGATGCGAGCCGAAGGCGAGTGTCTCCCGGCTTCGGTCGGGCCCCTCTGTCTTCGATCCGTCGTCCCTTTGATAGAACAGCAGTCACCGACCAATCTTCGATGAAGACCCGACAAGGAGCCCCCAAATGGCCTATTCAGTTCCACCGCTTCCCTACGCCTACGACGCGCTCGAGCCGCACATCGACAAGGTGACGATGGAATTCCATCACGACAAGCACCACCAGGCCTACGTGGACAAGGCCAACGCCGCGCTCGAGGGAACAGAGTGGGCCGATAAGCCCGTCGAGGAGGTACTGCAGAACCTCGACAGCCTCGGCGAGAAGAAGGGCCCCGTGAAAAACAACGGCGGCGGTCACTACAACCACACCCTCTTCTGGGAGAGCATGTCGCCCGACGGCGGCGGCGAGCCCGACGGCGCCCTGGCCGAGGCGATCACGTCCGCGTTCGGCTCATTCGCGGACTTCAAGACAAAGGTCAAGGAGACCGGCGTCGCCCAGTTCGGCTCCGGCTGGTCATGGCTTGTGCTGGACGGCTCTGGTCTGGCCGTCGTCGGCTCGGCCAACCAGGACAACCCGATCTCCAATGGCAAGACACCGCTGCTGGGCGTCGACGTGTGGGAGCACGCCTATTACCTGAAGTACCAGAACCGCCGCCCCGACTACATCGACGCCTGGTGGAACGTCGTCGATTGGTCGAAGGTCGCAGAGCGTTTCTCGGCAGCCTCCTGAGGAACGCTCGAATCCGGCAGGCGCTCAGCTGCGGCTGAAGCGTCTGCCGGCCACCGGCGAGACGGCCTCGTCGAGCGACACGGCCGGCTCGAGCATCGACTCGAGCACGGCGTCGGCCTCGTCGGCCGCGGCGGCCTCCAGCGCGGCGATCCGCTCGGGCGTCAGCGCCGTGGCATCCTCGTTCGCGGCCAGCCACTCCCGCGCCTCGGCGGCCGCGCGCTCGTCGCGCTGGACGGTCTTGCCGGCGGCGTAGTAGCGGTCAATCTCCTTGAACAGCTCGTCCACCAACTGCTCGGTGGGAACCTTCTTCAGCGGCTCGCCCTTCGAGTAGATCATCCCCATGTCCTTCGCCCCGGTGATCCCGAAGTCGGCGTGCCGTGCCTCGCCGATCCCGTTCACCGCGCAGCCCAGCACTGAGACCTCGATCGGGTCCTCATAGGCTTCCAGGCGCCGCTCGACCTCAACCACGACCGTGTCCATGTCGAACTGCAGCCGCCCGCAGGTCGGACAGGCGATCAGGTCGGGGCCGCGCTCGCGCAGCTTCAGCGCCTTGAGGATCTCCCAGGCTACCTTCACCTCCTCCTCGGCGTGGAACGTCGACAGCGAGATGCGGATCGTGTCGCCGATCCCGTCGGCGAGCAGCGCGCCGAGCCCGACGGCGCTCTTCAGCGAGCCCGACCACTTCGTCCCGGCCTCGGTCACGCCGAGGTGCAGCGGATAGGGAATCCGCTCTGCCAGCATCCGGTTCGACGCGATCGTGTTCGGCACCGAGGTCGACTTCATCGAGACCTTGAAGTTCTCGAAATCCAGCCGCTCTATCAATTGCACCGTCTCGATCGCGGCCGTCACCAACGCCTCGACCGGGTTGTCGTACTCGAGCTGGCGCAGGTGCTTGGGCAGCGAGCCCGAGTTGACCCCCACGCGCAGCGGCGTCCCGCGCAGCTTGGCCAGGGCGATCACCTCGGCGACCTTCTCCGGTCCGCCGATGTTCCCCGGGTTCAGCCGCACGCAGTGCGCGCCGGCTTCGATCGCCTTCAGCGCGAGCGTGTGGTTGAAGTGGATGTCGGCGATCACCGGGATCGGCGACTGCGCGACGATGCTCTTCAGCGCCTCGGCGTCCTGCTCGCGAGGCACCGCGACGCGCACGATGTCCGCCCCGGCGTCGGCGACGGTCCTGATCTGGTCCATCGTCGCCGTGAGGTTGGCCGTCTCGGTCTTGGTCATCGTCTGCACCGCGACCGGCGCGCCGCCGCCGATCGGGACCGAGCCGAGGAGAATCTGCCGCTGCGAAGCCATAGGCTGATTCTACGATGCCCGAGGTCTACGCCACGGCCCGCGGGCCGCTCGCCCGCCTGGCCTCTCCCCTGGCCGCCCGCGCCCGCGCGCGGCGTCACGCGCGCTTCTTCATGTTCACGCGGCTGCCCGCGGGCGCACGGGTACTGGATGTCGGCTGCGGGCAACTGGGACTGCGCGCGCTGGAGGGAGATCTCGACATCACCGGAGTTGACCTGGTGGCGCGCCCCGACTATCCCGGGCCGTTCGTGCAAGCCGACGCGTCCGCCGGACTGCCGTTCGCCGACGGCGAGTTCGAGCTCGTCTACTGCTCGAGCGTGATCGAGCACGTTCCACCGGCGCGGCGGGCGGCGTTCGCGCAGGAGCTGCGTCGCGTCGGCCGAGGCTGGTTCGTGCAGACCCCCGCCTGGTCGTTCCCGGTCGAGCCGCACGCGCTGCTGCCGGGCGCGCACTGGCTGCCCGCGGTCCTACGCCGTCCCTACTGGAAACTGGGAGCAGCCGGTGGGTGGGAAGACATCTCGCTGCTCAAACGCTCGGAGATGGAGGCGCTGTTCGGACCGGCGCTCGCCGAGCGGATGGGTCCACTGGTGAAGAGCTGGGTGTGCGTGCGCGCGCCGCAAAGCGACACCCGAGGCCCCGCTGGCGGCCAGCTCACCCAGTCAAACGGCTGATGTCGTTGCTGACGCCGTTGACCACGAGGAACAACAACAGCACAATCCCGACGGAGCTATAGCGATACATGGTAACCAGAGAGATTCGTCGTCCACGAAGCTTCTCAGCCACCGACCAGAGCACGTGCCCACCGTCGAGCGGCAGGAACGGAAACAGGTTGATGACCGCGAGGACCAGCGAGAAGAACCCGAGGAAGACCAGCGCGTAGCCCGCCCCGGCGACCACGGTTTCGTGCGCGATTTCGGTGATGCCAATAATGCTGTGGAACTGATGACGCACCTTTGCGCTCGTGAAGGCATGGCCGATGTTCGTGATCATGTTCGTGGCCGTCTTCCACATCTCGTGCACCGCTGTTCCGGCGGCGCTCAGCGCTCCATAGTGTTTGGCCGCTTCTCCGAAGTTGAAACCGACCAGCATCCGGCCATATGTCTTGCTGTAGCGGGGGTAGACGGACAACGTCAGCGTGTGTCCCGCTCGCCGGACCGTCAGCTGTACCGGCGTGGCCGCGCGGCAGCCTTCAATAAGGGCTCCTACGCACCGGTGAGCGTCGATCGCCGCCTGAGCGGAGGCGACGGTCACGGGTCGCCCCCCCACCGCAAGGATTCGGTCGCCAGGCCGTAGCACCCCGTCGGCCGGCTTGCCGGGCTCGATCGTGCGCACCAAATTCGTTGCGACCCGCGTCTGAACGGAGGGATTGAGGCTTTCCAGGGTGCCGGCGCCGCCGAGGTTACCCGAGAGGAGCACCGCCCAGAACAGCAGGAAGGCGATCAGGATGTTCACCCCCGGCCCCGCGAGGATCACCACGATGCGCTTCCACGGCGCCTGCAGCCAGTAGGCGCGGACGGCCACGCGCAGGTCCATGTCCCTCGTCTCCTCCGGGGACATGCCGGTGATCTTCACGTAGCCCCCCGCCGGAATCGCGCCGATCATGTACTCGGTGTCTCCCCGGCGCACCCCGACCAGCCGCGGCGGGAAGAACAGCGAGAAGCGCTCCACGCGCATCCCCACGGCCTTCGCCACGGCGAAGTGCCCAAGCTCGTGCAGCACGATCAACGCGACGATGCCGAGGAGTGTCAGGACCCAGCTCATGTGCCCAGTTTGGCAGGCGGCGCTCCGTTCGGCCGACCCTGACCGCTTGCGCCGACTCGCTACTTCCTTGGCTGCTTCGCCCCGGCGGCCTTCCGCTGGACGAGATGGAGGGTCTCGGTGTGCGCCTGCGACGGCGCGGGTGAGGACTTCAGGACCGTCAGGCTGGCGCTCAGCCGCCCGTGATCCGCGCTGAGGAGTGCCCTCCCGGTCCCGTTGAGCGTGAGCTTGACCGTCGCCGTCTTGCCCGCTGTGATCGAGAAGCTCGCCGTCCCGATCGTCGTCTTGGACCGCCGCTTCCTGCCCCCGTTCCTCGTCTTGACGGTCAGCGTCAGCTTGCCGCGGCACGTGCCCGTACCTGTGCAGGTCAGCTTGATGGTCGCCTCACCGCCGCGTGTCGTCGTGATCTGTGTGCCGGCGAGCGACACGTGGCCCGTGGGCGGAGGCGGAGGCGCGGTTTCAGGGCTTGCCGATTGGGAGGGCGGGGGCAGCGGCGCGGCGGCGGTCGCAAGCAGGCCCGGGGTTCGGCCCACGCCCGTGCCGCCCGCGTTGCTCGCCTGCACCTCGCAGAGGATCATGTGACCAACCTCTGCCGCGGGCACCGCATATGTGGTCGAGGCGCCCTGCTGCACGATCTGAGCGTCCGTGCTGTCGAGGAACGTATAGGTGTATGTCGGATTCCCGTTCCAGGTGCCCGGTTCGCAACTCATCACACCATCATTGATCGGCGCTTCACGGATCACCACGTGCCCGCCCCGCGGCGCCCGCGGCGGTTCTTCGCTGCCGTCGAGGAAGTCCTGGATCTCGGGCGCGGCCACGTTCGTGAAGGCGTTTTCCGTGCCGGCGACGCACGGCTTTCCGGAGACCAAGAAGTAGTCGTCCTCGACTCCAAGGAGCGTCGAGCCCGAGATCGTCAGGCCGCTGCCGCTGTCGCCATTGCACGGCGTGCCCGACGGTGAGCTGGCACAGATCAGCACAGCATCGTTTTCACCGCCGCATTCGCGCGGCCAGCCGACGGTCATTCCCAGCGAGTACAGCTTGCCGTCGAGTGGCTCTTCTGGATTCTGCTGGCCGAAGCCCGTGAGGTTGACCGGCGTGCCTTCCGCCTGATAGCCCCCTAACGACACCATCGAGATCGGGCTCACATCTGGCCCGAGCGCGAGCGGTTCGGCGAGCGTCAGGACGGCGACGTCGTCTGGGTTTACGTGACCGGAGTCGGGAGCGTAGGTGTAGTAGGGATGTGGGCGGACGCTCGTGACAGCACGTTCCTGTTCGTCGGGTTCGAGGTGTGAAGCGAGATTGGAGGTGCCCGCGCGGACGATGAAGTCTTCAGCCGGTATCGCGCTAGAGGTCTTCGAGTCGAACACGCAGTGAGCCGCCGTCAGGATGTGCGCAGCGTCGAGGATCGAGCCCCCGCACAGGACACCCCCGCCCGCGGGAATAACCGCTTCGACCGCGACCTGCCACGGCGCCTGTTGAATCGAGACCTGGCTGCCCCCGACGATCGCCGGCTTCACCGCGCCCGCCCACGGGGCGAGCGCCAGGCACATGCCGGCCACAGCGAGTACGCTCAGCCAACGAGCAGGGCGAGGGATCAACTCGCCTTCACCGACTTGGCGATCGCGTTAGCGCCCTGCACGGACAGGATCAGCTTGACGGCGAGCGGATGGCGCTTGACGTGAGCGAGGCGCTGCCTGCCCGCGCCGGTCAGATGCAGGACGAGCGTCCCGCTCTGGCCCGCGGCGAGTGAGTAGGACCCCTTCGCGAGAACGAGCGCCTGCTTGCGCGAGACCGTCTTCTTGCCCTTGCGGTGCTTGACCACGATCTGCACGGTCAACTCGCCCGACCCGGCACAGGCCGCGTCGCTGCAGATGATGTGCACGGTCGCCGACCCGCCCGACACGAGCACCTTCGACCCCGTGATCGTGACCACCGGTTTTGGGGTCGGCGGCGGAGGGAAAATGACAGGATTGGCGGGGATCGCCACCGCGGCGCTCCGCGCGCCCGCTTCGCCCTTGCCGTTCTTCGCGGTGACCGCGCACGTGATGCCTCCTCCGGCGTCGGCGCTCTGCACCGTATAGCTGCTCGCGTTCGCGCCGGCTATCGGGGCGCCGCTGCGCAGCCACTGGTAGCTGAACGTCGGCACCGGCTGACCCGTCCACAGGCCCGGCGCACACAGCAGGGTGCTGCCGATGATGGGGGTCCCAGAGATGACCGGCGCAGTGGTGTTCGCGGGCGGTGTGGAGGTCGACTGCATCGCGGCATCGATCCCCGACCTGGTGTCGGGCGCGGTGACCGACACGACTTCCGCTTCCCCGAGGACGGACTTGCCGTTGTAGTACTGCACCACATAGCTCTTGCTCGCGTTGAACTCGACCTTGTAGCCACCGCTCGCCAGTCCTGAGATCGTGTATTCGCCGCTGGAGTTTGTGAACGCGCACTGCCCCAAGGAGATTTCGCCGCTCCCCGTGCTCGCGCACACGAAAACACCTTCGAGCGCCGTGCCAGTCGAGGCATCCGTCACCCGTCCCTCGACGCGCGCGCCTGCTTCGAGTTTCGCGTCAATATTCGGCGTAGCACCGGGCGCGCTGACCACCACCGCTTCCGCGTCTTTTGACGACGAAACGTCGTTGTAGTACTGAGCGATGAAGTCGAGTCCGCTTCCGAAGGACGAGAAGAACATGACGTCATAGTCGCCGCCCGCCAGCCCCGAGATGATGTACGTGCCGTCCGCCTTGGTTTTCGCGCACCCGAAGCCTTCGCCGTGTACCGCAGACGCACACACCTCGATACCTTCAATCGCTGCCCCACCCACCGTTCGCGTCACCGCGCCGGTGATCCGTCCGCCTTCTTCGAGTTCAGCGTCGATCCCCGACGTGGTGCTGGGCGCCGCAACCAACACCATTTTTGCATCTTCATACAACGGAGTGTCTTGATAGTACTGGGTGATGTAGCCAGGTTCACTTTCTGAGGGCGAGACGAATTCAACATCGTATTCGCCGCTCGCCAACCCCGTGATCGTGTATTCGCCGTTTGAGTTGGTCGATTCGCATCCGAAGCCTTCCGGGCCAAAGTCTTCGGCGCTCGCCGATGACGCGCAGACTTCGATCCTGTCGATCGGTGCGGAGGACGTATTGGTCACCCTGCCGGAGATCTGCCCGGTGCTGGCAGCCCGGGCGCTCGGAGCGGCCCCGAGCGCCACAGCCATGACAACGAGCACAGCCAGCCCTCGCGATCCGCCGATCATGGCCCGGAAAGCTAGCAGGACGGACTACGGCGCCCGGCGGTAGAAGATCGGCGCCGCGAGTCCCGCGAGGCCGACGATCAGAAGCGCCAGCGGCCAGCCGACGATGCTTGTCGTCGCCTTGTGGCCGAACTCCAACCGCGTGACCTGATCGCCGACACTGAAGACGAACGCCAGCAGTCCGACCCCGCCGACATACCCGAGCCCGCGCACGCGCACGCGCGATCCGATCCACACCAGCGCCAGCGACACGACCAGCAGATACAAGTCCCAACCGAAGTGCTGCAGCCCGTTTGTGTGAATGGCAAAGGGATTTGAGGAGAGGTGATGACTGCGCAAGATCCGGGGATTGCGCGGGATCCGCGGGTTGAGTGGGACATGAGGGACGTGAGGCTTGAGCGGGATATGAGTGATGCGAGAGCCGTGAGGCTTGGAGGAGACGCTCCGGATCGACCCCCTGATGTTCCCCGACCCCCTGCCGATGACTGAGGCCCTGCTGGCGACCGACCCCCTGAACGTCCCCGACGCCCTGGTGATGACCGACGCCTTGCCGGCTCCCAACCCGATGATGGAGCCCGATCCCCTGATCGGGCCCGACCCACTGGAGAAGCTCGACGTTTCGCTGCCGGACGAGAGGACCTTGGAGAGGCCCGAGAACGCGCCAACGAAGGAGCCGATGATCACGCCGAGCACGCCTGCCGCCACCGCCGCGATTCCGCCTGCCGTGGCAACCTCGCTGGCCCCGATGGCGCTCGCGCGCGCGAGCCTGGCCGCGACAGCCAGCACCAACACCGCCGCCACGACGAGCAGCCAACGATATGTGTTGGCGGACGGATGGCCAAGGATCTTCTCCCATACCAGCAGCCACGTCACGATCAGGGAAAGTCCCGCCAGCAGGGCGGCGTAGGACACACGCGCGCGCCGAGCCGCGTAGCCCGCGAGCAGCCCGGTGATGGCAAAGACTCCCGCAACGTAGAGCACGTGGTGCGTGCTCGCTCCGAGCCAATGGAGGAGCTCGAGCAGGACGACCGGCCCGAGCAGAATCGCAGCCACCATCAGGACCGACTGCCAGGGTTGGGCCTTTTCATTTGGCGTGCTTGGCGTGTCCTCGAGCACGCCCAGCGCCAGTAGGTAGAGGATCACGGCCGGAATCAAGACTACGAGCAGCTGCGCGAATGCGCCCAATTCGTGATGGCTGGACTTACGTACGAGCAGGAGCACCGCGCCGGCGGCGAACAGCAGGCCGCCGACAGTGCGCAGGATATCTGGGATGTCGCGCTTGGAAAGTTGCATAGCGCACATAATGATTGACGACCCGGACGGCTGCTGTCAATTCCCGAGGCGCGCCGCTGCGTGGCCTGATCAACACCTCGAAGCGGGCACCGGGCGCAACTGCGGGCATGGGACGACCGCGACCCCTGTTCAGTGCTTGGCGGTCACCGGCTGACCCAACCTGCCTCGGTTCGCTCACGAGCACCAATCACGCGGCCGTCCCTCCCCTGCCCTCTCTGTGTCGAATGGTACATGACGCGGGCTCAGTTCGTCTGCAGGTGCCCGCTGCACAGAAGATCGCTATCAGCTCCTGCTTAGACTTGATCGTCAGCTCGACCTCAACCGTGATCGGCAACGGGGCGGCTCAGGCAGCCAGCGTTGTAAGACGCCTGGTCAGTCTCATCTGCGCACGAAAACGCGAGACCGAGACCTGGCGGAACGAACAAGCTTCTCCCGGCAAGGCCGTCGCGCTGGGTAAAGCGATTTCTCGGGCACCTACACAACTCATTATTAAGCGAACAACGAATCTTTAAGTTTGCTGCGGCACCTCGCGCTGCCTATCACCAAGGTCTATGGCCTTGCCAGCCGTTCGTCGTTCCTTCCGCCAGGTCTTGGTCTCGCGTTTCCGTCAGCGGATGGCCCGCTTCGCGGGACCGGGCAGTCCCGCAAGACTGCTCACACGTCATAATCCACGCTGATGGCTGACACGCCGAACATCTGTGCGGGGCCGTTCGGCGCGTTCTACGACTTCTACATCGAACGACCCTGGCTGATGCGCTTGATCGGTCGTGCGATCTGGGGTATCGACGCCCCTGTGCTGTACGCCAGCATGGAGCCGATCGAGCACGTCGCCGACGGCGCGAGGATCCTCGACGTGCCGTGTGGCGGTGGTGTCGCGTTCCGCGCCCTTGCGCCTGACCAGGATGTTCGCTACACGGCGGGCGACCTCTCCGAGAAGATGCTCGCACGCGCAAGACGCCGCGCGAGAACGAGGTCGCTGAACCAGATCGAGGTGCTCGCCGCCGACATGACCGCGTTGCCCTTCCCCGACGGCCAAGCGGATCTCTTCCTCTCCTACAGCGGCCTGCACATGGTTGACAACCCCGAGCAGGCGGTCAACGAGATCGCGCGCTGCCTGAAGCCGGGAGGCCGGCTGATCGGCACCACGTTTCTCACCGGGGGACCTCGGCGAGCACGAGCACTGTTCGCGATCGGCAGTCGCAGCGGCCATCCGCTGCCGCCGAGCCGTGAAGACCTACTCCGCTGGCTGACCACCGCTGGGATAGCCGACGCCACAATCGGGCCACAACCCGGCTTCGCGGCCTTCACCGGACACAAGCGTCTCTGACCCTGGGATATATATCCTTGCACGGTGGTTCGATGAGCAAGCAGAAACGCAAGCCCGTCCCACCCAGCCTCCAGGCCTGGATTCAGGCGCGTAGCCGCCATCACCTCTCCCACGCGCACGTACAGATGGCACGAGAGCTCGGGATGAATCCGAAGAAGCTCGGCTCGATCGACAACCACAAGCAGGAGCCTTGGAAGGCGCCGCTACCTCAGTTCATCGAAGACCTGTATCTGAAGAGATTCGGCCGGGAACGCCCGGAGCTCGTCGTGCCGGTGGAGCAACGAGCACGAGAACTGGAGAAGAAAAAACGCGAGAAGAAAGAGAAGAAGCAAGCCGCGCGCGAGGCAGCGGCGAGGACGAACCTTGAGACGAGCTGAGCAATCCCGCTTTTGCGTGCCAGCACCCTTCTCTTCTACTTGGACTGCCGTATCTGCACATCGATGTCGGAGTGGGCGATGACTCCGGCTGCCTGCAGGCGATCGGCCAAGGCGTGCGCCCACTGCTCGATCTGCCGGTCCGTGAGGTCCGATCTGCCGGCCTCGATCTGCAGGTAGGTGTTCTCGGCGATCCGCACGCGACTGGACGGGTCGAAGTAGGCGGCTCGCGCGGCGGCGAGGTCGCGGGCCCACTCGTGGTCGACCTCGGGGGCGAGCACCATCGAGACGAAGACCCGGCGCGGGACTCCCTGCTCAGAAGACGTGAGGTTGGCGACGTCGCGGAAGTCATCGGTGCGCCCGGCGGCCAGCTTCATGCGGACCAGGTCGTCCTTGCCGGCAACATGGACACGCTGACCGTTGATCTTCGTCTCGAGGCTGCGTTGCCTGACCTTCGGATAGCTGTCGCTGCCATCGGGCCGGTACAGGATGTCGAGCTTGCCGTAGCGCGTTCTGAACATCACCGTCGGGTACTCCTCGCCCGCGGCAGGGTCCACTCCACCCTCCTGCGATGACAAAAGCACGGCGCCCAGCTGCTCCAGCGCATTCTGCAGCGCACGCTTGTTGGCCTCATCTCCGATCGGGACCATTACGTCGACATCGCCGGTCGCGCGCACCTCCGCGTGCACGCCCACGGCCATTGCGCCGATCACCACGAAGTCGACCCCGCACTCCGACAGCGCGCCGAGCAGCCCGGCGGGGTTCAGCGCCCCGTCCTCAGCCACCCAACCACGCCCTCATCTCGGCCATCGCGTTGTGCAGCGCCGCCGCGCTCTGCATCCGCTCCTGCGGGCTCATCTGAAGCTGATCGGCCAGCGCCCCGCGATCGCTGCGCCGGAGCAACGGTTCTGCCCGCATCCGCAGCTGGTAGCCGAGACAGTTCATCAGGTGCTCCGCCCGCTCCACCGTCGGTATGACCTCTCCTGCCTCCACCCGCGAGACATACGACTGGCTCGTCCCGGCGCGCAATGCCAGCGCATCCTGGCTCAGCCGACCGTCTCGCAATCGCCGCAACAGCTCACCGAACGACTCCATACCAGAAGTGGTATCCATGCCAGAAATGGTATCATAGTGCGACCCACGCGTTCACCAGTGGAATGGAACGCGTCGTGTGCCGCAGCAAACTTAACGCTGGTTGTTCGATTAAATAATGATCTGCTACGGCGCCCGGGGAATCGCAGTACCAGGCGCGACGGCCTTGCCGGCCAAACGTCGTGAATCTTGCGAGGTCTTGGTCTCGCGTTTCCGTCAGCGGATGGCCCGCTTCGCGACGGTGGACCGGTGCACTATGTCTTCTGCTTACCCTTCGCCTTGCGCGCCCCGTAGCTCCTCCTGGCCCCCTTCATACACGCTGTCCGCTTGCGAGAGTTCTTCTCACGTTTGCATGCCTTCAGAGCCTTCGCCAACTTCTGGGCTCTCGTGAGAGGCTTGGCCTTAGGCGGCTTGGGTTCAGGTTCGCTTGGAGGTGTGGTCGGTAGCCACCACGCGGGTGTGGTGGACAGGGTCGAGGTGATCGGGTTGCTGGGCGTTGATTTTTCTGCCGGTTTTTCTTCTTTGATCTTTTCCCCGCCGGCGGTTTCGCCGGCCGGCTGTGTCGTAACGGTTCCGGTGCCTTCGCTTGGCGAGCTCTTGCCGATTTGGTTTTCGACGACGACTCGGTAGTAGTAGGTCGTAGCTGCTTCCAGGCCGGTGACGTTAGCGCTGGCGAGCACACGCTCGCCGTTGTTGCCAAGCCCTTCCTTACATGGCACGGTCGACCCGTAGGCTTCACTGCCGCCGTACTGGACCTGACAGGTCGCGGTCTGGGCGTCGGGACTGGTTCTCGCTTCGATGACGGCTTCGCTGCTTGTACTCTGGGCACTGACCGATTCGACCTTCGGCGCCGTGGATTCGGTCGTAAACGATGCTTCAGAGCCGGTGGTGGCGCCGATCCCATTCTTTGCGTCGAGGCATACGTGGTAGTAGGTTCCGGGCTGCAGGCCCGTGACCGCAGTTGAGACTTCGTCCACTTCGCCGGGCTTTGTGTCTTGCTGTTCGCTGGTGGTGATCGCGTGTTCCCAGGTACAGATGAATTGCGGGGCGTACTGGAAGTACCAGCTCGTAGCGATCGGCTGGGGACCGAGCTTGCCCTCGAGCATCGCCGAGTCGGTCGTGACGTCGACGGCGGTACTGGTCTGGGGCGGTTTGGGCGCCGCCGGGTCGGTCGTAAACCTAAGCGTCTGCCCGATCGTTTCTCCGGAGGAGTCAGTCGCGATCAGGCAGGCGCTGTATTCGGTGTCGGCTTCCAGCCCGTACACTTCGCCTGACACCTGGATGTGTTCGCCCTGCGACTTCTGGCTGCAGGGGGGTTTCCTTGCCGCCGGTGCACTCAGCACCCTTGTTGTAGGCGAAGTAGTAGCCAGCCTTCACGTTGGAGCTGGGGTTCAGCGTCCCGCATACCTTCACCGGTGGCGGTGAAGATCGCCCCGGCGCATGCTTCGGTGAGCGGCACTTCCGGACCACCCCCTGTGAGCTGGCGGACGGGCTTGAAAGCATCGATCCCGTTTGGGGTGCCGACCCCGGTGGGGCCGTCATAGCCGACGGTCGTGTTGCAGATCCAGGACTCCCTGGCCGCAGTCGGTCAGCGAAAGGGGGCTCATCGAGCCGGAGCAGCCGGAGGAGTATTCGCCGCTGCACTTACCGGTGCGAGCCTTCGGTGACGTCGTGCAGCGACCGCCGAGCCGAGATGGGCGTAGAGCGTCTGCGCGGGATATTGCGACGCCGTGCGATCCACCGGCGAGCGCGAACATCGCGGCGATCATCGGGGTGGAGGCGCTCGTGCCGCCGATCGGCGTCCAGTCGAACACCGTGGCGCTCTTCAAGCCGCCATCCAAGGGGATGTAGGGCACCGAGTCATACACGGCGACTCCGGTGTAGGGATCGGCGTCGGCGGAGATGTCGCTCACCGCCCGGTTGGCCTTCGCACCCCACCGACGACCAGTCGGCGACTTCGCTCTGCCAAGGCTGGGCTGTGAAGTTCAGGCTGCAACCGCCCCGCGATGCCGATCCACGCCGCCTCTTCACCCCATGCGTTCGCCGCTGTGCGTCCAGCTTCAGGCTCGTGCCGCCGACCGCGACAACATGCGGCGAGGACGCCGGATAGTCGACGCCCGAGCCGTCGCGCCATACAGTTCTTCTTCCTGTTTGTCGCCTCTCCCAGTTCAGATAGCCGCGATCGCCCGCGGCGAAGGTGATCACAGTCCCCGGATGGTTGAAGGCTTCGCTGTCGGTGAGCGGTTCGCCGCCCGCCCACGAATTTGAGACCTCGCCGGCGCCGAGTGCGCACGGCCGTGTCCTCGGCGGCTTCCAGGGGCGCTTCTTCGGCTTCGTCGGCCTCCACGAGGATGATGTGGCAGTTCTGGCAGATGGCGTGAGCCGTCTCGATGTCAAGCGCCGTCTCGAGCGACCACCGTCGACTTCTTCGATCATCCTGCAGGCGGCTTGCTTGACCGCTGGTTCGGCCGTGGCGCTGTGCGCAGAGCGCTTCCTTTTCGGCTCTTGGCTTGACTGCTTTCGGGGAATGGCGGATTGCCGGTTTCGCCGTTCTGGTTTACCTGCTCGAAGCACCCGTTGCGCCGCGGTGCATGCTGGAAGGTGAAATTCGCCGTCGTAAACGCCCAGATCGGATTCGGCTTGGAGGTCGTCGTAGGCGTCCACGATCGCGATCGTCTGTGGTTCAGAGGCGGGCGCGTCGGGTGCTTCACCGGGGAAGTAGGCGCTCTGCAGATCCTGCGGGCGCAACCCATCGGCGCCTTCCGCGGCGCTGGCAGAGACGATCGCATGGGTCATCGTGATCCCCAGCGGATGGGTGCGCGCACGTGCCGCGGCGGTTCTCGCCACGAGTATTTCCGCCAGGCACGCCACGTGTCCGGGAGCGGGCGCGGCGCACGCGGGGTCAACGTGTAGTCAGATGAGGGAAGCGGAGAGACGCACCGGCCGGTACCGCAGGCACGCAAAGCATCGAACAGGTCCCCGCGAGGATCGCTATCAAGATCCTGCGCACACCGATCATTCTGATCACCATACCGACCGCGGATCCATCCGCGTCCAAGGCTCTGGCGCTGCCCAGTCGGCGGCTCGCGCCTATCCCTTCTTGCTCTTCGTGGCAACTGCGGCGTAAGTCTTGCGAGCCTGCCTCGTGCACGTCGCTCGTTTGTCCTTCGGCTTCTTCTTACAGGCCTTCAGTGCACTCGCAAGCTTCTGGGTACGAATATCCGCTTTTGGGCCTGGTGCGCTCCCGGTAGCAGGGGCAAGCAGCGTCACACCCAGTGTCGAGGACGACGTCCCCGACCCGGTCTGTGTGCTCGAGCTCCCCGACTGGCCACCACGTCCTCGGCGGAGACTCTTCGGCACCCATCGTGGGCGGTGCACCGGTATTCAGTGGTTCAAAAAAGCCTTCGTGTGTGGTGAATGTGGCGTCCTTGCCGAAGCTCGTATGTCCATTGCTGGTCGAGACGAGGCGATAGTGGTAGGTGATGTTGGTGGAGGGTAGGTGTGAGGGAGTGTGAAGGGGGGGGCTGGAGGGCAGTAAGGGGATAGGGGGATGGGGGCTGAAAGAAGCGGTGGTGAAGAGTAGGTGGTGCATAGCGCAGAGCGCTATGTGCGTGTGAGAGTTGGAGGTGTTGAATATATTGCGATGCGTTATGCGGAGTTGGTGGTAGAGTAGTAGTAGTGGTGGTAAGCGTAGCGGCGCTGTTAGGTGAGGCTAAGACTGCTCTGGGTGCTGGGAGAGTTATGGCAGGGCAGGAGGATGAAATGTGCTGCAACTAGCTGGATAGCACCACCAAGAGAGAACTGGTAGGTCGGTTAGACATTCGGGTGATCTGCGCTTCAAGGGTGCGTGTGTTGGTGATCCGGATACGGAGACGCTTTCGATCCTGGGCGTGGGCCTCTGTAGCTCAACTGGTCGGCTGGGCTGGTCGGGCTCGTCCCGGCTGGTGTAGTTACTTCTACGTCAACGGTTCCCCTGCCCGCTGGGGTGACGGCGGTGATCGAGCAGTCCGAGTTGACAGTGAAGCTCGTCAGCGGCATTCGAGCCGAAGCTGACCGCTGTGGCGCCGGTGAATCCGCTGCCGGTGATCGTCACCGATGTGCCGCCGCCGGCCGGCCCGGAGCTGGGTTGCAACCCGGCGATCGGTCGGGCCATAGGTGAAGTTGTCGGCTGTGGTGCTGAGGCTCACACCAGCCCTGGTTTCGACGGTGACGTTCACCGTTCCGGTCCCCGCCGGGGCGACAGCGGTGATCGACGATTCCGAGTTGACCGTGTAGCTGGCCGCGTCGACCGAGCCGAACTCGACGGCGCTCACTTCGCTGAAGTTGCTCCCCGTGATACTCACGAGTGTGCCGCCCAACGGCGTGCCGCGGGCTGGCGAAACTTCGCTGACAACGGCAGGCAACTGGCTCGGCACGCCGGATGCGAGGCTGAATCCTCGCCCGGCGGCGATCGCGGTGGCGTCTTCGAGACCCGACACCGTCACTGGAACGTCGGTGCTGGTGTGGCTGCCGTCTCCGAGTTGCCCCTGCCAGTTCTTCCCCCACGCCGTCACCTGTCCGTCATTCAGGAGCGCCAGGTCGTGTTGATTGCCGGCGGAGATGGCACTGACGCCGGTCAATCCCTGGACTTGCAGTGGCGTTGTGGCTGCAGAAGGTGTCGGGCGAGCATTCGGTCGGTCCCGTGAAAGTGCCGATTCCGAGTTGTCCGGAGGCGTTGCTTCCCCAGGCCATTACCGTGCCGTTTGCCAACAGCGCAAGGCTGTCTTCGCCACGGGCTATCGCGCGGACACCGGTGAGATCGCTCACAGGCACCGGCACTTCGCTGCTTTCAATTTCCAGCGTGCCGTCGCCGAGATCCCCCAGGCCGTTTTCCCCCCAGCTCACGACCGTTCCATTGCTCAGCAGCGCGATTCCGGTGTTGAGATAGGCGGCGATCGCCGTGGCATCGGTCAGCCCGCTGACAGGGGCGGGGAGGTTCTGAGGCGGGTTGCTGGCTTCCGTGACCGAGAACTCCCCCACGTGTTTGCCCCCCAGCTCATGACGGTGCCGTTTTTCAAAAGCGCAAAGCTCGAGTCCTGGGCGGCGGCGATCGCCGACGACTTCGCTCAGGCCGCTCACCGCGACCGGCACATCGCTGCTTTCCTTGGTGCCGTCGCCGAGCTGTCCTTCGTCGTTGTCCGCCCCACGCCACGACCGTTCCGTTGCTCAGCAGAGCCAAGCCATGCTGGGATCCGGAGGCTATCGGCAAGCGACACCTGAAAGCCCGTTTGACCTGGACTGGTGTCGTGCTGCATGGGACTTGGTAATTGGACACCTGCGCGAAGGCGGCGTGGCATGTGTCTGGACCAGTTTCGGTGCCGTCGCCGAGCTGTCCCCAGGCATTTTCCCCCCAAGCGTCGACTGTGCCATTGGTGAGTAAGGCCAGGCTGTACTGATCGGCCGGTCGCGACAGAGCGCTGACTGCGCTCAGGCCGGCGACGGGCGAACGCACATCGGTGCTGGTCGTGGTGCCGTTGCCGAGTTGGCCGACTTCGTTGTTGCCCCAACGCACTGGGGGTACGCCGACGCGCGAGCACCGAAAACAGCACCACAACGCAACAAAAGGCCAGCGCCAACCGAAGCTGCGCCATAGTGATGACCTTCTCATCGACCCGTCGACCACAAGTGACCCCGCAGCTATGAGACCGACCGACCACCAAACTCTAGTGGATCTGCACTTCTTGTCCATACTTACGATTAGCGCAGGATAGTACGTCATCCGTAAGGAGTCAAGGGCTGCGCCTATTCCCGCGGAAGCTAGAGCTGGATGACCAGCGCACGCGGACCCAGCCAGACCGAACGCGCCCACGCTCTCGGCTCGAGGCTGGAGACCCGGCGCTCGATCAAGCTGACCAGCATCAGGTCGCAAACGCGTTCGGCTGAGCGGAGAACCTCTACCGCATGAGAACGGGGCAGGACCAGCCCTGAGGAGTTCGGAGAACCCGATCGCGAACTGGACGCCGATCTGACAGAACGCTGACCCTCGCCGGACGAGGCGGGTCACCACCAGCCCAGACGCACTCCTGCGCGAGCTGCGCGCGCTCGCGCCGAGATCAAAGACGGCTTCGCCAGAGTCGAAGAGGTCATTCAGAAGCAGCGGTAGACGAGCGCCGGGCCGTGAACGGTCGGCCATATTCACGGCAGGCACTAGGACCGCTCTCTGTCTCCGGGATCGAGTCCGTGTCGTTGGCCGCGCTTAGGAGAGTTGAGTCATGCCGTAGAACCTTGCCGTCACGCAGCAAGCCGATCGACTCGTCGCTGACCTCGATCTGCAAGGTCGATAACTGGGCGTACGGAGTCAAAGCATCGTGCACGGGGCCACTGGCGTTTGAAACCCACTCCAACGCCGGGCGTCTCCTGAGCTGGCCCGAGATCTTCGGAGTCTGTGAGCCGCCGAGTGATGCGAGGCTGGATGTACCCCTACCGACTCCTACTCGCCCGTTGACGGCGACGCACACGCGCTTGCAGGATGGGTGAGATAGGAACGCCATCACGACCAAGGCGAGGACGAGCAGGGCGATCCCCACGGTGCGTAGGCTGGAGTCTGCCGAGAGCAGGATGATGACACCCGCGGGAGCGAGGAGTGTACTCAGGAGCACCATCGTCCAGGCGACGACGCGCTCTCCGCGAGTCAGCAACTCACGTCGTACTCTGCGACGGCGGCGCATCCCGGCTCGGAGATGGCGGATCGCTGACCCGTCTCGAGGAATGGTGCCCCGCTTGCGCGCGTCCCACAGAGCGAGCCAACCCCCGACTCCGAGCGCGAAGACCATGATCGCGAGGAAGGCTAGAGCTTGACGATCGTCTGAGTCATGCTGCGACAGTCGGGTCGCACTCGTAGAACGCGAATTGGATTCCGCGCGGTGCGTGTGGCTTCTGCAAAACGGCACAGTGCGTTTGTACCCAGATGATGCGGGGATCGTTGCTGGCCGGCTTGATCGGGATCAGGAACACGCGAAGGCTGCCGTTGGCGATGTAGTGGCGCAGTTGCTGGAGGGTCGGTGACGGTATACCGCCGGCGTAGCCGCCGATGGGCAGGATCTCCTTGCCGGTGTAGTAGATCGTCAACGACGCGAGAGCGAGGTAGCCGCGGCCAAGCGATCGGCGGGTGGAGCTGGACGGAAGTGGTGGACGACCTCCGCTACACGCTACGACTTCGGGGCTGATTTCGATCTGCCAAAGGCGGGGGTAGGCGCATACGGCGTGTCGAACGGGCCGAGCCCCCGGACGACGGAGAGCGCTGACGTGCTCGCGGCAAGTAGAAGCGCACAGCCAACGACAGCTGCGATGCGCAGAGCGGCTGTGCGCGGGTGACCGGAGAAGGTCGTGAGCAGAGCGGCGCCGGAAGCGATAACTCGAGGAGCAGCGCGAGAGAGCATGTCGGCAGTGACTTCCACCGCGCAAGAGGTAGGCGCCGTAAACGGCTGATGCGAGCACCGTGACCGCAAGCCAGATGCGGGCAGCCGGCCGGTGTCGTTCTCGCCACAGCAGCTCGACGCCGGCCCCGCAGAGCGCGCGGTGCGGGAGAGAGAGCCGCGACGTAGTAAGAGTTGAGGTAGCGGCCGAAGCTGAAGACGCTGCTCGAGCGCCGACCCCCAAATCCACTACCCGATCGCTGCGCGCAGCCGTCGCCGCGAAAGGCGCCTGCCCTGCCCGAGGACTGCGGCGGCAAGACCCGCGCAGGAAGATGCCAACCGTCGTCGCGCCCCAACGGCCCTGTGAGCAGCCGGTGCCAGCTCGACCGATCCGAGGGGTCTGGCTGTCGAGGACTTCTCCCTGGTCGACTTGCTTGAGCGATGAAACGGGGCTGACCGGGCCGGCGCCACGGTATCTGGCGGTGTTCGAGTCTGGAGATTCCGTTGTAGTCAAAGACCTGGCTGAAGAGCGAATCGTTTGTGGTGCCGTCCACATAGGGCCGCTGGTCTTGGGGACGAGCGATAACGACGCTCATCCAGCTCAGCGACACCGCGAATGTGACCAGTCCGGCAAGCGCCACATGAGAGCCCGTACGACGCCGAAGCGGCCCAGGCGCAGCACAGCAGATACGCGAATGCCAGCGCGGGCAACACAAGCCAGGCCTGCATCATCTTGGTCTGAAAGGCCAGGCCCACCCACACGCCCGCGAAGAACAGAGTGCGAAGGCGCCCGTTCAAGCAGATCGTCGCCGAGGTCGCTCAGCGGCCAGCACCGTGAGCAAGATCAAAGCGAGTCGGAACGTTGCCGCGGCCCAACGCAACCGTGACGGGCGTGGCGATCCAGGCCGTGACCTCGATCAAGCCGGCCACCGGGCCTGGAAGTCGCCGTCAGCACGGCAAAAACCCAGACGTTGAAGACGCCCTCGATCATCTGCGCAGCACGTCCGCCCACACGCGAGACCAAAACCCACCGGAAGGCCTACACACGCGCCCGGCCGCTGTCAAGGTCACAGACTGAGCGAATCAGAACGCGCGAAAGGAAGTCGTGCCAGCTAATCGACATGCTCCGGGCAGCCGCGCCGTAAAAAGGCTCAAGGTTCGCGCTGTTCGCTCCCCACGCATAAGCAAGCCCAGCCAAACCGGCTAGTCACCAGCAAAGCAGGACGCGCGAACGACGGCTGGCCGGGCGGTGACAAGCACTCCCGCAAGCGCCCGGGCAGCCGTAGGAAGCGAAAAGGTGACGCGGCGTATGACCCCAGCGCGGCCTTCTCCTCGATTGTGCGCATCAGCCGCCGGCGAAGCCTACCCTGTGCGCGCGCAACTAGATGACTCGCTCCGAGAGGCATAGACACGGAGCTTATATCGTCGGGCTGTATTATTACGGCCAATGGGGGGAAGATGGCTGCCAAGCTCTGCACTCGTGGCCTGCGCCGTCGCGGTCACCGGCCTCCTTATGCGCTCAGTGGCTGCTCGGGGCGCTCACGGTCAGCTCGGTGGTTGACCCGGTTGCCCAGGCGGCCCAGGTCTCGGAACTGGCACGGGGATTCAAGGCTTCGCTGTTTGAGGAGATCACCCCGCCGGGCTCCTCGGAAACCGTCACCGGGACGGGGATGGGGATATTCGATCAGCGTGACCATCGTGGCATTTTGAGCATTCAGAGTAAAGCAGAAGGGCATTCGTTCAATGCTGAGACGCAGTACTCAAATCTCGCTCTCTACATGCGACTGCCTTCCTCCTCTAAGGCATCATCAATTACACACGGCAAGCCATGGATCAAGATGGATCTTCGTGGTGTGTGAACGGCGCTTGGGATCGACTTCTCGGCGTTGACGGAGTCGGGGGCATCATCTGATCCCAGCCAATTGCTCGCCTATCTGAAGGCGACGAGTGGACAGGTGACGCGCATCGGCGTCGAACGGGTGCAGGGAGTATCGATGACGCACTATCGCGCAACCATCGACTACGACCGATATGCCAGCAGGGTTGCCCCCGCGAAGCGAGTGGCCGCAGCCAGAGAGTGCTGCCCTGCGCGCATGACATCCGTACAGCCAGTAGTGGCTGCGTGGGTCGACGGGCAGATGCGTAGGGAGAGGAATTCGACTTCCAGAGGGTCTACGAAGAAGCGTCGGGTTCTGCAGACCCATCTCTTCATCGAATGCTTGATTCGCCGTAAGGCGATGCAACGGTTCCAGCGAGCAGCGAAGTTGCCGACATAACCAGCTACGTCGCGGAAAAGCTCAAGCACGTCAAGCTCGGCTGCAGCGGCTGAGGTTAGAATGCGAGCAAGGTCCGCGCCAGGTGTTGCGGGTTGCCAGTGACGGTTGATGCTCGATCCAGCGGATGACGGTGAAGACGTGGCAAGTGATGGGAGAGCGCGGGCGCACGGAGCTGAGAGAGCTGGCGCTCGAGGAGATCGAGCCTAATTTCTCCCAGCGCGCTACACTTCGATGAGGCGGCGTTGGAGGCGTTGGCGGGTTCGCTGCGCGAGCACGGTGTGCTGCAGCGGTGCTCGTGCGTCCGGTCGGATGGTTCCTATGAGCTGTCGCGGGCGAGCGGCGCTGGCGCGCGGCAGAGATCGCGGGCCTGGAAAGAATCCCCGCATTGGTGTGCTCCTACGACGACGCCGCGGCGCTGGAAGTGGCGCTGATCGAGAACATGGCGCGCGAGGATCTCAACATCGTCGAGGAGGTACGCGCCTTCGCGACGCTGCGCGAACTCGGCCTGACCACCGAGAGATCGGAGAACGCGTGGGCCGCAGCACCAGCGCGGTGGGGAACATCGTGCGTCTGCTGGATCTGTCGGAGGAGATCCTCGGCTTCCTGGAGCGGGGCGAGCTGCGCATGGCCCACGGAGTCGAACGCTAGCGGCAAAGGACGCGGACGTGCGTGACAAGTTGGCCCGCAGGGCCGTGAAGGAGAAGTGGACGGTGATGAGCACCGCGGCCCGCGCGCGTGAAAGCAACGAGGACCAGCGAGCGCCTCGTAAAAAGAGAAAGCAGGCGGAGTACCTCGACGAGAACGTTGACGCGGTCGCGAAGGCATGGGGCGACGTGCTGCGACCGAGGTACAGGTCGCCCGATGGCTTACGGGCGGGTGCGCCTGGAGGTCCAATTCAACTCCACGGAGGCGGCACTGTATGCGGCCGGACGGCAGGCGAGGCGCTCGCTGGAGGCTCGTGAGTGCCAGCGCGAGATAGGGACCTCGCCATGACGATTGCCACCGCTAGCATATGTCTCTCCAGAGAAGATCGAGCAAGCACGGACGATCGCGTGGACGACCGCGCTGGGTGCGATCACCGCCGAGGCGCTGGCCGAACGCGACGACCTGAGCGCCGACGTTGCGCGGGGGCATCTGGATGAGCTGGTCGGATCGGAGCTCTTGGAGCGCCACTCGGTGCTCGTTGGCCATCCCGATCTCTACACGGCAACGATCGCGGGCCGGCGGTTGGCGCGCAAGCATGCACACGCCGGCGGCTACAGGTACCCCGAAGGGCTGCGCACGGCCCGCGTCACGATCAGAGAGGCACGCCACATGATCGCCTGCGCAAGCGTCGCAGCCGCCCTGGAACGCCGCTACGACGATCACCGCGTGATCGGCGAGCGCGAGCTACACCGCGACGAGCGCAAAGCACGACGCCGACTGGCCAGCGTCGACATCCGGCGTAACAGCCGGAGCGGATCGCACTTCCCCGACCTCGTGGTCTGGCCGCCCGGCGAGCCCGGAGAGCCACCGCCACTACCGATCGCCGTCGAGGTCGAGCTGACGCTGAAGTCCACGCAAGAGCTAACCGCGATCCTCCTCGCCTGGGCCGACTGCCGGTACATCGAGGCGGCGGTGTACTTCGCTGAGACCCTGAAGCTGGAAGAACGACTGCTCGACATGATCGAAGAGCTCAAAATCGAGGACTGGGTTGTGGTGAACCCGCTCGGTGAGATGGTTAAGGAGCTCGCGGGGTTTGAGCTGGGGGATAGGGGTTGAGATTGAGATGCAGCAGGCGTGAGGGGGTGTTTGAAGCTGCGCAGACACTTGGTTTTTTGCGGGCTGAGTTGGCGTTTGCGAGCAGCGCGAGTTGCGTGCGTGCGCAGTATAGAGGACTGCTAAGATTTTTGAAACAGCGCGGCTTTTCTCAACTTGCTTCTGCTCAAGCGGGGAGCACGCGGTAGAGATAGTTCTGTTTGATCACATCTTCGCGGCGAGCTCGGGGATCGTGATGCGGGCTGACCTGCACGAGCGACACTGCTTCGATCGCGCGTTTGCGCCGCCTTTGGGGCGTCTGACTTGCTTACGGGCGTCCAACCTTTTTCCCCGCTCCCTTTGGGGCGACCTGGTCCTTATGCGAGCATCATGGCTGTCGTGGCGCTCAGCGCTGACGGCTGTGGGCGCCGGCGTACGGGCGGCTGGCGTGCTCGCTTGAGTCGCTTTGTGTGCACGTTTGCCGGAGCCGCGCGGGCGTCCAGGCCCTTTTTTGCCGGTGCGCGCGTCACGGCTGTGACGGCAGACTGCGAGCTGGCCTCAGAGCAGCCGAACCGATCAACACACGCCAAGGCCGCCACGGCAGCCTCGAGGCGGCGGGACATCCCCGCCGGGCTAGCAGCTCTTCCAATTCGTGTCTCTGGGCGCTTCAGTAAGGAAGTCAGACACGGGTTATCTCCTCGCGTTGGGTACAGAAGGCAGATACGAACATACACGACACTGGCGCAGCCAGTAGAGCCCGCGCGATGACATCCGTCAGCCAGGTAGTGCGTGGCCTTGGCTCCGGAATCCCAGGTAAGACGGGCCGTGGATGGCTAAATGGTAAGCTGGGCTATTAGAGGATTGCGTAGCGGTGTGTGGATTGCAGCGTGTGAGGAGACTATGAGAGCACTGTGCGCTGCGCTCACCACGCGATCTCGCGTACGTTGAGCGCAAATGAAAAGCGGAGCAGCCCTTGCTCGGAGAGTTCGCCGTCTTTGTGAAGAATCGTGAAGCGTTTGGCGTCGAAGACCGTAGCGTTTCTGAGCTGTCGCTTGCCTCCTGATTTGCGGTCTCTCTGTTGATGAAATCGACGAAGTGCCCCGCAGTGTGGAGGGTTTCGAAAAAGCGGGGTTTGCTTCGCATCCATCTCTTCGTAGAATCGAAACTTGCCCGCCTGGTGGGACGCACGCGAGATATACCTGTTCCACTTCTCCCCCTCCTTCCCCAGCCTTGTGGCGCTATCCAGTTCTTCTGAAGGTGTCCATCCAGACCACAAGATCGGGAGAACGAGCAAACACTTGGTCGTAGCGCGGAGCGCGGCACGCCTTCGGCGCGGGTGGTTTGGGGCTCGAGTACGAGACGCACCGGCTCCTTGTATGGCGCCACGGTGCCCGGAGGCACTGACTGCGACACAACGATCAGACGATTCGACCGAGAGTGAGGTGGGCGTCTCGCCCTGCCGTATTCACATTCGCCGCGTCGAATGTTTTCCGCCGCGTGGTAGGGACCATCGCCGAGCACGTAGGGAACATGGCAGAGACCAGGTGGGGCGCTGGATATTGCGTAACCCTTCCTCCCGCGCCGATGCTGGCGACCTGGGCGGGTCCAGATTCACGGCCCTCGCCGATCCAGGCCACGCCATTGCTTCCAAATGCTATGCCGAGGGCATTGACAAGACGATTTGTGATGGTCCTCACACGTCCTCGTGCGTCCATCCGCTCCACTTCGCCCGACACGCGTGTGAACCACAAATCCCCTTCAGGGCCCGCAGCCAAGCTGTCCAGACCACCAAGCCCTCGCCATGCTTCCGGCTGTCGATAGGACGACGGCGGAGTAAAGATCTTTACATGGCCAGAGAGAGTCACGTGCCCGATCTGCTGCCCGATGATGAACCAGAGGTCTCGCCGTCCGGCGCCATGATGATCGGCGATGCCGGTACTTGAAGCTTTCCGGTGACGAAGATGGCGCACGATCGGAAACTCGCGAATAACGCCAGCCGTATCGATCCTTCCGACGCGGCCCACGCTGTCCGTGAACCAGAGGACATTCCCTGAGCCGGCTGTGATGTACCACGGGATCGCATCTTTCTGCAGGCCCTTGCTGAAGCTAGTCACACCTCCGGCCGGCGTAACTCTCAGGATCGCACTGAGCCGTGTGTGGCCCTGAAGACGCGACTCGGACGACCGCAGATCGCCACCGGCCTTCCGACCGTGAGCCCGCGGATCTGCAACCTGGGCGCGGGCACCGCAAGATGCTGGACGCATCGACGAAGTGGAGAGACCGCCCCAGAGGCGGAGGCGGATCCTCTTCCGTAGGCGCGAAATCACTCTTCTCCGTTTGCGGCTGAGCGCCAGGTATTCAGGCCAGCGACCTACCAGTTCGGCATCGAAGGGAAAGTCCAAGAAGGCTCCGGCAGGGCTGAGTAGCCCACGCTTTCAACCGTTTCGAAGCCACCGGAGGACTCGCCGCCGTACCACACGCTCCCTCCGGCACCGGGAGCCAAGATGATGGGTAGACCGACGAATCAGCGGCGTAGCGCCCTTGGGTTCAGCACTCGTGGTTCCGACGCCGCCGGCGGTCACCGGGCTCAACATCACGGCACACATGGCCATGATGGGCGCGCCGGACGCAGCAAGCCATGCACGTCTGGAGCTGAAGTTCCCGCGCCGGTGGCGTGCTTAAGGCGGGACGACCCTGGCCGTCCCTCATGAGGGACCTGTGGAACGCAATCGCGCAACGCGGCCTGCACGGCCCCCGGCAAGAAAGCCGCATCGCGCGTTCATCGGCCGACGGACAGCTGACTGCAGTCAGCGAAGCCGGCCGGCGTGTTGAACGGCGGGACAGCCGATATCCGCTCAAACAGGTATTCGCAGGTAGCCTGGGCTGACCGCCCCTCGCGCACCAGCAGATAGGCAGCCGGCAGTTGACCCCTGACCGACGCCAGGATCGCCAGAGGAGCTACCAACGGCTCATGGATGGCCGACACGATGTACGCACCAGCGACCACAACCGCAACGGCGGCGATCACTAAGTCACGACGCGAGCGGCCCCTTCGCGGGACAGAATGCCCTGGCCTGGACCGCTCTCCTCGCCATGGCCGAAGCCCCGAGTCAACGCTCGGTGCACGATCGCGCCCGCCAACACCAGAGCAAAAACGAAGCCCGCGATTTCGCCAACGTGATACGAGTTCGAGTAGGTATTCGCACCCAGGGGCAGCATTCAGCACATATCGGCACGCTATCCCGATAGCTTGACTTTGACCGCCGTCACCTCCACTACGGCAGGGCAGCCGTGGTTATGGCGTCCTTGTGTACTCGCCTTCGCGCCAGATGACAGGCCTATCTGTGGGCCATCCGCATCATCCCCTCGAGGCGCCGTCGGGAACACGCGGCGGTCGATATCGCGATAGAGGTTACGGTAGCACGAACGGCATCGCGATCGAATAGAGCGCAGCGAGCGCCAAGAGCAACCACAGCAAGTGAAGACCGAGGAGCGCGACGATCGCGACGATCGCCCACACATGGACGACGGCGATCACCACAGCTCGGCGCACGGCACGACGTGCCTTGCGCGCCTGCTCCGGCGTCAGGGGGCCTCCCCGCTCGGCCTTCTTCCGTGCCACACCTTCGGATCGGCTCGAGGCGTCTTTGGCTTGAGCAAACTGAGCCAAGCCGAGCACATGCTCGCTTCGTGGCGCCAGAACGAAAACGACGCGGTCCCGGGCCGCTTGAGGAACCCGGCCCCGGCTCGCTTTTGGCGCTCCGGCTTTGGGTGGCGCGGCCTCACACCTCGGTGGCCTCGCTCTTTGCGACTCGGTTCCGCGTCGCGGAGCAACATAGGCAGCTCCGGACGCTCAGCACAAGTGCCCGCTACAGGAGATCCCGCATTCTCCAAAAAATCACGCGGCAAGGCACTTCATCGGGATCAGAAGACCAACGCGTCCACTACACCGATCCACCCCCGTCAGTCTCATCCGCCCCCGAAAACGCGAGACCAAGACCCGGCGAGTCGGAGTAGTTCATAGGTACCAGCAAGGCTACCGGCCTGTCGCCACGCGTTGTAGGCCGAGCAAACTTAAAGATAATGATCTGCTGCGGCGCCCGCGAATCTACAAAAATATGGGTTATTCGCTTCTTCTTCAAAAACTCAACAACGACAAACGTAAAACGGAGTGAGCCCTAGCGGCGTTCAGCGAGCGCGCTGCGCGGCATCTTGATGAGCGGCCGCTGTGGTCGCTTCGTTTGTGTGAATCCAGGCCATGATTTGATCCGGAGGCACTGGTCGCGACAGGTGATAGCCCTGAGCTATGTCGCACCCGAAGCCGGTCAGTTCCTCCAGGTGCTCCGGGGTCTCGATTCCCTCGGCGACAACCTGGAGCTTCAGGCTGTGCCCGAGCTGAATGGTCGAGCGGACGACGCTCGCGTCCTCCTCGCTGTTGCTCATGTTGGCGATGAACGAGCGGTCTATCTTGAGCGCGCGCACAGGAAGCTGTCTGAGCTGGGCCAGCGACGAGTAGCCCGTGCCGAAGTCGTCGAGTGAGAAGCTGACGCCGAGCTCTGAGATGCGGGCGATCACATCGAGCGCGCGCGTCGGGTCCTGCATGAGCGTTTCCTCGGTGATCTCGAGCTCGAGCTCCGCCGGCGCGGTCCCGTGTCGTTTGATCAGGGCGTCGAGATCCTCGGGAAGGCGCGTGTCCAGGAGGTTCGCTGGAGACAGGTTGACGGCCATCGGCACGACCTCGCCCAGCAGGCGCCATTCCCGCTGCTGGGAGAGCGCGAGGTCGAGCACGCAGAGCGTCAGATCGCGCATCAAGCCCTCCCGCTCCGCGAGCGGCACGAAATCGTCCGGTGGCAGCAGCCCGAGACGCGGGTGCTGCCAGCGCACGAGCGCCTCGACGCCCGCGAGGCTCCCATCCTTGATCGACCGCTTCGGCTGGTAGTGCAGGATCAGCTGGTCGGTCCCGACGGCGAGGCGCAGGTCGCTCACCAGCGCCAGGTAGTCCCGGCTGTGCTTATCGCTGTCCGCGACGTAGCTCTCGACTCCGGTTCGCTTGGACTTCGCGCGGTACATCGCGACGTCGGCGCAGCGCAGCACCTCCGGACGCGTGTTGGCGTGCAGGGGCGCGACACCGACGCCGATGCTCGCCTGGACGGGGATCGTCAGGCCATCGAGCGGGAAGGGCTCATCGAAGACCCGCAGCAGCACTTCAGCCGCCCGCACCACCTCAGGCTCCTCAGCAGCGTCCGGCAGCAGCGCGGCGAACTCGTCACCGCCGAGGCGCGTCAAGAGGCCCGAGGGCGGCACCGCCTCTGCCAGTCGCGCCGCCACCTGGCGCAGCAGCTCGTCACCGGCGTTGTGCCCGAGCGTGTCGTTGATCTCCTTGAAGCGATTGAGGTCCACGAGCAGCATCGCGAGCGGACGTCCCTCCCCCAGCAGCTGATCGGCGACCTTGTAGAGCTGCCGTCTGTTCGCCAGCCCGGTCAGTTCGTCGGTGTGCGCTTCCACCTGCGCCACCCGCTTTGACTCGCGCTCGGCTTGCGCGGCGATCTCCAGCTCACGGTGGCGCTCCTCGGTGAGCTCGCCCAGCCGGCGCAGGGCCAGCCCGAAGCGAATCCCGGCCGCCAGCAGCGTCGCGGTCGCCAAGCCGATCGCGACCTGGCTGAGGTGCTCGAGCGAGCCCACGAACAGGATCGCCAGCGCCAGGCCGGAGGCCACCGCGGGGATCTTGAAGCCCGAGGAGGTGTTCTCCTTGACCGGCACGCCCGGGTCGGGCGCGAGCCACACCGCGGAGGAGATCATGAGCAGCGACGCCGGCCAGGCGACGATGTTGAAAAACCAGCCTATGTCCGTGGCCAGCAGGCCGTTGAACAGCGCGCTCGTGTCACCCACCGCGTTGCACGCCCCGGCCAGCGCGATCAGATACCAGCGCGCCCGCCCTCGCCCCGCGGGCAACATGACGATGCCCAGGGCCGTCAAGCCGAACAGCAACAGGTCGCCGACCGGATAGACCAGGTTGACCGCCGCGAACTCGCTGCTGCCGCCCGAAGCCGCTGCGATCGCGTGAAACGCGAACGCGACGAGCGCCGCCGCGGTCACGAGCGTCGCCACCACACCGTCGAGGTAGTTGGCTGCTGTCAGCTTCTTGACGTCGCGGCGCATCAGCACCATCACGCCGACGTAGGTCAGCGGGAAGAACCCCGCCCACAGGTAATTGTTGAGCGCCAGCGTCGGCACCTGCGCGCCACCCAGTTCGAGGTAGGTGACCGTGAAATCCCCCGCCGCCCACGAGCAGCCCGCCAGCCCGAGCAGCAACGCATACCTGCGGTCGCGCTTGTACATCACGCCTCGCGCGAGGATCAGCAAGCTCACCAGCAGCTCAAAGCCATCCACACCCCAGCCATCCAGCCAGGTCGGGGACGGACCGTCCGGTCCGCGCACGATCAGCGAGACCATGTAGGCGACCAGCACGAAGCCCAGGACGCCATACAGCGCCTTGACACCGCGCCGCGGATGCGCCGGCGCGTCCACCATGGCGAGGACCCTGCGGTCGAGCGCTGACATAGAAAAGAGAATCGGCGTCCCGCGCGCGATCCTTTAGGCGCAAGCACTCGAGCTTCACGATGTCCCTCAGCCGGGAGGGTGCCACTTTGCTGGGCCATGTGATCTGGGCCAGATCAATGCCACGCGCGAGGCGGCGTGGCTGGACTAAAGCAACTCTGGCTGTTCTATATCTACAAAAATATGGGTTATTCGCTTCTTCTTCAAAACCCACGAGAGAAGCAAGAAAACAAGCAAGCCGCGCGCGAGCCAGCAGCGAGGACGAACCTCGAGACGAGCTGATTGGGGGATCGGTTCATGATCGTAGTTGCGGAGGCGATCGATGCGCAGCTCGGTGTAGGGGTGGTCGGTGCCGGTGAGGGCGATGAAGGGGATTGGGCGATCGTAGACGAGGGCGATGATCTCCAGATAGTCAGCGAGCTTGTCGGCTTGCCCGAGGCTCGCGGCGTAGGCGTCGGCGGCATACTCGCGTCCGCGCCAGTAATGGCCCCAGAGCGGCGCGGTGATGCGCAGCGCCAGACCACCCCGCGCGAACCGGATGATCCTGCGTTCTCCGCTCGGGCGCCCGGCGTCCTCGGGGTCTTTGGAGGGCCTCGGCGCCTGCTGGATCACGAGCCGGTTCAAAGCGAGAGCGATCCGTCCGTCGAGGCTCGCCAGGTGGCTCAGCTCGTGCCCGAGGACGCAGCCTGGATCCTCGGTTTCCAAGAGGCCCCTGGCGAGCATCAGGGAGTCACCGCACGCGCTGGCGTTGGGCCATTGTTCATCGATCACGAACCAGCTCGAGGGCAACCGCAGGGGTTTGAGGCTTTCGGCCTGGAGGCGCTCGACGGCGTCCTGGTAGGCCAAGCGCTCGCGCTGTGATGGTTCCCTGCCACCCGTGTACTGTCGCCACCACCAGCCACTACCCGCCGGGCTGATCAACGCGAACATCGACCACAGCGTCGGCGCGCTCGCGATCAAGCACAAGAGCACGATCGACAGCGGCGGATCCCCGGCAATCCGCAACGGCACCTCCACGACAAAGAAGACGAGACAGAGCCGCAGGAGTATCACGGGCGCTTCGATCACCACAGTAAGCAGGTACAGCAGCAATCCGGAGACCTGGACCGACGGACGAGGCCGCATCGTGCGCTTCATGACCTGAAACCTACCGCGTCGAGCCGCCATGCAGCTACTTGCGACGCAAGCGCTCAAGCCGGAGGATCCACCCGTCGAGATTCCAATTAATGGTCACTTTCTGGAAAACCGCTCCATCCCCGCAGGCTCGTCGGGGCGTTTGTGGCGCGCTCGCGGCGGCAGCCTGTACGTTGGGGGTTGCAGGGGTTCTGGCCGTGATTCCCGGCATCGCCGTAGGCCAGTCAACCTCCGCTCGATCGTGTGTGCCAGCCGCTTTTACAGGGCGGGTCGGTCCTGCACGCCCATCACGCTGCCTACGACGAGCACGACCGACTTCAGGATCACGCGGACCGCGAGGATACGCGGGTGTTCGCGGCCCGGCGGGTCTCGCGGGGCTACCCGGCCCGAGCGGACCAGAAGGCCTGCATGGTCTACTTGGCGCCACAGGGCTTACAGGACAGACAGGGCTCACAGGCGCGCAAGGCACCACAGGGCTGACGGGTCCATCCGGACTTGCGGGCCCGATCGGGCTGACGGGACTCAATGGCGCGACGGGCGCGACGGGATTCACGGGACTGCCCGGACCAGCAGGTGCGACTGGATCCACCGGCTCCAGTGGAGCCCCGGGAGCAACCGGACTCACCGGCGCCACGGGAGCGACAGGCTCCACAGGGTCAAGTGGGGTCCCCGGGGCACCGGGCTTAACCGGACCAGTCGGACCCAAAGGCACTACCGGCAACACAGGTTTCACCGGACCGATCGGCCCCGCAGGAGCAAAAGGCACGGCGGGCTCCACCGGAGCACTCGGCCCGGAAGGCCCAAAAGGCACAACCGGCAACACAGGCGCAACCGGACCCAAAGGCGAAACAGGCGCGGCGGGAAGCACGGGACCAACCGGACCAACCGGCGCCACGGGGCCTACGGGACCCACTGGCCCCGCGGGCCCGCCTGGATCGCAGGCATACGCCGAGTTCTTCGCCCTGATGCCTCCGGACAATGCGGCGACCGTGGCCGTTGGGGCCCCGGTCCAGTTCCCCCAAAACGGCCCGACCAGCAACGTCATCACCAGGCTCGCCGGCAAACCTTCGACCGACTTTGTGCTCCCCAACATCGGCACGTACAGCGTGGATTTCTCGGTGTCCGTGGATGAGGCGGGCCAATTGGTGCTCGCTGTGAACTCCGGGGGTAGCATGAAAGAACTGGCCTACACGGTGTATGGCCGAGCGACAGGAACGAGCCAAATCTCCGGCGATGCGCTCGTAACAACCACCGCGACAAACTCGGCGCTTGAGCTTCTCAATCCAGCCGGAAACTCGACGGCACTCACGATCACACCGATCGCGGGAGGGACCCACCCTGTCGCCGCTTCCCTCGTGATCCAACAGCTGGGCTGACGCGAGTTATCACGGCGATCAGGTCAGTCTCCCCCGTGATCTGAAACGCGAGACCAAGACCCGGCGGTTCGAAATAGGTACGGCCGGCAAGGCCGCAAACCGAGCGAATACCACGCGTCGTGCGCCGTAGCTATTTACTTTAATCGAACAACGAATCTTTAACTTTGCTGCGGCGCACGACGCGCTTTATGCCGGCGGTCTACGGCCTTGCCGGCAGAACGTCGTTAATCTTGCCGGGTCTTGGTCTCGCGTTTCCGTCAGCGGATGGCCCGCTTCGCGGGACCGGGCAGACCGCAAGACTGCTGCCCCGGGTCTCCTCCTTAAGCGCACAGCCCGCACCACCGATATTCGCTGCATGAGGCCTGGCGATGCTCGAGCAGACGCACAGACGGACGCGCCAGGTTCAGGGGCGGCTTTCGGTCTCAAGCCGCCCCGCGCTCCCTGGTGGGCCGATAGCCGCCTGAGGCTGGGGTTGCTGCTCGCCGGCCTGGCACTCGCGGTGCTGGCTCTGCTCTCGGTTAAGACCGAACTCCTCAACGGTGGAAGTGGCTCAGCGCAAGCACGCGGAGCGGCGTTTGCCCTTGGATGTCCCGGCCGGGGCGCGCCGGAAGTCCAGAGCATCCCGGGACAGAACCTCGCTGCGCTGCGCGATGCGGTGACGCGGATCATGCCGCCGCGGGTCGGGCGCGTCTATGAAGCGGGAACGATCACAACGAGCAACCTGTGGTCGGATGACTCCCCACTACGGTCATCCTCGTCGGGCTCGCAGGCGGGCTCGGTGCCCGCAGGCTACGAGGTGCGCTGGTGGGCGCTCGATCGCGATGGCAGCGAAGACGACGTCGTGGCCGACGTGCTCGAATTCGCCACAGAGAGGCAGGCTCAGGGCGCTCTCTCGCGAGCCGCAGGTACCCGCTGCCGGCGCGATGGCGTGGCGTATGCAGCGCACTTTCCGTCAGGCGCCAGCAACCTCTACTGGGTCAATCCCGACAACGCCCAGCAGTGGGACGTGCTCTTTGTCCGTGGCCGCCGCCTCTACCGCGTCGATGATGTTCCGCCGGACTATCCCCCTGCAACGGGAGCGGCACAGCTCAGGCTCGAGCGGCTCCGCGCTCTGATGACCGTGAACGTGCTGGCCTGCGCCCTGCCAGACGCGGCTTGCCGGGCGTCTGTCGTCTCCGCGCACGCCACCAACTTGGCGAGGCTCCCCGGCAGCTCGTCAGTTCAGCTCAGCGCCACTCGACCGATTATCCGGGCGCAAGCAAGAACCTACGCCCACGCCGTGAACCTGCGCGGCTACGACGTGCCGGGGATGACACAGGTGGCGCCGGAAGGTCCGACTGAGGACGGTGGCTACTGGGAAGCATTCGCCCGGTGTGCCGGCGCGCTGCGCTCCACACACACCGTCGTGACGATCCACTCGCCCACCTTCATATACCACGCTCGACTCGAATACGAGTGGGTGTACTCCACCGTCGCGGTATTGCCAGGTGAAGCGGCCGCCGACCGGTATCTCGCCGTGCTCGCGAGCGCGCGCGGGCGCACCTGCATCATGCACAGCTACAACCGGTCGCAGTTCGGCCGCGCCACCGAGCGCACCCCGCTCCGTCTCGGCCGGGTAGCGATCACGCCGCTCCCGGCCCCAGCACCCACCAGCTATCGGGGCCTCGGCCCGTACCGTGGAACCGCACTGCGACTGACGATACAGACCAGCTACACCACCCGCCGGGGTAGGCGCGTCCAGTTGCCCTTCTACATCGAAGACTTCGCATTTGCCTACGGAGGAGATCTGATCAGCTTGACCGCCGAGAGCGTCCCTCGGCCCTTCCCGCAAGCCAACGTGCAGTACCTGATGAAGATGCTCGTTGGGCGAGCAGAGGCAAATTGAGCCTCACCCAGGGCTTACGACCACCAGCGGGATCGGCCGCGCTGTACCTGCCTGGTAGGCGTCGTAGCGCCCGCGGTTCTTCTCGTTCACGAGCAGCCACAGACGATCGTAGTCCTCATCCCCCGACTCCAGAACCCGCGCGGTCCCAGGACTCTTCTCGCGGGCGACCTGGACCTCCACCGCGGGCTGATCGCGCACGTTGAAGAACCATCCCGGCGAGCGATCCTTGCCACCGTTGGAGGCGACGAGCACATAGTCCGCACCATCCTTGGCGTAGACGAGCGCGTTGCAACGTTGCTCCCCGCTACGCCGGCCGGTGCTACGCAGCAGCAGTGTGGGCACCCCGACCATCCCGTGGCCCACCCGTCCGTCGCTGCGCTCGTAGAGCCGCTGGTGAAGCTTCAGGAAGCGACCCTGGATGGCAGCGGTTAAGCTCACGACCGCAGTGTACCCGCCCGGACGTTGTGCAGTGGGTAGCCCTAGAATCCGCGCCGAAGCAGAGGATCGAACATGCTGAAGGCCGAGCTGAGGGGTGGCCAATGACCGTCGAGGTTTTCCGGGCGCAGTCCGAGCAGGACCGCGAGCAGCTGTTTCGGTTTCGCTACGGCGTATATGTGCAGGAAATGGGCCGCTACCGCCGGACCGCGGATCACGGTGCTCGGCGGCTGGTCGAGCCCGAGGACGCCCACAGCATTCTTTACGGCGCTCGTGAGGACGGCCAGGTGGTGGGAACGTCGCGCCTGACCTTGGGGGCCGACGGCTTCTCGCCTCGCCAGATCGACCAGTACAGCCTGGGCCCGTTCCTGTCCGAGGTACCGGCCCGGCTGATGGCCATCGGCGAGCGGCTGATGGTTGCGCCGCAGCACCGTGGCCGGGCGGTCTCCTCGAAACTGCGCGAGCTCGCGCTCGCCGACATCGAAGCCGGCGGCGTTCGACTCGTCTTCGGCAACTGCGAGCCGCACCTTTTGTCCATGAACCTCTCGGCGGGAGGCCGAACGTACGCCGAGCACAACATCAACAGCGAGGAGGCGGGCTATCTCATCCCGCTGGTGTTTCTCGGCGGAGATACGGACGGCCTGGCCGCGGCGATCGGCAATCTGGACGGGGATGGCCGTCCCTGCCTGCCGCGCTGCATCGAGGTTGCCCTGGCCCGAGGTGACGCCATCCACTCCGCTTCGGTGATGGCCCCTGGGGAGTACTGGGCTCACGTGGAGACCGCCCTCGAACGCCTCGATCAAGAGGAGCTCCATGCTTTTGCCGGCCTGGACCCATCCGAGACCAGTCAGTGCATCTCTCGCAGCAATATCATCGACTGCGCCCCCGGGGATCGAGTGCTGAAGGAGGGCGGCTCCTCGCAAAACCTCTTCCTGGTCCTCGAGGGGACCCTCGAGGTTCGCCACCGCGGCAGGCTCGTGAACGTCCTTGAGCCAGGAGACGCCTTCGGGGAGATGGCGTTCCTGCTCGAGCTGCCCCGCCAATCCGACGTCTACGCCGCCACGCCCGGCGTGAAGATCCTCTCGCTCTCCGATGGGACGCTGCACAAGCTGATGGCCGAGGAACCATCCTTGGCGGCCAAGCTCCTGCTCAACATCTCACGGATGCTGTGCGGACGGCTGATTAAGGCCAACGCCGGCGCCGACATCTGAGGACCTGAGAAGCCAGGCGGTGACAGCGGCGTTCGATGACTACTGCTTCGGCAGGCGGTAGCCGAGGTAGAAGTGCAGCGCCGCCGGCGCAACCAGCAGCACGCCCCACCAGAGGCCGGAGTAGCACGAATACGCGGCAAGGGCGAGCAGCCAGATACCTACGCCAAAGCGCACGCGGGCCTTAGCGCGACGGTGGTCGTGGCCGTATGACGTTAGAGGTTTCATTTGCCTGCACGAAACGGTAGCGCGGCACACAGGGTGCTGTGCTCGGCGACGCCGGACAGGTCAGGACCAGAGAGCTCGTCTTGGGACATGGCCGGAACGGATCGAGATGGCCAAGAGCTCAACCGCCTGTTGCGAGAGTTTCAGGCCCTCCTCGAGCCGCTGGACCGGGGTCAGTGCCATGTTGATCGCACGCATCTGCTCGGCCTCTTCGCGGTTGATGACGGCCCACTCGGCCTCATGCCCCGGCGAGAGTAGGGGGGTGTCAGTGCGAGGGCTCATGATCTCTCATTCTACCGCCCACCGCCGAAGCCAAACCGCCGACGGCGCCGTCCTGGCTTACAACACGAATGGGATGATCGCGCGCACACGCGCCTTGTACTCAACGTAGGCGTCGGGGAAGTGGCTGGTCATGATCCGTTCCTCTTGCCTTGCCTTCCACCACAGACCGCCGCACAGCCCGACGAACACGGCGAAGCCGATCGCCCGCCCGTAGTTGATCGCCGTGCCGATCGCCATCACGATCAGGCCTGTATAGATCGGATGCCGCGCCAGCGCATACGGGCCAGACTCGATCAGCTCGTGATCTGCCTTGAACGTCACCTCCGCGCTCCAGTTGCGACCCAGCGTAACCCGCGCCCAAACCGTGAAGACGGCTCCGGCGAGAACGACGAGGTCGGTCAAGACCCCCAAGGCCGGGCCTGTATGCCAAAGGTGTGACTGTGAGGACACGTGCAACAGCCGCGCGATCGCGACCAATCCGATGACGAGGACGATCGTCACCAAGCGATACCCGAAGAATCCTCCTCGCTCGACCGTACGCTTGGTCCTAAAGGCCATGCTCACCCAGTAGAGGACCCAGGCGATCCAGCAGCCCTCGATGAATATCCATGACGAGTTGGTCATTTCTCAGTTACCCGCTGTGGTATGGCAGAAGACTGTGTCCGCCCAAAATCACGACACAAATCGCCCGCTTCGGGCAGATCGATGTCACCGTGAGTGACAGGTGCGTATGGCCTTAGGGATATGACGAACATCGTTCGTCCAAAACCCCTGGACATTTTCTCACAACGGTGCAACCTTCTCTCGCCACACCCCCCTTGTCCGCTTTCTACGAGAAACGACTCAGTCAGGAGACCGTTACATGCAAACGTTGCAGGCGCCCAGAGACTCGCTGCAAAACGTTTCGTCACCCCGCTACATCCCAGAGCCGTGGAACATCGAACTGTCCGTGCGAGACGCACGCACCCAGACGGGAAGCCGCCATGATGAGCAGGCCCTCAACGCGCGCACCGTGCCCGCCGATCCGTACACGGCATGGCTGGCGCAGCGCGAAGCGGGCCGCCACTCCGCGGCGGTCCCTGTCTAGATCTGACAGCTGCGCCGCTCAAGTACGCCTTCACCACGGTCGATAAGGGCTCACCCGGCTCCCGCCGTCCCGGCTTGGAGCCATCCCCGAACGAGCCCCCCTCCCGTGAGCGCCACCGACCAGAGCACCAACGGAGCAGTCGCGCAGACCAGCGAACCCGCCGGCGACGTCGACCACGAGCGCATGCTCACGCTCGATCTCGCCCTGAACGAGGCAGAGGCGCTGCGCACATGGCTGCTGAAGCCCGCCCAGGACGGCACGACCTCGCTCGATGACCCGCTCGTCAGCCACACGCTGGCCAAACTGGGAACGGCGATCGACACCGTCCTGACCACCGTGAATGTCCGTCACGAGCTGCAGCAGGCGGGCCTCACCGTCGAGCACCTCACCGACGAGCAGGTCTCCGAGCTGGGACGCCGCGTCGTCCAAGCCGCCACACCGGGCATTCGCAACTGAGCGACGCTCGAGAACCCTTTGGACGGCTCCTGAAGTTGTCCCCGCGAGCGCTCGCACGCGCTTACATCGACCGCGCCACAACCTTTCCGGCGATCGTCCTGGCCTCGCGATCGGCCTCGTAGAGCGACTCGAACGCGCGCACCGGCGCGACGGGCGACTCGGCGAGCGTTTGCTCGATCACCTCCGCAATCGCGTTGAAGCGGAGCCGACCCTCCAGGAATGCATGCACCGCAACCTCGTTGGCTGCATTGAGCACGCACGGCGCGGTCCCCCCCGCCAGCGCCGCCTCGCGCGCCAGACGCACACACGGAAACGCATCGAGGTCGACCGCTTCAAAGCTCAGCTCCCCCACCGCGGCCAGGTCGAGCGGCTTGATCGGCAACTCGATGCTCTCCCCACCGTGCAGCGCATAGGAGATCGCGATCCGCATATCCGGTGGTCCGAGGTGCGCGAGCATCGCCCCGTCCACCAGCTGCACGAGCCCGTGCACAAGCGACTGGGGATGCACGACCACGTCGATCCGCCCGTACGGCGTCCCGAACAGGTGGTGAGCCTCCATCACCTCGAGCCCCTTGTTCATCAGCGTGGCCGAGTCGATCGTGATCTTGCCGCCCATCGCCCACGTCGGATGAGCCAAGGCCTGCTTGACGGTCACGTCCTCCAGGTCACCATGCCCGCGCCCGCGGAACGGCCCGCCGCTGGCGGTGATCGTCAACCGCTCCACCGCCCCCGGCGGCTGCCCGGCCAGCAGCTGATGCAGGGCCGTGTGCTCGGAGTCTACCGGCGTTATCTGCGCGCCCGTCGCTTCCGCGAGCGCGCTCACGAGCTCACCCCCGACGACCAGCGACTCCTTGTTGGCGAGCGCCAGATCGATCCCCTCGCCGAGCGTCGCCACCGTCGGCCCGAGACCGGCGGAGCCGACGAGCGCGTTGAGCACGAGCTCCGCGCCGGACTCGACCACCAGCCTGACCAGCCCCTCAGCGCCAGCGAGCACCTCCCCGTCCGTCCAGGCCTCCGACGCGCGCACCGCGGCCTCCTCGTCGACAAGCGCGATCCGCCCGACCCCATGCGCGCGCGCCTGCTCGATCAGCGTCTCCCACGAACGCTCGGCGGAGAGACCCACGAGCTCGAGATCCCCACTCCGCCGCACCACGTCCAGCGCCTGCGTGCCGATCGAGCCGGTCGAGCCGAGAATCAGGAGCCTACGCACGGTGGGAATGCTCGCAGAGCGAGCACAAGAGCGCCGCTGGACGCCGCTCAGTTGTGCCTCCTCGAGCCGGCGACTCAGCTCGCGAAGCCGAGCTGCTGCCGCTTGAGGCCAAACATCTTTGCCTTGGCCTCAGCGGCGAGCTGCTCGAGCCACGCATCGGGCGAGAGCTGCTCACCGAGCATATTCGCCTGACGCTTCACCGTCGCGAAGTCGCCAGGCGCCAGGTCGGCGATGGCGGCAAGCTGCTCCTTGAGCCCCACAGCGCAGTCCGGCTCGGCAGCAGCGTCGAACTCCGCCTCGGCGCAGAACATCGACCAAGCCTGCTCGGCCTCGAGCGCCTTGAACTCGAGCTTCCAGGTGAAGCGACGCATCGCCGCCGCATCGACCGAGTCCATCAGGTTGGTCGCCGCAATGAAGATGCCCTCGAAACGCTCCATCCGCTGCAGCAACTCGTTGACCTGCGTCACCGACCACTCGGCGCGTGCCAGCGCACGGTCGCGCAGGAACGAGTCAGCCTCATCGAGGAACAGCAGTGCCCCTTCGGCCTCGGCCTCGGCGAACATCGCGGCGATCTGCTGCTCGGTCTCCCCCACCCACTTGGACAGCAACTCTGAGGCCGAGCGCATCAGGATCGACAGGTCCAGCTCGACGCCGATGTACTCCGCCAGCTGCGTCTTGCCGGCCCCGGGAATGCCCCAGAAGCAGAGCGAGCCCTGCGGGCGCTTGCGCAACGCCGCGATGATCTGCTGCGGCGTGAAGCGTCCCGCGATGTTGAGGTGGTCGAGGCTGTAGTGGGTGACGGAGTCGCGCAGATTCTCGGTGCGATCGCGCCCAAGCACCTTCTGGCTTTGCGCGACCGCGCGCTTGATCACGCGCTCGCGCTCGACGACAGAGCTCCCGTCGGTGTCTGTGTGTGCCGGACCGAGCAGGCGAGCAAGCTCCGCCGCTTGGCGGACCTGCTGCTCGCCAAGCAGGCTGTACTTGGCCAGATGCAACCCGAGCTGCTCTGAGAGGCCGAAATCCGAGATCGCTTGACCCACGCGCTCGCGACGGTCGGCACGCGAACCCGGGAGCGCCTCGCAATGGAACAGAAAGGCGCCAAGGTTGCGCTCCGACAGGAGCTTCGCGCGGTCGGTCAGCCACACGCAGCGCACGCGACTGCTGGTGAGCCCCTCATCGGACGCACGCCCGTCCTCCTCCGCGGAGGTCTCGTCGTCAATTCCAAAGATGCTGAGCATGCTGACGCGCCGCGAGGCAAGCGCCTCATGAGCACGATCGACGACCAGCACACCACCTGGGTCTGACTTCTCGAGATGACGCTGCGCGATGTAGGCCCAGGTCGACAGATCGCCGTCGGGCACGTGCTTGGTGAGCACCGTGTAGCCGTCGATGCCCTCCTCCTGCAAGAGCCTGGCGAGCATGTCGCGCTTGTCGACCGACTTTGGGGCATACACGAGGCTGTGCAAGCCGTGGTCCTCGGGCATCGGCAGCCGCAGAATGCCGAGCAGGATCTTCCTGTCGTCCTCGTGCAGGCGCGCAAGCGAGCCCGTCGATGGCGACGGTGTGAGCGGCTTGATGAAGCGCTCGAGAAACTCGCCCTCGTCGTCCGCCGACTCGCTCAGTGTCGCAAGCAGATGCATAGAGGGCTCGATGAGCCGCAACGGACGCTGGCTCACACTCACCAGCCCGGAGCACACGAGCTTCGAGGTCTCCGACAGGGCCGATGCGACCTCGAGCTCGGTGGTCTTGAAGGCGGCCGCGAGAATCGCCGTCGCCGCATGATCGGGGCCCATCAGCAGGTCGAACAGCTGCGAGAACCCAGGCCGATGGCGGTTGAGTTGGAAGATGAGCAACTTGCGCTCGACCGTGTCGAGACTCAGCAGATCGGCGATCCGGTCAATATTCTGCTCCTGCGCGGTGATGAACCGCGATGCCTTCGTCTTCGCCGCCTTCCGCCACGCCCGCACGCCCTCGCGGTAGGCGCTGTTGTTCTGCTCGACCAGCGCGTAGACGCCAACGCCCTGCAGGTAAAGCCGTGCAAACCGGCCGCTCGTACCGGCGCCGAACTGACGCTGCAAATCCTTCAGCGTCGGCAGCAGCTGCTCGGAGACTGTGCCACCGATTCCAGGTTCGCCCGCGAGCGCTCCAGGGGCCGGCACCGCCCCCGCGCAGGTCGCGTAGAAGAGCCCGAACAGGTGCGGGTCGGCGGTGAGCAACCAGCCGAAGTCGGAACTCTCCGCCAGGCGCAGCGTCCAGGCCGTCATCTGATAAGCGCCCGGCGTTTCGAGGGGGCTGCCAGCGTGCTTCTTGGGATCGTCCATTTCCAACACCGTAGCGAAAAAAAATGACGATTGTCATCGTCCATCAACCCACATTTTCAGGCACCGGATGTGTCCACGAAGACCTCTCGCCCGCAACTGTGCAAGCGCCCAAACCGAGCCACTCAACGAAGGCCGCGCTACATGTAGGCGAACCAGATGTAGTAGCCCACCACCGCCGCGAACAGTACCGCGTCCAAGCGATCCAGCGCGCCGCCGTGGGCGCCGAACACGCGCCCGGTGTCCTTCGCGCCAGCCTCGCGCTTGATAAACGACTCGAACAGGTCGCCGATCGGCGCCACCAGCGCCACACCGATCCCGAGCACGAGCGCATGGCTGCCGGGCAGCCAGTCCTGGTAGCGCCCGGCGAACCAGACGCCGAGAACCGCACACACCATCCCGATCACTAGACCCTCGACCGTCTTGTTCGGCGAGATCCGCGGCGCCAAGGGACGCTGCCCGAACAGCCTGCCGCCCAGATAGGCGCCGGTGTCGCCGAGAAAAGTACCCACGAGCACATCGATCACGATCCCCAGCCCGTGCGGCAGCCCGCGCAGGAGCACCGCATGGGCCAGCGCGAAGCCGATCCAATAGATCCCCAGCAGCGTCACCGCCATCCCCCCCACACTCGGCCGGCGCTGGAGCAGCGTCAGCGCGAACAGCAGCGGCAGCGCAGCGACCGCGATGAGCAGCACCTGGAACTGGCTGCCATATAGGGCCGCCGCCAACAGGCCGGCCAGCGCGAGGAAGCCGGCCAGCCGAACCGGTTGCGCGCGCTCGTACATGCCGTAGAGCTCGTGCATGCAGATGCAGCCGAGCGCGAACAGCCCGAGCGCGAAGACCAGACCGCCCTCGATCACAATAAACAGGGCGAAGGCGATCGCCGGCACGGCGGCGAGCACGCGTGCGCTCAGGTCCGATCTCTGACTGGGCCGTGCCGGCCTTCTCACACCTGCTCGGCGGGCGCTCATCGTCCGCCGAAGCGCCGGCGGCGCTCTGAGAACTCGGCCAGCGACTGCTCGAGCGCCGCGCGCGTGAAGTCCGGCCACAGCTCGTCGCGGGCAATGAACTCCGAGTAGGCAGACTGCCACAGCAGGAAGTTGGACAGCCGCCGCTCGCCGCTCGTGCGGATGATCAGCTCCGGATCGTGCATCTCCGGCGCGTAGAGACATTGCCTGAACTCCTCCTCGGTGCTTCCTTCGAAGCGCCGCGCGGCGTCCACGATCTCGGCGCGCCCGCCGTAGTTGAAAGCCACGAACAGCGTAATTCGGCTGTTGGCTTCGGTCAACTCTTCCGCCCAGCTCATCTGCTCGGACGAGCTGCTCGCTCACACCCTCGCGCCGCCCGATGAAGCGCATCCGCACGCCCTCCTCGTGCAGCTCCGGCGTCTCGCCTGCGATGCGCTTGGAGAACATGCCATCAGGCCCTCCACCTCCGCCGCGGGCCGCGACCAGTTCTCGGTCGAGAACGAGTAGACGGTCAGCTCCTCAATACCCAACTCCGCGGCGTCGCGCAGGCGCGCCTTGACCGTGTCGGCGCCGGCGCTATGACCCTCGTTGACGGGCACGCCGTGCTCTTGCGCCCAGCGGCCGTTCCCGTCGGTGATGATGGCGAGATATTTGGGTCCCACCCCGTCCCCCTGAGGGTCGCCCATCAGACCTCGAGGATCTCCTGCTCCTTGGCCTTCAGCACACCGTCGAGCTCTGAGACCCTGGCGTCGGTGAGCTTCTGCAGCTCGACCTCGGCGCGGTGCTCGTCGTCGGAGCTGGCCTGCCCGTCCGCCTTCAGCTCGCGCAGCTGCTGCATCGTGTCGCGGCGGACGTTGCGGATCGCCACGCGCCCCTCCTCGGCCAGGTTGCGCACGACCTTGACCAGCTCGTGCCGGCGCTCCTCGGTCAGCTCCGGAACCGCGAGGCGCACGAGGTTGCCGTCGTTGGAGGGGTTCAGGCCGACGTCGGACTCGTTGATCGCTTTCTCGATCTCCTTGATCGAGGTCTTGTCATATGGCTGCACGGTGATCAGGCGCGCCTCCGGCGCGGAGATCGTGGCGAGCTGGTTCAGCGGAGTCATCGCGCCGTAGTAGTCGACGACAATGCGGTCGAGCAGCGCCGGGCTGGCCCGCCCCGTGCGCACCGTGGAGAACTCCTGGTGGGCCGACTCCAGCGACTTCGTCATCCGCTCGCGCGCGTCGGCGAGCAGCTCATCGATCACGTTCTCAGCTGACCCCATCGCCATCTCCTCCCGATGTCGTTACCAGGGTGCCCACACGCTCACCCGAGATTATCCGCGAGACGCTCGTCGCATCGTCCATGTTGAACACGTTCAGCGGCATCGAGTTCTCCATGCACAGCGCCAGCGCGGTCGAGTCCATCACCCGCAGGCGACGCTCGATCGCCTCCATGTGCGTGATCTCGGGGATGAACTTCGCGTTCGGGTCGACCGCCGGGTCGGCCGTGTATACACCCTGCACGCCGTTCTTGGCCATCAGGATGATCTCCGCGTGGATCTCCGCCGCGCGCAGCGCCGCGGCGGTGTCGGTCGTGAAGAACGGGTTGCCGGTGCCCGCCGCGAAGATCACCACGCGCCCCTTCTCCAGGTGGCGCATCGCGCGGCGGCGGATGTAGGGCTCGGCCACCTCTGAGATCCCCAGCGCGGACTGCACGCGCGTGGGGCTGCCCAGCTTCTCCAGCGCGTCCTGCAGCGGCAGCGCATTGAGCACGGTCGCGACCATTCCCATGTAGTCGGCGGTCGCGCGGTCCATGCCCGCGGCGGCGCCCTCCATGCCGCGGTAGATATTGCCCGCGCCGACCACGATCGCCACCTCCACCCCGCGGTCGCGCACGTCTGACACCTGCCGTGCGACGGCGATGACCCGCTCGGGATCGGTGCCGTAGTGCAGCTCGCCCATCAGCGCCTCGCCGGAGAGCTTCAGCAGGATGCGTTTGAACGCGGGATCAGCCATCCAGCCTGAGCCTACTGGCCCACGGCAAACCGTGTGAAACGGCGGATCACAACGTTCTCGCCCGTCTTGGCGGTCAGCTCGTCACGCAACTGCTGGACGGTCTTGCCCTCGAACTTGGGGTTGTGCATCTCCTGCTCGAGCAGCACGATCGTCTCATACCAAGAGTCGAGCTTGCCCGAGACGATTTTCTCGCGCACGTTCTCGGGCTTGTCGGCCGCCTCCTGCTCGTAGATCCGCGCCTCGGCGTCGCGCTGCTCGGCGGGGACATCCTCGCGGCTGACGTATTTGACCGTCGGCGTGGCGGCGATCTGCATCGCGATATCGCGCGCGAAGCCGACGAAGTCCTCGTTCGTGGCGACGAAGTCGGTGTTGCAGTCGACCTCGATCAGCACTCCCACCTTGGCGCCGGCGTGCACATAGGCCTGCACGGTGCCCTCGGTGGCCACGCGCTCGCCGAGATCCTGGACCTTCTTGCCCTGCTTGACACGCAGGATCTCGATCGCCTGCTCGATATCGCCGCCTGGCCTCGGTGAGCGCCTTCTTGCAGTCCATCATGCCCGCGCCCGTGCGCTCGCGCAGGGCCTTCACATCTTGCGCTGAGATCTCGGCGGCGCTCATGTGGCGCTCGCCTCCTCGGCGGGCTCAGCGGCTGGAGCCTCCTCAGGCGCCGTTGTGGCAGGCGCAGCCTGCGCAGGCTCCTCAGCAGGGCACAGGCGCTTGGGCATCGGGCGGCGCGGGCGCTTTGCCGGGCGCAGCGGCAGGGGCAGGCTGCGCTGCGGAGGGCTGCAGCGGCCGCGGCAGCGGCCTCCCGTTCGGCGAGCTCTTTCGGCTGCCTGCTCCGCGGCCTCGCGCTTGGCCTGTTCCTCGGCCTCGCGCTTGGCGCGAGCCTCCGCCTCGATGCGGGCCTTCTCCTCGGCCTCCTGACGGGCGCGGTCCTCCTCGGCGCGGAACACGGAGTGCCCCTCGGAGACAACCTGGCCGATCGCCTGGGTGATCAGCGCGCACGAGCGGATCGCGTCGTCGTTGCCGGGGATCACGAAGTCGATCCCGTCCGGGTCGCAGTTGGTGTCGACCAGGCCGATGATCGGGATCCGCAGACGCCTGGCCTCTTTGACCGCGATCTCCTCGGTCTTGAGGTCGATCACGAACATCGCGTCGGGCACGCGCTGCATGTTCTTGACGCCGCCGAGGTTGGCGCGCAGCTTGGCGAGATCGGCCTGCGCGGCCATCCGCTCGCGCGTGGGCAGCAGCGCCAGCTGGCCGTCGGCCTCGAAGCGTTCGAGGTCGTGCAGGCGCCGGATGCGCAGGCTGATGGTCTGGAAGTTCGTCAAGAGGCCGCCGAGCCAGCGATGGTTGACGTAGGGCATGCCCGACGCCTCGGCCACGTCTTTGACCGTGTCCTGCGCCTGCTTCTTGGTGCCCACGAACAGCACGGTCCCGCCGCGATGGGCGAGCGTCCCGGCGAACTCCTGCGCCTGGCTCAGCGCGGCGGAGGTCTTGAGCAGATCGATGATGTAGATGCCGCCGCGCTCACCATGGATGAAGCGGCGCATCTTGGGGTTCCAGCGGCGCGTCTGGTGGCCGAAGTGGACGCCGGCCTCCAGCAGCTCCGTTATGCCTACTTGAGCCACGGGTTACTCCCTTTTTTATGCGATTGGATGTCGTGCGGGTGGAGCGGACCCGGAGCTCACGACTCGAAGTCGCTATCCGGGCAGGGCCGCAATCCGTGACCGCACGGGTCGAAGATCTGGTTGGCCACTCAGGATAGCTCTTCGGCCCGCTCGAGCGCGCGCTGGAGATCGGCGGGCAGGGGCGAGTCGATCTCCACGCGCGCGCCCGTGAAAGGGTGCTCGAAGGCGAGGCGCGTGGCGTGCAGGAACTGGCGCTCCAGCCCGAGCAGACCAGCGGTTCCGTACTCGGGGTCGCCGCACACGGGATGACCGATCGCCTGCAGGTGGACCCGGATCTGGTGGGTGCGCCCCGTCTCCAGGCGCAGCCGCAAAAGCGATCGTGTCTGGAAGCGAACGCTCGAGCGTGAAGTGGGTGCGCGCCTCGCGCGGGCTGACGCCGCCGACGGTCATGCGCGTGCGCACGCGCGGATCGCGTCCGATCGGCGCCTCGATCGTCCCGCTGCGCGCCGGCGGGCGTCCCTCGCACCAGCGCGAGGTACTCGCGCTCGATGCGCCGCTCTGCGAGCGCCGCCTGCAGCAGCCGGTGGGCCTCGTCCGAGCGCGAGACGACGAGCAGCCCCGAGGTGTCACGGTCGAGCCGGTGCACGATCCCGGCCCGGCCTGGTTCCCCTCCGGCGGCGAGCCCAGCCAGCAGCTGCGCGAGCGTCCCCTCGCGATGCCCGCGCGCGGGATGGACGACCAGCCCGGGCGCCTTGTCGACTACCAGCAGGTGGTCGTCCTGGTAGGCGATCGTGAAGAGCGGAGAACCGGTCACGGGGAACCCTTGCGCGGGCGCCTCCAGCACGATCAGCAGGAGCAGGACACCCAGCGTGATCGAGGTGTCGGCGAGGTTGAACGGAGGCCAGCCGAGCGGGAGCTTGATGAAGTCGGTCACCGCTCCCTCGCGCAGGCGGTCGAGGATGTTGCCGAGCGCGCCGCCGATCAGCATGCCGGTGGGCAGCCAGATCAGAGGCCGGGTGGCGTGGAGCGCGAAGTAGACGAGCAGCGCGAGCAGCGCGAGGCCGATCACGAGCGTCACGGCGAGGTGGTTCCCGGGGAGGAAGCCGAAGGCGACGCCGTTGTTGCGGGTGTTGACCAGCTGGAGCCCCGGCAGGACGCTTGTGTTCTTCGCCGGGGACGATCGAGTGGCGGATCGCGTGCTTTGAGAGCTGGTCGGCCGCGAGCACGACGAGCAGCGACCAGCCCGGCGCGGACCCAGGCGCTGACAGCACTCATGGGAAGCGCATCCGCGGACTCAGCCGTGGATCAGGCCCTGGACGACGACGCTGTTGAGGATCTCCAGGGTGACGATGGCGAGGAGCGGGCTGAAGTCGATCCCCCCGAACGAGGGAATCAGGCGGCGGAAGATGCGCAGGAACGGCTCGCAGATGTCGCGCAGGAACCCCATCACGATGTCGGTCGCGCGCGAGTAGGGTGGGCGCAGGCCGACCGAGAACAGCAGCTGGATCACGATGTAAAGGATGATCAGGAGCGTGTAGACGTAGATCAACGTCGACAGGTATTCGGCGATATCGGTGCGCGCGCTGGCGAGGATCATCGCGGGCGTCGGCGAGCACGGCGTCGAGAGCATCGCTGAAGGCCGCGCGCAGCCCGGCGCGCTCGAGCGCCGCGAGGCCGCGGGCGGTGACACCGCCCGGGGATGCCACCTCGCGGCGGACGGCGAGCGTGTCGTTGCCCCGGCGGCGCAGCAGCTCCGCGGTCCCGGCGAGCGTCTGCACGACCAGCTCCGCGCTCTGGGCGGCGGGAATGCCGCGGCGCACGCCCGCGTCGATCTGCGCCTCGGCGACGAGCGCAACATAGGCGGGGGCGCACGACATCAAGCCCATCGCGACGTCGACGAGCGCGTCGGGCAGCGTAACGAGCGTGCCGAGCTCGGCGAACAGCTCGCTGACCGGCGCGTCGAGCGCATCCCGGCGTTCGGGAGCGGCCTGGACGACGGCGCCCTGGCGCACCTCCACCGGGAGCGAGGGGATGAAGCGGTAGACCGGCCGATCGGGATAGGCCTCGTGGAGCGCCGCAAGGGAGGTGGCCGCGAGGATCGAGGCGACCGCCTTGGCGTGCGGCGCCACCTCACTGCGCGACGTCGAGCGAGCTGGTAGGGCTTGTGGCAGAGCACGACCAAGTCGGCCCGCTGCGCCACCTCGACGTTCGTGGCCAGCGCCTCGCCTCCCACCTCGGCGGCCAGCGCCTGGGCCCGCTCGGTGACTGGATCGGCCACGAGCAGCGGACGATTCCACCCACGTGCAAGCGCCCGAGCCATGTTTCCTGCGCCGATCAGTCCTATCTGCATAGTGCGCCTAGGCTACCGACCCGACCTGCTCAGCTCTGATTGAAGAAGCCCTTCTCGATCAATCTCGCGCGCTCCTCGGCGGAGATCTCGACGTTGCGCGGCGTCAGCATGAACACCTTGTCGGCGATCCGCTGCATGCCGCCGTCGAGCGCGTAGGTGAGGCCGGAGGCGAAGTCGATCAGACGCTTGGAGAGATCGACTTCGGTGCCCTGGAGATTGAGGATCACCGGGATCGAGTCCTTGAACTTGTCCGCGATCTGCTGGGCATCGTTGAAGGACTTGGGCACGACCAGGTGCACGCGCACGTCGCCATTGCCGTTGCCACGACCGCCGACAGGGCGCAGCGCAGTGGTCGAGCGTCCCCGGGGCTCGTCCTCGGCGAAGATGTCGTCGAACTCGTCGCGCCGGCGGCGCAGGCGGCGGACGTTCGGCCGCTCGCGGTAGCGGTCCTCCAGATCGGACTCGGTACCCGCCCGCCCGGCTCGTCGTCATAGCCGTCGTCGTGATACTCCTCGGCTAGGCCGAAGTACACGAGCGCGCGGTGCCAGGAATCGCTGAAGGCCATAGTCAGTTGAGTTTTCGCCCGGCGGGCGAGTTTCCCTGCTCATGCTAACCATCCGCCATCGCCGGCACGGCCGTTAATCGTACAGCTTCGTGCCGATCCGCACGATAGTAGCCCCCTCGGCCACCGCCACGCGGGTGCATGTATACGCCGGTTCTGTGTGCAGAATGCAGCGGGTGTCCACAGACGGAGAGCTTGACGCCGCAATCGTGGCTGGGGAGGCAAGACTGAGCGCGCTCGACAGGGCGCGCGAGATGGCGACTCGAGAGCTCGCCGAGCTGCACGCGCAGCGGAAACGCGCGATCTCAGACGGCGCAGGCGAGAGCGAACCGGCTCGGTCGGCACCGTGGACGCCGCAGCGCAAGGTCGCGCTGTTCGCCAGCCTCTTCCGTGGCCGCGAGGATGTCTTCCCACATCGCTGGGAGAAACCGGCGAAGGGCACAAGTGGGTGGGCGCCCCGCTGCGATAACGAGTGGAAGGCCGGATGCAACAAGCCACGCCTGAAGTGCGGGGAATGCCCCAACCAGGCGTTCCCCGCCCCGGTTGAGGGCGAGCTGCTCAGGCATCTGCGGGGCCGCCATGTGATGGGCGTCTATCCGCTGCTGGCCGGCGATATGTGCCGGCTGCTGGCGATTGATCTCGATGAACGCTCGTGGCGTGCGGATGTGATGGCCCTGCGCGAGGCATGTTGCGAGGTCAATCTCACCCCAGCGGTCGAGCGCTCGCGCTCGGGAGAGGGCGCCCATGTCTGGTTCTTCTTCAGCGAGCCGGTGCAGGCAGCACTCGCGCGGCGGTTCGGATTGATGCTCCTGACGGACGCGATGGCGCGCAGCCCCACGCTGGGGATGGCGTCCTACGATCGCCTGTTTCCAAGCCAGGACACGCTGCCGAAGGGAGGCTTCGGGAACCTCATCGCGCTGCCGCTCCAGCTGCAGGCGCGCCAGCGTGGCAACACGCTGTTCGTGGATGAGCGCTTGGAGCCGTTCGAGGACCAGTGGTCCTATCTGGAGTCGCTGCCGCGGATCGCCCCGGCTCGTCTGCAGGAGCTGGTGGCTCGTGGGCTCGGCGACGGCCGTGTCCTCGGCGTGCCTGAGCAGGCGGAGGACAGCGATGCGCCGTGGCGCCCGGTGCGGCCGCTGACCGAGCGGCTCGCCGCCGCGGAGCTGCCTGGCACGGTGAGCGCGACGCTTGCCCAGCGCTTGTATGTGCGCAGCAACGGGCTGCCGCCGGTGTTACTGGACGCGTTGCGGCGGCTCGCGGCGTTCTCCAACCCGAAGTTCCTGGAACTTCAGGCGATGCGCAAATCCACCGCGCTTACCCCACGCGTGATTGCTTGCTTCGAGCAGACAGGCGACTTCCTGGTGCTGCCACGTGGCTGTCTCGGACAATTGGAGGAGCTGCTGGCTGGCCTGAACATCGCGTTGAAGCTCTCCGACGAGCGCACGGAGGGTAAGGCGCTCAAGGCGCGGTTCACGGGAGAGCTCACCGCCCGTCAAGAGCAGGCGATGCCAGCGCTGCTCGCCCACGAGCTCGGTGTCCTGTGCGCGCCGCCGGGTATCGGCAAGACCGTCATCGCCACCCGGCTGATCGCGGCCCGGGCACGCTCGACGCTCGTGCTCGTCCACCGCAAGCCGCTGCTCGAACAGTGGGTCAAGCGCCTGAACGAGTTCCTTGATCTCAAGGCAGATGAGATCGGGACGATCGGCGGCGGTCGCGGCAAGCCCACGGGCAAGGTGGACGTCGCGATGGTCCAGAGCCTGGCTCGCCACAAGACGCTCGACCAGCTGCTGGCAGGCTACGGCCATATCGTCGTGGATGAGTGTCACCACGTCCCGGCCGTGATGACCGAGCGCGTCCTTCAAGCCGCCCTCGCGCGCTACGTGACCGGGCTGACCGCCACGCCGAAGCGCCGCGACGGACACCATCCGATCGTCACCATGCAGTGCGGCCCGGTCCGTCACACAATCGAGCCCAGCGCGACCCGTTCATCGCAGCCGCTCGTGCTGCGCGTCGTGCGCCGTGACACGTCCTTCGACCCCGCGACGCTGCCCACCGACGCGAGCATTCAGGAGGTCTATGCCGCACTCGCGACTGACGTGCGGCGTAGCGAGATGATCGCGAAGGACACGCTGGAGCTGGCAGCGCAGGACCGCTGCCCGATCGTGCTGACAGAACGGCGCGAGCACCTGGAGCAACTGGCGGAGCGCCTTGCGGATACCCACACGCTCATCGTCCTGCACGGCGACATGCGACCGGCCGAGCACCGTGTCGCGTTGGAGCAGCTCGCCAGCACGGACGGCGACGGCGGGCGGGTGGTGCTAGCCACCGGCCGCTACATTGGCGAGGGCTTCGACGACCCACGCCTCGACACGCTGCTGCTTGCCATGCCGATCGCGTGGAAGGGCACCGTCGTGCAGTACGCCGGGCGTCTCCACCGCGCCCATCCCGGCAAGCGCGAAGCGCTCATCTACGACTACGTCGACGCCGAGCTGCCCGTCCTGCGGCGCATGTTCACCAAGCGCCTGCGGGCCTACCGGTCACTCGGCTACGAGCTGGCTGAGACTGCATAACTCAGCCCCTGGGCTCCGTGACTCTCGGTGTGGGGCGAGATCACAAGCGGTAATTCGCCGTCTTCGGTCACGCAGCGAGCGCTTCGGAGCGTGGAGTCATCAGGCCACGAAGGTTGTCCTCGAGGAGAGCAGCGAGCTCGATCATGGTCCTGTGGTCGGCGCTGAGGAGCGTCATCTCGTGCCCGCAGACGATGAGCCTGGCTAGCTCGACCTTGCTGTCGCCCTCTCGCAAGCCGCCGAGATCGAGAGCTTCGGATGCCGTGTCGTCAGGCCATGAGAAAGCCCACCCGCCGGGGATCGCCTGACCTATGCACTCCCACCCCTCCTCAGCCTCGAGCGTTTCGCAAACAGTGTCTTCACCGTCGACCTGCCACACCATGGTGTAGAGCCGAAGCCTGTCCGGGAGGGGTTCAGCGGCATCGTCGGGATGAAAGCCGAGCACACTCAGAGCGGCCTGCGCGGTATCTGCCGCCAGCGCCGCCAGCTGTGCCCGCCAGCGACGCTCGCTGTGGGCTGCAAAACAGGCGCCATGCCCCCACGGTGTCGGCATGGTGGTCGCCGTGACCAGGCGCGCGACGAGGATTTCTCCCGCCTGGAGATGCCGGGATCCGTCCTGAAGGGGAAGCCGCACCGGCGCGCCGCCGAGGAGGGGCTCGACCTCGACCCACAGATCCTGAACCGTCGCGCCAACTCGATACACCCCGAGTCGTGCCTCGGCGAGCCCGCGGACGACCTCACGTGCGCCCGGATCGAGGTCTGGGAGTTGCGCGTAACGCACCATGAGCGGCGGCCCACCGTCAGCTGGCACGTAGTCGTTCAGTGCCCACACCAGGCTCATGCTTCGGCCTATCGGGCCGCGGAGCAGCCGGATCAGCGTCGTCTCGGCACGCGCCTCCTCCAACGCCTGCTGGTGCTCGTCCTGCAGCCACTCGATCACATCCCCCAGCACTCTGTCTCGCTCCCTGAGCTCCCGTGCGACCGTCTCCAGCCACTCAAGACAGCAGCGCTTGTACTTCCGGCCGCTGCCGCACGGGCAAGGTTCATTGCGGGAAGGCACGCTCGCCAGGGTACGAGCACCGCCGGACACACACCATCTGCCCGCGTCTCCCCCACGACGGAGGCTGACCGCCTTGGACCTTCGGATAGCTATCAATCGTACAGTCTGGTGCCGATCCGCACGATGGTCGCGCCCTCGGCCACCGCCACGCGGTAGTCCTGCGAGGTCCCCATCGACAGCCGCTCGAGCCCGTGCTCGTCCGCCAGGCCACGCAGCGCCGCGAACCAGCGACGGCTGTCCTCGGGGTCGGCAGCGTATGGCGGCATCGTCATCAGCCCCACCACGGGCACGGACGAGCGCTCGATCAACGCATCGATCTGCTCCGGAGCGACGCCCGCCTTGCCGGACTCGCGCGCCACGTTCACCTCGATCAGAATCTCGAGCCCGGGGCGGGCCTGATCCAGGTGACGGGCGAGCTCTCCCAGCGCGGACTCGGTCGCGACCGAATGGATCAGGCGCACGTGCGGCACGATCGCCCGGACCTTGCGGCTCTGCAGCTGGCCGATGAAATCCCACGTGAACAGCTCGCCGTGCTCGGCCACCTTCGTGGCGAGGTCCTGCGCGCGGTTCTCGCCGACCAGCCGGATACCGGCCTCGGCGAGAATCGGCAGGTCCGCGGCAGACACGTACTTGCTGGCAGCGAGAATCTCGACGTCGCCGGGGTCACGTCCAGCGGCAGATGCCGCTGTCGCGATCTCCTCGCGCAGGCCAAACAGATTCTCCTGAATCCGGGCGGCCCTCAGATCGTCGATCAGTCGCGCCATGCAATGCCCACCTGACGTCCAGTGATTGCGTTATCGCGCCGGTGCGAGAAGAACAGCGAGCGCTCGGAGCAGATCGTGCACAGCCCCGTGTCATGCACCGAGGCGACAGGAAGCGAGCGCAGTTGCAACCGCGCCACCGCCGCCAGGTCGAGGCGATCGCCGTCCAGCACCCGCTGCCCGTACTCCGCGAAGGCCCGGCGAACCTCGTCTCCGACCTGGTAGCAACAGCCGCGCGCGCCGGGGCCGATCGCCGCGGCCAGCGGGCCGCTCACACCCAGCTCGCGCAGCGCCCGCACCCCCTCCTCCAGCACGCCGGCCGCAAGACCTCGCCAGCCGGCGTGGAGCATCGCCACCCCGCCCCTGCCGATCAGCGCGACCGGCAGGCAGTCGGCGACCAGCACGACGGCGGCCACATCGGCCAGCGTGCTGGCCTGCCCGTCAGCGTCGGGGAGACCGTCAGGGCCCCGCGTGCCGCGCGGCTGTGCCCAGGCCCCGGCCGGGGGTTCAGCCAGGCGCATCACCTCCCGGCCGTGCACCTGGCGGGCGTGAGCGAAGCGCTCCACCGGCAGGCCGATCTGCCGAGCCAGCAGCCGGCGGTTGACGAGCACCGTCTGCGCGTCATCGCCGTGGCCCGACTCTTCCCCGAGCGGTGCGATCACGCCGAGGTTCAGCGACGCGTACGGTCCCGTGGAGCACCCGCCGCGGCGGGTGCTGAACAGGGCGTGGCCGCCAGGCAAATCGATCGCGATGTGCTCGCCGCGCAGCCGAAACGGGGCGGGTAGCCGCAGGGCGCCGGCTGAGCCGCTCAACTCGAGTGCCAGTCCCACGCCCGCGAGCGGCTCGCGCTGGGCGTACTCGAAGTGAGCCAGGCCGGGCGCGACGAGCTCTCGCCGCAGTGACCAGGCGCTCCGCCCACGCCCGCGGCGCTCCCACAGCCCGACTCGCAGCGAGGCGACCTCGGTGTTGTAGCAGTAGGCGGGCTGCCCGTCGGGGTCGTGGTAGGTGACGCCCACGAGCCGATCGCGGGGAGCATCGACCTCGACCCGCAGGCGCCGGCGCCGATCGCCGGCCTGCAGCTCCCAGCGGCTCAGCCCGAAGCGACTGCGGTTGGTGAGCACGCGCAGCGGCGAGATCGAGCTGAAGTCCTCGCCGCAGATGCGTGCCAGCACCGGCGTGCTGGGTCCCACCTCACGGCCAAAGCGCGGGACATACACCGACACGCCGTCGATAAAGCTGTCCGCCACGGGGTCCCCGTCGCGATCGCGCAGATCGTTACAGTGCAGCCACGCCCAGCGGCCTGCATGCTTTGAGCCCCACAGGTGCGCCTGCCCACCGCGGGCTCGGGCGAGCTCCAACCTCCGGCCGGCGAAGGCGACGGTGCCCGACACCTGCAGGTCCGCGTGGGGCAGGCAGAGCACCGTCTTGGCAATCCGGGCGCGGCTGAGGATCGGATGCACGTGCTCGTAGGCGCTCAGGCGCCCCTGCCAGCGCAGATCGAAGCTGACGTCCTGGAAGGAGCCGCTCATGCCGCGGTCATCCAGCGTGCAACTGGAGATCTCAAGCGAAAAGGGCTCTGAGCTGGTCTGCATCTCCGAGATCGGCAGCGTCTGCTTGCGGGCGAACACCCCACCCTCGCCGCCGGGCGGGTCCATCGTCATCAGCCAAACCGCGCAGCTGGGCTCTTCGTTGGCGTCCAGCGGGGCGAGCATCGTGTAACGGATCCACAGGCCGACGCCGCTGTCGGGGTCGGTGGCCGAGAGGTAATAGACCTCGTAGTGGCCGGGCGTGCCGTCCCAGCGCAGGGTGTTCGGTGCCTGGCGCATCCGCAGCCGATGCTAGTGCTCACGCCTGCAGAGCGGCCGCGAGCTGCGCCTGCGCGTCCGCCGGGATCTGACCGTCGAGGCATAGATCCAGCACCGCCTCGAGACGGCACCCGATCTCGGGTCCCTCGGGGATGCCAGCGGCGAGCAGGTCATCGCCTGTAATCGCCAGGCGTACGCTGCGCAACTCGGCAAGCCATCGCCGAGCAGGCTCGGCGGCGGGCTCGCTCACACCGCCCGCCAGCGCGATTCCCTCTGGCGGGATACCCGCAACGGCGGCACGCAGTTGTGAGGGTCGCTCCGCGGCCGGCAGCTCATCCACCAAGCGACGCACAGCCGTAGCTGCTGCAGCGATGCGATCGCGATCGGGTGCGCTGAACTCCAGCCTGTCGAGCAGCGCGACGATCTCCGCGTGCGGATCTCCCCCGCGCGCAGCGCCAGTGGGAGCACCAGCGACGCGAGCAACGCCACCTCGGCCCGGCCGTCCCCGGGGAGCAGTGCGAGCGTCGCGCGAGCCACGGGCTGCTCGAAGCGCAGCCGCGGGTGGAGTGCGCCGAGCGCCCCCAGCTCGCTCAACGCCGCCAGCGCCGCGAGTACGTTCGCTTCGCCCAGCGCGAGCCGCAGCTCGGCGCCGATCCTTGCGCCGGAGACCGTATCGAGAGCGCGCGTGTCGATTGCTTCGCTCGCCAGCGCGGCGGTACCTGGCTCGAGCTCGAAACCAAGTCGTGCGCTGTAACGCGCGATCCGCAGCAGGCGCGTGGGGTCGTCGACGAAGCTCTGCTCGTGCAGCACACGCAGCCGCCCGGCTCGCAGATCCTCCAGCGCGCCGGGCGCCGCGTGCACCTCTCCCGCGTGCTCCCCGTCAAGCGTAACGGCAATCGCGTTGACAGTAAAGTCTCGTCGCAGCAGGTCTTCGACCAGCGATGCCGGCTCCACCTCGGGCAGTGCCCCGGTTCCGGGTAGCGCTCGCGACGGGCTCGAGCGACGTCGATACGCGCATCGCCCAATACGATGCTGGCTGTCTCGAAGCGGTCGTGGATGACCGCCTCGCCGCCCAGCGCGCGCAGCAACGGCTCGATCGGCCCCTCGACGAGGACGTCGAGCTCGCGCGGACGCTCGGCGCGCAGCAGGTCGCGGACGGCGCCGCCCACGAGATGGACGCCCTCGTACGCGGCCCTGAGCAGCGCCTCGCCTCCGGGCTGCACGCGGACGCGCTCAAGCAGCGCGCACTGCAATTCCGCTCTCCGCCAGATGCGCCTTGGCCTGCGCGATCGTGTACTGCCCGTAGTGGAAGATCGACGCGCACAGCGCCGCGTCGGCGCCGGCCTGCAGCGCCTGCGCCAGGTGCTCGAGCTCGCCCGCGCCGCCGGAGGCGATCACAGGCACGCTCACGGCCTCGCTCACCGCCTCGGTCAGCGGGAGGTCATAGCCATCGTTCGTGCCGTCGCGGTCCATGCTCGTCAGCAGGATCTCCCCCGCCCCCCGCTCGGTCGCCTCGCGCGCCCAAGCCACCACGTCGCGGCCGGTGGGAGTGCGTCCGCCGGCCGAGTACGCCTCCCAGTCCGGGCTGCCGTTCTCGCCGCCCGGCTCGGTGGCACCCGCGCGCGCCTTGGCATCGATCGCCAACACGACGCACTGCGCGCCGAACCTCATCGCCAGCTCGTCGATCAGCTCCGGCCGGGTCAGCGCCGCCGAGTTCACCGACACCTTGTCGGCCCCCGCGTCGAGCACGGCCTGCGCATCGGCCACCGAGCGGATACCACCGCCGATCGTGAAGGGCACGAACACCTCGTCCGCGGTCCTGCGCGCGAGCGCCACGATCGTGTCGCGCTGCTCGTGCGTGGCGGTGATGTCCAGAAACACCAGCTCGTCCGCACCTTCGCGGTCATAGTGAGCCGCCAGCTCGACCGGGTCGCCGGCGTCGCGGATGTCGAGGAATTCGACGCCCTTCACCACACGCCCGGCGTCCACGTCCAGACAGGGGATTACGCGCTTGAGGTGCATCCGCCCACCGTAGCGGCCGGACGTCAGCTATCGAGCGCTGCCAGGGCCTCGGGGACCGTGAAGCGACGCTCGTAGAGCGCCTTGCCGACGATCACACCCTCGAGGCTCGCCGCTCCTAGCCCTGCCAGACCTTCCAAGTCCGCCAGCTGCCCGATCCCGCCCGAGTAGATCAGGCTGCCCTTCACCGCTTTCGCCACGCGGCGCACTTCCTCCAGATCCGGCCCTTCCAGCATGCCGTCGCGATCGACGTTCGTGAACACGAGGTTGCTCGCCCCGCGCTCGGACAGGCTGTCGACCACGGCCTCGGTCGTGATCTCGGTCGTCTCGGTCCAGCCGGCCGTCGTCACGTGTCCGCCGCGCACATCCACCGAAACCAGCACGCGCTCTTGCCCGTGCTCCGCGAGCGCCTGCTCCAAGAGCCCCGCACGGGTAAACGCAGCCGTGCCCAGGATCACGCGCGCGGCCCCCGCCGCCAGCGCGTCATTCACCGCCTGCGCCGAGCGCAGCCCGCCGCCGTACTGCACCGGCACACCCAGCTCGCCGACGATCCGCTGCAGGTGCTCCAGGTTGACCGGCGCGCCGGTCTTCGCGCCGTCGAGGTCGACCACATGCAGGTATTTCGCGCCTGCATCCGTCCAGCCGCGCGCGGCCTGCAAGCGGATCCTCGTCGTAGACCTTCTTCGCGCCGAAGTCGCCCTTGACCAACCGCACCGCGCTGCCTTCGAGAATGTCGATCGCCGGATACAGGATCACGCCGGCACCGCTGCCCGGCCGCACAGCCGCGTGAAGTTGCCAAGCAGCGCCAGACCGTGTGCGGAGGACTTCTCCGGGTGCGACTGCGTGCCGTACACGTTCCCCTGCCCCACGATCGCCGCGAACGGCTCGCCGTAGTCGGCGGTGGCCAGCACCACCTCCTCATCGGCCGGCCACGGCGCGAAGCTGTGCACGTGGTACAGATAGGCCGGTTCTGGCAAACCCTCGCTCAGCGGCGTCGCCCGCAGCCAGCGTAGCTCGCTCCAGCCGATATGCGGCAGCTTCAATCCCGGGGCGTTCAACCGGCGCACTCCTCCCGCCAGCAGTCCCAGCCCTGTCGCGCCGCCATGCTCCTCGGAGCTGTCGAACAGCAGCTGCATCCCCAAGCACAGCCCCAGCAAGCGGTACGCCCGCGCCCACACGATCCGCCAGCAGCTCGTCGAGCCCGCGCGCGCGAATCGCCGCCATCGCAGCGGGGAACGCGCCCACGCCCGGGAGCACCAACCCGTCCATCGCACCCAATCGCTCCGGATCGCCGCTCACCTCCACGCGCGCGCCGACGCGCTCGAGCGCCTTCTCGGCCGAGCGGCGGTTGCCCATGCCGTAGTCGACCAGGCCGATTGAAGGCCCACCCTCGCTCATGCCGTCAGCGTGCCCTTCGTGCTCGGCACCCCGGACTCGGTCGGGTCGATGCTCACCGCCTCGCGCAGCGCGCGCGCGAACGCCTTGAACGCGGCCTCGATCATGTGGTGCGCGTTCGTCCCGGCCTCCACTTGCAGGTGCAGCGTCAGCTTCGCCGCGTTCGCGAGCGCGCGGAAGAACTCCTCCGTCAGCTCGTGCTCGAAGCCCCCCGTCGAGCCCGCGCGGCAGCTGCGCCTCGAACAGCGTGAACGGGACGGCCGGAGATGTCGATCGCGCAGCTCGCGCGCGCCTCGTCCATCGGCACCGTCGCCGCGCCGTAGCGGGTGATGCCCGCGCGGTCGCCCAATGCCCGATCGAGCGCCTGGCCGAGCACGATCGCCGTGTCCTCGGCGGTGTGGTGCGCGCCCGTCTCCAGGTCCCCGCTGACCTTCACGTCCAGATCCAACCGCCCGTGCCGCGCGAGCAGGTCGAGCATGTGATCCAGGAAACCAACGCCCGTCTCGCGCGTGCCCGCGCCGCGCGCCGTCCAGCCCCAGGGTCAGGCGCACGTCGGTCTCGCCGGTCTTCCGTTCGATCGTCGCGGTGCGGCTCATAGTATCTGGATTCTCGCGCATGCGCGCCTCCATCGACTCCGCGTGCACCTCGAACCCCTCCGCGCGCGCGATCGGCGCACCCGCCGCCGCGAGCTTGCCGACCGCGTCCGCGCCGATCCGCACCTCGGCCATCCGCCGGCGGAAGTGCCTGGCAGACAGCCCCGAGGCAAAGCGCGCCGCGCCGCCCGTCGGCAGCACGTGGTTGGAGCCCGCCACGTAATCGCCGAACGCGGTCGCGCTCGCCGCGCCCACGAACACACAGCCGGCCGAGCGCACCAATGGGGCGAGCGCCTCCACGTCGGCGCCGATCAGCTCGCAGATGCTCGGGCGCGAGCTCGTTCGCGAGCTCCACCGCCCCGCGCGCGTCCGTCCACCTCCACGAGCGCGCAGGCCGCCTCGCCCACCGTCGGGCGCGTCAAGATCAGACGCTCGAGCGTCTGCGCCAGTGTGTCGAGCGTCTCGGCGCTCGGCGCGATCGCCACGACGAGGCTGCCCGCCCCGTGCTCGGCCTGCGCGAACATGTCGAGCGCGGCCAGCTCCACCCCTCGCCCCCCGGCCTGCTCCCCGATCGCCACCACGAGGTCGCTCGGCCCGGCAAAGCCGTCGATCCCGACCATCGCCGCCAGCTGCCGCTTGGCCTCCTGCACGTACAGGTTGCCCGGGCCGACGATCACGTCCACGCGGCCGACCGTCTCGGTGCCATACGCCAGCGCGGCGATCGCCTGCGCGCCGCCGATCCTGTACACGCGCTCCACCCCGCACAGCCGGCAGGTCCCGAGGATCGTCCGGTCGATCTGCCCGTCCGCGCCCGGAGGCGAGCACACGACGACATCGAGCACGCCCGCCGCGCGGGCGGTCACGACGCCCATCACGACCGTGCTCGGGTAGGGCGCTCGGCCTCCGGGGACATACACGGCCGCCGAGGCCACCGGCACCTCGCGCAGGGTTACGCGCTGGCCCTGCGGCAGCTCGACCGTCCTGTCCTCGTCCACGCCCGCCTGGGCCACCACCGCGACGTTCGCGATCGCCACCTGCAGGCCGGCGACCAGCTCCAGCGGCAATGCCTTGATCGCCGCGTCCAGCTCCTGCGGCTCGACCACCAGCGGCTTCGGCTCGTTGCCGGCGGTATCGAAGCGACGTGTGAGCTCGCGCACCGCCGCGTCACCCTCAGCGCGCACCCGGCCGACGATCTCCTTCACCGCCTCCTCCACCGAGGCCCCGTCGGGGACCAGCGCCCGCACGTGCGCGGCCGCCGCTCTCGGGCCACCGAGGCGCGCGACGTCCTCGAGGCCCAGACGCTCGATCCTCATCTCACCCGGCGCTCGCCGCCGGCAGGCCGCGCAGCCGCTCCAGCAACTCGTCGATTCGCGCCGCCTTCAGCTTGTGCGCGACCGGGTTGGCGATCAGCCGCGCCGTGCACACCATCAGCTCCTCGCGGACAACGAGATTATTCTCCTTCAGCGTCGTTCCGGTGGCCGTCAGGTCGACGATCGCCTCGACCATCCCGGTCAACGGCGCGAGCTCGACCGAGCCCTTGACCTCGACGATCTCCGCCTGCCTGCCGGTCTCCTCCAGGTGGCGCGCAGCGATCCGCGGATACTTCGTCGCGACGCGCATCACCCCAAGGCGGCGCAGCGCCTCCACGGCGGGGTCCGGGCCCCGCTTGCTCGCCAGCACCATCGTGCAGCGGCCGTAGCCGAGATCCAGCAGCTCATATACCTCGCGGCCGCCCTCACCATGATCAGACGCCCGCCCACCCTGCTCGAGCAGCACGTCCTTGCCCGTGATCCCCACGTCGGCGGCGCCCGCCTCCACGTACGTGGGCACATCTGAGGGGCGCATCGTGATCACGCCGATCTCCTCGAACAGCAGCTTGCGGTCGTTCTCGCGCAGCTCCTCCGTGTCCATCCCGAGTCCGGCCAGCAGGTCGACCGTGTCCTTGAACAGCGCGCCGCGCGGCACCGCGATCGTCAGACCGCTCGGGGAGCTCATGCGACTTGCTCCCCCGCAGGCTGCGCGAGCAGCAGACCCGTGCCGCGTTCCTCTCCGGCGAGCGCCTGGTGCAACTGGTCGACGTCGAGCGCAAAGCCGACTGCGGGCAGCTGGCGCCCGAAGCGCCCGAGCAGCTCGTCGTAGCGCCCGCCGCCGCCGATCGGCGCGCCGAGCGCCGGGTCGTAGACCTCGAACACCGCACCCGTGTAGTAGCCGATGTTGCGCACCAGTCCGAGATCGAAGATCACCCGCTCGGCGACCGCCGGCTCGAGCAGCTGGTGCACGTCGCGCAGTCCCATGACCGCCTCGGCGGCCTGAAGCGGACACATCGGCGAGCACCTCGGGGCCTCCGCGTCGCTGCGGCACCTCGAGCAGCAGCTCGGCCGCCTCGCCCTCGAGCCCGGCGTCGTGCAGGCGCTGGCCGAGCTCGACGAAGTCGCGCCGCACGAGCGCTTGCAGCAGCCCGTGACGCAGCGGCTCGCGCACCTGGAGGCTGGCCATCAGCGCGGGAAACAGCGAGGCGTCGCCCATGCCGACGCGGTAGTCCTTCAGGCCGACCGCGTCGAGCGAGTGGCAGAGCACCGTGAGCGCCTCTGCGGTGCCCTGCGGCGCGGGCGCGCCGATCAGCTCGATACCCGCCTGCAGCAGCTCGCGCAGCTGGCCGCGCTGGGGGCGCACTCCCCGATAGCAGTGCGCGAAATAGCAGAAGCGCAGCGGCGGCTCGCTCGACGCGTAGCGCGTAGCGACGACTCGCGCGATCGGCACGGTCATGTCCGAGCGCAGCACGAGCACTGCGCCCGACTCGTCGAACACACGGTAGGCCGGTTGCGCTTCGGCCATGTCGGCACGTGCGAGCACGGACTCGTACTCGAGCGCAGGCGTGTAGATCTCGCCGTAGCGGTGGCTGTCGAAGGCGGCGCGCAAGGTGTCTGTGATCGCGCGCACCTCGCCCGTCTCCTGTGGAAGCACGTCGCGCGTGCCACTGGGGATCGGATAGATCATGGGGAGCCCGAGGAGGTTACGCGGGCACGGGCTCGGTCGCCACGCGCTCGATCCGCGCGCCGAGCTCGCGCAGACGCTCGTCGATGCGCTCGTACCCGCGGTCGATCTGGCGGATGTTGCCGATCTCGCTGCGCCCCTCCGCGCACAGTGCCGCCAGCAGCATCGCCATCCCCGCCCTGATGTCCGGGGACTCGACCCGCTCGCCGCGCAGCCGACGCGGGCCGGTGACGATCGCGCGATGCGGGTCGCACATGACGATGTCGGCGCCCATCAGGATCAGCTTGTCGGTGAAGATCAAGCGGTTCTCGAACATCCACTCGTGCACGAGGATCGAGCCCTCCGCCTGTGTCGCCAGCGCCACCGCGATCGAGGTCAGGTCGGCCGGGAACGCCGGCCACGGACCGTCCTGGATCTTGCTCTTGTACTCGCCCACGTCCGCCTGCACGATCAGCTTCTGCCCGCCCGGCACGAGCACATCATTGTCCCGGAGCTCGGTGCGCAGCCCCAGCCGCTCGAACACGAGTCGGATCATGCGCAGGTCTCTAGGGACCGTGTCCTTGATCCGGAGTTCTCCGCCGGTGACGCCGGCGAGCGCGATGAAGCTGCCAATCTCGATGTGGTCGGGCGCGATGACGTGCTCGCACCCGTGCAGCGTCTCGGCGCCGTTGACCGTCATCAGGTTCGAGCCGATCCCCTGGATGTCGGCGCCCATCTTCACGAGCATCCGCGCGAGATCCTGCACGTGCGGCTCCCATGCCGCATTGCCGATGACCGTCGTACCGGGCGTGAGCGCCGCGGCCATCAGCACGTTCTCGGTCGCCATCACCGACGGCTCGTCCATGAACACGTCGGTGGCTCGCAGCCCTCGAGGAGCGCTCAGCACGATCTCCCGCGTGCAATCGGCGGTTGCGCCCATCGCCCTGAACGCATCGAGATGAGGGTCCAGTCGCCGGCGGCCGATCACATCGCCTCCTGGAGGGGGCATCACAGCCCGCCCGAAGCGCGCGAGGAGTGGACCAGCCAGCAGGAATGACGCCCGGATCTGCTCGGCGAGCTCGGGCTCGATCTCGACCTCCTGGACCCCTGCCCCTTCGTGCACGCCCGCGGCGCAGAGCGCGATCTCGTTGGGTCCCCGCCAGTCCACGCTGACGCCGATCGCGCTGAGGATCGCGAGCATCGCGTCGACATCCTTGATCCGCGGCACGTTGCCCACCACGACCTCGTCCTCGGTCAGGACCGCGCTGGCCAGGATCGGCAATGCCCCGTTCTTGTTCCCGGCCGGGACCATCGTGCCGGACAGCGGGACCCCGCCTTCGATTACGAACTTCTCCATTGGTTGTCTCGTGCGGGGCCTTCCGCCCCCTGCGGGGACGCTGTTGTGGGGCTTTCCAAGCGTAACAGCCATCTCTCTGCACCAGTTCGCGCCTGCTGCGCTCTACCCTGCCTCGGGGTCTCGCCAGTTCGGCCAGGTCCGACGGGGGCGCGGGATTGACCAGGGCTCGATGCAACTTTAGTTGCACGCCCTTCAGCCCAAGCTTGGCTCTAGGATGCCGTTTCCTGGAGATCCCGCGAATACGTACACACGTTCGCGTCTGTCCCGTCCGCTGGCATGTCTATTGTACGAACAGATGTTCCCTTCATCGAGAACCTCAACTTTCGCGCGGCGCGCGCTCGATGCGCTGCGCCTCACCCGCTCGTTCCTCTTGCTCGAGGACGACTATGCCGTCGACTGGGAGGTCGACTGGGACGAGCCCTCTGGTGAGGCGTCTCATCCGCATCGAGCGCCGCTGCGCGGGGGTGTCGTTCCGCGGCGACCGGGCCAAGCGGCGCCGGCGGCGCACTGCTGCGCGTCCCCGGTCGGCTGCGTGACATCAGCGAACCTAAAGGGACCGCGTGTTGTTATAAAGAATTTGAGTTGCGTATAACAATGGTTAGACGCAGTCTCAAAAGTACATATCAATATCCCCGCCTATCTGTCTAAGGTTCGCCGGCGATCAGTCCCCAACTGCGCAATCGCGCTGGGGAAGAACGACCATGGACCACCCGAAGGCGGCCCATGTCTTGTGCTTGATGGTGATGAAAAAACCGGCGGCGTCCTACTCTCCCAGGCCCTTGCGAGCCAAGTACCATCGGCGCTGAGGGGCTTAACTGCTCTGTTCGGAATGGGAAGAGGTGTTTCCCCCTCGCCAAGGCCACCGGAAAAAGGCGAGAGACCTCGCCTCCCACGATCCCTCAAAACTGCACAGCGCCACAAACGGTATCACCATCGCTTCCGGCATCAAAAAAATCCGTCAAGCCCTCGACCGATTAGTACCGGTCTCCTTCGGACGTTACCGTCCTTCCAGATCCGGCCTATCAACCTGGTGGTCTACCAGGGGTCTTACTCCCTCTAGGGGATGGGAGAACTCATCTTGAGGCCGGCTTCCCGCTTAGATGCCTTCAGCGGTTATCCGATCCACACGTAGCTAGCCTGCTATGCCCTTGGCAGGACAACAGATACACCAGAGGTGCGTTCATCCCGGTCCTCTCGTACTAGGGACAAATCCTCTCAATTCTCCAACGCCCACGGCAGATAGGGACCGAACTGTCTCACGACGTTCTGAACCCAGCTCGCGTACCGCTTTAATGGGCGAACAGCCCAACCCTTGGGAGCAACTCCACCCCCAGGATGCGACGAGCCGACATCGAGGTGCCAAACCGGGCCGTCGATGTGGACTCTTGGGCCCGATAAGCCTGTTATCCCCGGAGTACCTTTTATCCGTTGAGCGACGGCACTTCCACTTGCTACCGCCGGATCACTAAGACCTGCTTTCGCACCTGCTCGACTTGTCAGTCTCGCAGTCAAGCTCCCTTAATACCTTTACGCTCTACGCACGATTTCCAACCGTGCTGAGGGAACCTTTGTGCGCCTCCGTTACATTTTAGGAGGCGACCGCCCCAGTCAAACTACCCGCCTGGAACTGTCCAGCACCCGGATTCACGGAATGCTGTTAGAAATCCAATACACCAAGGGTGGTATCTAAAGGTTGGCTCCACGCCGGCCGCAACCGGCGCTTCAAAGCCTCCCACCTATCCTGAGCGAGATGCACCGAATCCCAATACCAAGTTGTAGTAAAGGTTCACGGGGTCTTTCCGTCTAGCCGCGGGTACTCGGCATCTTCACCGAGACTGCAATTTCACCGAGCCCCTCGTTGAGACAGTGCTGAAGTCGTTACGCCATTCGTGCAGGTCGGAACTTACCCGACAAGGAATTTCGCTACCTTAGGACCGTTCCTGACTGTTACTACTCAGGCACACTGCGCCTGAGCGGTCCGCTCATTTCTGACGGACTCTCATAGTCGCCTATGAGAGCGGACTATATCATCCCAATGTCGCTCTAGACAGCTGGGCTCGGCGTATAGTCTCTGAGGATTCCGTCCATCCGATAGCGTCTCTTTCCGCCGCGGTTCATCCGTTCCCGGAGAGCTAGAACCTTGGCGTAATCCTGGTCGCTCAGACGACCGGCGACGAGAAGCAGAACAGCGCTTCTCCATAGCCGATAGTCCTCCGCCTTCTGCCCCACGATCGGAAACCGATCGAAGAAGGGCACGATCCGGTCGGCGAGATCGGAAAGTCGATTGACCTCCCAATACCAACCGCCGTTTCCCGCCCTGCGCAGACTTCCGCAGTCGAGGGTCTCCCGAAAGAGATCCAGCGGCACGCGGTCGTGCTGCGAAACGTTGAAGGCAGCTGAGATCTTGAAGCTCCGCTGATAGTCGTCGCGTTTACGACAGACGATCATGAAGCTCCCCTCACCCAGCGCGAACCCGGACAAGAAGCTACCGAGCGAGGCCGGTATGGCCTCGATGCACGGTCTTTCCTGCTGATTGTCCGCACCCGACACATTTTCACTGTAGCGCTCGATTCGGACGGAATCGCTCGCCACGAGTAGTGCGGGATACTCGGATGTTCCAGCATATAGCCGAGTTTTACAACTACCTCGGTCAACTGATAGTTACGGCCGCCGTTTACCGGGGCTTAGCTTCGCTGCTTCGGGTCAAGCCCTAACAACTCCACGTAACCTTCCGGCACCGGGCAGGCGTCAGCCCCTATACGTCGTCTTACGACTTAGCAGAGACCTGTGTTTTTGGTAAACAGTCGCTTCAGCCTATTCACTGCGGCCCCCTCGGGCTCCAGACGCGAAGTCCTTCACCCTACTGGGGCGCCCCTTATCCCGAAGTTACGGGGCTATTTTGCCGAGTTCCTTAACGAGGGTTATCTCGATCACCTTAGTATTCTCTACTTGCCCACCTGTGTCGGTTTTGGTACGGGCACGCGCTTCCTCCCTAGAGGATTTTCTTGGAGGTATGGCGTCAGGGACTCGCCGGCTTAGAGCCAGCTGGCATCGCACCTCAGGTTATGCGGCCCCGCATTTAACATGGGCCACCCCTACATGCTTACCCCAGGGCAACCATCGCCTGGGTTCCCTTAGCCTTCCCCGTCCCCCCATCGGTCAAACGGAAGCGACGTGGTACAGGAATATCAACCTGTTGGCCATCGACTACGCCTTTCGGCCTCGCCTTAGGTCCCGACTAACCCTGAGCAGACGAACTTTACTCAGGAATCCTTGGGCAATCGGTGGAAAGGATTCTCACCTTTCTTTCGTTACTTATGCCGGCATTCTCACTTCCCATGCCTCCACGGCTGGCTTACGCCGCCGCTTTACTGGCATGGGAACGCTCTCCTACCGCGCGATCGGTCCGAAGACCTCACGCACCCGCAGCTTCGGTGACTAGCTTGAGCCCCGTTACATTGTCCGCGCTCGAACACTTGACCAGTGAGCTGTTACGCACTCTTTCAAGGATGGCTGCCTCTAAGCCAACCTCCTGGTTGTCTATGCACTCGAACATCGTTTCCCACTTAGCTAGTACTTTGGGACCTTAGCTGGCGGTCTGGGCTGTTTCCCTTTCGACGCTGAAGTTTATCCCCCAGCAACTGACTCCCGGAGTAGACGTGATGGTCTTCGGAGTTTGCCTGAAGTCGGTAACCTGGTAGGGCCCCTAGTCCAAACAGTGCTCTACGGCCACCACGTAATTTATCCGAGGCTATACCTAAATATATTTCGGAGAGAACCAGATATCACTGAGCTTGATTAGCCTTTCACTCCGACCCACAGGTCATCCGCCCAGTTTTCAACCTAGGTCGGTTCGGCCCTCCACGAGGTCTTACCCCCGCTTCAGCCTGCCCATGGGTAGCTCGCTCAGTTTCGGGTATACCGCCTACGACTATGTCGCCCTATTAGGACTCGCTTTCGCTACGGCTCCGCTCATCGCTTAACCTTGCCGCAGACGAGTAACTCGCCGGCTCGTTATGCAAAAAGCACGCGGTCACACCACGAAGGTGCTCCCACCGCTTGTAGGCGCGCGGTTTCAGGTACTATTTCACTCCCCTTCCGGGGTACTTTTCACCTTTCCCTCACGGTACTAGTCCGCTATCGGTCACCAAGGAGTACTTAGCCTTGGAGGGTGGTCCCCCCAGGTTCAGTCCGCGTTTCACGGGCGCGGACTTACTCAGGAACATCTGACGGAAGATCATGCAGTTTCGTCTACGGGACGATTGCCCTCTATGGTGCGCGGTTCCACGCGCTTTGACTACCACACGATTTTGTAACTTCCGCCGAGCCGGACACGGCTCGGAACAGACGTCCTACAACCCCTCATAAGCAACGCATGTCCGCTTACACTGCATGAGGTTTGGGCTGATCCCTTTTCGCTCGCCACTACTCAGGGAGTCTCTTTTGATTTTCTTTCCTCGGGGTACTGAGATGTTTCACTTCCCCCGCTTGTCTTCGCCCGGCCTATGTGTTCAGCCGGGGATAACGCCGCATTACCAGCGCTGGGTTTCCCCATTCGGAGATCCACGGGTCAAAGGCTATTCAGCGCCTAACCGTGGCTTATCGCAGCCGTTCACGTCCTTCTTCGACTCTTGGTGCCAAGGCATCCACCATGCGCCCTTACTATCTTGACGGTGATCTGGCCCAACACGACGTCCTCGTCCTGTGCGCTCCTTGCGGAGCACGCTGACGGATCGATCATGCAGGGCCCGGTGATACCCGTTATCAGCCGCCGCTTATCGATGGCGGCTGAATTGTGGCTTCTGTGCAGTTTTCAAGGACCGTGGAGAGGCGATAACGCCGGCCCGCGACTCGGCATGTGCGGGCGCGATCTCTAAATCGCGTCTGCGCCGAGCGCCAGCGGAGCGCCGGTCTCTCAAAACTCAACAGCATGCTGGGGTCGTTTTGCGGGCGTGGTCACTTGTGCTCCCCAAGTAGTAAGGGAGACGCGTAATTCACGTCCATCCAGCCAGGTTCGGTCGACATGCTAGGCCCGAGCGCTCGAATGCCATCAGATCCTTCGCGCTCTGAGCGAGCTCGAGGCCTGACGGTCGCTGCGATCGGGGCACTGTTATGTGCTCCCTAGAAAGGAGGTGATCCAGCCGCAGCTTCCGCTACGGCTACCTTGTTCACGTGGTTCCCCATGTCGCCATGAGGCGTGGACTATATCTTCATCCTGGTTGTCGGATTTACCCAAAACGGGCTACCAACAGACCGCGCTTCCTTGGATGCCAAGACCCCACGCGGGACACGAAATCCCGCTGCGAGGCAGCTGCAACATAGAACCGCCAGACCGGATGGTCCGTATTGCGGCTCGGCTGGTGCAACTTCCCACAGGCAATCCCCTCATCTTCGAGGATCGTCCGCAGGTTGACGATATCTGCTCGGTCCTTCTGCACGAACTGGATGTAAAACCTCGCGGTGACATTCCTGGGAATGCCACCCTCCGCGTCGAAATAACCCCGCGCATATGCACGACGTTCTTCCGGCGTGGAGAATGAGGGCCGATTCGCCAGCCACTTCGCCGATGTCTCCAGCACCCAAAACTGACGGGCGCTGCCCTCGCGATACATCCAGGCCTTCCGTCCTCGCTCCTGCAAAAGCAAGCTAAGGACATTCAGCCATTCCACGTCTGCCTGCCCAAAACGGACAGTCTTGTGACGTGAACTGATCGTAGCATCGTGTGCTGCTCCGAACAGATAGCTCCAAGCACCTGAAGCGCTTGTCGCCAGGAGCTCGGCGTGTAGTCTCTGAGGGGTCAATGCCTCCGCCAGGTTAGGCGAGGACGCGACTTCCCTGCTGATTGTCCGCACCCCTGCATTTTCACTGCCGCTCCGGACGGAAAACTGCTCCGCCCAGAACAACGAGTAGCAAAGGGATACTCGGAGTTTCCAGCATACAGCCGAGTTTTTCACGTGTCGTTACCGACACGGGTCGCAACTTGCTTACGACTTCACCCCAGTCACGAGCCCCACCTTCGACGGCTCCCTCCCTTGCGGGTTAGGCCACCGGCTTCGGGTGTTGCTCACTCCCGTGGTGTGACGGGCGGTGTGTACAAGGCCCGGGAACGTATTCACCGCGGCAATGCTGATCCGCGATTACTAGCAACTCCGCCTTCATGCAGGCGAATTTCAGCCTGCAATCCGAACCGAGACGCACTTTAAGGGATTCGCTCCACCTCGCGGTATCGCAGCCCTCTGTATGCGCCAATGTAGCACGTGTGTAGCCCTGGACATAAGGGGCATGAGGACTTGACGTCATCCCCACCTTCCTCCGGTTTGTCACCGGCAGTCTCGCATGAGTCCCCAACTGAATGCTGGCAACATGCGACGGGGGTTGCGCTCGTTGCGGGACTTAACCCAACATCTCACGACACGAGCTGACGACAGCCATGCACCACCTGTGAACCTGCCCCGAAGGGAAGGCGTGTTTCCACGCCGGTCAGGCACATGTCAAGCCCAGGTAAGGTTCTTCGCGTCGCGTCGAATTAAACCACATGCTCCGCTGCTTGTGCGGGCCCCCGTCAATTCCTTTGAGTTTTAGCCTTGCGGCCGTACTCCCCAGGCGGACAACTTAATGCGTTAGCTTCGACACGGGGGGAGTCGACACCCCCCACATCTAGTTGTCATCGTTTACAGCGTGGACTACCAGGGTATCTAATCCTGTTTGCTCCCCACGCTTTCGCGTCTCAGCGTCAGTCACGTCCCAGCGAGCTGCCTTCGCCATTGGTGTTCCTCCTGATATCTGCGCATTTCACCGCTACACCAGGAATTCCACTCGCCCCTTCCGGACTCTAGCCCCACAGTATCCACCGGCATTCCAGGGTTGAGCCCTGGACTTTCACAGCGGACTAATGGGGCCGCCTACACGCTCTTTACGCCCAATAATTCCGGACAACGCTTGCACCCTACGTATTACCGCGGCTGCTGGCACGTAGTTAGCCGGTGCTTCTTGTGAAGGTACCGTCACTCCATTCGGCTATTCACCGAAGAAGCTTCGTCCCAACTGAAAGGGGTTTACAACCCGAAAGCCTTCTTCCCCCACGCGGCGTTGCTGCGTCACGCTTTCGCGCATTGCGCAAGATTCCCCACTGCTGCCTCCCGTAGGAGTCTGGGCCGTGTCTCAGTCCCAGTGTGGCTGATCGTCCTCTCAGACCAGCTACCCATCGAAGCCTTGGTGAGCTATTACCTCACCAACAAGCTAATGGGCCGCGGGCTCATCTCGATGCGGAGGCCGAAGCTTCCTTTCCCCTTGCGGGCACATCCGGTATTAGCCCGAGTTTCCTCGGGTTGTCCCGGTCATCGAGGCAGATAACCCACGTGTTACTCACCCGTTCGCGGCTCTGCCCCAGGGCAAGCCCTGGTTCGTCGCTCCACTTGCATGTGTTAAGCACGCCGCCAGCGTTCGTCCTGAGCCAGGATCAAACTCTCCGTGAAGAACTGCATTTCACTGAGAGTGTCATAGGTGATAGGGACCCATACACCGTGGTCCCCTCTATGACGGGGTACTACCAATCTACTTGACTCTTTGTACCGCCTCCGTGAACGCCTGAGCGCTCCCGTTGACGGGTCGAACCTGGACGCACACCACGATCACGAATGATCGTAGATGCGCATGCTGTTGAGTTTTCAAAGACCGCCGTGCCTCTGTCCAGAAGGTGCTTCCTTCCGTGAAGACCCGCTCGCACCACGTCCGAGGACGCCATTAGCGCGAACGACAGAGTATAGCGTTCAGCCCCGGTCGTGGCAAGCTGGTCGCCTGCCAAGTCGGTTACGGAGCCTGAACTACTGTGCACGCACCATAGAGCACCCCGCGGACGGCATGCTCGGCAGGCCCCTACCCGCCCCTATCCGCCCCTGGCGGCCGCCGAGCCTGCTCGCGAGCGATCGGAGATCGGCTGGTCCGCCGGCTGAGCCCGCACCGCGGGAGGGGTCGGGGGCGCTGGGTATGGTCTCCCGCCCAATGTCAAGCAAGCCAGAACGACGCACACGAGTGACGCTGCGCTGCCTGCGTGAGGATCTCGACGTGGAGCTGCCTCCCGTGAGATCGATCTCGGCAGTCTCGACCACCCGCTCATCGCTGAGGCGCGGCGTCTCACGCCCGCGGCACCACGCGGACAGCGGCGCATCCTCTCGATCGAGCGTCCGCTCGTGTACCGGCTGCGCCACGGACGGTGGCGTGGCGCTACGTGGCTGGAGACCGACGCTGATCGGTTCTGGCTCTGCGCCGGCGCGCAACGCGAGGAGGGCTCAGGCGAGGACGCCTACGAGATCTTCTCCGCACTACACGGAGCCGGGCGACTGCTGCCCGACGATGATGACCGGCTGCGTGACGAGCTCGAGCGCAACGCCCGCATCATCGACGACGCCGCCGACTCAATCCCCTCCCTACTCGCCGACGCCTTCAACCATCGAGACCACGATGTCACGGCCCGCTTCGGCGGGCTCGTCGACGCCCATCTCCACGTCACCGCGCTGGGCGAGGAGGTCTGGGTCGCGATCGCTACTCAGGCGACCGACGGGCGCTTCGTCGAAGAGCGCCTACGAGACGTCCTCTTCGGCTTGGTCCTAGACGCCGCAGAAGCAGAGCTCTGGGAGCCACGCGCGGACTGGCCCTCGGGCGAGCTCGCATGGTTCGAGGTCGCACGCCTCGGCTTACGCGAGCCGCCCAGCTGATCGGACGCGACCCCACCGACGCGCTCAACATCAGCCTCCCCGGCACCCACCGAGTATGCGAGCGCGGAGGCCTTGCCACCCAGCAACGCCTTCTGCGCATGCTCCATACGCAACGCAAACAGCTCGCGGTGATGCTCAACGTACTCATCGACCGCACGCTCGACAAGCTCCGCCTGCTTGAGTCCCGCCATCAACGCCGCGTAGCGGACCTTCTCCTTGGTGGCCTCATGAACCTTGATGGGGGACTGTGCGCGCATAATGGGATACTCGGTACTTCGGTACCGATGAGAATACCATGGGGTTCACGAGAGCGCCCGTCGGGAGCGAGCAGGTCTCGTTCAATCACGCTCTGCTCTTGCGGGCGTCGATGCACCGTGCTTCAGGAGCGACCCACGGCGCTGATGGGAACGCCAGCACACGCACCCCTCAGTGATGCTTTAGACGCCTGAGCTCGCCGATGTTCCGTCCGCGGGACGGTGACCGTCGGCTCGGCTGGCGGCGCGCTGGTTTGTGGGACGGGAGCGTGCCCGCTCGACGTAGGCGCGAACCCGTTCGGGCTCATAGGTGAGCTCTGCGCGATGGGTGATACCGGCAACGCCCGCACAGATCACGTCGGCGACGCTGAACGTCCCGAGGAGCCAGTCACGATCGGCGAGCGCCGTGTCGAGGACAGCCGCAGCGGCGTGGTAGCGCTCGGACGGCTCGGTCTGGTCGGTCTCCTCGCGCCTGGCCCGCATCCACTGAAATATGGGTGGCTCGAGCTCAGTCACCGCGAAAAAAGACCACTGGTACACGAGGCCACGATCCGGCGACCCGACGGGCGGGATCAAGCCTGCCTCGGGATGCAGGTCGGCCAGTTGGATGCAGATCGCCGCCGACTCGAACAACAGGCGCCCATCGTCGAACTCGACCACAGGGACACGGCCGAGCGGATGGCGGCTGATGTGCTCAGCGCTCTTGCGCTCATCACGCGTCATGACAGTCAGCTCGTAGGGAGCGCCGATCTCCTCGAGCATCCACAGCACACGAGTCGAGCGACTGCCGGGTACGTGATAGAGGCGGATCATCCGGCCCTCGCGCCACTCGAGGGGCCAGCCCGGTCAATCGTGCCTGGCGACCGCGAGCTCAACCGGGATCCTTGCGCCGAGCATGATCCGGACCGTGCGGGCTCACCTGCACCAGCAATCCTTCCAGCAGCTCGAGCCGCTGGCGTGGAGCGACCGCGGTGGCCATGGGCGCATTCTACCGGCCCGGCGACGGCAGCTAAGCGTCGTCAGCCTGCGACTGAATCCCGAGGTCGATCTCCAGCTGACGCTCCGAGGGCTGCAGTGGAGCCGTCGTCGTTTTCGGGCGGCCACGCTTGACCCAATGCCCCACGACCTCATGGCTGCGAGCGCTGTAGTGGTTTACGCGGCGGTCCGTCGGCGCCAGCGCAAGACCGCCCGGGGCCAGGCCGGTGACGAGCGCGTAGAAGTGCCTGCCTCTGTGATCGACCTCCACAATGTCGCCGGCCTGGATCCCCTCGAGCCTCATCACAAGGCACTTCATCAGGATCGGAGGACGAGGGCGGTCTGACTGTCGTCGACCCGCACGCACACGGGTGATCAGGACGGTGGACGCCAACCTCTAGCGAGGGTCGTTTGGCCAACCTCGATGATGTAGCCGTCAGGATCGCGGATGTAGCAGCGGATCTCGGTCTCGTGCTGCTTCGGCGGCGTCAGGAATTGGGCTCCCCGTTTACTCCACTCCTCATACACCGCTTGGATGTCCGCAACCCGGATGTTGAGGAAGCTGCTCACCCGATCTGGGTCGGGCGGCGTCTCGAGCGTGACTGTCGGCTTGTCGTCGGTCGGCCCCCCTCCGCCGTTGATGATGACCCAGGTGTTGGCCAGCGCGACGTACGTCACCTCGTCACCCGCCTCGCCGGAGATGACCGTCTTGCCGCCCAGTACCTCGGTGTAAAAACGACGGGAACGCTCGACATCATCCGAGACGATGAAGTGAGCCACGACTATCTCCTCGTCGATGTTGCTCATGCTGACCTCCGTTCGTTGGAACTGACTCCACATGCGGCACGGCTCTTTATCCGACGGCGGCGCGCGCGCCCGGCGCATGTCGCTGTATGGAAGCCTCGTGTACCCGCAGGACGCCTGGCTCGAGCGTCGCCTCGAGGATCAGCACCGTCGCGCTAACCAGCGCCCAGAGTTGAGCGACGAGCGCCCACAGGCGCTCTTCGAGTCCCTGGTAGGGGGCGAACGAGTCATGCAGAAAGAACGTGACGATCCCCGCGGCCAGGAGCACGAGCAGCGCCGCTCAACACCAGGCGCCCGAGCCGGCTCGGCCACGCGGATGCGGGCAAAGGCGAAGCCCGTCAAAAGGAGCGACACCTTGATGCCGAGGCTCAACCAGATATGCGCTTCGTAATGCCACGACCTCCCGTCCGTGGCTTCGTATGACCTGCACGCCGCGCTCAGGATCGTCGAGCAGTCCATCCGCAGCGGCCCGACGAGGATCGCGCACACGCCGGCCAGTGAGAAGAACAACGACATCGCCAGCGGCCACCGCCGTGTACGCAGCGATGGCACGACCCCGATCGCGAGCGCGATCCACCCCAATCCCCAGATCGCCATGAAAGTCATGAAGATCCAGGGATTCGCGGCGCCTTCCCGGCCGAGTTCGCTGATGTACTGGCGAGTAACCGAGTAGTGGGGTTCGAGAGCGCCCGCGAGCACCCACCCGCCGACGAACACGACCTGTGCGAGGATCGCGGCCCACGCCAGCAGCAACGTCCGAGGACGCGCCGCAGCGGGCAGGAGCGGCCACCCCGCCGGTCTGAGCCAGAGTGCGACGTTGCGCAGCATGGTCGTCCTTGGATGCTAGCGACCGGGCTCAGCACGGTCTGAGCGACGCTCCGGGATCGACTTGCCTCTGGTCTACAGCAATATGGGTTATTCGCTTCTTCTCTCCCCCAAACCAAAACTCGGGACCTACCCGACGTGCAGGCGGCAGAAGCGGCGCTTGCCGACCTTCAGCACCTCCCCGTCAGCGCGCGCGGCTGGGACGTCGTGCTCGCCCTTCCCCAGCACGGCCCCACCGAGCGTCACCCCGCCCTGGTCGATCAACCGCCGAGCCTCCGAGCGGGAGATCCCGAACTCCTCGGCGATCGCCTCGGGCAGGTGCACCGTCCCGTCCTCCCCCACGCGTACGCGCGCGTCTGACACTTCCTCGGGCGTCGCGTGCTCGATGTGCACGCGGTCGAACTCTTGCTCGGCCGTCTGCGCCTGCGCCTCGGAGTACAGCCACGCGACGATCCCACGCGCGAGCGCGCGCTTGGCATCCCGGGGTTGCAGCTGGTCGGGTTGCGTCTCGTGCAGCAGCAGCCCGTAGTACTCCTCCATCGCCTCGTCGGGGATGCTCATCGTCTTGCCGTACATCTCCTGTGGCGCGTCGGTCACCCCGATCTGGTTGCCCAGCGACTTCGACATCTTCCTGTGCCCGTCGGTGCCGACGAGGATCGGCATCGTCAGGATCGCCTGCTCGGGCTGGCCGTAGGCGCGCTGGATGTCGCGCCCCAGCAGCAGGTTGAACTTCTGGTCGGTCCCTCCCAGCTCGATGTCGGCTTTGACCGCCATCGAGTCATAGCCCTGCAGCAAGGGGTAGAGCAGCTCGAGCAGAGAGATCGGCTCCTTCGCCGAGAAGCGTTTGGCGAAGTCGTCGCGCTCGAGCAGCTGCGCGACCGTCGTCGTGCGCACAAGCCCGAGCAGCTCCACCAACGACATCCCCAGCCACTCACCGTTGCGCCGCACCTCCAAGCGCTCAGCGTCGGCGTCGAGGACCTTCAACGCCTGCTCCTGAAAGGTCGCGGCGTTCTCCTCGATCTCCTCTTTCGAGAGCATCGGTCGCAAGCTCGAACGGCCCGATGGATCGCCCACGAGCGCCGTATAGTCCCCCACGATCAGCACCACCCTGTGCCCGGCGTCCTGGAACTCCCTCAGCTTGCCCAGCACGACCGCATGTCCGAGGTGGATGTCAGGCGCAGTCGGGTCGATCCCGAACTTGACCCGCAGCGGCCGGCCCTCCGCGCGGGCGATCTGGAGCTTCGCGGCGAGCGCGCCCTTGGGCAGGCTGTCGACGGCGCCCAGCTCGAGGACAGCGGCTTCCTCGTCGGCCACCTTAGGTGCGTTTCCCATCGAAGGCCAATGCTAGACTCTCGCCCTCTGTGGAGTCCGCCGCACTGCCTGCCCGCGGCCGGCCGCGTCTAAAGAGGCTGCGTTTCCTTGCGATCCTCTTCGCCGTCTTGCTGCTTGGCCTGATCTCGTTCGTCTTCGGCATGTTCGTGGCCGTCGCGTCCGACCTGCCGTCGCTGACCCGCTTCTCGCAGTTCAAGGATGCGCAGAGCTCGATTCTGACCGACGACCTGGGCCACCAGATCGGTGTGCTCAGCCAGCAGAACCGGGTGATCGTGACCCCCACGCAGATCCCGCAGATCGTCAAGGAGGCGGTGATCGCGATCGAGGACAAGCGCTTTCGCACCAACAGCGGCGTCGACATCCGCGGCATCGCGCGCGCGTTCGTCCAGGACGTCCTCCACAAAGGCACCGTCCAGGGCGCCTCCACGATCGAGCAGCAGTTCATCAAGAACGCGCTCCAGGCCCAGTCGCACCGGACGATCTTCGAGAAGCTCCGCGAGGCGGCGCTCGCCTACCAGCTCTCGCACAAGTGGTCGAAGGAAAAGATCATCACGGCGTACCTCAACACGATCTACTTCGGCAACGGCGCCTACGGGATCGAGGCCGCGGCGCAGACCTACTTCGGCCAGGAAGTCAACCACCTCGGCTGCGGCATGCCCAACCACCCGCTGTGCGTCGAACAACTCAAACCATGGGAGGCCGCGCTGCTCGCGGGCATCATCCAGTCACCCACAGCGTACGACCCGGCCGAGCACGCGGTGGCGACGAAGGAACGTCGCGACGTCGTCTTACGCCAGATGTACGAGCAGGGCTACCTGGAAAGGCCGGTCTACGAGGAAAGCGTCGCCCAGTCGCTGCCGGCGCCGAAGGACATTCAGCCCCCCCGGGAGCAGACGATCGAAGGCGTCGACGCGGGCTATTTCACCAGCTGGGTGCAGCAGCAGGTGATTGAACGCTACGGCGCCCCGCGCGCCTTCGATGGCGGCCTGCGCGTCAAGACCACGCTCGACCTCGAACTCCAGCGCGCCGCCGAACAGGCCGTCAACAACTACCTCGCCTACTCCGGCGGCCCCACCGCGTCGGTCGTGGCGATCGAAAACTCCACCGGCGAGGTGCGCGCGATGGTCGGCGGTCGCAACTACGACGAAAGCCCCTTCAACCTCGCCACCAACGGCGAGCGTCAGCCCGGCTCCTCCTTCAAGGCATTCGACCTGGCTGCGGCGCTCGAGGATGGCATCTCGCCCGACTCGGTCTGGACCTCCAAGGAGAAGGTGCTCTACCGCCGGACGCCCAACGGGCCGGAAAAGTTCGTCGTCCACAACGACGAAGGCAACTACACCGGCTCCAACACCCTCACCAACGCGACCGCCTACTCGGACAACTCGATCTACGCCGAAGTCGGGCTCAAAGTCGGCACCACCCGGATCGCACGCTTGGCCCACCAGATGGGCATCACCACCCCGCTCTCCACGAACGCCGCAATGACGATCGGCGGCCTGACAGTCGGCGTCACGCCCCTGGACATGGCGCATGCCTACGAGACGATCGCCCACGGTGGCCGGCGCGTCAGCGGCACCCTGGCCGAAGACGACGCGCCCGTGGCGATCCAGGAAGTCGACGCCGGCTCGAACAAGCTCCCCGATGGCTCGCACCGCGACGTCAATCAGGTGCGGACCAAGCGCGTGCTCCCCCCCGAAGTTGCCGCAACCGAGACCACGATGCTCGAGACCGTGCTGAAGTACGGCACCGCCAAAGCCGCGGCGATCGGTCAGTTCGCGGCCGGCAAGACCGGCACCACCTCCAACTACGGCGACGCCTGGTTCGTCGGCTGGGACAGCAAGTACACGGTTGCCGTGTGGGTCGGCTTTCCCAACAGCCTGGTGCCCATGACCAACGATTTCAACGGCACACCCGTCCTCGGCGGCACCTTTCCCGCGCTGATCTGGCACGACTTCATGATCTCCGCGCTGCAGATCGAAAAGGAACGGGCCGAACACGCAGCGCATCCCAAGGGCTCCTCGAGCGGTAGTGGAGCCAGCACCTCGAGCACGGGCGAAGCGGAAATCAGCGCGCCGAGCACATCCTCCACGAAGACGCCCGCGCCGAGCAGCTCCCCGAGCAGCGCCGCCAAAGGGGGCGAAGGCAAAGGGGGCGAAAAATCCGCGGCACCGGGCGGCCCGAGCAACGAAGCCGCGGGGGGAGCGGCCACGCCGAGCCCAGAACACACCGCGTCTCCGTCACCCTCGGCGCCCGCGCAGGAATCTCCGAGCGCGCCATCCTCCCCGACGCCGTCCACACCGGCGACTCCCTCCTCCCCGTCGCCGACGGGCGGGGTCAGTCCCGGAGGCTAGGAAGGGACCGGCGGCTCTAGCACCGCGCGCGCCGCGTCGCCGGCGTAAAGGGCTGGCCGGGGACGCGATACGTGAGGATTCCCTGCCGCACAGAAGCGCCAGGGCAGCTCGACCGCCTTTGTGATGCCGATCCGCGTGCCCTCCACGATGTCCGGCTCGAGCCAGGCCGATTCACGCGAGTGGATACGGACGGGACCGTCGTAGAGGTCGCCTCCGTTCTCGCTCAGCTCGATGCCGAGCGCCTGCGTGAGCTTGCCCGGTCCCGAGCAGAGATCCTCATCGCTGGCCGATCTTCGATCGGTCGGTCGATCTCCGATCAGCCCGCGCCTCGCTCGCATCGTCTCGATCCCCTCCAGCGGCTGTAAAGCGCGGATCAGCACCGCGGCGCCGACGCCCTCCTCGTCGCAGACGGCGTTCAGCAGCGCGTGAATGCCGTAGGAGCGGTACACGTAGGCGCGCCCCGGCGGACCGAACAGTGTCCGCGTGCGCGGGGTCAGTCCAGCGAACGCGTGGCAGGCCGGCTCCGACTCGTGGTAGGCCTCGGTCTCGACGATCACTCCGCTGGTCAGTGGTTCGCCGGCCGGCGCGTGCTCGACGACGCAGCCGATCAGATCCTCGGCGACCTCGAGGACGGGGCGCGCGTAGAAGTCAGACGGAAGGGCCTTCATCGAGCACCGTGTGTGCAAGGGCGATCTGCTCCTTGACGCGTGCGAGTGAAGTACCGCCCTCGGAGATCTTGGACTCGAGCCAGGACTTGCGCTGAAGCGCGTCGTAGTACTGCTCGCTGTGATCCGCCAAGGCCGCGCTGTGGGCAGCCAGCTCTTCGGGCGTAAGTTGCGAGAGAGTGCGGTTGCTGTCCAGCGCTGTACGCACCAGCCCTGCCACCACGCCGTGAGCCTCACGAAAGGGAACCCCACACTGGGCCACGAGCAGGTCGGCCACGTCGGTGGCGGCAAGCAGCTCCTCGGAGGCGGCCTCGCTCATCCGCTCGCGGTCGAAGCTCACGCCCTCGATCATTCCCTTAGAGGCGGCAAGCGTCAGCTCGATCGTGTCGACCGCGTCGAACAGGTGCTCCTTGTCCTCCTGCAGATCCTTGTTGTAGGTCAGCGGTAGCGCGTGGATCACGCCATGCAGGGCAGCCAGGTGCCCGACCACGCGTGGGGCCTTCGCGCGCAGCAGCTCGGCCGCATCGGGGTTCTTCTTCTGCGGCATGATCGAAGAGCCCGAGGACCAAGCGTCAGGGAGCTCGCAGAAGGCGAACTCCTCGCTCGACCACAGCACCAGCTCGGCGCCGAGACGAGAGAGGTGAGTCGAGCAGGTCGCGGCGGCCGCGAGGTAGTCGAGGATGAAGTCGCGCCCGGAGACGGCGTCGATCGAGTTCGGCGCAACCTCGCGGAAGCCCAGCTCGCGCGCGACGAAGCCACGGTCGGTGTCGAAATTGACCCCTGCGAGCGCGCCTGCGCCGAGCGGCAGCCGCCCGGCCTCGTGCTCGGCGAAGACAAAGCGCGAGCGATCACGCGCGAGCATCCAGAAGTAGGCGAGCAGATGATGGCTCAGATACACGGGCTGCGCGCGCTGCAGGTGGGTGTAGCCTGGCAGCGGCCAATCCAGGTGCTCCTCCGCGCGGGCCAGGATCACGGCCATCAGAGCAGCGATCACCGCCTGTGCCTCGGCGGCGCGCTCGCGTGTGTACATAGCGAGATCGGTCACCACCTGGTCGTTGCGCGAGCGGGCCGTATGCAGCCGGCCGCCTACCGGACCCGCCACCTCGGTCAGGCGCCGCTCGATCGCCATATGAATGTCTTCGTCGTCCTCTCTGAACGGGAAGCGCCCCTCGCTGCACTCGCCCTCCACCTCGTCGAGGCCCGCGAGAATCGCGTCACGATCCTCCGCAGGAATGATCTCGCGCGCCGCCAGCATCTTCGCGTGGGCGCGCGACTGCGCGATGTCCTGCGGCCACAGCCGCCGATCGAAGCTGATCGAGGAGTTCAGACGCCGGAAATCAGGGTGCTGGGGCTCGTGGAAGCGGGACACGGAGAGCAGTCTATGAGCCTGTCCCCTCTGCCGCCCGCCTACTGTCCCAACACGGCACGCAGGCTCTCCTCCACGCGCGCGATTTGTCCCTCGCCCATCTCCGGGAAGAACGGCAGCGCCAGCGAGCGCGCGGCGACGTCCTCACAGACGGGAAACTCCCCCTCGCGGTGGCCGAAGCGCTCGCGGTAGAAGCTCATCAGGTGGATCGCCGGCAGGTAGGGCTTGCTCTGGATTCCCTTCTCCGCAAGCGCGCGAACGGCCTCGTCGCGATCCACTCCGTGCGGGAGCTGCACGACAAACACGAACCAGCCCCGCCGCTCACCGGCACTGTCGGGGCACGGCAGGCCGAGGCCTTCGATCCCCGCGAGCGCTTCTCTGTAGGAGCTTGCGACCCGCGCACGCGCCGCGAGCATGCCGTCCAGCCGCTCCAGCTGCGCGATCCCGAGCGCGCAGGCGATGTCCGACAGGCGGTAGTTGAAGCCCAACCGGTCGTGGTCCAGCCAGCCCATGTCCGGAGCCCGCCCCTGGTTGCGCTCGGAATCGATCCGCTCCTTCAGCGCCTCGTCGCCGAGCGTGACCATTCCCCCCTCGCCGGTCGTCAGCTGCTTGTTGGCGTAGAACCCAAACACGGCAGGATGCCCGCGCCCACCCACGGCCCTCCCGTCGGCGTACACCGCTCCGAGCGCCTCGCAGGCGTCCTCGACGATCCCCAGCTCGTGCCTATCCGCGAGCCGCTCGAACGCGGGCAGGTCGGCGGGGTAGCCAAAGATGTGCACGGGCAACAGCGCCTTCGTGCGCTCCGTCACCGCGGCGCTGGCGGCGTCTGGGTCGAGGTTGAGCGTCAGCGGATCGATGTCGGCGAACACCGGCCTGGCCTTCTCGTAGAGCGCCACGTTGGCTGAGGCGACGAAGGAGAAGGGACTTGTGATGACCTCATCTCCCTCCCCCACGCCCACGGCCCGCAGCGCCAGGTGCAGCCCGGCAGTCCCGCTGCTCACCGCGCTCGCGAGCGGGGCTCCCACGCGCTCGGCGAAGCGCCGCTCGAACTCCGGCACGCGCGGCCCAAGCGAGAGCTGCCCGGAGCGCAGCACCTCCAAGACCGCCTCCTCCTCTGCCTCGCCCAGCACAGGCCGAGCAAGCGGAATCGTCTCCTCCCCGTTCACGGGAGGCGCGCAGCAGGCTGCATCCCATACTCCAGCGAATCGACCAGCGCGTCCCAAGAAGCCGCGATCAGGTTCTCTGAGACCCCGATCGAGCCCCATATCCGCTGCCCGTCCGAAGCGTCGATCAGCACGCGCGTCACCGCCCCCGTCCCCTTCGCCTCGTCGAGGATGCGCACCTTGAAGTTGACGAGCTCGATATCGCGCAGGTGCGGGTGGATCTCGCCGATCGCATCGCGCAGCGCCCTGTCGAGCGCGTTGACCGGCCCGTTGCCCTCGGCGGTGCGCACGTAGCACTCTCCGTCGCCGTCGCCGTCGGGAATCCAGATCTTGATCGTCGCCTCAGTCTCCACCTCCCCACCGCCATCGGCGGCGACGCGCCGCTCGACGACCACGCGCCAGGACTCCAATCGGAATAGCGGCTCGTAAGCGCCGCTCTCGCGACGCATCAAGAGCTCGAACGAGCCGTCGGCGGCCTCGAACTGGAAGCCCTCGTGCTCGAGCTCCTTGACGCGCTGCACTGTGCGCCTGGCGGCGTCATCGTCGAGCTCGATGCCAGCCTCGCGCGCCTTCTCGATCACCGTGCCCCTGCCGGACAGCTCGGAGACGAGCACATCGCGGTGGTTGCCGACCAGCTCGGGGTCGATGTGCTCGAACGTCTGCGCGTCGGCACTCACGCCGGCAGCATGCATGCCGGCCTTGTGCGCGAAGGCGTGTTTGCCGACGTACGGCTGCGCCGGGTCCGGCGCGCGGTTGAGCAGCTCATCGACGAGGTGCGCCGTCTCAGTCAACCGTGCCAAGCGCTCGGGCGCGAGCAGCTCGTAGCCCAGCTTCAGCTGCAGGTCGGCGATGATCGTCACGAGGTTCGCGTTGCCCGTGCGCTCGCCGATGCCGTTGATCGTCCCCTGCACCTGGGTGGCGCCGCCTTCGACAGCGACGAGCGTGTTGGCGACCGCGCAGCCGGAGTCGTCATGGGTGTGAATGCCCAGCGCGGCGCCCGGCAGCGCTTCGCCGAGGACAGCCAGAGCGACGCGAATCTGCGGCGGCAGCGAGCCGCCGTTGGTGTCGCACAGCACGATCCGCTCGGCCCCCGCGTCGGCCGCCGCGCGCGCGCAGTCCAGCGCATAGCCGGGATCTTCGGCGAAGCCGTCGAAGAAGTGCTCGGCGTCGAGCAGCACGCGCTTGCCCTCCTTGACCAGAAACGCGACCGACTCGCCGATCATCTTCAGGTTCTCCTCACGCGAGACGCGCACGACCTTCTCGACGTGTAAAGGAGAGGCCTTGCCGACGAGCGTGCAGACCGGGGCGAACGACTGGGCCAGGATCCGCAACCCCTCGTCTGCGTCCGCGGCCAGCCCGCGGCGGCGGGTCATCCCGAACGCGACAATCTCGGCGGTATCGAAATGCTCGTCAGCGAGTAGCCCGAACAGCTGCTCCTCCTTCGGATTCGACGATGGGAAGCCCGCCTCGATCATGTGCACCCCCAGAGCATCGAGCGCGTGCACGACGCGCAGCTTCTCCTCGGCGGTCAGGCTCATCCCGCCACCGCCCATCCCGTCGCGCAGGGTGGCGTCGTATAGCTCGATGCGATTGGAGGTGGTGCTCACTGGGGAAGTCCTTTCGGCGTTGGGTGTGCGGGGCGGCTCGGTGTTGCGACCGGCTGCGGCGCACCGCCTCTAGCCGGTCGCCCCGGTAATTCGCTCCCGCTCCGCCGCCGCATCGCCGGTGGGCGTCTCCAGATCCCGCGGGCTCACGACGTCGAGCCACTCGCGGTAGCGCTCGGAGCGCCCGTGGATCGCGTCGTCGAAGGCGGCCTGCAGCACGCGCGTGACCTCGCCCGGTACGCCCGAGCCGATCGTGTGATCGTCGACCTCGCGCACGGGCACGAGCTCGGCGGCGGTCCCAGACATGAAGACCTCCTCGGCGAGGTACAGCTCGGCGCGGGCGACGTTGCGCTCGACGATCTTGTAGCCGAGGTCACCGGCGATCTGGATCACCGAGCGCCGCGTGATTCCGTCGAGGATCGAGTTGTGCTGGCCCGGCGTCGCGATCTCGCCGTCGCGCACGACGTACAGATTCTCGCCCGTGCCCTCGCACACATGGCCGTGTTCGTCGAGCAGGATCGCCTCTTCGTAGCCGGCCTTCAGCGACTCGACCTTGGCGAGCACGCTGTTGAGGTACTGGCCCGAGGCCTTCGCGTGCGGAATCAGCGAACGCGGGCTGATCCGCTCCCACGAGGAGACCATCGCGCGGATGCCCTCACGCTTGCCCTGCTCGCCGAGGTAAGCGCCCCACTCCCAGCAGGCGATCGTCACGTCGACCGGCGCATCGAGCGGATTCAAGCCCATCTGGCCGTAGCCGCGATAGATGATCGGGCGGATGTAGCACGAGCTCATGCCATTGCGCGCAACCAGCTCAAGCGTCGCCGCGCGCAGTTCCTCGGCGGAATAGGGCACGGGCATGTAGTAGAGCTCGGCGGACTTGAGCAATCGCTGCACGTGCTCGGCGTTGCGGAACACGGCGGGACCCAGCTCGGTGTCGTAGCAGCGCACACCCTCGAACACCCCAGTGCCGTAGTGCAGGCCGTGCGTCAAGACGTGGACCTTGGCGTTCTCCCAGGCGACGAACTCTCCATTCATCCAGATGAGGTCGGTGGGATCCACGTTCATTTCGCTCCTGCTTGGGTCTTGATGAAATATAGATGAGCCCGGCTTGCCGACCTGCGGCCGGCTGCGCCACCCTCTAGTCGAGGTGAGCGATCACTGCCTTCGTCGCCTGCGCCGTCCCCACGGTCCCTCCCAGGTCGGGGGTGCGCAGACCCGCCGCCAGCGCGCCTTCAACCGCCGATTCTACAGCCGCCGCCTCGCTTTCCAAACCAAGCCCATGTCTGAGCAGCATCGCGGCGGATAGGAACATCGCCAGCGGGTTGGCCGCACCCGTGCCCGCGATGTCCGGGGCGGAGCCGTGCACGGGCTCGAACAGGGCTGGGTGGGGGCCGGATCCTCCGCCGCTCAGGGATGCGCTGGGGAGCATGCCGATCGACCCGGTGAGCATCGCCGCCTCGTCGGAGAGGATGTCGCCGAACATGTTCTCGGTGACGATCACATCGAACTCGCGGGGGTTGGAGATGAGCTGCATCGCAGCGTTGTCGACGAGCACGTGCTCGAGTTGGATATGGGGAAACTCGCGCGAGTGCAATTCGCTTACGACCTCGCGCCACAAACGTGAGGTCTCGAGCACGTTGGCCTTGTCGACGCTCGTCACCTTTGCCCGGGCGGCGCCAAAAGCGGTTCGCGCGATGCGCTCGATCTCCAGGGTGCTGTAGGAGCAGACGTCAGAGGCCGAGGTCTCGGTGCGGGTCTTCTCGCCGAAGTAGATGCCCCCCGTCAGCTCCCGCACGACGAGCAGGTCGGTGCCCTCGATCAGCTTGCGCTTCAACGGCGAGGCGTCATACAGCGCTGGCAGCGGCTTGACCGGACGCAGGTTCGCGTACAGCCCGAGGCCCTTGCGTAAACCGAGCAGCCCCTGCTCGGGTCGCGGCGCGTTGGGATCGGTCGTCTCCCACTTTGGCCCGCCGACCGCCGCCAGCAGCACCGCGTCGGACTGGCGGCACGCAGCGAGCACCTCGTCGGTCAGCGCGATCCCATGCGCATCGATCGAGGCGCCGCCGAAGACGTGCTCCTCAAACTCGAACTCGCCAACCGCTTCCAGTAGTTGCAGCGTCGGGGCCAAGATCTCCGGGCCGATCCCGTCGCCGGGGAGCGTGACTATGCGATGACTCATCCCGCGGCCCCTACAGCGCCGTCGTCGGGGTGGGGATCCAGCCAATGTGTTCGCTCTGGAGCTCGAACTCGACGATCTCGGCTGACTGCTCGAGCGTCATCGCGATGTCGTCTAGGCCGTTCAGCAGGCGATGGCGGATCTCGTGGTCGATCTCGAAGGAGGCCTCGCGGGTGGGCGGGAACCCAATCCGGACCTCCTGCTCGAGCAGGTCGACCTCACCGGCGCCTGCGTGCGCCAGCGCGCGGCAGTCCTCGGCGTCGAGCACAACCGGCAGCAGCCCGATCTTTGTGCAGTTGGAGTAGAAGATGTCAGCGAAGCTCGGCGCCACGATCGCCTGGAAGCCGTAGTCCTGCAACCCCCACGGCGCGTGCTCGCGCGAGGAGCCGCAGCCGAAGTTCTCCCCGGCGACAAGGATCGGGTTGGCCGGCAGGTTCCAGCCCGGCTCCTTGGCCCAGTCGTAGAACAGGAACTCGCCGAAGCCCGTACGCTCGACGCGCTTGAGGAACTGCTTGGGCATGATCTGGTCGGTGTCGACGTCGGCGCGGTCGAGGTGGCTGACGGCTCCGGCGATGACGCTTATCGGGTCCATGGCTAGCTCCAATCCCTGATGTCGACGAAGTGGCCCTCGATCGCCGCGGCCGCGGCCATCTGCGGGGAGACGAGGTGCGTCCGGCCCCCGCGCCCCTGACGACCCTCGAAGTTGCGGTTCGAGGTCGAGGCGCAACGCTCGCCCGGCTGCAATATGTCCGGGTTCATCCCCAGGCACATCGAGCAGCCCGCGACGCGCCAGTCAAAGCCCGCATCGCGGAAGACCTGATCGAGGCCCTCCGCCTCGGCCTGTTTCTTGACCTGCTGGGAGCCGGGGACGACCATCGCGTCGACGCTCGCCGCGACCTTGCGGCCTTCGACGACTTTCGCGGCAGCGCGCAGGTCACCGATCCGCGAGTTGGTGCACGAGCCGATGAACACGCGGTCGAGTGCGATCTGCTCGATCGGCATGCCTGGTTGCAAGTCCATGTAGGCAAGCGCGCGTTCGGTGGACTCGCGGTCGACGGGGCTCTCGAACTCCTCGAGCGTGGGAACCTTCTCGGTGACCGCGCGCACCATGCCGGGGTTCGTCCCCCACGTCACCTGCGGGGAGATCTCGCGCGCGTCGATCACAACCTCGCTGTCGAACTCGGCGCCGTCGTCGGTGCGCAGCTCGCGCCACTGCTCGATCGCCTTTGCAAGCTCCTCGCCGCGCGGCGCCCCGGGCAGCTCGTGGTCGGTGAACCACGCGAAGGTCGTCTCATCGGGCGCGATCATGCCAGCGCGGCCGCCGCCCTCGATCGTCATGTTGCAGACGGTCATCCGCCCTTCCATCGACAGCGCCTCGATCGCCGGGCCGGCGAACTCGACGACGTGACCGGTCATCCCACCGACTCCAAGCCGCCCAAGCGTGCCGAGGATCAGGTCCTTGGCTGTAACGCCGAAGCCCAAGTCGCCTACATAGGAGATCCGCATCGAGCGCGGCTTGTGCTGGACCATGCACTGCGTCGCGAGCACGTGCTCGACCTCTGACGTGCCGATCCCGAAGGCGAGCGCGCCGAAGGCGCCGTGCGTGGAGGTGTGCGAGTCGCCGCAGACGATCGTCATGCCGGGCTGCGTCACGCCGAGCTCGGGGCCGATCACGTGCACGATGCCCTGGCGGTCCGAGCCGAGCGAGTAGACGGGCACGCCGAACTCCGCGCAGTTGCGCTCGAGCGTTTCGACCTGGACGCGCGAGAGCTCATCCTTGATCCGCGCGGCGATCGGAGTGCCGTCGGTCGGCGTGTTGTGGTCGGCGGTCGCGAGCGTGCGGCCGGGGCGGCGCACCGGACGCCCTGCCATGCGCAGGCTGTCGAAGGCCTGCGGACTCGTGACCTCATGAACGAGGTGCAGGTCGATGTAGAGCAGGCCGTGAGCGACCTCGTGCGTCTCCCAGATCTTGTCGAACAGCGTCTGTGGCATCGTCATCGGCCCTTCTCGTCGTGGATTAGCTACGTCGCAGCCCTGCGGAGACGACCGCCAGGAACTCGGCGTCCGCGTCGCGCTCATTGGGATTCTCAAAATGGTGGGGCAGGTCCGCGTCGAAGGTCACGCAGTCACCCTTGTCCAGCACATACCGCTGTCCATCGCACACGAGGATGACCGAGCCGCGCTCGACGAGCGCCGTCTCGCGGCTGCCGGGCTCGTGTAATGGACCCCCACCCTCCCCGTCCTGGGCGCCCGTCGCGCCCCCGGGAGCGAGCGTGTGACGCGAGAGATCCGCGCGCTGGCCGGGCTGGCCAGAGGTCAGCACCTCGAAGCTGTGTCCGCGGCGCTTGTTACCGCCGCGCTGGCGCTCGGCGGCTCGTACAATCGTGACCGCACCCGACTCGTCGAGGCGCAGCAATTGCGAAAGCCGCAGCTCGAGCCCCGCGGCGATCCGCGCGGCGACCGTCAGCGTCGGGCTCGTCTCCCCCCGCTCGACCTGCGAGAGCATCGGCGCGCTCACGCCGCTGCGCTCAGTCAGGTCGCGCAAAGAGAGCCCGGAGGACTCGCGCAGCGCCTTCACGCGCGCGCCGATAACGGCCGGGTCGAGCTGGTCGAGCGCGGATGCGGTGACCATACGCGCGTACGTTATCACAGACAGATGTATCCGGCAGAAAAGCACGGGATCCGGCAGAAGGCAGGGGCGGGCGCCTCACAGGGCGCCGGCCCGGCCGTGAATCAGGGAGCGGCGGCCTCGGGCAGGCCGATCGTCTCCTCAGCATGCGCGCGAGCCACAGCGACCGACAGCGCCCGCACGTAGGCGCGCGCAGCCGCGTCGATGATGTCGGTGGAGACGCCCTGACCAGCACCGGTAAAGCCACCCAGCTCGACCACGACAGACACCTCGCCGAGCGCATCCTGGCCCTCGGTGACCGCCCCGATCGTGAACTCGCTGAGCGTTGGCGCGGCGCCAGTCGCCGCGTTGATCGCCTGGAAGACCGCGTCGATCGGGCCATCCCCGGTGAATGAGCCGGTCGCGGAGGAGCCATCCGGCAGAGTGATCGACACGCGCGCGTGGGGTGGCCGGTGCGAGGACGCCTCGACATCGAAGGACTCGAGCGCATAACCGGTGATCTCCTCGCGCAGCTCATCGGTCACGAGCGCCTCCAGGTCCATCGCCGTGACTTGCTTCTTGCGGTCGGCGATCTCCTTGAAGCGCTTGAACGCCGTGTTGAGCGCCTGACCGTCGATCTGGAAGCCCATCTCCTCCAGAGCTTTACTCAGCGCGTGACGACCGGAGTGCTTGCCCAAGACGATCGAGTTGCTGCGCAGGCCAACCGTGGTGGCATCCATGATCTCGTAGGTGGTGCGCTCCTTGAGCACGCCGTCCTGATGAATGCCCGCCTCGTGCGCGAAGGCGTTGCGCCCGACGATCGCCTTGTTCGGCTGCACCGGGTAGCCAGTGAGCCGCGAGACCAGCCTGCTCGTGCGCGCGATCTCAGTCGTCTCCAAGCCGGTCCACAGTCCCAGGCTCGACTCACGCGTGTGCAGCAGCATCACGATCTCCTCCAGCGAGGCGTTGCCGGCGCGCTCGCCGATGCCGTTAATCGCGCACTCGACCTGGCGGGCGCCCCCTTCGATCCCCGCCAGCGAGTTGGCCACCGCCAGGCCCAGGTCGTCGTGGCAGTGCACCGAAACGACGACATTGCGCAGGTCGGGCACCAGCTCGTAGAGCGTCTCAAACATCTTCCGATACTCGCGCGGCATCGTGTAGCCGACGGTGTCCGGCACGTTAATCGTGGTGGCGCCCTCATCCAGCGCGATCTGGATCACCTCGGCCATGTACTGGACGTCCGAGCGCGAGCCGTCCTCCGGGGAGAACTCGACGTCGTCTGTGTACGCGCGCGCCTGGGCGACGGCCGCGCGCACCTGCCCCTTGACGTCCTCACGCGTGGTCTGCAGCTTGCGCTCGATGTGAATGTCGCTGGTTGCGATGAAAGTGTGAATACGCGGACGCTCGGAGTCACGCACCGCGTTCCACGCCGCCTCGATGTCCTGCTTGCTGGTCCGCGCCAAACCGCAGATCACAGGTCCTTCGACCTCGCGGGCGATCGCCTCCACCGACTCGAAGTCGCCCGGGGAAGTGATCGGGAAGCCGGCCTCGATCACATCCACGCCCAGCCGTGAGAGCTGATGGGCGATCTCCAGCTTTTCCTGCTTGTTCAGTGAGATCCCCGGTGACTGCTCGCCGTCGCGCAGGGTCGTGTCGAAGATCCGGACGCGGTTTGCGTCGCTACGTGCATCGATAGTGCTCATGTCGTTCGTGCTCCTTCTCTAGCTCGCTTGCTGTTCCTCTCTGCTGGGTATGCGGCTACGCGGCCGCCACGCGCTATTCCCCCCGAGGGGGGAGCAGGAGAAGAAGCAGGGACGAGATCTGCAACGACATGTGAATGTGCAGATTAGCACCGCTCGATCGAGCCGTGCCAGGCGGACATTACGGTGTCAAAACTACCTTGCCGACGTTGCGTCGTTCGGTGATCATGTTGTGAGCGGCGCCTGCTTCCTCAAAGGAGAAACTACCGGCCACGACCGGATTGATCGTGCCGTCGTCGAGCAGCTCGCGCAGCGCGGCGCTGACCTGCTCGCGCCGGCGCTCGTCCTGAGAGAGGGTGTACATGTTCAGGCCGATCACGGCCTTGGAGGCGGACATCTGCTTGATTAGGTTGAAGCGGGGCATGCGCAGGGCGGTGCGGAGCGCCGCGATCGGGTTACGTCGCTCGCCGGAGACGACTCCGGAGGCGCCGAAGGCGATCAGGCGCCCGCCTCCTCCGAGCAACTCGTAGCTGCGCCGCAAGCTCTTGCCGCCGATCGCGTCCATGATCAGGTCGAACTGCGGCAGGCCGCGCTCCCAGCCAGCGGTCGTGTAATCGAGCGGGTGGTCGACGCCAAGCTCGGAGATCCGCGCGTGCTTGCCGGGCGAGGACGTGCCGTACACCTCAGCGCCCTGGCGCTTTGCAACCTGGGTCGCGGCGATGCCGACGCCGCCGGCAGCGGCATGGATCAACACGCGTTCGCCGGGCCGCAGGCTGCCAAAGCCGACGAGACCCATCCACGCCGTCCCGTAGTTGACGGGAATCGCCGCGCCCTGCTCGAACGTGAGCCCGTCCGGCAGCGCCACCACAGCGTCGGCGGGCACGACCACCTGCGAGGCGTAGCCGCCGAACTCCGTCCCGGCGACGACGCGCTGGCCGTGATTAAGCGGGCGGGCGGGGGTCGATGCGTCCTCTCCCAGCTCGAGGATCGTGCCGGCCACCTCATAGCCGACGACGCACGGAGTCTTGGGCGCGTCGGGGTAGAAGCCCAGCCGCGCCATGATGTCGGCGAAGTTGATTCCCGCCGCCGCGACGTCGATGCGCACCTCCCCCGGTCCGAGTACGGGGTCGGGGCGCTCCTGCACCTCGAGTACTCCGGGTCCCCCATGCTTGGTGATGACGACAGCTCGCATTGAAGTCCAGCCTAACCGATTTGGTTAGTGGCCGCTAATAGCCCGTCTCAGCCGAGGTCGACAGACCAGCCGTCGACGAAGCCCTCCGAAGCGACGATCTCATCGACGACGGCGCCGGGCACGGCGGCGTCGGTCGTCACGACCATCGCCGCGAGGCGCTGCGACACCGCGCCGTCCTCGCCGCCTGAACCCCCGTCCGGCGTGTGTCCGACGGCGGCCGAGGAGATGTTGACCCCGTGTTTGCCGAAGATCGTGCCGACGCGGCCGATCATGCCCGGCAGATCCTCGTAGCGGAAGATCGTCACGAACGGCTCCAGCTCGACTGTGAAGCGCCGGCCCTGAACCTCGACCAGGTGTGGCACGCGGTTTGGCCCGATCGCCGTGCCGGCGACCGCGACCCGATCGCCACCGGCAATCACGGTGACGCGGATCAGCTCGTTGAAATCCTGCGCCTCGGAGACGGACTTCTCCTCGATCACGATCCCGCGTTCCTCGGCCATGCTGGGAGCGTTGACGAGGTTGACCTGCTCCTCCGTGCGCCCCTGCAACGCACCACCGATCACAGCGAGCGTGAGCAGGCGTGTGTCGAAGTCCGCGATCCGCCCCATGAACGCGGCCTCGATCCGCTCGACCGAGCTGCCCTCGGCGAGCTCCATCGCCAGACGCCCCAGGTTTTTCGCGAGTGGCAGGAACGGACCGAGCACCTCCATGTCCTCAGCGCCGACCGAGGGGATATTGACCGCGGTCGAGACGACCCCGCCGGTCAGCGCCGCGACGACCTGCTCGGCGCTCTGGTAGCCGGCGCGGTCGGTCGCCTCGGCCGTCGAGGCGCCGAGATGCGGCGTGACAACCACCTTCGGATTTCCGAACAGCGGATTCTCGGTCATCGGCTCCGAGGGGAAAACGTCCAGCGCGGCGCCGGCGACCTTGCCAGAGTCGAGCGCGTCCTTGAGCGCCGCTTCGTCGATTAGCCCGCCGCGCGCGACGTTGAGGATGCGCACACCGTCGCGCATCTGCGCAAACGCCGCCGCGTTCAACCAGTTCTGCGTGTCCGGCGTCTTCGGGAGATGGATCGTGATGAAGTCCGCTTGCGCGTAGATCTCCTCGCTGTTCTCGGCCTTCTCCACGCCCAGCTCGCGGTAGCGCTCGGCGCTGACGAACGGGTCGAAGGCAATCACCCGCATGTTGAAGGCGCGTGCCCGTGTCGCGACGAGCTGGCCGATGCGCCCGAAGCCCAGGATGCCGAGGGTCTTCTCGTACACCTCCACGCCGGAGAACTTCGAGCGCTCCCACTTGCCGCTCGTCAACGACGCATACGCCTGGGGGATGTTGCGCGCGAGCGCGAGCAGCAGCGCCATCGTGTGCTCGGCGGCAGTCACAACGTTCGACTGCGGCGCATTCGCCACGATGATTCCCCGCTTGGTGGCGGCCTCGACGTCGACGTTGTCCACACCCACCCCGGCACGGCCGATCGCGCGCAGGTTCGTGGCCCGGTCGATCAACTCGGCCGTCAGCTTCGTGGCAGAGCGGATCAGGATGCCCTCGTATCCAGCGATCCGCTCGGCCAGCTCCTCATCGGTCCAGTCGACACCGAGATCGACATCGAAGTGCTCCTTCAACAGGTCAACACCGGAGTCGCCGATCTTCTCCTTCACCAGGACCTTCAAACGCTCATCGCTCATTCTGAGATCCTCTCCACTACCCAGTCGATACATGCGGTGAGCGCCTGCACGTCGCTAGGCTCAATCGCTGGGAACATCCCGATACGCAACTGGTTGCGTCCCAGCTTGCGGTAGGGCTCGGTGTCGACGATTCCATTGGCCCGCAGCGTCTTGGCGACGAGCGCGGCATCGACCTCGTCCTCGAAGTCGATCGTCCCGACCACAAGCGAGCGCTTCGCCGGGTCCGTCACGAACGGCGTCGCGTAGCCACTGCGCTGCGCCCACCCATAGAGGTGATCGGAGGAGGCCGTGGTACGCGACACACACCAGTCCAGGCCACCGCCGTCGAGCATCCAGCGGAGCTCCTCGGCAAGCAGGAACAGACTAGCCACCGCCGGGGTGTTGTAGGTCTGGTCTTTGAGCGAGTTCTCGAGCGCGGTCTGCAACGAGAGGAAGGCGGGAATCCAGCGCTCGCCGCCGTCGAGCACCGCGATCCGCTCCTGGGCGGCAGGACTGAGTAGCGCGATCCACAACCCGCCATCGGCCGCGAAGCTCTTCTGGGGGGCGAAGTAGTAGGCATCAGTTTGATCGATCCGCACGGGCAGGCCACCCGCACCCGAGGTCGCGTCGACCAGCACCAGGGCGTCACCTGTTTGATCGACGGGCGGCCTGATCACGGGCACCATCACCCCGGTCGAGGTCTCGTTGTGCGCCCAGGTGACCACGTCGACGGGCTCATCCGGAGCCGTCAGCGCGCCTGGGTCCGGGGCATTGCCAGGATCGGCGGACACCACGATCGGGTCCTCGAGGAACGGCGCGCCGGTCGTGACGGTGGCGAACTTCGAGGAGAACTCGCCATAGGTCAGGTGGAGCGCGCGACGCTCGACGAGGCCGAAGGCCGCGGCGTCCCAGAAGGCGGTGGCGCCGCCGTTGCCGAGCGCAACCTCGTAACCATCGGGCGCGGCGAAGAGCTCGCGCAGCCCAGCACGGATCTCGCCGACGAGCGCCTTCACCGGCTGCTGGCGATGCGAGGTCCCCATCACCGCGGCGCCCTCGCCGGCAAGGCGCGCGAGCGCCTGCGGACGGACCTTCGAGGGTCCGCAGCCGAAGCGCCCGTCGGCCGGCCTCAGCTCCTCGGGAATGGCCAGTTGCGTCTCTGCTGTCAGGGGACTCGGCGTCATGTGGGGCTCCTCGTTCGGTCAGGACCTCGAAGGAATATCGATGATCTGAGGGTGCCCAGGCGCGCGGCGGTGCTGAGTCGTCACTCCCCGGTGGTGAACTCCACCCGAGCGCCAGTCGCGACGACGTCAGCGAGTGTAGCGAACGGCCGTCTCAGCCGGTTCAAAGCGCCTCTCGCTCAAAGACGGTCGCCGTCCAGCCCGCGGGCAGGCGAGTCGGTGTCACGCCCACAGGCAGCTCGTGGGCGAGCAGGCAGAACTCGGGCGCGGGTCCGAGCACCAGTTGACGGCGCCAGAGGCTCGCGTGCTGGGGGTCCATGCCGTCGCCGAGCAGCTCACCGAGCGCGCGCCGTTTGACCCCCGGCGAACGACCGACCCAGACCGCGACGGATGCTGCCTGGAGTGAGGAAGAGTCGACTGGAGGATGTCCCTCGATCAGGCCGTAAAGGCCACCGGCGCCGCCACCGAAGCGGTGCGCGAGGTCGTCGTGGACGGTTCGATGCCCATGACCGACTGCGGCCTCGTTCAATACACCGAGCGCGGTGTAGTCCTCGACGAAGTACCAGTCCTCATAGCCGGCAAGGCCACCGAGCCATGGCAACTCCGCGGCGCGATAATAGGCAGAACCGAGGAAGCCGATGGGCGGAGCGTGCGCGAGCGAGCGGTGAAACGCGATCTGGGCCCGCTCGTAGCTGTCGAGAGCGGAGTCATCCAGCGGGCGATGCCAGAAGACATAGGCGAGCATTTACAAGCCGGCTCTCAGAACGAGGTTTGGATCCAGTCCATACCCGCGCGCAGCTCGGCGCCGACGTGCTCGACCTGGGTGTCGGCCTGCTCGGCGCGCATCCGCTTGAAGTTCTCCTGCCCGGCGCGGTTCTCGGCGATCCACTCGCGCGCGAAATCGCCGTCCTGGATCTCCTTGAGGATCTGGCGCATGCTCGCGCGTGTCTCGTCGGTGATGACGCGCTTGCCGCGCGTGTAGTCGCCGTACTCGGCGGTGTTGGAGATCGAATAGCGCATTCCCGCCAGACCCTTCTCGTGCATCAAATCGACGATCAGCTTAAGCTCGTGCAGGCACTCGAAGTAGGCCATCTCGGGGTCATAGCCAGCATCGACGAGCGTCTCGAAACCGGCCTGAACCAGCTCGGAGGCGCCGCCGCAGAGCACGGCCTGCTCGCCGAACAGGTCTGTCTCGGTCTCATCCTTGAAGGTCGTCTCGATCACGCCGCCGCGCGTGCAGCCGATGCCCTTGGCATAGGCGAGTGCCAGCCCACGGGCGTTGTGAGTCGCATCCTGCTCGACCGCGATCAAGCCGGGGACACCGCTGCCCTCGAGGAACTGGCGGCGCACGAGATGGCCGGGCCCCTTGGGCGCGACCATGCCGACATCGACGCCCGGTGGCGGCTCGATCTCTTTGTAGTGAATCGAGAAGCCGTGACCGAACAGCAGCATGTTGCCCTCGGCGATGCCGTCGCGGATCTCCTGCTCCCAGACATCGTGGTGTCGCTCGTCCGGCAGCAGGATCATCACGAGATCGCCGCGGCTTGAGGCCTCGACGACGGAGCGCACCTCGAGGCCCTGCTCGCGCGCCTTGGCGACGGAGGCGGAATCCTCGCGCAGGCCGACCACGACACTGACGCCGGAGTCCTTCAGGTTCAGCGCATGGGCATGGCCCTGAGAGCCGTAGCCGATGATCGCGACGGTCTTGCCGTCGAGCAAGCGCAGGTCAGCATCGTCGTCATAGAGCATCGGCGCAGGCTATCCAACTTACGCCGCGGCGGAAGCGACGAGGGTGCGCCCGGGGATGTCCAAAGAGCCGTCCGCGGCGGTGTAGGGCGCGAAGCGCTTTGCAAGCGCCGCATGGATCTTGGCGATCTCCGGCTCGGGACGGTCGAGGATTGCGTCGTGGAAAGCGCGCGAGAGGTCGAGCGTCGAGTCCCACAGCTCCTCGAAGCTTGGGTGGCGCCGGCGTAGGTCGAGCGTCTTTACTCGGACTTCGGCGAAGCCCGCCTGCTCGAGCAGCTCGACCACCCGCTCGGTGCTGCCCAGAGCAAACGGCCCAGGCGTCCCCGGAGCAAATGGAGTACTCAGACCACGCTCACTGAGCTCTTGGGCGGGCAGCAGCGCCCAGGGATTGTGCTCGACCGAGTCCCACACCGCCAGCGCGATGCGCCCGCCTGGTCGCAGCACGCGGCGGGTCTCGATCAGCGCCGCCAGGGGATCGGCCATCAGCATGTAGCCCCAGCGGCACAACACCGCGTCGATGCTCGCCACCGGGAGGTCGATCCATTCGGCGTTCAGCACCTGAAACTCGACGTTGCTCAGTCCGAGCGCGCCCGCCCGCGGGCGGGCGCCTGAGAGCATCGCCTCGGCTTGGTCTGAGACGATCACCCCGCCCATCGGCGCGACCAACTCCGCGGCCATCATGCCCGTCTCGCCGAGACCCGCCGCCAGCTCGAGTACGCGCTCGCCGGGCTGCGGCACGATCGCGTCGATCATCCAATGTGAGACCGGAGCCCCGAACTCGCGCATCGCCTCCTGCTGGCGGGTCCAGCCGGACGCCGCCTCTTCCCAGTTGTCGAGGCTGGCCGCGCGGTGGGCGTTGGCGTCAAAGCCGGCGGCGGCCGGCTGTTGCTCTTTTGCGCTCATGTGAGCTCGCGGCGAAGCAACTTTCCCCAAGCTGTGCGCGGCAGCGGCTCGGAGGCGAGGACGAACCGCTTGGGAACCTTGAAAGGAGCCAGCTGGGCGGCGCAGTGCGCACGCAGCGTGTCGGGCTCCAGGACGGCGCCGGCACGGGCGACGACGATCGCCGTCACGGCCTCGCCCCATTGCGGATCCAAGCGTGCGAGCACCGCCGCCTCGAGCACCTGCGGGTGCGTTTCGAGCACGGCCTCCACCTCGGCAGGCGCGATGTTCTCGCCGCCGCTGACGATCGTGTCAACCTTGCGCCCAGTCACCAGCAGGCCGCCGCGAGCGTCCAGGGCGCCGAGGTCGCCCGTATGCAGCCAGCCGTCGGAATCCTGCGCCCCCGGGGCAACGGTCAGACCGCGCACGAGGATCTCATCGTCGGGCGCGATCTGCACGCGGGTGCAGAAGAGCGGCGGTCCGGCTGTCGGGCGAGCACCGTCGTGAAGCGCTCTGGAGATCTCGGCGACCGGAGTGGTCGTGACCTGGGAGGCCGCCTGGCTGAGCCCATAGGTCAGCCCCACGGGAACGCCCGCCTCCTTGGCTCGAGCTAGGAGCGCCGCAGGCACCGGGCCGCCGCCGGTGAGCCCACAGCGCAGGGCTGCCGGCCGCTCCAGGCCCGCGTCGAGCAGGCGCCCGAGCGTGGTGGCCACGAGGCTGACGACGGTCACTCGTTGTGCGCCGAGATCGTGCAGAACCCTGTCGACCTCGAAGCGTTGGTGGACGATCGCCGTGGTGGCATAGATCGCCGAGCGCAAGAGCACCGACAGGCCACCCACGTGCGCGAGCGTCAGCGCGCACAGCCAGCGCTCGTCCTCGTCGACTCCCAGCGCCACCCCCGATCCCAGGGCGCTCCACAGCAGGTTGGCGTAGGTGAGCTGCACGGGCCTGGGGGATGCGGTTGTGCCGGAGGTGTGGATCACAACGGCAATTGCATCGAGGTCGTGGCGGGGGCGAGATGGAATCGCGGCGGGATCGGGCCCCTCCCCCAAAGGATCGGTCACGAGTACGGCGGCACCGTCGACGATGCGCTCCTGCTCACGCGCAGCCAGGCGCAGATCCACCGGCACGGCGACCGCGCCGAGCAGCAGGCAGGCGTGCAGCGTCTGGGCGAAGTCCAGACCGGCGGGCAGCGCGATCGCGACCCGTGTGCCCGGGCCGGCCCCGCGGGTCATCAACACACCCACCCCGAAGCGCGCAGCCGCATTCAGTTGCGCGTAGGACCATTCTCCCCGCGGTGTCTGCAGCGCTACGCGATCGGGCCGCCGGCGGGCGGCCCGGGCGAGCCAAGCCTCGACCTCCATGGTCCACAGGCTAGCCTTCGCGCGATGACCACCACCTGGATCCCCTCCAAGCACCCCGCCGCGGACGAGCTCACAGACATCCGCTATGAGAAGTCAGCGGGGGAGGGCGGGTCCTCATCCGGCATCGCGAAGATCACGATCGCTCGCCCGGAGGTGAGAAACGCTTTTCGCCCGCGCACGGTGATCGAGATCTCCAGGGCGATGGAGGACGCGCGCGAGGACCCCGACGTGGGCGTGATCGTACTGACCGGCGAGGGCCCTGACGCATTCTGCTCGGGCGGTGACCAGCGCGTGCGCGGCGACTCGGGCTACCTCGACGACGCGGATCCGACGCGCGCCCACTCGAGCGTGGGTCGCTTTCATGTGACCGACCTGCATGTGCAGATGCGCCGGCTGCCCAAGCCGGTGGTGGCGATGGTGGCAGGCTATGCGATCGGGGGCGGGCACGTGCTGCACCTGGTGTGCGATTTGACGATCGCCGCCGATAACGCACGGTTTGGACAGGTGGGGCCGAAGGTGGGGTCATTCGACGGCGGCTTCGGCGCGGGCCTGCTCGCCAACATGGTGGGGCCGAAGAAGGCGAAGGAGATCTGGTTTTTGTGCCGCCAGTACTCGGCCTCGGAGGCGCTCGAGATGGGGCTCGTAAACACGGTCGTACCACTTGAGCGGTTGGAGGAGGAGACAGTCGGCTGGTGTAAGGAGATGCTCGCGCTGTCGCCATTTGCGCTGCGACTGATGAAGGCGAGCTTCAACGCCGCCGAGGATGGCCTGGCGGGCATCCAGCAGCTCGCGCACGACGCCAACCTGTTGTTCTACGGGAGCGAGGAGGCCCAGGAGGGCCGCGACGCTTACAAGCAGAAGCGCAAGCCCGACTTCTCCCGCTTCCCCAGGCGTGCATGAGCGCGGTGCGCATCTGGGTGATGGCCGCGCGCGTACGCACGCTGCCGGCCGCCGTGGCACCTGTGCTGGTGGGCACATCGCTGGCGTTGGGGGCAGGCCACTTCCGGGCACTTGCGTTCGTCGCGGCGCTGCTGGGAGCGGTGTTCATTCAGGTGGGGACAAACCTGTCCAACGACTACTCTGACGCCAGGCGTGGAGCCGACACCGAGGACAGGCTAGGGCCCGTACGGGTGACCGCGGGCGGGCTGGTGCCGCCCAGCCAGGTGCTCGTCGCAACGTACGTGACGTTTGGGTTGGCGGTGCTCTGCGGGGCCTACCTCGTGGCGGTCGCCGGGCCGGAGCTGATCGCGGTGGGGGCAGCCTCGATCCTGGCGGGGGTGCTGTACACGGGCGGGCCGCGACCGTACGGGTACGAGGGACTGGGTGAGGTGTTCGTGTTCCTGTTTTTCGGAGTCGTGGCAGTCGCAGGTTCTTACTTCGTACAGGTGCAGGCGCTCCCATGGCAGGCGTTCGCGTGCGCGGTGCCGGTGGGTCTCTTGGCGAGCGCGATCCTGGTCGTGAACAACGTGCGCGACCTGGAGACCGACCGCCGCGCGGGCAAGCGCACGCTCGCGGTGCGATTGGGACGTGAGCGCACACGTGCGCTATACACGGCGATGATCGCGGGCGCGTTCGTGAGCGCGCCGCTGCTGTGGGCATTGGGCTCGATGACGGCGTGGCTGCTGCTCTGCTGGGCCGCAATCCCGCTGGCGATCGGCACGATCGGAGTGATCAGATCCCGTACGGACGGACCGGCCCTGAACGCCGCGCTGGCCAAGACGGGCGCCCTGCAACTGGTCTTCTGCCTGCTGTTCGCGGCCGGGATCCTGGCGGGCGGCGGTATCGGTTCGTGAAACTGAGCGTGGAGCCACGCGCACTGCGATTGGCCAGAGCACTGGAGAGCGCATACGGAACGGTGAAGGAGCGGGTGATCCTGAGCGTGTCGCTCACCGACGCGGACGGGGTCAGCGGATACGGCGAGGCGGCGCCACTCCAGGCATATGACGGCGTGAGCGTCGAGCGGGTGGAGCGAGCGCTGGAAGGCTACAAGTCTGTGCTCGCAAGCTCGGAGGGCAAGAATGGAGCCCAGCTCCTCGACGCATGCCGAGATGTGGATGACGTGCCCGCGGCGCTCGCCGCGATCGACATGGCGCTGTGGGACCGCGCGGGCAGGCGCGCAGGCAAGCCTGTTGCGGCATTGCTGACGGACAGTCCGGCACAGACAGTGCCGGTCAACGCGACGCTGTCGGCACTCGACCGCGCAGGGGCCGCCGTGCAAGCAGAGCGTGCAGTGGCGGAGGGATTCAGGTGCCTGAAGGTGAAGGTAGGCATCGGCGATGACGCGGGCCGCGTGGCCGCGGTGCGAGCCGCAGCCGGCACGGACACCGCGCTGCGCCTGGACGCCAATGGCGCTTGGAGCGTAAAGGAGGCAGTACGGGCGATCGAGATGCTGTCCCCCGCCGGCCTGGAGCTCGTCGAGGAGCCGACCCACGGTCTGGAGGCGGTACGTGAAGTGCGCGAGCGAGTGGCGGTGCGCGTGGCGATCGACGAGACGGCGGCCGAGCATGGAGCGCTCGGCGCGGGCATCGCCGATGCGGTTTGCCTGAAGATCTCCCGCTGTGGAGGCATATCCGGCCTGATCGCGGCCGCCACGTTGGTGCGCGCCTCCGGCGCGGAGGTCTACCTTGCATCCACGCTCGATGGTCCCCTTGGTGTGGCAGCCGCCGTGCATGCCGCCGCGGCACTGGCATCCCGTGGCTCAGTTGCACCCTGTGGCCTGGCGACACTCGCGCTGTTCGAGGATCTCGAGGATCCGCTGCCGGCGCGTGACGGCAAAATCTCACTACCCACGAGCGGTGGGCTCGGCGTCGATCCGCTGTAAAGCAACGACCACTGCTTCGGGATTCTCCAAGGGCAGGCCGTGCCCACCAGGCGCGATGACCAACTCCGCGTCGGGCAGCAGCTCCACCATCCGCCTCCCAAGCGCTTGAAACTTGGCGTCACGGTCTCCCACCAGCACGGTGACCGGCATCATCAACTCTCCGAGCCTGTCCCACAGCGGCTCCATCTCACCGCTGCCGAGGGCCCGCAACACCGCGGCAAGAGCCTCCGGGGGATTACGACGCTGATCCTCACGTGCCAGAGCGCCCACCTCAGCGGGATCGTCGGCGAACAGCGGCTGCGTGCGCCAGCGCTCGATGAAATCCTCGAACGGAATGCGTTCCAGCTCGTCGGCGAGAAGGTGGTCGGAGGCACTGCGCTCAGCGCGCTCGGATGGATCCTCGATGCCGCCGGTAGTGGAGACGAGCACAAGCCGCGATACGCGCTCGGGCGCAGCCAGCGCGACGTGCAACGCGACGCGCCCACCCAGCGAGTAGCCACACAGCACGAAGCGCTCGGGAGCGCGCGCCAGCACGTGCTCGACGCAGCCGGCGAATGTGATCGCCTCCCCGCTCACCCCGTGCTCGTCGGCGTATTCGCCATGCCCAGGCAGGTCCAGCGCCAGCGACAGATAGCGTTCAGGGGACAAGCGGTCGATTACGCCGTCCCACGCGCGATGCGTGCCACTGAACCCGTGCAGCAGGACGGCGGTCTCCGGCACGCGCACATCCTATGACCCCCATCACCGACACATACCTCCTCCTGCGCGCGTTCGTCGACGAGCTTGCGCGCTGCGGGATGCGGGCGGCATGCACCTCGCCAGGTTCGCGCTGCGCGCCGCTGGTGCTGACGCTCGTGCGTGAGGAGCGCCTGAATTGCTACTCGCACGTGGATGAGCGCTGCGCCGGCTTCTTCGCGCTCGGACTGGCCAAGTCCTCGGGACTGCCGGTCGCCGTCACCTGCACCTCCGGCACGGCCGCCGCCGAGCTGCTGCCGGCGGCGATCGAGGCATATGAGGCGCGCGTGCCACTGCTCCTGCTCACTGCCGACCGTCCTCCCGAGCTGCGTGAGATCGGGGCCGGACAGGCGATCGATCAGCTGAAGCTGTTCGGCAGCGCCGCGAAGTGGTTCTTCGAGGTCGGCACACAGGAGGCGGGCCCTGGGCGCCTGCACTGGATGCGAACGCTCGCATGCCGCGCGTACTGGACCGCGTTGGAGGGCCGGCAAGGCGTGGTTCACCTGAACTTCCCGCTACGCGAGCCGCTCGTGGTCGAGGACCGATCAGAGATCGGCCAACTGCCGGCCGAGGAGACCGGCCGGCCCGGAGGCTCGCCGTATGTATGCCGCCCGCCCGTGCACGCCGCCGATGACACGCGGCTGCGAGAGCTGGTGGCGGGAACGAAGCGTGGCTTGGTCGTGGCCGGACGCCACGAGCGTGACACTCCCCTGGCTCAAGCAGCGGCGACATTCTGTGAGGCGGCGGGCTGGCCACTACTCGCGGACCCGCTGTCCGGAGCGCGGCGGGGGGATGCAGCGATCGCCCACTATGATGCGCTGCTGCGCGACGAGGGTTTCGCCGCCGCCGCGCGCCCGGACCTGGTGCTGCGCATCGGCGACCTACCGGTCTCAAGGCCCCTGCGCACATGGCTGGCGACCCTGGACGATGCTCGTCAGATCGCGCTCGACCCCGAAGGCGCCTGGCAGGACCCGGCATCCGTGCTCAGCGACTCGCTCGCGCTGGAGCCCGCGGGCGCTCTCGCCAAGCTGACATCGTCTCCACCCGCGGCTGACGCGGACTGGCTCGCAAGCTGGCGTGCCGCCGACGAGCGCGCCGCCGAGGCGATTCTCGGTGTGCACGGCCCACACACAGGCCTCAGCGAGCCGGCGGTAGCCACCGAGCTCGGCGTGTTGCTGCCCGAGAGCGCAACCCTGTTCGTCGCTTCCTCGATGCCGGTGCGCGAGATCGAGACGTTCTGGCCAGTCCGCCATGACCCTCCGCGCGTGCTGTGCAACCGCGGCGCGAACGGGATCGACGGGACGGTGTCCAGCGCGTTCGGCGCCGCCGCGCACGGTGAGGGTCCGGTCGTGCTGCTGATCGGAGACGTGGCGCTTGCGCATGATATCGGCGGCCTGCTCGCCGCAAAACGTCTCGAACTGAAGCTGACGATCGTGCTGCTGGACAACGGTGGCGGCGGGATCTTCGACTTCCTGCCTGTATCTCGAGCGCCGATGGCGCAAGAGAGCGACATCTATACCCGCCACATCGCCACTCCCACGGACATCGACTTCGCTGCAGTCGCCAAGCTGTACGGCCTGAAGTACGAGCAGGCCCAGACGATCCCCGCGCTGCGCGCCGCCCTGGAGCATGCGCTCGCGCCGCAGGCAGGCTCCACGATCGTGCACATAAAGAGCGATCGTGCCACCAATGTAGAGCTGCACGGCCGTGTGTGGAGCGCGGTGTCGCAGGCATGCGCAGCCGCAAATCCCGGCTCCCCCCACGACACGAGCGCAGCGCGATGAGCAGCGCCGCAGCGTACCGCTGGGGTCGCATGATCGCTCGCCGGAAACGTGCCGTGCTGATCGTATGGGTGCTCGTGCTGATCGGGTGCGCGGCGCTGTATCCGGCGTTGAAGCGATCGCTGGGCGCACCCGACTACGGGGTCGAAGGGGCGGAGTCATCGCGCGCGGCGCAGCTGCTCGAACAGCGGTTCCCCGGCCACGGCGCCGAGCAGGATGTGCTCGTGTTCTACTCGCCCACGCGCCGCGCGAACGAACCGGCCTATCGCCTAGTGGTCGTCCGCGCGCTTCTAACCGCGCACCACCAAGCCTACGTGAGAGGGGTCGCCGGGCCTTACAGCCCCGGCGCGGAGCGGCAGATCTCAGCGGACGGGCATGCCGCGATAGCGCTGGTGGGCATCGCCGGCGATCCCCGCCAGTTGGTGGAACGCGCCAACCACCTGCAGGGCGCCGTCGATCCACTCGCCGGCGCGGGGGTGCACGTCTGGCTGACCGGGTACTCGCCGGTCGCGAAGGACATCACCACGGTCGAGAACGAAGACGTCGAGCGGGCGGAGACGATCGGCGTGCCGATGGCGCTCGCGATCCTGCTGCTGGCGCTCGGGGCAGTGGTCGCGGCAGTGGTACCGCTCATGCTCGCGGGCAGCGGCCTGCTGCTGACCTACGGGGTGCTCGCGCTAATCGCGAAAGCGCTCACGTTCGACAGCTTCCTGACAACGATCGTGACGATGCTCGGCGTCGGCATCGGGATCGATTACGCGCTGTTCATTGTCAGCCGCTTCCGCGAGGAGCTCACACGAGGCATGCGTGCCGGTGGGCAAACCGACCCGGGCGCGGAGCGGCGAGCAGAGGCCAGGTCGACGACGCCGTGGGCGCCGCGATCGCGAGCTCGGGCCGCACGATCCTGTTCTCGGGCGCAATCGTCGCGCTCGCGCTCTCGACGCTCGTCGTGATCAGGACACCGACGTATCGTGAGTTCGCGCTTGGCGCAGCGTTGGTCGTGGTGTGCACGGTAATCGCCGCGCTGACGCTGCTGCCGGCGCTGCTCGCGGCGCTGGGAGCGCGCGTCAACAGAGGCGCATTGCCGGCGCGGATGCAGCCGCGGGACGCAAGGACACAGGCCGCGGACGGCCACGGCGTATGGGCGCGCTGGGCGCTTGCGGTGATGCGCCGGCCAGTGCTGGCAGCGAGCGTGATCGGGGCGGCGCTGATCCTCGCGGCCACGCCGCTGCTGGGGCTGCGCACGGGCGTGGACTTCGGCATCCGCTCGTTGGGGGGCACGCCGTCGGGCAAGGGCGAGCAGGTGCTGGCGCGCTCGTTCGGCGCAGGCACGCTGGCGCCGATCGAGATCGTGATCAGCCGTCCCAGCGACGGCGGCGCGCTCAGCCTGGCGGACACGGCGCGCGCGGCGCGGCTCGCGCGCGAGCTCACCCCCACCGGACACAACGGCATCGCCGCGGTCGCCGTCACGCAGGGACGCGACGCGGAGCTGCTGACCGTGGCGGCGAGAACACCGATCGATTCTTACAGCTCCGAACAGCTCGTGCGGCAGATCCGCAAGGAGCTCGTGCCGTCGATCCGTGCCAACGGAGGACCCGATGTGGCGGTCGGCGGGGCGACCGCGAAGATCGTCGACCTGTCAAACGAAACGACCGCGAAGGTCCCGCTCGTGCTGGGGTTGATCCTCACACTGTCGCTGCTGTTCCTGATGGCCGTCTTCCGCAGCCTCGTGCTCCCGATCAAGGCGATAATCATGAACCTGCTCGCCACGGGCGCGACGGTCGGGATCGTGATCCTGATCTTCCAGGACGGTCACGGTGAAAAGCTGCTCGGGTTCACGAGCGTGGGCTTCATCCAGGTGTACCTGCCGCTGAGCATCTTCGCGCTGCTGTTTGGGCTGTCGATGGACTACGAGGTGTTCCTGATCCGGCGCATGCGCGAGACGTGGCTTGCGACGCACGACAACGAGTTGGCGGTGGCAACCGGCGTCGAGCACACCGCGCGTCCGATCTCGGCAGCCGCGGCCATCATGGTCGCGGTGTTCGGCAGCTTCGCGACCGCGAACGTGCTCGAACTCAAGCAGTTCGGAGTCGGCCTCGCCCTGGCAATCGCAATCGACGCAACCCTGGTCCGCCTCGTGCTCGTGCCCGCTTTGATGCGCCTGATGGGCGCGCGTAACTGGTGGCTGCCGCGGCTCAGCCAGAGAGCAAGGGAAGCAGCGCCTGAAGCTTGACCTCGGTCTCGGCCAGCTCGCTCGCCGGGTCGGAATCGCGCACGATGCCGTTGCCGGCGTAACAGCGGGCGACGCCGCCGCGCAGCAGCGCGCAGCGCAACGCAACGCAGAACTCGCCGTCGCCGGTCGCGTCGGTCCAGCCGATGGGGCCCGAATACCAGCCGCGGTCCAACCCCTCGAGCGCGGGGATCAGGCGCAGCGCCGGACGAGCCGGCTCGCCGCCGACCGCCGGGGTGGGGTGCATCAGCCCAGCCAGCTCGAGCGTCTCGATCGGGGCAGCCAGCTGCGCGCGGATCGGGGTTGCCAGGTGCTGAATATTTGCAATCCTCACGAGCTCTGGCTCGGGAGCGGCGGCGACCCAGACGGCGTGGGGGCGCAGCACACGCTCGATCCTCCGTGCGACGATCGCGTGCTCTTCGCGATAACTCTCGTCACGCAGCAGCTGCTCGCCCAAGTGGTCATCGACGGCCGGGTCGGCGCTGCGTCGGGTCGAGCCCGCCAGCGCCAGCGTGCTCACGCGGTGGCCCTCGCGGCGCACCAGCAACTCGGGGCTCGCGGCCACGAGCGTCGCGTCGCCACGTCCCACGCAGAACACGAAGCACGACGGGAACGCCTCGCGCAGCACGCCGAAGACTGCCACCGGGTCGTAGATGGGAGCCCCCCCACCCGCGTGCACCTGCACCTCGCGGGCCAGCACGACCTTCTCGATCTCGCCCTCCTCGATCAGTTGCACCGCGCGTGCCACAGCTGCCTCGTAGTGCTCCGGCGGCATCACGCTCGCAACCTGGTAGCGCCCCGCTGGCGCTGGGTCGAGCATTGCAAGTGCCCTCTCGCGCAACTCTGCCAAGCGATGCTCCAAGCGCGCCAGCAAATCCTCGGCCATATCATCGGGACTGGCCACCGCCGCCAGCGTCATCCGCACCTCGCCGCGCCCCTCTCCGCCCCGCCGCGGTCCTCTGCGCGTCAGCGCGACCTCGGGCACGATCAGCGACGCTGGCTGGAAGCCCGCCCAGTGCGGCGCGCCGCCCCCCTCGGGCGCGAACGCGAACCCGCCCACGGCCAGCGGCCCGCCGCCGATGCCCTCCGGGGGATCCCCCACCGAGGCGGCCACCAGCGAGCGCCAGCGCTCCGCCACCACCGCAAAGCGGTCCGGACCAGACGCCTGCAGGTGAGCCACCTCCCCGAGCGCCGCCAGCGCGGCCCGCCCCCGGTCGGGCTGCTCGAACACGAACCAAGCCTCGCCCTCCCTCCGCGAAGCGCACACCACCGCACTCGGGTCCACCTCGGCTGCAAGCCCCAACGCGATCGTCGCAAGAGTTTCCTCGCCACCCCGGCGCGCGTGCTTGACCGCGAGGTCAAGGCGCGCTAGCAGCCGCTCACGGTCCTCGTCGCTCAGCGCAAACGGGTTCCTGAACTCAGTGAGGGGCGGCTGCTGCACCGCTCTCTCTAAGTTTCGCTGCGTCCGCGCGAGATCGCGATCTCGCCGGTGCGCATCATCTCGATCAGACCAAACGGGCGGACCATGCCCTCGAACGCCTCGATCTTCTCCGTCGTGCCCGTCACCTCGACGATCACCGAGCGCTTCGTCACATCCACAACCTTGCCCCTGAAGATCTCGGTGATCTGCATCAGCTCGCCACGCTGCGCGCCGTCGGCCGACACCTTGAACAGTGCCAGCTCGCGGGTGACCGTGTCACCCGGCTCCAGGTCGCGGATCTTCAGCACGTTGATCAGCTTGTGCAGCTGCTTGGTCACCTGGTCGATCGGATGCAGCGCCCCGTCCACCGTCAGCGTCACGCGCGAGATCTGAGCGTCGTCGGTCGGGCCGACCGTCAGCGTGTCGATGTTGAAGCCCCTGCGCGCGAACAGCCCCGCGATACGGGTCAGCACGCCCGACTTGTTCTCCACCAGGATCGACAGCACGTGCTTGCGCCCCGTGCGAAAACTGCCCGACGCTTGCAGCTCCGCGAGACTCAGAGGCTCTTTCGTGGCCGGCTCGCCCACGACGCTCATCCCACCATTTCCCTTGCCGCGCTGCCGGCCGGGATCAACGTCGAAGCGGGAGGGGGGCAGCCCCCGCTCCCGACCTCCCCCCATTTGCAGATCTTCGCCTTGATCATCCAACCATCTCCCGCGCAGCGCTCCCGGCAGGGATCATCGGATAGGTGTTCTCCTCGCGCGTCACCCGCACGTCGACCACAACCGGGCCGTCCGTCGCGATCGCCCGCTTCATGTCGTCCACGAGCGTTGTCTTGTCCTCGAAGCGCATCCCGGTCGCTCCGTATGCCTCCGCGAGCTTGACGAAGTCGGGGAACTCGCCCGTATCCACGTGGCTGTATTTGCCGTCCCAGAACAGCTCCTGCCACTGCCTGACCATGCCCAGGTAGCCGTTGTTCATCACGAAGACCTTGATCGGGATCTTGTTCTGCGCGCACGTCGCCAGCTCCTGCGCGTTCATCTGCACCGACCCATCGCCGGCAATACAGCACACCAGCCGCTCTGGGCAGCCGACCGCGGCGCCCATCGCAGCAGGCAGACCGAAACCCATCGTGCCCAACCCACCGGAGTTGATCCAGCGCCGCGGCGCTGGAAAGTCGTAGTACTGCGCCGCCCACATCTGGTGCTGGCCGACGTCGCTCGTCACGATCGCCTCGCCCCCGGTGGCCTCGTACAGTGCCTGGATCATGTACTGTGGCTTTATCTCCTTGTCGGTGCTGTCCTCGTAGCTGAGCGGGTACTTCTCGCGCCAGCCCTCGATGCGCTCCCACCACGCCTGCAGGCGGGCGGGGTCGACGCCCAGCGCGCGGTACTCGATCAGCAGCTTCGCCAGCACGTGCTTGGCGTCGCCCACGATTGGGATGTGCGCTGGGATGTTCTTCGAGATCTCCGCCGGGTCCACGTCGATGTGAATGAACTTCGCGTGCGGCGCGAACTCCGACAGCTTGCCGGTGATCCGGTCGTCAAAGCGGGCGCCCACAGCGCAGATCAGATCGGCCTCATCCATCGCGTAGTTCGCCGCCCGCGTGCCATGCATGCCCAGCATGCCCAGCCACTGCTCGTGCGGCGCCGGAAACGCGCCCAACCCCATCAGCGTGCAGGTCACAGGGAAGCGGTCGCTCGTGGCGAACTCGACGAGCTCCTCCGAGGCGTTCGCGTTGATCACGCCGCCGCCGGCATAGATCACCGGACGCTGCGCCGCCGCGAGCGCCTTCGCCGCCTGGCGGATCTGCTTCTGATTACCCTCCGTCGTCGGCTGATACCCAGGCAGGCGCACGTCGGTCACCGGCTCGTACTCGATCTCGCCACGCGAGAGGTCCTGTGGAATGTCGACCAGCACCGGGCCCGGACGGCCGCTGCGCGCGATGTAAAACGCCTCGTGGATCGCGCGCGGGATCTCCCGCGGATCCTGGATCATGAACGAGTGCTTGACGATCGGAATCGTGATCCCGAGCGTGTCGGCCTCCTGAAAACCGTCGGTCCCGAGCAGCTCGGTGCGCACCTGGCCGGTGATGAACACAACCGGCACCGAGTCCATCATCGCGTCGCAGATCGGCGTGATCAGGTTCGTCGCCCCCGGCCCGCTCGTGGCGAACGCGACCCCGACTTTCCCGGTCGCCTTCGCATAGCCCTCGGCGGCATGACCGCCGCCAGCCTCGTGCCGGACCAAGATGTGCCGAACGCCCCCGCCGACGAAAGCGTCATAGGTCGGGAGATTGGCGCCGCCGGGCAGCCCGAAGACGACATCCACGCCCTCCGCCTTCAAACATTCCATCACGGCATCGACTGCTCGCATCGCACCGACCTCCTTTCCTTCTGCTGGGGAAAAAACTCAGTGTAACAGGGGGTTTTTGGGCCCCCGAGCGAACTCCCGCAGTCACGAGGAGCCGATCCCGATGCCGATCGCGAGCACGATCACGCCGCCGACGGTCACGACCAGCAGCGAGGAACGCAGCGAGACCTCCAGGAAGCGCTTTCTGATCCAGGCGATCGCGAACAGCTCCACCGCGACCACGCAGCCTGCCACCAGCAGCGCCTTGTGCACGTCGGAGATGATGAACGGCAGCGTGTGGAAAATCCCGCCGAGCGTCGTCATCCCACCGGTGATCGAGCCGCGCACCACGGCCGAGCCACGGCCGGTCTGCTCGCCCGTGTCCGACAACGCCTCCGACCAGCCCATGCTCACCCCGGCGCCCAGCGCGGTGGAGAATCCCACCAGCAGCGCGGTGCGGGAATCGGAGGCAATCGCCGCCGCGAAGATCGGCGCCAGCGAGGAGACGGTGCCGTCGATCATCCCCACCAGCGCGGGTTGGACCACGCGCAGCACGAAGTCCGACTCGTCCTCGAAGCCCCAACGATGGATCATCCGCGCGATTCGCGAGGAATGCGGGTTGGGAACGGTCTTTACCTGCGTGCTCATAGCTACTCGACAGGCTAGGCGAAGACTCACATTAGGGCGGCCGAAGTGGGGCCAAAGCGGCCTTCACGACCGGTGCTGTGAGCGCTCAGGAATGAGGCGCCGGGACGCGCTCCCACGACTCCGGTGCGATCGCCACGTCGGGGAACTCGAACTCCGCCCCACAGCCGGTACAGAGTGCGTCGTAGAGCTTTGTCACGCGCCCGCACTGCGGGCACTGCCGGCGCAGCTCATCGCGCTCGACGCGATAGGCGATCGCGGCCAGCAGGCCGAACACGGGGACCAACCCCGAGATCAGGAACCACAACAGGAACGAGCTGCCCTTGATCTTGCCGACGTACCCCCCCGCCAGCCCGAACCCGGAGGCGATCAAGACGTAAGCCACCTTGCTCTTGCTCCCTCGGCCCCTAGAAGAGGACGCGCAATGCCCAGATAATCGCAACGATCGCGAGAATCACAGCCACCGTGCCAGCGATCGCGACAGCCACTCCGATCACGATCTTCAGCAGCACATATCCCGCGACCAGCACGACAAGGCCGGCCACAATCGTCCGGCCGATCGAGCGTGAAACTTGACGAAGACTCATTCATGTGTCTAAGCCTAGACGGTTATGCGGCCGAGCAGGGCCGGGTTGGCTCAGATCTCCAGCTGCTCGTTTACCAGCCTGGTGACCTCACCGCCGTCGGCACGGCCTTTGGTCTCGCGCATGACGTACCCGACGATCGGACCGATCGCCTTCGCGTTGCCTTCACGCACGCGCGCGGCGGCGTCCGCGTTGGCCTCCAGCGCCGCCGCCACAACAATCGCGAGCTCGTCGCCGCCATCCATCGCGGTAAGTCCCTCAGCCTCGACGATCTGCGCCGGGACGCCTCCGCGAGCGACGAGCGTGTCGAGCACCTGCCGTCCCGCGCCGACGCTGATTCGCTTCGCTGACACAAGCCCCACGAGCTCGGCCAACGCTTCCGGGCGCACGTCCGATTTATTGGGGTCCCCGCCCGACCCCTCGCCGTCGTCGAGGCGCGGCACGAGCTCGCCCGACAGCCAGTTCGCCAGCGACTGCGGCGGCGGCGCCGGCTCGACGGCAGCGGCGAGCGCCCTCTCGAAGTAGTCGCCCAGCTCCCCCCGGAAGGCAAGCAGCTGAGCGCTCTCCACACTCAGCCCGCTCTCCCGCTGGAAGCGCTCGGCTCGATCGGCGGGGAGCTCGGATATCGCCGCACGGGCGGCCTCGATCATCTCCTCGTCGACTGCCACGGGGACGAGGTCTGGCTCGGGGAAGTAACGATAGTCATGCGCCTGCTCCTTGGAACGCAGCGAGGTGATCGCTCCGGAGGCCGGATCGAAGTGCAGCGTCTCCTGGGAGACCTGCCCGCCACCGTCGTGGATCTTGACCTGGCGGGCGATCTCCGCGCGGATGCCGCGTTCGATGAAGCGAAACGAGTTCATGTTCTTCAGCTCGGTCTTCACACCCAACTCGTGCGAGCCGACAGGGCGGATCGAGATGTTCGCGTCGCAGCGCAGCGAGCCCTCCTCCATGTTTACGTCGCTCACCCCCAACGCTCGCAGTGTCGTCCGCAACAGCCGCAACCACTCGCCTGCCTGCTCCGGAGTGCTCAGGTCGGGCTCGGTGACGATCTCCGCCAGCGGCGTGCCGCCGCGGTTGAAGTCGACGATGCTCTCCTCCGAGCCCTGGATCCGCCCGCTCGATCCCACATGGATCAGCTTGGCCGCATCCTCCTCCAAGTGCACCCTGTGGATGCGTACCTCGCCAAGTCGCCCACCTTTGCACAGCGGCTCGTCGTACTGGGAAATCTGGTAGCCCTTCGGCAGATCGGGATAGAAGTAGTTCTTGCGGTGGAAGATCGAGCGCGGCGCAAGCTCCGAATGCAGCGCCATGCCGATCATCAAACCGAAGTGCACCGCCTTCGCGTTTGCGACCGGCAGGCTTCCCGGCAGGCCCAGACAGACCGGGCAGGTATGCGTGTTCGGGGGATCCCCGAAGGACAGCTCGCAGCCGCAGAACATCTTCGTCCTTGTCTTCAACTGGACGTGAATCTCCAAACCGATCACGGGCTCATACTCGGTCATGCGCGCGCCTTCGAGCCGTCGAAGCCGAGCGCTTGCTCGAGCGCGTGGGCAGCGTCGAGTAACCGGTTCTCGCTGAACGCCGGTCCGGCGATCTGCAGGCCGACGGGCAGCCCCTCGCTGAGCCCGCAGGGAATCGAGATCGCGGGGATCCCCGCCAGCGACATCGGCACCGTGCAGTAGTCGTTCAGATACATCGCCAGCGGGTCATCCGTCTTCTCGCCAAGCTTGAACGCGACCGTGGGCGCGGTGGGTGTGACGATCAGATCGACCTGCTCGAACGCGGTGCGGAAGTCGTCGGCGATCTTCGTGCGCACACGCTGAGCGCGACCGTAGTAGGCATCGTAGTAGCCGGATGAGAGCGCATAGGTTCCGAGCATGATCCGCCGCTTGACCTCCGCCCCGAAGCCATCGTGGCGCGTGCGCGTGTACATATCGAGCAGGTCCCCTGCGTCCTCGGCGCGCATGCCGTAACGCACGCCGTCAAAGCGGGCCAGGTTCGAGGAAGCCTCAGCTGGCGCGAGCACGTAGTAAGCCGAGAGCGCGTGCGGCGCATGGGGCAGTTGGACGCTCCGCACGATCTTCGCCCCCAACTCTTCGGCACGGCCCAGCGCGGCTCCGAACACGTCGAGCACGCCCACTTCGATCCCCTCGCCCTCACTGCCGGTTGAGCCACTGCTCAACTCCTTCGGCACACCGAGTCGGATGCCGTCCAGCCGCTCAGCGCTCGGCAGCGCGATCTCCTCCGGAAAGGCCAGCGAGGTCGCGTCACACGGATCGCGCCCGACCATGTGCTTCAGCATCAGCGCGGCATCTGTCACGTCGCGGGTGAGCGGGCCAGCCTGATCCAGCGAGGAGGCAAACGCGATCATCCCGTAGCGCGAGACCGCGCCGTAGGTTGGTTTGAGCCCGACGATCCCGCACAACGCCGCCGGCTGGCGGATCGACCCTCCCGTATCGGTGCCGAGCGCCCACGGCGCCAATCCAGCCGCGACCGCGGCGGCGCTCCCACCCGATGACCCTCCGGGCACCCGCTCGCGGTTCCAGGGGTTGAGCACCGGCCCATAGGCGGAGTTCTCGTTGGAGGACCCCATTGCGAACTCGTCCTGGTTGGTCTTCCCCAGCAGCGTAGCGCCGGCCTCGGTGAGGCGCGAGACTGCGGTGGCGGTATACGGCGGCAGGTATCCCTCGAGGATGCGCGAGCCCGACTGGCTGGGCACTCCCTCGGTGCAGAACAGATCCTTGACGGCCACCGGTACGCCTCCCAGAGGCGCGGGCGCGCTGCCTTCCGGCTCGGCATCGGCGACCCACGTGAAGCAGTTCAGGCCGTCCCCGCCCGCAGTTCGGTCGGCTGTGGCGAGCTGGCGGTATGCCTCGAACAGCTCGCTTGCGGAAAGCGCCCCCGCGGCAATCGCCGCGGCTGCCTCGGCGGCCGAGAGCTCGAGGACGTCGGTCGCGCTCACGCTTGCGGGCTTGGGACTAGGAAGCCATCGCCGCTGACGGCGGGGGCCTGGGCGAGCGCGATCTCCCGCGGAAGGCACGGGCGCAGCTCATCGGGGCGCAGAGCGCCGGTGACGTCGATTACGTGCGAGGTGGGAGCGACGTCGTCGAAGTCCAGCTCGCCGATCCTCGCCACGTGGTCGAGCACGGCCGAGAGCTCGCGCGCCATCGGCCCGACCTCATCATCACTCAACTGCAGGCGCGCCAGGCGCGCCACATGCAGAACCTCGTCGCGGTCGATCACGACGGGGCATTCTATGGGTACCCACCCGCCCGCTCGAGGCGGGATGGTACCCATAGAGGCGCGTCTCCTCAGTCCTCCGAGGACGGAGGCGTGGCTGGGGGCGGAATCGGCGGGGCAGCGGGAGAAGCCGGGGCCTCGCTCGGCGGCGCAGCCGCCGAGGCGGAGCCCTCGCTGGGGGAGCCCATAGATGCCGCGACGCTGCTGGCCGCCTGGCTGGCCTGCTCGCGCACATCGGCCAGCGAGGTGCCTTCATCCTGCATCGCCAGGTAGCCGCCGTAGGTGATCGCCGCGGCGGCGATCAATCCGAGCCAAATCCCGATCTTGATGCCGACGGAGGCATGGAAGCCCCCGAAGCTCGCGCTCGCGGTGGGGTGATGAACGATCCGATAGAGGATCGTCAGCGTCGAGAGTGCGCCGAGGCCGGCCACGAGCACGCCCAGCTGCACGGGGCTCTTGAGCTCTAGCGCGCCGGAGGCGATCGCCACCGCCCCCAGCGCGACGATGATCGTGACGATCCAGATCCAGCGGCTGTTCTGGAAGGCGTGCCACCCGTCGATGCTGTAGCTGCTGCTGACGTTCACTCCCGCGATCGACGGAGCGTTGGAGCTGTACCCGTACCACTTGAAGAAGAACAGAAATATGAACAGGGCGATCGCACCACCGCTCACGATCTGGTCGGCCCGGCGCAGACGGCTGACATCAAAGCTCATGCACAATTCCCCCGTGAGTCGGTGATAAGGCAGAGATTGTAACCCTTATTACAAGTTCTATTGATTTCTTCCCCACTCTTCCAAATCCTGCTTGCGCCATCACCCAACCAAGCCCCTCGGTGGCACCCGCCCAAGCTCTCTGGAAGGTCGGCCGGAGACGCATCTATGCTGGATAAGCATGTTGGAGAACCCTCACGCCGCGCATCTCCAGGAGCTTCTGGAAGGGCTGAACGAGCCCCAGCGCGAGGCCGTCACCCACGGTGAGGGCCCGCTGCTGATCCTCGCCGGCGCGGGTAGCGGCAAGACGCGCGTGCTGGCGCACCGGATCGCCTTCTTGATCTACACCGACCAGGCCCAGGCTGGGGAGATATTGGCGATCACGTTCACGAATAAGGCCGCCAAGGAGATGCGCGAGCGGGTCGAGCAACTGCTCGGACACGGCACGCGCGGGATGTGGCTGCTGACCTTCCACGCTGCCTGCGCGCGCATCCTGCGCGCCGAGGCCGAGCGGCTTGGCTACACGCGCCAGTTCACGATCTACGACCAGGCCGACGCGCGCCGGCTGACGAAGCGCTCGGCCGACGCTGTTGGCGTGGACCCCAAGCGCTTCACCCCGGCTGCCATCCACAACCAGATCTCGGCCGCCAAGAACCGCCTCATCGACGCGGCCGCCTATCGCCAGGCGGCGGGTTCTCAGTTCGAGGAGATGATCGCCGATGTCTACGACATCTACGAGCGCGACCTGCACCGCTCCAACGCGATGGACTTCGACGACCTGCTGTTTCGCACGGTCAACCTGCTCGAGCTGTTTGCGGAGGTCCGCGAACGCTACACCTCGACGTTCCGCCACGTGCTGGTCGACGAGTACCAGGACACCAACCACGCCCAGTATCGGCTGCTCCAATTGCTCGTCGGCGGCGGACGCCAGCCGCGGCGCGGAGGGGTGGAGCCCGGAGACCGCCCGGCCTATGCCGGCCCGGTGGGCCACCGCAACCTGGCGGTGGTAGGGGATGACGCGCAGTCGATCTATAGCTTCCGCGGCGCCGATGTCCGCAACATCCTGGACTTTCAGGATGACTTTCCCGACGCGCGTGTGGTCAAGCTCGAGCAGAACTACCGTTCGACCGAGACGATCCTGTCCGCGGCCAACGCCGTAATCGCCAACAACCGTGGCGGAATCGCCAAGCGACTGTGGAGCGAGCTCGGCCAGGGCGAGCAGATCCAGCTGCGCCCGCTCGACGATGAGCACAGCGAGGCGCGGTTCGTCGTGGGCGAGATCGAGCGACTGGTAGACGAGGGCGCCTCGCGCGCAGAGATCGCCGTCCTGTATCGGACCAATGCGATGTCGCGCGTGATCGAGGACACGCTCGTGCGCCGCGAGATCGCCTATCAGGTGATCGGCGGCACGAAGTTCTACGAGCGCGCGGAGATCAAGGACGCGATCGCATACCTCTCGTTGCTTGCCAACCCCTTCGACGTGGTCAGCTTTACGAGGGTCGCCAACTCGCCCAGGCGCGGCATCGGGCAGACATCTCTCTCGCGCATCACCAGCCACGCTGCCGCGATCGACGTCTCGATGTGGGAGGCCGCCTCCGCGCCAGAGCAGATTCCCGGCCTCGGTACAGCGGCCGTGAAGGCGCTGCGCCGCTTCATGGACACGATGGAAGGGCTGCGGGCGATGGCTCCTCCGTCCGGCGAGGGGCTCCCGCCGGACGGAGGAGAGGCTCCCGCACCGGCCGGTGCGGTCCCGATCGCCGAGCTGATCGAGGCGGTGCTCTCGCAGACCGGCTACGTGGATGCGCTCGAGGCGGAGCGGACGATCGAGGCGCAGGGACGGATCGAGAACCTCGAGCAGCTGGTCGAGGTGGGCCGCGAGTTCGACGTGGGGTGGGCGGGTACCGATTCAGACGGCGAAGACACGCTGGATGTCTTCCTCCAGCAGATCGCGCTCGTTGCGGATGCCGATACCCGTAGCGACGACGAGGGTCTCATCACGCTGATGACGCTGCACAACGCGAAGGGTCTTGAGTACCCGATCGTGTTCATAGCCGGTTGCGAGGAGGGTGTCTTCCCGCATTCGCGCGCTCTGGACGAGGGTGGTCTGGAGGAGGAGCGGCGCCTGTTCTACGTAGGGATCACTCGCGCGATGCGCCAGCTCTACCTCAGCTACGCCCGCCGGCGGGCCGTGTTCGGCGCGCAGACCTTCGGCATGCCAAGCCGCTTCCTGGATGAGATCCCCGCCGATCTGCTGGAGGAGCCCAAGGAGATGGTCTTCCGCCCCGGCGCGATCTCCACACGGTGGGAGCGTTCGAGCGTGACAAGTGCGAGCGCTACGGGGGGCGGCGGAAGCTGGGAGCAGTCGCGCGGCATGCGGCGCGAGCGGGAGACCGCGCCGAGGGGCGTGCGGTTCCGCCTCGGCGAGGACATCGTGCACGCGGCCTTCGGCGATGGCGTGGTGACCGGGGTGGAGCCGGGTGGGGTGATCGTCGTGCGCTTCGCCGGCGACGGTTCGGAGCGCAAGCTGATGGCCGAGTACGCCCCGGTCAGCCGGCGCTGACGCACGAGCTCTTTTCCGTCTCAACCCATAGCATCTGGGGTATGTCCGCCACGATCATCGACGGGAAGGCAATCGCCGCGCGTGTACGGCAAGAAGTGACACACGAGGTGAAGGAGTTCGTCGAGCAAAACGGTCGTCCCCCTGGACTTGCGACCGTGCTGGTTGGCGAGAACCCAGCTTCGGCTGTGTACGTGGGCGGCAAGCAGCGCGCCTGTGCGGAAGTGGGCATGGTCCCGTTTGACAGACGCCTGCCCGCCGACAGCACCTTCGACCAGGTCGCCGAGGAGCTCCAGAGCCTGAACACCGACGCAGCGGTGAGCGGTGTGCTGCTGCAGCTACCGCTACCCGACCACCTCGACGGGGCGGCGCTGACGGCGGTGATCGACGCCGAGAAGGATGTCGATGGCCTGACCCCGGTCAACGCGGGGCTGCTCGCACTCGGGCTGACGGGGCTGCGTCCCTGCACTCCCTCGGGGGTGATGGAGCTGCTGGCGAGCGTCGAGGTGCGTCTTGAGGGCGCCGAGGCGGTCGTGATCGGGCGCTCCAACCTGTTCGGCAAGCCGATGGCTCAGCTGCTGCTCGCCCAGAACGCGACGGTGACCGTATGCCACTCTCGCACGCGCGACCTGCCCGCGGTGTGCGCCCGCGCGGACGTGCTGATCGCCGCGATCGGTCGCCCCCGGCTCGTCACGCGCGAGTTCGTCAAGCCTGGAGCGGTGGTGATCGACGTCGGCATGAACCGACTCACACCAGAGCAGGCTCACAACAAAAGCGGCCTGGTAGGCGATGTCGATTTCAAGGCTGTCGCCGAGGTAGCCTCGGCGATCACGCCGGTACCGGGCGGCGTGGGTCCGATGACGATTGCCTGCCTACTGGTGAACACGCTGGACGCCGCTCGTCGTCAGGCCAGTGTCCAGTGAGCCTGAGACGTCTCTGCATTGGAGAGATGCTTGCCACGGCAGGCGCGATCTGCCTGGTCATCTCGTTGACGTTGCCCTGGTATGAGAACGCCGAAGGCAAGCTCGATGCGTGGAGCACCTTCGGGCCGGCTGTCGTGCTGTTGATGTTGGCGGCGATCGCCGCGCTGGCACTGCTCCTGGCCACCGTCACCGAGCGCACTCCGGCGCTGCCGGTCGCCGCCGCGGTGTGGGGTGTCCTATTCGGGCTCATCGCGGTCATTGCGGCGATCGTCAGAGTGCTCGAGCGGCCCGACCATGCCACATCGCTGTGCGCGGGCGCCTGGCTCGCGCTGGTGGGAGCCGTGACGGTCCTGCTCGGCGCGTGGCTGTCGATTCGCGACGAACGAACCTCGCGGTACGAGCCGGCCACGCCGGAGGCTCGCAGGGTGCCTGAGTAAGGCCCAGCGGCCCGAGCCGTTAGCCCCCCGCGGGGTTCGGACCCTTCACGGTGCGCAGCGGCTGAACCTCAGCCACCGGAGCATTGGAGCCCTCCCCCTCCTCCTCGCCGGAGAGCTCGGAGATCGTCCGTTCCAGCGTGCCGATGCGGCTTGCGAGCCCCTGGATCGCCTCGGCGATCGGGTCAGGCAGATGGATCCAATCGGCGTCGGGTCCCTCGGGGCGGCGCCCGTCCACACGCACGGGGTGCCCGGGGTTGCCGACGACGGTGGAGTTCGGCGGCACGTCGGTAATCACCACGCTGTTGGCACCGATCTTGGCGCCGTGACCGATCGTGATCGGCCCCAAGAGCTTGGCGCCCGAGCCGATCGTGACGTTGTCCTGCACCGTCGGATGGCGCTTGCCAGTCGCAAAGCCGGTGCCCCCCAGCGTGACGCCCTGGTAGAGGGTCACGTCGTTGCCGATGTCGGCCGTCTCTCCGATCACAACGCCGGCGCCGTGGTCGATGAACAGGCCCTCGCCGATCCGCGCCGCGGGATGGATCTCGATGCCGGTGAGCGCCCGTGTGAGCATCGAGATCGTACGTGGCAGCAGCCGCACCCCGGCGCCGTGCAGCGCATGCGCGACGCGGTAAGCCAGCAGCGCGTGGATCCCGGGCCAAGTGGCAAGGATCTCGCCCTGCCCCACCCCCCGGGCGGCGGGGTCGCGGTCGCGCGCGGCGGCCACGTCGCGACGCAGCTCTTTCGCGACCTGTGCGAATGCGCCAAAGCCAGCCATGGCAACAGCGTAGCGGCCTGTTCAGGGAGCGAAGAAGGCTTGCGAGACGTAGCGCTCGCCCGAGTCGGGCATGATCACGACAATCCGCTTGCCGCGAGACTCCGGGCGCGCGGCCACCTGGAGCGCCGCCCACAGAGCCGCCCCGCAGGAGATGCCGGCCAGCAGGCCGGCGCGCCGGGCGCAGGTCCAGGCGGTATGGATCGCATCCTCGTCGGATACGGCGATCACCTCGTCGAGCAGCTCGCGGTTGAGCACCGCCGGCACGAAGCCCGCGCCGATGCCCTGGATGCGATGCGGTCCGGCTGGGCCGCCAGAGAGGACCGCCGAGCCCCGCGGCTCGACCGCGACGATCCGCAGCTTCGAGTTGCGCTCGCGCAGATACTCGCCCACCCCGGTGATCGTGCCGCCGGTGCCGACACCGGCCACGAGGATGTCAACGCGACCGTCGAGCGCACGGTCGATCTCCGGCCCAGTGGTGTGCCGATGAACGGCAGGGTTGGCCGGGTTGGAGAACTGGTCGGGCAGGAACACGTCGGGTTCGCGTGCCAGCGCGCGGGCGGCAGCGACGGCCTCTCCCATTCCGCCGAGCGACTCGGTGATGTCGACGCGCGCGCCGTAGAGACGGAGCAGGCTCTCGCGCTCGCGACTCATGCCCTGGGGCAGGGTGAGCACCAGCTGATAACCCCGCGCCGCGCAGACGAACGCGAGCGCGATCCCGGTGTTGCCGGAGGTGGCCTCGACAATCGTCGTGCGCCCGGGCTCGATCCGGCCCTCGGCCTCGGCCGCCTCGATCATCGCCACGCCGATCCGATCCTTGACGCTCCCCCCCGGGTTGAGTGCCTCTAGCTTGGCGAATAGCTCCACACCGTCCGCCGCCTGAGTGTCCTCGAGCATCCGCGGGAGCCCAACCAGCGGTGTGCTTCCGACGAGCTCCGCAATGTTGATCGGGATTCTTGCCATAGGTCACGACAATAGTGGGCAGCGACCTCCGCGGCTCCTACGAACGTGCAAGACCGCACCCAGGACCATCAAGCCCGGGCCCGGAGCGCCCGATGAGTGACTATGTCTCCATCTGGGCACCAGGCACCACGCCAGGCACCAGACCATCAGGCTCCAATCGCTCGACCGGCAGGCCGCGGGCGCCGCAGCTGCGCTACGCGAGCTACCTGAGGCGTTGATCCTGGTATTCGACCACGAGCTTCGCTTCGTTTTGACCGCCGGTCAGGCGCTCGGACGCAAGGGACGCTCCCCATCGACCTTCCACGAAGGGCAGTTGATCGCTGACGCCTTCCCCGCGGACCTGTGGCGGCAGATCGAGCCGCTGTGCCGCTCCGCGCTGGAGGGAGAGACCCGCTCACGAGAGCTGTGGACGACTGACGGACGCCACGGCCTGATGGTGGACGTTGGCCCGCTGTGCCTGGAGGACTCCGCCACCGGAGCACACCAGCCCAGTGCCCTCACTGGCGGCGTGGCGGTCGTCCTCGATATCTCCGAGCGCGCGCACCGGGATACGAGTCAGCCCGGGCCTCATCCGCGGGCACACTTCGAGCGGGTCTTCGACCAGGCTCCGCTCGGAATGGGGCTGCTGGATCAGGACGGCCGCTGGGTGCTGGTCAATCACGCGCTGTGCGACATCACCGGCTACACCTCCGCCGAGCTGATCGGCAAGCGCTTCCAGGACATCACCCATCCCGACGATGTCGAGAGCGACGTGGAGCCCCGTCGACGGCTGCTGGCCGGCGAGATCGCAGCCTTCCAGACCGAGATGCGCTACTTCAACTCCGTCGCAGAAACCATGTCGGCGCTGCTCTCTATCTCGCTCGTGCGCGACCAGGATGGCGATCCCCTGCACTTCGTCGTGCAACTCCAGGACATCTCCGAGCGCAAGCTCCTGGAGGAGCACCTGCGCCACCTCGCAGACCACGACCCACTCACCGGCCTGCGCAACCGGAGGCTGTTCGAGCACGACCTCAAGCTGCAGGTCGGTCGCTGCCAGCGCTATGGCGAGCAGGCCGCCCTGATGGTGATCGACCTCGACCACTTCAAGCAGGTCAACGACCTCCACGGCCACAGGGTCGGCGACGAGGCGCTCAGGGCGGTTTCGAGGACGCTCACTCGTCGCCTGCGGACTACCGACCTGGTGGCGCGTCTCGGCGGTGACGAGTTCGCGGTACTGCTGCCGCACATGGAACGGGAGGGCGCCGAGCACGTCGCCAGAGATCTGGCGTCCGTGATCGCAGCGTGCACCGTCGACGCCGGTGACACTGTCGTGCACCTCTCGGGCAGTGTGGGCTTCGCGCTGATCGACAGCCACGCTCGCGACGACGAGGAGATCCTGGTGGAGGCCGACCAGGCGATGTACGCCGGCAAGCGCGCCCGGGCGACCGTCGCCCAGACGCACTGAAAGCTAGTTCTCTCCGCGGCGCGGTGCTTGCGGTAGGCGACTACCAACTACCGGATGCGGCGCCTGAGCAACCGGTTTTGGAACTTGCACAGGTGCGGATGAGTTCTCCGTTGCCCTTCTTCTTGATCGTAAATTGGTCGCCGGTGCTCGCCGCTTTTGTGACCAGTTCGTAGCCTTTGCCACCTTCGATTTCTTTTGCTTCAGTCAACTCGGCTTCGTTCGTTTTGGTGGTGTTGAGCGACGGTTCGATCGTCTTGAGCTTTGCCAGACCTTCAGTACTCGTACCCCATTTGTATTCGCCGCTGTTTTCGGTCGCGTACGTCTCCGCCGTTATCACGGCGCTGTGAGCCAGTTCCTTCGCCGAGGCGTCGTAGGCCTTGCTCTTCTGGCTGAGAAGCGAAGGAATCGCGATCGCGGCCAGTACGCCGATGATCAGAATGACCACCAGCAGTTCGATGAGCCCAAAACCACTCTCGTCCTGCGAGCGCTGTTGCAGGCGATACCGCATACGGACGAGGCGGCGCTGCAGGGTCTGAGACGCACTTCGCGACGGATCTGTAGACACGATAGCCCTCCATGGCTTTTACCTGGCAGACGAGCTATCTCGTTTGAGATCCCTGACTTTGCGCCCCCGCCTCACGGCGGGTTTGCCTTTTCAGTGCGGTTGTCGAGCCGGGAGTGTAAGCACAAAATAACTCTCTGTGGGAGAACTGGACATATGTACTAGTCCGGCGAGCGGAGTAGGCAAAAAGGAGCCTTACGGAGCGCGACAAAGAGCGCTAAAGCGATGCATGGCGCCGCAAAGATGCACTTCTCGATCTTATGCTCAGACTCAGATGTAGTACATGCTCGCGCCGGCCTCGCGCGACTCGCGCTCGATCACGTCAGCGATCGTGGTCTGTGCGAGGACCTTCCGGGCGGCGTCGGCGGCGTCGGCGAACACTCCTTCTGAGTTGCGCCCAAGCGGGCCGTCCAGCAGCTCAACGATCTCCAGCACGCTCACCGTCGAGGGCTCGCGCGCGAAGCGGTAGCCGCCCTTCACCCCCCGCTGTGAGCTGATCACACCCGCGCGCCGCAGCGCCGCGAACAGCTGCTCGAGAAACTGCACGGGCACGTCGCGCTTGCGCGCCAGCTCGCCGATCGGCACCGGCCCCGCCCCCGCTGAGCGCCCGAGCTCGGCGAGCGCGAGCACTGCATAGGGAGACTTGCTGGTGATCGAGATCACAAAGGCGATGCTACGGAACTACAACCAGCCGCGCTCAGTCGCAATCAATACAGCTTGGGCGCGGTCGACCGCACCCAGCTTGCCGTAGATGTTGTGCAGGTGGGTACGCACCGTGCTCGTCGAGAGCGTCAGCTCGTGGGCGATCTGCTTGTAGACCTTGCCTTCGGCGAGCCGTTGTAGGACACCGAGCTCGCGTCCAGACAGCGGGCAGGGGTCGACATGGCGCTGTCGCTGGTTGGAGGAGCTCGGCAGCTCGTACATCACCCTTCTGAGCTCCTGTGGCCCGATGCTGAGGATCCGTGCGGTCTGCAGCATCTCCGTCGAGGACACCGGCGCGCCCTGCTCGTAGTGCGCGAGCATGTCCGCCAGGCGGATGAAAGCGGCCTCGCCCTCCACATCCGGGTTGTGATGGCGCTCGATCGCGGTGGCGATCGTGGCCGGCAGCCCCCAGCGCCGGGCGAGTACGCCACCCACCAGCGCGTGATCGACGCCCAGCTCCCGGCGCTCCTGATGGATGCGCTCCTCCGGGGTCTTCGCGTCGAGATGAACCTGCGCGGGGTAGCCGGGGTAGGCGTGCAGCAAGACGAGCTTGCCGACGTCGTGCAGCAGGCTCGTCACGGTCAAGCGATCGCGATGCTCGTAGCCGACCTCCGCCGCCACACGGTCGGCCGCACGCTGAGTCGCCAGCGCATGCAGGCGGAAGCGCTCCGGGGCCGCGTCCCACACGCTCGAGCGCTCGAAGAATTCAAACGTACGTACTCGTCCAGCCAGCGCCTGCACGATCTGTGGGCTGAGCAGCTCCACGGCGCCCACAACGGTGTCCACACGCACGCGAGAGCCCTGCGCCTGGTTGGCGACACGCAGCACGGCGATGATCAGCGCGACATCCGACTCCACCGCAGTCACGATGTCGGCCGTGGCTACGTGATCCTCGGAGATCACCGCCAGCAGGCGGTTGCGCGACTCGGCGAGCGCTGGAAAGGCCTCCAGTGCTTCAAAGGCCATCGTCAGTCGCCGGCCATGTCCCTCGTTCTGATGCCGCGCGCCGGGGTCGCCGGAGGATCCGCCGCGACCGGCGCTCTACCTCCGCGGGGCGGCCCTTCGCGGTCGCTGCGCGCTTTGGCTTGGAAGCTGTGGCCTGCATACGTCCGTGTACCTGCCTCGTTGATCGCCGGCTACCCGAGCGGGCGATGCCGTGTCGGGGTCCTATCGGCATATCTGGACGAATGGTTGAGCGAAAGTTGGCCGTCCGCTCAAGCCGTGGAGGGGTGTCAGGTGCGAGAGCTTGGGGGTTGCACCGTTTTTTTAGACTGCGTATCACTATAGTAATACCTAGTTCGTATTTTTGTATCTCATGCCTCGCCCCTGCACTCTCCCGAACTCAGAGCAGCTCCACGTAGGACTCACAGCACCGGTCGATGCGCCGCAGCGTCTCCTCCCGGCCAAGCAACGCCACGCTCTCGAAGATGCCCGGCGAGATCGTCGTGCCGGAGATCGCCACACGCAGGGGCTGGTAGACCTCGCGTGGCTTGGACCCCCGACGCTCGAGCACGCCCTCGAGCGCCTTCCGCACGCCCGCCTGTTCGAACTCGGAGACCTCGGCCAGCGCGCCCGCACATCGGCGAGCACGGCCCGGCCCTCCTCACCCAGCCACTTCTCCCGCGCCGCCGGATCGTCTTGGGGCCCGTCGAAGACGAACCCGCCAGTGGCCAGAAGTCGGCGAGCGTATGGATCTTCTCCTGGCTGATCTCGACCGCGCCCGGAAATCGCTCGTCATCGCGGCATCCCGGATGGCGGAGTCCCGTCGAGGAACCTCGCGAGCAGCTCGACGAGCTCGCTCGACCGGTAGGGCACGGATGTGGAGACCGTTTAGCCACCTCAGCTTGACCTCGTCAAAGCGCGCCGGGTTGCGGCTGACACGCTCGAGCGTGAAGCGCTCGATCAGCTCGGCCGTCGAGAGGACGGTCGGCGTCGTCGTCCGCGCCCCAGCCGAGCAGTGCCAGATAGTTGCGAACCGCCGCAGGCAGATAGCCGGCGTCGCGAAACTCCTGCACCGAGGCAGCGCCATGGCGCTTGGAGTAGCTTCTTGCCGTCGGGACCGTGCAGCAGCGGTAGGTGCGCATAGACCGGCAGCGGGCGATCGGCGCCGTCAAACCCGGTGGCCCTGCGGCCTCGAGCACGAGCACCTGCTTGGGGGTGTTCGAAAGGTGATCCTCGCCGCGCACCACGTGCGTGATGCCGCGCATCGAGGTCGTCGATCGCGACGGCGAAGTTGTAGAGCACAGAGCCGTCCGCGCGCGCGATCACGGGGTCGTCGAGGTGGACATGCTCGAAGCGCGTCTCGCCGCGGATGACGTCGTGGACGACCGTGGCGCCATCGATCAGGCACGCGCAGGACGCACCGCCCCCTCTGGCTCGGCCTCTCCCCGAAACCCACGCTCGGCGCCGTGGCGCTGCTTGTAGGCCTTTACATCCTCCGCTGTGGCGCTCGAGCGGTAGGCGTATCCCGCCTCCAGCAGCGCTGCGAGCGCCTCACGGTGACGCTCGGTGCGCTCAGTCTGAAGGATCGGGCCCTCGTCCCAGTCGAGCTCCAGCCAGCGCAACGCGTCGAGGATCTGCTCAATGTTCTCCGGCGTCGAGCGCTCGCGGTCGGTGTCCTCGATGCGCAACAGGAGCTTCCCGCCGGCGTGGCGGGCGAGCAGCCAGTTGAACAGGGCCGTGCGCGCGCCACCGATGTGCAGCGCCCCGGTCGGCGACGGGGCGAACCTGACACGCATGGATTCGCCTGAGCGGTCGGCCTGTACGGGAGCGTGGGACATATGATCGCCGCCATGCTAATCGGAGCGCACGTCTCGCCCGCGGGCGGGCTGCCGAAAGCGATCGAGCGTGGCGTCGAGAAGCGGCTGCCGCGCCATCCAGATCTTCAACCAATCGCCGCGCATGTGGAAGCCCACGGTCTACCGGGACGAGGATGTCGCCGCGTTCAAGGAGGCGATGGCCGCGAGTCCGATCGACGCAGTTTTGATCCACGCCGTCTATCTGCTGAACTGCGCGAGCGACGATCCGGACATCCGCGCCAAGTCGCTCACCTCGCTGACGCACTCGTTGAGAGTCGGCCAGGAGATCGGCGCCAGCGGCGTGGTTTTGCACCCCGGTTCGGCCAAGACCGGCAACGTGCCGAGTGCGATCGCCCGCGCCGGAGAGACGATCGCAGAGGCTCTGAAAGAGAGCGATAGCTGCGAGCTGCACTTGGAGAACACGGCTGGCACGGGTGGCACGCTTGGGCGCTCCTTTGACGAGCTCGCGGCGCTCCTGGAAGCATCAGGCGGGGGGAAGCGGCTCGCGGTGTGCCTGGACTCCTGTCACCTGCTCGCCTCCGGCTATGAGATCCGCACCTCTGCCGGCATGAGCTCGGTTCTGCGCGAGGCGACGCGCAAGCTCGGACGCGGCAGGATTCGCTCGCTGCACCTCAACGACTCCCAGACTCCGCTCGGCTCAAACCGCGACCGCCACGCTAACCTCGGCGCCGGCGAGGTCGGCGAGGAGGGCTGCATGGCGTTCCTGTCCGCGCCGGGGCTGCAGAAGCTGCCCTGCGTGCTCGAGACTCCAGGCGAGAATCGCCAAGGTCCCAGGCGCGAGGAAATCGCGCTGGCTGTGAAGCTGCGCGAGCGAGGAATCGTTGCGCGGTCTCGCCGCTGAGCGGGGAGCTGCCCCTTCAGCCCGTGGCGGCGGCCTGAGCGACTGAGGCGAGCACATGTTCCAGCTCCGCGCGCAGAGTGGGCGTGTGCTGGACACGGTACGCCTCGCCGAGACGGAGTCGCCGGGGACCGGCGCTCGTGTCCATCTCGATCACAACCTCGGCGGAACCGGGATTGTCTTCGATCAGCTGCTTGCAATCGTCGATCGCGCTCGTCGGCAGGTAGGCCGCGGCGACACGCAAGCGCACCGGATGGGCCTGCGCGGTGGCGGTCTTGACGGCCGCGTCGGCATGTGAGCGGGCGCGCTCGATCTCATCCTGCGATGGCGAGAAGGACTCGACCGACTGCACCACCAGAGAGGTATTGCCGGCTTCCTTATGATCCACACGGCCGCGCACCAGCACGACCTGATCGACTGCCAGCGCCGCCTCGTGCTCTGCGATCGCCTTGCCGAACACGATCATCTCGACGGCCCCCGCGAGGTCGTCGAGCGTCGCGAACATCATCGGGTCGCCGTTGCGGGTACGGATCCGCTTGGCCTCGGTGATGATCCCGCCGACCGTCACCAGATCCTTGTCGCGGCGGTCGGAGAGCGCCGACAGCGGACAGTCCACGCGTGCACGAAGCACCTCGCGCAGCGGCTTCAGCGGATGCGCGGACACGAACAGGCCAATTGCTTCCTTCTCCACCGCCAAGAGCTCCGCCTGGTCGAACTCCTCAGCCGGGATCGGCGGGTGATCGAGTGCCCACCCACCCCGCGCCAGGGCGGGCCCCCCAAAACCACCCGTGGTCGCGCTCGGCGCAGAGCCGCCCTGCTCGCCGGACCCCCCGTTTGATGTAACAGGCGGACTCTCCTCCAGGTCGAAGATCGAGCCCTGGCCGATCAGCGCATCCTGCTGGGCCTTCTGGCCCGCGCTCTGGGCCTGCTCGAGCACCGCGAGCATGCCCTTGCGGGTAGCTTTGGTGGAGCCGAAGGCCCCGCACTTGATCAAAGCCTCGATCGCCTTCTTGTTGACCGCGCGGTTGTCGACGCGCTCGCAGAAGTCCCACAGCGACGTAAACTCGCCGCCGTCTTGGCGCGCGCGCTTGATCGCCTCGACCGCCTGGTAGCCGACGCCCTTGACGGCGTCCAGGCCGAAGCGGATGTTGCCTTTAACGACCGTGAACTCGTGGTCTGGGAGGTTCACATCGGGGGGCAGGATCTCGATCCCCATCTCCTCGCAGCGCGCCACGAAGAATGGGACCTTGTCCTTCGTGGACATCACCGAGGAGATCAGCGCCGCCATGTACTCGGCCGGGTAATTGGCCTTCAGCCAGGCCGTGCGGTAGGCGATCAGCCCGTAACAGGCGGCGTGGCTCTTGTTGAAGGAGTAGTCGGCGGACTTTTCATTCGTCTGCCACAGGAATTCGGTCACGGCGGGACTCGTGCCCGAGGCGCGGCAGCCCTCGACGAACTCGGGCTTCAGCGCCGCCATCGCCGCGCGGTTCTTCTTGCCGATCGCCTTACGCAGGTCGTCCGCCTTGGCGCCGGAGAAACCAGCGATCTCCTTGGAGATCTGCATCGCCTGCTCCTGGTAGAGGATGACCCCGTTGGAGGACTGAAGGATCGTGCGCAGGCGCTCGTCGGGATAGGAGATCGTCTCCGGGTTGTGCTTGCCCTTGGCGTAGACGGGGATCTGGTCCATCGCGCCCGGCCGGTAGAGCGCGTTGAGCGCCACGAGGTCGTTGAACTCATCCGGGCGGACCTTCTTCAGCGCCTCGCGCATGCCCTCGGACTCGAACTGGAACACGCCCGTGGAGTCCCCGCGAGCGAGCATCTCATAGGTCTTGGGATCGTCGAGCGGGAGCGTCGTCATGTCCGGACGGGCGACCTCATTGCCGTCGGCGTCGACGCTGGAGCGCTCGATGATGTCCAGCGCGTCCTCGATCACATCGAGGTTGCGCAGGCCAAGGAAGTCCATCTTCAGCAGGCCAATATCCTCGATCGGCTTCATCGAGAACTGCGTGACCGTGCGGTAGACGCGCTCGCCGTGCTCGTCGGTGCCACCGTCAGCGAGCTGCAGCGGCACGATGTCGGTCAGCGGCCGATCGGCGATCACGACCGCCGCGGCATGGATCGAGGAGTTGCGCACAATCCCCTCCAGGCCCTGGGCGACGTCGATGATCTGCTTCGCGGTTGGGTCCTCGTCGCAGGCCTTGCGCAGCGGCTCACCGCTCTTCAGGCATTCCTCGAACGACGGGGAGCGGCCCATGATCGGGTCGGGGATCAGCTTTGCCAGGCGATCGCCGGCGCCGTAGTCGAAGCCGAGCACGCGCGCCGCGTCGCGCGTGGCGGCACGAGGGAACATCTTGCCGAACGTGACGATCTGCGCGACCGACTCGCGCCCGTACTTGTCGGTCACGTACTTCATGACCCGCTCGCGGCCACGCACGGAGAAGTCGATGTCGATGTCCGGCATCGATACGCGCTCGGGGTTCAGGAAGCGCTCGAACAGCAGGTCGTAGCGCAGCGGGTCGACGTCGGTGATCGCCAGGCAGTAGGCGACAATCGAACCGGCCGCCGAGCCGCGGCCGGGACCGACCGCGATCCCGTTCTCCTTGGCGAACTTGACAAAGTCCCAGACGATCAGGAAATAGGCGTTGAAGCCCATCCCGTCAATCACGCCGAGCTCCATCTCCATGCGCGCCACCGCCTCGGCCGGCGGCGGGTCGCCGTAGCGCAGGCGCAAGCCCTCCTGCACCCGCGCGCGCAGGTACTCGCGCTCGGGTGTACTGTCGGGCGTCGGGTAGCTGGGGATCAGCTGCTTGCCCAACTCGAGCTCGACCGAGCAGCGCTCGGCGATCTCGACGGTGCTCGCGATCGCCTCGGGCCACTCCGCGAAGGCGGCGGCCATTTCCGCGGAGTCGCGCAGGTAGAACTCGTTGGTTTCGAAGATCATCTTCGGCGCGGCGAGCGTGCTCTTGGTCTGCACGCACAGCAGCGCCGTGTGGTGGTTGTGGTCCTCGCGGCGCAGGTAGTGCACGTCGCCGGTTCCCACCAGGCTGCCCCCGACTTCGCGGGCGATGCGGACGATCCCCTCGTTGCACTTCTCCTGGTCGGCGAGTCCGTTCTTCTGGACCTCGAAGTAGACGTTCTCCGCGCCGAAGATTCCAAGCAGCTCGTCTGCGTGCTCGCGCGCGTCGTCGTTGCGGTCCTCGACCAGGCGCTGGCAGAAGCGCGAGGCCAGGCAGCCGGTGAGCGCGATCACCCCTTCGGAGTGGCGCCCCACCTGCTCGAGGTCGACCGTCGGCTTGCCGCGGTGCAGGCCTTCGAGGAAGCCGGCGGAGGAGAGCTTGACGAGGTTGCGATAACCGGCGTCGTCAGCGGCGAGCAGCGTCAGGTGGTTGCGCTCGACACGACCGGAGGATCCGGTCGCGACGGTGTGGTCGTCGACGAGGTAGATCTCGCAGCCGACGATCGGCTTGACCCCGTGCTTGGCACAGGCCTTGTGGAGCTCGACCGCGCCGTTCATCACGCCGTGATCGGTGAGGCCGAGCGCGGGCTGAGAGAACTCCGCCGCGCGCGCCGCCAGCGCGTCGATCTTGCACGCGCCGTCGAGCAACGAGTACTCGGAGTGCACGTGCAGGTGGGCGCAGGCGGGGGTGCTCACTGGGACTGCATCGTAGGCGGCTCGGCGGCGGCGGCGCGACGCTCGCGCCGGTGTTTGCGTCTTATCCGCACGCGAGTCAGCAACGACATGCTGTGCTTGTGCGCTGGGCGCTCCGCTGGCCCACGACGGTCTGCAACGGCGGTGGGGCGGATCGGTGGTGCCGCGGAGGGCTGCTCAACCTCTGACGGAAGCCCCATGACGGGTGCATCAGTGAGATCATCGGACTCCATCGCAGACGCCTCGGCGCGTGCGCGAAGCCTCTCGACGGCGGCCGCCAAAGCGTCTGTCAGCTCCTCGCGCTGCACCCCATGAACGCCCGCCTCGGGCTGCTCTTCTCTAGCCTTTAGTGCGGTGGCAGCCCGCAACTGGGCCATGACTCCCTTCAGCTCCGCGACCAAGCGCTCCATCCGGCGATAGCCCTCGCGCATGCTCTGCAGCAGGTGCTCGGCGCGCGCTCGCGCGGCGCGCTCAGAGTCGATCTCGCGGCGGATCTCATGCGCGCTGCGCTCGAGCTCGGAAAGCCGCATCTGCAGCTCCCGTTCGCCGCGTCCCACCGCGACACGCTCGGCCGCCACGGCCTGTTCGGCCTCGGCCAGCTCACGCTGGACGCTCTCCAGCCGCTCGGCCAGCTCACGCGCGTGGTGCTCGCTGGCCCCCAGACGGCGCGTGAGCCGGTCGATCTCACCGCGGCTGTCGCGCTGGAGGCGTGTGTGACGGTCCTCTGCCTCGACGCGCAGCTGCTGCTCGGCGTACTCGCGCTGCTTGACACGACGCAGCTCGTGCTCACGCTCTGCCACCGCTGCCTGCTCGGCATCGAGCCGCTCGGAGAAGAGCACCCGCTCCTCAGCGGCCTCCCGCACCCGTTGCTGCAGGCTGGCCAGGTGGGTCTCGAGCGTCTGTACCGTCGCCTCGGCCGCCTCGGCACGGCGGGTGAAGGTATCCGTAGGGCGGGTGGGGTCGGAGTCAATCGCGCGGCGCGCGCGGCGCTCGGCCAACAGATCGCGGTCGGTTGGCCGCGGCGGCTCGCCTCCAGGCGTCTCTGATCCCTCGGCCATCACAGTGACCGTTCAGGCTATGGATGAGATCGGACGGGATCGGCAGGCTGGATTACTCGTTGTGCAGACGCCAAGCCATACGCGACTGCAACGAGAACAGCTCGATGAAGCCGGGCGAGGCGGTCTGCGAGAAGAGGCCGCCGGACTGCGCGAAGGAGGCGAGGCTCGCGTCATAGACGGCGCCCGGCGAAGAGCGGGTCACGACCCGGGCGTGGCCCTTGTAGAGCTTGATCCCGATCGTTCCTGAGACGTGCTCGTTGACGTGCTCCATGTAGGCATCGAGATCGCCGCGCAGTGGCTCCCACCACAGTCCGGCGTAGACGAGGTACGCCCACTGACGGTCGAGCTGAGCCTTGAACTGGTTTTGGTGGATCGTGCAGACGAGCCGCTCGAGCTCGCGGTGGGCGGGCAGCAGGATCGCGGCGGCGGGCACCTCGTAGATGTCGCGTACCTTCAGGCCGACGATCCGGTCCTCAATGTGGTCGAGGATCCCCACGCCGTGACGGGCGCCAAGCTCAGCCGTCCGTTCAAGCAACTCGACGAGCTCCATTCGCTCGCCATTCAAGGCGACTGGCACCCCCCGCTCGAACTCGATCTCGAGGACCTCTGGCTCGTCAGGCGCGCGCTCGGGGGGCGTGACGAGCTGGAAGACGTCGTCCTGCGGCGCATGGTCGAGGTCCTCAATCCAGCGGCCCTCGGAGGAGCGACCCCAGAGGTTGTCGTCGATCGAATATGGCGCTTGCGACTCGGCCCGGAGGGATGACTTGATCGGGATGCCGTGCTCGTTCGCGTAGGCGATCTCCTCCTCACGGCCCATCTGCCAGGAGCGCACCGGCGCGATCACCTTCAGCTCAGGGGCGAGCGTCGCGACTGTCGCCTCGATCCGAACCTGATCGTTGCCCTTGCCGGTGCAACCGTGGGCGATCGTGTCGCAGCCGGCGCGGCGCGCATGCTCGACCGCGAGCTTGGCGATCAATGGCCGGCCGAGCGCAGTGAACAGCGGGTAGTCGCCGTAGAGCGCGTTGGCCTTGATCGCCGGGAGGACATACTCGCGCGCGAACTCCTCGCGGGCGTCGACGACGTGGCACTCAAGGGCACCCAGGCGCAGCGCCTTGTCTTCGATCACCGCATAATCCTCGCCCGGCTGGCCGAGATTCACCGTCAGGCAGACAACCTCGGCGGAGTACTCGTCCTGGATCCACTTCAGCATCACGCTCGTGTCCAGGCCGCCGGAGTAGAGCAGCAGCACGCGGTGAACCTCGGCGGGGTCGGCCTCGTAGGAGGCGGTCCGCGGCGGGAAGACTGCGGGTGGAGTCCTCGGACACGGCGGCGAACCCTATCCCTCGTCGTGCCCGGCTAGGGCCGCGCCCAGCCGCTCCAGCGCCACGTCGATCTCGGGCTCGCCGACGATCAGTGGTGGCAGCAGGCGTACTGTCGTGGGCCCAGTTGCGTTCACGATCAGCCGCTCTCCCAGCAGCGCGCGGCCTACGACGTCCGGCGCGGAGATGTCGAGCTCGCAGGCGAGCATCAGCCCGCGGCCGCGCACGGAGCGCACATGGGGCAGGCGCTCCAAGCCAGCGGCAAGCCTGTGGCCGAGCTCCCGCACGCGGTCGAGCAGCTCCGGATCGTCGGTTATCTCCAGCGCGGCGAGCGCAGCGGCGGCGACGAGAGGGCCTCCGCCAAACGTGGAGGCATGGTCGCCGGGCTGCAATACGTCGGCGAGGCGCTCCCCAGTGACGAGCGCGCCGATCGGCAGACCGCCGCCGAGCGCCTTGGCGGTCGTGAGCGCGTCGGGCACGACGCCGGTCTGCTCGTAGGCCCACAGCGTGCCGGTGCGACCCATCCCGCACTGGACCTCGTCGAAGATGAGCGCCGCGCCGTGCTCGTCGCACGCGTTGCGGGCTGTCTGGAGGAGCTCCTCGGAGAGGGCGTTCACGCCGCTCTCGCCCTGGATCGGCTCGAGGAGCACCGCGGCGGTGTGACGGTCCACCGCCGCGCGCAGCGCGTCCGGCTCGGGAGCTACTGCTCGGAAGCCTGGAACCAATGGGGCGAAGGGAGCCTGCTTGGACTCCTGTGGGGTCGCCGAGAGGGCGCCGTAGGTACGTCCGTGGAAGGCCCCATACACGACCACCACATCCCCGCCGAGACGGGCCTTGCGCGCAAGCTTGATCGCGGCCTCACTGGCCTCCGCGCCGGAGTTGCAGAAGAACACCTTGCCCTGGAGGCTCGACTCGGACAGGAGCTCGGCCAGGCGCATCGCGGGCTCCGTGTAGAAGAGGTTGCTCGTGTGTATCAGCCGCCCGACCTGCTCGCGCACCGCCTCCACCACGCACGGATGGCAGTGCCCAAGGCTCGTCACCCCGATCCCACAGAGGAAGTCCAGGTACTCGTTGCCGTCGACGTCCCACAGGCGCGCGCCCTCGCCGCGCACGAACTCGACCGGCTGGCGTACGTAGGAGCCCACGACGCTCGTGCGCTCGAGCTCCTGGAGCTGGGCAAGGGTCATGGGCCGCCCTCGATCTTGGTCCCGACCCCAGCGTCGGTGAACAGCTCCAGCAGCAACGAATGCGCGATCCGCCCATCGAGGATGTGCGCCGCGCTCACGCCCGCGTGGATCGCCTCGACGCAGGCCTCGAGCTTTGGCCGCATCCCGCCCTGCAGGGCGGGCAGGGCATCCTGCACCTGCTCCACGGTCGCGTGCTCGATCAGACTTCCCGCATCGGCCGGATCGGCCAGCCAGCCCGGAACGTCGGTGAGGAACACCACCTTGTAGGCGCCCAGTGCACCGGCCACCGCGCCCGCGGCCTCGTCGGCGTTGATGTTGTGGGAGCGCCCGTCGCGGTCGGCGCCGGTCGAGGCGATCACCGGGATGTAGTCGCTCGAGACATGCTCGATCACGTCGACGTTGACGCGCTCGATGCGCCCGACGAAGCCGATGTCCTCGCCGCCCGGCGCCGTGCGGCGCGCGACTCTGAACAGCGAGCCGTCGTCGCCGCAGAGGCCCACCGCGGGCTGGCCGTGACGCGCGAGGCGCAGGACGATCTCCTTGTTGACCTTGCCGACTAGCACCATCTTCGCCACCTCGACGGTGTCCTCGTCAGACACGCGCAGGCCACCGACGAACTCGACCGGCATCCCGAGGCGCTCCATGTAGGCGGTGATCTCCGGGCCGCCACCGTGGACGACGATCGGGTTCAGCCCGACGTACTTGAGCAGCACGACGTCGCGCGCGAACTCCTCGCGCAGCGCGGGGTCCTCCATCGCGGCGCCGCCGTACTTGATCACCACCGTCTTTGAGTGGAACTCCCTGATGTAGGGGAGCGCCTCGAGCAGAGTTCCTACGTCGCGCATCGCTTACCCCTCATGTCGTGTAGTCGGCGTTGATCGTCACGTACTCATGGGAGAGGTCAGAGAAGAAAACCTCTGTCTCTGCACCATCTCCCGGGAGGGTGATCTCATATTCGACTTCCTTCGCCTTCAACGCCTCGGCCAGCTCGGCTTCGTTGTAGTCGATCGCGGCACCCGCCGAGCACACATGGATGCCCTCGAGTGAGATGTCCACCGCAAGCGGGGTCCTCCCCGGCAAAGCGGCGCCGACGGCTTGGACAACGCGGCCCCAGTTGGGGTCGCCGCTGTGCAGCGCCGCCTTGACCAGCGGCGAGTTGGCCACCGAGCGCGCCGCCGCCTCGGCGCTCTCCAGGTGACCAGCCCGCACGACGACGCGCGCGATCCGAGCGGCGCCCTCGCCGTCGGCGACCATCAGGATCGCGAGCTGGCGCAGCAGCGCGTCGAGCGCCTCGCCGAAGCGCAGCTCATCCTCTGATTCCGGGACGATCCGCACGCCGGAGGCGCCGGAGCACATCAGGATCGCGGTGTCGTTCGTCGACAGCTGCCCGTCGACCGAGACGCGGTCGAACGAACGCTTGACCGTGACCCCGAGCAGGAGATCGGCCGTCTCGGGCTGCAACTCGGCGTCGCTCTGGATGAAGCAGAACATCGTCGCGAAGCGCGGCGAGATCATCCCGGCGCCCTTGCACTGCGCGGTCAGGCGCACCGGGCCGGAGGGCAACTCGACCTCCAGGCAGGCGCGCTTCTCGAACGCGTCGGTCGTCTGGATCGCCCGCTGAAGATCCCCATCGCCCTCGCGGCGCAGCTGCTGTTGGGCGGCGATGATGCCCCGCAGAACTGGGTCCACCGGCAGGTGGTGGCTGATCCCGCCGGTCGATGCGAGCGCGACCGCGGTCTCCCGGACGCCCACGGCGACGGCCGCGGCCCCCTGCGTCTTGGCGGCGTCTTCGAGCCCGCGCTTACCGGTCGCGGCGTTGGCACAGCCGGAGTTGGCCAGCACCACGCGCAGCCCGTCCAGCCGGCAGCGCTCCTGGGTGACCAACACTGGCGCCGCTGGCGTCCCGGTGTCGGCGAAGCGTGCCGCGCTGACAGGAGCCTCGGCGTCGCACACAAGTAGGCCAAGGTCAGGGTTGCCGGAGGGCTTGATCCCGCACGCCACCCCGGCGGCACGAAAGCCGGCGGGCAGCCCCACGTCGGGTCCTAGATCGCGCACGTGCGTTGGCGCGGGCACCCAGCGCGAATGGAAGAACGGCTGTGGCGGTCCGGCGGCGGCCCTGTCGCCGAAGATGTCTTTCCCGGCGCTCACAGCAACCCCTCCGTCTCCGGCAGCCCAAACATCACGTTCAGGTTCTGCACCGCCTGCGAGGACGTTCCCTTCCACAGGTTGTCGATCGCCGAGAGCACGATCAACTTGCCGCTGTGCGGGTCGGCCTTGGCGAACACGCGACAGAAGTTCGTCGCCTGCACGTCGCGCGTGCCGGGTGGGGCGCCCACAACTTCGACAAACGGCTCGTCGGCGTAGGCGGCGAGGAACAGCTCGGCCAGCTCGCCGTCCCCAACCGGACGCGTCGGCGTCACGTAACAGTCAGCGAGCTCACCCTGGTCGAGCGGGACGAGGTGCGCCTGGAACAGCACCGCGACCTCGTCGCTCGCGCCGGCCGCGGCGCGCAGCGGCGCGAGCTGCTCCTCGATCTCCGGCGTGTGGCGGTGTTCTGCCACCTTGTAGGGGAGGATGTTCTCGCCCGCGATCGAGCCGTGCGTCGTCTCGTCGAACGTGCGTCCCGCCCCCGAGAGGCCCTGCTTGGCATCGATCACGATGTCGGCGATCAGCCCAGCGCGCGCGAGCGGCGCGAGGCCGAGCAGCGAGGCCGTCGGGTAGCAGCCCGGGTTGGCGACGATCGCGGCGCTCGCGATCCGCTCGCGGTGCAGCTCGGTCAGGCCGTAGACGGCCTGCGGGAGCAGGTCGGGGCGCGGGTGCTCGCCGTAGGTGCGCTCGTAGGTGTCAAGCGAGGAGAGCCTGAAGTCGGCGCTCAGGTCGACCACGCGCGCGCCGCGGTCGCGCAGGTCGCCGACCGTCAGCGCGGCCGCCGCATGGGGATAGGCGACGATCGCCGCGTCGAGATCGCCGTAGGCGTCGAGCTCGAGCTGCTCGATCTGCAGCGGCACGCGATAGCGCGGATACATCTCGTCCAGGCGCCGACCGACCTCCGAGCGCCCAGTCACCGCGACCAGCTCAAAGCGCGGGTGGCGCCAGAGCAGGTGCGCGGCGAGCGCGCCCGCGAAGCCCGTCGCGCCGGCGACGAGCACGCGCGGAGAGCCGGCCGCGAAGCTCTGCGGCGCAGACGCACCGGAAGCGGCGCGCGTCGAGGGAAGCTCAGCCACGCAGCTCACCCCGAAGCTCGCCCAGAGCCGCCACGATCTTCGCCCGTGCGGGCGCCACATCCTCGTCGGTCAATGTCTGCTCCTGTCCCCTGAACGAAAGCGCCAGCGCCAGCGAGCGCCTGCCCTCCCCCACCTGCGGGCCGGTGTAGACGTCGAACACGCTCACGTCATCCAGCACCTCCCCACCCGCCTTTTCCACGCGCTCCAGCACCTGCGCCGCGGCGACGTCGTCGGGCAGCACGACCGCGAGGTCCTGGCGCAGCGACGGCACCGACGCGAACGCCTTGAAGGCCGACACGGGCGGCGACACGGCGGCGAGCTTGCCCACGTCGATCGCGAACACCGCGGTGCGCTCAAGGTCCCACCGTTCGGCAACCAGCGGGTGTACCTCCCCCACGAACCCAAGCCTCGTCTCACCGGCAAGCACCTCGGCGGCGCGGCCGGGATGCAGGAAGGGCCAATCGTCGGCCGGTTGCACCGACCAGGCGACGTGAAACTTGTCGAGCAGCGCGCCGAGCAGCGCCTTGATCGCGAAGAAGTCAGCTTTGCCTGGCTCACCGCGCCAGGATTTGGACGCCCACCCACCCAGCGCGCCGGTCAGCAGCGCGCCGAGCGCATGGTGCTCCTCAACCGGCGTGGCGCCGTTCGGTATGGCTCGGTAAACGGCCCCGGACTCGAAGATCGCCACCTCCGGGCCATTGCGCGCGACGTTGTGCCGTGCCGCATCCAGCAGGGAGCCGAGCAGTGTCGGACGCATCGTAGACTGGGTCTCCGACATCGGGTTCTCCAGCCGCACGACATGCTGCAGGGGGTGATCCACGGGCAGGCGCAGCCGGTCGAGCAGGCCGGGGTCGGTGAAGCTCCAGCCGACCACCTCGTGCAGGCCGCGACCGACGAGCGCGTCCTCGGCCGCGCGGCGCACCCGCTGTGCGTGGCTCAGCAGGCCCACGGCGCCGCGACGCGCGGGGAGCGTGGCCGGCAGCTTCTCCAGGCCGTCGATCCGCGCGACCTCCTCGATCAGGTCGACCTCACGTGTGACGTCGACACGCCGCAGCGCCGGCACCGTCACGTCGAGCCCATCCTGCTCCGGCGGTCCCGGATCCGATACCTCGACCGTCTGGAAGTCGAGCGCCTGCAGGATCTCCGCCTGGCGTTTCCGTGGCACCGGCAGACCGAGGAGCGCCTCCACCCGCGCCTCCCTCAGGCGGATCACCTGCTTATGCGCTCCATCCCATCCGACGTCGATCGTGCCGGACGCTACCGTTGCGCCGCAGCACTCGATCAGCAGTTTGCTCGCCACAGCCTGCGCGTGCATGCACTGCTCGGGCGCCAGGCCCTTCTCGAAGCGGCCCGACGCCTCGCTGCGCAGACCCAGCCTCCAGGAGGTGCGGTGAATGTTCGGGCCGCTCCACGTCGCCACCTCCAGCAGCACGCGCGTCGTGGCCGGCCTTATCTCCGAGCGCGCGCCGCCCTTCACGCCCGCGATCGACGTCGGGCCTTCGGCGTCGGAGATCACGACCATCTCTGCGTCGAGCGTGTGGGTCTCACCGTCAAGCGTCTGCACCTGCTCACCCTCGGCCGCGCGGCGAACCGTCAAGCGCGCGCCGGCGACGTGGTCGAGGTCGAACGCGTGCAAAGGCTGGCCGGTGAGCAGCATCGCGTAGTTGGTGATGTCAACCACGTTGTTGATCGGTTTCTGCCCTGCCGCCATCAGGCGCGCCTTCAACCAGGGCGGTGAGGGGCCGACCTCGACGTCCTCGAACACGCGCGCGGTGAAGCGCCTGCAGAGATCGGGGCACTCCACGACCACCTCAGCACCATTCAGCGGACCATCGGACCCGGGGTCCTCGCTCCACGGCGCCAGCGCGAGCGTCGCCCCGGTCGCCGCGTGCAGCTCGCGCGCGACCCCGTAAACCCCGAGGCAATCCGGCCGGTTCGGTGTGATCTCCAGCTCCAGCACCTCGCCGGCGATCGGCAGCACATCCGCGAGCGGGGTTCCCGGGGCAAACTCCGCGTCGAGCGTGAGATCGTCCAGCACAAGAATCCCCTCGCTGGGTGAATTGGGGGGGCTCAAATCCAGCTCGGTCTCAGCACAGATCATCCCTTCGGAGATCACGCCCCTGAGCTTCGCCTGCTTGATCTTCGTTCCATCGGGCATAACCGCACCCGGCGTCGCGACGGCGACCGTCTGCCCCTCGGCGACGTTCGGCGCGCCGCACACGATCGTCGCCGGCGCGTCGGGATCACCCGCGCCGAGGTCGACCTTACACACCTTCAACCGATCCGCGTCGGGGTGTTGCTCCACCTCCAACACCCTTCCCACGACGAACTTCCCAACCGCACTCACTCCGTGGTGGTGGATCGCCTCGACCTTCGTCCCGGTCATCGTCAAGCGCTCCTCGATTCCCTTTGGGTCGAGGCTTGGGTCGCAGTATTCACGCAGCCAATCGAGCGGAACCCGCATCAGAACTGCTCCAAGAATCTGAGGTCGTTTTCGTAATACAAACGCAGATCCGGGATGCCGTGCTTGAGCATCGCGATCCGCTCCACGCCCATGCCCCAGGCGAAGCCCTGCACCTTCTCTGGGTCGTATCCGGGAGCGTTCGCCTCGGTGGTTGGCACATATGAGTAGACGTTGGGATCGACCTCGCCCGCGCCAAGCACCTCCAACCAGCCCTCCCCCTTACATAGGTAACAGCGTGGGTGGGCGGGCTCCGATCCCAAGAAGCCCTTCCCCTGACAGTGAAAGCACGACACGTCGACCTCGACGCTCGGCTCGGTGAACGGGAAGAAGTGCGGCCTCAACCGCACGTCACGCTCGTCTCCGAACACCGCCCTCGCAAACGCGAGCAAAGTGCCCTTCAGGTCGGCCAAGGTGATGTCCTCGTCGACCGCCAAGCCCTCGATCTGGTGGAACTGGGGCGTGTGCGTGGCGTCGGAGTCCGGACGGTAAACCCGCCCGGGGATCACCACGTACAACGGCGGCGGGTTCGCTTCCATCGCGCGCACCTGCATCGGTGAAGTGTGCGTCCGCAGCACCAGCTCCTCCCCACCGGTGCGTGTCGACTCCCCATCGCAGGAGGACTGGACATAGAACGTATCCGTGCGCGCCCGCGCGGGATGCGTCGGGGAGTGGTTGAGCGCGTCGAAGTTGTAATGCACCGTCTCCACCTCTGGCCCCTCCATCACGGTGAAGCTCAACCCTAGGAAGATGTCTTCCAGCTCGCGCATCGTCGCGGTGAGCACGTGCAAGCGGCCGATCGGTTGCGGCGGGGCGCCGGGCAGCGTCACGTCGACACGGTCTGTCTCCAAGCCCCGCTCCAGCTCCGCCGCGCCGAGTTGGGCCGCGCGCGCCTCGATCAACGCCTCCAGCGCAGCTCTGGCCTGGTTGGCGGCCTTGCCCACCGCGCCCCTTTCGGCCGGCTCGAGCTCCGCCACCCCACGCAGCAGCTGCGGCAGCTCAGCCTTACGGCCGAGGTAGCCCACGCGCAGCCCCTCCAGCGCCTCGCTGGTATTCGCCTTGGCGATCTCTCCCTCGGCCTGCGCTCGCAGTTGCTCGATCCGCTCGATCATTTCGCCCGGACCCTAGTCGAGCCGCGGGTCACCTCGTATAGCGCCACCGTCGCCGCCATCGCGGCGTTCAGCGACTCGGTCTCAATCGGGATGTGCGCTGTGCGCTCACATGCCTGCACGACCTCTACCGGCAATCCCTCTCGCTCGGCGCCCACGAGCAGCGTGACATCGCTCGCCGACTGGGTGGACGGGCCGCTCAACACCTCTCCCGCATCGGCCACGAGCGCCACTCGCTCGCCAGGCAGCTCGGCGATTGACTCCACGCGCGCGATCTCCACGTCGAAGATCGCGCCCATACTCGCCCTTACGGCCTTCGGTGCATGCGGATCGGCGCACCCCGGGCCGAGCGCCACGCTGCTCGCGCCGAACGCCTTCGCCGAGCGCAGCACCGTGCCGACGTTCCCCGGGTCGCCGACGCCGTGCAGATACACGCACAACGGTCCGCTCGGCGCTGTGGCCCAGCGCTGCTCATACACGCCGATCACGCGCGTGCCCGAACCCAATGTGGACACTCCCACCAGCACCCGTTGATCGACGTCGATGAAATTCTCTCCGCCGAGCCCGCTGCCCGCCACGCGATATCCCTCGAGCGCATGCCGTCCCGCCAGCCGCGCCGCGGCGATCAGGTCCTCGCCCTCGGCCGCGAACCGTCCGCTGCGCTCACGATCGTGCTTGCGCGCCAGGCGCCGCAGCTGCTTGAGGGCTGGATTGTGTTGGGAGGTGATCGTCATTGGTTTCGTCAAGTTCAGTTCGTCCGGTGGGCCGTTCGTCCTTCGGTGGGTCGGAATCGGGTACAAAAAAGGGCGCCCTCCTTCTCAGGAGCGACGCCCGCGGGCTCTTCTCTGTCGAGTGCTTGCCTAAGCAGCCGACGCCTCGCGGGCTGGCTCGGAGGTGGCCGCCGAGGCCGACGCCTCGCGGGAGACCTCCACAAATGCTCGGAACGTGTCGGCGTCGCGCACGGCGATGTCCGCGAGCACCTTCCGGTCGAGCTCCACGCCGGCCAGCATCAGGCCATGCATGAACGTCGAGTAGCTCATTCCGTTGATCCTCGCGGCGGCGTTGATCCGCGTGATCCACAGCCTGCGGAAGTCGCGCTTGCGGTTGCGCCTGTCGCGGTACGCATATGCGTCCGCCTTCATCAACGCCTCCTTGGCGCGCTTGTAATTCGAGTGCGCCTCGCCGCGGAAGCCCTTCGTCAGCTCGAGTGTCGCCCGCCGCTTCTTCTTGGCGTGGACCGACCGCTTGACCCGCGTCATTTCCCGACCCCCAGCATCCGCTTGATCCGCGGCGTGTCGTCGTCGGACATGATCTTCGGCCCGCCCAACGCGCGCTTCTTTTTCGGGGACTTCTTCTCGAGGATGTGACTCGTAAAAGGATGCCGCCCGCGCACCTTGCCGGCACCGGTGACTTTGAAGCGCTTCTTGGCGCCGCTGTGGGTCTTCATCTTGGGCATGGGCGCTGATTATGACACGGCGCTGCTGAGGACGCCCGTGCCGTCTCAGGCTTTGGGCTCGGCCGCCGGCGCATCCGCACCGTCCTTGACCGGAGAATCACTCGCCGACGCATCCGCGCCGTTCTGGCCTTGGGGCCCGGCCGTCTCAGCCGCAACGCCGTCGGCCGGCGCGATCTCATCGGCGTGGCCCGCGAGCACCGCTTTGGAGGGAGCCATCATCATCGTCATGTTGCGCCCTTCCTGCATCGGGCGTTGCTCGACCACGCCGATCTCCGCGAGCTCCTCGGCCAGCCGGTCGAGGATCATCGTGCCGCGCTCCGGGTGGGTCACCTCGCGCCCACGAAACATGATCGTCACCTTCACCTTGTCCTTGTGGCGCAGGAACCGCTCGACGTGGTGCTTCTTGGTGTCGTAGTCGTGCTGGGCGATCTTCGGGCGGAACTTGATCTCGCGGACCGTGATCTGCTGCTGGTGCTTCTTCGCCTGCTTGATCTTCTGCGCCTGCTCGTACTTGTACTTCGAGTAGTCCAATACACGACACACCGGCGGGCGCGCCTCTGGCGCGACCTCGACCAAGTCCAGGTCGCGCTCTTGCGCGAAGGTCAACGCGTCGGCAGTCTTCATCACACCGACCTGGCTGCCCTCGTCGTCGATCACCCGGACCTCGGGCACGCGAATGCGCTCGTTGATCCTCGTCGTATCCCGCTCTGGCGGGCGCCGGTCGAACCTGCGGGGAACCGGCACTAGCTGTGAAAGTCGCGCGTCAAGCTTTGTCTACGCGCGGCGCTTTGAGTGGACCGGGGGCTTCAACGCGGCCGAGTATAGCCGCTGAGCGAGCTCTCGCACCGAGACGCTGCCCGTATCTCCCTTACGGTGCTCGCGCACGGCCACCGTCCCGTCCTGAGCCTCGCGCTCGCCGACGATCAGCATCTGCGGGATCTTGCGCAGCTCGGCCTCGCGGATCTTGCGCCCGATCGACTCGCTGCGATCGTCGAGCTCGACGCGCAGCCCGTTTTCGCGCAGCGCGTCCGCGACGGAGACGCCATAGTCGTTGAAGGGATCTGAGATCGGCAGCACGATCGCCTGCACCGGGGCCAGCCACAGCGGAAACTCGCCACCGTAGTGCTCGATCAGAATCCCGATGAAGCGCTCGAACGAGCCGAGCAGCGCGCGGTGGATCATCCTGGGACGGTGCTCGGCGTTGTCCGCGCCGGTGTACTCCAGCTCGAACCGTTCGGGCATGAGATAGTCGAGCTGGACCGTGCCGAGCTGCCAGCCGCGGCCGATCGAGTCGGTCATGTGCAAGTCGATCTTGGGGCCGTAGAAGGTCCCCTCCCCCTCGCCGATGCCGTACTGAAGCCCGCGGCGCTCCAGCGCCTGAATGAGCGCGCCTTCCGCATGGTCCCAGGTCTCGTCCGTGCCGAGGCGGTTCTCCGGCCGCGTCGACAGCTCCACGCGCGGCTCGAACCCGAACAGCGAGTAGAGGTGGAAGCCGAAATCGAGGCAGCGCAGCACCTCGTCCTCGATCTGCTCAGCGGTGCAAAAGATGTGCCCGTCGTCCTGTGTGATCGAGCGCACGCGCAGCAGGCCGTGGAGCGTGCCGGAGGGCTCGTGACGGTGCACCAAGCCCTGCTCGGCATAGCGGACCGGAAGGTCGCGGTAGGAGCGGGGCTCGTCCTTGTAGAGCTGCACGTGGGCCGGGCAGTTCATGGGCTTCAGGCCCATCTGCCGCCCCTCCACCTCGGTGAAGTACATGTTGTCGCGGAACTTGTCCCAGTGGCCGGACTGCTTCCACAACTCGACGTCGTAGAGGATCGGCGTCTTCACCTCCAGGTAGCCGCGTGCCAGGTTCTCGGCCCGCCAAAGATCGCTGAGCGCGTTCCAGATCGCCATGCCTGCCGGCTTCCAGAACGGGCTGCCGGGCGACAGTTCGGAGAACATGAACAGCCCAAGCTCTTTGCCGAGCTTGCGGTGGTCGCGCTCCCTGGCCCGCTCGATCAGCTCCAAATACTCCTCGAGCTGCGCCTTTGAGAAGAACGCGGTCCCGTAGATCCGCGTCAGCATCGTCCGCGTCGAGTCCCCGCGCCAGTACGCGCCCGCGACGGACAGCAGCTTGAACGCTCCGATGCTCTTCGTGGTGGGGGCATGCGGGCCGCGGCAGAGGTCCGTGAACGGCCCGTTCGTGTAAAGCGACACCGTGTCGAGGGTTTGAGGATCCCCCTCCCCTCCACCCTCCCCGGCTTTCCTCACGAGGTCGTCGATCAGCTCGACCTTGTAATCCTGCCGCGCCGCCGCGAAGCGCTCGCGGGCCTGCGCCGGCGAGATGTCGGTGCGCTCGAAGCGCTCGGCCGCCTTCACGTGCGCGCGCATCTTCGCTTCGATCTCCGGGAAGTCACCCTCGGAGATGCTCACCCCGTCAGGGAACTCGAAGTCGTAATAGAAGCCGTTCTTGATCGCCGGCCCGATCGAGATCTTCACCCCTGGCCACAGCTCCATCACGGCGGCCGCCAACACATGCGCAGCGTCGTGGCGGATCAGCGCCAGTGCCTGATCCCCGCTCTTGTCCGTCACGATCGCGATCCGCGCCCCATCTGGCAGCTCGCCCGAGAGGTCGTGCACGACAATCTTCGATTGGTCGGTCGAAGAAGACCCCGCGCCCGCCTTTGGATCGCTCACCTCGACGGCGAGCGCCGCGCGCGCCAGGCCCGGCCCGATCGCCGCGGCGGCGTCGACGCCCGTGGCGCCGTCCTGCGAGCTCCAGGGCCTTTCCGTCAGGGAGTGTCACCGTGACCGCCATCTCAGTCCTGCAGGCTACCCGGCCGTCCCCTGGCCGGTCCGCAGGCAGCTCGCGTGCTGTCTCCGAGACTTCAGGCATACGGAACGAAATCATGGAATGCAGACAACCGTCCGCAGCTTTTGCAACCATCTGGTTATGGACAACAGCGAGCAGATCTCGATCGCCATCACCCTCTCCCCCACCCAGGTCGACGAGGTGGTGCGCGCCGCCTCCCAAAGTCGCGTACCGAGCATCTCCAGCTTGATCGCAGACACGCTTCACGCGCCGCTCAAATCTAAGGACGGGGCCCGCTCCCGCTCGACGCCAGCGAAGGCCGCGGGCGGGGCGGACGAGCACTCTCATGTCGGGGGCTATCTGCCGAGCGACTCGGACGACCCGCGCCTGTCGCGCTCGCTGCTGCGGGGACTCTCGCTGCTCACGTGCTTCGGCTCCGACGGAGCCGCGCGTGGGATCGTGAAGCTCGCCCACGACGCGGGCATGAGTCCCTCGACCGCCCACCGCTACGCCTCAACGCTCGTGGAGCTCGGCCTGCTCGAGCGCTGCCCGAAGAGTCGTAAGTACCGGCTGCCAGGGGTCTGAAGGTCTGAGCTAGCGGGGCAGCGGCGAAGCGCACGTGGCGCCGTCCGGCGCTCACGCGAGCATCAGGGACCATGGGACTTCGCAGTGCCAGACTTCGCAGCGCCTCTATCGGGCTAGTGCGCATGAACACGGAAGAGCAGCCGATCGCGCGTCGCGGTCCCGCGACGCTGTCGATCCTCTGGAGGGTCTTCACCATCAACGCGATCGTCTTCGGGCTGGCGGTGTTCGTCCTAATCGCGAGTCCGGCAACGGTCTCCAATCCGATCAAACGCAGCGAGCTGGTGGCCCTGGTCGCCGGACTGGTGGTGACGCTGGCCATCGATCTGATCCTGCTGATGTTGGTGATGTCTCCGCTGCGCCGCCTGGCGACATTGATGGGCGACATCGACCCGATGCGCCCCGGCCAGCGCGCCCTCGTGCGCAACTGGATGAGCGCAGAGATCATCACGTTGTCTCGCGCCTTCAACACGATGCTCGATCGCATCGAGACCGAGCGGCGCGAAAGCGCCCACCGTGCCCTGGCGGCACAGGAGTCCGAGCGGCTGCGCATCGCCCGTGAGCTGCACGACGAGATCGGCCAGACGCTGACCGCCGTCGCCCTGCGCGCCGAACGCGCCGCCGGCGAGCTGCCCGCACAGGCGCCGGCGCTTCAAGAGATCGTCGATACGGTCCACCGCAGCCTCGACGATGTCCGCCGGATCGCCCGCGAGCTGCGCCCGGAGGCGCTCGACGACCTCGGGCTGGTCGACGCGCTGATCTCGCTATGCCTGCGGATGGAGCGCCAAGGCGCGGGGCGGGTGCTGCGCGAGCTGGAGGGGGGCCTGCCGCCGCTCAGTCCCGAGGTCGAGCTGGTGATCTACCGCGTTGCCCAGGAGGCGTTGACCAACTCATTTCGCCACGCGCAAGCCTCGCGGGTTCGCGTGGCGCTCAGGCGCAATCCCGACGGCGTCGTGCTCAGCGTCGCCGACGACGGTCGCGGCCTGCCTATCCCGATGCCCACGCAGGCCACGGGGCTGGCCGGCATGCGCGAGCGGGCGATCCTGATCGGAGCCGAGCTCGAGATCAGCTCCGCTCCCGGAGACGGTGTGGAGGTTCGCCTGACGGTGGCGGCGAACGACGCAGTGCAATGACGACCCCGCTGAAGATCCGGGTGCTGCTCGCCGACGACCACGAGGTGGTCCGCAGCGGGCTGCGAATGGTGCTCGAAGCGGAGTCCGACATCGAGGTTGTGGCTGAGGCGAGCGACGGCTCGCAGGCGCTGGAGCGGGCGCTCACCCATGAGGTGGATCTGACGATCCTAGATGTGTCGATGCCCCGCATGACCGGCCTGCAGGCGGCCGCCGAGCTGCATCGCCGACGGCCCGAGCTGCGCACCCTGATGCTGTCGATGCACGACAACGAGCAGTACTTCTTCGAGGCGCTGAAGGCCGGCGCGTCGGGTTACGTGCTGAAGACTGCAGCCAACCGCGACCTCGTCGAGGCGTGCCGCGCATGCATGCGCGGTGAGGCCTTCCTCTACCCCCCGGCCGTCGCAACGCTCGTGCGCGACTACCTGGAGGGCGCCCGGCTCGGTGAGACCCTGCCAGAGGATCCCCTCACCGCGCGCGAGCTGGAGGTCGTGAAGCTGATCGCCGAAGGTCACACCTCAGAGGAGATCGCCGCGCAGCTGGTGCTCAGCAAGAAGACGGTCGAGCGTCACCGGGCCAACGTCCTCGGCAAGCTCGGGATGCGCAATCGGGTGGATCTGACGCGCTACGCGATCAGGCGCGGGCTCGTCGAGCCATAGCTACCAGCTGGTGCTTGATTCTGTTTTGCCTGGGCAACCCTTTTGACCGCAGCGGTGCTTTTGCACGTGTGTTTCACTTGCCGTTTGCTTCCCGGGTGACCGTGTATTCATCGCCGGTGTTCTGCGCCTTCGCCGTGACTTTATATTCATTCCCACAGTGATCGTGGTTTCCAGCAACTCGGCTTCGCTGGCGTTCGTACCGGTGTTGAGCGAAGGCTCGATTTCCTTCAGCTTTGCCTTGGTCCCACCGGTGTAGAGACCGCCGTTTTCGGTCGAAAACGTCTCCATCGCCGTCTGAGCCGTCTGAGCGACCGTCTTCGCCGAGGAGTCATAGGCCTTGGCCTTCTGGCTGAGCAACGCGGGGATCGCGATCGCGGCGAGGATGCCGATAATCAAGATCACGACCAGAAGTTCGATCAGTGTAAAACCACCCTCATCGCGCATGCGTCGTGTTGAAAGAGTTCCCATCAAACCACTCCTGTCGGCCCGCTCGTAAAAACGTCGGGGTATGCCCCTGATAACGGCTCGTGGATCGGCGATGTATATGGGTGTTAGTACCCATCTTGCAGGTTTGTACTGAACCTCTATACGTAGCCGGCCGAGGCCGTCAGACCAGGTCTGCGCGCGCGGACCTGATAGACGGCCGTGATGCTGGTGTCGAAACCGTGCCGTGCGGCGCGCAGATACAGCCGCCAGATGCGCATGCGCTCCACCCCGGCAAGTTGCTCGGCGCGCTCGGAGTGTTCGTCCAGGCGCTTCGTCCAGTCTCGCAGCGTGCGGGAATAGTCCTCCCTGAAGCCCTCCACCTGGTTGACGTGGAACCCGGCACGCTCGAGCGCGAGTTGGACCCGGGAGAACGGCAGCGCCTCCCCATCCGGGAACACGTAGCGCATCGAGAACTCATCCTCGAGCGAGTCGTACTCGGGGTCGAGCGCGGCGATCGCATGGTTCAGCAGCACGCCGCCCGGGCGCAGCAGCGCGAACAGAGATTTCGCATAGTTGTCGATCTGACTCTCGCCGACGTGCTCGGACATGCCGATGCTCGCGATCGCGTCAAACGATCCCCCCGGCAGCTCGCGGTAGTCGGCGACCCTGATCTCCACCTGCTCGCTCAAGCCGGCCTCTGTAACGTTCTCGCGCGCAAGCTCGGCCTGCGACGGCGAGAGCGTGACGCCGGTGACCGTCACGCCATAGTTCTTCGCGGCGTGGATTGCGAAGCTGCCCCAGCCACAGCCGACATCCAGCAGGCGCATTCCCGGCTCCAAGGCGAGCTTGCCCGCGATCAGATCCAGCTTTGCGAGCTGAGCGTCCTCGAGCGTTTCCGCGCCCTTCGAGTAGATCGCGCAGCTGTAGGTCATCGAGTCGTCGAGAAACAGCGCGAAGAACTCGTTGCCGACGTCGTAGTGGTATCCGATCGCGGCCGCGTCTCGCTCGAGGCTGTGACGCTCGCCGCGCAGGATCAGCTCGAGGCTCGGGCGGCGCGGCAGCCCGCCCGGCAGCCCGGCGGCCAAGATGCCCAATCCCAACCGTGCCCGATCGCCGACGCTCAGCTCCGGTGGCTCCCATTCGTCGACCACGATGAACGCACCGTCGAGATCGTCGACCTCCAGCGAACCGTCCACGTAGGCGCGCCCAAGACCGAGCGTTCCGGGGGCTCGTAGGAAGTGCGACAGCGCCGCGGGGCGTCTTACGAAGAACGTCGGCGCGCCGGCGCTCGTCGCCTGCACCACCGTGCCGTCCCAGAAGCGCACATGGAAGGGTCGCTCCGGGAAGCTCCGCCGCAGTGCTCGGCCGAGCGGGCCGCTTGCTCGAATCAGTGCCACAGGGGCCACCTTAGCCAAGCTCCACGCGCGCGCTCGGGCCTGCGCGCGAGGCGGGTAGACTCGCCCGATGGCGAGTAAGCCGACGATCCGCTGGCTCGACGAGCCCGAGGACAAGGACTATGTGGCCGCCGAGAGCTTCCTCAGCATGGTGGAGGCGCCCTCGTCGCTCACCAAGATCATCGCCGCCCTGCGCACCGCGCCTGTCGGCCACTGGGCCGCCAAGGACATCCTGCGCGCGGCCGGGCTGCCGCCGCTGAAGCCAAAGCAGAGCACCGAGGTCGCCGAGAAGCTCAAGAAGATCAAGGAGGGCGTCCCGATCTCGCCGATCCTGCTGGTGGGCGGCATCAGGGACTATCTGGTCATCGGCGACGGATATCACCGCGCATCGGCTGCCTGTTGGGTCGATGAGGATGCGCTGGTACCCGGGAGGTTGCTCTGGTTGACTTGACCGAGCCCGAGCACGGGAGCGGCGGAGAGGGCTATCGCGAGCGGGCGACCGGCGGACATCTCGCGCGCGACGCCTGGTGGGTGGAGCGATTCCAGAACCCCGCACTGGAATGGCGACGTCTGTTTGCCGAGGTGCTCGGCACCTTCCTACTCGTCCTCGCCGGCGCCGGCGCCGGCGTGGTCGCCGCGGCCACCCACGTGGCCATCGGCAGAGTGGCGGCCGTGAGCGCCCCCGGCTTGACCGTGCTCGCGGTCATCCTGGCCATGGGAGCCGTCTCGGGCGCGCACCTCAACCCGGTGGTCAGCCTCGCGTTCGCGCTACGCAGAGACTTCCCCTGGCGCCGCGTTCCCGGCTATGTCTTAGCGCAGTTGCTCGGCGGGACGCTCGCCGTCCTGTTGCTGCTCGCGGTGTTCGGACGTGTGGGCTCGCTGGGAGCCACGGTTCCCGGTGCAGGCATCAGCGACACGCAGGCGGCCCTGATGGAGCTCATCCTGACGGCGGGCCTGGTCTCCACGATTCTCGGGACGGCCTCTAAAGCACAGAACCTGGGTCCGATCTCTGCCTTTGGCGTCGCCGCCTACATCATCCTCGCTGGATTGTGGTCGAGCCCGGTCTCAGGCGCCTCGATGAACCCAGCGCGCTCGTTTGCTCCAGATCTGGTCCTAGGTGACTTCTCGCACTTCTGGGTCTATCTAGTCGGACCCGCAGCGGGCGCCGTGCTGGCTGCCCTCTTTGCCCGAGTCTTGCGTGGCCCCGCGGGTCACGATCCGCTGGCGTCCCGAGCCGCCCAAGGAGCTCCAGAGGAGTGATCGGTTGCGCCGGCGCTCAGCGCGGGTCGGCACGATCCAGGTTCCAATGGCGTGCGGTTGCGCACACGCACAGCCACGGTTCCTGATCGTCCGCGTGCGCCCGCGGAGTGATCGAAAAGCGCGTGATCGTGCGCTGCCCGCCCTCGTGATCGCCGTAGAGGAGGTCGATGCCGATCCTGACGCGGGCGTGGAGTGCCTCCAGCAACGGTTCGTACAGCGGATCCTCGTGATCGCGCACGGCGGCCTGCCAGAAGCTGATGTCGCCGGCGGGCACGTACAAGTCGCGCGCAAGCCGGCGGAAGTCATCGACGGACGGCGGTGTCTGCGGAGCCGGCTGCGCGTCCGCGACCGCGCTCCACAGATGCCATCCGTGCAGGACAGCCATCCCAGAGGCGACGTTGCGCAGTGGCATCGCGAGGTAGATATTGCCGTCGGACTCCTGCGCGGCCGCGAGCCCGTCGCGCAGCACGAGCCAGTGGTCATCGATGAACCCGACCTTCTGCGGCGGATCCTGCGGACGAGCGTTGAACAGCAGCGGGCGCAGCCCAATGTTGAGCGCCTGCTCGGACACACGTGCCGCGCGATTGGCCGAGCGCGTCGAGGAGAACGTCGCTACGGCGAGGATCAGCGTGCCACCGGCCGTGGCCAGCGAGGCGATCGTGCTCGTGTCCGCCATCACGGCGCAGGCTACTAAGGCCGGACCATCACCAACCAGGAGTCCCGGTGCCCATCAGTAGCGCCGATCAGTGACTTCACGAGCTTCGCCCCGCATCTCGATCGCGCGCCGGGAGCCTTGAGAGAGCAGCATCGCGTTTTCGGCGACTTTGCGATTGACCTCAGGAGTCGTCTCGACGAGGCGAGATTCGCTGACGGTATGCGCGCTGCTCAGCTTTGGAAAACCTTCGGTCAGTTCTGCCAAAACTCGCGCAAATGGCTCAATGCTTCCGTCGCTGGAGGAGAGTGGGGACGCCAGAGCATCGTCGTGGACACGCATCTCGTCATCTTTTATGAAATCGACGTTCGGCAGTCCCAATGACCAGAGCACGGCGGACAGCGCGACGAATCCCGTCCGGAGATTCCCGTCGGCAAAGGGATGTACGCGCAGGATGCCGGCATATAGAGCAGCCGCGGGTCGGGTGCGGTCGAGGACGCTGATCCCATCCACGTCGTGAAAGGCGTCTACGCAGCGGTTGAATGAGACGCAGAGCACCTCGAGATCCCTGCGTAGAACCTCGGGCGGGCTCCCCTCGAGCTGGCGCATCCCCCCAGCCGGCATCACCGCGCCAAAGAAAACCCGCTCCTTGCGCAAGCACCCGCCATCGTGGGGGAAGTGGCGGCCGAAGATCGCGCCATGCCACCAGCGAATGCGCTCCGCGTCCATCCGCAGCGGCTTGCGCCAAAAAGCTTGTTGGGCGTCGCCGAGGACACGTCCCAACTCATCCCCGAGGACTCGCCATGTCTCCTCTGGCGAGCACCGGCCCGACCTGTAAAAGCGCGAGCCCTCGTTGTCGCGATAGCGCGGGTGCCCAGATTCGTCCACCCAGCCAGGATGCCAACCAGCGCGGACCCCGGCGTCGCCGACTCACCGCCCGACCTCGACAAGGTGCATAATCGACGTCTCGGATCGAGATGGTCACATGGGAGGCCACGAGAAGGGGGCGTGTGCATATGCAGGCAGGGTGGACAGACCAGGATGGGCAGGCTTTGGCTCGGCGGACGCTGATCGGGCGAGGCGTCTCATTGGCGGCTTTGGCCGGCGCGGCGGCAACGCTCCTCGCGCTGAGCGCGATTCCCTCGTCCGCCCAGGCGGAAGCCACCTCCTTCGGCGGCAACCCGGAACAGGCAATCACCCCTGGGCTCTCCTGTGAGAGCTACATTGCGCCGTTCGAAGGCCGCGAAACGTGCCTGTGGAACTGGAGCGGTGCGACCGCCGGCGACGGCGTCCCCTTCCCCGAAACGACCGGGGGGAGCGGCACCGTCACAAGCGTCACCCTGCCGGCGATGCCCGACCCCGGGCCGATGGAGGCCGTTGTGATCACCGGCACCCTGACCGGCTCCTCGACCCCCTCCAAGCCCAACTACGATTGCTGCCAGATCACAGAGATCAGCCCGCAGTTCACCGTCCCCGCCAACCAGGTGACGACGGTCCCGCTCGATCTCGCCGTCTCAAGCCAGGCCACGCCGAACTTCGCCGAGCCGGGGGCGAGCGCCTCCTACGACGGCCTCGGGATCTCGGTCCTCAGCCCGACCGCCTCGCTTCCGCTCTTCTACACCGGCAAGACGCTGATCGGGAGCGGTGCCGACAAGGACAAACTCTACGGTCCGGCCCCGACGGCGCCAAACGGTGAGTACGTGGAACCGGCTGACCCGACCGGCTACGAACTTCTGGCGAAGTTCACTCTCGGAAGCCCCGCGGCACCCACGCCCACCCCCGCTCCGGCGCCCGCGCCCGCTCCGGCGCCGCCGCCACCACCCAATGGGGGACTGAAACTGGGCACCGGGGCGCTAACGGCCGCAAACCTCGCGGGACCGCTCACGCTCGGCCAGGCCCAAAACCCGCCGACTGCGGCCACGACGCAGACGCTCACCGTGCCCGGGGCGGTCGCCGCGGCGGCCTCGCACAAGAAGTCCAAATCCAAGCCCAAGCCGATCGTGATCGGCAAAGGCGCGACGACCGTGCCGGCGGGCAAGACCGTCTCGATCACTCTGACCCTGACCAGCGCGGGACGCAAGCTCCTGAGCAAGAAGCACTCCTTGAAAGCGACCGAGACGATCGTGGCCAAGAACTCCGCGGGTCAGACGCAGACGACAATCCGCACCGTGACGATCCGCCTCAAGCCAAAGAGCCACAAGCACAAGGCGTAGACCTTAAAACTTCGGCAGCTGCTGAACGAGTGACAGCACCGGCGCGAACAGGTCCCCGCGGTCGGCCACTCGCTCGAGCACCTGCTGTGGCTCGAAGGTGAGGCTCGCGGGGTCGCTCGACGCCAGCGCGGAGCGAACCTCTTCCCATTCGACCGGGGTGGAGACGGTCGGTCGGTCGGTGGCGCGGAGAGAGTAGACGCAAACGGTCGTCTTCTTTGAGTCGTTCTGACTCCAGTCGATCAGGACCTTGCCCGTGCGCCGGGTCCTGGTCATGCGCGCGACCACCAGATCTGACTCTTCCCCGGCGAGTAGCTCGGCGACCGCCTTGGCGAACGTCTTCGTCTGCTCGAAAGTGGCGTCCTCGCGATTGAGCGGTATGTACACCTGCAGTCCCTTGGAGCCGGAGGTCTTGGCGAAGCTCTCCAGGCCGAGGTTCTCGAACATTCCCTGCAGCTGCAGGCCGACGTGGCAGCACTCCACGATGCTCGCGGGCTCGCCGGGGTCGAGGTCGAACACGAGCGCGTTCGGCCGGTCGGTTGCCTCGGCGCGTGCGAGCGGAACGTGCAGTTCGATCGCCGCGAGGTTCGCCAGCCACACGACCGTCGGCAGGTCCCCCGCGAGCACATAGTCGATCGGCTTACCCTCGCTTGCCACGGCCGCCGTCCGCACCCACTCGGGCCGGTGCGTGGGCGCGTGCTTCTGGAAGAACGACTTTCCCTCCACGCCATCGGGCCAGCGCTTGACGGTCAGCGGGCGTCCGGCCAGGTGCCCGAGCAGCACGGGGGCGATCGCCGTGTAGTAGTCGATCAGGTCCCGCTTGCTGAAGCCCGTGCTCGGATAGAGGACCTTGGCGAGGTTGGACAGCTTCAGCTCGCGACCGTCGACGGTCGCTGAGCCCACTTTGGCGGTTGGCTCGCGCACGGACAGCGCGCCGTCCGTCGATGAGCGGCGATTTGGCGCCTTCATGGCGAGAGCCACTGTGGCGTCCTCGCGCAACACCTGCTCGGCCGGCTTGTCCTCGCGCCGGCCCTTGTAGGTGGCCGCGCGCAGGTTGCCACTGGCGGTCCAGTGCGCGAACTCGACCTCGACGACGAGCTGGGGCTCGCAGAAGCTGGCGCCGCGGGGTGGTTTCTCCCCGGCGGTGAACGGCGAGTCGGGGCGCTCCAGCGGCGCGAGCAGGGCGCAGAGGCGCTGGAGCTCTGCGTCGCTGAAGCCGCTACCGACGCGCCCGACATAGCGCAGCTCACGATCCCGGTCGTGGACGCCGAGCAGCAGCGCGCCGACGCTTGACTTGCGCTTGCCCTTGCCTGCAATCCAGCCCCCGACGACGAACTCCTGGCGCCCGACGGTCTTGATCTTCACCCAGCCCTTCGCGCGCAGTCCGGGCTGATAGGTGGAGTCCAGCCGCTTGGCCACGATCCCCTCCAGACGCTGCTCGGTACTGGCCTCGAGCACCGCCGCACCGTCCCCGACGACGTGCTCGGGTGTCTGCCAGCTCTCGCCTCCCAGGTGCAGCGCGGCCAGACGCTCGCGTCGCTCGCTGTAGGGCAGCCCCATCAGCGAGTGGCCGTCCAACCACAGCAGGTCGAAGATCACGTACGTCACGGGCGTGCCCTGCGCCTGCCTGCGGGCCTGCGCTCGAGACGCCGCGTGCATGCGCTGCTGGAGCGCCGCGAAGCTCGGGCGCCCGCCGGTGTCGAAGGCCACGATCTCGCCGTCGAGCACAGCTATGTGCGAACCGAGCGCGGCGCCCATACCGAAGAGCTCGGGGTAGGTGTCGGTGATGTCGTTGAGATTGCGGCTTTCCAGCCGCAGCTCGCCCGGTTGGGAGTACGCGATCGCGCGCACCCCGTCCCACTTGATCTCGTACGCCCAGCCGCCGTCCTGCACCGGCAGCCCTCCGGCGCGCGCGAGCATCGGCGTGATCCGCGCCGGCATCGGCTCGCGGTCGGGATCGGCGGGGGGATCCATGCGGTGGATCAGCCAGTTCTTGGGCTCCTCGTCCTTGTCGATCGGGAACAGCGCATAGCGCGCATCCACACGCTCGCCGTGCAGCGCCACCTCGACCTTGCGCGGTTCCCACTTCAGGCACTCATACGTGCCGCGATCCCAGATCGTGATCGAGCCCGCTCCGTACTGACCCTTCGGGATCTCCGCCTCGAAGTCGAGGTACTCGAGCGGATGATCCTCGACCGCCACCGCCAGGTGGTTTTCGCCAGGCGCCGGTGGCAACCCCTTCGGGACCGCCCACGAGGCGAGTGCACCGTCGCGCTCCAGGCGCAGATCCCAGTGTAGCCGCGTCGCGTGGTGCTCATGGATCACAAACCGCGGCGTGGCCGTGCGGGCGCCGTCACCGGGTGGCGACTCGGGCGTCGCCGCGGGCTCGGGCGTCGCGGCGAAGTCGCGTTTGGCGCCGTAGCGCTTCAGCCGGGCAGGCACCTACCGCTTGGCGGTGGGCTTCTTTGCCGCGGTTTTCTTGGCAGCCGGCCGCTTGGCCGCTTTGCGCGGTTTGGTGGCGCCGGCGCCATCGCCCTCGCGTGCGCGGACCGCCTCCAGGCTGGCCTTGAGCGCGCCCATCAGGTCGGGCACGGGCGTGGCGATCTCCTCGGCCGCGGGCTGCACGGCGATCTTCTTGCCCTGAGCCTTACGCTCGATCAGCGCGAGCACCGCCTCACGGTAGGTGTCGCTGTACTTGCCCGGATCAAAGTCACCCGCGAGCGACTGCACGAGCTGCTTGGCGATGTCGAGCTCGCGCTTGGTCGTCTCGAGCTCCGCGGTCTCGGAGATCTCCTCCAGCCGCTCTGGCACACGAACTTCGTCCGCAAATACCATCGTCTCCATCACCAATACGTCCCCCATCGGACGAAGCGCCACCAGCTGCTCCTTGGAGCGGATCACGACCCGGGCGATCCCCACCTTGCCCGTCTCTGCCATCGCCTCCAGCAGCAGCCGGTAGGACTTTGCGCCCCCAGGCCCGGGGACCATGTAATAGGGATGGTCATAGAAGACAGGGTCGATCTGGGAAAGCTCGACGAAGTCCTCGATCTCGATCGTCTTCGTCTTCTTCGGCTCGAGCGCCTCGAGCTCGCCGGGCTCGATCACGACGTAGCGGTCCGGCGCGATCTCAAACCCCTTAACGATGTCCGCATAGGGCACCTCCTCCCCGCTCTGCGGATCGACGCGCTTCTGAGCCACGCGCACACCAGTCTTCCCCGACAGCTGATGAAAACGCACAGTCTTGCGATCGAGCGCGCTGTAGAGCTTCACGGGGACGCTGACGAGACCGAAACTGACGCTGCCGCTCCAGATCGCGCGTGGCATACCGAGAGTCTTACCGCAAACCGCCGCAATCAACCACTAAGCAGCCGCGATTGCAGAGTCAAGCGGCCGAATGTCCAGCCTACATGGAGCAGGGACGCGAACGGCGATCTGCGCCCACTTCGGTGATTCCGGCCGATGTGATCTTGATCCGGGTCGGAACATTGCCGCGCTCGAGCAGCTTACGGAGCACGGACTCGCCCTTGGATTCGATGCCCGACCGAAGCGGCTCCTGCACCCCCTCGGGTCTCAGCGACTGGGCGATCTGCACGTACACATGCTGCTCGGCAGAGCCATTCTGAACCTTCCAGCGGTAGATCTCACCGGGTGCGCGCAGAATCGAAATTGGCGTAGGCCCGCCAATGATCTCGAGCTTGCCAGCCATATACGCAGTTTGCCCGCGCCCGCGCGGAGATCGAAGGGCCCGCTGGCCAGCATCTTCACAACGCCTTTGGACACTTGCTTAGCGCAACTGAGCCCACCAAATGCCCTCGCCATCTCGGCGAATCGCTCGGCAAGTGGGTGCAGCGCCATGGGGCGCACCGTAGACGGAGCTCCGTGTGTTAGCCGCTTCGCCGGGTCGCCTCAGTTGGGGCACTGACGCTCTCGCGCACCAGGCTGCTCGTGCGGCACGCCATCGCAAGAGCCACGGCCCAGCCGACCAGGGTCCAGCCGAGCAAGCAGTTGATCACTGCGACGCTCCCCTGATTGGTGACCTTTCGCACAACCGCGACGATGGTCGGCAAAAAGTAAAGGCCGATCAGGACGATAATCCCAAAGACCACGGCGCCTCCGCCGCTACCGCTCGAGCTGGCAAGCATGATGTTCCCCTTTCTCGGTGGTTGAGCCTCGAAACTGCGGGCCTAACCCCTTAACCGACCATTTCGGGCAAACGGGACACTTGTGTGGCCAAGCATGTGGGAGAAGGGAAAACAGACATTGATGATTGTTTCGCGACGCTGGCCAGCGGCGAGTGTGTACGTTTCGGGCATGAGCGACGGGACGCTCGCACGGAGCTACGGCAAGGTCTTCAACGAGGTCGCGGCCGAGTACGACCGCAACCGCCCGGCCTACCCCGTGTTCTCGGCGTCGGCGATCCACTGGGTTGACCCCGATCTAGGCTGGCGGAAGATCGCCGACGCGCTCGCTCCGGGCGGGACGCTCGCCCTGATCCAGTACTTCGGCCTCAAAGAGCAGCGCAGCGTCGACGATCAGGAGGATCTACTGTCGGCCCTGCGCAGGCACGCCCCGGAGATCGCCGCGACCTGGCCAACCTACCGCGACCTCGATCACACGATTGAGGGCGTGCGGGAGCGCCGCGGGAACATCGCGGAGGCCTGGGCCTGGCTGGGGAGCTACGACATCGGACGTGACTACGCTGCCGATCTCTTCGATGATCTGCAGCTCGCGACCGTGCCGACCCTGGTCGAGCACACCGCCGGTGAGCTGGGCGCCCTGCTCGGCACGATGTCGTTCTGGGCGCGACTCTCACCCGGCCAGCGTGATGCCATCACCGGCGAGACTCACGCTCTCCACGAGCGCCTCGGGCGACCGATCCGGGCGAGCACCCTCGCCGCGCTACTCACGGCACGACGCAGTGCCCCCGCGCCTCAATGTTGAGGACGTAGTCGCCCGACTGCGGCGCCTCGATTTGCAGGGCTTTTGTGCATGGGCGATACTGGGCTCGAACCAGTGACCTCCGCCTTGTCGAGGCGGCGCTCTCCCAGCTGAGCTAATCGCCCTGGGAACGGATCCAAGCCTATCAACGGTCCAGCCCGCCGAGGCCTCTACTCCGCGGTGCGCCCGATACCCTTGCAGGCGATAGCAAGGCGACGTGGCGGAGTGGCTACGCAGCGGCCTGCAAAGCCGTCTACACCGGTTCGACTCCGGTCGTCGCCTCTCGCCAGCGGTCGAGGACCGCGTCGACGTCGGCTCGTACTCGGTCACGCGCTTGCGCGCGGTCGACGCCCGCCATCAGCAGGTCGTCGTAGTCGGTGTCGCCGTGACGCACCGCCGCCACCACGGCGAGTGTGATCGCCGCCGGGTCAAGGGCGCGACCGGCGGCGGTTCGTCCGACCCTGCCGCTGCTGCGATCACCGGTATGCGTCGCTATCGCCTCAGCCCGCGTCTTGGGGCAGCCGGGGAAGATGCGGGTGATCTCGCGTGCGAGATCGCGCTGAAACTCGACGTCTTCGTTCGTGCGTCGCTCATGCTCGCGGTCGCGTGCTCGCGCCCGCGCATCCTCATCAGCCAAGCACTCAGCCTCGGCCCGATCGATCGCCGGCTCTTCGACGAGCACACCCTGGCGCTCATAGCGCTTGCGTGCGCGGCTGAAACGCACGAGGACCGCAGACAGGCGACTGTGCTTGCGCGCCCGGCGCGTCAGCGCCGCGTCTCCCGATGGCAAGAACACGAGGTGCGCGAGATCCGCACACGACATGCACAGCGGACCGCGATCCTCCATCACCAGCCAGCCCCCATCCGTGCTGGCACAACCAGCGCACGTCCAGTCCTGTAGCGGCGATACCACCACGAGATCCGGTGCACGGCGCGACCCACTCACACGCCCGATCGTAGCCGCGCTGGGCACGGGACGCGACCAACGCTACGCCGAGTTTGGGATGGGAGGCTCAAACCTCCTTTTTTGGGAGACCAGATTGCCAGTCCACCGCCGAGAGGGCGGTGTTGCCGGCCTCCAAGCGGGGTGGACGAGTCGCCCGCCCCGTTTCCCTCGCGTCGTGGGCTCCTTTGCAGCTGTTTGTCGACATTCGGCCTACAACGAGGGATCCTCACACATCAATCGGCCTACAACGAGGGATGGCTCAGCCATCAATCGGCCTACAACGAGGGATCCCTCAGCCATCAATCGGCCTACAACGAGGGATCCCTAACCCATGATTCGGCCTACAACGAGGGATCCGTCAGCCATTGTCCGCGTTCTGACGGACACCTGTAGCAAAGCAAGCCCCGCACCCGAATCTTTGTAGTACGCTAGACTACATTCAACTACATGAGGTCTCGGGCAACCCCAAAGCCGTTTTCGATTCGCATGAGCGAGCGGACGCTCGCCCGTCTGGAGCTGGGCGCACAGCGCCGCGGCGAGGCCAAGTCAAGGACGGCCGAGCGGCTGATCGACGAGGGGTTGCGCATGGAGGACCACCACGGGATCGTGTTCAGGGATGGCCCGACGGGACGCCGCGCGGGGCTCGCCGGCGGGCCCGATGTGTGGGAGGTCGTGAAAACGCTCAAGGAAATGGGGGCCCCCCAGGAGGAGGCGATCGCGGGGGCCATGTTTTGGGGCAGCCTCTCACGTGCACAGGTTGACGTGGTCCTCAGGTACTACGGCGACTTCCCCGAGGAGGTGGATGCGCGGATCGCCCACAACCGCGAAGAGGCCGAGCGTCAGCACGCGGCATGGCTCAGAGCGCAGGCAGCGCTCGCTTGAAGCTCCTGCTCGACGAGATGTACCCACACGTGGTCGCCGAGCTCGACCGGTTGCTGGGCGAGCATCCCGACGATACGCCGACAAGTCTGCGCCACTGGCTTTGAGGCCAGCCCGGCGGGAGCTCAAACCTCCTTTTCTGGGAGACCAGATTGCCAGTCCACCGCCGCCCGGTCAGTCTCAGCCGCCCACGAAAAGGCGAGACCAAAACCCGGCGAATCGAACCAACTTCGGCCGGCAAGGCCGCGGACTGATCGAATAAGGAGCGTCGTGCGCCGCAGCTCTTATTTTTACGAATCGCACTTTTCACATAAGCCCGGGCCGCGCTAGCGTGGCCTCAGTGATCAGTTCCAGCTTGTCCGCGCCGGGCAGCATACAGGCGCGACTTCTGTGATGGGAATGGGTTCTTCTTAGTAGAGCCGTAAACGAGGGGAAGGGGTTCATCCCATGCGCAGAATATCCGCCTATCTGGCCGTGCTCGGCTTTGCCGTTCTTGGTCTTTCGGCGACAGCGTCGGCAGCACCGACGGTCACGCTGAAAGCAAAGGCCGTGCCGATTCCCGGCTTCCCTCACACGGGGAACATCCTCGGCGCCGGTGCCGCGGTGCAGGCCGAATACAGAATCTCGGGGACCGAATACGGTGGCCACCCCGCCCCGCTGACCGGGGTCACGTTCTATCTGCCCTCCGGTGTGAAGCTGCACCCGCATGGGTTTCCCACCTGCGCAGAAAGCGTGCTCGAGATCAGCGGACCCGTGGGATGTCCGAGGAAATCGAAGGCTGGACCGGCGGGCAGCGCGCGCGGTGTCGTGAGCTTCGGCACCGAACGGGTGCAAGAGACGGTGTCGGTGCAGCCGTTCTTCGCTGCAGGCGGCAACCTGCAGTTCTATGTGCAGGGCACGTCGCCCGTATCGATCGAAATCATTTCCAAAGGCAGTCTCACGAAGGCGCCTGCGCCCTTCGGTCCGAAGCTTGTTGCCGAAGTGCCGCTGATCGAATCGGTCCCGGGTGCGCTGGATGCGTCGGCCGAATACATCAACGTGAGGGTTGGCGCCGCCTACAAGAAGGGTAAGAAAACGATCTACTACGGCATGATGCCGAAGAAGTGCCCGAAGGGTGGCTTCCCGGTGAGGTCGGAACTGTCGTTCCTCGGCGGCGCAGTCGTGCCTGTCACATACAAGGCGCCGTGCCCACGCAGACGCCACCGCTAGCCTGACACGCGGCACAGGCGGAGGACGGCGCCGAGCCTACGGCTTTCGCGCGAAGCTAGCGGCGATCGGGGCGGCCGTGCAGTTCTCCGACCATCGGGCTCGGGCGCAGCGGCTGGGGACCTGTGGGCGCATCCGAGGGCGGCTCAGGAGACGGCCTTTTGAACAAACTGATCAGCTTTTTGAGCATGCTCATAGTCTACCTCACCGCCGCCCGGTCAGTCTCATCCGCCCACGGAAACGCGAGACCAAGACCCGGCGTTTCGCACCACGTCTGGCCGGCAAGGCCGCAAGCCGATCAAATAAGGAACGTCGTGCGCCGCAGCTCTATAAAGGAATATTGTCGATTAATAACCATGAGCTACGGCACCTTGGAAATCGCAGTACCAAGCGCGACGGCCTTGCCGGCCGAACATCGTTAATCTTGTCGGGTCTTGGTCTCGCGTTTCCGAGCACGGATGGCCGCGGACGGTCCGAGGTTATCTTGTTATTGCTGTGATTTTAGAGATGGGAGACGACGATCGACGCGGCCGCCAGCACAGCGGTCGCCTTCTCACGAAGCTGGTTCTCGCTCTGCTCCTGCGATATCACTTAGCTCCCTGTCCCGTCACACCTGGGTAGAGCTCAGGAGCGAGCCATCGCAAGCTCGGCGTAGCGTTGTCGTGGTGCTGTGTCCAGACCGCGAGAAAGGGTAGTCCGATGGCAGAAGATCATTTGGCAAATAGGGCAGGTCTGCGGGTCGTGGTGGATGAACGCGATTGCTTGGGCGCCGATCTCGTGGAGCTGGACGTTCATCCGCAGCCGCCTGCCGATCTCGATGTACCTGCTGATCTCGAGGTGCCTGCCGATCTCGAGCCGTGCGCGATCGTCATTCCCTTCCCGGTGAGGCACGAGGTCGCGCGTGCGCCTGTGGTCTCACCGAAGATCGCGCGGCTGATGCACGCGCCGCGCCGGCCCGGGCTCGAACGCTCCGGTTCAGGCCTGATGGGACGTGCCGCCGGGGAGGCTGCGGAGGCGAATAACCGGGCGAGCTAAGCGCCATTCTCGGCGGGTGCGGCGAACCTCGCTGGCTGACGGCGGGCCTGTTCAGGCCGCGAGCGCCTGACGAAGATCGCTTACCGCGAGGTGGGCGGGTGGCCAGGTGAGTTGGAGCTCTTCGTTGCGATCGAGCATTCCTCGCACGCCCATGAGCTCAAGCCCGACAACGGCATCTTGGTCGTCGTATTCGACGGTGTGTCCCTCGGGTGTCTCAAGCGTCTTGGCGGTGGGGCTGTTTGGAGGGCCGACGTGTAGGAAGAGGACGTCACTGCGCTCGTCGTAGTCGCGGTAGTCGAAGTCTATGCCGGCGATCGTGATCGTCATGTCGCTATCCACGGGGATCGTTGTCATGTACCACGGCGGTCACAATCCAGGCGGGCTCTTCGCCGAAGTCTACGACCACACGCAACCAGCCGCCGGGAAAGCGGGTGAGGATGGTCTTGATGATCGAGGTGTGGTCGAACTGCTGCTTGCAGACTCCTCGTGTTGCGCGCAGCCCAGCGAGACCTTGTCGCACCCGGTCACAGGATTCCAGGTCGCCTCCGTCCACTCGATCGCGCTGGTGTCGGCCAAGGTGCTACGCCGCTTTGACTGAGGCGGGCTCGACGGGGACGGTCTTGTCTGTGGTGTCGGTCTCGTAAAAGCCGAAGTCAACGCCGAGCGCGTCGGCGAGGCGTTTCGCGGTAACTGTGGTGGGCTGCGTCTCGCCGCGCTCGATGCGGCTGATGTCGGCTTGCTGGATACCTGAGAGCTCGCTCAGCCGGCGCTGGGTGAGCCCGCGGCGATGGCGCAGCGCCAGTAGCTGTCCAGCGATGTGGAAGTGGCTCTCGAGCAAGCGGAGCTCGGCGACGGCCTCAGGCCCTTCGGCTATGGCCTCCTGCTCTATGTCTTGCATCAGCTGGTCGAAATCGCTCATCACGAGGCCCTCCTGCATCCCAGTGGATATGTGTAATTAGACATCAGCATATCACTAACTCTGCTGCTATTTCCCAGCTCTGGCACGAGCCCGATATATCTGCAGGCGGGCCCGGGCGGTCTCGATCTCGCGCTGTTGTCTGCGACCGCTCGGCTCGGAGCCCTTGTCGTACCCGGCCAGGAGGAGGATGAGCTTCTGATCGTGGGCGTGACAGAAGACGCGGAGCAGGATCTGCTCAGAGGCATCAATGCTGCCTGGCTTGGCCCAGCCCGCGTTGAGCACCTGCCGTCCGGTAAGCCGGACGCGGAACTCGAACAGTCCACCACCCAACTGCCTACCCCAGGGGCTCGAGCAGACACCGACGCCGTTTGCCTGAAGCACGCGGCGCATTGCTGTGCCGACGGCGCGTCGCTGCGCCGAGGTCAGGTCGTTCTTGATCCACGCGAGCACGGGCTTCGTGCCGTCGTCCTCGGCGAAGAACTCCAATTTATACGTATCGGTCATTGCCATCGAAGCTACGCCGAGCTTGGGACGGCCCGCGATGGCGGGGTTGAGCTGGCCGACCGATTAGCTTTGATGCATGCAGCTCGTTGACGGACAGCTGATCTTCTCGGCCACCGACCTGATCAACCATCTCGAGTGCCCGCACCTCACGCAGCTCGACATCGAGGTCGCGCGCGGGCAGTTGGAGCTCGCGGAGACCAGGTCTGACACCACGGAGCTCGTGGCGCGCAAGGGCGATGAGCACGAGCGGGCCTACCTCGAGCAGCTCATCGCCGATGGCCACGAGGTAGTCGAGATCGGCGCCGAGCCCGCATCGGAATCAAGGACGAGCCGAACCCGCCGGCACCGCACGGAACCTCGATGACACGCGCCTTGGCGCACAACACACGATCAACGCGATGAAGGCCGGGGCGGAGGTGATCTACCAGGGCGTGCTGTTCGACGGCATCCGCTGGCGCGGGTACAGCGACTTCCTCCAGCGCGTCGAGCGCCCCTCGGCGCTCGGTGTGTTCAGCTACGAGGTCGCGGACACGAAGCTCGCGCGCCGCGTGAAGCCGTACTTCTTGCTGCAGCTGTGCTTCTACTCCGAGCTCGTCGAGGCGATCCAGGGAGTCGCGCCGGAGTGGATGCACGTCGTGCTCGGAACGCGCGAGTCGCAGTCCTTCCGCGTCGCCGAGTTCTCCGCCTACTACCGCAGCGTCAAGCACGGCTTCGAATCCGTCGTTGGCGCGGCCCCTGTGGTGAGCGGGTCGGCCGGCATCGGCCTGGTGAGCACCTACCCGGAGCCGGTGGAGCACTGCGCGCTGTGTCGCTGGGAGGAGCACTGCGTCGCCCAACGTGAAGAGGACGACCATCTGAGCCTGGTCGCCAGGATTCAACGCTCACAGAGCACCCAACTGGTGGAGCGCGAGATCACAACCGTCTCGCGGCTCGCCATCGCGAAGCCGGCGGATCGCCCGCCTCGGATCGGGACGACCACGTTCGAGTCTCTACGCGCGCAGGCACGCCTACAGATAGAGCAACGCGGGAGCGGAGAGCTGAGCTATGAGCTACTCACGCCCGAGCAGGAATGCGGATTTGCCCACCTGCCGAAGCCGTCGGAGGGCGACGTGTTCTTCGACATGGAGGGTGACCCGTTCTTCGACGAAGGTCTCGAGTATTTGTTTGGGCTGGTTTCGGCTAGCAATAGCCCTCAATCGGATCTACCTCCTGGACAACCCAAATTCACGTCGTTCTGGGCAGAGGATCGGTCGAGTGAGAAGCAGGCGTTTGAGCAATTCATCGATTTTGTGATCGAGCGACTGGAGCGTTTTCCCGACCTGCACGTTTACCACTACGCCTCGTATGAGGCGAGCGCGATCAAGCGTCTGATGGGGTTGCACGCGACGCGTGAGGAGGAGGTCGATCGATTGCTGCGGGGGAGGGTCCTGGTCGATCTGTACACGGTCGTGCGTCAGGGGTTGCGGGTCGGTCAACCGAATTACTCGATCAAGAGCATCGAGGCGTTCTATATGGGCAAGCGAGACACGGAGGTGAGTGAAGGCGGCGACTCGATCGTCGCCTTTGAGCAATTTCTGGAGAGCGGCGATCGCTCGTTGCTCGAGTCGATCGAGCGCTACAACGAGGACGACTGCCGCTCCACTTATCTGCTGCGCGAATGGCTGCTCGCCCGTCGCGACGAGGCGATCCAGGAGTTCGGCCGGGAGATCCCCTGGAAGCCGCCACCCGAGCCCTGGGAGCCAGACCCCGAGCTGCAGGCGGAGCTCGACGCGCTGCACGCCGCGCTCACTGCCGGCGTCCCCGAGGACGCCGAAGGCAGGGACGACGATCAGCATACGCGCTGGCTGATGGGTAGGCGTTCAGGGGGTCGATGCCCGCTGAGTGGTGAACGGTGTGCTGCTCAGGGTGCGCGGGGTAGCAGCGAGGGTGCGGGTTGGCCGTGGTGGGCGGCGGTTGCGGCGGTGGTGAGGTAGTCGAGTACGGCGCGGCCTTGTAGGCGGCAGGTCTCGTTGACCGAGAGGATCCGCTCAATCCAGTGGTTGCCGTTTTCGGATTGGGTGCCGCCTTGGATCTTGCGCATGATCACGGCGTGGCGGAGCGCTCGCTCGGCGCTGTTGTTCGTCGGGCTGATGCCGGGTACCTCGCAGAAGGTCCAGAGCGCCTCGTACTCCTCGAGCAGTCCAGCGCAGAAGTTTGCGGTCTTCTGATGGCGGCAGCGTTCGCCTTCTTGCAGCAGCGCCTGGATGCGATCTCGCAGCGGGGAGAGCTCGCGTGCCAGCCAGGGAAGGGTGCGCTGTTCCTGAAGGTAGCGGTGATGAACCGCGATCACTTCTCGTGCCGCTTTTACGAGCTTTGCGCCGAGCTTGCCGGGAGCGCCCTGGCGCTCGGAGATCTCGACGAGCTGACGAATTGCGTGACACCAGCAAAGTTGCTGTTGCAGCACGTCCAGGAAGTGATAGCCGGCATAACGGTCTGAGACGAGAATCCCGCCGAAGTCCTCTCCCAATAGCTTCTTGGCCGCGGCCTGGGAGCGGTGCGGGTCGATGCGGTAGCACGCCACCAGCGCGGCCGCTCCGAGCCACAACCACTGCTGGGCACCGGCCAGCCGCCAGCTCGTCTCGTCAGCGTGCACCACGTCGGCTTGGCGGATCGCCTCAGCCAGCGCCTGCCAGGGATCGGCGAGGACCCGGCTCATGCGCATGATCGCCGTGTCCACCGCGCCTGTTGAGATCGGACAGCCAAGTATCTCTTCCACGACCTGAGCGACCTGGCGGCGGGAAAGACGATAGACACCCGCGAGCATCGCGATATGAGCTTCCAGGCGCGGCCCAAACGCCGAGGCTGACACTCCGGCTGGCAGGCCCGCCAGCGTCTTCTTAGCGCAGCCAGGGCAGCACACGCGATGCAACCGGTACTCGAAAATCAATGGTGAGATCGGCGGAAGCTCCCACTTCTGGTGAACCACCGGCTCCCCAGCCTGCGCCTCGCCCCCGGTGAAAACGAGCCCACAACCAGAACACGCATCGGGCAGACACTCGAAGGTCTCATCAACCTTCTCGGGCGACGCCATCTGACGGTGCTTGCCCTCATGCCCGGGCTGCCCGCCCGGCTTACGCAGCGACTTCTTGGCGCGCTCGCGAGCCAGAGCACGACGCTGCTGACGAGTCATCGGCGGATCCGTCGACGGCTCCTCTGCTGCCTGCTGCTCCTCCTGTCTCTCCTCCTGCTGCTGCGCTGACGCCAACATTCAGGCTCAAGCTCAACCTCAGGCCGCAATCGTCCCCACCACCTACATGGCTCACCCTGACCCAGAATTCCTCCCCACGCAAAACACATCGAAACCCTACATGCGCAACTGATCGACTATCACCGGCAAAGCCGGCCTGCCCTAGTGATCCGCTGTTCGACTCGAGGCCGACGAGGAGCAGCTAACCGAGGTCGACAACGAGGCGCTCGGGCGACTAACCGCTGCGGACGTCCACGCCAACCCCGTTCCCGCCACTTTCCCGTTCACTGCTTCATACGCTCTGCTTCCCCGCGCAGGAGCACAAGATCGCTCCTGGCGACTTCGTCGACCCCGCCAGCGAAAGGAGTGACGGTCGAGTCGCTCGACAATACGACCGGGACGCTGCGGATCAGCCGTG
>CAWJFR010000002.1:0-630934 GCA_963842205.1 uncultured Solirubrobacterales bacterium
CGGTGAGGAAGAGGACGGAGGCCGTAGGGGGCTGAGATCGGTTGGCGTGGCGGCCGGCGGGGAGGGGTGACGTGCTGGGGCGAGCGGGGGGTCGATTGGCCCGGGGGCATTTTGCAGGGGAATCGGGCGTGATGGCGGTGCTGGGCGAGGGCTCTGGCGGGCTGAGCGGATGCAAGGTGTGCTGCGGCTGAGGGCGGCGATGCTGGCATGGCGTGGCTGCGGGGGGGTGCGCTGGGCGAGGCTGGTGAGGCGGCGAGAGGCGTGAGGTGGCATGGCGTGGCTGCGGTGGAGCTGGAGCGCGGCGAGATGGATGGATCGGGGATGAGGGCAGCAGACGCGGAGCCAAGATCGGCATAGTCCGCGTCTGCCTGATGGTTCGCGATGTGTGTGGGCGTTGAGGGGAAGTCCGCTGAGGGCGTCGCAGGTGGGTGGCGTGAGGCGAGTTGGCGGGAGTCTGGGGGGTCAGGGAGCGGCTGGTGGCGTAGGGAGGGGGTCAGCTGGGGGGCGCTGGTTGAGCGGGGCGCGATGGGCGGCGGCGAGGTGAGGCGTGCGGTGGTGGGGTGAGGCGTTGTGGCGGGAGTCTGGTGAGGTCATGGAGCGGAAGCAGGCGTAGGGGCATAGGCGATTGGGGCAAAGGCTTTGGTGTTGGGCGGCGACCCGTTCACGGTCACCGGTGGGAAGGTGTATCTGACCGGCCCGTATAACGGTGGCCCGTTCGGCCTCTCGATCGTCAACCCGGTGAAGGCGGGCCCGTTCGACCTCGGTACTGTCGTCGTCAGGGTGAAGATCGATATCAACCCCTACACCGCGCAGGTCACGGTCAACACGACGACTTCCGATCCGATCACGCACATCATCGACGGCATCCCACTGCAGATCCAGCACGTCAACTAAACGTCAACCGTCCCGGGTTCACGTTCAACCCCACCAACTGCAACCCGATGAGCATCACGGGGACGATCACGAGCGCCGAAGGGGCTAGTGCTGCGGTGTCGAGTCGCTTCCAGGTGACGAACTGCGCGGCGCTGCCGTTCGAGCCGCAGTTCTCGGCGTCGACCCAAGGTAAGACGAGCAAAGCTAACGGGGCTAGCCTGCATGTGAAGCTCACACCACCGCATGAGGGTCCTCAATCGACGACTCCTGGGAATGCCTCGGGGACTGGGACTGGGACCTCGGGGAGTACCTCGGGATCGTCAGCTCAAACCGAGGAAGCAAACATCTCTCGTGTCAAGGTCGAACTCCCGGTGCAACTCCCCTCCAGGTTGACAACGTTGCAAAAGGCTTGCACGTCCGCTCAGTTCGATTCCAATCCAGCTGGTTGTCCCACAGCATCGATAGTTGCCTACGCCAAGGCAATCACCCCGATCCTCCCGGTGCCATTGGAAGGCCCAGCTTATTTCGTGAGCCATGGCAACGAAGCCTTTCCACAATTGATTCTGGTCCTCCAGGGTTACGGAATAACGATTGATCTGGTTGGCGATACGTTCATATCCAAGTCCGGGATAACTTCCTCAACGTTTGCCCATGTCCCTGATGCTCCGGTCAGCTCCTTCGAACTGACGTTGCCGCAGGGGAAGTACTCTGCGCTGACTGCAAATGCCAATTTGTGTACCCTGACGAAGACGGTGACGGTCAAGAAGAAGGTGACTGTCAGGGTCCACGGTCGTAAGCGGACCGTGACCCGTAATGTCAAGGAGACCAAGCCCACGACCCTGACGATGCCGACCGAATTCGTCGGCCAGAACGGCGCTGTGCTCAACCAGAACACCCACATCAGAAGTTACGGGTTGTCCGAAGGCTCATAAGGCGAAGCACAAGGCTAAGAAGCATCACCGGAAGGTCAAGAAGAGGAAGTAGGCGTAGGGAGAGTCCTCGGTTAGATGGATGGCACCAACCCACCTACTTCGGCGCTAACTGAAAGCACCCCCGGGGGATGCAATCCCCTCCGGGGGTATAACAACTCTGGCGATAGAAAACATTGCCGATCGATGCCCTCGGTCCTCGTCTTTGTCATCGGCGTCGATCGATGGATGAGCCCTAACTACCATCCATCTAACTGCCTGCCAGGCAGAGACCGGCAGGGTGCAATCCTCGAAGAGTGGAGCGAGCGAAGCGAGTCGTTTATGAGGTCCGGTTGGCGCCTGAAAGGCCTAGAGCGAACGGATGTGAGCGGTCTCCAGACAGATCTCAAAAGACTCCGCAGGAGTAGTGCCGTCGGCGAGGCGTGGGGTGCTGGTCGGCGAGGCGTGGGGCGGCCTGGGGCGTGGCGAGGCGGGGCGGCTGGAGCGTGGCGGTGGCGATGAGGGCGTGAGGCGGCGTGGCTGGAGCGTGGCGAGGCGGCCGCTGGAGCGTGGCGGCGGGGCGCTGGTCGGCGAGGCTGGAGCGTGGCGGCGTGAGTTGATGTCGACCAGCTCATAACCCCCACCCGCATTCAGCGCTAACTACCGAAGGTGGCTGTCTTATAGCTGACGGATATTGTTTCGAACGTTCCCAGAGACCGGGCCGCATCCGCGAGCCCCTGCCAGGTGCACTTCACGACTCCGACTCGCCGTGTGACCCGACTCGGCCAGAGGCCTCGCTCAAAACTCATCGGTGATGTCGGCGAGCTCGTTACGTCGTGTCGTGCAGTTAGATGGATGGGGGTGCACGCCCTCCAGCCGATCGGTGCCGGTGATGAAGCCTCTCGTTAGAGAGGGCACCAATCGGTCAAAGGTTTCAAAAAATCGCCACTAGCCCGCTCGGCAGATCCATGGAGAGCTCTCCGCGGACGTCGGACAATTAGATGGATGGTGCGCTGGGGTTTACTCCAGCGATCGGCACCGATGATGACCTCTCGTTAGCGAGGGTGCCGATCGGTCAAAGGTTTCAAAACATCGCCACTAGCCCCCTCGGGGCTGGATGTTCCAGAGTGGGGGAAACCCCGTAGGCACCCCTCGGCGCTGACTTGAAGTGCCCCCGGGGTTGACCAGGAGGCTTTTGGGGTCCACCCCGCCAATCCGGGGGATGGTTCCCACCGGCCCGCAAACTTCCGCGGTGATTTCATCCGCCCCACATCGGCGCTGACTCACCGAAGGTGGCAGTCTTACAGCTGACGGATTGCTCAACCTTCAATCCATAACCCGATCAGGGCTCTCGCTAACTTGGTGGCATCACCAGCTCTGATCGACACTCAAACGTGCACCCCCATCCATCTAACTGCCCGCCGGGCAGAAGCCGGCGTGGACTTGTCACCGAACGATGGAGCGAGCGCAGCGAGTCGTTTATGAAGTCCGGCTGGCGCCCGAAGGGCCTGAAGCGAACGGATGTGAGCGGTCTCCAGACACCAGCCAAGAACCCACCGTCAGGTGGGAATGTCGTTTGCGATTACATGGATAAAACTATTCCCGTCAGGGAATCAGGAATCCCCAAACCTCCTCGCCAACCGGCCCTCACCAAACTTCCAAAACTCGACAGGCTTCCCCGACAAACTCCGGGAGCCCTCACGCACGTACGCGATGCAGCCGAAAAACGCATGCACCCCTCGGCACGGTGGCTGCACGCTGGGTGGGCCATCAATCCTCGAGCTCTGATCGGGTGCGAGGTGGGTGCGGGCTGGGTGGGCCATCAATCCTCGAGATTTGATCACCTAATCGCCTGCCTTCATACTCTCCAATCCCCGCTAGGAAGTTCCAAGCCATAACACCTCAAACCACCTCATTTCACGAAACCTCATAACAAGCCGTACCGCAGTTGTTGTTTTTTGAAAGCTCCGCCGCCGTCACCCCGGCCCCGCCCCGCCGCCTTCCCTCGAAGTTCGCCGATTGCGCCCAAACTGTGCCCTCACCCCCAGAACCCCCGCCCCCGCTGAGTTTTTCCGTCCTGTTCGGCTCGCCGCTTCACGAACTCCAGAGCGGTTGACGGCAGAAAACCCAGCCCGGCCCGGCCGGCTGGCTTTGACGAAGGGCCCCGGTTCTCAGGGCGCGCCCCGGCCAACGGGCGGCAACGAAGCGAGCCGCCCAGCCCGCAAAAATCATCGGGGCCGCTGCCGGGTCCAGCATTCCAGTGAATCCCGCTGTCGGCATACCACCCCGGTATGCCGACATTGCGGTGAACCTCCCCAATTCGGTGAAGCCAAAAGCAGCTCGGCCGATTCCGCCAACTTCCTGCCTGGCTCGGCCGCTCGCCCACCGGCAGAGCCCCAGCTTTGCCCGCCGCCGGCCCGCCGTCCACGCCCCTTTTTGCAGCTTCGCCAAATGCGCCCGCTCAGCGCCCCAGTCGCCAGCTTCGGCCGGCGGCCAGCCCACCGCCATGAGCGGCAACGCGCCAGGTTTCCGTCGCGATCCCCCGAAAACACTGGGCCTCCGAAACTTTCGGCCCGCAAATCACCTCAGCCGTCGCAGTCGTCTGCTTTGATCTGGTCAGTCGATCCCAGAACCCACGGCGACTGCTCGAGAAGCAGGACGGGAACGGGACTCGGACCGGCCACCGCAGCACCGAAGTTCGCATCATCAGCAGCATCGCTCCCGTAGCTCTTTGACAGCCGCAGATCGCTGATTTCCGGCAAATCGCTCGAATCACCGATTTCCCGAAAATCGGAACACCCTTCGGTGATCTCCGATTTTCCGGCAAACAGGTCGATTCCCAGCTTTAGCTCCAAATCGGCCAAAACCGCCGTTTCCCAGCTTTGCCACGAAATCGGCCAAAACCGCCGATTCCCAGCTTTCCCGGCAAACCGGCTGAAGCGACCGAATCCGCCAAACCACGGATTCCCGGTTTTGCCATCGAATCGACCAAAATCACCGATTCCCCGCTTACCGCGTTTAGATCGTTTCCGCGTAGGCCCCCGGCAGTCAGATTGGCAATGCAGACAACTGTCGCTTGACAAGCCCCGCCCAAATCAGGTAAAAAATGGGTAGGCCGCAGTAGCCGGCCAAGGGCTCTTCAAGACACCGTCAAGCGGCCGACCGGGTGGGTGGGCACCGCATCATCGAGCGAGCCAGACGTTGAAGCGACGGAGGGGGTGAAGGATCACCAGGGTCTAGTCGACGACCACCAATAGCAAGCTCGTCCGTGCCTGGCATGTCCAGGCCGGAGTCGTCTCAGCCTGGGACCGCGCCGCGGCGCGCCGGGCGGGATCGGAAGAGCCCACGGCCGCGCCAAGGCGCCGGTCGTTCGAGGCACGAAAAGCCTCGCCCGCGAAACGCAGCACAGTCCTCCCGCAGGGCAAGCGGCAAGAACACCCCAGCTGCCGGCCCAGACGAGGGGGGGTGCTTGACGACCGAACGACCGAAGCTCGCGGTGGCCATCGCTCGGGCTTCTGTTCGTCGTCCCAAGCATGCGTCTCGTCTCGGGCCCACGACGTGCCTGCTTTTGGCGACGAGCGGGTGGGTCGCGACGTGCGGATCGAAACCCGCACTTGCAGCCGCGCGGGGATCGCGCATCCAACGGACGGCGCTGTGCGTCGCCTACTGCGTCGAGGTGATCCAGTACCCCGACACGTACCGCAGTTAGCCGGCTCGTCGGCTTCTGCGCTGCGTGAACCGCGCCTCCAGATTGACGGTCGCCTTGCGAGCACGATGCTTCCGCGGCTACAGGCTACGCCTAGTACTCGACTACGGTACGCGAATGTCTGTCCCGTTCGAAGCGCTCGGTGCTGCACAGCTCACAGGCGAAGCCCTCAAGCGCTTCCTCGCGAACAACGAGGTCGCCAACCTCTTTCGCCTCGTTTCCGCCGACGTTCGGAAATCGTCGCTTGTCCCGGGTGAGGCCGCCGACGTGGTCGTAGACAGGCTCAACGGCCTACTCGTTCAACCCAACATCGCGGGGCCGGTGAAGCACTGGATCGAGACGGGCGACTCCTCCGTCCGCGAGCCACTCAAGGCCGCGTTTGCAGAGATGTTCAACTTCGACGCCCAGGGAATCCCGTCCGGTGCGCTTTCAGCCCTCGTCGTGGCCGCGATCGAGGCGAACCTTCCCCGCGCAAAGCGGAATGAACGAGACGCGGCGCACCTAGACCAGCAGATGACTCGCGACCTGATTCAAGAGTCCGCTCGCGAGCTACAAGAGCAGATTGCCGAGATGCCCGCCGCCCCTACTCCCGCCGCCATCGGCTCGAAAGCCATTCGAGTCGCACGAGCGGTGATAGACCTGCCGCCAAGCCAAGCCGACATCGTCGAGAAACTCGTCGCTGAGAACCCCGGGGAGACGGGACCGCTCCAAGAAGCCCTCGAGGCCGGGGGCCCAACTCGAATCGCCGATGCGATCGATCAGAACGCTCCGTGGCTCCAAGGCAGTATCGCGGCCGTTTGGGAAGCCGCTGGCCGACTATCCGACTCGATCGGACGGAACGCCGAGGCTCGGCGCGCGTACGAACGTGCGGCTGATCATCCCGGCGTTCACGATCGCGTTCGTCAACTGGTGCGCGCCTCACATTCAGCTGTAGCCGACGGCGACGCTGAACGAGCAGCAGAGTTGTTCGAGGAAGCACGACAAGCCGATGACCGCAACCCAGCCGTCCTGCTGCACGAAGCACGCAACGACGACGATCCAGCGCACACGCTCGCGTTGCTAGACGAGATCATCCCAACAGACTCCGATCAAGAAGGGCTGGCCGAGTGCATCCGAGCCGAAGCCTTGATCCGGCAGAACCAGTTCGTGCCCGCACGGGAGGCGATCGCTCGTGCACGAGGATTGCGCGTCGACCAGCGCGCGGCCGACGAGCTCGACGGCGTCGCGACGCTGACTGAGGCGCACCTGAGTATTGCCGAGCCGCAACGATTGGGACCTGAGCCGCTGCTCGCCGCGGCTGATAATTTCAAGCGGCTCTACGTCGGCGCGCGAGAAAGCGAGCGTTGGGACGCGGCCGGCATGTTCCTTGGTCGCGCAGCAGTCGCACTCGCGCTCGGCGCGAGCGCCGACGAGAGCGCCCACCTCTTGGACGAGGCGCTCGCCGATGCGCGTCTGCGCCAGTCCGTAGAAGCTCGTCGCGTGCTCGCGGAGGGCGCAATGCTGCTTCGACGCTTCGCTGATGTCAGGACGCTCCTAGGCGAGAGCACCGACGAGACGGACCGCTTGGAGCTCGCGGCAGCACACGTCATGGGTCGAGACAGCGATATCGACCCCGCGATCATCGACGAACTCCGCGGGATCATGGAGTCCGGGCATGAGGAAGCACCGCGAGCCGCATACATCCTCCTTTGCGCGTCTAGCAACGACGTAGCCGTCGAGTGGAGCAAGACGGCCGAGAAGATCGTCGCCGAGATCAAGCCAAGCGTCGCGCTCATGCTTCGCGCGTTCCGACTCGATGCGGAGGGCGACCTCGACGCAGTCGAAACCCATCTCCTCCCGCATACCGACAACCCCGACGCGCTACGTCACCTGATCCTTCTCGCTAGGCGTCGCGAGAACCACAAGAAGGCAGTCAGCCTCAGCGAAACCCTCCTCGACCGGACTGCGGCACCGGCGGACCAGCTTCTCCTCGCCGGCGCGTTTGCCAACGCAGGCCAACGGGACAAGGCGGTTGACCGACTCCTCTTGGTCGGGCGTAACCAACAGGCGGGCCTCGACGACCGCCGAAGCGGCTACGCGCAGGCGGCGAACCTGTTGCAGGAGGCCGAACGCTTCCGCGACCTCGGGTCAGTCGCGCAGGAGTGGGCCGCGTGCGATCAGAGCTCTGACCCTCGTTGGGCCACCGTGCTGGCACTCGCCATGCAGTTTCGTCAGGGAGATGCGCTCCGCGCATGGCGCGAGTTCGGCGAGCTCGACCCGAACACCCAAGGGCGCGCTGAACTGCTCGCTGAGGTGTTCGGCTCGGCGGCGGACCCCGTCGAGGGAGTTGAGATGGTCGCTCGTCTGTCGGATCGCTACAGCCGGCCTGAACGCCTCGAGGTTGCCCTGATCTTCACCGCGCTGCGTCGCGAGATCCCTGAGGGAGCGTTGCCGGCAACGCTCGAGGCACGACTACGCGACAGCTTCGAGACGTTCCCACAGCGGTTCCCTGACTCAAGGGCGATCCGTACCATCGCAATCGACCGAGACGACCCGATCGGTTCCTTGATGCGCGCTATCGGATCCGAGCTAGAAGCCCGCGAGCGACACACGAGCACTCGTGTACGCGAAGTGCGCTGGGGGAGCGCTGCGGTTGCATTGTTGGGGTCCGCGTCTGGGCGCAGTACGGGCGAGACGCTGTTGACGCTCGGGGTACTTCCGCTCACCTACCCCGACGATCAGTTCAATCTGCTCGATAGGACCGATGCCGCCGCTGCTCTCGCCGGAGGGGCGGTCTGGGACTCAAACGCGATATTCGTCGTGGCCGCGCTGGGCGGCGTAGTGGAGCAGACGCTCCGGAACGTGCTTCCCTCGTCCATTATCGCCCGGGCCACACAGCTTGAGATCGCGGGGGACCTCGCCACGGCCGATGCCAATCGCGTCGGCGGGATCAGCATAACCCATGGCCACGTTCAATTCGGCGAGTGGACTGAGTCTGAGCGCGCCTCGAACCTCAGACGCGCGACCGAGATGCACAAACTCGCCACGGCACTTCCTGCACACGTGCTCGACGAAGACGACTCGAGCGACGAGTTGATCACGGTCGTGCGAGGAGAGGCGCCCGCGCCCGCGAAAGCATGGGCCGCCACGCTCGCCGCCGCGCGAACGACGGGCTTCGCGGTGTTCTCTGACGATCGCGCGGTTCGCCGTAGCGCGCGAGAAGTCGGCCTCCCAACGTTCGGTACCGTGGCGCTCCTCGATGTGCTGGTGGATCGGGACCTGCTCGCCAAGGACGTTAGGGACGACGTTCGCCGGCGTCTACTTGCCCACGGCGCGTGGGGCGTGCGCCATACCGTTGAAGAGATCGCTCAGATAGCACGCGACGCCAACTGGCAGCCCACGAACGGCACGCGAGGCGCACTCGGCGACACGACCGCGTGGCTTGCACTGATGAGCGCTTGGATGGACCGGGTGATTCGCTTTCTCGACATTGTGTTTGCTGAGGCGCCCACTGAGATGGACAAGTGGGTTCATCGCGCAATCGACGCGGTAACTCACGACGTCGGCGGCAACTACGAGGCACACGCACAGTCGCTCTTGCTCGGCGCCCTCGACGCGGTGAGCGACTCGCCACGAATGTCAGAGGCGGGCCTTGCCGCGCTCATTTCTGCACTTCGGCGAATGAGATATTTCGAGGTGTTCCGGCCCGGCGAGGACCTACTCGTCACGGCAGTTGCTCGCACACTCACAATCACCAATGACCCGCTCCAGCAGGCGACGCTGTTTCGTCGGGCGCTCGCCCGAGTAGGCCCCGCAGAGCAGGAGTTGCTGCGCGCTCGCTTCGTGCGCTAGCGCCCGCTATCTCGCGTGATGCGAGCGCGTCGGCGGACGCCACTCATGCTGCTGGATTGGACGACAAGCATCCCTCTGTCTCGACACCGGACGGGCGCCTGCTGGCCGCCAAGAGCGAGCGTGTCCGTCTGCCGAATACGTCGCCGAACTTCCGAGCCAGAGCACTAAGCGTCGTCCGCCGGCGACTGGATCCCCAAATCCATCTCCAGCTGACGCTCAGAAGGCCGTAACGGCGCCGTCGTCGTTTTCGGCCGGCCACGCTTGACCCAATGCCCCACGATCTCACGGCTGCGAGCGCTGTAGTGGTTCACGCGGCGATCCATCGGCGCCAGTGCGAGACCGTCCGGGGCCGGGCCGGTAACGAGCGCGTGGAAGCGTCTACCTTTGTGGTCAACCTCCACAATGTCGCCGGTCTGGATCCCCTCGAGCCTCATCGCAAGGCACTCTTACATCAGTACTGCCGGCTTGGCTGCACTGGTGCCAGATCGACCACGGTCCGGGGGGATACGAGTTTGCCGTTTGAGTAGGTCCAGATGGTCGTCGCGCGTCCGGTTGGGAAGTCTGGAGAGTCCGCTGGGCCGTGCCAGTATTCGCGTACGATCACTAGGCCGCGGAACGTGAGGTGGCCGGGTCGCGTTGATGCGGATGCGATGTTTCGCGTGAGTTCAACTCCTCCGATGTCGGGGGGACTGCCTTCTGCGTAAGGTTGTTGTGGTGTGATCACACCGATGATGCGCAGCGGGTATCCGGGTTCGCCTTCTTCATGCTCGCCGGTCGCGAAGACCACGACCGAGGTCGCCAGTTTGTCGGGGCCCATGCCGCCGCCGGTGTTGCATTCGACGTTCATGTAACCGTAGCTTGTGAGCTTGTCGCCGAGTTCTGGTTCTTCGCTGCCGAGAGATTCACGTAGGTGAGGTTGGCCGGCTGAGACTACGACCGCTGGCAGCCACGGCCAGTAGCTTGAGCGAACGAAGGCCTGACCGTATTTACCGCTCCAGTGCAGGTGGATCGGCGTAGTCGTCCCGCAGACCGAGCCGGGAAGAGCGACTTCTGACCAACGCGGGGCGATCGTGCCCACAGACGACGCTTTGGCCTGGGCTTCTCCTGCGCTGTAGTGCAGCACAGACCAAGGGCTCGGGCACAGCAGTTCACGAACCGCGCCTGTGAGCAATCCCAGGCAGGACACAGGGCCCGCATTGGCGACCCAGCGCGGTTCGCCGTGTTCCAGCGGGCGTTGCTCATCGAGCATCATCACGGAGGCCTGATGAGTGGGTCCTCCGCTCGCGTTGAACACTTCGACCGCTGCGACCGCCAGGCGGGGATCGCGCTCAGAGACGCGGATGTCGACCACACGGGAGTAGTCATGTTCATGCACAAGGCCGGGGAACCGACGGGCAAGTTCAGCCCGCAATCGCCCACTCACACAACAGGGCGCAAACGGGCGGCCCGCCCATCCAGACCCAAGCCGGTTGATGGCGGCCACGATCTCCGCCCGCTCTGAACGGGAAGGCCTGCGAACTCCCGATGTCCCCCCGCAGGCCACGAGCATCATCGGCGCCAGCAGTGCCAGCCCAAGCAAGCTTCTCAAGCGACCCACCCCAGATGTACGCGTCGTCCATGAACGCACGAACTCGAGTCTATGCCTCTTGCGAGACGAGGCGATATCTCCAGGCCGCTCGGCATCCGCTGACAACTACCCCGCAAACTGCCAATCAGCACTGCCAACTAGCGCTCCGTGATCGGCCGCAGTCTGTGTGCCCAGCTAATGCGCACCTTCCTCGCTGCATTTAGCTCGGTGTACTGCTCCTTGCTGAGTTCCTTCGCGATCTAGTTTCGCCGGCACGGGCTATCGGGTACTGTCTCGCGATGCACGCGATCCGACTCTTCCGAGCACTGGTTTGCCTGCTCATCCCGGCGATGTGGCTGATACTCCCATCGCCAACACACGCCTCCACAGTCACTCTCAATGATCCGGCGTCAAGCGGCCCCGTGGAACCCTGAATTTGGGCCAGCGGAAGAATCACTGACCGACTACGTCCAGCACGTCAAGTGGTCAGGCTGGGGCGGCCCGACTGCCTCTGGCGAAGGCACCATCACAGCCGCCCACTCTGAAAGCGTCACGAGCCCGGTGAGCATCGTCCTCAGCGGCCTCGTGACATGCGCCGGAGTGCCGATCTACACGCAGTACCGCCTGACCGTGGCCCCCGGCGCGCCTGTGAGTGCTAACTGGAGCAAGTGGCAGCATGGGAGCTACCCATGCGACCTCTTGGCGAGCGGATACCGCCCAAGCGAGCTAGATACAGCGACTGAAGGCGGTTGTCTCGTCCTCAGAGCCAACTTCAGCTCGTGGACACCGCAGCACGCGCCGGCCATGTGCCGTGCGAAGTGGACGGACTTCGGCACGAGTCCAGTTGTCGTCGGCAAGGGAGTGGCCCGTGGCGACGAAGAGGACTGGGCCGGTGTGTTCACTTTCAGTGATGTGCAGTGGTGCCGAACAGGCAGCAGCAACGATGCCCTTTCCTACACACAGATGAGCATTACGACCTACGGCAGCCCGATACCGGCCGGCAAACACGCGCCGGAAGTACGAGGCGAAGATCCCTACAACGTCTCCGAACACGAGGCCGAGCACCTGCGTGCTCGCATCGGGCGCCCCGGTCTCAAGCGCAAGACCTACAGGCATATCGGCCCGATCGAACGAGGCTGCCAGGCCCTCACGGGTTGAGACACAACAAGCTCCACGGGAACACTTAGGCCCTGCTCATCGCCAAAAAGCAGGCGCCAGCGGTTACCCGTTGACGCGCTCGCTCCGGACGACAAGCAGCGGTGTGTCTCGCCGGGCGCCTGCTGGCCGTCAAGAGCGAGCGTGTCCGTCTGCCGAATACGTCGCCGAACTTCCGAGCCAGAGCACTTAGGGTCGGCCGAACAGCGGGTTGAATCCCTGCGCTGCGTTGAGTGCCTTCTCGGCCGCGTACTGTTCGGGCGTTCCGCCTGTGCGGTCGTTGAGGGCACCGTTGTGAGGGGCGTAGACCTCTTCGTAGATGCGCATCCAGTCCTCTTTGGAGGCGGGAAGCTCGAATGTCTGCCGACCCCAGAGGGCTGCGTTGGCTGCTGCGAGCGCGAGGTTTGCGAGGTGGGGATCGGGCACGCCGCGTTGGTTGGCGAGATCGTGGCAGAGCCGCGTGGCGAGGGTCGCGTACCAGATCGGCACTACGTCGTCGGTCTGAATCCGTCGCAGCAGCCGCCATTGGCCGCGTGCCCACCATCGTGGGGTCACGGCCGAACCGTCGGGCGTCAGAGTCCAACACAACTCTGGTGGCATCCTGGTTCGCTCGAAATCTTCGCGCTGGAAGGCGGCCAGCCGGCTGAGGCGCTCGGCGGGTGTCGGGCGTCCTCGCGCGGTGAGGATGACGCGGACGGCCTGGGTTGAGATGGGGCATTGGTAGTCGTCGAGCAGCTCGATAACCGCTCTTGCGAGAGACTCGGGCCTACGTGTTCGACGGAGCTGGAGAGTGGACATACGGATAGCTTAGCGGATAGGCAGACGGATATCTGATAGCTTGCCCGCCCATGGCAGACGATCACCAACAGGAGTTGTTCCCCGGGTTCGCCGCGTTTCGCGACGATGAGAGTTCCCGGTTCTACCGCTCGACCTCGCCGGCGTTTGGCACGCCGCAGAAGACCTCGGCGGAGATCACTGTTCGTTTGAGCCGTGTGGTCTTCGATGTCATCAGGAACGCGGCGCTGCGCCCATCGAAGATGAGTCTCGAGGACTTGCTGCGCTGGCACACGGGGATCTTCAAGACGACGTTTCCAATCGAGGCCGGGCAGCTCCGCACCGCTCAGACACAGTTCGGAGTGCGTTGGCGCGAGGGTGGACAGTTGTGCACCCGGCTGGTCACGGGATCGGAGCCCGGGGCCGTTCGGGCGGAGCTGCGGACGGCGTTCGCCGCATACAACGCTGAGTTGGAGCGGTGTGCGTCGGGGCAGCGCTCGGCCCGGGAGACGGCGATCGCGGCGGCGTCGCTGTATGCGGACATCCTGCGGACCCATCCGTTCGACGACGGCAATCTTCGTGGTGCGTTCCCGGCGCTGCAGGGCGCCCTTGTCTCGCTGGGCGGCCGAACCGTTGACTTCCTGGACGCCTTGACCGAGCACGACGAGGCTTTGGGGTGGGCGCTGCGACCGGACGCTGAGAATCGCACCGCGCTTCCCTTCGCTGAGCTCCTGATCGCGCGGATGCAAAGGTCTGGCAATCCCGCGACAGAGGAGTAGAATGAGCGTTATGACCGACCATTGCTACGACCTCTTGGGCCCCAAAGACCAGCTGGTGGTCGCCACCAGCGACGGCTGGGTGCCCTTCGATGAGCAGGCCGCAACCAGATTGGCGGAATCGGCGATGATGCTCGCCTTCGGTCCCGAGCACGTCGAGCGCCTGCGCCAAGAGTCCCAAGCGCCCGCATCCAGCGCCGTCGCCGCCTGAACCACCCGCCCAACTAAGAGTTGGACCCTGATGCCGGACAGATTGCCCGAACTCGATCAGCTCCTGCGCGACATGAATGACGCCGAAGTTGCGAAGGCCTGGGCGCGAACGAAGCGGGCCGGTGGCGGACCAATACAAGTCTTTGGCCTCGCAGATGTCGTCGGTAGCGTGCGCGAGGCGGCGTCACACAAGCAGTACCGCGACAACCAGGTCCTCGTCACGATAAAGGTCCTCGAGGCAGCTGGGATGCTGACTCAGACGCTCCCCGGCGATCACACCGCTTGAACCCGACGCGCTCTCCGATGACGCGGTCTGCTACGGCTAGCGCCGGAGGCTCCGCCCGGTAATCATTAGACGACCACCACAGGCGGATCCCCGGCTCTTGTGCGACTTACTTCTTACTCCGCTGCCTTGCGGCGGGCTTTGGCATTCGCCAGTTTCTGCATGTGCCGCAGCAGATCGCCGCTGATCATCTGGATCGCCTCGTATGCGTCGTTGGCGGGCCAGTTGGTGTCGTCCTTGAACGTCAGGTGGATGTGCCCGTCTGGGTAGACGAACAATCGCTTCAGATCGACGACGACGCCGCTTGGCGTGTCACGGATCAGATGATCGATCGAGTGCTTTTTCGCCATTTGCTCTCCTTTGAGAATGGACTTGTTGGGAACTCCTCGCGCGCCCCGTATGGGCAGACGAGGTACTTCTGAATCGAGTCCGCAGCGCCCTTTCGGGATAGACGGACCCATAGAACATAGCAGTCGGCTGCCTCTGCTCGTCGTAGCGCGCCCGGCTCCTATGCCGAGCGCAACCACCTCCGACTCGACCAGTGGCGTGCCTATATGCTCGTACCGTGACGGACTGGCCCCGCGAGATCTTTGTCGATCTCTCCCTCGACCCCGACGTCCGGATCCGCTACAGCCGGACCGAGCGGCCCCCGATCAGCTACGCGATCGTGCTCGAGACGCGGGTCGATGGGCACTGGACCGCGATCCGGCTTTGGGACAATGCGCACAGCACCGATGAGCATCACGAGCACGAGTACACTTCTACTCGAGGCAAGAGCGATCCCATGGTGCAGCCCTTCACCACAGTCAACCAAGCGATGGCCGCGGCAATGACCCGGGCGGCGGAAGACTGGCCAGCGATCCTCGAGAACTGGAGATCACGATGACCACCACACCCCAGCCCCTCGGCCCCGCGACGCAAAAGGTCCTCGCGGGCATCGACGACCCCGAGCTCGACGCGCGCTACCCCAACCACACACACTTCATCGACGCGCAGAACCCCCACCAGGCGCTACTGACAAGCCGCGCACTGTTCAGCGGCGATCCTGTCGTCGTCGTCTACCCCGACGGCCGCGAGGTGCTGTTCACCCCACAGCCAACCCACGGCCTCGTCGCAGCCGTCCTCATGATCGCGCTCTTCTGGATCAAAGTCCGTGAGCGCCCCTCCACCCACGAGCCCATCCAACTCCCCCCACGCACCCAAATCGAAGTCCGGGATGCCGGCAGCGCCCTGCCCTCGGCTTCGGGTCGCCCGCCAAACGCCTAGCTCCGCTGCTCGCCATGAGCGACATCACGCCAACTTTCCGCCGCGAACCCCCGAAAACATTGGCCCTCCGAAACTTTCGGCCCGAAAATCACCGCCGCCATCGCAGTCGTCTGCTTTGATGTCGCCAGATCGCAAAACCGCTGGCCGCAGTGACGGCTTGCACGGGGTCGGCTCGAGAAGTCGAACGGATGCAAACCAGCAACGCCAGCCCCACCGATCGACCACAGCAACACCGAAGTTCCGCCGCACCGCACGTTGACAGCCCAACATCGCTGATTCCCGGCAAATCGCCCAAATCACCGATTTCCCGAAAATCGGAACACCCTTCGGTGATCTCCGATTTTCCGGCAAACAGGTCGATTCCCAGCTTCAGCTCCGAATCGGCCAAACCCGTCGATTCCCCGCTTCAGCTCCAAATCGGCCAAATCCGCCGTTTCCCCGGGCAAGTCGAATCTGTCGGGGCTGCACAGCAGACAACTGTCTACTCGCGATCGGTGACTTACGACGCGCTGTTCTCCTCTTCGCGGGGCCCGACCGCTACCGGGACGCGGTCGTCGCCGAACACGGCGGCGATCTCCAGGTGGCCGCCGAGCGCTTCGATGTAGGAGCGTAGGGTGGAGAGGTATATCTCGCTGCGGCCCTCCATTCGGGAGACGCTGCCCTGAGTGATCCCGAGTTGGGCGGCGAGTTGGATTTGGGTGATGTTCCGCGACTGGCGCAGGTCGGCGAGCGCGAGCGCGTCTTCCATTGCGCGCCGGTACTCGCCGACGTTGGCGCCCCAGTCGGGGTTGTTCTTGCGGGTCCGCTCGACCAGCTCGCTGAATTTAGTTGTTTTGGGCATTCAGGTGCCTCCTTCAGTCTCGAGTTCGGTGAGGTGCTCGTCGAAGAGGTCGTCGGCGATTGGGATCATTTCGGCGTAGAACTCTTGCCAGCGGTCGCGCTTGTCGCCGCCGATCAAGAGGATCGCGGTGCGCTTCGGGTTGAACGCGAACAGGATGCGGGTCGTGCCCGGGCGCAGCTCCTTCATGTTGGCGTGGCGCGAGCTCGTCACGGTGCCGACGAGCGGCCGGCCGAGGCTGGGGCCGCGTTGCTCGAGCAGGTCGACGGCGTCCTTGATCGATTCCTGATCCTCGACGCTCAGGCCGTCCCACCACTCCACGAACTGGTCTGTGACCTCGACGTCCCACACCCGAATATTATGGCACCCAGGACATATGGTGTCAAGGGCATATAGCACCACCGCAGCACCGAAGTGCCGGCCGCACCAAACGCGGCCGCCGCAGTCTTCGCAGCATCCGCTTCACGCCGTTCCGCAGCATCAGCTTTCCGCGGCGCCCAGCTTACGCCGCACCGCAGTTTTTGACAACCGCATAAAAAGGTTCCCCGCCAGCGAGGCTGAAAGCCCTGCGGCGGGGAGGAATGGGTTGAGTGGATAAAGGGTACCCCGCCAGCGAGGCCGAAGCCCTGCGGCGGGGAGGAATGCTTGGAGAATAGCTGATCGCAACGGTTCCGGATCCGCCACCCGAGCTCCGCCGGCCCCTCGAGCTCGCCGCTCGCACTCTCGGTGATCCGCTCCGACAATGCAGACAACTGTCGCTTGACAATCCCCGCTCCAAGAACAAGCACAGCTGCCGCCGCCGAAGCTGGGGGTGGCCGATGACCGAACGACCAAAGGGTCGCGCGCAACGAGCTCAGCACCACCACAGCGCCGGCTCAGATTTGACCCCCCGGGGGTTCGACGCTTCAACTGGCCCCACCTACATTCTTCGATGCTGATCGGCGACAGGCATGACGACGGCCATCGGCGCTCCCCACCAGCGGCCATCAGATCTCCCCATCTGCCCCGGGCATTGCTACGCTGTTTGGTGCTATGCGTGGAGCTGACTCCATCAACACCTACAGGCTCGTCGTCCGTCCGGATATCCGCCTTGCGCGCGGTCTCCCAATCGAACCGCCGTTGACGAGCGACATGGTGGTGGGCGCGATCCCGGGTGTCGTCGTCCGCGAGGTGAGCGAACACCAGTGGGGTCCCCGCGTCGTCGATGTCCAGCTTGACAGGGACACGCACGATCAGGCGCTGGATGACATCGAGCGGGCCGTTGAAGCCTTCGGGTTCTCGGTGGCCGAAGCTGTCGTCAGCGAGTGGGCCGGCGATGTGACCAAGGCGGCGATTCGGTCGGTGATCGGGGACGCGGCTATGGAGGACCCCGTCGTCGCGTTCTTGGTGGCCATCGCCGCTGACGTGGTCGGTCTGTTCGTCAGCTCGGAGGAGCGAAAGCTTCAGGCTCGATACGAAGCAAACCGGCTCTACTTCGGTTGGGATCTCAGGCAGATTCCGCAGCAGCAGCCGTCCATGCAGGGCCACCAACCCGGCTTCCGAGCTAAACGAGCTCTGCGGCGATGACCGTCGCCGAGTTGAGCCGGTTTCAAGAGGCTGAGGAGGCGCTGAGCGTTCCGTTGGCGAAGTACGTCGGTCGCTGGGTCGCCGTTCTCAATCACAAGGTGATCGCCGACGCCGCGACGGCCGCGGAGTTGCTTGAGCTGGTGAAGGACAAGAAGTACGAGGCGATCTTCGAGGTTCCCGCGTACAGCGAGGGTGGCTGTTTCTTCTGAAGGGCAGGTCCCGGAGGTCTTCAGCTATCGAAGGCTGACGCCGTTGGGGCCAATGATGCCGGTGTTCCCGATCGTGGTGGTCGGGCCCGCGGGCCAGTCGCCACCGCTGATGGCGCTGGTCGACAGCGGCGCCGATAGCTCCCTGTTTCCGGTCCAGATCGCACCGCTGATCGGCATCGACGTGACGGCCTGTGAGCAGGCCACGGGGATCACCGCGGGGGGACCGTCGCAACGCTACATCTGGGAGGACGGCGTTGGGACCACCGTCCTGGAGCGAAAAGTGAGGCTGCGTGGCGCCTTCGGTGCCTGCCCGGTGATCCTGCTGGGACGCAAGGATTTCTTCCGCGAATTCAAGGTCGGCTTCGATGAGCGTGAGCAGACCTTCTCGCTCGCTCCGTATTGATCTCGACGCCCGTACTCACCCAACACGCGGCTTGCGTCCGAGGCGAATCGTCAGCGCAAGCATGAACCCGACGAACGTTCCGACGATCGCCCCGACGCCGATCGGAATCAACCACGCCCCGACTGCTGCCGCCAGGTCGCTGCTGATGCATCGTCCACCGGCACGGACGGCGGCCAACCCACGGGCAGCATGTAGCGCGGGGCAGGGATGTTTTGGTGGGACGTACTGATGATGAAGCGCCCATAACACGCCGAGCAGGACCCCGGCGCCGACGCAGAAGCGCAAGACGAGCTCGCGCAGCCCGGATCCCAACATCCGCTTGTGTCGAGCGCTGAGCGCCACAACAGCCATATCGGCAGCAAATCAAAGTAACTACAGAAAGAGCGTTCCCGGCGTCCCGATCAACAGCTTCGATGCGCTCGTCCCGCGGGATATGAACGGTACGGAGGATGTGTATGAGTGGGAGCGTGAAGGTGTAGGTAGTTGCCAGATGGGTATGAATTGGCTGTGCAGCGCGGATCTGACGTCGGCTGTGTCGGCCTGATCTCCTCGGCGGTGTCCACAAAACACACCAAGACCACCAGAAGACGATGCCAGGAAAGACGAATCGAAAGCTCGAACAAAGAAAGTCAGACCAGCAACTAAACCGTCGACATCGCGCCAACTTTCCGCCGCGAACCACCGAAAACACTGGGCACTCGAAACTTTCGCCCCGGAAATTGCCCCCGCCGCACCGCAGTTTTTGAACTGGCCACACCTACATTTTTCGATGCTTACCGACCGGCATTATTCAGTGCCGATCGACAGAAGGTGAGTGTCGCCACTTGAAGTGGCCCCACCGTTCTGTCCTAGTGGCCTGTTGAGCTCCGCGAAGGTGGTTATCTCCGTCTGAGCCACTCGGCGAACAGAGGGTCGAGCAAAAATGGCGTGCCCTGCTCGTCGCGCTGGACGTGACGTTCGTCGGCGAGCAGTCGCTCGAGCGCCTCTTGCAAGGTCGAGCGGGGCACCCGGTGCTCATCGGCCAGGACGCTACCCGTCACGGGCTGCCCATCAGCAAGAGCCATGAGCACGATTCGCTCGACGCGTCCGAGTCCGTCCCACAGTGCCTGATGCGCATCACGCGTCTCAGCCAGCGCAAGGTCGATCGCCGAGCCAGCGAGATCATCGGGCGGCTCCGCCCTCTCGAGCAGGTTGTAAAGGTGGTGTGCCAGTAGCACCGTGCGTTGCGGGTGCCCTTGTGTGAAGGAGAGCAGTTCGTCGACCGCGCTGCCGGCGTCCAGTCCATCGGTGCTCAGCAGCTCCTCGATGTCTGCAGTCGCCTCATCCACGGGTAGCCGTGGCAACTCCAGCGGCCGCGCCTGGCCGTAGAACGGTCGCTCGTGATCTGAGAATAACGCACGCATCAGCGAAGGCTGACTACCGGCGAACACATACGCGGCGGCTTCACCGTGATGCTGGATCACTGATCGAACCAAGCCATCGAGCGCGTCGTCGGCGACCAGCAAATCCTGAAACTCATCCATGCACACAACCGTCAGTCCACCACCGGCCTGATGCAACCGCAGCGGAACATCGAGCAACTCGAGCAGCGCAACGCGCGCCTCGTCCGCGGCAGGCCGCCCGGCGCTCGGAGCAAGCCGCACCTGCAGCCCGGGCACACCGGTGCTCACGCTCAACCGCTCCATCCACTTGCGGACGCTGCGACGCGGGTCCGCCGGCAGCACGCTGAACGCCTCGGCAACCCGTGCCGCCACGTCGCCGACCGTCGCGACCTTCGACAGATCCACCCGCACCGCGCGATGGCCAACCGCGCGCATCGCAGCGACATGCGCATCGAGCACGCTCGTCTTGCCGAAGCGCCGCGGGGCAGCCAGACGGATCGCCACGCGGTCGCCCGCCGCACTCTGCAAGCTGTCGAGCTCCGCACGACGGTCGATCAGACGGCTGGGGTCGACCGGCCCCTGATAGCTGAACGGATTCACCGTACATCAGTGTACGGCATTCCCGTACACGACGGGTGGTGGCCAGGGGCCACGCGTTGAGCCTCGGGCTCTGCTCCGCGGAGGACATCGCCGCGCCGATCAGCACCACCGCCTTCAGCCGCGGAGCGGTCGCCCACGTCTTCACGGCGCACCCGTGAAGCTCATTATCGTCGGCGCAACGCGTCCTAGCAGCCGAAAGGCACTCACCCAAACCGGGGTTCTCGGCCCCCGATCAAGGTGTACGATACGGCTGAGGTGTGCTACCGGATTGTGAGGGTAGGATGATGAGGCATTCTGCAACGGCCCAGCGACGCTCTGGCGGATGGCCCGTGCGGGGCCTCCTCACCCTGCTTACCACGATCGGCGTCGCCCTGGCTGTCGCGGTCCTGCCCGCCGCGGCGCTCGCGGCCTCGCCGCCGAGCGAAGTTCAGACCGAACCGGCGGAAGTGATCCCGGGCGGGGCCAAGCTGAAGGGCGAGCTCAACCCCGGTGGCCTGCCGACGACCTACTACTTCGTATACGCGCGCGACACCTGCGACGAAGGCTGCACTCCATCGAGGACCGCGACGGGCGGACCGCTCACGGGCGACACCCAGCAGGAAGTGCCCGCCGTCGAAGTGACGGGCCTTTCAGGGTCAGGGGGATCGGAAAGGTATTGGTACTACCTCGTCGCAAGCAACGCTGACGGCACCGTGTTTGGGGGGCTCGTCAACTTCACGCCCGGAGCGCTACCACCGACGATCGAAAGCGAGTCCGTGTCGAACGTCACCGAACACGACGCGACGTTGGAAGCGGAGATCCGGCCTGAGAGCGGAGCCGAGCTTACGTACTTCGTCGAATACGGCGCCACCACGTCCTATGGGGCGAGCGCTCCGACTCCGCCCGCAACGATCAGCTGGGTTTCGTGCGGACTGGAGTGCGAACCTGAAGAAACCCCCAGGTACGTCAGTGTGAACCTGACTGGACTGGAGGCCGGGACCACCTACCACTATCGATTCATTGCGACAAACCGCCGGGGTGAAGCGAAAGGCGAGGACGCCACGTTCACGACGCCCCCGGCTCGCACCGCTCCCACTGCGCCCGTGATTGAATCCGTGTCGCTCTCGCAGCTGACCTCGACCGACGCAACCCTTGAAGCGCGGATCGACACCGAGGGGCTGTCGACGATCTACCAGTTCGAGCTGAGGATTAATCTCTGCCCGTATTCGGAATGCATCGGCTATAAAGGCATCCCCTTGCCGAGCGGCCTGCTGCTCGGATCGTTCGCGGACCAGGCGGTCAGTCTCGATCTGAACAGCGTCGGCGTGAGTTTGGCGCCGGGCGTGTACGAATACGCGCTCAGCGCGACCAGCACGGGGGGACACATCGAGTCCCCGTGGCAGACGCTGATCCCGGCCGTCCTCGACCCGCCGGCTCCGAGCGTCTCGACCCAATCCGGCACCGGCCCGCCCGTGGCTTCCGGCGGGAGCGGTCAGCCCGCGGGTTCGGCCGGCGCCGATCAGCCCGCCGCGTCGGGACCCTCCTCGTCCTCATCGACACCGGGCGTGGTCTGCCAACCAACAACGTGGCCTCCGGGATGCCAGAACAAGGCTCTTCCGAAACCGCCTAAGCCGCTCACGAGCGCCCAGAAGCTTGCGAAGGCATTGAACCTCTGCGAGCGCAAGCCAAAGAACCAGCGGCCAAGTTGCAAGCGCCAAGCTGAGAAGAAGTACTCCGCACCCAGCAAGCACCACGCCTGAACACCGGTCTCGCCTCAACACCGGCCTGGTGGGTGGGCGCCCAGCTTTCCGCCCGCACCGCAGTTTTTGACAACTGAATTAGCTGTGTAGTTTTGGGTGTGCTCGCCGGGCGGGATCGACTCGACGTTGCGAGTGGTGGCCCTTCGCGGGGAGCCTGGCGGCGAGCAGGAGCTCGCCGAGCTTCACCGGCTCGTCCAGGACGCGCTTACCGCGCTGCCTGCTGATAAAGCGTCTCGTCGAGCAGATCGAAACGCCGCGCGTCGGGCAGCTGCGAGCGGATCCACGTGCTCTTGCCAACGCCGCGCAGGCCGAACAGGAAGAAGCTCGACTCCGGCAGGCGGTAGAGGCGGGAAACGGGCTGCAATGACATATCACCGTCATTATACGACGCAAAATGACGCTACTCCATGCGATGTTCGAGGTTCCCGCGCACAGCGACGGTGGCTGTTTCTTCTGAAGGGCAGGCAAACCCTAACACTTTCTAAGGCACTCTAAGCTCCCACCTTAGAAAGGCTTAGAAACGCTTAGACTCTCGGACGGCGACAGCGCAGAAGCGAAAGTTTCGCCCCGCAAATCGCCGCCGCCCTCGCAGCGCCCACGCCCCCGCCGCGCGAGCGTACCGTCCCAAGCATTTGGGAGCATCGGTTGATGCCACAGACAGCCCAGCGAGAGCGCCACCACGCCGACATAGGCCAACACGCTGACATAGATTTTACGCCGAGCGCGCGTTTTACGCCGAGCTTCGACGATCTGCTTAGCAGCGGGGAGCCGGAGTTGATGCGCGGCGCGCTGGGCAGATGGCTGGCCGGCGGGAGTCGCGCGAACGCGACCTACGTGTACGAGGCGTGGTTGAAGACCGGCGGCGATCCGGATCTGATCCGCGAGTCGCTCCTGGAGTGGTTCGTCGATAACGCGGCGGCCAAGGAGGCGAGCTTCGTCTACTCGGCCTGGCTGAGGACGACGGGCGAGGTGGAGCTCGTGCGCGATGCGCTCGGCGCATGGTTCGAGCTCCACGGCAATGATCCGGGGGCGGGCTATCTTTACTGTGCTTGGCTGTCGGCCGGTGGCGAGCTGCAGGCGTTCTCGGGGCCGATCTGCGATTGGCTGGCTGCGCACACGAACGATGAGAGTGTGGCGCACTCGTACTACCTCTATTCCGCGTGGCTGGAGCGTGGCGGCGAGCCGGCGCTCGTTGCGCGCTCGCTCGAGCGTTGGTTGGCCGCTCATGCGCGCAACGAGACGGTGGGCCCGGTCTGCGCGTCCTGGCTGAAGGCGGGCGGCGCGCCGCTCCTCATCGCCGAGGCCGTCGCGTGCTGGCTCGATGCCCATGGGCAGAGCGAGCGGGCGAGCTTTCTGTATGCGGCGTGGCTCGACTCTGGCGGCGAGCGCGAGCTCCTCCGGACACCGATCGAGCGCTGGCTCTCGGTTCACGGCGACAGCGTCAGCGCGATCTATGTGTGCGCAGCGTGGTTGGGGGCCGGCGGTGAGCCGGAGCCGCTTCGCGCGTCGCTGGCGCAGTGGCTCCAGGCAAGCGCGGGTACCAAGAGCGCGAGCTTTTTGTATCAGACGTGGTTGAGGGCCGGCGGTGAGCCGGAGCCGCTCCGCGCGTCGCTGGCGGGGTGGCTCGAGGCGAACGCTGCCGCCAAGAGCGCGAGCTTTTTGTACGAGGCATGGTTGAAGGCCGGCGGCGAGCCGGAGCTCGTGCGCGATGCGATTGGCGTATGGCTGGCTGAGCACTCCGGGGCGGCGCCCGGGGCGACGTACATCTACCAGGCGTGGCTCCAGGCGGGCGGGGATCCGGAGCTCCTGCGCGAGCCGATCCGCGAGTGGCTCACCGCCAACGCGACCAAGCGCTCCGCGAGCTTCGTGTTCGAGGAGTGGCTGAAAAGCGGCGGCGATCCCGCGGTCGTCAGAGATGGCCTGCAACGCTGGATGCGCGTGCACGGCGAGAGCCCCAGCGCCCGGTATGTGCGCCAGGCGTGGCTCGATGCGGGCGGCCCCGACCAAGCGCTAACCCCATCCAGCTGACCAGCTTCGCCCATCTACCCCGACCTCCGAGCCAGAGCACTTAGGTGGTCGCTACGAGCAAGGGCTGGGTGCCGTTCGACGAGCGCGCCGCGGCGAAAATGGCGGCATCGGCGATGATGCTCGCCTGCGGCCCAGAGTACCTCGAGCGCCTCCGCCAAGAGTCCCAAGCGCTCGCGCCCAGCGCCGCCGCCTGAAGCAGCCGACTCCTCGGCTTGCTCACCCGGTTACGGTCGTCACCGCCGAGAGGATCCACAGCGCGAGACAGGTGAAGCCGACCATGATCGCGAGCATCCAGTATTGCGAGCGGGCTGCGGCTTCGGGGGACTTGAAGTCGATCAGACCCTGCTCGTGGGAGAGGATCAGCCCGCTGACGTGGCCGGTGATGATCGCCGCGATTTGCACGTACCAGATCGCGGCGAAGGAGATCAGGTTGTAGTTGATCAGGAAGTTCGCGGTCCCGAACAGGTCGCTGCCGCGCCCGAGCGGATCAGATACGAGGTAGCCCATCGCCTGTCCGTCGAGCACGAGCAGCGAGAAGTAGTGCGCGAGCATGTAGCCGAACGCGATCGGGACGAGCGTGTGCAGGAACGTCCGCGACAGCGCCTTGTGGTCCTCGACGGCGATGTCGCGCAGGGCGCTGCGCATGCCGTAGATGCCGAGGTTGTACATGCCGGCGACGAACGCCACGCAGAAGAGCAGGCCGATCGTTCCGGCGATCTCGAAGGATCCGATCGCGCTGACGCCGAGGTGCCCGAGGTCTCCCTCCAGCGACGGTGCCGTCTGATACCAGACCTCGCCGTTGGAGAAGCCGTCGAAGCTCGTCGAGCCGATCAGTACGAAGATCACGGCCGCGGTCCCCGGCCAGCACTCGAGGTCCCCGAGCCCAGACAGCGGCCTACGTAGGCGCAACTCACGATCGCGCCACGACAGGGGCGAGAGTCGCGCGATCAGCCCGAAGTACACGCCGAACCCGTCGGCCCGCTCGCTCCAGGACTCGACGCCGAACGCCGCCATTCCCGCCAACTGCACCGCGCTGTAGCCGAGCATCAGGATCGCGAGCAGCGACGGGTCGTCCTTGCTCGGATAGACGAGCTCCAGCCACGCGAACGCGAGCAGCGTCGCCGCGGCGGGCCAGCGGCCCAGCCACGCGGGATAGGAGCCGAGCAGTCCTCCGCGTTCCTCGCCGTCGCTGGCCGATCTCCGCTTCCTCAGCAGCCAGCCGGCCAGGCGCCCGAGCGCGCGCCAGGGATTGAACGGCCGGAAGATGTCGCCGGCGAACGCACTGAAGATCGGGATGCCGACCCAGAAGATCACGTAGCTGAAGGTGGGGGCGAGGTTTGAGGTGAAGTTCTGTTCCCCCGCCAGCCCCGCGTAGACGACGATCGCGAACAGTGCGACGCCGAGCACGCCACACAGCCATTCCACCGGTCTGGGTACCAGCAACAGGACTCTGCCCTCAGGGCGCTGCAATTGTGGCTTTGACCACAGTCTCCACAGCGCGACGAACGAGATCACCATCACCGCCGTCGCGGTCCACGCGAACAGCCAGGCCGGGATCGGCAGGTCGGCGCGGCCCACGATCCCGTGAGCCGACGCCGATGCCGGGGTCAGCAGCGAGGCGAGGAGCGCCGCCAGGCACGCCAATCGAAACGGCGGGCGTGCCCGGCGAGCGCGCATCGCTAGCTCTTGACCGTGACGTTGCCGCAGAGGATCGCCGGGTCGTTGGACATCGCCTGCATGAACGCCATCGACGCGGGCGCCGACCCGATCTGGTTCTGCTCGTCGGCGGGCGTCGGTTTCGCGTGGACGACCATGAAGTAGCCCGGGCCGATCACCCGCTGGTGGACGACCAGGTTGACCGTTCCATACGCTTCGCCTTTGCCGTTTGCCACCAGGTCGGGCAGCACGACGGCCATGTTCGATGTCTGTTTGCTCTCGGGGCTGCACGCGCCGTCCGGGCCGTGCAGGTGGTTGGCGTGGCGGCTGTAGGGCACCAGGCCCGTGATCCGCCGCCAGCCGGTGAGGTGGTCGCCGACCTGTTCGAAGTGACCTTCACCCGAGGCGGTGCTCGCTACAAAGGGCAGCCCTTCCGCCGCCTTTGCGGTCGATTGCATTTTTTTCATCTGGCTGGCGCTCATGCCCTTCATCGGGCTGCTCTGCGTCTTTGCCATATGTGAGGCATCCCACACGGCCATCGGTTTGAAGCTGACGCTCGCCTCGCTCTTTTCGCTGCTCGAGCTTCCACACCCAGCCACCGCTACCGCAGCGGCTGCGGCGATAACGCAAAACGCGACACCTCGATACGTGCGTTTTCTCATTTCTGCTCCTTGGTTGTGATCGTCAGGTTGTGCGCTACACATCACGCGCTCCGTGGTTCCAGAGAGCGGCCAACAGCTGCCGGTGCGGTGGAGGGCTCGCGCGCACGCGCTGCTGCTCGCTCGCGGACGCCCACCAGCGGGAACATCGCGACGGCCAGCAGGATGAACAGCGGCCCGGCGTTCGGGTCCGTCGCGCCCCCCGCAAAGATGCCGCCGAAGCCCTGGCCGAGCGCCCAGTAGAGGAGGTTCAAAGCGATCGCCGACCACAACAGCGGCCTGGCCCACCGATCGGTCGCGACACCGATCGCGATCGCGGCTGACGCAAGCGTGAGCACGAGCGCGATCGCAAGCCCGTTGCCCTGGGCGCCTTTGCCGGCCCAGTGCTGCACGCTGCTCAGCCAACCCATCCCCGACGGAGCGCCGTTCAGCGCGCTGGCTGTGGCGTTCGCGCTGCTGCTCGCGGCCTCGAGCCACAGCCACGCCATCGCCAGCCACAACCCCGCCCACAACGTGCGGGCGCCGCGCGCGTCGAGCAAGCCGGCCACCCGCTCGCTTGGCCACACGATCACACCGACGAGCGCGTACAGCAACGCCGCGCCGGGCGCCCCCGTGAGCGGGGAGGCCATGTTCATGAACAACATCCCGAACGCCTCGCCGAACCACCACACGATCAGCGCCCAAGCAAACGACGCGATCAGCGCCGGCTTGACCGTCCGCCGGTAGAGCAAACCCAGCCCGATGCCGACCTGCACGAGCGCAAATAACGTGTTCCAGACCGTCAAATTGTGCTGGGCCAAGTGCGCGCCCCAATTGATGCTGCTGCCGAGCCACCCCGGCTGACCGGGAGCCATTCCCGTCAACATTTCGATGAAACCGTGCGAATACATAAACGACTGAAACTGCAAAGCCCCGTCCAGCAGCCAGATCAGACCAAGCGTGATCTGAAGGCCGCGACGAGTAATTGAAATACGCATTGTCTTTCCCTTCCACGTGCCTCACCGCCGCCGTCATCGTTCTCGACGATCAGCCGTCTCGACAGCCATCGACCTCGACGATCGGCGATCACGACAGTCCATCGATCACGACGATCAGCCGTTTCGACGACCGACGATCGACCGGCGGGAAGCGGATTAGTGGTTTCTAGAAGCTGTGGGATGCAGCCCAGGCGGGCGGCGCACGGCCGGCGAGCGCGGCGGCGATCAGACGGCCGCCGCGGGGAAGAGCAAGCTCGGTGGGATGCGCGGGGAGCAGGCCGGGAGTGCACGCGGACCCTCGCTGGCCGCGGCGAGCGCGGCGACGATGCAACGCGACGATCAGCCGCTCACCCGGCCGGCGGCCCGCGAGCAGCACCACCGCCAGCAGTAGCGCCGGCAGCAGGTACAGGGCACCTTCGATCACGAAGTGCGATCCAGCCACGACGCCAGATCATACGCCGCACCGCAGCTCAGGACGCCGCCCACCCGCGCCATCCCCTCTCCACACACCGCCCTCTTCACGCGTCCGCCCGCGCCTTCCCCTCCGCTCCACCCGCGCCATCCCCTCCGCTCCACCCGCGCCATCCCCTCCGCTCCACCCGCGCCATCCCCTCGCCGGTGATCGCATAACACGAACAGCGTTTGCGCGCCAAGTTTTCTTCGCGATCCCCGGAAACATTGAGGTTCTCGCGCGCGCCCGAAGACTTTTGGACTCAAATCACGCAAAACTGGACTCAAATCACGCAAAACGTCCCAAGCGCGCCGTAGGTTTTGAGCATGACTTCAATCAGAAAGATTTTACCTGTTCCATCGGGTTGGCCTGAGCCTCCCGGACCGGCTGTTTATCATGGTCTCGCGGGAGATATCGTTAATACGCTTGCGCCCCACACGGAGGCGGACCCGGTCGCGGTGCTCGTCCAGTTGCTGGTGGCGTGTGGTGCGTTGATTGGGCGTGGGGCGTGGTTTGAGGTGGAGGCCACGCGTCATCACCCCGCCGAGTTCGCTGTCCTTGTCGGGGAGTCTTTCCTTGCGCATGGAGGGCTTGCGCATGGAGGGTCTTCCTATGCTCATGTCGAGCAGCTGCTGGGCGAAATCGACCCGGGCTTTTCGTTGCGGATGGAGAACGGCCTGTCTGATGGCGAGGGTTTGGTGTGGGCGTTGCGTGACCCTGACGGCAAGGACCCTGGGGCGTCGGATCGTCGGCTGCTCGTGACGGAGCCCGAATTCGCCAGGGTGTTGGGCGGGCGGAAACTGTCGTCGCTTTCACCGGTGTTGCGTGAGGCGTGGGACGGCGAAGATCTGGAAACGTTGCCGCGCAAGTCGCAGATCCGGGCGAGTGAGGCGCATCTCGCTTTGATCGCTCATATCACCGCGGCGGAGTTGCGTCATTGCTCGACCACGATCAGCATCGAGAATGGTTTACTCAAGCGTTTTCTCTTCGTGGCGTGTCGCCGCACACATCTGCTGCCCGAAGGCGGAGATGAGAACCCCCTCGCGAAGACCGGGCTGAAGGATCGACTCGCGCAGGCGCTCGAGCATGCTCGGGGTGCTGGTGAGCTTCGTTTGCATCCTGGCGCTGAGGAGCTTTGGACGACTTGGTATATAGAGATGGCGCGGCGGTCGCTGGAGGGTCTCACGGGTGCGCTCACCTCGCGCGCTGAAGCGCACAGCAAGCGGTTGGCGATGATCTACGCGCTGCTGGACGGTGCGAGCTCGATCGAGGTCGAGCATCTGCAGGCGGCGCTCGCGTTGTGGGACTATGCCGCTCGGAGTGCTGAGTGGGCGCTCGGGGACGCGACGGGTGACCGACCTGTCCTCACCCACGCCGCCTGACCCTTACTTCGACGAGCGCCGTCATAAAGCTCACCAAACGCGCCAACTCCGCGCCGCCTACACTTTGGCCCATGACCACCAAGCAACGCGTCATCGAACTGATCGACGCCCCCGCGCCCACCCGCCAACGGGACAGGTTGCGCGAGCTTCGATCTGAGCTGATCGCTGAGGGCGCCGAACCCGGTCGCCACCTCCCCGAGCTCGAGCGCCGCGCCTCGACCTGGCCTGCGAGTCCGGGGCGCCGTCGCGACTTCCTGCTCGACACCGGCGCTGTCTTCTCTCTCTCCTCAAACCCGAACCTCTTCATCGATTACATCGACCTGCTCGAGCGCTTCGACGGATCGTTTTTGATCCCGCTCGTGGTTCTCGGTGAAGTCATCACTGATGAACCCAGCCGCGACGTTCCCATCCTCCGGCTGCTCGACGTCGTCACTGGTGGGGAAGACGGGTATGTCCCGCTGACCGACGAGATCGCCAACCGCGCTGGCGCACTGGTCTACCAAGTGCGCCAATCCTCTGCTCCCATCGCCCCGATCGACGCCCCGATCGACGGCATGGTCGCCGCCTAAGCAGCGCAGCGTGGATCGAATCGGCTGAGGCTCCGACGGATGTAGCAACCGGGGTGGCCATCTTTGGCCGGCGGACCATATCGGCAGGCTCTCCCCGCGGGCACTATGTCCGCCATGGCGCTCGAGCCCCTATCGGTAGAGGAGCTGGCGCGGACGCCGACGCTGTTTGCCGGCTTCATGGGCCACGCGGGCACGAGCTATCAGACGTTCGGCGAGCTGCGCGCGATCTATCGGGAGCGCAGCAAGGCGCTCCACGTCGCCGAGGACCAGGCGGACGACCTGCGCGTTGACCGTTTCATCGATGACATGACTGCCAACAGGTGGCAGGCCGATGTCGTCATGCGGATTGGCGTGTTTGATGGCATCGTGCTTGCAATCGACGGAATCCATCGCGGGATCGCATATCTGACGTGCATCGAGAGGGGAATCAGTCCCGACCGACTTCCAGCGCTGCGCGTGGACTGCTGAGGCACGCCGGCGTAGCAGTTCGGTCTCAGGCGTATCCGGCAGTTCATCGATCCGTTTGTGCAGCCTCTCCTTTATCGGTTCTTCGAGCGTCATGTCTCAGATGCCTCCGCGGCGGCCAGCATTTTCGAACTGTAATTCACCCGCCCGCCTCGCCTCCTCGAAGGTGAGATGCAAGAACACATCGCCATCGACGCTGATCTCCTCGATAAAACGATCGACCAGCGCGCGCTCATCGGGCCCGCAGGTATAGGCATCGGTCATGGCAACCAAGGGAATCAGTAGCGCTCCATTCATACGCTTGAGGATGCGCAGATAGACGGCGAGCAGTTCCCGATCGGCGGCCAGCGCGCTCACAGCGGAGCCATCGAGCAGCAAATCCTGGCGAGCGCCCTCCTCCGCTCCAGGCCAGGTGCCGGCGGCTTCCATCCTGGCCTGGTGCTCGGCTCCGTCGAAGCCTTCCCCCGCGAGCTCCTCCAACAGCCGCGCGAACCGGGCGCGCTGAACCTCGATCAGCTGCTCTCCGTCGTCGATCACGGCGCGGATTGTAGTCGGCCGCCGCGCGAGGGTACCGTCCCAAGCGTTTGGCAGGATCGGCCGATGCCACAGACAATCCAGATCGAGCGTGCCCGCGCCGCCGCGAATTTTGCACCGAGCTTCGACGACCTCCTTGCCAGCGGGGAGCCGGAGCTGATCCGCGGGGCCCTGCGCAGATGGCTGGCCAGGGGGGACCGCGCGGGCGCGCACCACGTGTTCGACACGTGGTTGAAAGCTGGCGGTGAGCCGGAGCTGATCCGCGAGTCGCTCCTGGAGTGGCTCGCCGACAACGCGACTGCCGACAACGCGACTGCCGACAGCGCGGCGGCCGAGAAGGCCAGCTTCGTCTACACGGCCTGGCTGAACACGACGGGCGAGGTGGAGTTCGTGCGCGATGCGCTCGGCGCATGGTTCGAGCTCCATGGCGAGCTTCCGGTGGCGGGCTTCCTCTACTGTGCTTGGCTGTGGGCCGGTGGCGAGGTGCAAGCGTTCTCGGGCCGGATCTGCGATTGGCTGGCCGCGCATACGAACGATCAGGGCGAAGCGCACAACCTCTACTCCGCGTGGCTCGAGCACGGCGGCGAGCCGGCGCTCGTCGCGCGGTCGCTCGAGCGCTGGTTGGCCGCTCATGCGCAGGAGGAGGCGACGGGACTGGTTTGCGCGTCCTGGCTGAAAGCGGGCGGCGATCCGGTCCTCGTCGCCGAGCCCGCCATGCGCTGGCTCGGTGCTCATGCGCAGAGCGAGCGGGCGAGCTTCCTGTATACGGCGTGGCTCGAGACCGGCGGCGAGCCTGAGCTCATCAGAGAGTCGATCCGTGACTGGTTGGCCGCTCACGCGACAGACCGATCCGCGAGCTTCGTGTGCGAGGCATGGTTGAAGGCCGGCGGTGAGCCGGAGCCGATCCGCGCGTCGCTGGCGGGGTGGCTTGAGGCGAATGCTGCCGCCAAGAGCGCGTGCTTCATCTGCTCGGCCTGGCTGCACGCGACGGGCGAGGTCGAGCTCGTGCGCGATGCGATCGGCGTATGGCTGGCTGAGCACGGGGGGGTGGCGCCCGGGGTGACGTACGTCTACGGGGCGTGGCTCCAGGCGGGCGGGGATCCGGAGCTCCTGCGCGAGCCGATCCGTGACTGGCTGGCGGCCAACGCGACCAAACTGTCCGCGAGCTTCGTGCTCCAGGGATGGCTGGGCAGCGGCGGCGACCCGGCGGCCGTCAGCGACAGCCTGCAACGCTGGATGCGCGTGCACGGTGAGAGCCCCTGCGCCAAATACGTGCGCCGCGCGTGGGTGCAGGCGGGCGGGGCTGAGTAGCGCTCGTGACCTAGTCTTGAGCACAGCAATGCCTGTTCAACTCAAATACATCGACCCCAACCGCCCGCGCGGCTCGTTCAGCCGCGCCTATGCCACGTTTTCCGCCACCCGCCTGGGCCGATTCATCTCGTCCAATCTGGCTTGGAAGCTAGATCCATATCTGTTGCGGGCAACCAGGGGCCGCTTCGGCATGGGCCTCGTCCTTCCTACCGCCCTGCTCGAAACCCGCGGCGCAAAGAGCGGTGCTGTGCGACGCAACGCGGTCATCTACTTCCACGACTCCGACCGCATCACAAACAACGAGAACCAAAACAACGAGAACCGCGTCACGATCATCGCCTCCAAGGCCGGCGCCGCGCAGCACCCGGCGTGGTTCCACAATCTCCGAGCCAACCCCGACGTCACCTTCGGTGGCATCCCCATGCGCGCGACGGTCATCAGCGACGAGGCCGAGTGCGACAGGATCTGGACGCTCGCCGACCGTGTCTTCGCCCCCTACGCGACCTACCGCCGAGAAGCAGCAAAAGTGAACCGCACAATCCCAATAATCCAACTCACCCCTCGCGACTCACCCCACGTCCGCGACTCACCGCCGATCTCACGTCCCATCCCAAGCAAGTCATAACATCCAGGGGCGGCAGGGGCGGGTGCATTCCCGAGCACTATTAGGCCCTCTTTAGCGCGCCGGTTTAGCCTGCTCGGCGTCGGGTCGTTTGGAGGCTTGGGTGCTGCCGTACTACCTCTCCGGTGGTGCTCAGGGGGAGTCCTGTTTGTTGTTGGGCTCCTGGGGCGTCGTGGTCATCCCCTGACCATGGCGCCCCGAATTATTCCGGCCATTGCTCATACCAGCACGGTATAAGCGGGGGAACCGTGGGGCGCATCTTCCCGCTACAACCGCACCAGCTCATAGACACGCACCCGGACGCGCGTCGGTTTGGCTGGCGTTTGCGCGATGAAGGACGTCACTCCGTAGATCGTCCCGCGATAGCGAACGGTGCCCGATTCAGGCAACCCCGGCGGGCCGGGCTCTGTGCTGCCCGCGATCTGGCGTAGGCCTTCCCTGAGGTACGTGAGCGCTCCCGTATGGCTTTGGGTGAACGTCACAAAGCTGCTGTCCGACGATCCGTCGAGCACGAAGCGAAGCCATATCAGCCGAGCAATCCGCCCCACCTCGGCGACCTTCACCGCGGCGCAACTGAGCGCCGATCCACCCCCCGCACCCAGCCCATGCCCCGCACCCGACCCGACCCCCGCACCCGATCCGCGTCCTTCTGCCAGCAGCAACGAGATCCGCACGACCCCCGTCGGAAACGCTTTCGCATCGAACGAATAAGCCTGAAAATGCGCACCCCCCGGCGCCCCTCGCACCCCCCGAATCACTACGGGCCCCCTGTCCGGAATCACCACAGACCCCGTCCTGGTCGTGCCCTGCAGCGGCACCCGCACCGCCCCGACATGCAGAATCAACGGCACGCCGACGAGCCTCCGCTCGAGCCCCACAAACCCCAAATCATCCTGCACGGACAGCAAATAGCTGCCAACCACTCGCCCGTGGAACCGCAGGCTGCCGCCGACCGGCGCGATGATGTACGGCCCGCCAATATCCGCGAGCAATCTGATAGCCGTTGTTAACACGTCTTCTTAACAGCTATAAATGATAAGTACTGTTAATCTATATTGTTCAAGTTGCCATAAGCGCTCTTATCAAGCATCAGGTGTGCTGTAAGTGCCAGGAGGTTTGTTCTAAAACGCAAGGTCATTCTCCCGCGTCGACGAAAACGCGAAGCCAAAGCCCGGCGAATCGAAGAACGATCGGCCAGCAAGGCTAAGAAGCAATCGTATTCAACGCGTCGTGCGCCGTAGCAAGCATTTACTCCATGCTCGGCGTCCCAGTTGTCTAGCCGTGCGCCGTAGCTTTTATCCCGTAAACCTCGGCCTATGCCCGGCGTCGTGCGTCGTAGCTAATTACCTTTATTCGATCGCTTTTCCACTTGTCAAGGCATCATCGCCGCCAGGCCACCACCAGAACCACCCCCACCACCAAACAATCAATCAAACACAAGCCCTGGTTCTTTAGGTTGCGGTTATTGGTGTAAGGCGCGAGGTCAGGTTCAAGCGAGTTCGTAAACGCGAGGTCAGCACCGGGCTCGTTGCACGGCGACTGGCTGATAAGTAAAGAAGTCATCGAATAAAGTAAAACTGCTACGGCGCACGACGCATCGTTATCCGGGCGCTTCTTAGCCTTGCCTGCCGATCGTAACCCGAAACGTCAGGTCTTGGTCTCGCGTTTCCAACTGCGCATGAAACTGACGAGCGGCTTTGTTGATGCTTAATGGTCGTAAGCGCCAGGTCAGTCTCCCGCGTCGACGAACACGCGAAGCCAAAGCCCGGCGAATCGAAGAACGATCGGCCAGCAAGGCTAAGAAGCGCTCGGAATAGAACGCGTCGCGCGCCGTAGCAGGTATCCCCCTTGCACTCGCAAACACCACCAGGCGTCGTGCGCCGTAGCCAATTATATTTATCGGATGCGTTTTGACTTATGATGTGACTCGACCAAGGCTTTCCTAGATCTGAGCTACGGCGCACGACGCGAGTTATCCGGCAGGCCGATAGCCTTGCCGGCCGAAGTAAGTCCGAAACGCCGGGTCTTGGTCTCGCGTGTCCGCCGACGCATGAAACTGACCAGGCGGGTTTCAAAGCATTCAGCACGAGCTCTCGCGCTCATATCTCCACCAGCCCAGCAAACCGACCACGCGTCCGCAGGCCAGAAGCAAACCGGCCCGCCCCGCGCCCAAGCATCCCCAGCCAGCCCAACCCCAGCCAGGACAAACCAAAACAAAAGCCACAAAGACAGCCAGAAGTGCGTGAATGAAAATGGGTGTGGGGGGAGGAGAAGAAGCACATAGAACCAAATAAAAGCAACCCACCCCAAGACAAGGATTGGCAAAAGCAAGGGAGTCGGACCCGCCCCGACAGGAGGGGTTGTTGAAGCTTGGTCAGTCTCATGCGTAGTCGGAAACGCGAGACCAAGACCCGGCGAATCGAAGTACGACTGGCAGGCAAGGCCGCTAACCGGCCGGATAACAACGCGTCGTGCGCCGTAGCTCGTGCTACCACGAGCCCCAGCGGAGCGCCTCAAGCTTCGGGCCACGAGCGCTATCGCGCCAAGTTCGAGGGCGTATGGCCCGGAAACACTGGGGTTCTGGGCGGGGCAGGAAAAGTTGTTGCTCAGAATCGGGGCTGGTGTCGCAGGGCCGGCCTAAGGTGCGGCGCATGAATCAAACGCAGGCAAACACAGAGGTGGCGAGCCGCTCGAGGCGGGGACGGCGCCCTGAGCACGTGGGATGCGCTTACGGGCAGGCGGCGGCCGATCAGCGATCGGTCGAAGCGGAGCTCGCGGCGATGCTGATCGATCAGGGGCGGCGGTTGGCGGCGGCAGCCGAGCGAGCGCTGGCTTTATCGCAGGAGGTGACGGGATGATAAACGTGAAGACGAAGTCTCAAGATCAGGTTCATCGGATTCATCGGGTGGTAGAACCGACGACGTTCAGGGTGCTGTCGCGGGTGGGGCGAGGATCCAGTGCAGTGATCACGCTCGACGTGCCGCAGGCGGGCAGGATCTGCGCCGACGGTCGGGAGATCGAGCGGGTCGAGCGGTTTGCACAGCGGCGGGGCGGGTGAGAGGAGGCATGTCTGAGCCTTCTGAGCCGCAGCTGACAGATGTCGTCAACGCCGAATGGAAGCGGTACACTGGAGCGGCCGGAGTTCCGCCGCAGGGCGAGGAACCTGATGAGTGAACAGAGTCGCAACTACAAACCGCGCTGGGATCCGCAGAAGACGAGGTTCCTGCCGGCCAGCAGCTCGGTCCGCAAGCCACCGGATCCGAAGGCGCTGGAGGTGATCAGGATCATGGAGCGCAAAGCGATCCTCGAGTACCGCCGGCGAGCGGATTCGTGAGCGAGGGCGGCCGGTCGGCGGTCAGCGCGGTTGTGGTGCTTTTCGCGGTGATGGGTAATACCTGCTACGGCGCACGACGCGTTCTATTCCGATCGGCCGATAGCCTTGCCGGCCGAACGACATTCGAAACGCCGGGTCGTGGTCTCGCGTCTCCGGGAGCGGATGTAAACTGACCAGGCGGGTTGGCATAAATGAAAAGACTTGCCAGCCCGAGTCGTTAGAGCAGCGCTCTGACCCAGTTGGGAGCGCGTCTACCGCGCGGCGGGTGTGTCTTTGCGCCGGAAGCGCTTGCGGAAGAACTTGCTCACCGGGTCGGGCAGGATCGGGCCTTTCGCCACGCCGGGCATTTTGACCTGTTTGAAGTACCGCGGGCTTCCGTCCGACGCCGTGTACTTGTATTTGCCGTCGGGCGTCCTCGGATAGTCCCGGGTGGGCCGGTCGGCGGTGGGTTGGTCCATGCCGCTCATTGTACACCGGCCAGCTCGAGCACGATCGCGAGCACGAGCAGCGTCACCGCTCTGGCGAGCAGCCGGTCCTTGCGAGCGAGGGTGTGCTCGTTGTTCTGGACGTCTTCCGCGAGGTCTTTGAGCAGGTCATCTTCGATGGTCTCGTCGTCGTTGCTCGTGCGGTCGTCGAGCATCTCCAGGACCGATGGGCCGTTCTCCTCGGCTCCTGGGAGCAGCAGGGCGCGCAGGGCTACGCCGAGGGCCAGGAGGAGCAGCACGAGCGCGGTGATCCAGAGGTGGTGGGCGGAGCGGACGCCGAGGACGATCGCCGCGATGGCCGCGCAGGCGCTGACGACGCCGAGCGCGCCGGTGTCGAGCGTGCCGGAGCGCGACATCTGCGTCTGCAGCTGGCTTACGGCGAGCAGGCAGAACCGGTCGGCGAGCCTCGGCGTGATCGGTTTCGTGGACATAGCCACCCCCTCTTCCGACGGCAGCTCGAAAACGGGACAAGCCCACCCCCGGCCCGGCGGGACCGCTGAGGTTTGAAGACCGATAAAGAAACAATGATGCGCATGGTCAGTCTCCCTCGCAGTCGAAAACGCGAGGCCAAGACCCGGCGGTTCGAGCAACGATCGGCAGGCAAGGCTAGTAACTGATCGGAATAGAACGCGTCGTGCGCCGTAGCTAATTACTTTTATGCAAGTGTTCTTGACTTATAACGTCGAGCACCGCGAGGCGCCGCAGCTAATCATGATCAATCGAACAACAAGGGTTAACTGAGCTGCGGCGCACGACGCGTTGTATTCGGCCCGGTTAGCAGCCTTGGTGGATCGTTTAGCGTTATGAAACTTTTTACCTGCTACGGCGCACGACGCGTGGGATCCGCCAGGTTTATGGCCTTGGTGCATCTTTTAGCGTTATGAAACTTTTTACCTGCTACGGCGCACGACGCGAGTTATCCGACCGGCCGATAGCCTTGCCGGCCGAACGTAATCCGAAACGCCGGGTCTTGGTCTCGCGTTTCCGTGAGCACGGGAGACTGACCAGGCGCGTCTCTAAGAAATAAAACGCCACGGCCGACGCCCTCGCACGCATAAAGTTCAGAACAGCATGTCGTCAGCCTCCGGGGCCGCGGCAACGGCGACGAGCTCGCTGGCCGGGCGCAGAGGAAGCTCGCTGAGCGGTGAGTGGGCGATCTCCTGATCGAAGTCCTGGTCGGTCTCGTCGAGGGGGCCGGGGCCGGCGGGCTCGGCGGTGCCGTGGTCGGCGGGGTTCTCGAGGAACAGGACGGAGTTCGCGACGATGCTCACCGTCTCGCGGGTCTGGTGGTCGCGAGTTTGCCACTCGTGCCATTCCAGGCGGCCGTCGATCGCGACGCGGCGGCCCTTGCGGGTGTAGGCGTGGATGTTCTCCCCGTGCGGGCCGAAGATGCTGACGTCGAAGAAATTGGGCCTTTCCTCGTAGTCGCCCTCGGCGGCGCGGCGGGTGGAGTTGACGGCGACCCGCAGGCGACACAGGCTCACGCCCGAAGGCAGCGTGCGCAACTCGGGATCTTTCGTGAGACGTCCTACCAGGACAACGGTGTTGATCTCAAAGCGAGACATGAATGGGCTCCGTTCAGCGATGGGTTGATCCCCCACCGAGAACGCTACGCCGCGCTTGGGACGGCTCCTTCGGTCGGTGCTGCGGTGCCTGCCGGCCCTCGCCATCGCCCGCCGTCTCAAGCGCGGGCTAGCTTGAGGGTGATTGGTATCGGTTCTCGACAGAGGAGGTGAGCGCGAATGCTTGCGCGAGCGCAGACGTTCGCCATCGACGGGTTTCAGACGCGGCTGGTGAGCGTGGAGGTCGATGTGCGCCAGGGGCTGCCCGGCTTCACGATGGTGGGCTTGGCCGACGCCGCCGTGCGCGAGGCTCGGGATCGCGTGCACTCGGCGATCATCAACTCCGGTTATGAGTTCCCGAGCCAGCGGATCACCGCGAATCTGGCGCCGGGAGATGTGCAGAAGATCGGTCCGGGGTTCGATCTCGCGCTCGCCTGTGCGGTGCTGGCCGCCAGCGGCCAGGTGCCCACCGCGCGCCTGCAGTGCGTGGCGCTGTTCGGAGAGCTGTCGCTCGACGGTGGGGTGCGTGCTTGCCAGGGTACGCTCGCGGCCGCGCAGGGCACGGCGCGTGCGGGTCTGGAGGCGCTCGTTCTGGGTCCTGAGCGCGCGCGTGAGGCGCTGCTCGTGGAGGGCATCGGTGTGGGCGTCGTCGAGCGGCTCACAAGCGCGGTGAGGTTTTTGAGAGGCGGCGCGGGCGATCCGCTGCCGGCGAGCGCTTTGCCGGCGCCGGCGCCGTCCGCTGGCGCACTGGATCTGAGTGATGTGTACGGTCAGCACGAGGCGGTGCAGGCCATGATCGTCGCGGCGGCCGGCGCTCACAACATTCTGTTGATGGGTTCGCCCGGGACGGGAAAGACGATGTTGGCCCAGCGCCTGCCGTCGATCCTGCCGCCGTTGAGTGCCTCGGAGGCCGTGGATGTGCTGCGCGTTCACAGCTTGGGCAGCGAGGCGGTGGCGGAGGGGCTGCGCTATGACAGGCCGTTTCGCGCGCCGCACCACACCGCCACGACGGCCGGGCTGATCGGGGGTGCCAGGCGCGGCTGGGTGGGCGAGATCGTGCTTGCGCATCATGGGGTTCTGTTTCTCGATGAGCTGAGCGAGTTCGCGCACACGACGCTCGAGGCTCTGCGGCAGCCGCTTGAGGACGGTCGTGTGGTGATCGTTCGCGCGCGGCACTCTGCGATCTATCCGGCTCGGTTCATGCTCGTCGCGGCGAGCAATCCATGCAGGTGCGGTTACGCCGATGTGCCCGGTCGCTGTCGGTGCAGCTATCGCGAGCTGCTGCGCTATCGCCAGCGGCTGAGCGGGCCGTTGCTGGATCGGATCGATCTGTTTCCGCGCCTGCGCCACGACGATCCGCAGATGCTCCAGGGCAAGCCGCTGACCAGCTCCGCGCGTGCGCGCGAGCTCGTGGTGGAGGCCAGGGAACGGCAGGCGGCACGTTTTGAGGATCAGGAAATCACGGTCAACGCTCGCCTGCCGGCCGGTTTGCTGAGCGAGCATGTGCGGCTCGATGAGCGCTCAGAGGAGCTGCTGCGCGGCGCGCGGGAGCGTGGGTCGTTGAGCCTGCGGGGGCAGCATTGCGCGCTGCGGGTGGCACGCACAATCGCCGACCTCGACGGCAGCGAGCGGGTGCAGGGGCGGCACTTGGAGAAGGCGCTGGGGCTGCGAGCAGACGCCGGCATCGAGGACCTGATCGCGATGTGATGGATCTCGCGCCTGGTCAGTCGGCATCCGCCGCCTGAAACGCGAGACCAAGACCTGGCGGTTCGGACTACGTTAGGCCGGCAAGGCCGCAGACCGTTCGAATACAACGCGTCGTGCGCCGCAGCTACTTAACCTCCCCCGTCCTCAGCGGGCCGCTGGCGCTTGCGCCCCTTGTGATCGGTGCGCCCGGTGCCGATGCACTCGCGGCAGACGACCCACTTGCCCTTCTCTGGGGGCGGGACATTCTCGGTCCACCACGTCCAGCCCGCTCCGCCACAGACCTTGCAGCGGTCCTGCTCGGCGATCGCACGGTCGCTCATACCCATCCAACAAGCCTACTCCGAAGCGAAGCGGGTCCGGATCCGACGCTGCGGGCGAGCAGGCGTGACCTAGACTCCGCCGGTGGACCCGACCCCCGAGCAGACGGCCGTGAAGCGCTTTGAGAGCTGGGATGGCCTGCAGATCGCCTACCAGGAATGGGGCGAGGAGACCGCGGAGCAAGAATCGGCCGAGCCGGCACTTCCGCCCGTGGTGCTCCACCACGGCTTCGTCGCCAACGCCAACGCCAACTGGGTTGCCACGGGTGTCGTCGCGGCGCTGACGAGCGCGGGGCGCAAGGTGATCGCCCCCGACGCGCGGGGCCACGGCCGCTCGGAGAAGCCGCACGACCCGGGCCGCTACGGGGAGGATCGCATGGCGCGCGATCTGGGTGTCCTGCTCGACACGATCGACGTGCCACTCCTCGATCTCGTCGGCTATTCGATGGGCGCGATCGTCTCGTTGCTCCTCGCGAGCACCGATCAGCGGGTGCGGAGAATGGTGATCGGCGGTGTGGGCTCGGGCGTGGTCGAGTGCGGCGGCGTCGACCGGCGCGAGGTGCCGAACGACGCGATCATCCAAGCGCTCAGCGTCGATGACCCGTCCAGCCTCGAGGTGATGCCGGCGGCCGCTGCCTTCCGCCAGCTGGCGGACGCGCTGAAGGGGGACCGCGAGGCGCTCGTCGCCCAATCCCGCTCGATCTATCGAGGTGAGATCGCGCTCGGCGAGATCTCGGCGCCCACGCTGCTGTTGGCGGGGGACGCCGATCCGTTCGCGATCCGTCCGCGGGTGCTCGCCGATGCGATCCCCGAGGGAACGCTCGAGCTGCTCAGCGGGAATCACATCGAAGTCTTGGGCGATCCGCGCTTCAAGGCATCGATCGTCGAGTTCCTCGCGCGGGCATGAGCCTCGGCGAAATCGTCGCGCTCGCCCTTGCGGGGCTGGCGGCGGGCACGATCAACACGGTCGTCGGCAGCGGGACGCTGATCACCTTCCCGATCCTCCTCGCCTTCGGCTACGCCCCTGTCACGGCGAACGTCTCCAACACGATCGGCCTGGTCCCGGGGTCGATCTCGGGGGCGATTGGCTATCGCCGCGAGCTCTCAGGCCAGCGTGGGCGAGCGATCCGGCTCGGAGGAATGTCGGTGCTCGGTGGCATCACCGGGGCGGTCCTGCTGCTGCTGTTGCCCGCGTCGGCGTTCAAGGCGATCGTGCCGGTGTTCATCGCGCTCGCGCTTGTTTTGGTCGTCCTGCAGCCGGGCTTGAAAGCACTGCTCGCCGAGCGCGACATCAACATGGCGCACGAGAAGGGCATCGTGCTGGCGCTGGCGATCTACGCGACGGGCGTCTACGGCGGCTACTTCGGCGCCGCCCAGGGGATCCTGCTGCTGGGGATCCTCGGGCTCACGCTGTCGCAGGACCTGCACCGCACGAACGCCCTGAAGAACGTGCTGGCCGGCCTCACCAACGGCGTCGCGGCCGTGTACTTCATGCTCGCCGCACACGTGGATTGGGGGCCGGCCGGCATCATCGCCGGCGCCTCGATCCTCGGCGCCCAGCTCGGCGCGCGCTACGGACGGCGCTTGCCACCCGCCGCGCTGCGGGCGCTGATCGTCGTGGTAGGGGTCACCGCGATCGTGCGCCTGCTCACAGCGTAAATCGTAGGGGGGTCTCAGCTCGCCTGTGATCGACATGGATGCACAATGGTTCTGTTCGTCGTGATCCTCGCCGTTTGGATCATCTTCGCCCTGCTGGTCATCGGACTGTGCGCCGGCGCGCGGCTCGGAGACCTCCAGCAGGACCGAAAACCTCGCTGATCGGACTATGTGAAGTGCGGCGAGGGCTCTTCATCGCCTCCCTTGCGCGAAATTCATAGCCGGCGGCGCGACGACGGAGAAGTCATCGGCCGGCGCGGTGGCTGGCTCCGCGGGCTGGCGCAGGTTCTTTACGGTCTCCTCCGCGGCGTCGCTTGCGTTGGCGAGCCGGGTGATCGCCGTGGCGAGCAGGTTGACCTGACCGCCGCCGTTCCAGTGGCGCTCGAGGACTCCCTCCACGAGGATCAGCGGCTCGGTGCGCACGGTGAGACGCTGTGCCTCGTACAGCTTGAGCGCAACGATCACATTCAACGTAGCTGTCTCATCCTCCAACAGGAGGAAGGTCACGCCACTCGCCGTCTGTGGTCGCTGCCGGGCGATGACCAGTCCGGCGACCGTCACCCGGGTGTTGTGTCGCACCTTGGCCAACGCGGCGATCGACAGGGCGCCTTCCCCATCCAGCTGCTCGCGGAGCAACTGAATTGGGTGCCTGTCGATGGAGAGGCCGGTGGCGGCGTAATCGGCGATCATCGCGTCCCATTCGCTGAGTGCGGGCAGCTCGGGCGCTGTGCTCGGTGGGAGCTCCAGCGCGAGCTGGTCGCCGCCCTTGGCCCGCGTGGCGGGCTTTGCGAGGCCGAGTTGCCAGAGCGCGGTGCGGCGTGCGTAGGGGTCATCTCCGGCGAGCGCGTCGCATGCCCCCGACCAGGCGAGCCCCTCCAGGGTGGCGGTGCTCACCCCCGCGCGGGCGGCGAAGTCCTGCAGGGTTGCGAAGGCGCCGTCTTGCAGGCGGGATGCGATCAGACGCTCGATGTCCTCGGTGTGAACGCCCTTGATGTAGTTCAGGCCGATGCGGATCTCTCCGGTTGTGGTGACGGTGCACTCGGCGTCGCTGTGGATCACGTCGGGTGGGAGGATCGTGGTGCCGCGTCGTTGGGCCTCGTGGATCAGCGAATCGGGTGGGTAGAAGCCCATCGGCTGCTCGCCCAGCAGGGCGCAGAGGAACTCGGGGAAGTAGTAGACGCGTAGCCATGTGGATTGGTAGGCCAACAAGCCGAAGGCTGCGCCGTGGGCCTTGGGGAATCCGAAGCCGCTGAATCCGGCGACCATGCTCCAGACCTGCTCGATCACAGCCTCGCTGACGTCGGGGTTGCTGGTGCGGGCGCCGTCGACGAACTGCTGGCGGTGGTCGTCCATCGCCTCTTGGGAGCGCTTGCGCGACATCGCGCGTCTGAGGCTCTCGGCCTGGCCGGGTGAGAAGCCGGCGAACGCCTTGCACACTTCGATCACCTGGTCTTGGAAGATGATCGTCCCCAAAGTCTCTTTGAGTGGTTCCTCGAGGGAGGGGTGTAGGTAAGAAACTTGAAAGTCGGGGTTTTGTAGGAGTGCTTGGCGTCGTTCGATGTATGGGTTGACGGCGCCGCCGACGATCGGGCCTGGTCGTACCAATGCCACCTGGATCGTGAGGTCCTTCAGTGTCGTCGGCTGGGTGCGATACAGCGAGCCGATCTGCGCACGCGACTCGATCTGAAAGACGCCGACGGTGTCGGCGGCCCGGATCGTCTGGAATGTCTCCTCGTCGTTGAACGGGATGCGTGAGAGGTCGATCCGCTCACCGCGCCGCTTTGCGATCAGCTCGACGCACCGCTCGACCGCGGAGAGCATCCCGAGGCCGAGCAGGTCGATCTTCAGGAAGCCGGCGTCCGCGCAGGAGTCCTTGTCCCACATCACCATCTGGCGGTCCTCCATCGCGGCGGGCACGACCGGGCAGCAGTCGATCAACGGCCGCGTGGAGATCACCATCCCACCGGGGTGTTGAGAGAGATACCGCGGCAGCCCGTATGCCTCATCGGCGAGGCGGGCGAGCCACTCCCAACGGCCACTCTGCAAGCGCCGCGGGCCGAGCGTGGAGCGGATGTCCTGCGCAACCGTGCCCGCACCGCCCCGACCCTCCGAGTTCCGCGCGACACGCTCGAGCTCACCAGCCGGCAGGCCGAGTGCCTTGCCGAGCTCCCGGATCGCCCCCCGCGCGCGAAACGTCGGGAAGGCCGCGACCAGTGCGGCGCGGTCCTGCCCGTAGTGCTTGGGGATCCGCGCGATCAGCTCCGCGCGGATATCGCGCGGGAAGTCGATGTCGATGTCGGGCAGCGACTCGATTTCCTCGTGCAGGAAGCGGCCGATCTCGAGCTCGTTCTGGACAGGGTCGATATGCGACAGGCCCGTCAGGTAACAGACGATCGAGGACACCGAAGAGCCCCGGCCCCGGCCGGGCGGCAACAGCGCCCTGGCCGTATCCGGCCCGCGCACCTCGACGGCGACCTGCTGCGCTATCTGCAGGATGTCGTGATGCAACACGAAGAAGCCCGCCAGGCCGAGAGCGTCGATGATTCGAAGCTCCTCCTCCAGCCGCGCGGCTGCCTGCGCGTGGTAGGGGGATCCCGGTGGGTAGCGCCCGGCGAACTGCGCGTGGCAGACCTCGGCCAGGACCCGGATCGCGTCGGGGCTCTCGGAGCACGGATACCGGTAGCCAAGGTCTCTGATCAGCGAGAACGTCAGGGTCTCGGCCAACCGCACGCTCTCCGCCACCGCGTCCGGGTGTTCGCGGAACCTGGCGGCCATCGCCGCGGGCCGCGCGAGCACATGGGTGTGGTTGGGTCGGCGCTGCACCTCGCTTGCGTCGAGTGTCATCCCGTGGCGGATGGCAACGAACGCGTCCTGCAAGAGCGCCCGCGCGCGCGTATGCGCGTGCACGTCACCGCTCGCGACGGTTCGCACACCGAGCCGTGCCGCGAGTCGCTCGCGCGAGCGGTTGCGAATCCGATCCCCGCGGGCGTAGGGGCGCTGCAGCTCGACGCGCAACCCGTGGGGTTCGAACGCGTCCAGCAGCCGCCGGGCGGTCGACTCGTCCTCGATGCCGTGTTCCGCGCAGCCCGTGAGGCATACCAGGCCTTCGGAGTGCTCGAGCACGTCCTGCAACGCCACGCATGGCTGACCTGCCCGGCGGTCCGGAGCATCGCGCGTGCGCGCGTGCGCGCGCGTGAGTAGCTGACACAGGTGCCGCCAGCCGTGCCCGTCGCGGACGAGCAGGGTGAGATGCCGATGCTCGCCGTCGCGCTCGCCGGGCGCACGCTCGACGGTGACCTCGGCGCCGAAGATCGGACGCACAGGGGAGTCCAGGGCGGCCATCGCGAGCTCCATCGAGCCGGCCAGCGAGTCGTGATCGGTCAGCGCGAGGGCCGTGTAACCGAGCTCGGCGGCCCGGCCGATCAGCTCCACCGGCAGCGAGGCGCCGTCCAGGAACGAGTAGGCGGAGTGCGCGTGGAGCTCGGCATAGGGCGGCGTGAGGCAGCCGTTGCGCGGCGTCATACGCCGGCCGATCTCTGATCGGTCACGGTCCGTCCCCCGCAATCACAATCTGTTCCTTGACAATCATCAGGCCGCCTGCGTGAACCACCGATCGGTCACGGTCAGCCCCGTCAGTCACGCAATCTGTTCCTTGACAAACCATCAGGCCGCCTGGGTGAACCACCGATCGGCCACCAGGTCATGGAAGACGACGACGTTGCGAGCACGGACGGTGGTGAGCTCCCAGTAGCGGCGCTGGAGCGGCTGGTCGGTCCACCATCGGTCTTCAACCAGCCACGATTCCGCTGCCGTCGCGACCCGCTCGCCGGCGATCGCGAGCGGCGTCCCGTCAAGCGTCTGCACCCCGATCGCCCGAGGGACGTTCGGTGCGGTGGGTGCGGAGATCCTCCGGCGTGTCATTGCGCCCAGGGCGTGAAGATGAATCGTCGCTCGGGGACGCGCGAGCGCGCCTCTGCCGGCAGGGCACGCAGCGCCGCATGGGGACCCGCCAACGTCCGTATTTGGCTCACGGCGTCTTGCAGGCGTGCAAGCCGCGCGGCGCGCTCCCCGTCCAGCAGTGTCGTCTGATCGCCGTCCGCTGGGCCGAACCGGTCGACGGCCAGCTGCAGGGCCACGGCGGGCGCCGGCAGCAGGCGTAGCGGTGCAGTCAGTGCCAGCAGCATGCGCTTGCAGTCAGACAGCGCTTCTCCGAACACGACGGCCTGAGACCACGTGCCGCGCTCGACCAGGCGCGCGGACAGCGTGAGCGCCCTGATCGTTCGTCCGCGTCGCTCGGAACGTGCGAGCAGCCGGTCGAGGAGTACCTGAAGCGTTCGCTGTAAGGCCTCGCCGGAGTTCGAATCCGCGAGGGCCATCGACTCACGCAGCCGGTCCTCGAGGAGCCTGGTGCGCAGGGTGCTGTCATGTCCGAGCGCAAGCCGTCGCGCGAGGCTGCCCGGCGCGCCGAAGCGGTCGGCGACGTCAGCCGCGCTGAGCTTCACGACCGCTCCGAGGGTGTCGAGTCCAAGACGTTCAAGCACCGGCACGATCGGGGCGGTCTGTGGCCTGTGGGAGAGGATGCTCACCGGGTGGGCCGCGAGATACCGCCGCGCATCACGCTCGGCGATGACCCGTGCGCGACGTGAGCGGGTCTCGAGGGCCGCCGCCAGCGAGCAGAACCTGGTCGGGCCCACCCCGATCCGCGCCGGCCCTGCGAGGGCGTTTCGTGCCGCCGTGATGACCCCGTGGATATCGCCATGCAGTGAGTCAAGGCCGTCGGCGTCGAAGTAAGCGAGACCCGGCCGCGCGAGCTCCAGCCGCGCGCCGATCCCTTCGAGGGCACGGGCGCTCGCTTCCCATGCCTGGGCGACGCGTACGGGATCGCCTGCGAGAAGCTCCAGCGCCGGGCAGCGCGCGAGTGCCTCACCGAGCGCCATCCCCGGCTGAACACCCTGAGCCTGGGCTGACCCGGAGACTTCACCAACCCTCAGAGCGCCGCCGCCCGACGGCGCTATCGCCAGCGCGCGTCCTGCCAATTCCTCAGCGTCACCGACCGCCGCCACCAGCTCAAACCGCGGCAGTGCTATGCACACGATCGTGCCCTTCGCGCCAGCCATTCTCAGCGGTCCAGTCCCCGAGCCGAGCCCAGCGCGACGAGCTGCCCGGCCGCCAGGGCGGGTGCCCGGAACCGAGCGTAGGAGGTATGCGGGGCGCAAGCACACGTCATCGAACATATGTTCGCACAGCGGTCAAGGGCACGCCACTAAACCATCGCAAGCGCGGCCTAGCCTGACCGGATGTGTGGTCGCTACAGCAATACTCGTGGGCCGGAAGAGATCGGCCGGCGTTTCGGGGTCAAGGTGCCCAGCGAGGCGGGGACGCGCCGTTTCAACCTCGCGCCGCCCGAGCAGGTCCTGGCGATCGTCGCACCACAGCGAACCAGCGAAGCCCGCATGTTGCGGTGGGGCCTCGTGCCGCCGTGGGCCAGGAGCCTGGAGAGCACCCACAAGATGATCAACGCGCGGATCGAGAGCGTCACCGAGAGGCCCGCGTATCGCGACCTGATTGCGCGCGCATCGAGGCGAGCCCTGATGACAGCGGACGGCTACTTCGAGTGGCTTAAGCCCGAGCGCTACGGCGAGCGACGACAGCCCTTCTACTTCCAGGTCGACTCCGGCGAGCCGTTCGCGTTCGCGGCGTTATGGACACCGGCCAAGATCGGCAGGGACTGGGTCCACAGCTGCAGTCTGCTGACGTGCGACCCCGCTTCCAATCGCGTGGCGAGCGCCATCCACAACCGCATGCCGGTGATCCTCGCCGACCGAGACAGCCAGCGGGCCTGGCTCGAGGAATCGATCGGCGCCGCCGAAGCCCTTGCGCTGTGTGGCCCACTGCCAGCCGAGCGGCTCTCCGCGCGAGCGGCGAACCCCGCCGTGAACAGACCCGGGGTGCCAGAGGGCCCCGAGCTGTTGATCGCCCCGAGTCCTGAACTATGCTTGGGCCGTGCCCGAGCCGGTCGTGTCGGTGACGTTTGACAACCTCGGCGAGGCCGCCCAGCTCGAGCTCGGCATGTGGCCGGAGGGGGTGCCTGAAGGGCAGCATTTCACCGTCGTCGAAGTTCTCCCCAGGCTGCTCGAGCTGCTCGCGACCAAGAAGCTGAAGGCGACGTTCTTCGTCGAGGGTCTGAATGCGCAGATGTACCCGCAGGCGCTGCACACGATCGTGGAAGGCGGCCACGAGGTCGCCCTGCACGCGTGGCGCCACGAGGAATGGGCGGCGCTCGACGCTGAGTCCGAGGTTGCGTTGCTGGCGCGCGCCACCAATGCGATGCGCGCGATCGGGATCGAGCCGCGCGGCTTTCGACCGCCGGGAGGCGGTCTGACCGAGCGCACGGCCCAGCTGCTCGGCGAGCATGGCTACAGCTACGTCTCGCCCGCCGGCGAGCGGGAGGGGGTGCTCGAGGGTCTGGCGGTGCTGCCGTTCCGCTGGCCGCTGGTGGACGTCTACGCCTACCTGCCCCAGTTTGCGGGCCTGCGCGAACGTTACGGCGATGGGCCCGATCCACATCCGCCCGAGGTGATGCAAGCGCAGATGATCGCCGCGCTGGAGGGCCACGCAGAGCAGGAGGGTCACCTGGCGCTGCTGTTCCATCCGCTGTCCTTCGCCTTCACCGGCGAGCCCGGTTGGGAAGCGCTCGACAGCGTCCTCGGCGAGACAGTGCGCCTCGCGGAGACGGGGGCCATCACAATGATGCGCATGGACGAGGCGGCCGCGGAGATGCTCGAGCGCCCCGAGGAGCTCAGGTACCCGCCGCGGCTCGACGACGCCACCTGGATGACACAGTGAACACTGTCGTTCTCTATCTCTGGAAGAAACAATGAGCCTGCTTCCGCGGCGACCTTTCACGGTCCTCACCGCGCTCGGGACCGCCGCCCACCACGCCTTCGAGGTTCGCGCGGGCGTTGGTTTGGTCTTCGAGCCGTTCATCGGCAGGCGCGGTGCGGTCGCGATGTGGGCCACCGGGCTGCCCGCGTGGGCGCTCGCCGGATGGATGGCTGAGGGTGAGCAAGTCGAGCAGTGGATTGCCCTGAACAACGGGGCCGGGCTGGCGGGTGGGATCGTTCACTTCGTGCAGTGGCCGTGGGAGCGGCGTAACGGCATTCCATATCTGACCGAAGCGGAGGGCATGACGGCAGAGCAGCTCGGTCCATACAACAGGGTGCTCCACCTGTGGACGCTCGCGGGGGCGCTGGCTGTCGCACTGGAGACTCCCCGGCACGCTCGCAGGTGGGCGCTGTTGGGGCTGGCGCTCGGTGAGCCCCTGCGTCGCTCCGCCGTGCATCACTTCCGTTGGGCGCGCGAGCAGGCAGCGCGCGACCCCGAGCACTGGAGCCCGGTGCTGCGCGCTTAGGCGGCCAGGATGCCTGAGCGTGTGCCTAGCTGCTGCGCTTGCAGGCGGCGAGCGCCGCTTCCTTGGCCACGGCGGGAATCGGCGAGGCGTTGATGACTTCAGCACACACTTCCTTGGCGGCCGCGCGCGCCCCCGCGAGGTTGCCGCTGGCGGCTTTGTTGCAGATGCCTTCGACCTTCGCTTTCAGGCTCGCGGAGAGCGTCGGATCTCTTTGGATGACCGACTTGCACACCGCCACAGCCTCCGCCACGCCCGCAGCGGTCGTGGGGATGCTCGTGGGAACGCTCGGCGTGTTGGTCGAGGTGGTGGTCGGGGACGTCGATGTTGTGCCGGTGCTCGCCGTGGTGGTCGCGGGCTGGGTCACGCTGACCTGAGCCGGCGTCGAGTTGCTGGCGGATGTGGAGCCGCTGCTCCCGCAGCCGGCGATCAACACGCCGGCGAGTGCGAGGAGGAGCAACGTGGAGTGCTGCCTAATCATGTGTCCCCTTGACATGTGTCCCCCTTGATCGAAAAGGGCGCTCATCCAGCGGCTGCAGCACCGCACGGTCGGCGCGTGTCCGTAACGCTACACCCGCGCACGGATCCACGCATTCCATCACCGCTCGCATTCCATCCCTATACCCTTCATTAGATGGCGAGTTGGAAGAATCCCGGGCGGGCGATCCACGTTGTCATCTACGAGGAAGAGGGGGCGCCTCACCACTACTGGCGCGCCGAGGACGACCAGGGCAACGCCTCGTGGCGTAAAGACGCCCCGCACGCTTCAGAGAAGGTCTCGGGGGACGGGCTGACGACGGCTGAGCTCGGCAAAGCGATCGAGGCATCGCTGCTGGAGCGCCGCCGGGCGAGCCGTGGTCGCAAGCTGCGCATGCCGTTTCGGTAGGTCAAAAGCGGCCCTGCGCGACCAGCGCGCTCGCGTCCACTTCGTCGATGTTGGCGTACCCGCTCAGCGCCATCGCCAGGTCGAGGTCTGCGAGAAAGGAGCGCAGCACCTCCACCACGCCCTGCTCGCCGCCGAGCGCCAACCCCCAAATGTAGGGCCGTCCCAACAGCACCGCGCGGGCGCCCAGGGCGAGCGCCTTGAGCGCGTCCGCGCCGGAGCGGATGCCGCTGTCGAACAGCACCTCCAAACGTCCGTCCACGGCCGCCACCACCCCCGGCAGCGCATCGAGCGCGCCGATCGCCCCATCGACCTGGCGCCCGCCGTGGTTGGACACGAGCACCCCCTGCACCCCGTGCTCGACCGCCAGCCGCGCATCGTCGGGGTGGACGATTCCCTTCAGCACGATCGGCAGCTTGGTGCACTCGCGCAGCCACGCCAGGTCCTCCCACGTCACCGACGGGTTGGCGAACTGGAAGGCCCACTGTCCGATCGCGGCCTGCATGTCCTGCTCCGGCGGCGCCTGGAGCAAGCCCTGGAAGACCGGGTCCTCCAGATAATTCTTGTTCCCCTCTCCCCACAAAAAAGGTAGGAACGCCTCGCTCAGGTCCGCCGGGCGCCACCCCAACAGCCAGGTGTCGAGCGTCACCACGATCGCGCTGTAGCCCGCCCGCTCGGCACGCTGGACGAAGCTGCGCGCCAGCTCCTTATCGCGCGGCCAGTACAGCTGGTACCAGCGCGCGAGCTCTCCCGAGGCCTCTGCGATCTGCTCGATCGTGTGCGAGGCCGCCGTGCTCGCCACCAACGGCACCCCAACCTGTGCCGCGCCTCGGGCCATAGCGAGCTCCCCCTCCGAATGCGCCAGCGTCTGCACCCCGATCGGCGCCAGCAGCACCGGGGCTCCCAGCTCCGTCCCCAGCACCGTCCGGCTCAGCGAGCGCTCTGAAACGTCGCGCAGCATCCGCGGCCGCAGGCGCCAATGGTCAAACGCCTCGCGATTGGCGCGCATCGTCTCGCCCAGCCCCGCACCCCCCGCTATGTACCCCCGCGGCCCTTGCCGCAACAGATTCATCGCATCCTTCTCCAACTGGCGCCAGTCCAGCGACCGTGCGGGGCGCTGGCCCGTTATGCCGCGCAGGTAGATCTCGTACTGGTAGTTGGCGTATGGGACTGCGTCTGTCATGTAATGCCGTGTGTCCTGGCACGTCCCAGCAGCAGGGAGAACAGTCGCTGCTGGATCGCGGCTGGGAACGGCTCGAGCACGCCGGTGCTGAAGAGCGAGACCCGGGCCTGCCCGTAGACGAAGCCGAGGATGTCGAAATAGAAGGGGATCGCGATGCGGTGCGTGTTGACGGTCGTTGAGATCGTCGCGCTGATACGCCACCCGAAGCTGCCTGTCGTGCCGGGCGCTGGGGGAGTGCCCGAGGCGATCGAGAACGGGCTGAAGTGCGCGCCTTGATAGGCCTTGCCTTTGAAGAGCTGATCGAGGTAGTGCGAGACGCACGCGCGGGCGTGGGCGCTGTGAATCGCTGCGAGTTCTTTGACGGTCGTGGCCGCGGTGCGCGCGACGCCGACGCTGGAGCTGACGCTATCCGCGATCCCGTCGTGTTCGAGCTTGAGCTCTGGCGATTTGACTTCGGCGAGTTCTTTGGCGTGTTCAGCCTTTGCGCTCGGGGCGCCCGCGCAGCGCAGCATTTCGCGTTCGAGTCGCTTTTCCGCCGCCGTTTCGTGTTCGTGTTCGGGTGGCGCGACCCTGAATCCCGGCAGATCCGTCGCGCGCAGGTTCACGGCGCGGGCGAACGCGATCGCCTGCGCCGTGGTGAGCGGTCCCGCCGCGGTCCGAGCGTGTGCTCGCGTCGTGGCTCGAGCACCTGCCGCCGTCGTCGCCGGGTGGCTGGCGCTTGCGCATGCGGCGAGGAGAGCGCTTATCGCGAGCAGCAGGAGGATCATGGTCGCCCGGCGCATCACCGCAGGATTGTGCCAAGGAACGCGGCGGAGGCCGGGCGGTGAGTCCTTGAGCTGGAGCTGCGTGCGTGTCCCGTTTGGACGGCGTCGTCGGAGAAGGGGGGTATGGAGGCGATGGCAGGAGATCTGGCAAGCCTCGATGACATCGGCCGGATGCTCGAAGGGGCCGGCTACGTGCTCGAGCGCGCCGAGCTCGCCGGAGTGCGGGCGCTTCTGGCCGAGAGCGCGGACGCGTTCGTCGGCTGCGTCGAGCTTGCTGGGTGGACCGACTTCGCACAGCGCTGCGGCGAGGTTCAGGCCGCATTGACACTCCTAGCCGGAGAGACTCGGTCGGTGCGCGGCAGGGAGGTGTACCTCCTACTTCACATCCGCGCCAAGGCCACCGACCCCGCCGCTTACAGAGCGCTCAAGGACGCGGTCCCAGACACGCGGCAGGCGCGCAAGCTGGTGCGCGTAGCGGTTGTACGGTCCGCGCTCGATCGTGCTTTGCGGCCGCTGTTGCCGCTGCGCCCCGGCGCCGTGTTCGATCTCGTCGAGCCACTGCGGCAGCTGCGCGAGGAGCTGCGGGCGTTGGCGCTCGACGACCGCGTGGCCGACACCGCGATCGAAGCCTTCCGCGAGCGCAGCGAGGTGAGGGTCCCGTGATCGCGAGGCTGAGCTCGATCGAGCTTCAGGCATTCCGGGGCTTTGCCGACGCGCAGCGCTTCGATCTCGACGCCGACGTCGTGCTGCTGGCGGGCGAGAACGGGTCCGGCAAGACATCGCTGATCGACGGGCTGCTGTGGGTGCTGACCGGTGAGATCCCGCGCTTGAGTGAGCGGGCACGGGGATTGCGCCGCGGGCACGATCCGATCGTCAACGTCTACGCCGGCGCGCCGGCGCGGGTACGGATCTCGCTCGTCGGGCCGGATGGCCGCTTGCTGGACTTCGAGCGCTGTGGCACATCCGCCAAGCACGCGCTGTCGGCGTGGGACGGCGATCAGTCGCTGCCCTGCGCCGAGGTGCAGCTCGCCCACGCCTTCGGAGACCTCTCGTTCGCCCAGCTCTCCGAGGCCGTCAGGAGGTGGGGCATCCTGCAACAGCACGCCGTCAGCGCGGCGCTTGACAGTGGCGCCACGATGCACGAGCGACTGTCGGCGATCCTCGGGCTGGAGCGGGTGACGCTGTTCGCTGAGAGCGCGGCTCGTTGCGCGAAGGATCTCGGCAAGGAGTGCAAGCGACTGGAGGGCGTTCACGTCGATCTTGCCCGGCGGCATGAGCGGGCGAAGGCATCGCTGGCGGCGGCGAGATCGGCCCTTGCCGATCCCGAAGCGGCGCGCGCGCATCTGCAAGGCGCTCTTGTCCACGTTCGTGAGACGCTGCCCGCCGGGGTGGTGCTGAAGGACGCGCTCGGCACACCGGAGGACCTGGTCGCAGTCGAGGGGTCGGTGAGCACTCTGATTGCCCTCGCGAGCGCTCTGGCAGCTCGGCAAGCCGGCGCGATCGCCGCTGAGAGGGCTGTTGGCAGCCCCGTCGAGGTGGCGGAGCGGAAGCTGGCCGAGCTCACGCGCCAGGCCGAGGAGGCGATGCAACAGGCGCCCTTGCAGGTGCAGCTGTCCTGCGCGGCAATCGAGTTGCTCGGCGATGCGTGCCCCGTGTGCGGGCAGGGGATCGACGAAGCGCGCGTCCGCGCCCAGCTCACCGAGGTGCTCGGGCGCTCCCGGCAAGCGGTGCAGACGGCCGCGACCACGCGCAAGGCCGTCCAGCACGCGCAAGCGCGGGCGCAGGCGGCGCTCGCGGCCGAGCGCCGCCGCTGCGAGGCGCTCACGGCACGCGAGCACGCGGTGGAGAAGTTGCGCGCAGGACTGCGCGGGACCGATCTGGTGAGGATCCAGGATGACTGGGCGCTGCCGGCAAACGCGAGCGAGCTGGCCGGCGCCCTGGACTCACTGCGCGAGCGCATACGCGAGCTATCTGCCCAGGCCCAGCGTGAGGAGGGTGGCCAGATCGAGCGGCTCTCGGCGGACACCAATTCTCTGTTCGAGGAGATGGCACGGGCACGGCGCGAGCTTGACGGGGCCAAAGCTCGCCGCGAGCGCGCGAGCGCGCTCGAGCAGGCCGCCAAGCAGGCCGCCGAGCGCGTCGTGCGTCGCGCAATCGCAAAGCTCGAGCCGAGCTTTGCCGAGGTCTTCGACCGGCTGGCGCCACATCTCACGTTCACCGAGTTGCGCGCCACCCAAGACATCTACTACTCAAAGAATCAGATCGTCCCGGAGGTCGTCGACCCCGACCGGCAGCTGACCGCCAATCCCGCGCTGCTCTTCAGTGAAGGCCAGCTGGGCGTGGTGGCCTTGTCGTACTTTCTTGGTCTCGCGCTGAACGCTCGTGAGGCAGCCCTTCCGTTCCTCGTGCTCGACGATCCCCTGCAGGCGATCGACGCGCGCGGGGTGCTGGGCTTTGCCGATCTCTGCTGTCGGATTCGCGAGCATCGCCAGCTCGTGCTGAGCACACATGACCGCCGCTACGCGTCACTGTTGCAGCACAAGCTCGCGCCTCGCGAGGCGGACGCGCGGACCCTGTCCTACGAGTTTGCGGGGTGGACACAGAGGGGGCCGAGCGTCAACACCACGATCGAGCCGCTGGCGGAGATTCCGTCGCTGCTTGGACGGCGGGCAGCTTGACCGCCTGACAGACCCTGCAAAGCGATCGCGTTAGCTCCGTGATCTTGACTTGGCGGCGCTGAGAGCGGAGTATTGCCTTGCGCCGGAGCTACGGCGCTTTCGTTGGCGAGTAAGGAGGACGGGGCTGATGTACGACTACGTGATCGTCGGGGCCGGCTCCGCCGGGTGCGTACTGGCCGGCCGTCTGAGCGAGGACCCCGATGTCGAGGTTCTGCTGATCGAGGCCGGTCCGCCGGATGTGATCGAGAACATCCACGTGCCCCTCGCCTTCGGCCAGCTGTTCCGCACCGAGGTCGATTGGGACTACTCGACCGCCGCGGAGCCGTTCGTCGATCGCCGGCGCATCTACCTGCCCCGCGGCAAGACGCTCGGGGGCTCCTCCTCGACCAACGCGATGGTCTACATCCGCGGCAATCGGGCCGACTACGACGGCTGGCGCGAGCAGGGCTGCGAGGGCTGGGGCTACGACGAGCTGCTCCCTTATTTCAAGCGCGCCGAGGACAACGAGCGCGGCGCCTGTGAGCTGCACGGTGCAGGCGGCCCGCTGACGGTCTCCGACGACCGCGCGCCCAACCCGATCACCGACGCCTTCCTTCAGGCCTGTGCGCAGGCCGGTCTGCCGGCCAACGAGGACTTCAACGGCGCAGAGCAGGACGGCTTCGGTCGCTACCAGCGCACCCAGCGCGAGGGCCGGCGCTGCAGCGCCGCGGTCGCCTATCTGCATCCCGCAATGTCCCGTCCCAACCTGACCGTGGAGACCTACATGCAGGTCCACCGCGTGCTGTTCGAGGGCGAGCGCGCCGTCGGCGTGCAGGGGGCGCGGCTCGGGGAGCGCCACGATTTTCGCGCCGAGCGCGAGGTGATCCTCTGCGGCGGCGCGTACAACTCGCCGCATCTGCTGATGCTCTCCGGAATCGGCTCGGCGGCAATCTTGGGGCTGCTGCAGATCCCCGTGATCCAGGATCTGGGCGGTGTCGGGCAGAACCTCCAGGATCATCCCGCCTGCGGGCTCACCTGGGCTCACGACGAGCCGGTCTCGCTGTTTGACTCGCTGACCGAGGCGAACCTCGCCGCCTTCGTCAACGAGGGCCGTGGCCCCTTGACCTCGAATATCGCCGAGGCCGGCGGGTTCATCCGCTCGAGCGCAGAGCTCGCTGCGCCCGATATCCAGTTCCACGCGGCGCCCGCACTGTACGTCGACGAGCCCGTCTTCGAGCACGGCTTCGGCGTGGCGCCCTGCTTGCTCACCCCCGATAGTCGCGGGATGCTCGCGCCGCTCTCGCCCGACCCCACCGCCAAGCCCTACATCCTCCACAACTACCTTGCAGAGGAGTCAGACATGGCGCGGATGGTTCAGGGCATGCGCGTGACGATGGAAATCACCCGCCAACCCGCGGTGGCGCCCTACACCACCCGCCCCCACTACACCCCCGACTCGGACTCCGAGGAGGATCTGCGCGCCTATATACGCCAGCAGACCTTCACCCTGTATCACCCCGTCGGCACCTGCCGTATGGGTTCGGACGCCGAGGCCGTCGTGGACACCGAGCTACGCGTGAACGGCGTCGAGGGATTGCGCGTCGTGGATGCCTCGGTGATGCCGACGGTCCCGCGCGGCAACACGAACGCTCCGACGATCGCGATCGCCGAGCGCGCCGCCGACCTGATCCGCGAGCGCATGACGGTCGCAGCCGCCGACCCGCAGCCGATCGCAGCGCCTGCTGGAAGCTAAACGCCGGAACAGAAATTTAAGATGCCTGCTTTCTGGCATCTACTTCGAAAGCTACAGTGCAAACGAGCCGTGCTCGGGCTGATATACGCCACGCCAACCGCGCGGGCGCGGTCAACCGGCCGTTGCGCGGGGGTCAGTTTCAGGCAGGCTTGTGAACGTTGCGGGTTCTGCTGGGAGGTCTATCGCGAGGAGGCTCGCGACGGCGTCCGCCGGGGTGGGTTTGCCCATCAAGCCGCCCTGAGCCATCGTGCAGCCGATCGTCTGGAGGGTGGCCAGCTGCTCGTGCGTCTCGATTCCAGTCGCCACGACCGTCAGCTGCAGATCGCGCCCGACGAGCATGATCGCCTCGAGCAGCCAGGCGCGGTAGCTCTCGTCCTCCGAAGACGCGAGCGAGCTGCGGTCAACGCGCAGGGAGTCGAGCGGCATCTGGCGCAGGTCGGCCTGGTGGGCGTAGCCGCTGCCGCCGAAGTCGTCGATCGCGATGCGCACGCCGAGCCGCTTGATCTCACGCAGGCGCTCGGTGGCCACGGTGAGGTTGCGCATCACCGCGGTCTCGGGGATCTCGAGCGTGAGCAGCGACGGCTCGATCCCGGACTGCTGCAGCGCTCGCAGCACATCCGTGGCGAAGCCGTCTCGATTCAGCTGATGTACGGACACCTTGACAGAGACGCCGACCCGAGAACCGCCTCCGGCGGCGGTAGCACCCGCCACGTTCCAGGCCGCGGCGCGGCCGCAGGCCGCTTCGAGCATGAAGCGGCCGATCGGCACGATCAGCCCGGTTTCCTCGGCCAGCGGGATGAAGTCTGTGGGCGCCAAGACGCCCTGCGTGGGATGCGCCCAGCGGATCGACGCCTGCAGGCTGGCCACCTTGCGCGTGCGCAGGTCATAGATCGGTTGGTAGAGCAGGAAGAACTGATTCTCCGCCAGCGCGGTGCTCAGCTCGGCCTCGAGCACCGCGCGGCCCTCGATCACGGTGCGCATGTTCGCGTTGAAGAGCGTGTAGCGATCCTTGCCGGCGGCCTTGGCCGAAGCCAGGGCCACGTTGGCGTCGCGCAACAGGTCATCGGGGGTCGCGTAGCGGCCGAAGGCGACGCCGATGCTCGCGGTCAGGACGAAGCTCGGCCCGAAAGCGTCGAGCTCGACCGGTTTGTGCAGGGCCTCGATCATGCGCTGGGCCAGCGAGTCCAGGCGCACTCCGCGGGCCGCCGATTCGACCAGCACGACGAACTCGTCTCCGTCGAGCCGACCCACGGTATCCCCTGTGCGCACGACGTCGAGCAGTCGTTCGCCAACGATTTTCAGCAGCTGATTCCCGGCGGTGAGCCCGAGCTTCTCGTTGACCTCGCTGAGCTGGTCGATGTCGACGAACAACGCGCCCGCCAGCATGCCCGAGTCGCGTCCCGCCCGTGCGACCATGCGCTCGGCACGGTCCAGCGTGAGCTCGCGGTTGGGGAGCCCGGTCACGGGCTCGTAGAGATACTTGTCGGGCAGCGCGCTCCTCTGCGCCTGTGCCTCTGCCTCAGCCGGCGCCGGCGCGGGTGGGCGAGCAGCGCCGCCGAGGATGTCCACCACCAGGCCGAGCAGCACGCTCAGCAGGATCCCGCCGATCAGCACCGCGAGCGCGTCCCCATCGGCGAGCACGCTCGCGGCGGCCGCCGGGCCGAAGCTCGTGACGGTCCACCCGTCGTGCAGGTCGAGCGTTGCGCTCTGCACGCCGGACCGCGGGGCGCCGCTCGAGAAGGTGAGGTTCGAGGCGCCGTTACGGTGAGTCAGCGCCAGCGCGTAGCCGGGGTGGCCCACCAGCACCTGGCTCAGCACGGCCCCGGGCACGAGCACCTCACGCAGCCATCCAACCGATGCTGCCGTACGGCCGAAGACGGTGTGCGGGGTCACATTGCCCCGGTACACGGGCGTCACGATCGCCAGCGCCTGCCTGTGGCCCGCAGCGATGGGGTGATAGGTGCTCAGCCCGGTGTTTCGACTCAGCAGCAGCGCGGGCGAGATGTGAACGGGCGCGGGGGAGGGGGAGGCTTTGACGGGCGTAGCGGAGGCTTTGACGGGCGAGGAGGAGGCTTTGACGGGCGAGGAGGAGGAGGCTTTGACGGGCGCGGGCTTGGGAGGTGCCGGCAGCAGGCCGAGCGCGTCGAGCTCGGGATAGCGGCGCCGCGTGCGCGCCCACGTGACCCACACGGCGAATTCCGCGGCCGATGCCTTCGGGTTGGCGGCGAAGTAGGTGGCGGCGGCGACGGTGAGCTCTTCCTGGCGCTGGATCGCCAGCTTCAACGTCGAAGCGATCGCTTGTGAGCCCTGATGGAAGCTTGTTTCCGTCTTGGCGCCGTCGCTGTGCGCCACGGCGTGTGCTCCGAGCACCGAGCCGACGGTACCTCCCGCAATACACAGCACCGCCAGCGCGGCGTAGACGCCAGGCCGGCTCTGGAGGAGGTGCTTCACACGCCCGAGCCCGTGCCTGCTTGGGGCTGGCGTCGTCGGTTGAGAGCCGCCGTTGGTGCCCTGCGGCTGGGCGGGGGAGGGGGTGCTCTGCGGCTGGGCGGCGGATGGAGCCGGGCTCTGAGAGTCTTGCTCAGGCGCGCCGTTCACGGGCTCGGGCGCGCTATTCGCGGGCGTTCCCGCGGACGGGTCCGGAGCGCCGTGACGCTCGGGGTCGGGTTGTGGGGTTTCGCTGTCTGACATTGCGGTCTGGTTTGTCTCCAACGTGTGCGCATACGCTCCCGCAGCCTTATCGGCCCGAATGCGGATGTCTCTTTAGTCGTGCAAGCATCTGGACCAATGGCCGATCAGGACTCCTCGACTCAGGCGAAAAAGGGTCGTCTGTCGATAGAGAGCAACGACACCCAATCCCAATGACGGCCGCACTCCGCGGCCACGGCGCGAGCAGGCGGCCGTTCTCAGCGGCCGGTCGAGCGGCGTTTGGCGATGCCCGACCGGCCACCACGCGGGCCGTCTAGAACTCCTGCTGGCGCCCGGCGCTGCTAACCCTCGGCGGCGGCCATTGCGATCGCCTCCTGGTCCTCGATGTCCAGCGCCTCCTCCTCGCTTCCGGCGATGCCCTGTAGTGCTCCCGTGCCGTTGTCGGCGACGCCGTTGGAGGCGCCGTTCGACGACGGGCTTCCGAGGAACTGCACATTGCTGGCGATGATGCTCACCGCCTGGGCGTTGCGACCGTCCGGGGTCTCCCAAGAGCGCCAGTCCAGGCGCCCATCGATCGCCACGGGGCGGCCCTTGTGCATGTACTTGGCGACGTTCTCGCCCGGGCTGCCGAACACCACGACATCGAAGAAGTTGGGCTTCTCGCCCCACTCCCCGTTCGGGTTACGCCGCCTGGCGTTGACCGCGATCCGTAGGTGGCAGACGCTCGACCCCGACGGCAGGACGCGCAGATCGGGCTCGCTTGTGAGCCGCCCGGTGAGGGCGACACGGTTGATGTTGCTGGACGACATGGCTGGCTCCTATTCACTCGTGGTCGGGCTCAAAGGCCACGCGCCGCCGATGATCGGCCGCTCGCGTGGAGAGCCTCCGTCTGCTTAATCCGACGAGTGCAGCCAAACGGGACAGAGCTGATCGGATTGGTTGAGTGGAGATTGTGGGACCCTGTCGGGGATGCTCGGGGGATCTGCCGATGACGCGCAGGCGCTTGAGGAGCTCGAGGGTGTGCCGCTGGGGCTGCCGGGAGGGCTCGAGCTGTCGTGGCTCGGCGTGTCGGGCTATCGCCTGACGTATGAGGGCGTGTCGATCTTCATCGACCCATACGTTTCGCGGGTGCCGCTGCGCTCGCTGCTGTTGCGACGGCCGGCAATGCCCGATGAGTCGATGATCGACCGCTACGCGAGCGCCCCTGGCGCGGTGGCGGGGGTGCTGGTCGGTCACACGCACTTCGACCACGCGCTCGACGCGCCCGCGATCGCGCGTCGCTATGGGGCGGGGGCGTATGGGTCGCCGTCGCTGGCGCATCTGATGCGCCTGCACGGCCTCGGCGATCTCGCGGTGGAGGTCATTGCGCACCAGCCCTACGAGCTGGGGCCGTTCGTCGTGCGCTTCGTGCCCAGCCGCCATTCGAAGCTGCTGCTCGGTCGCAAGGTGCCGATGGACGGCGAGTTGACCTGCGATCACCTTCACGGCCTCGCGCCCGGGGCCTACAAGTGTGGTGCCGTGTGGGGCATCCGCGTCGACGTGGCCGGCATCAGCCTCTACCACCAGGGCAGCGCCAACCTCGACGACGGCGAGCTGCGTGATGGGCCTGTCGACGTGTTCCTCGCCGGGGTCGCCGGGCGCAGCGTCACGCCGCGCTACTGGGAGCGCATCCTGCCGCGCCTGGACCCGCGGATGATCGTGCCAACGCACTACGACAATTTCTTCTCGCCGCTCGGAGCTCCTCAGGACTTCGTGCGACGCGTCAACCTGGCCGGCGTATCCGGAGAGGTGGCTGCCGTCTCGCGCGACGCGCGGGTGGCGGCGCTGGCACGCATCGATGACCCCGCACAAGCGGCGATCCAATGATCGTACGATCTCGCCGACGCCCACACCAACTCCGACGCCCGCACCGCCGCCCCACAAGCGGCGATCCAGCGATCGCACCAGCTCAGCTGGGCTTCTGGATGCTCGGTGTCGCGCTCTGCCTGGTCAGTCCTCTACGTGGTTAGCCTCCGTCTCGACCACCGCAGGCTGGTCCTCTGTCTCCTCAGCCCCTGTCTGGGCCGCGGCCGCGGCGTATGAGCCGATCGCGCCCAGTGCTCCGACGGCCAGAGCGGCAAGGGCCCAGCCGGCGCCGGAGCGCTCTCGGCCTCGTGCGCCATCCAGCGAGAGCGCGCCCGGTCCGGCCTCGACCAGCGCGAGCGCGGCGGCGATCAGGACCAGGTTGTACTCGTAGCCACCGTTGGTGAGCCACGGACCCTTGGTGGCGTGCACACGGTGGATCGCGGTCAGCATCGTCGCGATCAGGACCGATGCGGCAAGCGGTGTCTCCAGGCCGAGGGCGAGCAGTGCTCCTCCGCCCGCCTCGGCCGCTCCGGCTGTGATCGCGTGGGGCCGGCCTGGGCGCAGACCGAGCTGCTCAAATCCCTGCGCCGTCGCGTCGAGGCCGTGACCGCCGAACCAGCCAAACAGCTTCTGCGTGCCGTGGCCAACGAACAGCCCACCCACCACCAGCCTCAGCAAGAGTGCTCCGATCTTCATCTCTGCACCTCCGTTTGGTTGCCCTTGAGTATGCAGGTCACAGACCGCTATGCCAGTGGTAGCCGCCAGGGTGCAAAGACAGCTGAGTCACGTATGTGCGCCCTCCGGCGCAGCGGCGCCGACAGTGCCCTCATCTTGAGCGGTCCCGGATGATCCCGTCCCTGTCTTCGGCACGAGCACACCGGCGAGCAGGCAGACGAGCAGGAAGCCGGTCGCCATCAGGAAGGTCTCGGTGAATCCGGTGACCGTCGGCTCGCCGCGGATCGTGTGGGCGGCGATGAACGTGGCCGAGAGCTGGCCGCCGAGCGCCCCGCCGAGCGTGCGCATGACGGTGTTCATGCCGCTCGCCACGCCGGTCTGGTGGGGTGAGACCGCCTGCACGATCAGGTTGCCGAGCGCCGCGAACGCGAGGCCGACGCCGACGCCGAGCAGCCCGGCGGCGATCAGCAGATCGTAGGGATGGCTGTGGGCGAGGGCGAGCAGCGCAAAGGAGGCGGTGCTGAACGCGGTCCCCGCCAAAAGCGCGCTGCGCGAGCCGAAGCGGGCGGAGATGCGGCCTGCGTAGAGGCCAAGAATCGTCATCCCGATCGTCGAGGGCAGCAGGTACAGGCCAGAGGTGACGACCGAGGCGCCAAAGCCGAAGCTTGTGCTCTTCGGCAGCTGCGCGATCTGGGGAATGACGATGAACGACGCGTACATGCCGGCGCCGAGCAGGAACGCGGACGCGTTGGTCGTCCATACGCCCTTGATCCGCATCATCGTCATGTCGACCAGCGGGTTGCGACTGCGGACCTCGACCGCGATCCAGGCCACAGAGACGGCGAGGCCGGCGGTGATCAGACCGAGCGTCTTGGCCGAGCCCCAGCCCCACGTCGTCGTCTCTGAGATCGCGATCAACACGATCGACATGCCGGCGGTCATCAGCGCCGCGGCGAGCCAGTTCACACGCCCGGGCAGCTTCACCGGAGACTCCGGGATGAAGCGCCAGGTCGCGAGCGCGGCGAAGACCGTCGGGATCAGCGGCAGCCAGAACAGCCAGTGGTAGTTCAGGTGCTCGATGATCAGGCCCGCGAGCACGATCCCCGCGCCGGCGCCGGCGCCGAGGATCGCCGAGAGCAGGCCGATGCTCCCGGCCACCTTCTCGCGCGGGAACTCGTCGCGGACGATCCCGAACGCGAGCGGGAAGATCCCGCCGGCGGCGCCCTGGATGAAGCGGCCGAGAACGATCACCGCCAGCGAGCTCGACAGGGCGGAGATCAGCGTGCCCGCCGCGAGGATCACGAGCGTCCACAGGAGGATCTTCTCCTTGCCGTACATGTCGCCGAGGCGGCCGAGGATCGCGGTGCCGACCGAGGCGGCGAGCAGGTAAGCGGTGAGCAGCCAGGTGACCCCGGTGACGCTCGCGTGCAGGGCGTGCTGGAAGGTCGGCAGCGCCGGCAGCACCGCCGAGCTGAGCATCGCGTAGGCCAGCCCGCCGAGCGCCAGCACGGCGAGGATCAGGTTCGGGTGGGTGCGGTCGGGGTCGGTGGTCGTCGAGGTCATGCGTGCGATGGCCGTTTCGGGCAGCGGAATGGTCGCTGCGCTACGGGCATATCAGGAGTCGGCCAGGCGCGTGAGCAGCGGTACGGCTTGGGCGAGCGTCCGCTGCTCTTGCTCGGAGAAGCCGTCGGCGATCGCTCCTATCAGCCAGCCCTCGCGCTCGCGGCGGTCCGCTGCGAGTGTCTCACGTCCCTTGTCCGTGAGCTCTAGCAGGGCACGGCGCCCGTCGGTGGCGTCGGGCCGGCGGCTGATCAGCGCATCGGCTTCGAGTTCGCTGACGGTCTGCGCCATCGACTGCGGACGGACGCGCTCGGCTACGGCCAGGTCGCCGATTGACATCGTCCCTTCGCGATCCAACCGTCCGAGCACCGAGCCCTGGGAGAGCGAGAAGCGACGCTCGGCCCGCAGCCGGCGTATCAGCCGACCGAGCACCATGCGCAGCTCGCTCGCAAGCAGGGTCGTGTCGACGGCCGCTCCCACGAGCGGAACTATAGACGAAGAAGCACAGGAAAACTGTTCAGGTTTCCTGTATATAATAAAAGAGGTGACCACCAGCGTGAGCATTCCGACAGGGAGCAACGGCTCCGTGCCCGCGTCCGATCGCTATAAGTGGATCGCCCTGTCCAACGTGACGCTGGGCGTGCTGCTCGCTGTGCTCGACGGGTCGATCGTCCTGATCGCGATGCCCTCGATCTTTCGCGGCATCCACCTCGACCCGCTGGTGCCGGCGAACAGCTTCTACCTGCTGTGGATGATCCTCGGGTTCCTCGTCGTCACGAGCGTCCTGATCGTCAGCCTCGGCCGGCTCGGCGACATGTACGGCCGGGTGAAGATGTACAACCTCGGCTTCCTCGTCTACACGGTCGCATCGCTGTTTTTGACGATCGACTGGATGACCGGGCGCGAGGGCGCGCTGTACCTGATCGTTTTTCGCATCGTGCAGGGGATCGGGGCGGCCTTCCTGCTGGCGAACTCAGCGGCGATCCTGACCGACGCGTTCCCGGCCAACCAGCGCGGGATGGCGCTCGGCATCAACAACATCGTCGGGGTCAGCGGCGTCTTCATCGGGCTCGTGCTCGGTGGCCTGCTGGCGCCGATCGACTGGCGGGCGGTCTTCCTGATCTCCGTGCCGATCGGCGTGTTCGGGACAGTATGGGCGTATCTCAAGCTCGAGGAGCGCAGCACGCCCAAACGGGCGAATGTCGACTGGTGGGGCAACCTCACGTTCGCGCTCGGTCTGATCCTGATCATGGTCTCGGTCACGTACGGCATTCGTCCCTATGGTGGCCACGCCACCGGCTGGACGAGCCCCAAGGTGATCGCGCTGCTGGGCGCCGGGGTGGCGTCGCTGGTGGCGTTCGCGCTGATCGAGCGGCGGGTCGCCGAGCCGATGTTTCGTCTGCCGCTGTTTCGGATCCGCGCGTTCACGTTCGGCACGCTCTCGACGTTCCTCTCCGCGGTCGCACGCGGGGGCCTGATGTTCATCCTGATCATCTGGCTGCAGGGCATCTGGCTGCCCCAGCACGGCTACGACTTCACCGAAACGCCTCTCTGGGCCGGGATCTACATGCTGCCGCTGATCGTCGGCATGCTCCTCGCCGGCCCGACCTCCGGCTATCTCTCCGACCGCTTTGGCGCGCGCTGGTTTGCGACCGGCGGGATGCTCGGCGCGGCGCTCAGCTTCTTCCTGCTGGCGTTCTTGCCGATCGATTTCCCCTATCCGCTGTTCGCCGCCATCCTGTTTCTCAACGGCATCTCGATGGGCATGTTCGCCTCGCCCAATCGCGCCGCCGTGATGAACAGCCTCCCGGCGGGTGATCGCGGAGCCGGCGGCGGGATGAACCAGACCTTTCAGAACTCCGCCCAGGTGCTCTCGATCGGGATCTTCTTCACGCTGATGATCTTCGGCCTGTCCTCCAGCCTGCCGTCGGCGCTGACCGCCGGCCTGAAGGCCCATGGCGTCGCCGCGGCCACCGCCGCCGGTGTCGCGCACCTGCCGCCGGTGTCGATCCTGTTCGCCGCCTTTCTCGGCTACAACCCGATCCAGCACCTCGTCGGCGCGCACGCGCTGAGCGCGCTCTCGGCGTCGAACCACGCGGCGCTCGTCGGACACTCTTTCTTCCCGCACCTGATCTCAGCGCCGTTTCGCTCCGGCCTGCACGAGGCGTTTGCGTTTGCGATCGTGGCCTGTCTGATCGCGGCGGGCGCCTCGCTGATGCGCGGTGGCCGGTATCACTATGCGGAGCCGGCCACGCTCAGGACCGCCGACGCTGATGGGACCGCTGATGCTGATGGGACCGCCGACGCCGATGAGCCGTCCAGCCAGCCGATGGGAAATCTAGAGCGCGTATAACTATGGTTAGACGCGCTCCAAAAAGTTTATATACACCTCGACACACCACAAACCAAATCCCCACAAGAGAGGAACAAACATGCAAGTTGAGTGGTACGGCCAGTCGGCCTTTCGCCTCACCGCGGGGGACACGACGGTGGCGATCGATCCCTTCGGAGACATGTCGGGGTTGGCAAGCGCCCGTGGGATGCAGTTCGACTATCCCCTGATCGAGGGCCTCAGTGCGGATCTGCTGCTGGTAACCCACGAGCACATAGACCACAACGGCGTGGAGGTCATCGGCGGAGACCCCACGATCCTGCGCTCGACCGCGGGCAAACTGGAGTCGCCGATCGGCGAGGTCACTGCTATCGCCTCCGAGCACGACGAGGCGGCAGGCACCGAACGCGGGCCGAACACGATCTTCGTCTTCGAGCTCGACGGGTTGCGTGCCTGCCATTTCGGCGACTTCGGGCAAAGCGCGCTGCGCGACGAGCAGGCCACAGCGATCGGTGAGGTCGATCTGCTGATCCTGCCGGTGGGCGGCGGACCGACGATTGGCGCGGACGGCGCCGCCGCGATCGTCGAGCGCCTGCACCCGAAATGGGTCGTCCCGATGCACTACCGCACGCCGCGGATCGGGTTCCTCGATACTGCGGACGCCTTCGTGGCGCTCATGCCCAACGTCGAGAGCCTGCCCACTCCCGCGTTCGACACCGGCGAGCTGCCCACCCACGACGGTCCGCTGGTGGTGGTCCCGGCCGTGCCGTAAGCGCCTGCGGCCATAGGTCTGCTGCGCATGGCGGAGAGCGTTTTCCTCAACAGCCTGCGCGCCGGATCGGATGAGGAGCGCGGGGAGGACGCCTGAGCGCCTCTGGCCAGCGAGCCAGTTAGGCTGTGTAGACCGTGGCTCCCGAGATCGTCCTTCACGTCTTGGCGCCGTCGCATCCGTGCATGACCGCCTCCATGGCCTTGGACTTGAAGGGCCTCGAGTACGAGCGGGTCGAGTTCGTCCCCGGCCAGCAGGCCGAGCCGATGCAGGAGATCTACGGCGAGGGCAACCACACCGTGCCGGGGATGCTCGTCGACGGCGAGCCCGTCCACGGCTCGCGTGCGATCCTCGAGCGCTTGGAGACGCTCGTAGCAGAGCCGGTCCTCTACCCCTCCGAGGAGGTCCGCGAGGCCGAGCGCTGGGGCGATGAGGAGCTCCAGGATCTCGGGCGGCGGATGCCCTGGGGAGCGCTTTACTTCCGTCCCGAGGCGATGGGCACTTTTGCGGGCGGTGAGCCGTTGGACGGCCCCGGCACCGACTTCGCGATCCGCTTCGTACACGGCACCTGGAAGTACCACAAGATCACCGCGGAGCGCCTGCATGAGGACTTGGCGGGGCTGCCGGCCAAGCTCGCGCACGTCGAGCGGCTCGCCGCCGACGGGGTGATCGGAGGCGGGCAGCCAAACGCCGCCGACCTGCAGATCGGCGCCACGCTTCGGATCCTGCTCAATGTCGGCGATCTGCGTCCACTGCTAGCGGGAAGCGCGGGCGAGCGGATCGCCCGCGACCTGTTCGCGGAGTATCCCGGTGATATTCCCGCGGGCGCCTTCCCGGCCGGCTGGGTGCCCGCTGCCTGAGGCGTTGGCCCCCGCGCGCTTCTACTTCGACCTCGGGTCGCCGTACGCGTACCTGGCGGCGGAGCGCATCTCCGAGGTTCTGCCCGGGCCGGTCGCGTGGCAGCCGGTGTCGCTGGGTGCGCTGTTCAAGCTGAACGGGCGCTCGTCCTGGTCGCTGGGGGATTCCGACCGCCGCGAGGCGGGGATGGCTGAGGTGCAGCGCCGTGCGCGGCTCTACGGACTTCCGGACATCCGCTGGCCCGACCCGTGGCCGAGCAACTACCTGTTCGCGATGCGCGCCGCCACGTTCGCCTTCCAGGTGGGGCGCGGAGAAGAGTTCACGATGCAGGCCCTCCGCCACGCGTTTCGGGACGGCCACGATCTCGGTGTCCCCGAGCAGGTCCTGCAGGCCGCCGGCGACGTGGGCCTGGACTCGCGGGAGGTGCAGGGCGCTGCCCAAGACCCCGAGGTCAAGGGAGCGCTGCGAGCGGCCACCGATGCCGCCCACGAGCTGGGGGTGTTCGGCGTTCCCACCGTTGCCGTCGGCGAGGAGCTGTTCTGGGGCGATGATCGCCTCAAGGACGCCGCCGCCGCACTGGATCGGCTGGGCGGAAACTAGGCTGGGTACGTGCTGGCGCGGCCATCGCTCCTCTACAATGGAGGGATGGAAAGCCATGCTGCGCCGGCTCCGGTCAAGGTGAGCCGCAAGCAGGCCGCGGCGAACGCAGATGGCTTGCAGCGTGCCGCGGGACTTCCGTCACCCAGCCCGGAGCACGAAGCGCTCTCGGCTCGTTGGGTGGCGGGCGAGATCGATAGCGAGCAGTTCGAGCGGCTCGGCTTGGAGCTCGTGCGCCAGCGTCTGGCTGCCAGCGCCATCGATGGGCCACCACCGACGTTGTAGCTCGATCGGCTAAACGCCAAGTGTTCGCCGCCACCGTGCGATGCCGCCCGCACGACTCGCGGCGGCGTAGAGGTCGCCGCGTCCGGCGTCGCGAAACTCCTTCGGTGAGGGCCAGCTCTCTCGCTCTGCAACGAATGTCCGTAGCTCCCGCTCGATCCTTGTCTCGTTCCAGCGAGCGGGTCGTCCGCGGCGCTCCGCGGTCGCTGGCCGTGCTGCGGGGGCAGAAAACACGTAGCGGGTGGCCGAGCTCGCGCCTCGCGTTCGTAGGACCCCATGCTGGACCAGCCGTCTAAGGTCGGTGTTGGCTGCGCTCCGACCCAGGTGGGCCGCCTGCTCATAGTCGCGCCTCGCGAACTCCGTGCGCCCCTGAATTCGCAGTGCCGAGATCGCGGCCTGCTGGCTGGAGGTCAACTGCAGCGGGCCAGCGGCAGTTCCCGAGACAAGACTCGCCAGGTCTGAAACCGTTGCAGCGACGCGCTCGTACTCCTCAGCGAGGCCACGCAAGAAGTACTGCAGCCAGTGCTCCATGTTCAGGGTCCGAAGCCTCACCGAACGCAAAGCACCGTAGTAGGCGTTCTGGTCTTCTGCGTAATACCGCTCAAAGGAGTACATGCGTCCGGGCAGGACGTTCGTCTGCATAAGCAGTGCGGTCTGGAACAAGCGCGCCACGCGACCGTTGCCGTCGGCAAGGGGATGCACGTCGGTGATCCCGTAGTGCATGACGCCCGCTAGAACATACGGTGGCTCGCTCTCATTGTTGAGCTTGCGCGCCAGCCACTCGAACATCCCGAGCATCCGGGGGCTGACCTCGGCTGGGGGCGGCGCCTGGTACATGATCTGGTTGGTCATCTGATCGACGACGACAGCCTCGCCGTCACGCCACTGCCCCTCATGGTGCGGCTTGAAGTGCGGATCGTCCTCGCGTCCGAGTCCCGCCGTCGTGGCGCCGTGGAGCTGCTTGAGAAAGTCCGCGTCCAGCTCTAGCGTGCCCGAGGCGAGACGCTCGTCAATGAGGTCCAGCGCGGCCACATAGTTGACGAGCTCGATCTTCGCGCGAGTGTTGGGCTCAAGATCTCCGCGTGCCGCACGCTCGGCTTCGACGAAGGGAAGCTCGTTGCCCTCGATCATCGTCGAGTAATGAACCGTGCCGGCCCTGGCAGAAGACCTGAGCTGGTCGGCGACGGCTGGTAGCACGGATGCGCCTCGGATTGTTCCGAGCGCGGATGCGATGCGAATCAGCAGCCCCGTGATGTCCGGGGGGAAGCGGTTGTATCTCGGGCTGAACTCGATGACGTTGGCGTTCATTGCTTCGCAGAATTCCTTCCGGGCAAGAGCAAAAAAACAAAGCCTATGTTAGTTGCGATATCGGCATGGCCTACCGCTTCAGAACATAATAGCACCCTTTCAGGCGAAATCAAAGTCTTACCGTTCAGGAGCAAAAATCTTCGCAGCACGATCATCCTGCAAATCTGGCTTTTTGCGCATTTCGCGAGTTCCTCTACTGGCAACCGTCAAAAACACGCCGGCAGTCCATAGGACCCCGATGGCACGGTCCGTCCGTCTGGATCGAGACCTCCCGATCAGCGCACGTTCAATGGCCTCGCGGGTGGGTATCCCACACCGTCGCGCGACCATAGTGCTCCAGGTCGGGGGCGGCGATCGCGACGTGGTATGACTGGCGCAACCCTCTCTCTTCATCCCCCAATCGAGGAGTTCTCCATGCCCAATGTGCTCTATACCGCAGAGGCCCATGTCATCGGAGGTCGAGGCGAAGGACACGGCCGCACGAGCGACGGCCAGCTCGACGTGCAGCTGCGTCTGCCCACCGAGATGGGCGGCGCGGGCGATGGCACCAACCCGGAGCAGCTGTTCGCCGTCGGCTACGCCGCCTGCTTCGAGGGAGCCCTCGGCGTGGTCGCCCGGCGTGCGAAAGTCCAGGCGGGGGACGCGGCGATCGACTCAAAGGTCACACTCACCCCGACCGGCACCGGCGGCTTTCAGCTCGGCGTCGAGCTCGACGTGAGCCTGCCCTCGGTCGAGGATCCCGAGCTCGCCGTGGAGCTCGTGCGCGGCGCGCACGAGGTGTGCCCCTACTCGAACGCGACGCGCGGCAACATCGAGGTCGCACTCACTGCCAACGGGCGGGCGGTGTAGCCGTCTGAGTCGGCATCGACTCGCGCGAGAAGCTATCCGGCGTCCTCCACATCGGCATAGCCCCGCTCCGCCACCTCCCCGGGCGCGGCGGCAACGAAGCCGATGAGGATGAAGCCGAGCAGCGAGGCGACGCCGATCAGGTGCGCCCAGCCCGCTTCGGCGAACGTCAGGAAGCCAACGCCTGAGATCAGGCACGCGGCAGCGAGTCGGACGAGCAGTCCGGTTGCCGATGCGGACAGCACCGCTTTCACCGGGCTGATTGGGATCCGCTCCCCGGGCCCCTCCTCGTGGTCGAGCTGCCCCGAGAGTGTCAGCTTGAACAGCAGGCCGAGCGAGGGGAACAGGATCGCGCCACCCGCGAGGACCGCGACGATCACCGCGACCAGGGTTTCGTGGGGCGCCGCCGCCTGCCTGATCGTCAGACCGGGCAGCAGGAACGGTTGCTGCGCCAAAGCCCAGCCGGCGATGATCGCGGCCACGGCCAGCGCGGCGGTGTAGCGCGCCGTCTCGAATCTCCTTGCCCAGACCAGCCCCAGCGTGGCGACGCCGGCGAGCACCGAGACGATCAGCGCTGGCAGACCGGCGCCGGCGAGGAGTCCGTGGTAGAGCGGATGGGCGTCCGCGTGCAGTACCGCGAGGCCGCCCACCGCGATTGCTCCGCCCGCCAGCCCCGCGCCGAGCGCACGGGCGCGGAACTGCCGCTCTAGTTCGTCCTCACCGAGTCGCGCCGCATCAGCTGCCAAGTAGACGGCGGCCAGGTAGGCCGAGGTTGTGACGGCGAGCACGCCGATCAGGATCGAGGTCGGGCCCGTCCAGCTGGTGATCAGGTTGCCGGCCGCGTTGCCGACCGGCACGCGCCGTGAGGCGATCCCGCCGACGGCCGCGCCGAGCGCGAACGGGGTGAGGATCGAGGACAACGCCGAGACCGTGTCGACGATACGTACCTCACGCGCGCTCGCGGTTCCCGCGCGCAGGGCGTAGGCGGCACCGCGGAAGATGATCCCCACCCCGGCGACGAACAGCGCGACGCACAGGGTCGAGGCGATCGATCCGAACGCCACTGGATAGGCCGTCCAGAAGACGGTCAGCACGAAGATCAGCCATACGTGGTTGGCCTCCCACACCGTCGCCATCGAGTGGTGGGCGTGGTCACGGATGCGCTCGCCGCGCTCGCCGGAGCCCGCGGTCAGCTGCCAGAAGCCCGCGCCGAAGTCAGCTCCCGCCAGCACCGTGTACAGGACCAGTCCGGCGAGCACGAAGATCAGGGGTATCTCGTACAGATGCATTTCGCTCAGCCGCCTGCCGCGGCGCTCCCCGCAGCGGGAGAGTCGGGTGGGGGTACATCTGCGGGCAAGTCGAGCGGGGCCTTGGCCAGGCGCCGCAGGATCCACACGACCGCAATCCCCACGCCGGCGTAGATCAGCGCCAGCGCGCCGTAGCCGATCGGGATGCCGCCGGCGCCGGTGACCGCTTGGGAGGTGAGCATCACCCGATAGACGACCCATGGCTGGCGGCCGACCTCGGTCGTGACCCAGCCGGCGATCAACGCGACGACGGACAGCGGCCCGGCGAGCGCCAAAGCGCGGTAGAACCAGACGGACTCGGGCAGCCGTTTGCGCCGGTACAGGATCGCGAGGTAGCCGACCGCGAGCAGAGCCAGCAGCGTGCCGATCCCGACCATCGTCTGAAACGCGACGCGCACTACGTTCACGTCCGGGGGACGTTCGTCGGCGGGGACGGAGTCAAGGCCCGTGACGGTCGCGTTCGGGTTGTGGAAGGCGAGCAGCGACAGCATTTTGGGGATCGCGATGCCGTACTTGACCTGGCCGCCCGAGTACCAGCCGAGCAGGTGCTCGGGCGCGCCCCTGGTCGTGTGCGCGAGCCCCTCGATCGCGGCGAGCTTGAGCGGCTGGGTTTTCGCCACTTCGCGTGCCGCCCAGTCGCCGACGAGGATCTGCACGGGGGAGACCAGCGCCGCGATCGTCAGGGGGATCGCCAGCGCCGTGCGCTCGTAGCGGGTCCATTTGCCCCGCAGGCGCCCGATCGCGTAGGCGCCGGCGAGCAGGAAGCCGGTGACGATGTAGCCGGCGAGGTACATGTGCACGAGCTCGTGCCAGAAGTAGCTGTTCTCGAACAAAGCCTTGAACGGATGCACGTCTACGGCCTTGCCGCCCGCGAGGCGAAAGCCCGTCGGGTGGTTCATCCAGCCGTTGACGGCGATCACCATCAGCGAGCCGGTGATCCCGGCGAGCGCCATCGGGATGCCGCTGGCGAAGTGCGCGCGCGGCGACAGGTGGTCCCAGCCGTAGACGTAGATCCCGATGAAGATCGCCTCGATGAAGAACGAGAAGCCCTCGACGGCGAAGCCGAGACCGAACACCGAGCCGAACGTGGCCGTGAAGTTCGGCCACAAAAGTCCCATCTCGAAGCTCAGGATCGTGCCGGTGATCACGCCGACCGCAAACAGCGCGGCCATGATCCGCGTCCAGCGCTGAGCGAGGACGCGGTAGAGCGGATCGCCCGTGCGCAGGTAGCGCCACTCTGCGTAGAGGATGATCGCGGGCAGCGCGATCCCGAAGCAGACCAGCGGGATGTGCACCGAGAACGACAGCGCCTGCATCTGGCGCGCCTGCAGCAGATAGGCCTGCTTGACGGGGGCGAGCGCGAAGGCCAGCGGGGCGGGCCGCATCCGCTGATCGTAGTCCTGGTTCCCGGTGCGCGCCGAGCCATGACCGGCGTCGAGCACGAGGTGACCCAAGCGCCGGACCCCGCGGGCGGGCGCGCTAAGCTGGGTGGATGGCCACCCAGGCAGATCGCGCAGCCGAGCGGCGCCTCGCGAAATTGGAGGAGGTCGAGCGGCAGGTCAAGGACGGCTCGCTGACGATCCGCAAGATGACCGCGCAAGAGCGCAAGCGCTACCCCGCCAGACCGGCGAAGGCGCGCAAAGCCAGTCGCAGATAGCAAGCGCCGCGGATAGCCGCGCTGTGCCTAACGCCCCTCGCCGACGATGCCGCGGCGCAGGCGATTGACGCGTCGCAATTCCTGCACATCCTCGTCGTAACCGCCAAGGGCTCCGTCTGTCTGCTCGCCGAGCAGCTCTGGCGTAAGACGTGCTCGCACGAGCTCTCCGGCGAGGAGATCGACACGCAGCGCGCCCGCCCCCGGCCTTGAGCTGACGGTGCGCTCCAGGCGTTGGCCTGCGAACAGCAGCCCGACGCCGTCGTCGAGCGCCCAGCCGCCGGGCAGCGTCCCGTCGCGCACGCTGGCCAGCCAGACGGGCAGGCGCTCGGGCTCGCCGTCGGCGTGGACGGTGAGCGAGCCCGCGAGCAGTCCCAGCCCGGCGAGTGGTTCAGGTGGACCGCTTGAGCGCGAGACCCCGCCTTCAAACCAGCACATCGCCCCTGCGCTCAGACCGGCGAGCACCGTGCCGCGCTGCCACGCCTGCACGAGCAGACGGTCGAGCCCGTGCGCCTGCCAGATCGCGAGCAGGTTGCGCATCGATCCGCCGCCGACGTAGATGATGTCCTGGTCGAGCACGGTCTCCTCCAAGGGGCGCTTGGCGTCTGCAAGCCGGAACAGAGACAGGTGCTCGGCAACGCAGGTGCGACCGGCGAAGCGCGCTTGGAAGGCGTTGATTTGGGCGGTCGTGTCGCCGGAGGCCGTCGGCAGGAACAGCACCCGAGGCTCTTGCGCTCGGGCGAGCGAGAGTACGAAGTCGTCGAGCAGGGGGTTGTTCGGCTCCATTGTAAAGCCCCCTCCGCCCATCGCGAAGATCAGCCGGTCCTCCATGGGGACGGGGGATCCGGAGCTCACGCGGGGACCGGCTCCGGGGGGGCGGGCAGCCGGGTCGGGGTGGCGGGCAGCTGGGTGGCGGCCTTACGCGCGGTTGGCCTGCGCACGGCGCGCCTGCGCGGTCTGCGCGATGCGACGATGTTGGGCCCGGGGGCGGGCACGTCGGGGTCTGATATCGGCTCCTCGCCGCCCAGATAGGAGACCTTCAACGGGGTCTCCACGACTCCATCGCTCGCGTGCTCTACCCGGTAGGCGCAGCCGTCCGGTCGTGAGCTCACGACCCGCTTCAGGCGGGTGCGGCGAAAGTGCAGCGCCACGCCATCATCGACGGCGAATCCCGAGCTCATGCCGTCGCCGACGAAGCGGTGGTACTCCGCGCGCCGCGCGGGCTCGGCGTCGTAGTGGACGCAGTTGGAGTAGGGCAGCAGCCCCAGGCCGTGCACGCTGCGAGGCGCGCCGTGGAACGCGCTCAGCGCCTCGTCGAACCAGCAGAGCGAGCCGGCCGAGGGCCCGCACAGCACGATGCCCTTGCGCCACGCCTTGCGCAGGATCTCATCCAGCCCGTATGCGCGCCAGGCGCCGAGCATGCTGACGACGTTGCCGCCGCCCACGTAGATCAGGTCCTGTGCCAGGAGATGGGTCGCGAGATCGTCCTCGACCCCGCCGGTGCCCTGGTCGCGGCGAAACAGCGACACGTGGCTCGCCTCACATGAGGGGGAGAAGCGGCGGTAGAAGCGCACGACATAGTGGTCCGCATCGCCGGAGGCGGTGGGGATGAAGCACACACGCGGGCGCGCGGCGTCGGTCAGCGACAGCACGTAGTCGTCGAGCAGGGAGTTGCCCTGCTCCATCGAGAAGCCTCCGCCCCCGAGGGCGACGATCTGTGGGGTTCTTCCTCGCATGGCTTGCCTTGCTGGATGTATGTCTCGCCAGGTGTGTTGGAGTACCGACAGCCTGCTCGAGCTTGCCCGATCTCATGTGTCCCGTGTATGGACTCCCGTTGAAGATTGGCTGCACACGGCCTGGACAGCCGACTATAAAGCCAGCTCATGTGAGCTTGTCGGTGGACCTGCCGGCCAGGGTGGATTTCAGGCCAACGCATCGCGGACGTCGCTGCGCAGAGCATCGCTGGCCACATAGCGCGTCGTGCGTCCGAGGTTCTGCCGGACGACCAGCCCTGCATCCAGCAGCCGGCGGAGGTCCGCGCTGGCGGTTGCCGGGGAGATGCCGGCCTCGGTGGCGTATGAGCTCCGATCTGCGCCGTGGAAGAGGCTCTGCTCGAGCGCCATGACCAGCCGGTCGGACCAGCCGCGGCCTGCGACGGACTGCTCGAGGAAACGCCAGCGCGAGGCTGCCTGTTCGATCTGCGTCAGGCGCTGCCGGGCCTGCACGAGATGCGCCTCCACGCAGAAGGAGACCCAGCCCGTGGCATCGAGTTCTGGCTGGTAGTGAGCGCCCTGGGCTTGGAGGGCCGCGTAGTAGGCGGGCGTGTGAGTGCCGAGGTACTCCTCGATCGATGAGAACTCGGGCGCGAGAAGACCCTCGCGCGCAAGCACGAGTGACTGCACGATCCGGGAGATACGGCCATTGCCATCGCGGAATGGGTGGATAAAGACCAGGTTCAAATGGGCCATTGCGGCCCTGACGACAGCCGGTGCGCCGAGGTCGCCCTCCTGCAGCCAGTCGACGAGTTCAGCCACGAGACCGGGAACCTCTTTTGCATCAGGGCCTCGATAGGCGAGTCGGCCGTCGCCACCGGTCACGCCGATCGGCCCTCCACGCCATAGGCCCGGACTTTTGTCTCGCTGGAAGTCGCAGGCGTCGAAGTGCAGATCGAGGATCACGCGGTCGAGCCAGCGGAAGCTTGGGTCGCTCGCCATCACGCCGACGTGGTCCATCGCACGGGCGTAACAAGCCAGTGCCATCCGGCTCTCGTCCTCGGTGCCGGGCAGCTCCTCACCGGCGATGAGTCTCGCGGCCTCCCCCTCGGGAACGTGAAAGCCCTCGATCGAGATCGAGCTCTCGGCCGAGCTTGCTCGGACCTGCCGGCGCAGACTGCCGAGCCAGGGGCCTGCGACGCAGGCCTCGGCGCCGAGGCGTCCTCGCAGCAGGTCGAGCTCATCGAGCTGGGCTCGGAGCTCCTTCGTGATCTTGGGTGTCCGGAACAACATGGGGATCAGTTTAGACGATTAAACGTATATTCGTATAGACGTATATTCGTCTAATCGCTTATGAACCTAGCACTACCTGCTCGCAACGTGGCACTTTGGGGGAAGTTAGTGCCACGTTCAGAGGTGACCTCGCGGCCTCGAACTAGGCCCTATAACCCGTCCTTATCTATCTTTACCTCCCTCACACGCTGCTCCTACAACACCCGGCGATGCTCGGGACATGAGCTTCTCCTGGGAGACCCGGCCCGCCCCTTCGCTGACCTTGCGCCACAGGACGCGGACGCGCACGTTCGCGCTACGGCTGCCGCACCCAGAGTTGATCGGGCTGATCGCGCTGGCGGGAACGCTGAACCTGTGGGCCCTGAGTCGCAACGGCTGGGCGAACGACTACTACAGCGCAGCGGTCAGGTCGATGAGCACGAGCTGGCACAACTTCCTGTTCGGCTCGCTCGACTCCAGCGGCGTGATGACGGTCGACAAGCCGCCGCTGGCGCTGTGGGTGCAGTCGTTGTCGGTGCGGGTCTTCGGCTATCACTCGCTCAGCATCCTCGTGCCGCAGGCGCTGATCGGGGTCGCCACCGTCGTGCTCGTCTACGACCTCGTCCGCCGCCGCTTCGGGCGGGTCGGTGGGTTCGTCGCCGGGCTGGCGCTCGCGCTGACGCCGATCACTGTCGCGATCTCGCGGCACAACAACCCGGACGCGCTGCTCGTCCTCTGCTGCGTCGCCGCGCTGTGGTGCACCGTGCGCGCGCTGGAAGCGGCGCCCGCCCGTTCGCAGACCCGCTGGCTCGTGCTCGCGGGCGTCGCGGTCGGGCTGGGCTTTGAGACGAAGATGGCCGTCGCGCTGATGGTCGTGCCCGGGAGCGTCGCAGCCTGGCTGTGGATCGCACCCGCTGCGAGGGGTCGCCTACATGCGTTGCGCCAGCTGCTCGCGGGCGGCGTCGCGATGGTGCTCGTCGGGGGCGCCTGGCCTTTGCTCGTGGAACTGACCCCGGCGGCCGACCGGCCCTGGATCTCCGGCACGAGCGACAACAAGATCATCTCCCTGATCTCCGAATACAACGGCGTCGGGCGCATCGACGGGCAGACAGGCGGGCCGGGAGGGCTCGGTGGCGGCAGCGTGTTCGGCGGCACCGCCGGCCCGCTGCGCTTGCTGAACTCCGCGCTCGGCGGCCAGGCCGGCTGGCTGCTCGGCTTCGCGCTCGTCAGCGCGATCGGCATCCTCGTGGCGAGCCGCCTGCGGCGTGCCGATCCGCGCAGCGGCTGGCTGATCGCCCTCGGCGGCGCGCTGCTCGTCACCGGAGTCGTGTTCAGCGAGGCGAAAGGCATCTTCCACCCCTATTACGTCTCGCTGCTCGCGCCGTTCGCTGCCGCGCTGACCGGCGCGGGCGCCGCGCAGCTGCGCAAAGGCGGGTTGAGCGCGCGGATCGTCGGCCCGCTCGCCGTCGTCGCGGGCGTCGCGACCGAGCTCGCGGTGCTTGGCAAGTACCCCGGAGAACTGACATGGCTCGTGCCGATCCTGATCGCTGTCGGCGTGCTTGCCGCGCTCGCGCTGGCGGCGTTCGCGCAGCGGCGCGTGCGCCTCGTGGCACTCGGGGCCGTGCTCGCGGCGCTGCTCCTCGCGCCCGGCGCCTGGGCCGTGGACACGCTCGGGCACGCGACGAGCGGGACGTTCCCCGCCGGTGGGCCCGAATCAGCCGCTGCCGGCGGTCCTGGCGGGTTCGGCGGCGGGCCGGGTGGCCGAGGTGGTTTCCCAGGAGGTGCCTCGGGCCGTCCTGGATTTGGGGGCGGTGGCGAAGGCAGCACCGGCGGTGTGCAGCTGTTCGGCTCCGGCGGCACGTCGCGATCGACCGGCACCGGGCAAGGAGCCTCAGAAGTGTCGGGTGCCCAAGCCGGCGGTCCTCCCGCGGGCGCCGGCATCCCAATCCTTCCCGCGGGCGGCGCCGGTTTCGCCGGTGGCCGGGGATTCGGCGGTGGCGGACCGGGCGGCGGCGGTGGACCAGGCGGCGGCGAAGACCTGTCGGCCGAGGTGCTCAACTACGTCAAGCAGCACGGTGGCGGCACGATCGCGGTTGCGAGTCAGTCGAGCGCGGCCTCGGCGATTATTGGCAAAGACGCCAATGTGGCCGGGATCGGCGGCTTCTCCGGGCGCGAGAGCACCGTGAGCATCTCGTGGCTCGCTGAGGAGGTGGTGGCGGGCAAAATCCGTTGGGTGCTCGCCGGCCAGAGTGGCGCCGGCGTGAGCGCGGGCAGGCTGCCGGGCGATACGCGCAAAGGCTCGAGCGTCGCGATCGCGGCCACGGCGAAGGTCTGCCGGAAGGTGACGGTGGGCACGAGCACTCTCTACGACTGTCAAGGCCGCGCAAGCCAGCTGCTCGGCACGCGACAATCAAAGTCATGAGGGTGCTCGTCGTCGACGATGACCGCGCGGTGCGTGACGCCCTGCGCCGCGCGCTGACGCTGGGCTCCTACGAGGTGCAGAGCGTCGAGGACGGCGAGCAGGCGCTCGAGCAGGTCGTCCAGGCGGTACCGGACGCGGTCGTGCTCGACGTCGGGCTGCCGGGGATCGACGGCCTGGAGGTCTGCCGCCGGCTGCGCCTGCTGGGCAACCGCGTGCCGATCCTGATCCTGACTGCGCGCGACGCGGTGGCCGACCGGATCGACGGGTTGGACGTGGGCGCGGATGACTACATGGTCAAGCCGTTCGACGTGGGCGAGCTGAAGGCGCGGTTGCGAGCGCTCTTGCGTCGCTCGGGCCCGGACAGCGATCCGGACGCGCTGTCGTTTGCCGAGCTGCGGCTCGACAGCTCGCGGCACGGTGCCGAGGTGGAAGGCCAGTTCGTCGAGTTGACCCGGACGGAGTATCAGTTGCTGGAGCTGTTGATGCTCAACCCAAGGCGAGTGCTACAGCACAGCCTGATCTACGACCGCGTGTGGGGCTATGACTTCGGCCCGGCCTCGAACGCGCTGAGGGTGTATGTCGGGTACCTACGCCGCAAGCTGGAGGGGGCGGGCGCGCGCCAGTTGATCCACACCGTGCGCGGGGTCGGCTACGTGTTGCGCGAGCCGTGAGTCTGCGCGCGCGCATCTCCGCGACGGCGGGGCTGGCAGTCGGGGTGGCAGTGCTCGCGGCCGCGGTTGGGCTGTACCTCGCGGTGCGCTCCGACCTGCGCGGGGAAGTCGACAAGGGATTGCGCGCGCGTGCGCATGCGTTGACGCTATCGCCACCCGCAGGGCTGGCAGGCGGCGCGGAAGGGCCGGGCGCAGCGCTGTTCGGGGGCGGGCCGCGGAGCCCGGGGGAGCCTGGCGGCGGCGCTGATGCTGGCCAGGGCGGCGATCGAGCGGGGGGGCTGCCGAGCAGCGTCCAGCCGGCGCCGTTCGGGGGGGCCTCGGGGTACGTGCAGTTCATCACGGCGGACGGCAAGGTGCAGGTGCCGGGTGGCCAGGGCTCATCGCCGCAGGCGATCTCCCCCACCGCTCAGGACAGGGCGATCGCACGGCGCGGGAGTGGCAGTGCGCTGAGCGACAGGACGGTGCAGGGGACGAAGCTGCGGGTGCTGACGGAGGGTATCGGCGCGCGCGGGGCGGTGATCGTGGCGCGGCCGCTGGGCGAGGTGGACAGCGAGCTGAGCCGCCTCGTCGAGATCCTCGCGATCGTCGGCGCGCTGGGTATCGCGCTGGCGGCGGCGCTGGGCGCGCTCGTCGCGCGGGTGGCGCTGGCGCCGGTGCGGCGGTTCACCGCGCGCACGGAGACGCTGACGATGCGGGGCGCGGGTCTGGATCTGTCCAGACGGCTGGACGTGCAGGGCCGCGACGAGCTGGGCAGGCTCGCGGGCAGCTTCAATACGACGCTCGACGCGCTGGAGCGCTCCGTCGAGGCCCAGCGGCAGCTGGTGGCGGACGCTGGGCACGAGCTGCGCACGCCGATCGCGAGCCTGCGGGCGAACATCCAGGTGCTGGGCGAAGCCGAGCGCCTGCCCGCGGCCGAGCAGGAGAGCCTGCGCGCGGACATCGTCGCGGAGCTGGACGAGCTGACGGCGCTGGTCGCGGACGTCGTCGAGCTCGCGCGGGGAGGAGCCATGGAGGACCGCGAGGCTGACGAAGTGCGCCTGGACGCGATCGTGCGGGCGGCGATCGAGAAAGCGCGGCGGCGCGGCGGAGTGCGGCTCGAGGCGGCGTTGGAGCCGACGGTGGTGAGCGGAAAGGCGGAGCGGATCGACCGGGCCGTGGGGAATTTGCTTGAGAACGCTCGCAAGTGGAGCCCCGAGGGGGCAGTCGTCGAGGTCGTGCTGAAGGACGGCGTGCTCACGGTCCGCGACCACGGGCCGGGCTTCCAGGCGGCGGATCTGCCGTTCGTGTTCGACCGCTTCTACCGCGCCGAGGAGGCGCGCAAGCTCCCGGGCTCCGGCCTGGGCCTCGCGATCGTGCGCCAGGCCGCCGAGGCGTCAGGCGGCTACGTCGAGGCCGAGAACGCTCCCGGCGGCGGCGCGCTGCTGCGGGTCAGCTTCGGGGGGCCGGCTTCAGCCTCCGCTTCTTCTACAGTGGGAAGGGGTCCGCAAGATTCGTTTAGTAAGAATTCCTGAATGACGCAACGAACGCCGCAACTTTCGGGAGTACGGGGAGTCCAATCCGGGTATTGAATGCATGGTTCGATGGGGAGGTCTGGTCTGCATGAGGTCCAACGCTCGCATTGCTCTTCTGGCGCCGCTGATCGGCGCGGTCTTGGCGCTCGTCGCCGTCTCCGCGCCCGCGGCGCAGGCCGTGGTTCCGGTTCCGTTTGGCGTGGAAAAGTTCTCCGCAGCCAACTGTACGGCTGCATACGAAGGATGTGCGGGGGAAGAGACGACTATTGGGCCTTTTGAATACTGGACTCCTAAGGAAACCACGGTCGCCGAAGAAAAGACTCAGGGCTATACACAGGCGGCTGGCCATCCTGCATGGGGGGTAACAGACTTCAAGGCCAACACGGAAGGCACCCTCCCCAACGAGGTGCCGGCGGGTATCGCGGAAGGCAAGGTCGTGAAGCACGTTCGCACCGACGTCGGTCCCGGCGTCAGCACCAACCCCGAGGCCGTGCCGAAGTGCACGATGAAAGAATTCGACGCCAGCGCGAAAGAAGAAGAAGCCGTTCTTGGTAGCGGCTTTTACCCGAAACCAGAATGCGCAGAAGCCGGTGCGACGAGCACGGTCATTGGCGTCAACAAGGTGACTGTCTACGCAGGACCAAACGGCGTCACGGCGGGAGTGTCCGATCTCCCGCTGGAAGGCACCGCCTACAACGTCGAACAGCCGCAAGGTGTCGCGTCGGTCTTTGGTGTGGCGCTCAAACTTCCGATGGCCCTCACCAAAGGCTCGCTTGAAAAAGGCTTCAAAGAAGCGGAAGCAAAAGGGGCGAAACCCGGAGAAAACGGCTTTCCCACGTTACTGCAACAACAAGGAGCGGAGGCACAGCAGTACTACGCGCACACGCTCATCAACGGAAACGTGGAATGGGCGGGCAACTATCACGACTACTACGAAATCAACGTCTCGACCGCGCTTCCGCTGATCTCCTCGCGGTTGGTCTTGAAAGGCGAAATCGGCAGCACTGGAAAAGGTGGGTACATCACGCTCCCGAGCAACTGTGCGGGCGTGGGTCCAGCCACCACGAACACGGTGACGCTGACCTCCACCACCGGCCAGGTGGCGCCAAAGACGTATGAAACGCCGATCGGCACCGAAGGCTGCAAAGGCGAATCGGGCCTCTTGATTCCTCCCTTCGAACCAGCATTCAAGCTGAGCCCGGAAACGACCCAGCAGGACCAGCCCGATGGCATCACGACCGAACTGACGGTCCCGCACGATCCCAGCCCGACCGGTATCGACTCCTCCCAGCTGAAGACGGCCAGCATCGTCCTGCCCGAAGGCATGACGCTGAACCCGTCGGCCGCGGCGGGCTTGGAAGCCTGCACGCCGGCCCAGGCCAGGATTCACAGCTCCACCTTCGGGGTCGCGTGTCCGGAAAAATCAAAGCTTGGCACAGTCACGTTGAACGTCCCCACCCTTCCCGAAGGATCGCTTGAAGGGGACATGTACCTGGGTCAGACTGAAAACGCCAAAGGCGAAGCAGAACCGATCAGCGGACCTCCGTACACGATGTACATCAACGCCGAATCGAAACGATACGGCGTCGACGTGCGCCTGAAAGGCTCGGTCACGCCCAACGAAACCACGGGCCGGTTGACCGCGACGTTCTCCGAAAACCCCGAACAGCCGTTTAGCAACGTGAAGCTGGCCTTCACCACCGGGGCGCTCGCGCCGCTGGCCAACCCGCTCGCATGCGGGACGGCGAGCACCGAAACGAGCTTCAGTCCGTTCACCGGCACAGCCGCGCAATTCGCCGCTCGTCGAACCGTTCACCGTCGACAGCAACGGCAAAGGTGGCGCGTGCGCATCGCCGCTGCCGTTCTCGCCCACCCAGACCACGACGAACCTGGCTCCCGGCGACGCCGGCGCGAACACGTCGTTCGCGCTGAACCTCGAACGTGTCGATGGGCAGCAGTACCTCTCGCAGGTCAAGACCGTGCTGCCGCCTGGCCTGCTCGGCAAGATCCCGGCGGTGCCGCTGTGCGCCGAAGCGGAATCCAACGCGGGGACGTGCTCGAGCGCCAGCCAGATCGGGGTCGCGACCGTCAAGGCGGGCGCCGGCGCCAAGCCGTATGAATTCCCGGGCGCGGTCTACCTGACCGGTCCCTACAACGGCGCTCCCTACGGCCTCTCGATCGTGGTTCCGGCCACCGCCGGGCCGTTCGGACTAGGCAACGTAGTCACTCGCGCGACGATCACCGTCAACCCAGAAAACGCGCGCGTGACCGTCACGAGCGTCCTGCCGACGATCTTCAAGGGGATTCCGCTGCGGATCAAGAGCGTGAACATCAACATCAACCGGCAGGGCTACCTGATCAACCCGACCAACTGCGGCGCGTTCGCGACCGAATCGACGCTGACGGGCACGCCCACGTTGCCGGCCCTCGTCGGTGCCACGCAGAACCTGTCGAGTCCGTTCCAGGTCAACAACTGCGGTGGTCTCGCGTTCAAGCCCTCGTTCAAGTCGAAAACCAGCGCGAAGACCTCGAAAGCCAATGGAGCAAGCCTCGAAACGACGCTCAACATCGGGGCCGGGCAGACGAACTTCAAGTCGGTGATGGTGCAGCTGCCCAAGCAGCTGCCGTCGCGGCTGACGACGCTGCAGAAAGCGTGCCCGGAATCGGTGTTCGCGACCAACCCGTACAGCTGCCCGAGCGGCTCGTTCGTCGGCGGCGCGCGGGCGAACACGCCGGTGCTCCCCGGGAAACTGCAGGGACCGGCGATCCTCGTCTCCCACGCCGGGCTCGCGTTCCCGGATCTCGACCTGGTGATGGAAGCAAACGGTGTGCGTGTGATCCTCGTCGGCAACACAAAAATTTCAAACGGGATCACGACCACGACCTTCGCGACGCTGCCCGATGTGCCGGTCTCGAGCGTGACCGTGAACCTGCCGACAGGCGGGCACTCGGCGGTGACGGCGAACGGCAGCCTCTGCATCAACCCGCTGGTGATGCCGACGACACTGATCGGACAGAACGGCTTCAAAGTCACGCAGAAGACGAAGATCGCGGTGGCCGGCTGTCCCGTGAGGATCGCCGGCTACAAGGCGATCGGCGACACGGCCTACATCACCGTGCAGACCTACGCGGCCGGGCGCATCAGCGGCAGCGGGTCGAATCTCGCGACGGTCTACCGCAAGCTCGGCAGGGCCGAGAAAACCGCGACGCTGAAGGTGCCGCTCTCGCGCAGGGGCCGCAGCAGGTTCCGCCCGCTGAGAGTCCGCCTGCGGGTCGGCTTCGTGCCCAAGGCGAAGGGTGGCGCCCGCTCCGCGGCATCCGTCACGGTGACGTTCGGGTAGTGCTCCGGAGACCGTCCCGTCGGGCGGTCACATGATTGGAAGCGCCACGAGCGGGGTATATGACCTCTGACTGCTAACGGTCAGTTGGGAGGTAGAGGATGAGGATGCCCGCGCGGATAGCACTGCTCATGGCGCTGATTGGGCTTCTGCTTGCTGGGGCGATGACGCCTGCGGCGCAGGCGTCGTTCGGCACGGAAAGCTTCGAAGCCGGCACGTGCGTCAACACGTCCTGCACCTATGCGAGCGTCGAAAAAGACCACAGCGAAGCCTTCACGCAGGCCGCCGGCCACCCGCCGTGGGGAATCACGAAGTTCGAACTGAAACACAGCGGTAACACCGTCGAAGGAGCCGCGCTGAAGCGCATCCGTGTAGACGTTCCCCCAGGGCTGGCCGCCGACCCCGAGGCGCTTCCGCAGTGCACGCAACAACAGTTCAAAGAAAACGTGTGCCCGACGGACGCACAGGTCGGCACGACCGAACTCAACGCGGTGGCGGCGGAAACCCTGACACTCAACGGGCTGACAGGGAAGGTGTACAACCTGACTCCATCTTCCGGCCTTCCGCTCGACTTCGGCATCGACATCGAAGCCGCGGGCGCGCTTACCGCGCCGGTGCAGCTCTACCTGGAAGGGCATGTCGACTGGAGCGGCGACTATCACGAGTACTTCGAAATCAACAATGTGCCGGAAGAAGCCACCGTCGAACTCATTCCTCATGTTCTTCCGGTTAAAGCAAAGCTCAAGACCGTGATGTCCAAACTGAACTTCAACGGCAATGCTGGTAACGGCAACTTCCTGACCCTTCCGAGCGTGTGTTCTACCACCACGACCTCGTACCTGGAAGTCGAATCGTACGCGGGCGAAATCTCGACGACCGAAACCCACACGCCGGTCGGCGTCGAAGGTTGCAACGAAGTTCCGTTCAAACCGACCACGGAAGTAAAACCCGCCACGGCTCAGTCTGACGCGCCCGACGGCACGACGACGGTGGTCAAGGTCAAACAGAACGAAGGTGCGAAAGAAATCAACACGGCGGACATAGACAATGCCCGCGTGACGCTGCCTGAAGGCCTGACGCTCAACCCCTCGGCGGCGCATGGGCTGGAAGCATGCACGGCCGGCCAGATCGGGATCGGCACCACGAATCCGGTCACGTGCCCGGCTGGGTCGCAGGTGGGTACGGTGACGATCGAAACGGATCTGCCCCCGGGCTCGCTGACGGGTCCCGTGTATCTGGGTGATCCAGGGGGCGGGCCGATCACCGGACCGCCATACACGATCTATCTGGACGCGAACGCTACTGGCGTAGACCCCAAAACCGGCCTGGAAGGTGTGTCGGTCAGACTACAGGGCACGGTAAGGCCAAATCCGAGCACGGGTAGGCTGGAAGTCACGTTCGACCACAACCCGCAGCTGCCGTTCAGTGAACTGAGGCTGAGCCTGAATCCAGGCGAAAAGGCGCCACTTGCCAACCCGCTGGTCTGTGGCAATGCACCGACGGAATTCGAATTCACGCCGTACACGGGCCTCGCCGCGTTCCTGAGCTCGACCCCGTTCGTGACGAGCGGCTGTTCCTCCTCGATCCCCTTCTCGCTCGGGCAGAGCGCGACTTCCTCATCACCCAACGCCGGCGCCTACACCTCTTTCACGTTCAACCTCACGCGCAAGGACGGGGAACAGTACCTCTCCAAGGTCACCACCACCCTACCCGCGGGCCTCGTCGGGACGATCCCATCGGTGCCGCTGTGCGGCGAACCGCAGGCCAACCAGGGCACCTGTCCATCCGCGAGCGAAATCGGCACGGCCAGCGTCACATCCGGCGCCGGCGAAGCGTATCCGTTCGCTGGCAAGGTCTATCTGACCGGTCCTTATGAAGGCGCGCCCTACGGGCTGTCGATCGCCGTGCCCGCGGTGACAGAACACGAAACGTTCAACCTGGGCACGGTCGTCACCCGTGCGGCGATCCGCGTCGATGAAAACAGCGGGCGCGTGATCGTCATCAGCTCGTTGCCGACAATCGCCCAGGGAGTGGGCAGGTCGAGCTCGGGCGTTCCCCTGCGCCTGAGGAACATCAGTGTCGCGGTCACCCGCCCCAACTTCATGATCAACCCGACCAACTGCGGTCCGCTGGCGACCGAATCGACATTGACCTCGACGTTTGGCGCGATCCAGAGCCTGTCGAGCCCCTTCCAGGTCGGCAACTGCAGCGCGCTCGCTTTCAAACCGTCGTTCAAGACGTCGACCAGCGCGAAGACCTCGAAACTGGGCGGCGCCAGCCTGCAGGTGACCCTCACCCAGGGCGCGCATCAGGCGAACATGAAGTCGGTGTTCGTAGAACTGCCGAAGCAGCTGCCCTCACGACTGACGACGCTGCAGAAAGCCTGTCCGGAAGTGACGTTCGCGGCGAATCCGGTCGATTGCCGCCCGTTGGGATCGGAAGTCGGGACGGCCTCCGTCGTGACACCCGTGCTGCCGGGCACGCTGAGCGGCTCGGCCTACCTCGTCTCCCACGGTGGAGAGGCGTTCCCCGATCTCGACATCGTGCTCGAAGGTGACGGCGTGAAAGTGATCTTGACTGGGAACACAAAAATCACGAAGGGGATCACGAGCTCGACGTTCGCGGCGATCCCCGACGTGCCCGTCACGAGCTTCGTGCTGAACCTGCCCGTCGGCCCGCACTCCGCGCTGACCGCGAACGGGAGCCTTTGCCTCAAGCCGCTTCAGATGCCGACGACGATCACCGGGCAGAACGGTGCGGTGGTCAAACAAAGCACGAGGATCTCCGTGTCCGGCTGCGGCGTGCGGATTCTCAGTCACCGGGTCGTTGGGCACAGGCTGATCCTCAAGGTCAGGACTTTGGGTGGCGGACTCATAACGGTGAAGGGCAAGGGTCTTCGCACCGGCTCCCGGCGCGTAAGCAAATCCGCGACGGTGACCTTCAAGCTGGCACTCACGCGTGGCGGTCTGCGGGCACTGCGCCGGCATCACCGATTGAAGGTGGGTGTCCGCGTCAGTTTCCAGCCCGCGCGCAAGGGCGGATTCGTCTCTGCGGCGTTCGCCACGGTGACGTTCAAGCAGCCAAAGAGGTAGCCGCGATCGAGGGCGAGCGGGCCGGGGAGCCGCTCGCGCTCCGCTATAACCCGCCGATGAGCACCGGCAACGGGATCGAAGTCGAAGGGCTGGTCAAGGACTTCAAGGGCGGCGTGCGCGCCGTCGACGGCATCGACCTGCAGGTGGCGCCGGGTGAGATCTACGGCTTCCTCGGCCCCAACGGCGCGGGCAAGTCGACGACCGTGCTCGTGCTCACGACGCTGCTTCCCCCCACGGCCGGCAAGGCGCGCGTCGCGGGGCTGGACGTCGTGCACCAGGGGGCAGAGGTGCGCCGCGCGATCGGCGCCTCGCTGCAGGAGTCGGCGCTCGACCCGTTCCTGACCGGGCGTGAGCACATGCGCCTGCAGAGCGCGCTGCATGGCCTCGGCAAGGCCGAGCGCGAGCGGCGCGGCACGGAGCTGCTCGAGCGCGTCGGGCTGACCGACGCGGCCGACCGCAAGGTCGGCGGCTACTCGGGCGGGATGAAGCGCCGCCTGGACCTGGGTCTCGCGCTCGTGCACGGCCCGCGCCTGCTGTTCCTCGACGAGCCCACCACGGGCCTCGATCCGCAGAGCCGCGCGGCGCTGTGGGACGAGGTGCGCCGGCTGGCAGGCGACGGCGTGACCGTCTTTTTGACCACGCAATACCTCGAGGAGGCCGATGTGCTCGCCGACCGCGTGGGGATCATCGACCGCGGCACGATCGTCGCCGAGGGCACGCCGGCGGAGCTGAAGGCCGCGATCGGTCGGCCCAGCGTGGAAGCGATCCCAGCGGACCCGGGCGAGCGCGAGCGCCTGGTGGCGGTGCTGGGGCGCTTCGGCGAGGCGGCGGCCGCGTCTGCAAGCGCCGTGGCCGCGCGGTTGCCCGAGGGTGTGGGCGACCTCGCGGAGATCGTGCGCACGCTCGACGCCGAGGGTCTGAAGATCGCCGACCTGCGCCTGCACAGCCCCACGCTCGACGATGTGTTCCTTGCCAAGACCGGACGCTCGCTGGAGGGCGCGAGCGACGACGGCGCGGGCGCGGAGGACGAGCCGGCGAGCGCGGCGGTGGGCCAGTGAAGGGCAGCATGCACCTCACGCAGGTCAGCGTGCTGGCCAGACGGTCGATGCTCAAGACCCTGCGCCAGCCCTTTCAACTGTTCCCGATCGTGTTCTTCCCGCTGATCCTGCTCGCGGTCAACGCGAGCGGGCTGAAGGCGGCCACGCGCCTGCCGGGCTTTCCCACGCACTCCTACATATCGTTCTCGATCGCCGTCGCGTTCATCCAGGGCGGGATGTTCTCGTTGATCAACACGGGGACGAACCTGGCGGAGGACATCGAGAGCGGCTTCTTCAACCGCCTCGCGCTGACGCCGCTGCGACGCGTGTCGCTGATTGGCGGTCTGCTCGTGGGCGTCGCGGCACTCGGTGCGCTGCAGTCGGCGATCTACATGCTCCTGGGCGTCGTCGCGGGGGCTCACCTGCACGCCGGCGTCGGCGGTGCGCTGGTGATCCTCGCGCTTGGCGCGCTGACCGCGCTGGCATTCGGAGCGCTGGGCTGCGCGGCGGCGCTGCGCACCGGGTCGGGAGAGGCCGTGCAGGGCCTGTTCCCGCTGTTCTTCGTGTTCATCTTCCTGTCCTCGAGCAACCTTCCGCGGAACCTGCTGAGGACCGGCTGGTTTCACACCGTCGCGACCTGGAACCCGATCTCCTACCTGATCGAGGGCTTCCGCGGCCTGTACATCTATGGCTGGGACACGACGACGCTGTGGCGCGGCTTCGCCGTGGCAATCGGCCTGACGATCGTCGCGCTGTTCGCCGTGATGGCGACCATGCGGACCAGATTGCAGCGGACATGAGCGCCGTGGGCGCCACTGGCGGCGGGCTCGGGCGCGTGGCCACGACGATCGCGTGGCGCAGCCTGCACACATACGTGCGCAGGCCCGACCTGTTCGTGCCCTCGCTGGTGTTCCCGCTGATCTTCCTGGCGAGCTTCGCGGGCGGGTTGTCTGCGCTGGGCTCGGTGCCGGGCTTCCACTTCCCGGCCGGCTACACGGCCTTCCAGTTCGTGTTCGTGCTGTGCCAGTCGGCGATGTTCAGCGGGCTGTTCACGGGCTTCACGCTGGCGTTTGACTTCGAGAGCGGCTTCGCGCGGCGGCTGATGCTCGCCGCCGAGGACCGGCGTGGGATCGCGCTCGGCTATGCCTTCGTGGCGCTGACGCGTGCGGCGATCACGCTCAGCGTGGTCACGGCCGTGGCGCTGGCGACCGGGATGCGGATAACCGGCGACGGGGTCGACATCGTCGGCCTGTATGGCCTGGCGACGCTGCTCGTGCTCGTCGGCTATGGCTGGGCTGCCGGCGTGGCCTTTCGCTTTCGCTCGATCCAGGCCGGCCCGCTGATGCAGACCCCCGTCTTTTTGATCCTGTTCCTCGCGCCCGTGTACGTCCCGCTCGGGCTGCTCAAGGGCTGGATCCACGCGGTCGCGAGCGTCAACCCGGCGACCGCCTTCCTCGACGCGGGTCGCGGGCTGATCTCGGGCGTTCACGACCACACTGCGCTGGCCTTCGTGTGCGCCGTTGCCTTGGTCCTCCTGTTCGCGGTCTGGCTGCTCACGGGACTGCGGGCCGCCGAAAACGCTGGTTAGAAATCATCCAAACTCCAAGATCGTCCTTCGCGGACACAAGAGGAGTCCTCAGATCGACACTCAGAACCTCCTGAGGCATGGACTCCGTCGGCGACATGGCCTAGATTGAGGGGATGGATGTTCTCGCGGGTACGGATACCTCGAAGCTGGCGGCCGGCGCCGACCCCCTGCTGGCGGGCGTACGGCGCCTGACGGGGCTCGCCGACAGCGCAGATGACTCGGAGGCGATCTTCCGCGCGCTCGCCCGCGAGCTACTGGCGACGGGGGGCGCCGAGGAGGTCCACGTTCACCACCTTCGTGAGCCCGCCGGTGAGCGGGAGCTGACAGACATCTATCTGTTCGAGGGCGAGGAGCGGCTGAGCTACCTGACTCCCCGCGGCGAGCGCCCGCCGGGCGTGAGCTGGGTAGCGAGCACCGGCCGCAGCTTCCTCGCTGCCAGTGCCCATGAGCTCGCCGCCAGCGTACCGCGGCTCGCGCTGGTGAGCAGCCAGCCCGGCCAAGCCGGCTGTGCGCTGCTACTACCCTTGACCGTGCGGGGCGAGGTCGAGGCGGTGGTGCTGCTCGTCCGCCGCCGCTCGGAGATCTTCACCGATCGCCTGATCGAGCTCGCCACGACGCTCGTCGATCAGACCGCCACCGCGCTGGCGCTCGTGCGGGCACGCGCCGAGGCGGGCACCGATCCGGTTACGGGCTGCATGAACCACCGCGCGATGCGGCGGCGATTGCACGAGGAGGTTGGCCGCGCCGTACGCGCCGGCAGCCCGCTGTCGTGTCTGTTGATCGATCTCGACAACTTCAAGCTCGTCAACGACCGCCACGGTCATCAGGCCGGCGACGCGATGTTGCGCGAGGTCGGCCAGGCGCTGGTGGGCGAGTTCCGCGCGTTCGACCGCGTCGCTCGCTACGGCGGCGACGAGTTCGTCGCAATCTTGCCCAACGCCGAGCTGGAGAGCGCCGCCGCCGCTGCTCAGCGCGCGCTGGAGCGACTGCTGAAGGTGCCCTCGTTCGACGCCACACCCGGTGCCTCCGCCTCGATCGGCGTGGCCCAATGGCAGGCGCCGATGACCGTCGACGAGCTGCTCGAGGCCTGTGACACCGCCCTGCTGCGCTCCAAGCGGCAGGGCAAGGGGCGCGTCACGAGGGCCTCCGCACCACTGCACTGATCCGGTCGACGGGCGTCTGCGAATACAGGGCAGTAAGCACTTCTGGGTCACCAACACGGCCCTCGCCTATTGGAGGTATGAAAATGCCAGTTGACTCTGGAACGGAAAATGACGCTCCGCAGCCGGCGGGAATCGTCGAGCGACTCGTGCGCGACGACGCTGATCGCAAGCGCTTCTTGAAGATGGCCGGCAGCGCCGGCGCCGCGAGCTTCGGCGCGTTCGTGCTCGCCGCCTGCGGCAGCAGCAAAAAAAGCAGCACCACCGCCACGAGCGCGGCTGTGCCGGCGAGCACGACGAGTTCTAGCTCGAGCGCCAACACGGGTGACCTGGCGATCCTCAACTACGCCCTCACCCTGGAGTACCTGGAGACCGAGTTCTACGGCAAGGTCGTCTCAGCAGGGCTGTTCAGCGGCAAGGTCGGCGCTCTGATCAAGGACTTCGGCCAGCAGGAGATGACACATGTGGAAGCGCTCAAAGGCGCTGTTGAAAAGCTTGGTGGAACTCCGGTGGCCAAGCCGGAAGGGAAGTTTCCGCTCACGAGTGCCGGCCAGGTCGCGGAGCTGGCCTACACCGTCGAGAACCTCGGCGCCTCGGCCTATCTGGGGCAGGCGGCAAACATCAAGAACCCCGAAGTGTTGGCCTCGGCACTCGCGATCCACACGGTGGAGGCGCGCCACGCGGCGACGCTCGGCACGCTGGTCAAAAAGTCTGTCACCCCGGATGGCGCGTTCGCCAAGCCGGCTGACATGTCCACGGTCCTGGCGGCGGTCAAGCCGTTTCTGGCCTGAACGGTTACGTGGAAAGGAGCCATTGGAAATGTCTAAGCACGAGTTGGCAAACCCGGAGTTGACTGGATTCGAGGTGCACGGCATCACCCGCGGGAGCTTCATCCTGCGCGGCGCGCTGGCGGCAGGCGCGGTCTACGGGACATCGGCGGTCGCGCCGTTTGTCTCTCAGGTGCTCGCCGAAACGGGCGGGGGCGACGCGGAAATCCTCAACTTCGCGCTCACGCTCGAGTACCTCGAGGCGAACTTCTACGAGGTCAAGGGCAGGCAGGTCGGCCTCAGCGGTCAGGCGAAGGCATACGCCAAGGCGTTCGGCGCCGAGGAGGAACAGCACGTCGCGGCGCTCACCGCCGCGATCAAGCAGCTCGGCGGAACGCCGGTGAAGAAACCGACGTTTGTCTTCCCGACCGCCAGCCAGGGCTCGTTCCTCGCGCTGGCGTCGGTGCTGGAGAACACCGGCGTGGGCGCCTACAACGGGGCGGCGCCGTCGCTGCAGTCAAAGCAGGTGCTCGCCGAGGCCGGCGGCATCGTGCAGGTCGAGGCGCGTCACGCCGCCGCGGTCAACCTGCTGATCGGCAAGAGCCCGACGCCGAACCAGGGCTTCGATAGGCCGCTGACCAAGACGCAGGTGCTCGCCGCCGCCGGCCCGCTGATCAAGAAGTAGCGCGGCCGCGCGGCCGCGCCGCAGAGCAGGTTTGTGGTGCATCGATCGCGCAGCGCCTCACCGCGGACGGAGCACGACGACCCCGGAACGCTGCCGGGGTCGTCGTCCGCCGAGGGAGGCTCATCGAGGACTCTGCGAGACTGCGCGTAGACCCTGTAGATCGGCCCGGGAGATGCGATGTCGGAGGACAGCTTTGGCGCGAGGAGCACGCTCGATGTGAGTGGGCGGGAGTACGAGATCTTCCGGCTGGACGCGCTGCAGGAGCGCTTCGACGTGGCGCGGCTGCCGTTCTCGCTGAAGGTGCTGCTCGAGAACCTGCTGCGCACCGAGGGAGGCGGCTCGGTCAGCGCCGCCGACATCGAGGCGCTCGCGAGCTGGGACGCGGGGGCGCAGCCGAGCAAGGAGATCGCCTTCAGCCCGGCTCGTGTGCTGATGCAGGACCTCACGGGCGTGCCGGCGGTCGTGGATCTCGCGGCGATGCGCGACGCGATGGCGGACATGGGTGGGGACCCGGCGAAGATCAACCCACTGGCCCCCGCGGAGCTCGTGATCGACCACTCGGTGCAGGTCGATGCGTTTGGCACGCGCGACTCCTTCCGCTTCAACGCCGAGCGGGAGTTCGAGCGAAACAAGGAGCGCTACGCGTTCCTGCGCTGGGGACAGGGCACCTTCGATGACTTCGCGGTGGTTCCCCCGGACACGGGGATCGTTCACCAGGTCAACCTCGAGTACCTGGCGCGGGTTGTGTTTCACAACGAGAAGACTGGACAGCTTTACCCGGACACGTTGGTGGGGACCGACTCGCATACGACGATGGTCAACGGGCTGGGCGTGCTGGGCTGGGGCGTGGGTGGGATCGAGGCCGAGGCCGCGATGCTCGGCCAGCCGATGTCGATGCTGATTCCCCAGGTGCTCGGCTTCCGTCTGCACGGCGAGCTGCCGGAGGGAGCGACGGCAACGGATCTGGTGCTGACGGTCACCGAGATGCTGCGCGGGCGCGGCGTGGTAGGGATGTTCGTGGAGTTCTACGGAGCGGGTCTTGCTGGCTTGCCGGTTGCCGACCGCGCCACGATCGGCAACATGTCACCCGAGTTCGGCTCCACCTGTGCGATCTTTCCGATCGACGACGAGACCCTGCGCTATCTGGAGCTCTCCGGGCGCGACGCGGAGCAGATCGCGCTCGTCGAGGCGTACGCCAAGGAGCAGGGCCTGTGGCACGACGAGCACTCCGAGGAGCCCACCTACACGGACACGATCGAGCTCGACCTGGGCGCGGTCGAACCGAGCATCGCTGGACCGAAGCGTCCCCAGGACAGGGTTCCTCTGAGCAGCGCCCGCGACGCTTTCAGGGACGCGCTGAGCCAGTATGTGCCGAGCGACGGCGAGCAGGCCGACGCCGTGGACGAGGGGGTGGCGGAGTCATATCCCGCCTCCGATCCGCCCGCCAACGGCACGCCGGGGCACGCGATGCCGGCAAGCGTGGCCCGCGGCGAGTCCGGCGGGGGTACAGCGACGCTGCCTCGCAACGGCAGCGCCAGGCAGGTGAGCATGGAGGGCTCCACCTTCGAGCTCGACCACGGTCATGTGGTGATCGCCGCGATTACCAGCTGCACCAACACCTCCAACCCCTCGGTGATGATCGGCGCCGGCATCCTCGCCCGCAACGCCCTCGTCCGCGGGCTGCGCACCAAGCCATGGGTCAAGACATCGCTCGCGCCGGGCTCGAAGGTCGTCACCGAGTACCTCGACCGCGCTGGCCTGACCGAGCCGCTGGAGGCGCTTGGCTTCAACCTCGTCGGCTATGGCTGCACCACTTGCATCGGCAACTCGGGTCCGCTCGCGCAGGAGATCTCCGCGGCGGTCGACGACGGGAACCTGGCGGTCGTTTCGGTGCTTTCGGGCAACCGCAACTTCGAGGGCCGCATCCACCCTGACGTCAAGATGAACTACCTCGCATCGCCGCCGCTGTGTGTTGCCTACGCGCTCGCCGGCACGATGGATATCGACATCGTGGGCGACCCGCTGGGAGTGGACGAGCAGGGAAAGGATGTATATCTGCGCGATATCTGGCCCGGCGAGCGTGAGGTCGCCGAGACGATCGGCGAGGCGGTCCGGGCGGATATGTTCCGGCGCAGCTACGGTGAGGTGTTCGAGGGCGACGAGCGCTGGAATACCCTGCAGGTGCCCGGCGGCGAGCGCTTTGCCTGGCAGGAGGACTCCACCTACGTTCGGCTGCCGCCCTACTTCCAGGGGATGCCCGCCGAGCCCGAGTCGGTCACCGACGTCGAGTCGGCGCGCGTGCTCGCTGTGCTCGGCGACAGCGTCACGACCGACCACATCTCGCCGGCCGGATCGATCAAGCGCGACGGCCCCGCCGGCGCCTACCTGCAGACCCAGGGCGTGACGCCGCGCGACTTCAACTCCTACGGGGCCCGCCGTGGCAACCACGAGGTGATGGTGCGGGGCACCTTCGCGAACATCCGCCTGCGCAACCTGATCGGCGGTCCTCAGGCACTGCCCGAAGGCGGCTACACCCGCTACCTAGCCGACGGATCGGCCGAGCAGATGACGATCTTCGACGCCGCGATGCGCTACATGCAGGAGGGCATCCCGCTGGTGGTGCTGGCCGGGCGGGAGTACGGCTCGGGCTCCTCGCGCGACTGGGCCGCGAAGGGCACGAAGCTGCTCGGGGTGCGCGCCGTGATCGCCCAGAGCTTCGAGCGCATCCACCGCTCGAACCTGATCGGAATGGGTGTGCTGCCGCTCCAGTTCCCCGACGGGCAGAGCGCCGACTCGCTGAGTTTGACTGGCGAGGAGATCTACTCGATTGAGGGTATGGCCGAGGCGATGCAGGATGGCGGAGCGCCGCCCCGAGAGGTGCGGGTGCTGGCGGTGTCTGATGATCCCGCCCGCCCCGAGCCGGTGCGATTCGCAGCGCGCGTGCGCATCGATACGCCCCGAGAGTCGGAATATTTCCGACATGGGGGTATTCTGCAGTTCGTTTTGCGAGCACTCCTCTCCACATGACCGCAGCCAGCGCGAAGAGCGCCGCCACCGCGAAGCGCACGGCCACCGCGAAGAGCACCACGCCGAAGGTGTTGCTCGACCTGCTCGCCGCGCGGGGTCCATCCGGCTATGAGACCGCCCCGGCGGCGGTGTGGCGCGATGCGGCGAAGGGCTTCGCCGAAGTGAGCACCGATGTGCTGGGCACCCCGCTGGCGCGGATTGCCGCCAAGCACGACGCGAAGAGCCCACCGCAGCGGCTGCTCGTGATGGGACACATCGACGAGATCGGGTTGATCGTCACGCACATCGACGACGAGGGCTACCTGTGGTTCGGGTCAGTCGGCGGCTGGGACGCGCAGATCCTCGTGGGTCAGCGTGTGGCGCTGGACACACGCACGGGGCCGGTCACGGGCGTGGTGGGCAGGAAGCCGATCCATCTGCTGCGCGAGGAGGATCGCAAGAAGGTGGCGGAGATCCGCGACCTGCACATCGACATCGGCGCCTGCGGCGGGGCCGATGCGCGCGAGCGCGTAAGGATCGGCGACGTGGCGGTGATCGACGCCGGTCCGGTTGAGCTGCCGAACGGCCGGCTGACCTCGCGCGCGCTGGACAACCGCCTGGGCTCGTTCGTGGCGCTCGAGGTGGCGCGGCTGGTGGCGCAGGCCGGCGGTGCGGAGTGGGAGCTTCAGGCGGTGGCGGTGGCGCAGGAGGAGATCACCTTCGGGGGCTCGCGCACGAGCGCCTTTACGCTGGAGCCGGATGCGGCGATCGTGGTGGACGTCACCCACGCCACCGACGCGCCGGGGGTCGAGGTGAAGGAGATCGGCAAGCACGAGCTCGGCTCAGGGCCGGTGCTGAGCCGTGGCTCGACGCTGCATCCGGGGCTGTTCGAGCTGCTGCACGAGACAGCCGAGCGCGAGCAGATCCCGTTCACGGTCGAGGCCACCGCGCGCAGCACGGGGACCGATGCCGACGCGGTGCACGTCAGCCGCGCGGGTGTGCCGACGGGGTTGGTGTCGATCCCGATCCGCTACATGCACTCCCCGGTCGAGCTCGTCCAGCTCGACGATGTACACGCCTGCGCGCGTTTGATCGCGGCAGCCGCGCTGCGGCTGGACGGCGAGACCGCGTTCTCGCGCTGAGGTGCCGCTGAGCGGGGCGAGGAGCGCAGCTCCTCGTCAACCGAGATCCGCTCTCAGTGGCTGAGCTAGGCGCTTGAGAGCTCGGTCGCCGGCACGATCTTGTAGGCCTCGCCGGGCGCGCCGCCGATGACTAACATGCGCAGGCCTTGTGGTCCCGCGTGAACCTTGCGCTTGCTCGCTGGTCCCACCCGCACGAGCATCTCGCTGTCGAGCTCTACCCGCTCTCCTTCGACATCCATCCATCCAGAGCCGGTGAGGGCCAGGAAGACCTCCTCCTGTCCGGTCTCCGCGTGATCGTGCTCGGGGTAGTCGGTGTAGTCCGGCGGAAGCTGAACCACCTGGAAGCCGAACGCGGTGACGCCCAACTCCGCCCGGGCCTTGACGAATCCACCGCCGAAGCCAGCCTCCATGTCGCCGATTCGCTTCGCGGTGTAGTCAGCCATCGCGTCGAGATCCTAGCCGATGTCAGCAGCCACGGCGATGTCAGCCATGGAACTGTTCAGCCGCCGTGCAGCGGCATCAGGATCGCCAGCTGGCGCGACTGCGCGAGGACGGTGCCGTCGGCGACCCAGATGACGCCGTCCTCCTCGAAGAAGCCCTCACGTACTACACCCGTGCGAAAGCGCGCGAAGCACAGCTCCTCAGGATCGGCCTCGCCGTCGCGTGGCATGCTCGCACGGAAGTGGATCGTCAGGTCGATCGTGGGGCTCGTCGCGGGCTCGCTCAGGCGGATGAACGGGGGCGAGAACAGCGCGTCGCTGAAGAACGCCAGCGACAGCGCATCCACCGCACGCGGCTGGAGCAGGCCGAGCCAACCGCCGATTTCCATGGGGTGCTCAGAGCCATGGAAGGGGACGGCGCCGATGCGTGGCTGTAGCAGCAGGTGGCGTGTGAACTCCGGTGCTGCCGGGTGCAGCAGCTTGCCCGACTCGCGCACGGGGTCCGGTGCGGCCACTTCGGGGATCGGCAGCTCGCTGATCTCGCCCGTTCCCCACGGCACCGAGAAGGCCGCCAGCACGAGTGCGACGATCGAGCCGTCCTGTTCCATCCGCGCCGACAGCGTGCTCAACGAGCGTCCCACGCGCTCGATCGCCACGCGGATTCGCACCGGCCCCGGCGCGGGCGCCCGCACATAGTGGATGGTCAGCGAGCGCGGCGCCCGCGCCGGATCGGCGACCGTCTCGATCAGCGCGCGCAGCAGCATCCCCGCCAGGTAGCCGCCGTGCGGGCCGCGTCCCGCGCGCCAGTCGGGCGAGACATCCGCCGCGAACACGCGCTCGGATCCCGCCTCCTCCACGAGCCGCACGGCCGTGTCGCGGTCGAAGGCGCCGGGCACCGAGCGCTGTGGGTCGCCCGCCAGCGGGTCGTGCTCAGCCACGCACGAGCCGCTTGTAGGTGATCCGGTGTGGGCGGTCGGCGGCCGCGCCGAGCATCGCGTGGCGGTGCTCCTCGTAGGCGTCGAAGTTGCCCTCGAACCACGTCACCTGCGAGTCGCCCTCGAATGCGAGCACGTGAGTGGCCACACGGTTCAGGAACCAGCGGTCGTGGGAGATCACCACAGCGCAGCCGGGGAATTCCAGCAACGCGTTCTCCAGCGCGCGCAGCGTGTCGACGTCGAGGTCGTTGGTGGGCTCGTCCAGCAGCAGCAGGTTGCCGCCGCTGCGCAGCAACTTGGCCAGGTGCACGCGGTTGCGCTCGCCGCCGGAGAGCTTGCCGATGCGCGCCTGCTGGTCGGAGCCCTTGAAGTTGAAGCCGGCTGTGTACTGTCGCGAGTTGACCTCACGGTCGCCCACCTTGATGTGCTCGTAGCCTTCGGAGATCTCCTCCCAGACGGTCTTCTCGTCCTTCAGCGAGTCACGCGACTGGTCTACGTAGGCAAGCTGCACGGTGTCGCCGAGCTCGAGCTTGCCGCTGTCGGGTGGCTCCTCGCCGGTGATCATCCTGAACAGGGTCGTCTTGCCGGCCCCGTTGGCGCCGATCACACCGACGATTCCCGCGCGCGGCAGGTCGAATGAGAGCGACTCGATCAATAGACGCTCGCCGTAGCCCTTGGACAGGTTGGTCGCGGTGAGCACCTTCTCGCCCAGGCGCGGGCCGGGTGGGATATGGATCTGGACCTCGTCGAGCTTGACGTTGCGCTCCTCAGCGATCAGCTCCTCGTAGCGGGCCAGACGGGCCTTGGACTTCGTGCGTTTGCCCTTGGGGTTTGTGCGCACCCATTCGAGCTCGGCGGCGATCGTGCGCTCACGGCCCTTCTCCGAACGCTCTTCCTGGGCGAGCCGGGCCTGCTTTTGCTCCAGCCAGCTCGAGTAGTTGCCCTGGTAGGGGATGCCCTTGCCGCGATCGAGCTCGAGGATCCAGCCGGCGACGTTGTCGAGGAAGTAGCGGTCGTGGGTGACCGCGACGATTGCGCCCTTGTACTCGGAGAGATGCTGCTCCAGCCAGGCGACGGACTCGGCGTCGAGGTGGTTGGTGGGCTCGTCCAGCAGCAGCAGGTCGGGCGCGCGCAGCAAAAGCCGGCAGAGTGCCACGCGCCGGCGCTCGCCACCTGACAGAAGGCTGACGTCGGCATCGGGCGGGGGCAGGCGCAAAGCGTCCATCGCGTATTCGAGCTGCGTGTCGAGGTTCCACGCGTCGACCGCGTCGATCTTGGCCTGGATGTTGCCGAACTCCTCTGCGGTCTCGTCCGAGTAGTTGGCCGCAAGCTCGTTGAAGCGGTCGAGCAGCGCCTTGGTCTCGGCGACGCCATCCTCCACGTTGCCCTTGACGTCCTTGGACTCGTCGAGGTGGGGCTCCTGGGCGAGCATGCCGACGGTGGCGCCCGGCGCGAGGGCGGCCTCGCCGCGGTACTCCTGATCAACGCCGGCCATGATCCGCAGGAGCGTGGACTTGCCGGATCCGTTGTAGCCGAGCACGCCGATCTTCGCGCCGGGGTAGAAGGCGAGCGTGATGTCGTTGAGGACCGTCTTCTCCGGAGGATGGAGCTTGGAGAGACTGTGCATCGTAAAGATGTACTGGGAGGACATTCGCACGCAGGATAGGAGGTTGCCTAGATCGCTAACGTTGTCGGGTCATGCCCACTACCGTCCTCGATGTCGAGCAGCATCTCCTCCTGCTGGAGCTCGAGCCGCCGTTCGACAAGCGCGCGGTGCAGCTGGCGCGCCGGAAGATGGCCAAGCGCTGGCACCCGGACGTGGCGCCACAGGGCAGGCAGTTTGAGCACGAGCGCCACTTGAAGGCGATCAACGAGGCGGCCGACCAGCTGGAGCGGCTGGCGGAGGGCTCGCGAGGCGGCAGCGTTTCGCGTAACGCCGTGCGCGCGAGCGCTCAGGCCGCACGCAGGGAGCGCGAGGAGGCGGGCAGACGCGCGTATGAAGCCGAGCAGCGCGCGCGCAAACATGCCGCCGAGCAGGAAAAGTACGACCCGTTCGGCAGCCGCGTGCCCGACCACTCGGTCGTGCACCGCTATGCGCGCTGCGAGTCCTACCCCGAGTGGGGCGTGGGCACGGTGGCGGGCATCTACTTCACCGGCGAAGACGACGAGATGCAGCAGTGGGCGCGGGTGCAGTTCAGCCACGGCGTGCGGACGGTGCCGGCGGGAAGCATGAAGTTCGTCGACTTCTCAAAGCCCGACTCGGGCAAGGAGCGCACCGAGCGCTTCCTGATCGCCGCACAAAGAGCGATGGCCGAAGGCGAGTACGAGCTGGCCGCACAGCGCCTGATCTACGCCCGCGACGCCGAGCCGCAAAACGTCGCGGTGCTACGCCTGCTGACGCTCGCGTTCTGGCAGGCGGGGAACCTCGAGGCGGCGGCTCGCTCAGTGCACGAATGGGCGCGGGCAGACGCAGGACGACCCGCAGCGCACCGGTTCGCGGCGCGCATTTACGAGGATATCGGCGCGATCGACCTCGCCGAGGAGGCGGCCGCCCGCGCGGTCAAGCGTGGGCCGACGGATACTGGGGCATGGGAGCGGTTGGGGCGGTTGCGCCTGAAATTACTGGATCGCGAGGGCGCGTTGGAAGCCTTGGAGCGCGCCGGGGCGCTTGGCGCGGAGGGGGAGCTGCGCGACCTCCTGGCGCAGGCGCTGGCGCTGGAACCGCGCATGTCGCCCGCGGCGTAGAAACCGTGCCCAGGATTCTGCTCTGGAGGGGCTTACAGAATGTTGATCGCCCGGGAGACAATCAGGCCGATCGTGACGAGCGAGACGATCGACTGGATGCCCATGACGCTCTTCGCCATGTGCGTGAGCGGCATCGTGTCGGTGGGCGAGAAGGCCGCGGCGTTGGTGAGCGAGACGTACAGGTAGTCGAGGAACTTGGGACGCCACGCGCGGGGCTCGATGCGATCGTCGGCCATCTGCGGGAACAGAAAGTCGGGAGGCCCGTCGTGTCCGGCCGCACGCCTGCCGGGTCCGCCCCGGTCGATCTCCCAGTACCAGAGGGCGAAGATCAGGAAGTTGGTAAGCCAGATCAGCACACCGGCGACGATCAGCTCGCGGCCGTCTGAGACGTTGTGGTGCAACAGCAGGTGGGTCAGCTCGGCGAGCGAGAAGACGTTGGCTGCGCTGACGAACGCGGTGAGTCCGAGTGCGACCCGCCGACGCAGGCGATGCTCGTGCTCGAGCTGGCGAGGCGTGGCGAAGGACATGCCGATCAACAGTGCGCCCTCGAGAGAAGGGATCAGCCAGGTGGGGCCGGCCGTGAGTCGCTTGGGTAGCAGCAGCTGCAGGGCGATCGCGGCGAGAATGGTCGTCTGGGCCGGCCAGAACGGCTCCGCGGCGGCAGGCGGCGGGTAGGTGCGACTGGGCTGGACGGAGGAGGTAGGTTCCATCTCACACAGCGTAGGGTGGGCGTCGGGCGTCTTTGTGGCATCCAGCGGACGGCGCGCTAGCCTTGGTGATCGGATCGGGCGGCGGAAGCGTAGGAAGGATCGAATGGGAATCGACAATCCGGTACACCTGATTTTCATCGCGGCGGTGGCGCTGATCGTGCTCGGTCCAAAGCGCCTGCCCGAGCTGGCCCGCTCGCTCGGTCACGGCATCAGGGAGTTCCGCGATTCGATGAGCCAGGCCGCGGATGGCGTAGATCACACGACGACACCGTCTGTGCCTGCACAAGCGCAACTCGTGGCGATGCCGGAGCCGGTGATTGCCACTCCCGTCGACGCGGTCGTCGTCGATCCGGCGGCGCCGGCGGTCCCTGTCGATCCGGCTCAGCAGTTACCTTCAGGCGATGCGCCTGATCGTCGCCCGCTGTGAGGTTGGCTACTCGGGCCGCCTGCAGGCTCTCCTGCCCGAGGCGCTGAGGCTGATCACGATCAAGTCTGACGGCTCGGTGATGGTGCATGCCGACACCGGTGGGTACAAGCCCCAGAACTGGATGACGCCCCCTACAGTGATCGAAGAGGAGGATGGCTCGATCGTCGTCCGCAAGCGCGCGGGCGCGAGCGAGGATCGCCTCGATATCCGGATCGTCGAGATGGTCTCAGATGTCACACATGACATGGGTGAGGCTGCCGCACTCGAGAAGGACGGCGTGGAGGCAGACATTCAGGAGCTGCTCGCGGACGCTCCGCATTGGTGCGGCGAAGGTTTCCGCCTAGCACGGCGCGAGTGGCCCACCGATATCGGCCCGGTGGACCTGATGTGTCGCGACGCCGAGGACGAGTGGATCGCGGTAGAGATCAAGCGGGTCGCGACGATCGACGCCGTCGAGCAGCTGACCCGCTACCTGGAGCGCATTCGCTTGGACCCCGCGCTCGGCTCCTGCCGTGGAGTGCTCGCGGCGCAGATCATCAAGCCGCAAGCGCGCGTGCTCGCGCAGGCGCGGGGAATCGACTGCGTCGAGGTGGATCTCGAAGTGCTGCGCGGCGAACGCGAGCCGGAGCTGACGCTGTTCGCGGCATAGCGTTCGGCGATCGCAGCCTGAGGATCTCCCCCTGGTGCCGGGCACGGGTAGGCTGCGTTCTCCCGACGAAGCCGACCGAGGAGTGCCGATGACCGCCGATGACCCCGTCGCTGTGCCCGAGCCCGTCGTCACCGAGCGGCGCGGGAGCGTCCTTGAGATCACGATCAACCGTCCCGAGGTGCGCAACGCCGTCAACGCGGCGGTTGCCGCGGGCGTGGCGGGGGCGCTCGAGGAGCTCGACGGCGACGAGGGGCTGTCGGTGGGGATCCTCACCGGGGCGGGCGGTTACTTCTGCGCCGGGATGGATTTGGGCGCATTCGTCAAGGGCGAGTCGCCCTGGTTCGGCGACCGCGGCTTTGCTGGGATCGCACAGCGCGCCTCGCGCAAGCCGCTGATCGCGGCGATCGAGGGCTTTGCGGTGGCGGGCGGCATGGAGATCGCGCTCGCCTGCGATCTGATCGTTGCTGCGAAGGGCGCCAGGCTGGGCATCCCCGAGGCCAAGCGCTCGCTGGTGGCGGCCGGCGGCGCGCTGCTGCGCCTGCCCCGGCGGATGCCTTACCACGTGGTGATGGAGCTCGCGCTGACCGGCGAGGTGCTGCCGGCTGAGCGCTTCCACGAGTTTGGCGTCGTCAACCGGTTGACCGAGCCTGGTGGGGCCGTCGATGCGGCGCTAGAGCTGGCCGCGAGCATCGCCAAGAACGGCCCGCTCGCGCTGGTTGCCTCCAAGCGAATCCTGCAGGAGCAGTTCGACTGGTCCAGCGCCGAGATGTGGGAGCGCCAGCGCGCGATCTCGGGGCCGGTGTTTGACTCCGAGGACGCGAAAGAGGGTGCTAACGCGTTCAAGGAGAAGCGCGAGGCGGTCTGGAAAGGGCGTTAGTAGCCGCGTCGCTTGCGTTTGCGCTGCTGCAGGATCCGCACGAAGCGTTTGAACAGCCAAAACATCAGCGCTCTCCCGGGGTCTTTCGCGGGTACTGAGAGATTGGCTGGCCCAGGTCGATGGCGGTCGTGACGATGCGGTTCTGTTCGGTGATGTGCGCGGCTGGATAGCCCTCGCCGGGGCTGGCGCGCTCGGGACGTCCGATGAAGCCGAAGTGCATCTCCTCAGGCATGATCTGCATCAGCCGCGGGAACATATGCGCGCGCGCGCCCATATTGCGGGGCTCCTCCTGGACCCACAGCACCTCGCGCAGGTTCGGATAGCTGCCCATCAGCTCCAGGATCTGACCCTCGGGGAATGGGTAGAGCAGCTCCACGCGCCCCACCGCCAGCCCGGGGTGCGACTTGCGCTCGGGGTGGCCGACGAGGTCGTAGTAGATCTTGCCGGTGCACAGCACCAAGCGCGTGACCTGCTCGTTGTCGACCCCGGGCTCGGCGAGCACCGGCTGAAAGCGCGTGTTCTCCGCCAGATCCGCGATTGTGCTGGTCGCCTGGGGCAGACGCAGCAGCGACTTGGGGGTCATGATCACGAGTGGGCGCTGCTTGGCGATGCGCGCCTGGCGGCGCAGCAGGTGGAAGTACTGGGCCGGGGTTGTGGGGCTCGCGACGCGGATGTTTCCCTCCGCGGCGACCACCAGGAAGCGCTCCAAGCGCGCGGAGGAGTGCTCCGGCCCGGAGCCCTCATAGCCGTGCGGCAGCAGCAGCGTCAAGCGCGAGGTCTGCCCCCACTTGGCCAGGCCGGAGACGATGAACTGGTCGACGATCACCTGGGCGGAGTTGACGAAGTCGCCGAACTGGGCCTCCCACAGCACGAGCGTCTCGGGCGCCTCCTGGCTGTAGCCATACTCGAAGCCCATGCACGCAAGCTCCGACAGCGGGCTGTTGTGCAGCTCAAGCGGCGCGAGCGCCTCGGGCAGGCTCTGGATCGGACAGACAGTCTGACCGGTCTTCGCGTCGTGCAGGACTAGGTGACGCTGGCTGAACGTGCCGCGCTCGGTGTCCTGGCCGGTGAGGCGGATCGGCGTGCCCTCGGTCAGCAGCGAGGCGAACGCGAGTGCCTCCCCGTGCGCCCAGTCGAGCGCGGGGGGCGGGCTCGGGGTGCCTGCCGAACCCGGCGCGCTCTGCGCTGCCGCGGGTGTGCCGTCGGTTGCCGCGTCGCCGCCCGTCTGCGTCGCATCCGGTGTGGCCAGCAGGGCCTCGCGGCGGCGCTCCAGTTGTTTCACGAGCTTTGGGTGCACGGTGAACCCAGCGGGCACCTTCAGCAGCTCCTCGCCCAGCTCGCGCAACCGTTCGGCGGGCACCGCCGTGCTCACATCGGGGCTTGGGGAGCGGTCGAGCTGGTACTCGCCGGTGCCTTCTCCCTCCGCGCCATGCTCGGCCGCCGCGGCGATCTTGCTCTTCAGGCGCTGGTGCAGAAGCGTCAGGTCGTCCCACACGCCCTGTGCCTGGCGATCGACGTCCTCGCGGGTAACCACCCCGTCAGTCACGAGCCGCTCGGCCCACAGCTCGGATACGCGTTTCTTTGTCTTGATCTTCGCGTACATCTCCGGCTGGGTGTAGGCAGGCTCGTCAGACTCGTTGTGTCCGAAGCGCCGATAGCCGATCAGGTCGATCAGCACGTCGTGGCCAAACTCCTTGCGGAAGGCGAACGCGAGCCGCACGGCGCTCATGCAGGCGGGCACGTCATCGGCGTTGACGTGGATGATCGGCACGTCGAAGCCCTTCGCCAGATCCGAGGCCCAGCGCGTCGAGCGCGCGTCGTCAGGGTCGGTCGTGAAGCCGATCTGGTTGTTCGTGATCAGATGGACTGTGCCACCGACCTTGTAGCCGTCGAGTGCCTGCAGGTTGAGCGTCTCCGCCACCACTCCCTGGGCGGGGAACGAGGCGTCGCCGTGGATCACGATCGGCACCGCGGCGTCGGTGTCCTGGTGGGCGTGGGGTCCCTGGCGCGTGGTCTGCGCCGCGCGCGTGGCGCCCTCGACTACCGGCGAGACGTACTCGAGGTGGCTCGGGTTGGACTCCAGGTTGACCTCGATGCTGTCCCCATCGGGCAACTGGTAGGAGCCCTGGGTGCCATGGTGGTACTTCACGTCGCCCGTGCCTCCCTGCGGGATCGTCGTCACCGCCTCGAGCGTCGAGGCGCCCTCGAACTCCGCGAAGATCGTGTCGTAGGGCCGGCCGAGGTTGTGCGCGAGCACGTTCAGGCGCCCGCGGTGGGCCATCCCGATCACGACCTCCTTGCCGCCGTGTGCCGCTGAGAGCTGGATCAGCTCGTCGAGCATCGGGACGGTCATGTCGAGCCCCTCGATCGAGAACTGGTGCTGGCCGAGGTAGGCCTTATGCATGAAGCGCTCCAGCGCGTCGACCTTCGTCAGGCGCGTGAGCAGGGTCTTCTGCTCGTCGTTCGTCAGCGGCTGGCGGAAGACGCCGGACTCGATGTTCTCACGCAGCCACACCCGCTGGCGATGGGAGGCGATGTGCTCGATCTCATACGCGATCGTGCCGCAGTAGGTCTCGCGCAGGTGCGGCAGTGCGTCGGCGAGGGTGGCTCCCGGAACGTACATATGCAGAATCTTCGCCGGGATCTTCGCGGTGATCTCCGGCATCAGTCCCAGCGCCTCGGGGTCGAGGCCCGGGTCGCCCTCGGGCTCGGAGCCGAGCGGGTCGAGACGCGCCGCGAGGTGGCCGTGGCTGCGGAAGCGCGACAGCAGCGTGCTGGCCGCCTGAACCGCCTGCAGCAGTTCCTCGTCGGGGACCGTGCTCGGCGTGTGATCGGCCGCCGACGATGCGGCTGCGGAAGCAGCAGCGGCCGGTGCCGGTGGTGACGGAGTGGGGCCGAGCTCCACGCCGAGCGCAGCGAACACGTCCTCATAGAAGCCGTGCTCGCCGCTCAGGTACTCCTCGATCCGTCCCAGGAAACGGCCGGACTCTGCCCCCTGGATGATGCGGTGGTCATACGTCGAGGTCATCGTCACGACCTTCTCCGCGCCGATCATCGCGCCGATGTCGCCCAGGCCGACGGGGTAGGCGATCGAGCCGGTGGCCACGATCGTGCCCTGGCCGGCCATCAGTCGGGGGACCGAGGCGACCGTGCCGAGCCCGCCCGGATTGGTGAGCGTGACGTTGGCCCCGGCCAGATCATCGGCGGTGAGGGTGTTCGTGCGCGCCTTCTCGACCAGCGCGTCATACGCATCCAGGAAGCGGTCGAACCGCAGCCCGCCAGCATCGAGGATGACCGGCACCATCAGCGTGCGTGAGCCGTCCTTCTTCTCGACGTCTACCGCCAGTCCGAGGTTCACCTGCCCATCCTCCACGCGGTGTGGCTTGCCGTCGATCTCCGCGAAGTGATGGGCCATCACCGGCATGTCGTTCCCCGCGCGCGCGATCGCGTAGGCGATCAGGTGCGTGAAGGAGACCTTGCGTGTACCGGCCTTCAGCTCACGCCGGCGCCCGTCGAGCACGGTCACGGTGAGCGTGCGAAAGCTCGTCGCAGTGGGGATCGTCAGCGACTGCTCCATGTAGCGCGCAAGCGCCGCGGCGCCTCCCTTCAGCTGCTGTGAGCCCGCCTGGGCGCTTGTGCCTGATGGCTTGCCGTTGGCGGGGGCGCCCGTCGCGCTGGCGGCGCCGTTGCCCACGCCGGCGGAGAGCACGTCGGCCTTCCTGATTTGTCCGGCGGGACCGCTGCCGGAAACGTTCGCCAGATCCACGCCCTCGACTGCCGCCGCGCGGGCGGCGACCGGGGAGACCTTCACGCCGTCGGGCGGTCCGCCGGAGCCGGCGATCGCAGATCCCGGGGTCGCGGCTGCGGCTGCGTCTGTCGAGGATTGCTCGCCGGCGGCGCTATAGCCAGGCGCGCCGTTGCTCGCGGGTGGGTCGTGCTGTGGCGCCTCGCCCACGGCGATGCGCGCGATCACCTGGCCGACGGTCACCGTATCGCCCTCCTGCGCCAGGATCTCGCTCACCGTCCCAGTCGCCGGCGAGGGCAGCTCCACGTCAACCTTGTCGGTGGAGATCTCGACGATCGTGTCGTCGAGCTTGATCTCCTCGCCCACCTTCGCATGCCATTCGAGAATCGTTCCCTCGGTGACCGACTCGCCCGCAGCAGGTGTTACGACATCGACTGTCTGCTCCGCCGTGGTACGCGTTGCCATCTACTCTCACTCTAGCGCGGCGGCCCGGCGGATATAGCCACACAGTGGTGAGCCTTTTCACATACTCTCAACAACCGTCGCTCCCTCCGCATACCTGTCGGAACATGGAGGGAGGGGATGGGGATGTTGTAATAAACACTTTAGAGAGTGCGTATAGCGATGGTTATACACAGTCTGGAAAGCAATCTACATTCCGCTCTGGCGGTGTCCGTTTTGTGTCTCGGGGTCTGCGCGCAGACGCTGCTCGCGGATGAACTCGTAGCTGCCGAAGAACGGCCCGATCCCTCCGAGCACAGCGACGGCGACGGCCAGCCTCAGTGAGACGATCCGCAGGCGCGCGGCGGCGATGCAGACCAGCGACATGAAGATCCACAGCAGACCGTGGGTGAGGCCGAGCACGAAGGTGAGGGGTTCCGGCTTGCCGAAGACGAAGGCGCTCAACAGCAGCGCCGTGTAGATGCAGGAGTGGGTGAACGAGATCCACTTCAGGCGGTCGAATCGCAGGGGTCCGACCGACCGCGATGGCACGTTCACTGCGTCAGCCAGCGCGCCATCCGCGGCAGGATCTCCCCAGCCTCCGGGGGCCACTCGTCGATCTCGCGTGGCCACCAGGCGAACTCGTCGTGCTCGTGGTCGGGAGTCACCTCGTCCTCGACCCCCTCGGCCAGCCATGCTTGGCCGACGAACATCACCATCTTGTGAGGCAGGAGCAGCAGCGCCTCTCCCTGCGCGCGCACAGGCGCGACCGACCACTCCTCCTGCAGCTCCCGGGTCAGGGTGTCGGCCGGATTCTCTCCGAGATCGACCGCTCCGCCAGCGCCCAGCGCCCAGCGGCCGGCCCACGATGCGACCCATTGGGCACGCCGTCCGGCCAGCCAGCGACCATCGGCGGAGCGCGTGACGCACATCGCCGCCACGCTCTCCGATGCGTCGCCCGAGACTAGGCGCAGCCCCCAGCGCAGCGGCTGCAGCTCGAGCGCGATGCCCTCCTCGTCCTGGCTGTATGCGACCAGGCGCGCGGCGACCCCGTCGTGGCTGGGCGAGCCCCGTTGCTGCAGCTCGGCGATCGCCGCATCGGCTTCACGCGCGTGCTCAGCCGATGGCTCGAAGTGCTCCTCGCGCCAGTGCGCCTTCACCTGCTCCAGCGGCCACGGCCCGCGGGCGAGGATCTCGGGTAGATCGGTGCTCGTTGGCGGCGGTTGGGCGGACATGCAGGAGAAGGCTATTAGGCGCCGCTCCCTCCGGCGTGACCGAGCCGTGTTCTGACGCGCGAGCGGCGTCGTGTGCCGTGACGGCAATAGACTCGGCGTTCGTGGGAGCTACCCGTAGGCGCAAGCACTGGGGTTGGGGCTTTGAGGACCAGCAGCCCACCACGGCACAGGTGCGCGCCTCGGCTGCCGCGCTGGCCGAGCACCTGGGGATGACGCTCACGGAGGTCGAGGAGCCAGTTGCATTGGAGTCGGTGACACTGCCGCCGCCCCGCACCGCCGCTCCGGCCTCGCTGTTGGACATCTGCGCCTGCGACGCCCACGCGCGCGCGTCGCACGCACTGGGCAAGTCCTACTCGGACGTGGTGCGCGGGTTTCGGGGGCACTTCGATCATCCCCCCGACTTTGTTGCCCACCCGCGCGATGAGAATGACCTGGAGCGTGTGCTCGAGTGGTGTGCGAGTGAGCGCGTGGCTGCGATCCCGTTCGGCGGGGGCACATCGGTCGTCGGCGGCGTGAGCCCTGATGTCGGACCGGGATACAACGGCGCCGTCTCGATCGACCTGGGCGCTTTGGATCGAGTACTCGAGGTCGACCCAGTATCCCGCTCGGCGCGCATCCAGGCGGGAGCCCTCGGCCCGGATCTTGAGCGCCAGTTGGCGGATCAGGGCCTGACGCTGCGCCACTTTCCACAGTCCTTTGAGTACTCCACGCTGGGTGGCTGGATCGCCACCCGCGCAGCCGGCCATTTCGCCACCGTATGGACGCACATCGAGGATCTCGTCGAGTCCGTGCGCGCGATTACACCGGTGGGCCTGTGGGAGTCGCGGCGGCTGCCAGGATCGGGCGCCGGAGTAAGCCCCGACCGGATGCTCGCCGGCTCTGAGGGCATGCTCGGGGTGATCACGCAGGCCTGGATGCGCGTGCAGCCTCGCCCCACTCACAAGCGTTCTGCGGGTGTGCGGTTCGCGAGCTTCCTCGCGGGCGCCGAGTGCGTGCATGCGATCTCCCAGTCGGGGTTACACCCATCCAACTGCCGTCTGCTCGACGGGGGCGAGGCCGGGGTGACGATGGCCTCAGACGGCTCTCACGCGCTGTTGGTACTTGGCTTCGAGTCCACCGATCATCCAGTGGACGGAGCGATGGTGCGAGCGCTCGAGTTGTGTGCCGAGCACGGCGGCGCTGCGTCGGAGAGCCGGGCCGCGTCCGGCGAGGACGCTGTGAGCTCTTGGCGGGGCGCGTTTCTGGGCGCTCCATATCTGCGCGACATGCTCGTCGCCGTGGGCGTGCTGGGCGAGACGTTCGAGACGGCGATCACTTGGGAGCGCTTACCCGTCTTCCATGAACGCGTGAGAGCTGCGGCCGAGGAGGCGGTGCGCGAGCAATGCGGCGGCGAGGGAAGTGTCTTCTGCCGCTTGACCCATGTCTATCCCGACGGGCCGGCGCCGTATTTCACCGTGCTCGCGCCCGCGCGGCGCGGGGAGGAGGTGCAGCAGTGGGCGCAGATCAAGCGCGCGGTCAGCGATTCGATCCTCGCCGAGGGTGGCACCATCACCCATCATCACGCCGTCGGACGCGATCACCGGCCGTGGTATGACCTACAGCGACCTGAGCCCTTTGCCCAGGCGCTACGCGGCGCCAAGGCGGTGGTCGACCCGCACGGGATAATGAATCCCGGCGTGCTGATCGATCCGTTGCCATGAGCATTGCGGTGCTGGGCCCCGGGGGCGTGGGCGGATTGATCGCGGGCTTGCTCGAGCGGGCCGGCACCCCGGTAGTGGTGGTCGCCCGGGAGCCGACCGCGGAGGTGATCTCCGGGCGGGGGCTGCGCGTGGACAGCGTCAGCTTCGGTGAGTTCGTCACCCACCCGCGTGCGGTCGCGTGCCTGGACGAGCCGGTGGACGTGCTGATCGTGGCCACGAAGGCCTCGGGGCTGGAGTCGGCGCTAGGGCGAATCGAGGCGTCGCCGAAGCTGGTGTTGCCGCTGCTGAACGGCCTCGAGCACATCGTGGTGCTGCGCGAGCGCTTTGGGGAGGACTCGGTGCTGGCGGGCACGATCCGCGTCGAGGCCGATCGCCCCGAGCCGGGCGTGGTTGTTCACACGAGCCAGTTCCTGCTGGTCGATATGGCCAGCCACGACCCGGCCGCGCGCCCGGGGATCGAGGCTTTGGAGCAGCTGTTCAAGGGCGCCGGGGTGCCCGTGCGCGTGTTGGAGTCTGAGGCGCAGGTGATGTGGTCGAAGCTCGTGCGGCTGAACGCGCTCGCGTGCACGACGAGCGCGTTCGACAAGCTGCTCGGCGAGATCCGCTCCACCCCGGAGCTGCGCGCCGCGCTGGTCGGAGCGATCGAGGAGGGCTGCGCCGTGGGGCGTGCCGAGGGCGCCGAGGATGTCGACCCGACCACCGCGCTCGGTGAGCTGGAGCTGGCGCACGACACGCTCGGGAGCTCGATGCAACGCGACATCGCGGCCGGGCGCACCCCCGAGCTGGACGCGATCCCCGGGTCGGTGCTGCGCGCGGCGGCACGACATGGCCTTCAGTGCCCCACGATCGAGCGGCTGGTCGAGATGATCGCGGTGCGGGCGGGAGCTCCCGCCCCGGTCATCGCGCGCTGAGTCGGCTGAGTCGGGTCACCCTCCGAAGGGGATTTCGCCGGGCCGGACACCAGGCGCGACAGCGGGAACGGCTTGCGTGGCGATGACCTCGACGACCTCCTGCTCGGACTCGACCTTACCCTCGTCGTGCTCGCCGTCGCAGAGCACGCGGAAGTTCCCGGTGCCCCCGCTGTCGGCGTGGATCGTGATGCCAGGCAGGATCTCCTCGCCCTCCTCGAGCCCGAGGCGCTCGAGGTCGAAGTGCGCCAGGCCGATGCCGTTGGCGGTGTGCGTCGGGTTCTCACGGTCGTGCGCGGCCACCGCCTGGGCGAAGCGCTCGAGATTCTTGGCGATCTTGCCGGTCGTGTCCGCCATCTCTGAGGGCAGGGTAGCGCGGGCGTTATACATTGGGAAGCGATGGCCGCCATCCAGCCAGTCGACGCGCCCGCAAGCGCTCCGGCGCTCGACACGAGAGATGACGGGGATCGCCGCGAGGTGATTCGCACGGTCGAGTTGACGAAGGTCTACCCGGGGATGGACGTCGCCGCGGTCGACAAGCTTGATCTGAGCGTCCACGCGGGCGAGATCTTTGGGCTGCTCGGTCCGAACGGCGCCGGCAAGACGACGACCGCTGGGATGCTCACCACGCGCGTGATCCCCACCTCGGGCACCGCCTACGTCGGTGCAATCGACGTTGTCGCCCATCCGGCTCTTGCGAAGCAGCTGATTGGGATCGTCTCGCAGCAGAACACCCTGGACCGGCAGCTGACGGTGTGGGAGAACCTGTATTTCCACGGTCGCCTGTTCGGGATCTCGGCGTCGGAGTCGCGTCAGAAGGCCGATGAGCTGCTCGAGCAGCTGCACCTCTCGAAATGGGCGAAGGCGTCGGTGTACGCGCTCTCAGGCGGGATGGCCCAGCGGCTGATGATGGCGAGGGCGATCTTCCACCGCCCGGCGGTGCTGTTCCTCGACGAGCCGACCGCGGGCCTGGATCCGCAGAGTCGCCTGGCGCTGTGGGAGATCCTCGGTGAGTTGAACGAGGCGGGGCAGACGATCCTGCTGACCACGCACTACATGGAGGAGGCCGAGCAGCTCTGTGCTCGGGTCGCGATCATGGATCACGGCAAGATCCTCGCGCTCGACACGCCCGCGGCGCTGAAGCAGTCCGTCGGCGCTGACACGATCGTCACAGTCAAGGCCGATGGCGATACACAGGCTCTAGCCGCGCGGCTGGCCGAGCAGGTCGATGGTGTTACGAAAACGCGCTTGATCGACGGCGGCGTGGAGCTCCACGTGACCGGTCCCGAGCGGCTTGTTCCGCGCGTCGTCAACGCCGCCGAGAGCGGTGGATTCGAACTCGTCGATCTATCGGTCTCCGAGCCGAGCCTCGAGACCGTGTTCATAAGCCTGACCGGCAAGGAGCTGCGCGACTGATGGCCACGACCGCCGCTCCTCTACCCGCCGCAGTGTCCACTTCTGAGTCTGCGCCGGGCCGCATCACGATCGAGCCGACGCGCTCGACGATGGCAGCGAGCCGCTCGGCGCTGCTCGCGTTGGTCCTACGCGATCTGACGGTGCTGAGGAAGCACTCCCTCGAGTTCGTTATCCGCGTGCTGGTCCAGCCGTTTCTGCTCGTGTTCGTGTTCCTCTACGTGTTCCCCACGATCGGCCAAGGCGTCGGCGGTGGCGGGGGCAAGGTGGCTGAGTCCGCGTTTGCCACCGTGCTCGTCCCGGGTGTGGTCGGGATCTCGATCATGTTCCAAGGCATCCAGGCTGTCGCGATGGTGATGGCCCAGGAGTTCGGCTACACGCGTGAGATCGAGGATCGCGTGCAGGCACCCTGTCCGATCTGGCTGGTGGCCCTTGCGAAGGTGCTCTCAGGTGCCGTGCAAGGTCTGCTCGCTGCGCTGATCGTGTTCCCGATCGCCGCGGTGATCCATGCCCCCGGCGTGCACGCGCACCTCTCGGTCCACTGGCCGATCGTGATCACGCTGATCCCGCTCGCGTGCATCACGATGAGCTCGCTCGGCCTGCTGCTCGGCACAGCGTTTGAGGCGCGCAACCTTGGCCTGATGTTCGGCTTTGTGGTCCTGCCGCTGACGTTCCTCGGTGGGACCTATTACCAATGGACGCGCCTGGCGCCGGTCCAGGTAGCCGGCATCCACTGGCTGCAGATCGTGGTGCTCGTCAACCCGCTGATCTACGTCAACGAGGGCCTGCGCTCGGGCCTTACAGAAGCCGCACACATGCATCTGTATGTCGTCTATCCGGTCCTGATGGGCTTCTGCGCGACGTTCCTCACGTTCGGGCTGCGCAAATTCCGTGGGCGGGTTCTGTCCTAGTCGTCCCGCGTGGCAACGGTTACTGCTCGATCAGCTCGATCCGGTACCCATCCGGATCTTTCACAAAGCACAGCCGCGACCCGCCCTCGCGTACCGAATACGGCGGCTTCTCAGGCTCGATGCCCTGCTCGGCGAGGCGTGTGAGGGTGCCGCCGAGGTCGTCGGAGGTGATCGCGATGTGGCCGTAGCCGGTGCCGAGGTCGTAGCTGTCCACGCCGAAGTTGAACGTGAGCTCTAGGCGCGGCATGTCGCCGTCGCCGGGCTGGTTCATGAACACGTTGACTGCCTCGTCTTTGATCGGAATCCGTCCGATCTCCTCGAAGCCGAGGGCGTTGTAGAACGCGACCGAACGGTCGATGTCGGTGATGCGGTAGCAGGTGTGGATGAGCGCCATGCCGCGGCAGTTTACGCCGGCCGCGGATCGGAACAGGCTTCGTGAGAGGATGGCCGCAATGATCATCGAGCGCTCGACCCATCCCCAGTTTGTGTCCAACACGTATCTCGTCGCGGACGGCGCGGGGGGACCCGGGTTCTTCGTCGACGCGGGCGGGCCGGTGGTGCCGCTGATCGAGACGGCCGCGCGCCTCGGGTTGGAGCCCACGCACGTGCTGCTGACCCACCATCATTTTGACCACGTCAGCGAGGTTGGCACACTGCGCGAGCGCTGGCCGAAGCTCGAGGTGCTGATCCACCCGCTGGAGATCGATCTGCTGGACGGCATCGCCGCAGAGACGGTGGAGGCAGGCCAGACGCTGAGCTTCGGTGCGCTGGAGGTGCGGCCGCTGCACACGCCGGGGCACACTGCGGGGATGCTGTCGTTCCTGGTCGGGGATCAAGCGGAGGCTCCACCGTCGAAGACCGCGATTGGGGCCGCCGGCGGAGACGGGGGCCGCAGGCAGGGGCGCACGGCGACGAGCACGGCTCCCGGCGGATTCACAGGCAGCGAGGCGGTCGTGTTCACTGGCGACACGCTGTTCAGGGGCTCGGTCGGGGGGGTGCGCGCGCCTGGGCATACGAGTTACACGGACCTGCGGGACTCGATCATGGGCACGCTGATGGAGCTGCCGAAAGGCACCGTCATCCACCCGGGCCACGCCGACCCCACGACCGTCGCGCGGGAGTGGGAGGAGAACGGGTTCATTCGCATCTGGCGGGGCCTCGACCTGCAGGGCACCGGTGCTTGCCTGGCACTGGGCGAGCCAGCGACCTTGATCCTGCTCGGCGATGATTACGATGGCGGCAAGAAGGCATGGGTGCGCTGGGCTGACGGATCGGACGACATCGTGCCCGGCTCCCAGGTGAAGCACACCTAGCCCGTACCATCGAGGCATGGCGCGCGAGAGCAGTAAGAAGATCCCGACCTCCCGGGTGCGGCGCACCGCAACCGTCGGCAAGCTCGCGGCGAGCGAGGCTGTGAAGCAGTTCGGGACCCGCGCCGCGAACGTAACGCGCGGCGAGCAGGCCTCCGAAGATGCGATGGCCCGGCGCCAGCTGGAGACGGCCAAGCAGATCGTGGCGGCGCTGGGCACGATGAAGGGCGCCGCGATGAAGCTCGGGCAGGTGATGTCGTTCCTCGATGTTGGTCTGGTCGCGGAGGCGCACCGCGAGGAGTTCCAGCGCGAGCTCGCGAAGCTGCGCGACGCCGCACCGACGGTGTCGTTCAAGCAGATGCGGCGCGTGATCGAGGACGACCTGGAAGAGCCGATCAAGGAGTTGTTCGAGTCCTTCGATGAGGAGCCGATCGCGGCGGCGTCGATCGGCCAGGTTTACCGGGCGACGCTGCAAGACGGTCGCGAGGTGGCGGTGAAGGTGCAGTACCCGGGGGTGGCGGCGGCGGTGCGCGCGGATATGCAGAACCTGGACATGATCATGCGTCTGCTCAAGCGGATGACCCCTGGGATGGACGCCAAGGCGATCGCCGCGGAGATCCGTGAGCGGATCGGCGAGGAGCTCGACTACGAGCTGGAGGCCCAGAACCAGCGCTCGCTCGCGCGCATCTTCGCTGGGCACCCGTTCATCGTGGTGCCCGACGTGATCACATCGCTCTCGCGCGAGCGGGTGCTCGTAACGGAGTTCGTGCGCGGCGTCGGGTTCGAGCAGATCAAGGGCTATCCGCAGGCGCAGCGGGACCGGATCGGGGAGATCGTGTTCCGCTTCTTCCTCGGTTGTCTGTACCGGCACCGGCAGTTCTCCGGCGATCCTCACCCGGGCAACTTCCTGCTGATGGATGACGGCAAGGTGGCTTTTCTGGACTTCGGGCTGTTCAAGCGGATGGAGACAGAGGCTGTAGAGCTCGAGCTCGCCTGCCAGCGCGCGGTCGTGGAGGGCGACGCGGCGGCGCTGCACCGGCTGCTCGCGCAGTCGGGCTTCCTGCCGGAGCCCGAGCGGGTCGACCCCGACCACCTGCTGGCGTTCATCAACGACGCTATCTGGTGGTACACGAGCGCCGACGAAGTCGTCGAGCTGACGCCGGAGATCGCCACGCAGGTGATGATCGAGAGCTCCGATCCGCGCTCTAGCCACTTCAGGGAGATGCGCCACCAGGATATGCGCCCGGAGCACCTGTTCGGCCGCCGTATGGAGATGCTTACGCTCGCCGTGCTCTCCCAGTTGCGGGCCAGGAACAACTGGCACAGGATCGCCCGCGAGTGGATGTACGGCGAGCAGCCTGGGACCGAGCTGGGACGCCAGGAGGCCGAGTTCTACGGTCGCTCCGGCGTCAGCGCGGCCAGCTGATCAAAGCTCCTGGATCTGCACGAGGCTGGTGGTGCCGGGCCGCCCGGAGGGGAGTCCGGCGGTGATGCCGACGCGCTGGCCCGGCTCGCACCAGCCGAGCTCGACCACGCGTCGTGCAGCGTCGGCGATCAGAGCCTCGGTCGTCTCGTGGCGGCGCATCGACGCCGCTTGCACGCCCCACATCAAGCAGCAGCGGCGGACGGTCTCTTTGCCCGGCGAGAGCGCATAGATCGGCACGGTGGGACGGTGCGCCGAAACCAGGCGCGCAGAGCGCCCCGACAGCGTTGGCACGACCAGCGCGTCGAGGTTCAGCTCGCGCGCCGCCAGACAGAGGTTGTGCGCGACGGTGTAGGCGGTGTCCGCGTCGGTGCGGCGCACGCGCGAGGTGTTCCAATCCTCATACGGGGCGATCGACTCCGCCTGCACGGCGACCGCCGCCATCATTTCCACGGCGCCCACTGGGTAGGCGCCGATCGCGGTCTCCTGGGAGAGCATCACAGCGTCGGTGCCGTCGAGGATCGCGTTCGCCACGTCTGCCACCTCCGCGCGCGTGGGGCGCGAGGAGGTGACCATCGAGTCGAGCATCTGCGTAGCCGTGATCGATGGTCGCGCCAACCACCCGGCCAGTTTCAAGAGCTTCTTCTGGGCGAGCGGGACCTGCTCGATCGGTAGCTCGATGCCGAGATCGCCGCGGGCCACCATCACGCAGTCGGCCACCCGCAAGATCTCCTCGGCACACTGCACCGCCTCGGGCTTCTCCATCTTCGCGATCAGCGGCAGACGCGTGTGGCTGCGTACGAATTCGACGTCCTCTGGGCGGCGCACGAACGACAGCGCAACCATGTCCACGCCGATCGACTCGCCGTGGCGCAACAGCTCGAGATCCTCCTCGGGCACCGATGGCAGCGCGTCGATCGGCCCGGGGATGTTCAGCCCCTGGCGCGAGGCGACCGCGCCGCCGACCTCGACCTCCGCCTCGACCTCATGCGCCGCGGCGCGGACCTCCACGACGCGCAGTCGCACCGACCCGTCGGCGAGGTACATCACCTCTCCCGGTGACATCGAATCGGCGAGCCCCTCCCAGGTGATGCTCATGTGATGGGCGTCGCCGAGCTCGTCGGGCTCGCCGCCGGTGATCGTCAGCCGCTCTCCGGCCGTCAGCTCGACCACGTCCTCGCGCAGCGGTCCGATGCGCAGCTTGGGGCCGGGCAGGTCCTGCAGGATCGCCACCGGGCGCCCGGCGCGCCCCGCCGCGTCGCGCACGCGACGTACCGTCTCGGCGTGCTCGTCGAGCGTGCCGTGCGAGTAGTTCAGCCGCGCGACGTCCATTCCGGCCTGAACCATGCGCAGCAGGGTCTCGGGCTCGCGCGAGGCTGGGCCGATGGTGGCGACGATCTTGGTGCGGCGCATCCGCCGCAAGGTATCGGTCGCGGCGGCAGGGCGCGGCGCTCGTACCATCATTTCCATGCTCGGTCCGTCCAGGCTCGTTCCCACGATCGGCGCACGCGCGCGGATCGCACATTTCGGCGGTGGCTTCGAGCAGGGGATAGTCGTCGCCGTACATGAGGAAGGGCGGCGTTTGGAGGTGCGCTGCGAGGAGGAAACGCTCGAGTTCGTGCTCAACCCAGCCACCGCTCGGTTCGTCTCGGCTGGTAGCTCGCACGGCCCGCGGCTGGAGTTGCTCGCAGATCCGGCCTGACCGTCAGGGCGCCTGGACGTCGGGAAAGTGCTCAGCGCAGTGCTCGCGCAGGACCGTGCGTATCCAGGCGCGCTCCTCGGCGGTGGCCGCTCGAAAGCGCATCAGTAGCTCACGCTGGCGGACGATTGGTGCGCCCTCGATCGTCCAGCGCACAGCGAGCCGCTCAAACAGGAGCTCGACCGCCCGCTGCCAGGCGTCCTCGGTAGTGGTGGACGGGCGACCTTCCAATCCCGAGAGCGTTTGCGCGTACTCGTGCCGTGCGGCGGGGCTGAGCGCGCCGCGCAAGCTGAGCACATTCCCGTAGGCGTCGGTGTGGTCGCTGGTTGGAGCCACCAGCTTGTCTGAGCGATGCTCGCCCGGGGCGCGGCGGCGGCTGCGCTTACCCACGTGCTGCCTCAGGCACGGCTGGGTGTCGCAACGGAAGGGACGCTGTCCGGCTCGCCCGCCGCCTTCAGCAGCTGGCCGCGTACGTCGCCCGTGATCGGCTTTCCGTGTCCCGGCCACGCGGCGGCGGGCTCCATCTCCGCGAGCTTGCGGATACTCTCGCGCGCCTTTAGCGTGTCGTAGTTGTACATCTCCGGGGGCATGCTCGCGGGGCAGCCGCGGCCCCAAATGTCGAGCGTGTAGAAGCAGTCGCTCACGAGTGCAAGCCGGTCGGACTCACGCCACAGACCGATCAAGCCGGGGGCGTGGCCGGGGAGGTGAATCACGCGGAAGCCTCCCACCTCATCGTCCTCGTTCACGATGTCAGCAATCTTCACAGGCCCGCCATCCCACATGTAGCGGTGCATCAGGCGCTCGACCTGGCGCACCACCGGCGGCAGTCCAGCCAGGTCGGCGGGCCAGTAGCGAAAGCCTCCGCTGCCCTCCGCGTCCTGCACCTCGTCGGGGTGGCACAGCACGGGCACGCCCAGTGCGGGCGCCACGCCACGGTGGTCGGTGTGGCCATGGCCGAGCACGATCCGCTTGATCCCACCCAGCTTCGCGCCCGCGCTGGCCACCGCCCGCGTCATCGTGCGAGCGCCGGCGTCGAACAGCGTCACGCCACCCTCCTCGCCGCCGTTCTCGATCAGGTACACGTTGCAGCGTCCCGGCTTTCCCTGCACGACCCACACGTCCGTGGCCACCAGCTCGGCCTCGCCCGCAACCAGGTTCGTCATGAGGCGCGTCTTGACGTTGAACGCGCCCATCATCCGCTGCTCGGCGGGCGAGTGAAGCGGTGGCATCATTCCGATCTGGCGGGGCACGGCCATCGTGTCGGTGAATGCGTCGTTTGACTGAATCAGCCCGTCGCGCACACTCAGCACGTCGACGCCCTCGAGCTCCATCCGGTGACCAGTGGGCGCGATCCCGTTGAACGAGCGCGGCCCGGCGAAGGTGCCGCTGAAGCGCCAGTGCAGCGCGCAGCGGTCGTCCTCGGTTGTGGTGGAGACGATCTCCACGCGCAGGTCCGGGATAGCCGCGATCAGATTGCCGATGAACTCGCGCAGACCCTCCGGACCGATGAACAACCCCTGACCGCGCACGTCCTCGCGGCCATCTGGTGCCCACATCGCGGCGGCGCCGTCCACGTCGTGCGTGCCGATCGCTTCGAAGTACCGCCGCGTCACCGCCTCGGCCTCGCTGCCCGCGGAACGCCTGCGGCGCGTCGCCGCCTGGCGCACGTTCGCCGCGACCTCCTGCACCTTCGCGGCCGCCTCGCTCGCGCTCTCCTCCTCGGCCATCTTCCCTTTCCCTTTGGCGACGCCGCTTGAGATACGTAGTCTAGTCTCCTGCCCGTGGCCGAGGTAACCGATCCGAGCTCGACCAGTCAGAGGCCGACCGGTCGGAGATCAGCCAGCAAGTCCGAGCTGGGGCGGGGCGAACGTGTGATCCCCGGCGTCTTTCGCCTGCGTTTGCCGCTGCCGTGGCCCGGGGTGCCCCACTGCAACGCCTGGGCGGTCGCGGCCGGCGACGGGGTGGTGCTGTTTGACACGGGCATGCACCAGCCCGGCTCGCTCGCGAACCTGGAACGGGCGATGCAGATGTGTGGGTTGACAATCGAGGACGTGCGCCTGGTGGTCTGCACGCACGCCCATTCCGATCACTACGGCCAGGCCGCATCGATCGTTGAGCGGGCGGGCTGCGAGCTGTGGATGCACCCTAACCACGAGCACATGAAGCTCTGGGCCGAGGATCCCGACGCGGCGATGGGCCGCCGCCTGGAGGTCGCGCGCCAGAGCGGCGTGCCCGAGGAGCCGCTACGCCGCTACGCCGCCGAGCGCGGCAAACGCGATTCGGGGATCGCCGCGGTGATCGAGCCCGATCGAGACCTTGTTCCGGGGGTGATCGTCGAGACCGACCTCGGCCCCTGGACCGTCCACGATACGCCGGGCCACGCGCCCTCGCACGTGTGCCTGTTCCAGCCCGAGCGGCGTCTGTTGATCTCCGGCGATCACCTGCTCGGGCGCGTCTTCCCGTTCTTCGACTTCGGCTATTCGCCCGACCCCGTCGGCGAGTTCCTAAGCTCGCTGGACGTCGTCGAGGGCCTGCACGCGCGCCTGTGCCTGGCCGGCCACGGGCGCACCTTCACCGACGTGGAGGCCCACATCGAGGGCAACCGCGAGCTCGTGGCCGAGCACCTCGCGAAGATCATGGCCGTGATGCGGGAGGGCGAGGCCGAGGCGGGCGAGCCGCCGACGGCGTTCGAGATCCTCCCGCGCGTTCATGGCTCCAGTCTTTCGCCGATGACCGCCCAGTGGCTGTTGACCGAGACGTTGGCGATGCTGCTCCATCTGGAGGTCACTCACCGCGCGCGGCGGATCCCCGGAGAGCCTGAGCGCTGGACTGCATAATTCTCTGATGCGCATCGATGAGATCCTCACCGGTCAGGACCCGCCCAGGGCGGGTGGGCCTCCTTCATTCTCGTTCGAGTTCTTCCCGCCAAAGACCGAGCAGGGCAAGCAGAACCTGTATGCGGCCCTGGCCGAGCTGCGCGAGCTGGAGCCGTCGTTCGTGTCGGTCACCTACGGGGCGGGCGGGTCGACGCGCGAGCAGACGATCGAGATCGTCAAGCAGATCCGCGAGCGCTACGGGCTGGAGGCGATGGCCCACTTCACGTGCGTCGGGGCGACCGAGGCCGAGCTGCGCGAGACACTCGACGAGATGCTCGCCGCCGGGATCGACAACGTGCTCGCGCTGCGTGGCGACCCGCCCGCTGGCGAGGAGCAGTGGGTGAAGACCGAGGGAGGTCTGGAGTACTCGCACGAGCTGGTGCGGTTGATCCGCGCTGACTACCCGTTCGCGATCGGCGCCGCCTGCTTCCCAGAGACTCATATTCACGCCGTCAGTCCCGAGGCGGATCTGGCCTATCTGGCGGAGAAGGTGAAGGGCGGGCGTTGACTTCCTAATCACCCAGCTGTTCTTCGACAACTCGCTCTACTTCGACTTCCTCGCCCGCGCGCGCGCTGCCGGAATCGAGGTGCCGATCATCCCTGGCATCATGCCGATCACTCATGCCGGCCAGGTCGAGCGGATGGCGAGTATGTGCGGTGCGTCGATCCCCGAGGGACTGCGCCGCGAGCTGCACGCACGCGCGGAGGACCCCGAGGCGGTGCTCGACTTCGGTGTCGCCTACGCAACCTTGCAGTGCGCGGAGCTGCTCGCCGCCGGCGCGCCCGGTATCCATTTCTACACGCTCAACCGATCGCCCGCGACGCGCGCGATCCTGTCTGCGCTGAAGCTCGCGCGGCCCTGGGAGCGCGCAATCTACCCAGCGTCTATCTCGAGTCCCTCGGCCACCCGCGGCGAGCCGTCAGCTGCCTCGTAGCGCACGTCGACCGAGTCGTTCTGGCGGTATGTGCCCACGCCCCAGGCGCCGAGCAGCCAGCGCCAACCACTGATCTTGTCCTTGCGCAGCGCTCCCTCGAACACGAGCGCGCCTTCCCTGACCTCGAAGTCGACGCCGAGCTGCTGGGGCACCCCGTTGAGAAAGACCTGATAGGGATCGCGCACCTCGCGCGGGAGCTTCACTTTGGATTTGCTCATCGCCGCCGGATTATGCACCCGACGGTGCGCGTACCCTCCGCAGCGTGACCGACATCCCTTACACCGTACGCCGCTCTACCCGCGCAACGCGGGTACGAGTGAACGTGCACGCGCACACTGGCGTCGAGGTCGTGCTCCCTACACGCGCACCTGAGCGCGCGGCGGCGATGGCCGTGCGCGAAATGCGTCCGTGGATCGAACGCCGGCTGTCCGATGCTCAGGAGGTGTTCGAGCGGATCGCCGAACGGGCTGGCACCTTGCCCTACCTGGGCACGTCGCTGGAGCTGGTCCCCGAGGAGGGGCGCACGCGCGTGCATCGCCGCGGCGAGCGCCTGTTGATCCCCGCCGGAGACGCCCGCCCGGCGCTCGAGCGCTTCTATCGCCGAGCCGCGCGCGCTGAGATCGCACCGCGCCTGGACCGTGCCACCGCGCTCGCGGGCACGAGCTACCGCGACCTGAGCATCCGTGCGCAGCGCACGCGCTGGGCTTCCTGCTCGGTGAATGGGTGCATGAGCTTCAATTGGCGTCTGCTGCTGGCGCCCGAGCGCGTGCTCGAATACGTCGTCTGGCACGAGGTCTGCCACCTGGAGATCCTCGACCACTCACCCCGCTTCTGGGCGCTCGTGGAGCGGCGCTGGCCGAGTTACCGCGAGGACCGCGCCTGGCTGAGCCGTAACGGCGCGACGCTCGTTCTTTAGCCGCGCTGAGCGATCGGCACGTAGTCTCGATCCCGCTCGCCGGTGTAGATCTGGCGGGGGCGGGCGATCTTCTGCTCGGGGTCGTTGACCATCTCCAGCCATTGTGCGATCCAGCCCGACGTGCGGCCGATCGCGAACATCACCGGGAACATCGCCACCGGCAGCCCCAGCGCCTCGTAGATCAGGCCCGAGTAGAAGTCAACATTCGGGTAGAGCTTGCGCGAGGTGAAGTAGTCGTCGTCGAGCGCCCGCTTCTCCAGCTCGGTGGCGACGTGCAGCAGCGGGCTCTTACCGCGCACCTCGAATACGTCGTCGAGATATTTCCTGATGATCCGCGCGCGCGGGTCGTAGTTCTTGTAGACGCGGTGGCCGAAGCCCATCAGGCGCTCATTGCCCGCCTTCACACCCTCGAGGAAGTCCGGGATGTTCTCGACCGAGCCGATCCTGCCCAGCATTCGCAGTGCCTGCTCGTTGGCCCCGCCATGGAGCGGCCCGTATAGAGCAGCGACCCCGGCCGCCACCGCCGAGTAGGGGTCGACCTGCGTGGAGCCGACCGAGCGCACGGCGCTGGTGGAGGCGTTCTGTTCATGGTCGGCGTGCAGGATGAACAGCACGTCCAGCGCCCGTTCCAGCCGCGGGTCGGGCTTGTAGGACAGCTCGGTCATCTTGTACATCATCCCGAGGAAGTTGCCCGCGTAATCGAGGTCGTTGTCGGGATACACGTACGGCTGACCCATGTTGTGCCGGAACGCGAACGCCGCCAACGTCGGCATCTTCGCGAGCAGCCTGATGATCTGGATCGCGCGCATGTCCTCGTCGTGGATCTTGTTCGCGTCTGGATAGAACGTCGACAGCGCCCCCACCGACGCGACCAGCATCCCCATCGGGTTCGCGTCGTATCTGAACCCCTGCATGAAGTCCTTGACGTTCTCGTGTACGAACGTATGGATCGTGATCTCGTGGGTCCACTCGGCCAGCTCTCGCTCGGTTGGCAGCACACCGTTGATCAGCAGGTACGCCACCTCAAGGTAAGTCGAGTGCTCGCACAGCTGCTCGATCGGGTACCCCCTGTGCTGGAGGATCCCTGCCTCGCCGTCGATGAACGTGATCGCCGAGCGACACGACGCGGTGTTCGTGTACGCAGGGTCGTAGGCCATCAAGCCAAAATCGTCCTCGCCCGTCTTGATCTGCCGGAGGTCCATCGCCCGCACGGTCCCGTCCGTGACCGGCAGCTCATACATCCTGCCCGTGCGGTTGTCCTTCACGCTGAGCGTGTCCCGCGAGCCGGCGCCATTGTCCGATGGTGCTCCCTGTCTCTGCGCCTGTGTCTCGGGGGTGCTCATCTGAGGTGTCTCCTGTCGAGTGGGTTCTACCCGATTATGCGCGATCCCAGGCTTGGGGCCGCGGGGCTTATCGATCTTTTATGCGTGCGCCCCGTAGCGGCTCTCGGTGGCCTCGACCTGACCCTGATAGTGGCTCCCGAGATCCTCGTGGCCGTAAGGTCGCAGAGCCGGAGCGTCGAGCGTCATGAATGACAGCTGCGCGATTGGTAGGCCCGGATAGATCTTGATCGGGACGCGCGTGAGGTTGTTGAGCTCCAGCGTCAGCGTCCCCTTCCAACCGGGGTCGCAGAACCCCGCGGTGGCGTGCACGATCAGCCCGAGCCGCCCAAGACTCGACTTGCCCTCGATCCTCGCGACGATGTCGTCCGGCAGCTCGACGTGCTCGAGCGTGCGGCCGAGGCAGAACTCGCCAGGGTGGATCACGAACGGCTCGCCATCCGGTGGGGTGACCTGCTCAGTCAGCCCGCGCGGGGGCTCGCGCAGGTCGATCACGGTGATCTTGTGGTTATGGAACACCCGGAAGGTATCCCCCAAGCGCAGATCGACGCTTGCCGGCTGAACCAGATCCTCGTCCCAGGGGTCGATGCGGATGTGGCCCTCGCTCACGAGCCGCGTGATCGTGCCGTCGGACAGGACCGAGCACGGCGCGAGGGGCTTCATTGCGCTCATGTGCGCGATTCTCGTACGTGCGCTCGACTCGGTGCCGCGTTCAACGTTGGATCAGGCGACTGCGGGCGATGACCGTGCGCACGCGCGGCGGTGAGGCCGGCGTGGGGTCGCCGTGGGGGCCGCGGCGGGGAGTGATCGGGCCCCGCCCACCCGGGCGCGAGCGGGGGTGGTGAGGGTGCAGAGGACGTGAGCGCGGCCCGATGCCGCCGTCGCCGTTCGGAGCGGTCTCCGAGGGTTCACGAACCGCCCAGCGGATCAGCAGGAACAGGGCGACGATCGGGATCTTCAAGATGAAGAACAGCCAGACGAAGGTCCACACATCCATTGCACCGATCGTACTACTCGCCGCCGCTGAAGCGGGTGATCTCGCGCAGCTCCTGCACCCGCGCGGCGATCTCCTCGTCAGTGAGGCGGACGACGCGCTCAGTGCCGAACTGCTCGACGTTGAACGAGGCCAAAGCGGTGCCGTGGGCCATCGCCGCGCGCAGCAGCTCGTCTGAACCCCTCCCCGATAGCTCCCCCGGGCGCAGGTGGGCGGCGATGTAGCCGACGAACCCGCCGGCGAACGTGTCGCCGGCGCCAGTCGGGTCGACGACGCTCTCGAGCGGAAAGGCGGGAAGCGAGAAGAAGCTCTCGCGCGTGACGAGCGCGGCGCCGTACTCCCCCTGCTTGGCGACGATGATTTGGACCCCGCCCACCCCGCCCGCCTCGGTGGAAGAGGATGTCCAAGACAAGACCTCACGGGCCGCGGAGAGCAGGTTCGGCTTGCCCGTGAGCTGGCGCAGCTCGGCGTCGTTCAGGATCACGCAGTCCACGGACGTGATCGCCTGCACCAAAGAGTCGCGGGCGATGTCGATCCAGAGGTTCATCGAATCGAGCGCGACGAAGCGCGCGGCGGGGAGTTGAGAGCGCACCTCGCGCTGGAGGTCCGGCTGGATGTTCGCCAGGAACAGCACGTCGCTGGCGCGCGAGGAGTCGGAGAGCTTGGGGGCGAAGTCCTCGAATACGCCGAGCTGAGTGTCGAGCGTCTCGCGCGAGTTGAGATCCCAGCCGTACTCGCCGCGCCAGAAGAAGGTCTCCCCGCCGGGGATGCGCTCGATGTCGGAGACATCCACGCCCCGGCTTCGCAACAGCTCGAGATCCGCCTCGTCGAAGTCATCGCCCACCGGGCCAACTATGTGTACCTGCTCGAAGAAGGAGGCGGCCAGCGCGAAGTGCACGGCGGCGCCGCCGAGCATGCGCTCGCGTTCGCCGAACGGCGTCTTGACGGCGTCGTAGGCGATCGATCCGACTACGGTGATCGACATGGGCGCGGGCATGGGCGGGGACCCTATATAAAGGGCGGCCCGAGGGAGCGGCCCGGGGGAGCGGCCGGGAAGTCCGTAAGCTCATGCCCGAACGATGACCGCTACGTTTGCCGAGCTCGGGTTGTCCGAGTCCACCTTGCAGGCCCTGCGCGACGTGGGGTATGAGTCGCCGAGCCCGATCCAGGAGCAGGCGATCCCGTCGGTGCTGGAGGGCCGCGACGTGATCGGCCAGGCGCAGACAGGCACGGGCAAGACGGCGGCGTTTGGGCTGCCGATTGCCGAGTACATCGACCCTGAGCTTTCAGAGGTGCAGGCGTTGGTGTTGACGCCGACACGCGAGCTGTGCATTCAGGTGACGCAGGCGCTGAGGACGTATGGGGCGCACAAGGGGATCGACGTGGTCGCAGTGTTTGGCGGTGCTCCGATCCGCACCCAGCAGGCGCAGCTGAGGGCCGGCGGGCACGTCGTGGTGGGGACCGTGGGACGGGTGCTGGACCTGATCTCCCGCCATTCGTTGGTGTTGCACGACTGCCGTTTCGTGGTGCTCGACGAGGCCGATGAGATGCTCGATCTGGGCTTTCTCGAGGATGTCGAGAAGATCCTCTCGCTGACCCCGAGCGGACGTCAGACGGCGCTGTTCTCGGCCACGATGCCGCCGCCGATCCGCCAGCTAGCCGACCGATATTTGTATGACCCGGTGATGATCGAGGTCGAGGCGGCGACGCTCACGATCGACACGGTGGCGCAGTTCCAGCTGCCGGTGGAGACGCGGGAGAAGGCCGACAAGCTGGTGGAGGTGCTCAAGGCCGAGAAGCCCGACCAAGCGATCGTGTTCGTGCGGACCAAGATCCGCTGCGATCAGCTGTTCAAGATCCTGCGCGACCGCGGGATGAACGTGCGGGCGCTGCATGGCGACATGTCACAGGGCTCACGCGACGGGGTGATGCTCGCGTTCAAGGGCGGCCGCGTGCCGATCCTGGTCGCGACCGACGTGGCGGCGCGTGGACTCGACATCTCGACCGTGACGCACGTGGTCAACTACGACGTGCCGACGAGCCCGGACACATATGTGCACCGCATCGGGCGCACGGGGCGCGTAGGGCGTTCGGGCAGGGCGATCACATTCGTGGAGGCGCGCCAGAAGCGCGAGCTGGAGGCGATCGAGCGCCATATCGGGACCTCGATCGCGGCTTGGGAGCCGGGCGTGAAGAGCGCGCCGACGCCGGTGAAGGAGCGTCCGCGCAGGCACTCGAAGCCCCGCATTCGGCGGCCCGAAGGCGGCGAGGAGGAGGCCTACGCGAAGCTCGTGCTGGGAGGCGGGCGCGCCGCGGGGCTGCGCGTGGCTGACATCGTCGGCGCCGTGACCTCGAAGGCTGGCCTCGACGGCGAGGCGGTGCGCGACGTGATGGTGCTCGATCGCTTCTCGTTCCTGTCGGTCCCGGCGGCGCAGGCCGAGCGGGTGATCGAGGCGCTCGACGGAACGAAGATCGGAACCCGCCCGCCCCGGTCGCTGAGTCTGGAGCGGGTGGCCGAGTAGCTATCCTGGCGCGCTCACCCGAGTAGAGGAGACAAGCCCGATGTCCACTGCCACGATGCAGACCACCGAAGGTACGATCACATTCGAGCTGTTCGACGGGGACGCGCCGAAGACGGTCGAGAACTTCACAAAGCTCGCGGGTGAGGGCTTCTACGACGGGCTGACATTCCACCGCATCATCAAGGACTTCATGATCCAGGGAGGTTGCCCTCAGGGCACGGGCACGGGCGGTCCCGGGTACACGTTCGAGGACGAGATCAACCCTCACAAGATCGTCCGCGGGGCGCTCGCGATGGCGAATGCCGGGCCGAACACGAATGGCTCGCAGTTCTTTATTGTGACCGCCGATGCCTGTCCTTGGCTGGACGGAAAGCACACCGTGTTCGGGCAGGTGACGGATGGGATGGACGTGGTGGATAAGCTCGATGGCGTAGCCACTGATGGTGGTGATCGTCCCACCGAGCCCGTTGGAATCGCCTCGATCGCGCTCTCTCAATAGCCGCTCCGTCGGAGTAGTCTGTTCGGTACGAGCGAGAACGAGCAGGGGAGATAGAGGCTATGGCGACCGTGGAGCAGCAGGCACCCGACCGATCAGAGATCGGGCAGCACAACGGCGTGGCGCAGGATGAGAATCCCGCCCACCCTGAGATCCCCGTCGAGAACCCGGCGACGGGGGCGACGATCGCGACCGTCCCCGATCTGGACGACGCCGCGGTGGCCGAGCTGGCCGCGCGCGCGCGGGCGGCGCAGCCCGGGTGGGAGGCGTTCGGCTTCGAGGGCCGCGCACATGTGCTGTTGCGCATGCAGAAGTGGGTGATGGACAACTCCGAGAGGATCATCCAGACGATCGTCTCGGAGACCGGCAAGACCTATGAGGACGCTCAGTTGGCGGAGATCTCATACGGCGGTGGCGCGTTCGGCTTCTGGGCCAAGCACGCTGAGCGATACTTGGCCGACGAGCGGGTGCGGACGAGCTCGCTGCTCGTAAAGGGACGCAAGCTGATTCTGCGCTACCAGCCACTCGGTCTGATCGGCGTAATCGGCCCGTGGAACTACCCGCTGACGAACTCGTTCGGGGATTGCATCCCGGCGCTGGCCGCCGGGAACAGCGTGATCCTCAAGCCCTCGGAGATCACCCCGCTGACCTCGCTGCTGCTGGCAGAGGGGCTGCGCGAGTGCGGCGTGCCCGCGGACGTCTTCGCGGTGGCCACCGGCCGCGGGGAGACCGGGGCAGCGTTGATCGAGCAGGTGGACATGATCATGTTCACCGGATCCACGAAGACCGGGCGCAAGGTCGCCGAAGCGGCGGCACGGCGGTTGATCCCGGCCTCGTTGGAGCTGGGTGGCAAGGATCCGATGATTGTCCTCGCCGACGCCGACCTCGAGCGCGCGGCCAACGTCGCCACCTACTACTCGATGCAGAACTCCGGTCAGACGTGCATCTCGATCGAGCGGGTGTATGTCGAGGAGCCTGTGTATGACGAGTTCGTTGCGAAGGTCACCGACAAGGTGCGCGCGTTGCGCCAGGGCAAGCCCGATGGGGGTCCCGGCACCGTCGAGGTTGGATCGATGACGTTTCCCCCGCAGGTTGACGTCGTCGAGGGCCACGTCAACGACGCGGTCGCAAAGGGAGCGAAGGTGCTCGTAGGCGGCCATCGCGGCACGGGCTCCGGGCACTTCTTCGAGCCCACCGTGCTCGTCGATGTGGATCACGAGATGAAGATCATGACTGAGGAGACGTTCGGACCAACATTGCCGATCATGAAGGTGCGCGACGCCGATGAGGCCATCCGCCTGGCCAACGACTCACCGTATGGCCTATCCGGCTCGGTCTTTACAAAAGACACCGCCAAGGGCGAGGAGATCGCACGCAAGGTGCGCTCGGGTACGGTCGACGTCAACGACGCGATCATCAGCTATGCGGCGCTGGAGCTGCCGATGGGTGGCGTGAAGGCCTCGGGGTTGGGCTCGCGCCACGGTGCGGGCGGGATCCGCAAGTACTGCTCTCAGCAGGCGATCGTGGTCACCTCGCCGCGCCTGTCACTCAAGCGCGAACCGCACTTCTTCCCCTACTCACGCCGCGGGACGAAGCGTCTGGGCAAACTGCTCAAGCTGCTCTACGGCCGCGGCAAGCGAGACTAGGAGACGCCCTCGCCCGCGGTCTCGCGCAGGGCGGTCCCCAGCAGGCGTTCGAGCTCGGGGATCGTCGTCTCGGCGCTAGTGTGGTGGACGGTCGCCATGCCCAGCTCCTTGGCCGGTGTGAGGTTGAACGGCAGGTCATCGACGTAGACGCAGCGCTCGGCCGGAACGCCGGCGCGCTCGGCGCCTAGCTCGTACATGCGGCGGGAGGGCTTGCGGATGCCGAGCTCGCCGGAGATCACGACGCCGTCGAACAGCTCGTCGAACAGCTCGTGGGGATAGCGGTGGGTACCCCAGGAGTTCGAGACGAGCGCGGTGCGTATGCCCGCGGTGTGTGCGTGGCGGACGGCGTCGAGCATCGGGAGGTCGGGCGTTACGCCAGCGAACAGACCGTCGATCAGGCCGTCGGGCTCGACATCGAGCAGCGCGGCGAAGCGCAGCTCGAAGGTCGGCTCGTCGATCTCGCCCTTCTCCAGCGCGATTAGTAGCTCGCGGAAGTCCGGGTCGGCTTTGAATCGTTCCCCCAGCGTCTGTGGATCGATCTCGGTCGCGACGCAGTAGGCGTGGAACGAGGCGAACAGGTTGCTCGTGAGCACCCCGCCCCAGTCGATCAGCAAACCCTCGCGAGGCGTCTCGCCACCGTCCACGCAGCCCTCGTGGTCGCCTTTCCGCTCGTCAGTCCTCACCGAGCGCCACCCCCTCGGCCTGCTCGGCGAGCTCGACCACGCCGTCGCCGAACTGGCGCAGGTAGGGGTCGTCGGTGGTTCCAGCGATGGCGCGCTTGTAGTTGCCCTCCATGAACACGACCGACTTCCATAGCGCGAGCGTTGTGTACCAGCGGATGTCCTGCATCGAGCGGCTCGCGCGCTGCTCGTAGAGGGCGATCAGTTCTGCGCGCGTGGGGAAACCCTCACGACGTGTGACCCCGCCGAGGTACTCGCGCATCCCGCCCTTCGGGTCGCCGCCCTCGGTCCACATCATGCATAGGTAGCCGAGGTCGGCGAGGGGATCGCCGATCGTCGCCATCTCCCAGTCGAGCACGCTCACCAGTTGCGCCGGGGCGCCGGCCGCGAAGATCGTGTTGCCGAGGCGGTAGTCGCCGTGCACGATCGTCGCCGGGCCGGAGGCGGGCAGGTGCTCGGAGAGCCAGCTCCCAACGCGCTCGACCGCGGGGATCTCGCGCGTCTTGTTGACTTCCCATAACCCTCCGAATCGGCGCAGCTGACGCTCGAGGTAGCCGGTCGGCTTGCCGAAGCCCTCCAGGCCCGCTGCCTGCCAGTCGACCGCGTGGATCTCGACCAGCGCGTCGATTAGCTGCTCGCCGATCCGCCGCCGCTGTGCGGGTGCGTCCAGGGCGGGGGGCACGCTCGAGACGATCACCTCGCCTGCGATTCGCTCCATGATGTAGAAGGGGCAGCCGATCACGTCGGTGTCGTCGCACACCGCGAGCACGCCGGGCACGCGCGCGGGGGTGGGGGCGAGCGCTGAGAGCAGGCGCGCCTCGCGCAGGACATCGTGCGCGCTCGGGGGCAGCGGCGGGCGGGGTGGGCGGCGCAGGACTACCTGTGCGCCTGAGCGCTCGATCAGGTAGGTCACGTTGGAGTGCCCCTCGCCGATCGGGCTCACCTCGATCTCGCCCGAGCCGAGGCCGTGTTCGTCCAGGAACGCTCGCAGGGGCTCCAGCACGAGCAGTGGCGGGCGGGCGTTGGCGGAGGCGTCGGAGTGCGTGCGGACGATGTCGTCGGGGGCGATCGTCGTGCTCATGTCCTCGCAACGCTATCCAACGCTTGGGATGGCCGGCGTGGCTGGGCTCCATCTGCCTACGATGAGGGCGATGCCCGAGCTGCCAGAGGTCGAGATCACCGCACGCCGGCTCGACGCGGCCCTGCGAGGGGCGCGGATCGAGTCGGCGCTGGCGCCGGGGATCAATGCGCTGAAGACGTTCGACCCGCCGCTGGCAGCGCTCGAGGGCGAGCGGATCGCGGCCGTGCGCAGGCGCGGCAAGCACCTGATCGTGGAGAGTACCGGCGAGCTGGCGCTGCTGATCCATCTGATGTCCGCCGGTCGGTTGCAGCTGTATGACAAGCGCGCGGGCCCGCGCGACCGCACGTCGCGGCTGCTCGTCAGGGTGCGCGCTCGCCCGGACGACGCTGCCGCGCAGTCCATGCCGGGATCGTCCGAGGGGCAGGAGCGCGAGCTGCGTCTGCGCGAGTTCGGCTCAAAGCAGGCCGCCTGGGTGAAGCTGCTGCGCGCCGATGATCTCGAGTCCGATCAGGCGATCGTGACGCTCGGACCCGAAGCGTGGCCGGACCCACCGGCGCTCGGCGAGGTGCTGGACCAGCCGCGTCCCCTACATACCCTCCTGCGGGATCAGCGCACGATCGCCGGCATCGGCCGCTCGTGGGTCGATGAGATCCTGTGGCAGGCGAAACTTTCGCCGTACAAGCGCGGCAGCGACCTCGACGCCGCCGAGCTGGACAGGCTGAGGGAAGTGATCGTAATGACGCTAGGGCACGCCATCGACCACTACGAGGACGTGGTGAAGCTGCCGATTCCCGACAAGCTGCCGATGCCGCTGCGGGTGCACCGGCACGAGGGCGAGTCCTGCCCGCGCTGCGCGACCGTGCTCGAGGCGGTGCACTTCGAGGACTACGTGATCGCCTACTGTCCCGTATGCCAGACCGAGGGGCGGAGCCTCAAGGATCGCCGGCTGTCAAAGCTATTGAAGTAGAAAGGAAGCCAATGATCGAGCGGGACAGGATGCGCCAGAGTTCGAGCTGCCCGACCAGGACGGGCGCGCGGTGAAGCTCTCGGACTTTCGCGGCCAGCCGGTGGTCGTCTACTTCTACCCGAAGGCCGACACGCCGGGCACTAAAAACAGTACGCAACCCCATGCTGCAAGAACATTTTGAACGCGCGCAAGCTCTTCTCCGGCGGAAGGAGCGGCGGGACGACTACGGAGCGCTCCTACTCGACGGGCAAGTGATTCGTAGCTTGCGCGATGTCGAAGATCCTGAGGTGTGGCGCTCGAACATAAGGCGCCAGGCTCGGGCAGACAAGATCCGCGTTCAGACCGGAGTTACTCACGAAATCATCTATGCGATCGTGCGTCGCGACTCTAAGCAGGGTTGGTCGGAGGATGAGGCGCGATGGTTTCACCTCTCATCACGAGCTCATGAAGCGGCGACGGGCCTCGGGCATGACTGGCTGTTGGCTCGCGATGGCTCCGAGGGTGCGGCTGCGTGCAGCCGGTGCGATGTGTTCGGCTACCTCAATGCGGATGAGGGAATCATCGACGGCGATCTCTTCGATGCGCCCTGTAAGTCGCGCTGATCGTCACGCGTCCGCCGATGAGCACGCTTGACATCCTCGGCGGGCTGCAGGCCACGGTGCCCAACTTCGCCCGAGAGGTACGGGCGTGCCTGACCTGATCATCCACGTCGGCCGAAAGACTCGAGTGCTCAGCGTCTTCACGGTGCCGTACTAGGCCGCCGAGGTACGATGGCCTCATGATCGAACAAGGTCAACCGGCACCCAACTTCGAGCTGCCCGACCAGGACGGACGGATCGTCAAGCTCTCAGCCTTCCGCGGCCAGCCGGTCGTCGTCTACTTCTACCCGAAGGCGTCAACTCCAGGCTGTACGACGCAGGCGTGCGGGGTTCGTGATCACCGAACGGACTACGAGCAGGCCGGCGCCGTTGTCCTCGGGATTTCCCCCGATGCTGTCGCCAAGGTCAAGAAGTTCCACGACAAGGAGGGGCTAAATTTCGCGCTCCTCGCTGACGAGGATCACTCGATCACGGAGCGCTACGGCGTTTGGTCGCAGAAGAGCATGTACGGGAAAACTTATATGGGGGCAGAGCGCACCACGTTCATCATCGACTCCGCCGGTAAGGTCGCCGAGGTGCTTCGTAAGGTCAAGCCCGCCGAGCACGATGCGCTGGTCTTGAGCGCGCTCGCCGATGCTAGCGCCTGACTGGCGCGGAGATATGGCTGCGGTAGCGGAGACGGCACAGTCGCGCTCGGGTCACTCAATAGTAGGCGCCCATTCCCCGCATTGCGTGTCCCATTGTCCGTGGGCGTGGCCGGCGAGCACGGGGTCGAGGAAGGCGGCGGCGCGAGCGAAGGCGGCGGAGAGGTCGCTCTCGACCTCGACGGTGGTGGCGAGGCGTTTGTAGGGGTCGGCCCAGGTGGTTGGGGGCGGTGGAAGAGCGGTGGGTAGTGGCTGCCGGGCGCGCTCGGCGAAGGTGCTCTGTAGGGCGTGGCGCAGGTCGTCGGCTTTGATCGTGGCTGAGCGCTCGATCAGCAGGATGTCGACGAGGTCCTTTGGCCGGGTGCTGGGCTTGCGCGATTGTCCGTAGGTGCGGGTGTAGGCGTGCACCTTCTCGGCGAGATGCTGTGGGATCGGGATCGCTGGAAGCGCGAGGGGCTCGATGCCGGCGAAGGCAAGCGAATCTGAGGTGTGGATCGTGTCTGGTGTCCAGGAGATCCTCTCGCTGAATCCGATGTCGACGAGGAACTGCTCGAAGGTCCGGCCGGCGAGCTGGGCGGTGACGTGGAAGCGCAGGGCGGAGAACTCGTCGGTGTCTTCCAACTCGTCGGTCCTGGTGGCGGCGAACGTGAAGTAGTCATCCAGCGCGAGTTGCTGTGCGGCGGTGATGTCTGCGATCGCGGCCTGCTCGTCATCGTCGCGTCCGAGGTCGATGTCCTTGGTTGAGCGCGTGGCGATGGCGAGGCGGAAGTTCAGCGCGAGTGCGCCCTTGAGCACCCAGCGGTCTGGTGCCACGACGAGCAGGCGGCGCAGGAACAGCTCGAACGCCACACGCTTACGCAGCCTTGGCAGTCCGAGGCCGGTGCTGGCGGCTTCGTTCTTCAAGCGCTCCTCGAGCGCTTGGCGGAACGCGGCGGCGCTCGTGTACTTCATCGGTGCGTTTCGCTGGTGAGCAGGGTTTGGATCGTGTGCTGTTGGCGGCGGCGGGCGGCTTCTTCTTGGAGTTGCTTGCGCGTGAGCAGTCCGCGGCTCAGGGCCTGTTTGACCGCCATCGAGAGCTGCTCGGGCTGGAGGCGGTCCGCGACATCGACCAGCGTTCGTGCCGGGGCGGTGAGGGGCAGGCCGTCGCGCCAGACGGTCGCGACCTCTTCACCGTCAGGGCGGGTATGGAGGGTGACGCCCGCAGGCCGGCGCAGCCCCCGGCGCCGGCGCGGGACGAGCAGGTGCACCCCATCCGGGATGTTGTCGCTGAGGTCCAGCAGCGCGAGGGCGCTCTCGTGGGAGAGCAGCACATCGCTGGCACCCACGGCCATCCACGCCTCGCGCAGTTCGTCGTGCTCGGCGGTTGGGAAGCCTTGGATGCGATACAGGCCGCGGCGGATACGCGCGAAGCGCCCGCGGCGCACATGGTGGTCCAGGAGCTGGCGGCTAACCCGATGCGCACGCGCCTGACCGGCAGTGAAGTAGCCGCCCTGTTGGTAGGCCTCGGCCTCCAGCTCCCGCATGCCAGTGTATACCACGTCATTCATAAGACAAGTATAGCTTGACTTTCGCGGACTATAAGAGTCACATGAAAATCTCTCAGGCTATGTACGGGAAATCGTATAAAGGCAACGAGCGCACGACGTTCATCGTCGATTCCGGCGGGAAGGTCGCCGAGGTGCGGCGCAAGGTCAAGCCGGCCGAGCACGACGAGCTGGTGTTGGAGGCGCTTCAGAAGGCGAGCCCGCCGATGACGTAGTCTCCGTACGCTTGAGGTCGTGTCCGCGCTACTCGCGTCAACCTCGATTGGTCACAGCCTCGACGCGTTCTTCGAAGCGGTCGGGCAGTTCTTCTCTGACCTGGCAGCGGTCCACTGGGGGTTGCTGGCGCTGGGACTGGCCTTCTTCGGGCTGAATCTGACACTGCGCTCGCGCGCGTTCTTCCACAGCCTGCGCGCCGCCTATCCCGCGGTCGGCTTTCGCTGGCGGCGCATCTGGGGCGCCTACTTCGCCGCGGTCGGCTTCAACAACGTGGTGCCGGCGCGCGGCGGCGACGTGATCAAGCTGTTCCTCGCACGCTCCTCGATTCCGGGATCGAGCTATCCGACGGTGGCGGCCGCGTTCTTCGTGGAGTCGGTGTTCGACGCGAGCGTGGGCGTGCTCGTGTTGATCTTCGCGTTCACCCAGGGGGTGTTCCCCAAGCCGCCGGACTTCTCCAAGCTGAACTCGTTCGACATCTCCTACCTCGCCGAGCACTTTCGCTTCACGCTGTTCCTGATCACGGCGCTTGCGATCCTCGCTTTGGTCGCGTTTGCGCTGCTGTCCGTCCGTGTGCGTGCGTTCTGGACGCGCGTGCGCCAGGGGGTGACGATCCTCTCCGACCGGCCCCGCTACCTGCGCGAGGTCGCCTCTTTACAGGCGCTTGGGTGGATGTGCAGGTTTGTCGCGTTCTGGTTTCTGCTGGATGCCTTCCGCGTCGGCGGCTCGGTGAAGAACGTGCTGCTCGTCTTCGGCGTCAACCAGGTGGCGGGCGCGGTTCCGTTCACGCCGGGCGGTGCGGGCGTGCAGCAGGCGCTGCTAGTGAAGGTCTTCGCTAGATCCGCCCCGACGGCGGTGGTGGCGGCTTATTCGGTTGGCCAGCAGATCGCGATCGCCGCGTTCACAGCGCTCGTGGGGCTCGGCGCGATCGTGTTCATTTTCCGCTTCCGCTCCTTCAAGGAGGTGCTCCACGCCGGGCGTGCCTCGCGCGATGCCGAGCGTGCAGCAGAGCGCGCCGGGGTGCTGCTCGGAGATCCTCCGCTCGAACCCCCTCCGCCAGACGCTCCTCGTCCCCGTAGCCTGCGCGCGCGCTACTGAAGTCCCGCGCGCGCCTCGCGCACGAGCGTCACGGCCTCGGGGAACACGCGGGCCATCACTGTGCGGATCTGGTCGGCTTGGGCCTCGGCGTCGCCCTGCAGATTGATGCGCTCGACGGCGGCGACGGTCATGTCGACCGCGAGCTTGATCGCGTTGTCCGCCCAGGCGAGGCGCTGGTTGCCCTGCATCTGTTCGGCGAACTCCGCCAAGCGCCGTTGGAGCTCCTCGGGATCGCCGAACAGATCTCCTAGGTCGCCACTCTCCATCGCGTCATCGTAGCGATTGCGCTTCGTCTTCTCGCGCGATACCGATCGCGCGGGATCGGGAGGGCCCATCTATCCGACCCCCACCCGCTCCGAGTCCATAGACTGCCCTGCCGATGCCCGACGCCGGCGAGATCTCCAAGCAGGTAGCCCGCGAGGCCGATCGCCGCCGCCGCCTCAGCGTGCCGGCCTTCGGCGGCGGGGTGCTCTACCTGCTGAGCGGGATCATCATCAGCTCGACGCTCAACGGCGCGCCCACCGTGGGCTTGCTGCAGGGTCTGGGACCCGCGCTCTCGGGCGTTGCCAACCCGGCCGTGAGCCCGCGCGCGGCCGAGGTCAGGTTCATCAGCCATCACGCCTCCACGCTGATTGCCGGCAGCGCGCTCGCCGCGATCGCGATCGCCGCGCTCACGCTGGTCCTGCTGCTGCTCGTCGACGCCACGCGCTTTCGCCGGCCCGAGAGCTGGGCGGCGGCTCGCCCCCTGGTGCTCTGCGGCGGGGCGGCGTTGGCGCTCGCGAGCCTTGGTCATCAGATCCTCAACGCGATCCTCACGCACCGCTTCGCGGTCGGGCACGACTTCTCCAACCATGCGGTCGACCTCGCCCTCACGCAGGGCGCCGCGAACGAGATCAGCGACTACCTGGACCTGCTGGCGGGGCTCACGCTCGCGGTGGGGATGATCGCGGCGATGGTGGGCGCGATGCGCGTCGGCCTGCTCACGCGCTGGGTGGGCGTGCTCGGCATCTTCACCGGCGTGCTGATCTTCCTGCCGATCGGCGGAGCGGAGCTCGAGATCGTGCCGGCCTTCTGGATGGTGGCGATGGGCCTGCTGTACGCCGAACGCTGGCCGAACGGCGACCCGCCTGCCTGGGCTGCGGGGGAGGCGCGCCCGTGGCCCTCGCAGGCAGAGCTGCGCGCCGCCAAGCAGGCGGGACAGGGCAAGGTGCTCGCAGCGGGTGCAGCGGATGTCGCGCCTGCACCGACGCAGCCTGTCTCGGGCGGCTCCTCACGCAAGCGCCGGCGTAAGCGTGGGGCGCGCAGCTGAGGAGCGATGATGACGAGCGGATCGGAGTCGTCCACTAGCGCGGCGCTCGACAGCGAGCTCGCCGGACTGCTCGATGTCGAGACGTTCGACCCCCCGGCTGAGTTTCGCCAGTGTGCACTGCTGAAAGACCCTGCGGTCTACGAGCAGGCGGTGCGCGATCCTCAGGACTGGTGGGTGCAGCAGGCCGAGCGGCTGCACTGGTTTCAGAAGTGGGACACGGTGCTCGACGACTCCAACCCGCCGTTCTACAAGTGGTTCACGGGCGGCACGCTCAACGTCTCCTACAACTGCCTCGACCGTCATGTCGAGGTGGGCCGGGGCGAGCGCGTCGCATACCACTGGCGCGGGGAGGACGGCTCCGAGCGCGACATCACCTACGCCGAGCTGCTCGGGGAGGTCAAGCGCTTCTCGAGCGCCTTGAAGGACCTGGGCGTGCAGCAGGGCGATGTGGTGGGGATCTATCTGCCGATGATCCCCGAGGTCGTCGTGGCGATGCTCGCCTGCGCTCGGATCGGCGCCCCGCACAACGTCGTCTTCGGGGGGTTCTCGGCGGAGGCGGTGCGCGAGCGGATGGAGTTCTCGGAGGCGAAGGTGCTGATCACGGTTGACGGCGCCGCGCGCAAGGGCCAGCTGGCCGCGGTCAAGGATCGCGTCGATGAGGTGATGGGTGACCTGCAGACGCTCGAGAAGATCGTCGTCGTCAACAGCAAGGACGTGCCCTGCGAGATGAAAGCGGGGCGCGACGTCTTCTACGACGAGATCTGCGCGGCCGCCGATCCGGAGTGCCCGGCCGACGCGCTCGACGCCGAGCATCCGTTGTACATCCTCTACACGTCCGGCTCGACCGCCAAGCCGAAGGGCATCCTGCACACGACCGGCGGCTACCTGACGGGTGTTGCGGCGACCCACCGCTACGTGTTCGACCTCAAGCCCGAAGAGGACGTCTACTGGTGCGCGGCCGACGTCGGCTGGGTCACCGGGCACTCCTACATCGTCTACGGACCGCTGGCCAACGGCGCGACCTCGGTGATGTGGGAGGGCGCGCCGGACTATCCCGACAAGGGCATCTGGTGGGAGCTCGTCGAGCGCTACGGCGTCACGATTCTCTACTGCGCACCGACCGCGATCCGCGCGTGCATCAAGTGGGGCGCGCAGTGGCCGGGCCAGCACGACCTCTCGACGCTGCGACTGCTTGGCTCGGTCGGCGAGCCGATCAACCCGAAGGCCTGGCTCTGGTACCACAAGGTGATCGGTGGCGAGCGTTGCCCAATCGTGGACACTTGGTGGCAGACCGAGACCGGCGCGATCATGATCACGCCGCTGCCCGGCATCACCCAAACCAAGCCCGGCTCGGCGACGCAGCCGTTCCCCGGGGTCGCGGCCGAGGTGCGCGACGAGTCCACCGGCGAGCCGATCGAGGAGGGCCAGGGGTTGCTCGTACTGACGCACCCGTGGCCGTCGATGCTGCGGACGCTGTACAAGGAGGACGAGCGCTTCATCGAGACCTACTTCAAGCGCTTCGGCAGCGAGACCTACCTCGTGGGCGACGCCGCCCGGCGCGACAAGGACGGCTACCTGTGGGTGATCGGGCGCATCGATGATGTCGTCAACGTCGCCGGACACCGGCTCTCGACCGCCGAGGTCGAGTCGGCGATCGTGGCGCATACCGATGTGGCCGAGGCGGCCGTGATCGGCCAGCACGACGAGGACTCCGGCCAGGCGATCGTCGCGTTCGTGACGCTGCAAGGGGATCTCGAGGGCGACGAGGGGACTGTCGAGGGCATCCGCGAGACGGTCGCCACGCGGATTGGCAAGTTCGCGCGGCCGAAGCGCATCATCTGGGCCGACGATCTACCGAAGACGCGCTCGGGCAAGATCATGCGCCGGCTGTTGCGCGACATCGCCGAGGGCCGCGCTCTGGGCGACGTCACGACGCTGCGCGACCCAGCGGTCATGGCTCAGCTGGAGGAGCGCGTCTCCGAGCTGCGGGCGGTTGAGGACTGACGCCGGGCGGGGCAGCGCAGGATGCCTGTCACTCTCATCGAATCTTTAGGTGCCTGTGGGACGCTGCGCTCGAACTTCGCGCGCTTTCCTGACGCCCGACGTCCCCTACCGCCAGAGAGAGCCTCTTGCCGACCACAGCCAACGACTCAACCACGCCTGAGCAGTCCGCCGCACTCGCGATCGAGACGCATGGTCTGACCAAGCGCTTCGGCGAGCGCACCGCGCTCGACGGCATCGACCTGCGCGTGCCGCGTGCCAGCGCGTTCGGCTTTCTCGGTCCCAACGGCGCCGGCAAGACCACGATCATCCGCACGCTGCTCGGGCTGACCTCGGCCAACTCTGGAACTATGGAGGTGCTCGGGCACCCGATGCCCCTCGAGGGGGCACAGGCGCTGCAGCGAGTGGGTGCGATCGTCGAGGAGCCCCGCTTTCACATGCACCTGACCGGACGCGAGAACCTGCGCCTGATCGCGGCCGTGCGCGGGCCCGATGTGGACGCGCGGATAGGGCCCGCGCTCGCACGCGTGGGGCTCTCTGACCGCGCCGGGGAGAAGGTGAAGAGCTACTCGATGGGCATGCGCCAGCGCCTCGGCGTGGCCCGCTGCCTGCTGGCCGACCCGCTGCTGCTGATCCTCGACGAGCCCACCAACGGCCTCGATCCTGGCGGCATCCAGGAGTTTCGCGAAATGATCCGTGCGATGGTCGAGCAGGAGGGGCGCACCGTCTTCATCTCCTCGCATCTGCTCGACGAGGTCGAACGGACCTGTGACGCCGCAGCGATCGTCGATCGCGGCAAGATCATCACGCAGGGCACGATCGCCGAGCTCGCCGGTGGTGGCGTGGCGCGTCATGAGCTGATCTTGGGCGTGGACGACATCGAGCGGGCGCTTGGCACGCTCGGCGCCAGCGAGTTGGTCCTCGAGGCCCATCGCTCCGACGAGGGCATCCGTGTGGCGCTTGCCGACGGGGCGGGCGGGGCCGAGTCCGCGGCTCGGGTCAACGCGCTGCTCGTCAACGCGGGTGTGGGCGTCGCGCGCCTGGAGCCGGTCCGCCACAGCCTCGAGCAGCGCTTCCTGGAGATCACGGCGCGCTTGGACGAGGCGCCCAGCGATGCGCCGGGGAGCTCGACGCACGAGGAGGTGCGGTCATGACTGCGATCGCGCTGCGCATGACCACCGCCGATCTGCTGAAGCTGCGGCGCAAGCGCTGGCTGGTGCTGCTCTCGCTGTTCCTGACGTTTGGGGTCGTGGTCATCATCTATTTGGTCACGGTGATCCAGCACGCCTCGAGCCCGGCAGAACACGGGCCGGCCGGCGGCGCGCACAACTTCAGCGACGGCGTACGCGCGCTCGCGCTGTTCTTCGGTCCGCTTGTCGCGATCCTGATCGGCGTGGAGGCCGGCACCGGCGACGCCTCGGCGGGCGTCTTTCGCGATCTGGTCGTCACAGGACGCTCGCGGCTGGCGCTGTTCGCCACGCGTGTGCCGGCGGCTCTCCTGCTGTGCTGGACCGTGGTCACCACCGGCTTTGTCCTGCTGCTCGTGGGGAGCATTGTGTTCGCATCCAGCCTGCCGACGCCGAGCACGTCGCTCGTCCTCAACGGCCTGGGCTTCATGCTGCTCGCGACCGGCGTGCTGTGCGTGATCTCGGTCGCCTTTGCGTCGTTTACGACCTCCCGTCCGGGGGCGATCGTCACGCTGATCGCATGGCAGGTCGTGGCCAGCCCGCTGCTCGCCAACATCAGCTCGCTGGGCAGCGCGCGCAAGGGGATCCTCAGCCAGGCGATCGTGCACTTCAGCCCGGTCAAGGCGTCGAAGGCCACCGCGGCGCGACGGTCTCGATGTCCGGGGGCACGGCACTGATCGTGCTGGTCGTGTGGTCGCGGTGTTCCTCGCGATCGGGGCCTGGCGCACCCGCACGATGGACACCTAAGACGCTCAGACCTTGCGGTGCTCCGGCACCCAGGACCCGTCGTCCTGGCGAACGAAGTCCTGGAACAGGCTGGGCGCCTCGGCCTGCATGACGCGGGCGATCTTGTCGAACACGCTCCGCAGCTCCTCCTCGGCGCCCTCGGCCGTGCGCATCTCGATCACATGGCGCAGCGTGCGCGCGTTCGCGGTCCACACGATGTCCGTGCTCAGCCCGATCGGCGCCAGACGGCGCAGCGCCGAGGTGACCTCCTTCTTGACGTGGAAGGGCACGCCCTGCTCGTCGATCCCCAGCTCCTTCGCTGCGCTGATCTGGAACTCCTCGAGCCGCTCGACGATCGCCAGCACCTGCTCGCGCACGGGCTCCAGCGCGGGGGGCACACGGAAGCCGATGTCGGCGAGGCGCACATAGCGCAGGCTCTCCTGGCTGAAGGCAGAGCCGGCGCGGTGCCTGACGAGCTCGTGGGTGAAGACGCGGCAGACGTTCCGCAGCACGAACGAGTAGTTGGCGTGCTCGAGCACGCTGCCGTGGCCGCTGCGCAGGATGTTCGCGAAGTACTCGCGCCGGTCGGTGCGGATCCGGGAGACGTTGGGGTTCAGGCCGGGCTCCCAACTGCGGTAGCAGGCGCGTCCGCCGAACTCGAGCAGCAGTTCGCCTGCGCTGCGGGCTCTCCTCGGTTCGCCCAGGCGAAGCTCGAGCCACGACTCCCCGCCGACATCCTCCAGGTAGGAGCGCATCCCCTCGACGTCGATCGACGGGCGGGCGATCAGGAAGACTGTCGGGACGGTCTCGTGCACGGGTCGGCGATGCTACCGTCCGTCGCGGATGAGCCCTTCCGCTGCCACCGCCAAGCTCGACGACCCCGAGCTGGCCGAGACCGCCTGGGACCTCGAGCCGCTCGTCGATGGCGAGGGCGAGCCGGGCGTGGAGCGCAGGTTGGACGATGCCCTCGCGCGAGCGCAGGCATTCGCCGAGCGCTACGCCGGCAAGCTCGGCGAGCTCGACGGCGCGGGCCTGGGGGAGGCGATGGACAGAGCTGGCCGATGATCTACGAGCTCGTCGGTCGCGCCGGGTACTACGCCGCGCTGCGCTTCTCCACCGACACAGCCGACCCGGCCAACGGCGCGCTGCTGCAGCAGCGTTCAGGAGCAGGAGACCGCAGATCAGACGACGCTGCTGTTCTTCGAGCTGGAGTGGGCGGCGCTCCCCGACGAGCGCGCCGAGGAGCTGCTCGCGGGCGAGGGCTTGGACTTCTGCCGACATCACCTGCGCAACGTGCGCCGCTATCGCGAGCACCTGCTCTCAGAGCCCGAGGAGAAGATCCTCGCCGAGAAGGCGCTCACGGGCGCGGCGGCGTGGTCGCGCCTGTTCGAGGAGCTGACCTCGGCGATCGAGGTCACCCTGCCCGGGTACAGGCGAGCTGGGAGAGGAGAAGCGTGGCCCTCGACGTCGCGCTCAGCCGCCTGGCGCTTGCCGACCGCGAGGTCCGGCGCACGACCGCCGAGGCGGTGACGGCGGCGCTGGAGCCGGGGCTGCGCACGCGCGCGTTCCTGTTCAACACGCTGCTGGCCGACAAGGCGACCGACGACCGCCTGCGCCGCTACCCCAGCTGGCTGGCGGCGCGCAACCTCGCAAACGAGGCCAGTGACGAGTCGGTGGCGGCCCTGATCGAGGCGGTCCGCGGGCGCTATGAGATCGCGCGCCGCTGGTACCGGCTGAAGGCGCGGCTGCTCGGCGTGCGAGCGGCTGGCCGACTACGACCGGATGGCGGCTGTCACCGCGGACGAGGTCACATTCTCCTTCGCGCAGGGGCGCGAGATCGTGCTCGACTGCTACTCGTCCTTCTCCCCCGAGCTCGGCGCGCTCGCCGCGCGCTTCTTCGATGAGCGCCGGATCGATGCGCCGGTGCGCCCGGCCAAGCGCGGCGGCGCCTTCTGTGCGGCCGCCGTGCCGTCGGTGTTTCCCTACGTGCTGCTCAACTACACTGCCCGCCGGCGTGACGTGCTGACGCTCGCGCACGAGCTCGGCCATGGCGTTCACTTTGCGCTTGCCGCGCGCCAGGGGATCTTCCATCAGAACACGCCGCTCACGCTCGCCGAGACCGCATCGGTATTCGCTGAGACGATCGTCTTCGGAGCGCTGCTGGAGGAGGACTCCTCACCAGCCTCGCGCCTGGCGCTGCTGGCGGGGAACCTCGAGGACACGATCGCGACGGTCTTTCGCCAGGTGGCGATGAACCGCTTCGAGGATCTCGTCCACACCGCGCGGCGCGAGCAGGGCGAGCTGTCGGTCGAGCGTTTCGGCGAGCTGTGGGCCGAGAGTCAGACGGAGCTGCTCGGCGACTCGGTCGAGCTGACCGAGGGCTACCGCTCGCTGGTGGTCCTACGTCCCGCACTTCATCGGCTCGCCCGGCTACGTCTACGCCTACGCCTACGGTCAGCTGCTCGCGCTGTCGGTCTACGAGCGCTACGAGCAGCAGGGGGCAGAGCTCGTGCCCCGCTATCTGGAGATGCTCGCCGCGGGGGGGTCGAAAAGCCCCGAGGAGCTGGGACAGATCGTCGGCGTCGACCTGGCGGATCCCGGGCTTCTGGGACGCGGGCCTGGATCTTGTCGAGCGCCAGCTCGAGGAGGCCGAAGCGGCGGCGGAGGCGTCGGGACGGCTGTAGCCGGTGTGGCTGGGGCTCAGAGCAGCCCGAGCGCGCTGCCCACATGGCTCACGAGGTCGAACAGCGGCTGGGGGATGACGCCGAAGAACAGCGTCGCTGCCCCGGCGAGCACGGCGACGAAGACGACCTCTGGTTGCAGACGCTCGAGCGACGTCGGCCTCGGGGGAGCCACCCGCCATCACGGGCAGGGGGCCCTTGATCGACGGCGCTGACGCCACCCCCGGCGCGGAGCGCATCCAGATCGCCGCGATCACCGGCAGGTAGTAGCCGAGCGAGATCATCGAGCCGATCACGATCACCACGCCCAGCCAGGTGTAGCCGCCCGAGACGGCCGCATCGATCAGATAGAACTTGCCGATGAATCCTGCCGTGGCGGGGATCCCGGCGAGTCCGAGCATCGAGATCGTCATCGGCCACGCCAGCCACGGCCGCTCGCGACCGAGCCCGGCCACCGCCTCGATCGAGTCGCCCCGAGGCTCCGGTTTCGCGCTCGCGCGCGACGATCACGGCGAACGAGGCCATGTTCATCGCCACGTACACCGCCAGGTAGAAGACCGTCGCCTGCACGCCCAGTGCGGTCGAGACGACGACGCCGGCGAGCATGTAGCCAGCCTGGGCGACGGAGGAGTAGGCGAGCATCCGCTTCAGCGATGACTGCCCGAGCGCGCCGACGTTGCCGACGAGGATCGTGATCGTCGCGAGCACCGCCACGGCCGGTCCCCAGCTGGCCTGCGCGCCGATCAGCGCGACGTCGAACAGCCGCAGGAACACGCCCAGCGCGGCGACCTTGGTGGCGACCGCCATGAACGCCGTGATCGGCGTGGGCGCGCCCTCATATACGTCGGGGGTCCACTGGTGGAAGGGCGCGACAGAGGCCTTGAAGCAGAGGCCGGCGACGCACAGCGCGATCCCAGTCAGCGTCAGCGGGTTGGTCGCGAGGCCGCCGCTGGAGAGCGCGGTGGCGATCGCGCTGAAGTCGGTCGCGCCGGTCGCGCCGTAGATCAGCGCCAGCCCGTACAGCAACGTGGCCGAGCCGACCGAGCCGATGATCAGGTACTTCAGCCCCGACTCCAACGAGCGCTCGCGTTTCATTTCGGTCGCGCACAGCACGTACAGCGGGATCGACAGCAGCTCCAGGCCGAGGAACACGAGCACCGTGTTCTGGGCGGCGGCGAGCAGCGACATTCCGCCGATCGAGCTCAGCAGCAGCGCGTGAAACTCTCCGTGGGCGGCTTCACGTGCGGCGAGCGAGCGCCACGCGAGCAGCACTGTGGTCGCGCCGCCGGCGATCAGGATCATGTTCAGCACGAGTGCCAGATCGTCGATGCGCAACGCTCCCGAGACGATCGACTTCTGCGCGTTCCACTGCCAGATCGTCAGCCCCAGCGCTGTGGCCAGCGCCACGAGGCTGAGCGCGGGCACGACCTGGGAGCGAACCCAGCGCGAGCCGAGCAGGCCCACGAGCAGCACGACCACGGCGCCGCCGAGCAGCGCGATCAGCGGCGAGAGCCCGGCGAAGTCGACGTGCGGGCCTTTCAGGGTGGCGGTGGCGAGGACGCTCACGGTTCGACGCTCGCAGTGCTGAAGGAAAGCGTCGTCAGCGCTGTATGCGCGCTGGCGACGGACGCCTTGACCGACCCTTCGCTGCGGTGCAGCGCGAACTGTGGGTAGAGCGCGAGGAACAGGATCACCGCGATCAGCGGGACGAGCACGGCGCCGTCGCGCAGCGTGATGTCGCGGGAATCGACCTTCGGCCCGACGCGGTTGTGCATCGCGCGGATGAACAGGCGCAGCGCGTACACGCTCGCCATCACCACGCCGCTGAAGGCGATCGCCGCGATCGCAAGCTTCGCTTTGAAGACGCCGAGTAGGATCAAAAACTCACCCACGAAGTTAGACGAGCCGGGGATCGCGAGCGTCGCGAGCGCGACGATCAGGAACAGCGAGGCGAGCACAGGCGCACGGAACGCGATGCCGCCCATCTCGCGGACGTCCTCCGAGCCCCCGGCGCGCCGCGACAGGAGCATGATGATGAAGAACAGCGGCGCCACGACAAGCCCGTGGTTGACCATCTGCAGCAGCGCACCCTGGGCGCCCTGGGGGTTCAGCGCGAAGATCCCGAGCGTGATGAAGCCGAGCTGCGCGACCGAGGAGTACCCCGCGATCAGGCGTGCGTCGGTCTGGCTGAAGGCCTGCACAGAGCCGTACAGGATCGAGGCGAGCGCGATCAGCAGCATCAGCGTCTGGAAGTGCGCCGCCGCCTGCGGGTACAGCGGCAGCACGATCGCCAGAAAGCCGTACGCCCCGACCTTCGACAGCACGCCCGAGAAGACCATCAGCACCTCGATCGGCATCGCTCGATACCCATCCGGCATCCAGCCGTGCAGTGGGAACGCGGGCATCTTCACGAGGAACGCGGCGGCGAAGAACAGGAAGATCCACTCCTGCGAGCCGGTACTCAAGGGAATCGCTTGCAGCGAGGAGAGCACGAACGTGATGTGGCCGCCGCCCTGTTGCGCGGCGAGCACGCCGGTGGCGATCGCGGCGGCGAGCATCAACAGCGAACCGACCAGCGTGTAGATCACGAGCTTGATCGTCGCTTTGACCCGATCTGGACCCTGGCCCCACCCGCCGATCAGGAAGTAGAACGGGATCAGCATCAGGTCGAAGAACGCGACGAACAGGGCCAGATCCTGCGCGAGGAATGCGCCCAGGACGGCGGACTCGGCGAGCATGAAGTGGAAGTAGAAGGATCGGGGTCGGGGTGGGGGGACTCGGTTCTCAGGTTGGAGGCCAAGACCGCCGCGGCGAACAGCAGCGTCGTCAAGCCGACGAGGAACACGTTCAACCCGGTGACGGCGAGCTTGTAATGGATGCCGAGCGCGGCGATCCAGACGATGTCGGTGACGTGTTGAAGATGGGGCCCGCCGCTGTGGAAGTCGGCGATGTAGCCGATTGCGAGGCCGAGCGCCACGACCGACCCGACGAGCGCCACTGCGCCGGGAGCCCGCGAGACCCGCCCGGAGACGGACGCGAGGATTGCGCCGAGCACGCCGCAGAGCGCGGGCAGCCAGATCAGGATTGAAAGAGGGGGCATGATCAGGGTGTCCGTGGGGTCACGACTGCAGCAGGAAGTAGAAGCCGACGCCCGCCACGCCGAGCACGAGCAGCGCGGCGTAGTAGCGCAGGAAGCCGCTCTGCATGGCGCGCACCGTGGCCGATCCCGCCCGCACGAGCCCGGTGGTGCCACCGATCAGCGTGTCCTGCACGAACATCCGCTCGAACGTGCCCTTCGCAAAGCCCCCGATCGCGGCCGCGGGTCCTACGACGACGAGGTCGATCAGCTCGTCGAAGTACCACTTGTGCGCAAGCAGCTCATATGCCGGCTTACACCGCGCGCGCGCGCTGACGGCGATGCTCGGCTGCTTGACCCAGATGCGGTAGGCGAGCGCGATCCCCGCGAGCCCGAGCACGGTGCCGAGGATCAGCCCGAACACGAGCAGGCCGTTGCGCGTGTGCGGTTCGTACAGCGGCGAGCTGGCGAACGTCGGGCGCAGGAAGTCGTCGATCACGTAGTCGAGCTTCGGGATCTGCACGAGCCCGGCGCCGACCGCGCCGAGCGCGAGGACGCTCATCGCCACGCGCATTCCCAGCGCGCGCTCGGCGGTCGTGTGATGGGGTCCGGGGAAGCCGACGTCGGTGTCCTCGACCTCGCCGTTGGCGGGGTTGGTGGGTACCTCCGCGTGGTGCAGGTGGCCCCCTTCGAGCTCGCGCGCCTCGGGGCAGGGCTCGCCGTGGAAGGCGAGGAAGATCATCCGGAAGGTGTAGATCGCGGTCAGGAACGCGCCGAGGTAGCCGGCCACGTACAGCCCCCAGTGCCAGCCGCCGCGCTCGCCCGTGACGAGCAGGATCTCGTCCTTGGAGAAGAAGCCCGAGAACGGGGGGATCCCCGACAGCGCGAGGCCACCGATAATGAAGCAGCCGTACGTGAACGGCATCGCCTTGCGAAAGCCGCCCATCTTCTTCAGTGACTGCTCGCCGCCCATCGCGCCGATGATCGAGCCGGCGCCCATGAACAAAAGCGCCTTGAAGAACGCGTGGGTCATCAGGTGGAACAGCCCGGCCGCGTAGGCGCCGACCGAGACGCCCATGATCATGTAGCCGATCTGGGACATCGTCGAGTAGGCGATCACGCGCTTGATGTCGGTCTGCACGAGGGCGATCGTGCCGGCGATCAGCAGCGTCGCGGCCCCGACGATCGCGCCCACGTCCTGCGCGGCGGGCGCACGTTCGAACAGCGGGTGCATGCGCGCGATCAGGTACACACCCGCGGTGACCATCGTCGCGGCGTGGATCAGCGCGCTGACGGGCGTCGGGCCCTCCATCGCGTCGGGTAGCCAGGTGTGGAGCGGGATCTGCGCCGACTTGGCGAATGCGCCGACGAGCAGCAGCACGCAGCCGGCGACGAGGTCGCCGTTGTTCGTGCTGTGGCCGAAGGCGCCGGCTGCGGTCGCGTGGAAGGCCTTGAGGAATTCGAGCGTACCGGTGTGCTTGAAGATGAAGTACGTGCCGAGCACGAGCCCGGCGTCGCCGACGACGTTGATCACGAACGCCTTGATTCCCGCCTGCGTGGCGGTCGTGCGCCGGTACCAGAAGGAGATCAGCAGGTAGGAGGCGGCGCCGACGAACGCCCAGCCGACGATCAGCAAGAGGAAGTTGCCTGCGAGCACTAGCAACAGCATCGAGAAGACGAAGAAGTTCAGGTAGGAGAAGTAGCGTGCGTTGCCGCGGTCCTCGTCGAGGTAGGAGATCGAGTACAGGTGGATCAAAGTCGAGACGCCCGAGACGATCAGGATCATGAACACCGACAGCGGGTCCACCAAGATCCCCATCTGTGCGTTCACCCCCACCGTGCTCGCGTAGTTCCACAGCGACGTGGCGACCTCGCGGTGCGCTGGGGCGAGGCTCTGCAGCGAGATCAGCGCGCCGAGCGCCGCTAGGAACGCGAGCCCGATCGCGCCCGTGCCGATCCACCCGGCGGTGCGCCGGGGCAGCGTTCTAAAGCCGAACGCGATGATCAGGGTCCCCAGCAGCGGGAACAGCAGCACCAGCCAGCCGAAGATGGCAGTGCTCATGCGTGCGTCTCCACTCATTCGTGTCTCTCTCTCATCCCTGCAGCTCCCTCAGCTCATCGACATCAATCGGAAGCTTGCGGCGGTAGATCGCGACGATCATGCCGAGCCCGATGCAGACCTCACAGGCGGCGACGGTCATCACGATCAGCGCGAGGATCTGCCCGTCGCCGTTGCCCCACATGCGCGAGAACGCGACGAGCGCGAGGTTGGCGCCGTTGAGCATCAGCTCCAGGCACAGCAGCGCGACGAGCGGGTTGCGCCGCGTGATCACGCCGACGGCGCCGAGCGAGAAGACGATCGCCGAGATGGCGAGGTACCAGGCGATGCTCATCGATGCTGCCCTCCGACGCCCTCGGCCGTCGTGCCCGTGCCCTGGGGGCGAATCAGGTCGAGGGGCGTCAGCTTGCCTTCCTCGTCATCCTCCAGACCGCCCCGCCGCCCGGCGAGCACGACCCCGCCGACGGCCGCGATCAGCAGCAGGAAGGAGGCTGCCTCGAACGCGAGCAGGAAGCGGGTGAGCAGCAGGTTGCCGATGTAGGCGGGGGTGCCGAACGTACGCGGACCCGGACTGTAGCCCGCGCCCTGTTCGCCGATCGCCTTCAGCCCCGTGCCGAGCAGCGCGATCAAGAGCTCGATCAGCAGCGCCCCACCGGCGAGCGCCCCACCGAGGCGCAGGTTCGAGCCCGCCGATCCACGCCCGCCCGCCCCGGACAGCAGCTCGTCGCCTCGCGTCCCCTTGGCGGCGTCGCCGACGTAGGCGACGACGAACACGTATAGGACCATCACCGCGCCGGCGTACACCACGACCTGCACGGCGGCGACGAATTCCGCGCGCAGCAGCAGGAACAGCACCGCGAGCGAGATCAGGTGGCCGACGAGCGCGAGCACGCTGTAGAAGGGGTCGCGCAGGATGACGACGCCGACCGCGCCCGCAATCACGCCGAAGCCGGCGATGAAGAAAAGAATGGTGCTCACGCCGGCATCCAGTCGGCGTTGCTGATGGGATCGTCGGCCCTCCCGGCCGCCCTGATCGGACCTTCGGTCCTCATCACTCGCCCTCGTTCCTCAGCGGCGTGCGCTCGAGCGGCTCGGCGAGCAGCATCTCCTTCGTGAAGATCAGATCCGAGCGGTCGTAGTCGGACAGCTCGTAGTCGTGGCCCATCGTGATCGCGTCGAACGGACAGGCGATCTCGCAGTAGCCGCAGAAGATGCAGCGGGAGAGGTTGATCTCGTACACGGCCGCGTAGCGCTCGCCCGCGGAGACGCGGTTCTCGGGAGTGTTCTCGGCCGCGACGACCCTGATGCAGTCGGCCGGGCAGGCGGCGGCGCAGAGCGAGCAGCCGACACACTTCTCCAAGCCCGTGTCCTCGAAGCGGTGGAGCTTGTGCCGTCCGCGGAAGCGCGGATAGACGGGTACCTTCTCCTCCGGGTAGGAGATCGTGTTGACGCCCTCCTTGATCCGCCCGAAGGTCGTCATCAGTCCGCGCGCGGTCTCGCGGAAGGTGCGCCAGGTGTTGCGTGCGGGGCTCGGCGCGGGAGTGCGCAGGACCTCGATCACGTCCTCGCCGGGACTCCAGGTCGTGACGGTCACGCCGCCGGCGGGTGCGGCGGGTGGCAGGGGGGAGGTCTCTGGGGTCTCGGGAGTCATGTCAGTGCGTCACCACTACGAGCACGGCCGTGACGAGCGCGTTGAGCGTGGCCAGGGGCAGCAGGACCTTCCAGCCGAAGCTCATCAGCTGGTCGTAGCGCAGGCGGGGCAGCGTCGCACGAATCCAGATGAACAGGAAGGTGAACAGCGACATCTTCACGAGCACGACGATCGGGTCGACCCAGCCGGGTGGGTGAATCCCGAACGGCATCAGCCAGCCGCCGAGGAACACGGTCGTGACGATGCCCGAGACGACGAGCACGTTCAGGTACTCGGCGAAGTAGTAGGAGGCGAAGCGCCCGCCGCCGTACTCGGTGTTGTAGCCGCCGACGAGCTCGGCGTCGGCCTCGACGAGGTCGAAGGGCGCACGGTTGGTCTCGGCGAAGCTCGCGGTGAGGAAGATTAGGAACCCAACGAGCTGCGGCACGATGTACCACATGCCTTTCTGCGCTTCGACGATGCCTGTCAGCGACAGCGTCTGCGCGGTGAAGATCACGCCGAGCAGCGCCAGCCCCTGGGAAACCTCGTAGGAGATCAGCTGGGCGGCGCCGCGCATTGCGCCGAGGAACGAGTACTTCGAGCCCGAGGACCAGCCGCCGAGCATGATCCCGTAGAACGCGATCCCCCCGAACGCGAACAGGTACAGCGGCCCGATCGAGACGTCGATCCCGTACAGGCCAACCCTCGTACCGAAGATGTGCTGGACGTTGCCGAACGGAATGATCGCGAACGCGGCGACAGCTGTGAGGATCGAGATCAAAGGCGCCAGCGCGAACAGAAAGCCGACCGAGGTGCTCGGGCGGAACTGCTCCTTCGTGAGCAGCTTGAGAATGTCCGCGAGCGGCTGCAGCGCTCCGTACGGCCCGACGCGGTTGGGGCCGTAGCGTCCTTGCATGCGTCCCATGATCTTGCGCTCGGCCAGCAGCACGACCGGCACGAGCTGCAGACCGACCGCGAAGATCACGATCCCCTTGAGGATCTGGATCCACCACGCTTCGTAGTAGCCGACGAGGGCGAGCGGCGTCGTCATACGCGCTCCTGCACGGGGTAGGCGCCGGCCGCTGGGCGTTCCTGCCAGCGCACGCCCCGGCCGCCGATCTCCTCGAGCGTGAGGCCCGCGTAGAAGGGGACGGCGTCGAACAGCCGCTGGGAGGCCATCGGGCCGGTGAGGACTTCGAGGTCGCAACCCAGGCGCGAGGCCACCTCGGCGAGCACTTGCCATCCAGCACGCACCGACCCCGGACGGGCCACGGCGGGGCGCAGCCGTTGTATCCGCCCGTCAGGATGGACGATCGTGCCCTCCTTTTCGGCGTAAGCCTCGCCCGGGAAGACCACGTCCGCGTGGGCACGCAGCTCCTCGGTCAAAAACGAGGCGTGCGCGACGACGGTCGAGGCACGCTCCAAGGCCCGCTCCCAGAGCTCAGATGGGGTATGCGGCTCGTCGGGCCCCAACAGATACAGCGCCGCAAGCTCACCCGCGGCAAGACCTTCGGCGATTGCGTCCCGATCGAGGCCATCGTCTTGGGGGACGGGATCGCCGAGCCCCGGCCCCCCATTCGGCAGCACTCCGGCCTCGCGCAGGCCACGCCCGTTGGAGCCGGCTGGGATTTCGAGCAGGCCCGCGCCGTCGGTATCGGCCAGCAAGAGCGTGTCGGCGAGGTCGAGCAGCGCTTGGGTGGCAGCCACGCCGGCGGGGCCGGCTGTGAGGCGCTCGCCCCACAGGATCACGATCTCCTCACCCGCGTCTTTCAGTTGCGCCGCGAGCTCGCCGGCTCGCTCGGCCAGCAGGTCCTCGGCGGTTGCCTGCACGAGCTTCATGCCGTGGCGGCGCACGCCCTTGCGCAGGCGCAGGTCGAGGATCGGCATGTCCTCGATCGGATTGGCGTCGAGCACGAGCACCGCGTGGGCGAACTCGAGGTCTGAGACCTTCGCCTGCAGGGCAGGATCGCCCAGCGCGCGGTGCAGCTCGAGCGGCAGGACGCCCGCGCGGCGCGAATCGAGGTGCGGGGAGCCGAGGCCCTCGCGTAGCAGACGCGCGAGCAGGAAGCCCTCCTCGTTGCTCGTCGGTCCACCGGCGATCGCACCCGTGCGCTCACCCGCGCGAGACAGGCCCGCTGCGGCCTCCGCCAGCGCGCGCTCCCAGGAGACGGGGCGCAGCTCGCCACCGTCGCGCAGCAGCGGCTCGGTGATGCGCTCGTCGCCGCCGAGGGCAGGGTAGGCGAAGCGGCCGCGGTCGCACAACCAGCCGTCGTCGACCTCGTCGTTCTGGCGCGCGAGCACGCGCAGCACGCGCTCGTCGCGCACGGTCAGCGTGACGTTGCACTGGGACGGGCAGAGCGTGCAGACCGAGCCCGCGTCCTCGACGTCCCACGGGCGCGCGCGGAAGCGGTAGGGGCGCGAGGTCAGCGCGCCGACGGGGCACAGCTCGACGATGTTGCCGCTGAACGGCGCCACGTAGGGATGGCCGTCGAACGTCGAGATGTAGGAGTGCGCGCCGCGCTCCAAGAGCACGAGTTGGTTGTCTTCAGAGATCTCCTGGGAGAAGCGCGCGCAGCGGTAGCAGAGGATGCAGCGCTCGCGGTCGATCGCGATCGTGGGCGAGAGCTCGAGCGGCTTGACGAAGTGGCGCTTGGGCTCGATGAAGCGCGAGTGGCCGGGGCCCCAGCCGAAGGTGATGTCCTGCAGCGGACACTCTCCCCCCTTGTCGCACACCGGGCAGTCGAGCGGGTGGTTGATCAAAAGGAACTCGACGACCGACTGCTGGGCGGTTTTCACGCGCTCTGACTGGGTGTGCACGACCATGCCGTCCTTGACCGGCGTCGAGCAGCCGGTCTGCAGCTTCGGGATGCCCTCGATCTCCACGAGGCACATGCGACACGCGCCGACCGGGTTGCCGAGCTTGGGCTCGTAGCAGAAGACCGGGATCTCGACGTCGCCTCCTTTGGCCGCGTCGACGAGCATTGCGTTCTCCGGCGCCTGCACCTCGAGGCCGTCGATCGTGAACGTGATCGTCTTCGGTTCGGGCCTAGGCATGAACGGGCTCCAGCCGGCGGCTCTCGATGTGGGCCTCGAACTCTCCGCGGAACTTCGCGATCATCGAGCCGATCGGCATCGCCATCGCGTCACCGAGCACGCACAGGCAGTTGCCGATGATGTGCTCCTGCACGGAGGCCATGATGTCGAGGTCCATCGGCGTGGCCTCGCCGGAGTCGATCCGCTCAAGCATCTTCACGGTCCAGTTGGTGCCCTCGCGGCAGGGGGTGCACTTGCCGCAGGACTCGTGCCGGTAGAACTTCGCGAGCTTGATCGCCAGCTCGACGATCGGCGTGGAGTCGTCGACGACGATGATCGCGCCCGAGCCGAGCATCGAGCCGGCTTTGCCGAGCGAGTCGAAGTCGTACGGCACGTCGAGGTCATCGGCCGTGAGCACCGGTGCCGAGGAGCCGCCCGGGAACCAGCACTTGATGGTGCGCCCCTCCGGAGGGCCGCCGGCGAGACCGTAGATGATCTCGCGCGAGGGGACGCCGAGCTCGATCTCGTAGTTGCCGGGACGCTTGACGTGTCCGGAGATGGATACGAGCTTCGTCCCGGTCGAGGTCTCGACGCCGAGCTTTGCGTACTCGGAGCCACCCATCCGCATGATCGTCGGCACCGTTGCGAGCGTCTCGACGTTGTTGATCAAAGTCGGCCCTTGGTAGAGACCCTGGTTGGCAGGGAACGGGGGCTTCAGACGCGGGTTGCCGCGCTTGCCCTCGAGTGAGTCGAGCAGCCCGGTCTCCTCGCCGCAGATGTAGGCGCCGGCGCCGCGGTGCACGACGAGCGACAGCGAGTGCTCGGAGTCGAGGATCCGATCGCCGACGTAGCCCGCGTCGCGGGCTTCGCTGAGCGCCGCGTCGAGCACATCGGCCTGCTGTACATACTCTCCCCGGATGTAGATGAACGAGCGGCTCGTGCCTGCCGCGTAGGAGGCGATCACGATCCCCTCCAGCAGCATGTGCGGGCTCTTCTGCATCAGTTCGCGGTCCTTGAACGTCCCCGGCTCAGACTCGTCGGCGTTGCAGACGAGATACTTGTCCATCGACCCTTTCGGCAGGAACGAGACCTTCTTGCCCATCGCGAACCCCGCGCCGCCGCGCCCGCGCAGGCCGGAGGCTTCGAGCTCCTTCAGCACGTCCTCGGGTGCCATCTGCAGCGCCTTGCGCAGCGCCTCGTAGCCGCCGCGGCGCTGATACACGTCGAGCGTGTTCAAACCAGGCTCGTCGATGTCGTAGAACAGCAGCTTTTCGCTCATCCGTTCGCCTCCACATCCGCGCAGGCCCGCCTTGCAAGCTGCTTGTCGGGCAGGACGGGATGGCCCGCGCGCAGGTCAGTAAGGAGTTGCGGGACATCCTCTGTCGTGAGCGGTCCTACATAAACTCCATCGACAGACGCCATTGGCGCGATGTCGCAAGCTCCAAGGCACTCGAACGCGCGCACGTTGAACTCTGATTCACCGTCGGCGGCCTCGCTGACGGCCTCCTGCACTGCCGCGAGTAGCGCATCGGCGCCGCACAGCGAGCAGGAGATGTTCGTGCACACATACACGCTGTGGCGGCCAACGGGCTCGGTCTCGAGCATGTCGTAGAACGTGGCCACGGCCGCCAGGTCGGCGGGGGTCAGCCGCATCACGCAGGCGACCTGCTCGATCGCCTCAGGCGAGCACCAGCCATGCACGCGCTGCGCGGCCGCAAGCGCGGGCAGCGTGGCGGAGCGCGTCTCGGGGTAGAGCGCCATCGACGCTTCGATTTCCGCACGCAGCTCGGGCGGGACCGGCGTGGTCGCCGGATCGGGGATTACCGCCGGGTCCTTGTCCAGGTCGGCGGGCGTGTCCCAGCCGGGCACGCGCGAGCCTCGCTCGAAACGGGGGACGCCCTTGTCGATCGGCACGCTGGAGTGGGAGCTCATCGGTCGATGCCCCCCAGGATCGGGTCGAGCATCGCCAGGGTCGCGATCAGGTCGGCGATGTAACTGCCTTGCACCATCGGGGCGGTCGCCTGCAGATTCACGAAGGAGGAGTCGCGCATGTGCACGCGCGCGGGCTTGGACGATCCATCTGAGCGCACGAAGCAGCCGAGCTCGCCGCGCGGGCCCTCGATCGGGTAGTAGACCTCGCCCGGCGGTACGCGGAAGCCCTCGGTGACGAGCTTGAAGTGGTGGATCAGCGCCTCCATCGAGGTCGCCAGCTCATGGCGAGGGGGCAGCGCCACCTTGCGATCGCCGGTGATCCACGGTCCCTCTGGCAGCCCCTCGAGCGCTTGGGAGGCGATCTTCACCGACTCGTACATCTCCGCCAGGCGGCAGGCGTAGCGGTCGTAGTTGTCGCCGACGGTGCCGACGGGGATCTTGAAGTCGAAGTCCTCATAGGAGCTGTACGGTGCCGCCTTGCGCAGGTCCCAGGGGTTGCCCGCCGCGCGCAGCAGGGGTCCTGTGACACCCAGCCCGAGCAGTGTCTCCGCGTCCAGCGGACAGACACCGCGCAGCCTGTGCAGCACGATCTCGTTGCCGTTCAGCAGCGCGCCGTACTGGTCGATGCGGGCGGGCATGTCGTCGAGGAACTTGCGCAGCTTGGCCTCGAAGCCGGCGGGGATGTCCTCGGCGACGCCGCCGACCTGGAAATAGCGCGTGTGCATGCGAGCGCCAGAGGACATCTCGAACAGGTCGAGGATCTGCTCGCGCTCGCGAAAGCAGTACCAGAACATCGAGATCGCGCCGAGGTCGAGTGCGGAGGTGCCGAGCCACACCAGGTGGGACATGATCCGGTTGAGCTCCAGGTGGATCACGCGCAGGTACTGAGCGCGCTTGGGGACCTCGACCTCGAGCAAGGTCTCTACGGCGCCGATGTAGGCCATCGAGTTGAAGTAGTACGCGAGGTAGTCCATCCGCTCGATCACCGGGATGACCTTCCAGTAGGACTTATCCTCGGCGGTCTTTTCGATCCCCGTGTGGACGTAGCCGATGATCGGTTTGATGTCGCGCACGATCTCGCCCTGGAGCGTCACGAGCAGGCGCAGCACCCCGTGCGTGGCCGGGTGGTGCGGGCCGAAGTTGAGCGTGAGCAGCTCCTGCGAGGTGTCCTCTTCGCTTGCCACGCCACCGAGCTGCTCCTCGACGGGAGCGAGCGTGATGCTCTCCTCACGGCGGCGGTACTCGGACATCGTCGGGTTTTCGGTCGGGGCCGGGCTCACTCGCGCGACTCCAGCCACTCGGCCTCATCGCGCGTGAAGATGACCGGTTCCCCGCCGATCGGGAAGTCGCGCCGCTGCGGGTGGCCCTCGTAGTCCTCCGGCATCAGGATCCGGCGCAGGTCCGGATGCCCCTCGAAGACGACCCCGAACATGTCGTAGACCTCGCGCTCCTGGTGGTTAGCGGTCGGCCACTCGATGGCGACCGAGTCCACCTCGGGCGCGTCGAGCGGGACGCGCAGCCTGACCGTGATCCGGTCGACGCGCTGCATGTCGAGCAGCTCGTACAGCACGCCGAGACGCGGCTCCTCTGGGTAGTAGTCGACGCCGTGGACGCTCGCCAGGAACGTGTAGCCACGCCCGCGCAGGTGCTCGAGCGTGGGGCGGATCGCCGCGGGGTCGACCTGAAGCGTGGCGCGTTCGCGGAAGTAGACCGTCTCGAGGACGGCCTCGCCCAAGTCGTGGGCAATCAGCTCGAGCCCGGTGGCGTCAGGCACCGGGGAGAATCTCCTCCGTGCCGACGGCGTCGTAGCGCTCGCGCCAGCCCATGTCGGGATCGTCCTGGACCATCTTGCGCAGCTTGAGTACGCCGTGCATCAGCGCCTCCGGGCGGGGCGGGCAGCCGGGGACGTGCACGTCGATCGGCATGAACTTGTCGGCGGGCACCAGCGCGTAGTTGTTGAACACGCCCATCGAGCTGCAGCAGGCGCCCATCGAGATCGCCCACTTCGGCTCGAGCATCTGGTCGTAGATGCGCCGCACGATCGGGGCCATCTTGATCGACACGCGTCCGGAGAGGATTAGCAGGTCGGCCTGCCGGGGCGAGGCACGGAAGGCCTCGAAGCCGAAGCGCGCGACGTCGACGCGGGCGGCGACGATCGACATCATCTCGATCGCGCAGCAGGCTAGGCCGAAGGTCGCGGGAAAGAACGAGTTCGAGCGCGCCCAGGCGGTCGCTTTGTCGAGTGTCGTCGTGAGGACGCGCTCTTCCACGTGGCGTTCGAGGTCGGTGCCCTCCAGGTGCGCCGACGGAGTGAGGCCCTCGATCTCGCCGCCGCGCAGCAGCTGGCTCGCGTTCAGCGATTGCACGCGTCGCTCCGCGCTCGCCCCTCCCAACCCCGGGGCCTTGGGGCCCGCTCTCAGACGTTCGCGTTTTACTTCCACTCCAACGCTCCCCTGCGCCACACGTACACGAAGGCGACGAACAGCAGCGCAATGAACGTGATCGTCTCGGCCAGCGCGTAGCCGCCGTAGGCGCGCAGCTCGACGGCGATCGGATACAGGAAGACGACCTCGACATCGAACAAGATGAACAGCATCGCGATCAGGTAGAAGCTGATCCCGAAGCGCATCCCCTGCTTGACCTCGGACGGCAGTCCGCACTCGTAGGGATCCTGCTTGTGCGGGGTCGCCCGGCGTGGACCAAGCACCGAGTTCAGCACCGCAAACGCGCCGCCGACGGCGCCGCCGAGCACCAGGAAGACGATCGCCGGGAGATAGCTGCGCAGCACCGAGGCGTGTTATATCACCGCTTGTGGCAGGGTGTTACATAGTGGCAATCGGCTCGATATCGTGACGCAGGCTGTGGTGGCGGGCGCGCTTGGCGTCGCGGCGCTCAACGCTGTCCCAGCTCTGTTTGGCGGCTGGCGCTGGTATCGGTGCGAGCCGAGCGGGGCCTTCTGGCTGTTGCTGCGCGTCGGCCAGGGTTCGGTCCTGACGCTCGCGCTGGCGGTCGGCTCGCTGGCGGTGGCCGGCAAGTACTCGAGCGACCGTCTCTTCTACCTCTACGCGCTGCTCCCGCTCGTGATCGGGTTCGTGGCCGAGCAGCTGCGCGTCACCTCAGCGCAGACTATCCTCGACCAGCGCGACCTCGCGGACGCCCAGGCGGTGGGCGGATTGCCTGAGGACGAGCAGCGCACCGTCGTCGCGGAGATCATGCGCCGCGAGCTGGGCGTGATGACGCTCTCGGCGCTCGTCGTCGTGTTCCTCGCGCTGCGCGCGGCCGGCACCGCCCATGGATTCTGAGCGGGCCTATATATTCTCCCGGCGCATGAAGGCTCGTGCCAAGATCGCCGTAACGATGACCCTGGCGCTCGCCTGCGCGCTGGTCCTCGCCGCGTGCGGCTCGCAGGGGATCGCGATCCCCAAGACCAGCCCCTATTACCGCGGGGCGGTGATCTTCCTCGATCACTGCTCCGGCTGCCACACGCTGGCGACGGTCGGCGCGGAGGGGTCGGCGACGAGCATCAAAGACCGCCTGAAGACGAACGGGCCGAACTTCAACTTCCGCCAGGAGAACGTGGAACAGGTGCTCTACGCGCTCCACAACGGCGGCTTCTCCGGCGCGATCATGCCGGAGAACATCGTCCTCGGCACCGAAGCCCGTGAAGTTGCCAAGTTCCTCGCCAAGTACTCCGGGCTACAGGCGGAAAAGGTGCCCACCACGAACATCACACTGTCCACCAAATAGCGCGGGATCGGCATTCTCAAACGGACGGAAAGCCGCTTCGCGGGCCGTCCGTTTGAGAATGTCCGACCCGCTTGGCTGATGACGTGTTGACAGGCATCGAGTGTGCTGGCGGGGACGAGTAGGCTGCCGGAGTGCTCGACATCAAGCTGATCCGCAAAGAGCCCGAGGTTGTAAAGGCAGCGCTGGCACGGCGCGATCGTGATTTGCCAGCGGAGATTGATGGGATCCTCGCGCTTGACGAACGGTGGCGCGAAGCCACCGGCAAAGCCGAACATGCGCGTGCGATCCAACGCATACGCTCGAAGGAGATCGCCGAGGCGAAGAGCGCCGGCGAGGACGCCAACGAGAAGTTGGCCGAGATGAAGCAGGTCAGCGCAGACGTCAAGGAGCTGACCGAGGAGGCGCGCAGCGCGCAAGAGGCAATGCGGCACAAGCTTGCACAACTCCCCAACCTGCCCGATCCGAGCGCCGCGCCCGGCCCCGAGGACGAGCTGATCCGGGAGGTGGGGGAGATCGGGGTGGGTGGGGTGGGTGGGCTCGAATCCCCCTTCGAGCCGCGCGATCACCTGGAGCTGGCGGGTGAGCTGATCGACATGGACCGTGCGGCCAACCTCTCGGGCTCGCGCTTTGCCTATCTCAAAGGCGACCTCGTGATGCTCGAGCTGGCGCTCGTGCGTTGGGTGCTGGAGAAGCTGCGCTCCCACGGCTTCGAGCCGGTGATCCCGCCAGTGCTCGTGCGCGAGCGCGCGCTGTACGGGACAGGCTTCCTGCCCGACACAGAGCAGCAGATCTACAGTCTGGGAGAGGACGAGCTGTTCCTCGTCGGTACCTCCGAGGTTGCGCTCGCAGCGCTTCACACCGAGGAGATCCTCGACTCAGGCGCGTTGCCGCTGCGCTACGCCGGCTTCTCGCCCTGCTTTCGTCGCGAGGCCGGCGCGGCCGGCAAGGACACGCGCGGCATCTTCCGCGTACACCAGTTCGACAAGGTCGAGATGTTCAGCTTCGTCGCCCCCGAGGAGTCGGCCGCCGAGCACGAGCGGATCCTCGCGATCGAGGAGGAGATCCTGGGAGAGCTCGAGCTGCCCTACCGCGTTGTCAACATCGCTGTGGGCGATCTCGGTAACTCAGCCGCGAAGAAGTACGACTGCGAGGCGTGGCTGCCCAGCTACGGCCGCTACCGCGAGCTGACCTCGTGCTCGAACACGACCGACTATCAGGCGCGGCGCCTGAACATCCGCCTGCGCCGGGACAAACAGGGTAGGCGGGGGGAGGGTGGGCGGGAGCTCGAAACTCTCCACACGCTCAATGGCACCGCGGTCGCGGTCGGGCGTACGCTCGTCGCGCTGCTGGAGAACGGCCAGCGGGCGGACGGCGGCGTCGAGCTGCCCGAAGCGCTTGTGTCCTACGGCGCGCCCGCGCGGCTGGCCTCTGCTGTCTGACGGCCGAGGGGCGCTAGTCGACCCGGAAGACGATCGACTGCGCGGTCCCATGCGCGGGTGTGAGCGTCAGACGGTAGCGGCCGGGGGTGAGCGCACGCCGGCCGCGGAGACGCCGGCTGTTGTGTCCCTTTGTGGCGGCGATCGTAAGCGAACCCGCCACGGTCACCCAGCGCCTGTGCCCGTGTACCCGTGCGTACTTGGCGACTGTGGCGCGCACTTGTGTGGCGGCATTGAGGCTGAAGCTGAATCCCACCTGGGAGATCGCCGGCCGAGTTCGATCCAGCGCGATGATGGCGTTCAGGGTGAGGGCGAGGGCGGACAACCGGATGGTGGGCTGGCCTGCGACGGTGGGTGTGGTGGCCGAAGAGGCCGTCGTGGTGGACGAGGAGCCGGTGGTCGCGGTCGAGCTCCCGGTGGTCGAGCCGTTGCCGCCCGAGCCGCTACTGCCGGAACCGCTGCCCCGTTCTTTCGCTTCTTCTGCTTCTTTTTCCTTGCGCTGCCGTTCTTCGAGTTCCTGGGCTTCACGCTGCTTTTCTTCTGTGCGCCGCTTTTCTTCGGTCTGCTGTTTGGCTTCTTCGCCGCTGGGCTGGAAGGCGGCGATTCCATCGGGGGTGCCGACCCCGGTGGGGCCGTCGTAGCCTTCGCCCGCCAGGCAGATGGCCTTCTCAAAACACTGGGCCGCCTCTTGGAGTTCAGTGCAGCCGGATAACCCGGTTTCTTCGTCGAAAGGCTTCGAGCATTCCCCGTTCGACCCGTCGGTGACATCGTGCAGCGAGCTGGGAAGCGCGAGCTCGTTTTCGTACAGGGTCTTGGCGGGATATGCGACGCCGTCGGCGCCCCCGGCGAGCGCGAACACCGAGGCGACGAGCGGCGAGGCGAGGCTGGTGCCACCGATCGGCCTCCAACCCGCTTCCGAGCTTCCTGGGCTTTCGGGAGTCGAGTCATAGATCGCCACGCCGGTGTAGGGATCGGCGTCGGCGGAGATATCGGCGACGGCTCGCCCGGAGCCGCAGCCGACGCTCGGCCAGTCCGACTCGGCGCTCTGCCACGCCGGAGCGGCGAAGGAGATGCTGCAGCCGCTTCCACCGGCGCCATCGCCGTTCCACACGGTCTCGCCCGCCCACGTGTCGCTTGAGCCGAGAGGGAGCAGGCGCGTGCCGCCCACCGCGATCACGTGGGGCGAGGAGGCGGGATAGTCCGCGAAGCCCATTTCCGCGCCTTCTTCGGCATCCCAATCCAGGTAGCCATCGTCGCCGGCGGCCGCGGTGATCGCGACGCCATGGTGGTTGAAGGCTTCGCTGTCTTCGCCGCATTCGATGTCACGTACCCCTTTCGAGCATTCGGCGCCGCCCCACGAGTTCGAGATCTCCGTAGCGGGTAGCCCAGCGGCCGTGTCCTCGGCAGTTTCGAGATCGAAGAATGAAGCGGAGTCAGCCTCCACGAGCACGACGCGGCAGTTCTGGCAGACCGCATGGGAGACCTCGATGTCGAGCGAAATCTCAGTTGCCCATCCATCGGCTTCTTCCACTTCCTTGCAGGCCGCTTCCTTTATTTCGCCTATCGCCGTTTTACAGATCACTTCCTCTGCTGCTCTTGCTGCGTTGCTCGCGGGAAAGGGCGGGTTTCCGGTTGCCCCGTTCTGGTTGACCTGCTCGAAGCAGTCGCTCACCTCTCCGGTAGAGCACTTGGATAGTTCGGGCAGCCCAAATTCTTTGTCATAGACCTTCAGGTCGGCTTCGGCATTGAGGTCGTTGTAGGCGTCCACGATCGCGATCGTCTGTGCGGAGGCGACGGTGCTCGGCAGGTCATAGATGTTGTGCAGATCCTGGGGCCGCACGCCAAAGGCGCCTTCCGAGGCTTTGGCCGCCACGATCGGCTGGCTCCTCGTAATCCCCAGCGGGTGGGTGTGAGCGCGCGCCGCCGCCGTCCTCGGCACCAGCTCCAGCGCCAAACAGCTTGCATACCCGGGAGCGGGCGCCGCGCACACATGGCGCACCGTGTAGTCGGAAGCCGGCAGCGGCGCGACGGTGTTCGCCGCCGCGAGTGTGGGGCTAAACAGCGAGCAGCAGGCCACCACAGCCGGAAGGCCGAGTACGGCGGTGGCGCGGATGCGTGTCTTCATCGTCCGTGGATCTCCCCCCAAGATGTCGTCGGGGAGAAGGGCCAGCTTGAGCAATGGTAGGCAACGCAGGCGGACGATCGGCCGATCACGAGACTGTCACACGCCGGTCACGCCTCCTTTACGCGCTCGTGGCGCGGACGGCGCAAGATCCTCGCTGAGGCGCGCGCTGAGATCACGGTTGGCGGCGCACGCCAGACGGTGAAGCTCGGCCGACGCCGGGATCGCCGCGCAGGGCGCACGGGCGGGGTGGGACGCGAGTCCCACCCCGCCTGATCATTAGGCTGCTGTCCATGTCGAGCCCGTTTGGATTCCTGCTGAGCGCGGAGGAGCCGTCCCGGCGCACGGGCGCGATCGTGGCGGTGGGCGCGGTGGCGCTGTGCACACTGATCCTCTATCCGCTGAAGCAGATCGCGCCCGTCGTGTCGCTGGGCGTGGTGTACCTGCTGGCGGTGCTCGTCATGTCGGTCATCTGGGGGGCGTGGCTGGGCTTTCCGACGGCGGTGCTGAGCGCGGCGGCGTTCAACTTCTTCCACCTGCCGCCGGTCGGTCAGTTCACGATTCGGAGCTCCAGCAACTGGGTGGCGCTGATCGCCTTCCTGGCGGCGGCGGCGCTCGCCAGCTCGGTGGCGGAGGTCACGCGCGCGCGGGCCCGTGAGACGGAGGAGCGCCGGCGCGAGGCCGACCTGGCGGCGGAGATGGCCCGCCTCTTGCTGCGGGGGAACAGCCTGAACGAGGCGCTCGCCACCGCCGGCGCCCGGCTCGCGGCCACGTTGGGACTGACCTCGGCGGCGATCGAGCTGGAGAGCGTGGACGGCGGCGAGCGCAGCGTGGCGTTCCCGCTGCGCGAAGGCACCCGCCGGTTGGGGACGCTGCTGGTCGGGGCCGACACCTCCGAGGCGAGCCTGCGCAGGCTGCAGGAGCGCGTGGTGCCGGCGCTCGAGGCGCTGCTCAGCGCGGCGCTCGAGCGCGAGGCGCTGCTGGGCGGGGTGGTGGAGACGGCCTCGCTGCGCCGAGCCGATGTCGTCAAGACGGCGCTGCTGCGCGCGGTCTCGCACGATCTACGCTCACCCTTGACGGCGATCTCGGCGGCGGGCGAGGCGGTTGGATCGGCCTCGCTGTCGGAGGATGAGCGCAGGGAGATGGCCGCGGTGATCGGAGAGGAGACCCGGCGACTGTCGCGGCTGGTCGACAACCTGCTCGATCTCTCGCGGCTGGAGGCGGGCGCGGCCGAGCCGCGACGCGAGTGGATGTCGGTCGAGGAGGTGATCGACTCCGCTCTGGAGGATCTGGCGCCCGCGGCCGATGACTTTGCGCTGTCGATCGACCAGGATCTGCCGCTGGTGAGGGCCGATTCGGCGCAGCTGGAGCGCGCGTTCGCGAACGTGCTGGAGAACGCCAGGCGGCACTCCGGCGGGCATCCGGTGTCGGTCAGGGCGCGAGCGGTGCGTCCCCTCGCGGGCGAGGGCGGGAGGCTGATCGTGCGTATCGTCGATCGCGGCCCGGGGATCCCGCCGGCGCAGCTCGAGCGCGTGTTCGAGCCGTTCTACCGCGCGGGCACCGCCCAGGCAGGCCATCGCGGGTCGGGTCTGGGGTTGGCGATCGCACGTGGATTCACGGAGGCCAACGGCGGCACGCTGCACGTCGAGTCGCTGCCCGAGCAGGGGGCGACGTTCGTATTCGAGCTGCCGCTGGAGGCGGGGGCGCGAAGCGTGGGCGAGGATCAGCCGGCCGGGATCGGTGAAGTGAGCGCGCGCGATGGGAGCTGAGGCGCCGCGGATCCTCGTGGTGGACGACGAGCCGCAGATCGTGAGGGCGCTGAAAGTGGTGCTGCGTGAGGCGGGCTTCCAGGTGATTGCAGCCGAAACGGCCTCGCAGGCACTCGATCATCGCGGCGGTGAGTCCGCCGGACGCGGCGATCGTCGATCTGGTGCTGCCGGACGGCGACGGCGTGGTGCTGACGCGCAGGTTGCGCGAATGGAGCGAGATCCCGATCCTCGTGCTGTCGGCCGTGGGCGAGGAGGATCAGAAGGTCAGAGCGCTGGAGGCGGGAGCCGACGACTACATCACCAAGCCGTTCGGGACGCGCGAGCTGGTGGCCCGCTTACAGGCCGCGTTACGCCGCAGGACGCCACACAGAAGAGGAGCCGAGGATCGCCGTGGAGGGTCTCGAGATAGACCTGGCAGCAAGGGTCGTGCGCCGCGAGGAACAGTCGGTCCATCTGACCCCGATCGAGTTCGAGCTGCTGCGCGTGCTCGTGCGAAACCGGGGGCGGCTGATGACGCACAGGGCGCTGCTCGCGGAGGTGTGGGGGCCGGGATATGTGGACGACATCCAGCCACTGCGCACCCACATCGCGCGACTGCGAGCGAAGATCGAGCCTGAGGGGATCGAGGGACCACGATATATCGTGACCGATCCGGGAGTGGGGTACAGATTCTCGTTGTAGATCTTTTTGGTGTGAAATACAAACTCCTGGCGGGTTGCGCCCAGTCGTAACGAAATCGTTATGCGCGGCGCACTGATCGTCATGCGACCGTGATGTGACGGCGCCCATAGTGCTCGCATGGATGTCGTGTACATCGTTCTCGGGATCGTCATGTTCGCGATCCTGCTGGCGATGATCGAGGGAATCGACCGCGTATGAGCGTTCCGCTCCCGCTCGGCTTCTTCGTCGCGCACATGAGCGGCGCCGACTTCTTCGGCCTGGTCGTCTCGGTGCTGGTGATCGCGATACCTCTTCTACGCGCTGATCCGCGGGGAGAAGCTCTGAGGCATGACCTTCGCCGGCTGGTTCACGATCGTCGCGTTCGTGGTCATTCTGACCGCGCTCGCCTTCCCGCTGGGCAGCTACATGGCGAGGGTTTACACCGGCGAGCGGGTCTTTCTCTCTCCCATATTCTCCGGCCCTGAGCGCTTCCTCTACCGCATCCTCAGGGTCGATGAGCAGCGCCAGCAGGACTGGAAGCAGTACGCGAAAAGCCTGATCGTCTTCTCGCTCGCGGGCTGGATTTTCCTGTACCTGGTACTGCGCACCCAGGACGCGTTCTGGGTGCCCCACGCGCTCAACCCGCTCGGCTATCACTCGGCTCCGGCGGACGTTACGTTCAACACCGTCTCGTCGTTCCTGACGAACACCAACTGGCAGTTCTACAGCGGTGAGACGACGATGAGCTACCTCAGCCAGATGATCGGGCTGACCGTCCAGAACTGGCTGTCGGCGGGGGTCGGGATCGTCGTGGCGGCGCACTCGTGCGCGGGATCATCGGGCGCAGCGGCAAGGGCATCGGAAACTTCTGGCAGGACATGGTGCGCACGATCCTGTACGTGCTCGCGCCGCTGTCGATCATCGGCGCGCTCGTGCTCGCCTCGCAGGGCGTGATCGCCAACTTCTCCACCTACCTGACCGTTCACACGATCACCGGCCTGACCCAGACGATCGCGATGGGCCCGGTCGCCTCGACAGGAGGCGATCAAGGAGCTCGGCACGAACGGCGGTGGCTTCTTCAACACGAACTCCGCCCACCCGTTCGAGAACCCCACTCAATTCAGCAACTTCTTCGAGATGCTGCTCGTGCTGATCATCCCGGCGGGGCTGATCTTCATGTACGGGCGCATGACTCACAACCGCCGCCAGGGCTACGCGATCTACGCGACCGTGATGGTGATGTTCCTCGGCGCGGTCGCGGTCGCCTACATCGCCGAGGCCCACGGCTCGCCCGCCCAGCACGCGGCTGGCCTGCACACCCACGTGATCTCGGGCTCGGGCGGCGGCAACATGGAAGGCAAGGAGCAGCGCTTCGGGATCGCCGGCTCGGCGCTGTTCGACGTCATGACGACCGTCACCTCCTGCGGCGCGGTCAACAGCGCGATCGAGTCGTTCACCGGTATCGGCGGAGCCGTTCCGTTCGCCAACCTGTCCGCCAGCGAGGTGATCTTCGGCGGCGTCGGCACGGGCCTCTACTCGATCCTGCTGTACGTGCTGCTGGCGGTGTTCATCGGCGGGCTGATGGTCGGACGCACGCCCGAGTGGCTCGGCAAGAAGCTCGAGGCCAGAGAGATCAAGCTAGCCGGTCTCGGCATCCTGATCACGCCGCTGGCGGCGCTGTTTTGCACTGCTCTGGCGACCGCTAGCAAAGGCGGTCGGGCGTCGATCTCAGAAGTGGCGACCTCGGCCAAACTTGGCCTGCATACGCCGCAGGCCTTCTCCGAGACTTTCTACGCTTACCTCTCCCAGGCGAACAACAACGGCTCCGCGTTCGCCGGCTACACGGGCTACATCCAGCCCAACGCCGGCAACCTCGGTGCCCACGGCGTCACCTTCGCCGACATCCTCGGCGGCTTCGACATGATGTTCGCGCGCTACGCGCCGATCCTGTTCGCCCTAGCCGTCGCTGGAGCCCTGGCCGGCAAGCGCGTCACGCCCGCGGGCCTCGGCACGATGCGCACCGACAACGGCACGTTCGCGATCCTGCTGTTGGGCGTGATTATGCTCGTCGGCGCGCTGACGTTCTTCCCCGCCCTGCTGCTCGGACCGATCGTCCAGGGCCTGACCGGACATCTGTACTGACATGAAGCCCTGGGTTCGTGACACCATCACATCGATCATCGGGATCATCGTCTTCGCGATCCTGCTCGGGCTCGTGTACCCGCTCGCGATCACCGGCATCAGCCAGGTCGCTTTCCCAGGTGACGCGAACGGGCAGCAGATTCACCTCGACGGCAAGCTCGTCGGCTCGAAGATCATCGGCCAGAACTTCGGCACGCCGGTGCTCGAAAAGGACGGCAAGGTCAAGGAAGTCAAAGGCGCGGTCGTGACCGAACCGGACCCGCGCTACTTCCAGTCGCGTCCGTCGGCCACCGAAGGCGGCGCGTACAACGCGGCGGCGAGCACGTTCTCCAATCACGGGCCCAACAGCGTCAAGACCAAGGAAGCCGATGAAGAAAACATCAAGGCCTACCTGGCACTGAACAAGAACCCGGCCACCAAAGCCGAATACGACCCCGGCCTGACCGTCGCGAAGATCCCGGTCGACGCGGTCAACAGCTCCGCCTCCGGCCTCGACCCGGAAATCTCGAAGGCCAACGCCTGGATCCAGGCCTACCGGATCGCCGCCGTGCGCCACCTCTCGCTCGCGACGGTCGACGGTGAGATCGCCAAGTACACCTCGGGCCGCGGGCTCGGCTTCTCCGGCGAAGAAGGCGTGAACGTGCTCGAGCTCAACCTCGCACTCGACCGGCTCACGGGAGGGGCCAACAGCTGATGTCAACCGTGCCAGCACGTACCGAACGGCAGGCCATCTCCCTTTTCCAGCGCGACATCGTCGTGCGTGCGCTCCTCGACAGCCTCAAGAAGCTCGACCCGCGCGTGCAGATCCGCAACCCGGTGATGTTCGTCGTGGAGATCGGCGCGCTGATCACCACCGTGACGTGGTTCATCCAGCTCGGCGGGGGCGAATCTCTCGGTGGGAGCGAGCCCGCGTGGTACACGTTCACGATCTCCGTGTGGCTGTGGCTGACGGTTGTGTTCGCGAACATGGCCGAGGCGTTCGCCGAGGGACGCGGGCGGGCGCAGGCGGACACGCTGCGCAGCATGCGCAAGGAGACGGTCGCCGTGATGCGCGACGGCTCCACCAAGGCGGCCGCTGAGCTCACGCGCGGTGACGTCGTGGTCGTGCCGGCGGGGGAGCTGATCCCCGGTGATGGAACAGTGATCGAGGGCATCGCGACCGTCGACGAGTCCGCGATCACGGGCGAGTCCGCGCCCGTGATCCGCGAGTCCGGCGGCGATCGCAGCGCGGTCACCGGCGGCACGCGCGTGACCTCGGATGAGATCGTCGTGGAAATCACGCAGGAGCCGGGACAGTCGTTCCTGGACCGCATGATCGCGCTCGTCGAGGGGGCCGAGCGGCGCAAGACCCCGAACGAGATCGCGCTGAACATTTTGCTCGCGGCACTGACGCTGATCTTCGTGATCGTCGTGGCGACGCTGCGCCCGTTTGGGCTGTTCGCCGGGACCGCGATCTCGGATACCACCCTGATCGCGCTGCTCGTCGCGCTGATCCCGACCACGATCGGGGCGCTGCTGAGCGCGATCGGGATCGCCGGCATGGACCGGCTGGTACGCCGCAACGTGCTCGCGCTGTCCGGGCGCGCGGTCGAGGCGTCGGGCGACGTCGATGTGCTGCTGCTGGACAAGACGGGCACGATCACGATCGGCAACCGGCTCGCATCTGAATTCGTGCCGATGCCGGGGGTGCCCGAGTCCGAGCTGGCCGAGGTCGCGCAGCTGGCCTCGCTCGCCGACGAGACGCCCGAGGGACGCTCGATCGTCGTGCTCGCCAAGACCTACGGCATTCGCGAGCACGACATGACTTCGATGCAGGTCGAGTTCGTGCCGTTCACCGCGCAGACGAGGATGAGCGGCGTCGACATCGACGGCCGCCGGCTGCGCAAGGGGGCGGGCGACTCGATCGTTGAGCTCGTCAAGTCAGAAGGCGGCTCGCCGCCGCCCGAGCTGCAGGTGCAGCTCGACCGCATCTCAAACGAGGGCGGCACTCCGCTGGCTGTCTCACGCGACAACCAGGTCTTGGGTGTTGTCTACCTGAAGGACACGATCAAGGAAGGCATGGCGGCGCGCTTCGATCAGCTGCGGGCGATGGGAATCAAAACCGTGATGGTGACCGGCGACAACCGCCTGACCGCGGCCAAGATCGCCGAGGAGTCCGGCGTCGACGACTTCCTCGCCGAAGCCACCCCCGAGCGCAAGCTCGCGCTGATCAAGGAGCAGCAGGCCGACGGCCGGCTCGTGGCGATGACCGGCGACGGCACCAACGATGCGCCCGCGCTGGCGCAGGCCGACGTCGGCGTAGCGATGAACACGGGCACCCAGGCAGCGCGCGAGGCGGGCAACATGGTCGATCTCGACTCCAACCCGACGAAGCTGATCGAGATCGTCGAGGTCGGCAAGCAGCTCTTGATCACACGCGGCGCGCTGACGACGTTCTCGATCGCCAACGATGTCGCCAAGTATTTCGCGATCCTGCCGGCCGTGTTCGTGGTGACCTACGCCACGAGCGCCGGCGGCAAGGGCCCCCTGCACGTGCTCAACATCATGAATCTCGGCACCCCGCAGTCGGCGATCGTCTCGGCGATCATCTTCAACGCGATCGTGATCCCGCTGCTGATCCCGCTATCACTGCGCGGCGTGCGCTACCGCCCGATCGGCGCCAGCGCACTGTTGCGGCGCAACCTCTGGATCTACGGTCTGGGCGGGATCATCGCGCCGTTCATCGGCATCAAGCTGATCGACCTGATCGTGCACAACCTGCTCGGCGCCTGAGCGCGGGAACGTCGCGAGCGCGTAAAAGACGCGTAGAAGTTTCGGCGCTTCGCGTAAAGCGGACGCTAAATCGGTTCCAATGCCCGCTGGCGGTGCGTATATCTGGCGCGATGTCTTCGACAGCGACCGCGAGCCCCGACGGGGATGGCCGCATCCAAGCGTGGCGCAGTATCGTAGGCACCGGTGAGCCGGGAAGCCTGGTCGGCATCGTTTTGTGCTGCCCTAACCGCCATGTGCCGCGACCTTCCTCTCCTTATCCGCCTTCGCGGAGGCCGCCTACGCCCCCGCGGTGTAGCTGAGCTGTTATGAGGCCTTCGGTTCCCTTGCCATCCGCCTGGCGACGCGAGGCGCTGCGCACGAACCTGTGGCTGGTGCCGACGGTCGAGATCGTGCTCGCGGTAGCGCTGTTCGCCGGCACCTACGCGCTCGATCGGACCGCCTATAACGGGTCGTTGCAGCTGCCATCGTTTGTGATCAGCGGCACCGCAGACGCCGCCCGTCAGATCCTGACGACGATCGCGGCGGCGGTCATCACGGTCGTCACGCTGGTGTTCTCGATCACGATCGTGACGCTCACGCTCGCCTCCACACAGTTCGGGCCGCGGATGCTGCGCAACTTTATCCGCGACCGGATCACGCAGCTCACGCTCGGGAGCTTCGTGGCGACGTTCGTCTACGCGATCCTCGCCCTCGTCTCGATCGGACCGGGCGCCCACGGCGAATTCGTTCCCCATGTGTCGATCACGATGACGATGGCGCTCGTGGTCGTGGATGTGGCTGTGCTCGTCGTGTTCATCGATCACATCGCCAAGTCGATCCAGCTGCCGCAGGTGATCGCGAGCATCGCCGGCGACCTCGCTGGGGCGATCGACACCGAAGTGGCATTGACCTCAGGCTCGGGACCCAAGACGGGACCGTCGCTGTCGGAGATGCTTGTGCGACTGGACCAGGACAGCGGCGTCGTCCGCGCGCCTGGAAGCGGCTACCTGCAGTACGTGAGCATGAGCACGCTGATCGACATCGCCAGCACAAGCCATGCGGTGATCCGCCTGCTGCATCGCCCCGGCCACTTCGTTGTCGAGGGCGAGCCCCTGGCGGACGTCTGGCCGGCCGCCGCCGCGCCCGGCGTCGCGCGAGCGCTCGGCGGCGCGCACGCCACAGGCCCACACAGGACCCTCACACAGGACCTCTCGTTCGCGGTCGATCAGCTCGTGGAGATTGCCATCCGGGCGCTCTCGGCCGCGGTCAACGACACGTTTACCGCGCTGGCCTGCATCGACTGGCTCGGCGACGGGCTGTGCAAGATCGCCGATCGCTGGCGACCGGCGACCGTGCATCGCGACGCCGCCGGTCACCTGTGCGTGATCACCGTCACGATCGGCTTCGACCGGCTGGTGCAGCGCGCGCACGACAAGATCCGTCAGGCCAGCCGCGGGATGCCGGCCGTGATGATCCGCCAGCTCGACGGGCTCGCGAAGGTGATGGTGCATACGACTACTCAGGCCCAACGAGAGCTGCTGATCGAGCAGGCGGCGATGATCTTGCGCTCCAGCGAGGAGTCGGTGCCGGAGAAGGCCGACCGCGCGGATGTGCGCCGCCGATACGACGCCGTGCTGGCCGCCGTCTCTTCCAGCACAATGGCGCCATGCCCGACGAACAAGGACACCTGAAGGTCTTCATCGGCATGGCCCCGGGCGTGGGGAAGACCTACCGGATGTTGCAGGAGGGCGCCGCCGAAGCTGAGAATGGGCGCGACGTGGTCGTCGGCTACCTCGAGTCCCATGGGCGCGTTGAGACCGTCGCGCAGGCCGAGGGCCTGGAGATCGTTCCCCGCAGGAGCGTCGTTTACCGGGGGACGCCTTTGGAGGAGATGGATCTGCCGGCGGTGCTCGCGCGCAAACCAGAGCTTTGCCTGATCGACGAGCTCGCGCACACCAACGCGCCCGGGGTCGAGCACGAGAAGCGGTATGAGGATGTGCGCGACGTGATCGAGGCGGGGATCGACGTGTTCTCGACCGTCAACGTGCAGCACCTGGAGTCGTTGAACGACCAGGTCACGCAGCTGACCGGGTCGATCACGCGCGAGACGATTCCCGATGAGGTGCTCTCGATGGCCGATGAGGTCGTGCTGATCGATCTCACGCCGGAGGCGCTGATCGCGCGCTTGAAAGCTGGGAAGGTCTACCGGCCCGAGCGCGTGCAGGCGGCGCTGAACAACTTCTTCAAGATCGAGAACCTCGCCGCATTGCGCGAGACCGCGCTGCGGCAGGTGGCGGAGGACGTCGAGGTCAAGCGGCTCGTGCGCGCGCCCGGCTCGGACCGGCTCGTGCCGGCTACGCGCCGCGACGAGGAAGGGCTGCCCGCCAAGCCGGAGGCCGGGCCGCAGGCGATCGCCGAGCGGCTGCTCGCGCTGGCGACGCTCGCGCCGCACTCCGAGCGAGTGGTGCGCCGGGCGTGGCGCTCGGCGCAGCGGCTGGACGCCGAGCTCGATGTGCTCGTCGTGCGTCCGCCCGGTCGTCCACCGAGCCCCGAGGACCGCAAGCGCCTGGAGGAGCTCAGGCGTCTGACGGCGATGCTCGGCGCGCGCCTGCGGGTGCAGGAGGGTGAGGACGTGGCGGCGGTGGCCATCGACGTTGCTCGCTCGCTCGGCGCCACCTACGTGCTGCTCGGCACTCCCGCCCCGCCCAAGGGCTTGCGCCGGCTCGGCTCGACGTCCGATCGGTCGCTGCTCATGCGCCTGCTGCGCGGGCTGCCGGGCGTCGACATCCGCATCATCGCCGACCCCACGCTACGCGGAGATCAGGGTGAGGAGGAGGCGCTCGATGCGGACGGGCCACCGGCGTAGCCACCCAGCTCGTTGCGAGCGAGCTTCTCGCACAACCATACGGTGACGAGGGCCAGCAGGCCCGCTATCGCCGCGATCAGGGAGAGCTTCTTCAGTGGATATCTGGCGCCCGAGTGGAGCTTCAGGTTGAAGGCGGTGTGGTCGCCGGCTTTGTAGATGCTTTGCAGGCCGGCGTGGTCGATCCCGAGCGCGGTCGGTGCGAGCGCCGCGAACAGCGCCCATCCGACGAGTGCCACGAGGCCCCAGCGCAGCGTTGCCGGCGAGAGTCGCAGCCGCGGCGTCGCCCACGCCGCCGCCAGCAACGCGGCACCAGCGGCGAGGAAGAACGGCCAGATCCCGCCCCAACCGCGCCCTAAGCCATAGGCGGAGGCGATCGTCGGTTGGAAGAGGCCTTTGGAGAGGTAGCGCACCCAGGTGACGGTCTCGCTCTCGTAGCCGACCAGTGGGTGTGTGACGGTGGCGATCATCATCGTCGTGATCGAGATCGCCGCCAGCGCGATCGTCGGGCCGGGGAAGCGCTTGAGCGTCAATGCGGTCGGGAAGGCCAGAAACGGGAGCAGCGTGTCGAGGAAGCGCGGGCCCACTGAGCCGCCGCCGAAGGGCAGGTAATAGCCAGAGTTGTACGTCAGGAAGCAGAGGCAGATGCCGCCAATCGTGAGTGCCTCGGCGCGCTTGCCGCGCCTGTAGAGCATCACCGTGCCGATTGCCCCCATGATCAGCACGGGGGAGAGCGTGAGCAGGCCACGCGAGTCGAACAGCAGCGTGGAGAGCACCCTCAGGTTCGGAGCGCCGATCCCGAAGAAGCCTTTCTGCTGGCGGGGCACGTCGGAATAGGCAAGGTGTGTCCAGGAGCGAAAGGCGTAATGGTTGTACAAAAGCAGCGGGATGATGCCCACCAGGCCGCCCGCTACGTATGCGCCACCGCGCCGCAGGACCCCCAGCGGATCGAGTGAGTCCTTGCGCGAGAGCAGGAACAGACCGAGCACGATCGCGGCAAAGAACGTCGGGTACTCCGAGGAGAACGCGTAGCCCATCGCCAGGCCGGCGAGGGCCAGCAGCATCGGGCTGGGCGGGCCGTCGCGCTCGCGCAACATCAGCCAGAACGCGGCGAAGCTGAGGAACGTGGTGAACACGTGGCTGAACAGCAGCTGCGAGAACGGCAGCACGATCGTGCCCAAGCCGAGTATGACCGCGCTCGCCACACCGTAGCCGGGTTGGAAGCGCTCGGCGACGCGCCACACGAGCAGGAGCAGCAGCAGCCCGGGCAGCACATTGCCCCACAGGCCGAGGAGGTAGATCATCTCATCGCCCGGATGATCCGGCGGCGCTACATGCGCGTCAGTCCACGACTGCGCTCCCACCAGGTTGAGCGTGTTGTAGAACGGCAGCACGAACAGCGCCAGGCCGGGTGCGCGGGCGGAGTACGTGTGGCCCTTGTATTCGACCTTGTCTCCGGTGTTCGCGGCGTAGGCGTCGATCGTCGTCTGGTCGTTGTTCAGCGCGCGGGTCAGGTCGTAGTGCGAGGTCTGATTCCAGGAAAAGCTCTGGATCACCGTCGCGTTGGCCACCCCGACGAGCAGGATCGCCGCCAGCGCGAGGCGTTTCTTGGTGGGCATCAGTCGGTTCCGTGGAGTGCTGCCGGCCCGGGGCCGATCTCGTAGATCACGACCGAGCCCACCTGCCGCTTGGTGATACCCAGCCCCGCAATCGGCTTCTTCGCGGCGGCGACTGGGTTGGGCGGCTCGGCGAACACCCAGCCCTGCTCGGCTGGCAGATCTTTCGGAAGCACGGTGTGCAGCACGACGGTCTTGATCCCGTAGAAGCGCAGCTTCTCGACGCTGGCCCTGTCCGGAAAGCCGTTCATGCCGCCGCGCAGGTCGTCGATCGCAGGGATGTCGAACGTGCTCTCGCCGGTTGCGAGCTTGTAGAAGCCGTTCGTCGAGAAGTACTGCCACACGCGATCCAGCGCCCCGTCGGTCGGCAGATCGAGCACCGGCCCGGGCAGGCCGACCTCCGCGCGCGCCGGCTGGGGCACGATCGGGTGGCCTAGGTGCCCGGCCCCTTCACCGACGAGCGCGATCAAAAGCACCGCGCCGAGCAGCGCAGGCAGCGCGCGTATGGAGTGGCGTTTGCCCCAGGCTCCGATGAGCTTCGCCAGCAACTGGGCGCCCGCCCCGGCGAGCAGTGCGTAGAAGAGGGTGGCCAGCGTGAATATCCTGCCCGGCACGCGCACGCCATCCCAGCCGGGGGCGTAGTCGTACAGCAGGCGGTATGGATAGCCCGCGCCGGTCAGCCCGAAACCGAGCGCGAGGATCGAACAGACAACGATCCCGGCGAGCAGGGCTAGGCGCAATCGGCGCGTGTATGCCCCAGCGGCGAGGCCGATCAGCGCGAGCACGAGGATGAGGCCGCCGGGGAAGAAGATGCTCTCGTTCTTGGAGTTCACTTTCGCGCGCGCAAAAGCGGTGACGCTGCCCCACACGCGGTTCTCCGAGGACGCGCCCAGCAGCGCGACCGGGCCGGCGGAGTAGGTTTCGACTTCCTTGATTGTGCGCTTCGCTGTCGGATACTCAGCGGCGACCTTCAGGTAGGGCCGTGCCTGATAGACCGCGACCACGCCGAGCACGGCGATCCCGATCGCCGTCACGGCCAGCAGGTGGCGCGGGATCAGCGGCCCGCGCGCGCTCCCCTCCGCACGATGCCAGGCGGGGCCAGGGGTCAGTCCACCGCGCCACCAATGCCAGAGCACGAGCAGCGCTAGCACGATCAGCAGGTAGCAGTACTGCAGGCCGAGCGTGAACCCGAGGCTGACCTGCCAGGCCGAGACGAGCCAGCCGGCGAGCACGAGCTTGCGCGAGTCTCGCCGGTAGCCGCGCAGCAGCAGGAACATCGCCATCGGCAGGCCGCCCGAGGAGATCACGTGCAGGTGCCCGGCCTCGGTCACGCGGTAGTCGGCGTAGGCGAAGGCGGCGGCGGTGACCGCGGCGCCGATCCAGCGCAGCCCCAGCTCGCGCGCGAGCAGGGAGGCACCGACGAAGCAGAGTGACCACGCCCACAGGAACAGCAGGTTGTAGCGGACCAAAGCGGCCACGGTGCCCGAGCCGAAGAACGCCGTGGGGCCGTAGCCGAGCAGCGAGTCCGAGAAGGCGAGGCTGAGCGGGTGGGGGTAGAAGGCGTTGGAGTCGAAAATGTGCAGCGGGTCGTGCAGCATCGCGTGCCCGACCCAGGCGATCTGCCAGGCGGTGCGGACCGGGTCGCCGAGGTCCGGCGCGATCCGGCTTCCCATGTGCAGGATCAGTGGCCAGCTGGTGATGATGGCGAGAGCAACCCCAACAACTGCGACCCACAACACCTCGCCGCGTCCCAGCGAGGGGGAGGCGGGCCAGCGAGCTTGCCGCAGCGCCGATCGGACACGGGTCGACGGGGCGTCGTGCTCGCGCGCCACCGCACCGGCGCCCGTTGGTTCGGGCGATCCGGGGGGCGTGCGCGGGGGGCTGGGGACGCCGGTGCTCATCTGCTCGTGTTCGAAACCGCGCCGATTGGCGCAGCATACGGGAGCCGTCCTGTGTCACGCGCAGTCGGGGATATGTCCTTTGCGGCGCATGAGCCGCCTCTTCTTAGGCCATTCCGAGATGTCGATCTGCGCCACACTTGCCTCATGCGAGTCTTGGTCGTCGGGTCCGGGGGCGTGGGGGCGGCGTTTGCCGCGATCGCTCAGTCCCGCCCCGCCTTCACCGAGGTGGTGATGGCAGACATATCTGCGCAGCGCGCTCACGACGTCGTTGCGGGGCTGGGCGAAGCGAGCCGCTTCGCTGCCGAGCGCGTCGATGCCTCGAGCCAGGCGGAGCTGGTTGAGCTGATCGGCCGCGTGGCGCCCGACGCGGTGCTCAACGCCTGCGACCCGCGCTTCAACGAGCCGATCTTCGGGGCGGCGTTCGACGCGAAGGTCACCTACCTCGACATGGCGATGACGCTCTCCCATCCCCATCCGGAGCGCCCCCACGAGCTGCCCGGCACGATGCTCGGCTCCTACCAGCTCGCGCGCCACGAGGCCTGGGAGCAGGCGGGCCTCTTGGCACTCGTCGGGATCGGCGTGGAGCCCGGCCTATCGGACATCTTTGCCCGCTACGCCGCCGAGGAGCTGTTCTCGAGCATCGACGAAGTGGGAGTGCGTGACGGCGCCGACCTCGTCGTCGAGGGCTATGACTTCGCGCCAACCTTCTCGATCTGGACGACGATCGAGGAGTGCCTGAACCCGCCGCTGGTGTGGGAGCGCGAGCGTGGCTTCTACACGACCCCGCCGTTCTCTGAGCCCGAGGTGTTCGAGTTCCCCGAGGGCATTGGCCCGGTGCAGTGCGTGAACGTCGAGCACGAGGAGGTCGTACTGATCCCCCGCTGGGTGGACTGCGAGCGCGTCACGTTCAAGTACGGGCTCGGGCAGGAGTTCATCGACGTGCTGCAGACGCTCCACAAGTTGGGCCTCGACTCCACCGAGCCAGTGTCGGTGCGCGGCGCGCGGGTCTCCCCCCGCGACGTCGTCGCCGCCGCACTGCCCGACCCCGCGACGCTCGGCGAGCGGATGACCGGGCGCACCTGCGCCGGCACATGGGTCACGGGCACGGGCAAGGACTCCAAGCCGCGCTCGACCTACCTCTACCACGTGGTCGACAACGAGACGACGATGCGCGAGTTCTCGAGCCAGGCCGTCGTGTGGCAGACGGCGGTCAATCCCGTCGTCGCGCTCGAGCTGCTCGACGACGGCACCTGGAAGGGCACTGGCGTGCTCGGCCCCGAGGCGTTCCCACCCAAGCCGTTCCTCGAGCGACTGACGGAGATGGGCTCCCCGCACGCTCAGCAGGAGCTGCCACTTCCCTGATGAGAGAGTTGAGTTGTGCGTGTGCTCATCGCTTCACCCGCTGGGATGGGGTTGGCGGAGCATGAGCCACAGCGGCGGGCTGCCCCCGACGCGCAGCTCCTCGATGTGCTCGAATCCGAGGCGCTCGTACAGCGCTGCGCTGCGAACGCTTGAGGCCTCGATATAGGCGGGCACGCCCTCCCGGTCGCAGCGCTGCAGCGTGGGGCGCATGAGCGCGCCACCGAGTCCCTTACCCTGCTCCTCTGGGTGCACGCCGATGTCGCGAACGTAGTAGTGGGGCTCGCGCACGAGACGCATGTGGCGCCACTCCATCGCGGCTCCCAGCCTTGCGGCTCTCGCGATTTGCACACCGAACGCGCTGCCCTGCAGCAGGCTGACGTGTGGTGGCACGCGCCACTTGCCGGGTGGCAGGCTCAGCGCGGCGCCGGTCAGATCGCGGGTCGCCCATACACGCCCGCGCGGCAACGTCAGATGCCGTAGATCGATCCCAAAGTAGCGACGCAACCGCGCTCGTCTATTGCTCTCGTCTCCCATCAACCAGCCGAATACCGGGTCATCGAAGAACGCCTCCGCCAGCATCACCCTCAGACGCGGGACGTCCTCTGTAGTTGCCTGACGAAACTCCGGCTCGGCGAGCGACGCCGACGGTGCGTCACGTTCAACGGTTTGCGAGCCGTCACTCATCTTTGCCGCCTCTCCTGTTGGTTACTTGCTCTTCTGAGCGGCTCACGCCACCCTGCTCAGCGATGCTCGGGTTCTCGCGTGCAAGTGCTGCCAAAGCTTGGAAGATGAGCACGAGCATGTCCCCGAAAAGCGGATCGGGAACAGCGTCGGGATCGGCCAGCTTCTCCAACGCCAAGCCGTTGCCCAGAGCGTTGATCAGGATTCCCACGAGCTCGCCTGCCTCAGCGCTCAGCGAGACGCCCTGCTGTCCCGCCCCCTCCAAAAACAGGCGGGCGCTGGCCGAGCGAAGCGCCACGAACTGTCCGGCCAAGCGCTCCCGCAGCTGTGGTTCGCGGATCGCGTAGGCCCAGAACTCGATGAACAGGGGAAAGTAGTCGGGACGCTCGCGCAGGATCGCCATCCAGTGGTCCGCCGTCCCGCGAGCCTGCTCCTCGACTGTCGCTCCAGCAGCGGCTATCTGGGAGTAGTCGCGCACGTCGGCGGCGACTCGCTCCTCGAAGAGAGCGAAGAACAGGTCCTCCTTACCGGCGAAGTTCGAGTACAGCGCCCCTGTCGTCGCACCTGCCTCGCGTGCGATCCCCTCAACCGAGGCGCCGTGAAAGCCGTTTCGAGCAAACACGGCTTCGGCGCCGTCGAGCAGGCGGTGGCGAGTGAGCGCCTTCTGCTCATCGCGAAGGGATGGGCGGCCGGAGGCACCTGGCATAGCAATCAATATTGCAGATAATGACTGCTATGTCAAGCTCACATATTCACATATTGGGGTAATAGTGCAAGTGGGACGCGGCCTCCAGGGGGCCTCGAGAGAGGCCCCCGCACGGCGCGCGGCCTCCCTGCCGACGGCCTTGTTCCCCCCAAGCTCAGAAATCCACGCGCTCGGGCACAGGCCTGGTCGGCGGCGGCTGGTGGAGCAGTCCGGGAGGCGCCGTTTCGGTCTTGCGCGAGAAGAACTCTTTGAAGTAAGGGCGCGAGAGGAGCATGATGATGGCGCCCAGGATCATGCCGCCGATGCCCATCCAGAGCGGCAGCGTGATGCCGAGGATCGGCTTGGATTCGACGTTGGCCGTTTCTGAGTAGTAGAACGCCGCCTTGATGCCGATGCCGAACAGCATCAGGCCGCCGAGCAGCGGGCCGAGGCCGAGCATCAGGAAGTTGCGCGCGCTTTCCAGCAGGTCGTGGCGGTAGTACCAGCCGCAGGCCACCCCGGTGAAGCCGTAGTAGAAGCAGATCGGGAAGCCGATCGCGGTGAGCGAGTCGGAGAGCACGCTCGCAGAGAGCAGCAGCAGAGCAACCGTGATGGCGATCGACAGGGCGCCGAAGCCCAGCGTCGAGACGGTCGGCGTGAGGTAGCGTTTGTGGACCCGGGCAAGGAGGCTGGTGACCGCTTTCCAATGAGCCATCGAGAGCGTGGTGCGGGCGGTCGGCAGGATCGTCGTCTGCGTCGAGGCCGACGCCGAGGTGAGCACGGCGACGATCAGCAGCTTGTCGAGGCCGCTCCCCAGCACGCCGCCTCCGAGCGCATTGAGGATGTCTTCCTTGTTGGATTCGGTGGTGAGGAAGCCCGTCCCGTGGAAGGACTGGGCGGCTGCGGTGACGACGACGTAGATCAGCACGAGCAGGATCGTCGAGACGACCGCGGCCTTGCCCGGACCCTCGGCTGGGTCCTCGGACTCCTCGTTGACGGCAACCCCGGAATCCCAGCCCCAGTAGATGAACACCGCGAGCAGCAGCGCGACGACCAGGTCGCCGAAGCTCATCGCGAACGGGTTGATCCAGGAGAGCGACGGCTTGATCGAGCCGGCCGGCGGGTGGCTGCCGTAGACCTTGACGAACGCGACCACCGCGAACAGCCCGAGGATGAAGACCTCAGCGCTGAGCAGGAACTGCTGGATGCGCGCCGAGAGCTCGATGCCGCGGTAGCAGATCCAGGTCATGATCGCGATCCATAGGACCGCCCCGATGATGATCGCCGCTTTGGATTCGCCGAGTTCGCTGAAGCCGAAGAGCTTGAAGGTGTAGATCGCCGCGATGTCCGCCAGCGACGCCATCACGATCACGTCGGAGAGGAAGATCGCCCAGCCGTTCATCCAGCCCGTCATCGGGCCGAACGCACGCGTCACCCACGCGAACGTCGTGCCCGCGTCGGGGTCCGCGCGGTTGAAGTATTTGTAGGCCGCGGCGACGAGCAGCATCGGGATGAACGCCACGAGCATCACCGCCGGCGCGTGCACACCAACGCCTTTCACGGCGACGATGAACCCCAGCGTCGCCGCCAGCGAGTACGCCGGCGCGGTCGAGGCCACGCCGATCACGATGTTCGACAGGTAGCCGATCGCGTTTTTCTTCAACCCCTTGTCCATCACACCCGATTGCTCGGGCGTTCCCGGTGCGGCTGCGCTGACGGTGGCCATCCCCTGCTCCTCTCTACTGCTCTCCCCGCTCCTCTGGCTGGTTGTGAGGAAAGTTACGTCCTGCACCTGCGGCGGGCAAGGGGCGCGATCTCCAAAACGTACTGCTGATGTTGTACAGCTCGTACAATGCAGGCCACCCTTCTTTACCGTGCGGCGCATTGAGCAGTACATCTAGGCGGAGTACCGTTGTCCTCAGTGTCTAGTGATCTTCAAGAGCTGGCCAAGCGCCACCTGTGGATGCACTTCACGCGCATGTCCGCCTATGCCGATCACGACGTGCCAGTGATTGTGCGCGGCGATGGCTGCTACGTGTATGACGAGCACGGCAAGCGCTATCTCGACGGGCTCTCGGCGCTGTACTGCGTGAACATCGGCCACGGCCGCGCCGAGCTCGGGCAGGCCGCCGCCCGTCAGGCGCAGGAGCTCGGCTTCTACACGAACTGGAGCTACGCCCACCCGCGCTCGATCGAGCTGGCCGCGCGGATCGCCGCGCTGGCCCCCGGGAACCTGAATCGCGTGTTCTTCACCTCGGGGGGCTCGGAGGCGGTCGAGTCGGCCTGGAAGCTTGCCAAGGCCTACCACTCTGCCAAGGGCGAGCCGACCCGTCACAAGCTGATCTCGCGCCAGCTCGCCTACCACGGGACCTCGATGGGGGCGCTGACGGCGACCGGCGTGCCCGCGCTGCGCGCGCCGTTTGAGCCGCTCACCCCGGGTGGGCACCACGTGCCCAACACGAACTCATACCGCTGGAAAGAGGATCGCGACCTCCTATGGGCGGCGGACGCGATCGAGGAGGCGATTCTTTTTGAGGGCCCATCCACCGTCGCGGCGGTGATCCTCGAGCCGGTGCAGAACAGTGGCGGTTGCTTCGTGCCTCAGGACGGTTACTTCCAGTGCGTGCGCGAGATCTGCGATCGCCACGGGGTGCTGCTGATCTCCGACGAGGTGATCTGCGCGTGGGGCCGCCTCGGGCACTGGTTTGGGTGCGAACGTTACGACTACCAGCCGGACATGATCACGATCGCGAAGGGCCTCACCTCGGCCTACGCGCCGCTGGGCGCGGTGCTCGCCGGCGATCACATCGCCGAGCCGTTCCTGCACGGCGCCGAGCTCTTCAACCACGGCTTCACCTTCGGCGGGCACCCGATGGCGTGTGCGGTGGGCCTTGCGAACATCGACGTGATGGAGCGCGAGGATCTGTGCAGGCACGTGCGCTCCAACGAAGGGCGCTTCCGCGAGATGCTCGATGGGCTGCGCGACCTTCCGATCGTCGGCGACGTGCGCGGTGCCGGCTACTTCCACGCGATCGAGCTCGTCAAGGACCGCGATACGAAGGAGACGTTCAACCACGAGGAGTCAGAGCTTCTGCTGCGCGGCTTCCTCTCGGGGGAGTTGTTCTCGCGCGGGTTGATCTGCCGCACCGACGATCGCGGCGATCCGGTGGTCCAGCTCTCGCCGCCGCTGATCGCGGGCGAGGCGCAGTTCGAGGAGATCGAGTCGATCCTGCGCCCAGTGCTGAGCGAGGCGGGGGAGCGGATGGGGAGATGGAGCTCACAGTCGAGAGCCTGATCGCGGAGCTTGGGCTGACGCTCGTCTGCGGGCAGGAGTCGGCCAAGGCGCACGTGCGCTGGGTTCACAGCACCGAGCTGCTCGATCCGACACCGTGGCTGAAAGGGGGTGAGCTGCTGCTGACGATGGGCATCCAGCTGGACGGGCCGAAGGCGCAGCGCGAGCTGATCGACCGCCTCGCCGATCACGAGATCGCCGGCCTGGGCTTTGGTACGGGCTTCACCCACAAGCGGCTGCCGGCTGCCCTCCTGACCGCGGCTCGCAAGCGTTCGTTCCCGCTGTTCGAGGTTCCCTACGAGCTGCCGTTCATCGCGATCACCGAGCGGGCGTTCGCACAGCTCCTGGACGAGCGCTACGAAATGCTCCAGCGCAACATGGTTGGCGATGTGCTGGCTGAGGCCCTCACCGGGCACCTCTACCCCGATGAGCTGCAGGCGCGGCTGCGCCCGTTCGGCATCGGTGAGCAGGTCGCCGTGCTGGCCTTCTCGCCACCGGACCCCAGTGCCGCGGCCGCGCTGCTGGAACACCAGCTCGAGCGCGAGGGAGTGCACAATCTCGTGGCGATTCGCGCGGGGCTTTTGTGCGCGGTGATCAATCCCGGCGAGCACGATCCGATCGAGCTTGCACGCAAGCTCCGCGCGGAGCTTGCCGAGCGCTTCGGCAGGGTCGGGGCGGCCGCGAGTCGCGCCGCCGCGACGCACTCGCTGCGGCTCAGCTTCCACGAGGCGCGCTGCGCGCTGGAGGCCGTCCGGCTGCAGAACGGTGAGGGTCCCGAGGTCGCCACCTATCAGGACTTGGGTGCCTTCCAGCTGCTGCTCTCGCTGCAGGACGACGACGCGCTGATCTCCTACTGCCGCGCCGTGCTCGGTCCGGTTGAGCAGGGTGAGGGCGAGTACGGTGATGAGCTGCTGCGCTCGCTCGATGTGTTCATCGAGCACAACGGCCACTGGGAGAAGGCGGCGAACGCGCTCTACTGTCATCGCCACACGCTGCGCTATCGCATCCGCCGCGTCGAGCAGCTGACCGGCCGCGACTTCTCTCAGGCGCGCGACCGCATCGAGTTCTGGCTGGCGTTGCGGGGAAGGGAGCTCGCACGATGAAAATTGGTGTTCCGACCGAGATCAAGACAGACGAGTACCGCGTGGCGATCACCCCGGCGGGGGTGCGTGAGCTGTGCGCGCGCGGGCACGAGGTGCTGCTGCAGGCCGGCGCGGGGTTGGGCAGCGCGTTCGACGACGCCCACTTCACGGCCCAGGGCGCTCAGATCGTGGCGGACGCAGAGGCGGTGTTCGGCCAGGCAGAGCTCGTGCTCAAGGTGAAGGAGCCCCAGGCTTCTGAGGTCGCGATGCTGCGGGAGGGTCAGACGCTGTTCACCTACCTGCATCTGGCGGCCGAGCCGGAGCTCGCGCGGGGGCTGACGGCATCGGGGGCGACGTGCATCGCGTACGAGACAGTCGAGGACGCGGAGGGGCGCCTGCCGCTGCTGGCGCCGATGAGCGAGGTGGCGGGCAAGATCGCCACGCAGGCGGGCGCGTTCATGCTGGAGAAGCCGCTCGGCGGGCGCGGGATCCTGCTCGGCGGCGTGCCTGGCGTGGCGGCCGCGACGGTGCTCGTGATCGGCGGCGGCGTGGTGGGGATGAACGCCGCGTTCATCGCCATCGGGATGCAGGCCGACGTGTTCGTATTCGACCGCTCGATCGATCGCCTACGCGAGCTGGAAGTCGCGTTCGGCGGACGCGCCTCGACCGTCTACTCCTCGACGCTCGCGATCGAGGAGATGCTGGGGCTCGCCGACCTCGTGATCGGCGCGGTCCTGATCCACGGCGGGCGCGCGCCACACGTCATCACGCGCGAGCAGCTCGGCTTGATGAAGCGCCACGCGGTGCTCGTCGATGTCTCGATCGACCAGGGTGGGTGCTTTGAGACCTCGCGCCCAACGACCCATTCGGACCCGACGTTCGAGGTTGAAGAGATCACGCACTACTGCGTCACGAACATGCCGGGGGCGGTACCGATCACCTCGACCTACGCGCTCACGAACGCCACACTCCCGTACGTGCTGGCGCTGGCCGAGCATGGGGTGGACGGGGCGCTGGAGCACGACCCCGGTCTGCGCATGGGGCTCAACGTGCGTGCTGGTGAGATCACCTATCGGGCGGTAGCGGAAGCGCTGGGCGTCTGACGAGCAATGAGGAGAAGCTGATATGGCCACAACGATGAGCGTCCTTCAGAACTTCATCGACGGCGAGCGCGTCGCGTCTGGCGGTGAGACCGAAGCCGTGCTCAACCCCGCCACGGGCGAGGAGCTGGCACGGGCGCCGATCTCGAGCGCCGAGGACGTCGATCGCGCGGTGGGAGCCGCGCGCCGGGCGTTCGACGGCTGGTCGGGCACGACCCCGGCGCAGCGCGCGCAGGCGCTGTTGGGGCTCGCTGACCTCGTCGAGGAGCACGGCGCGGAGATCGCCCGCCTTGAGGCGCTCAACGCGGGCAAGCCGATCGAAAACGTCATCAACGACGAGATCGGAGTGATGGCCGACAACCTGCGTTTCTTTGCGGGCGCGGCGCGCTGCTTGGAGGGCCGTTCGGCCGGCGAGTACATGGAGGGCTATACCTCCTTCACGCGCCGCGAGGCGGTGGGAGTGATCGGTCAGGTCACCCCGTGGAACTACCCCCTGATGATGGCCATCTGGAAATTCGCACCCGCGTTGGCGGCGGGCAACACTGTCGTGCTCAAGCCGGCGGAGACGACGCCGATCACGACCGTCCGGCTGGTCGAGCTCGCGGCCGAGATCCTGCCTAAGGGAGTCCTGAACGTGGTCATGGGTCCGGGCCGGCCGACGGGCGAGGCGCTGATCAACCACCCCGAGGTGGACATGCTCGCGCTCACGGGGTCGGTCGACACGGGCAAGCACTTCGCGCGCACCGCGGCGGAGACCCTCAAGCGCGTGCACCTCGAGCTGGGTGGCAAGGCGCCCGTCGTCGTATTCGATGACGTCAGCCTGGGGAGCGCGCTGCAAACGATCGCGGGCACCGGCTACTACAACGCCGGTCAGGACTGCACAGCCGCCACGCGCGTGCTCGCGTCGAGCAACGTCTACGACGACGTCGTCAGCGGCCTCGCCGGTCAGGCGCAGGGTCTCGTGATCGGCGACACGCTCGCGCCCGAGACGACGCTTGGCCCGGTCAACTCCGCGCGCCAGCGCGAGCGGGTACAGGGCTTTTTGGAGCGTAGGCCCGATCACGCCGAGATCGTCACCGGCGGCAAGGCGCCGGACCGGCCCGGCTTCTACGTCGAGCCGACCGTCGTGGCGGGCCTCCGTCAGGACGACGAGATGATCCAGCGCGAGATCTTTGGGCCGGTGATCACCGTGCAGCAGTTCTCCGACGAGGCCCAGGCGATCGAGTGGGCGAACGCCACGCGCTACGGGTTGGCCTCCTCGGTGTGGACACGCGACGTGGGACGCGCGCTGCGCGTGTCGAAGGCATTGCGCTTCGGGTGCGTGTGGATCAACGATCACATTCCGCTCGTCTCGGAGATGCCCCACGGCGGGCTCAAGGACTCCGGCTACGGCAAGGACCTGAGCGTGTATTCGCTGGAGGACTACACGGTGATCAAGCACGTGATGGCGAGCTTGCAATAGGACGCTGATTGATGGCGGGCGGCGCTTTGTCTGCTACGGTCCCCCTACCGGGTGGCGACGTCGCCCGCGAGGTTCTTTGTCTTTGTTGGCGCTTTTTCGTTGCGCGGATGGGGTCAGTCGAATCTCCATCTGCAGCGGTGGCCCGAGGGTCGCCAGAAGGAGCATCACAACATGGAGCATCAAACGTTCGCCGACCTCGGCGTGTCCGAGGTCGTCGCGAGTGAGCTCGCCAAGCGCGAGATCACCCAGCCGTTCGCAGTACAGAAGATGGTCATTCCCGACGTGCTCGCGGGTCACGACCTGCTGGCCCAATCACCGACCGGATCGGGCAAGACGCTCGCGTTCGGCATTCCGATGGTCGAGCGCCTGAAGGGCACCGACGTCCGCCCCTCGGCGCTGGTGCTGGCGCCCACGCGCGAGCTGGCGATCCAGATCGTCGACGACCTGCGCGAGATTGCGCACTCGCGCGCACTGTCGATCGCCGCTGTTTACGGTGGCGCCGGGATCGTCAAGCAGGCGCGGATCGCCGCGCGCGCCCACATCTTGGTCGCCACACCGGGGCGGCTGCTCGACCTGATCGACCGTCGCGAGGTCTCGCTTCACCGCGTCAAGCTGCTCGTGCTCGACGAGGCTGACAGGATGCTCGACATGGGCTTTCGCCCGGTCGTCGAGAAGATCGTGAAGATGACCGCAAAGGATCGCCAGACGCTCCTGTTCTCAGCGACGCTGCAGGGCGAGGTCGGACGCATCGCCAAGGCCTACACGACGAATGCGCGCCGTCACGAGCATACGCACTCAGCCGAGCGCAATGCAGACGTCGAGCACCGTTTCGTGTCGGTCTCCCATGAGGGCAAGGTCGCGCGACTGGTGAGCGAGCTGAACGACTCTGAACGCGGGCTGACGCTCGTGTTCGTGCGCACCAAGCGCGGCGCCGACCGGCTCGTCAAACGGCTGGCCGCGAGCAACGTGCAGGCCGTGGCGATGCACGGCGACAAGTCACAGGCGCAGCGCGAGAAGGCGCTCGCCCGCTTCGAGTCCGGCGTCGTCGACACGCTCGTCGCCACCGATGTCGCCGCACGCGGCATCGATGTGGCGGGCATCACGCACGTGATCAACTTCGACATCCCCGGCTCGCGTGAGGACTACGTGCACCGCATCGGGCGCACCGCGCGCGCGGGAGCCAGCGGCACGGGCGTCACCTTCGTCGTGCATGATCAGGCGCGCGAACTGGTGAGCATGGTCCGCGACCTCGGCCTGCACCGCGAGCTCGAGCTGGGCGGACTGCCGAGCGACGCCACCGGGCAGCGTTCGGGCGGCTCGCAGCAGCGCACGCAGCGGGCATCGCGCAATCGCCCTCGCAACGGCAACGGCTCCGGTAACAGGCGCGGCGCAGCCCGCGCCGGCCGCCGCTAGGAGCGGCGGGGTGGGCGGGTTCCCAATATTTGGAAAACTGAGGTGAAGCCCGTCCTGAAGCCGTTGCGGGCGGCTCGTAGGTAGAGCCGCCACACGCGCACGCGCTCGGCTCCGGCGAGCAGCTCGGCCCGCTCCCTGTTGGTGTCGAGACGCTCGATCCAGTGGCTCAGCGTCTCGGCGTAGTCCTGGCGCAGGCCCTCGACATGCAAGGGCTCGATGCCGGCGCGCTCGAGCGCCAGGGTCACGCGCGAGACGTGCAGCGGCGCGGCATCTGGGAACACGTAACGCTCGGAGAACGGTCCCGCCTCCGCCTCGCCATGACGCAAGCGGGCAATACCGTGGTTGAGCAGCCTGCCGCCGGGCTCCAGCAGGCCGGCGAGTTGGGCGGCGTAGACGTCGATCTGGTTGGAGCCGACGTGCTCGACCATGCCGATGCTCGCGATCGCGTCGTAGCGCTCGCCGCCCAACTCGCGGTAGTCGGCGATTCGGATCTCCACGCGATCCTCCATCCCGGCCTCGGCCACGCGCCTGCGTGCCAGCTCGGCCTGAGACGGGGATAGGGTGATGCCGACCGCACGCACCCCGTGGTTGGCGGCGGCGTGCAGCACGAAGCTACCCCAGCCACAGCCGACATCGAGGATGCGCTCGCCCTCTTTCAAAGCGAGCTTCGTGCGAGACGAGCTCGAGCTTCGCCGCCTGGGCCTCCTCCAGCGTGCTCGCGCCACGCGAGAACAGTGCGCAGCTGTAGGTCATCGACTCGTCGAGGAACAGCGCGAAGAAATCGTTGGAGACGTCGTAGTGATGGCGCACCGCGCGCGCGTCGCGCTCGCGGCTGTGGCGAGCACCACGCGGGCGCAACTCGCTGGCGGGTGCGCGCGGCAGGGTCCTCAGTCCGCAGGCACGCACGGCGGCCAACGTCAGCCGCAGGCGCGTCTTCGTGTCGATCGGGGGCGCCTTGAACGTGTCCAGCAGGCCGATCACACGGTCGAGGTCGTCCGCTTCGAGCTCGCCGGCGGCGTAGGCGCGCCCCAGTCCGAGCTGTCCGGGGGCACGCAGCAGGTGGGCGACCGCGGTCGGGGAGCGCACCGTGAAGACCGGTCCTCCGGGGGCGGTCGGCTCAAGCTCCGAGCCATCCCAGAATCGCAGCGCGAACGGGCGCTCCGGCAATGCGTGCGCCAGCTCGCGGCGCAGTGGCTCAGGCCGGGCGAGCGGCATCTACGTCTATGTGGCGGTCGGGGTCGATCTGCGTGTGGGCTGCCAGACTCATAGCGTGTCGTCAAGCTTAGAAGGAGCTTCGCCGGATCCCGCTGTCGAGGCTCGTTTGCTGGCCGAGCACGGCGTCGTGCGTCTGCGCGCGGACAATCCCGGCCCGCTCACGCTGTCGGGCACCAACACGTGGGTTGTGGGCCGCGACCCTGCCTATGTGGTCGATCCGGGTCCCGCGCTGGAGGACCACCTCGACCGCACCTACGCAGCGATCGAAGCCCGTGGCGGGCTGGGTGGTATCGCGCTCACCCATGACCACTCGGACCACTCCGAGGCCGTGAGAGTCATGCGCGAGCGCTTCGGAGCGCCGCTTGCCTCTGGGCGCGGCGAGGTCGACGTAAAGCTCGCCGAAGGGACTCGTTTTGGGCCTTTCGAGGCTCTCACCACGCCCGGGCACGCCCCCGATCATTTTGCGCTGATCTCTTATCGGGTGTGCTTCACTGGAGATGCGGTGCTCGGCGAAGGCAGCGTGTTCGTCGCTCCCGATCCCGGAGCGCTCGCTGGCTATCTCGGCGGCCTGGAAAGACTGCGCGAGCGTGACCTGGATGTCCTGTGTCCGGGTCACGGCCCTCCGATCTGGGAGCCTCGCGCGAAGCTGGATCAGTACATCGAGCATCGCTTAGAACGCGAGCGCCTGCTGCTTGCGGCGCTCACCGAGGGCCGTCGTTCGATCACGGAGTTACTCGACGCCGCGTGGTCGGATGTCGCCCCCGAGCTGCGCCCTGTCGCCGCCGTTTCGCTGCGTGCCCACCTCGACAAGCTCGAGGATGAACATCGACTGCCCGCCGATGTGGAGCGGCCTTCGATGTAGAGCGCTGTTCCTGATGAGAACTCAGACGAACTTTGGATACAGCGTCATGCCGCCGTCGACGAACAGCGTCGCACCGGTCACGTAGCTCGCCTGCTCGCTTGCCAGCCACGCCACCGCGCGGGCGATATCCTGCACGTGCCCCCAGCGCCCCAGCGGAATCTCGCCTTGGACCTTCGCGCTCGCCTCGGCGCTGGCGAGAACATCCTTGTTGATCGGCGTGTCGATCGCTCCCGGCGCCACGTTGACCACCCGGATGCCCAATGGTGCGAGCTCCTTGGCGATCGACTGGGCGAACATCTTCACCGCGCCCTTCGATGCGCAGTAGTGAGAGAACTGCTCCCAGGCGATCTGCTCGTGGACGCTAGAGATGTTCACGATCGCTCCCTTGCAGCCCTCCTCGCGCATCATGCGAGCCGCCTCGCGGGCGCACAGGAAGGATCCGGTCAGGTTCACGTCGATCACCTTCTGCCACGCCGCAAGCGGCATATCCACCAGCAGATAGGGATGCTCGAGCCCGGCGTTGTTGACAAGTAGGTCCACACCGCCGAAGGCCTGCTTGGTTTGCGCGAATGCTCGCTGCACGTCGGGCTCGCTGGAGACATCCATCGCCACCGCCAGCGCCTTGCCACCGGCCTGCTCGATCTCGCCGGCCATCCGCTGTGCTTCCTCGGGGGCGCCCACGTAGTTGATCGCCACCGCCGCTCCATTGGCCGCGAGCTCGTAGGCGACCCCCTGGCCGATCCCGGAGTCCGCGCCGGTGACAAGCGCGCGGCGACCCTCCAGCAGCCGTGCGTCCGGAGGGTGGAGCTCGAAGGAAGACTCGTTCATGAGTGCTGACGATACTGGCCTGACCCGCCGACCCGACCCGCGCTCACGCTACCGTTCGGGATCATGCCTCTGCGCTCGGCGATCACCAACAGCCCTGCACCGAAGGCTGACAGCCCCTCCGAGCAGGCCAAGGTCACACCGCAAGCGAAGCAGCGGCGGTCCACCGGCGCGTATTCGCAGAAAGCGTCCAACTCTCCATTTCCGCCGATCGCCGACTACGGCTTCCTCTCTGACTGCCACACGGGCGCGCTGGTCGCCTCCGACGGCTCGATCGAGTGGATGTGCCTGCCGTATTTCGACTCGCCGTCGATTTTCGGCGCGCTGCTCGACCGCGGCGCGGGCTCGTGGCGCGTCGGACCGTACGGGCTGTACGTGCCGGCCGGCCGGCGCTACATCCCCGGGACGAACATGATCGAGACGACGTGGATGACACCGCAGGGCTGGATCCGCGTGGTCGATGCGCTGGCGATCGGCGAATGGCACGACAACGAGCACGGCTCGAGCCACACGCGCCCGCCGACGGACTTCGACGCCGACCATCTGCTCGTGCGGATGGTCGAATGCGTTCAAGGCCAGGTGCAGGTCGAGGTCGTCTGCGAGCCGATGCTCGACTATGGCGCGACGCCGGCGGAGTGGCGAAGGGTTGAGCTCGAGTCGGAGACGCCCGACGCGCCGCACGCGCACGATGCGCTCGCGATGGACGCGTCCGACGGCAGGACGATGTTCAGGTTGTACAGCGACATCCGAATGGGCATCGAGGGCAACCGCACGCATGGGCGCCACACGCTGGTCGAAGGCGAGAAACGCTTCTCTGCAATCTCCTGGACGGAGTCGCGGGGCGGACCGCACACCGCCGAGGAAGCCGAGCAGATCCTCGAGCGGACCGGACATTTCTGGCGTGGCTGGCTGGCCGAAGGCACGTATCCCGACCATCCGTGGCGCGCGCATCTGCAGCGCTCGGCGCTCGTGCTAAAGGGGCTCACGTTCATGCCGACCGGCGCGCTCGTAGCTGCGCCGACGACGTCGCTGCCGGAGACGCCTGGTGGCGAGCGCAACTGGGACTACCGCTACTGCTGGATGCGCGACGCGTCGTTCACGCTGTGGGCGCTGCACGCGCTCGGTCTCGACTGGGAGGCGGACGATTTCATCGAGTACGTCGCTGAAGTCCCGCGCAACGAAGACGGCTCGCTGCAGATCATGTATGGCGTCAGAGGCGATAAAGACCTCGAGGAGTCGACGCTCGATCATCTCAAGGGCTACGAGGGCGCGCGCCCTGTGCGCGTCGGCAACGGCGCGTACAACCAGCGCCAGAACGACGTGTTCGGTGCGGTGCTCGACTCGGTCTACCTGCACTCCAAGCAGCGCGACCACATACCCGAGCGTCTGTGGCCGGTGCTGATCGACCAGGTCAAATGCGCGGCGGCCGTGTGGAAGCAGCCCGACCAGGGGATCTGGGAGGCGCGCGGCAAGCCGCAGCACTACGTCTCCTCGAAGCTGATGTGCTGGGTAGCGCTCGATCGCGGCGCGCGGCTGGGCGAACGCCGCGGCCACGATGAGTCCGCGAAGGAATTCCAGGCGATCGCCGATGAGGTGCGCGAAGACATCCTGGCGAAGGGCGTCGACTCGCGTGGTGTCTTTCGCCAGCACTACGACACCGACGCACTGGACGCGTCGACGCTGCTCGTGCCGCTCCTGCGCTTCCTGCCGCCGGACGACGAGCGCGTCTGCGCGACGGTGCGCGCGATCCGCGACGAGCTGACCGAGAACGGTCTCGTGATGCGCTATCGGACCGAAGAAACCGACGACGGGCAGCACGGCAAGGAGGGGACGTTCCTGATCTGCTCGTTCTGGCTCGTCTCGGCGCTGTCGGAGATCGGCGAGCATCGCGACGCGCAGCACCTGTGCGAGCGCCTGCTCTCGTACTCATCGCCGCTCGAGCTGTACGCCGAGGAGCTTGAGGCCTCGAGCGGGCGCCACCTCGGCAATTATCCGCAGGCGTTCACGCACCTGGCCCTGATCAACGCCGTCACGCATGTGATCGAGGCCCAAGCCGCCGGCTGAGGCCGGCTGAGCTTCAAAGCGGCCGTCTGGGCTCCTCCTTCAGCGCACGAAGCGATCGAGCCGCTCGGCGGCGATCGTCTCGCGCAGGGTGTGCAACGAGTCGTGCTTGGGCCGCCAGCGCAACTCGCGCCGGGCCTTGGAGATGTCCATGATCATCGGCTCGCGGAAGGCGGCCACCCATTGAGCCTGGGCGGGCAGGAAGCCCAGGCGCCCGACCATCTCGGTGACCACGTCCATCGCGAGCTCGGGCACGGGGATCGAGTACCAGCCGAGCTCGCGCGCGAGATCCTTCACCGTGAGCTCACCAGGTCCGGCGAGGTTGTAGATGCCAGGAGCGCCGCGGCCGAGCACAGCGGCGCGCATCGCGCTGGCGACGTCGTCGTGATGGACGAGCTGAAAGGGAACACCCGGATCGGGCAGCACCGGCTTGAGGATCGGCACGCCGTCGAGCAGTCGCAGGACCGGCGCGGGCAACCGCCCGGAGATCTGGGTGTAGGGCAGGCTGTCGATCAGCAGCGGCGCGTCCGGGCCGCCGACGATGCAGGGCCGCAGCACGTAAGCGGCGGTCGAGCTGCCATCTAGTATCTCATGCAGCATCGCCTCGACTTCGGCCTTCTGGGCGGAGTAGTAGTGGCTCGTGGTGCCGCGCGCGGGAACCTCCTCGGTGAGCGGCTGGGGGTTATCCCCGTGGAATCCGTAGGCCGCGACCGAGGAGGCATAGACCAGCCGCTTCGCTCCGGCCGAGAGGGCTGCCTGAAAGACGTTGCGCGAGCCTTCCATGTTCACCGCGCGGGTCTCAAGCGCGTTGCCCATGATCAGGAAGGCGAGGTGGACGACCACATCCGCGTCTCCGACCAGCTCGCCCACGGCAGTGGGACTGAGCACATCGCCGCGCCGATAGGAGACCTTCTTCCAGCCCTGCGCGGCTGGGTCAAACGGCCGCCGCGCCATTCCGAGCACACGTCTCACCTCCGAGGAGCGCTCGAGCGCTCCAACCACCGCCCGCCCGATCTCGCCCGTCGGCCCCGTAACCGCAACCGTTAGGCCGGAGCGTCTCGGTGCACGGGCCACGGTGGGCATCTACCCTTTCTAGCGCATCGGGTGGTCCGGCGGGGGATCGTCATATCCGGGCTCGTCCGGAAGAAGCACGCGGGCAACCTCGCCCTCGAGTACCACCCGCGGCTCGACCGCCACCACCTCGCGCCCGCTGGCGTATGCGAGCAGCTCGGCGGCGCTCTGAAACGGCAGCAGCTGTTCTAAATGCTTGATCGTCGGGAAGACCAGCGCGATCTCTCCGGCACCGTGCGCATCGAGCGCCGCGCGGGGCGTGAACCAGCCGTACTCCACGCACTCCTCGCCATCCACGCGGGGTTCCTGGCCGTCAGGCAACCGCGCCAGGAAGAAATGCGTGTCGAATCGAATCTTCACGACGGCGGGTGTGATCCAGCGCGAGAACCGCACCAGCTCGCCGGGCTCGTTCAGGATGACGCCGGCCTCCTCCTGCAGCTCGCGCATGGCCGCCGAGCGGTGAGCGCTCTCACCGTCGCCCTCGCGCCGATCCACGGCCCCACCCGGGAAGACCCATATCCCGCCCATGAAGCGCGCCTGTGGGGTGCGCTTGACTAGCAACAGCTCCAAGTCCGAGGTTCCGTCGCGCAGCAGGATCACGGTCGCCGCCTGTCGCGGCGTGGTCGCGTCGCCCAGGTTGAGTCCCTGTCCGGGCTCGCTCTGCTCGCCAAGGTTGAGCTCCTGGCCGGGACCCGAGTGGCGATTGAGGTCGAGCTCCTCGCCTGGTTCGGTATGGCCGTGACGGTCGGGCTCCTGGCTGGGCTTTCCGTCGCCGCCGGGGGTCGAATCGCTCACGCCAAGCACCCTATCGCCAGGTAGTCTTACGTGCATGGGCGCCACCCAAACCCTGCAGCGCTGGATCTGCGAGTCCTGCGGCTACATCTACGACCCCGAGGAGGGCGACCCGGACGGGGGCATCCCCACGGGAACCGCCTTCGAGGACATCCCCGACACCTGGTTCTGCCCGGTGTGTGGCGCCCGCAAGCGAGACTTCGTCCTCTACGAGGACTGATCTGACCGACTGGGACGCACTGCTCGCGTTCGACAGCGAGCACGTCTGGCATCCATACGGCGCGCTGCCCGGCGCGCTGGCACCGCTGCCAGTCGTCTCGGCGAAGGGGGTGCGTCTGAAGCTGGCCGACGGACGTGAGCTGATCGACGGCATGTCCTCGTGGTGGTGTGCGATCCACGGGTACCGCCATCCCGCGCTCGACGCTGCTGTACAAGAGCAGCTCGGGCGGATGGCGCACGTGATGTTCGGCGGGCTCACGCACGAGCCGGCGTTGCGTTTGGCCGAGCGCCTGGTTGAGATCGCGCCCGACGGGCTGGAGCGGGTGTTCTTCGCCGATTCGGGGTCCGTGTCGGTCGAGGTTGCGATCAAGCTGTGCCTGCAGTTCCAGCGTGCGATCGGACACCCCGAGCGCCAGCGGCTGCTGACCGTGCGAGGTGGCTACCACGGCGATACTTTCGGCGCGATGGCCGTGTGTGACCCGATCGGGGGGATGCACAGCATGTTCACCGGGGTGCTCTCCGAGCACGTATTCGCCGAGCGACCGCCCGGCGGGTTTGACACAGGTCTCGATGGTGCCTGGGCGGAGCACGTGAGCGATCTGATCGCGCGGCACGCGCACGAGCTGGCCGCCGTGATCGTGGAGCCCCTTGTACAGGGGGCGGGGGGGATGCGGTTCTATGCGCCGGAGTGCGTCGTGTTGCTCAGGAGCCTGTGCGATGAGCACGACTTGCTGCTGGTGTTCGATGAGATCGCCTCCGGCTTTGGGCGCACCGGCGCGCTGTTCGCCTGCGAGCATGCCGGCGTGACGCCGGATGTGATGTGCGTCGGCAAGGCGCTCACGGGTGGCTACATGACGCTCGCCGCGATGCTCTGCACGCCGGCTGTGGCCTCTGCGGTCTCCTCAGGCGAGGGCGGGGGGTTGATGCACGGCCCCACGTTCATGGCAAACCCGCTGGCGTGTGCGGTGGCACTCGCATCGCTGGGTCTGCTCGCGGACGGTGGCTGGCGTGCGCAAGTGACGGCGCTCGAACACGGGCTGCGGGCTGGGCTGGAGCCGGCCCGCGAGCTGCCCGGTGTCGCCGATGTGCGTGTGCTGGGTGCGATCGGCGTCGTCCAGCTCGAACATGGGGTGGACATCTCCGCCGCAACCGCGACCGCGGTCGATCGGGGCGTGTGGCTACGACCGTTTCGCGATCTGATCTACACGATGCCCGCCTACGTCATGGATGACGACGACCTGGCGAAGGTGACGGCGGCAGTGGTCGACGCCGCACGTGCGGGCTCAGGAGGATGAGCTGCGCTCCAGCCAGCGCCGCCAAGGCAATCTCGCGCCAGCCCTCGCCAAGTCGTCCTGGTCGGGGTTCCGGACACGGCTGAGACCCTCGACCTCGACTGCGCCCAAGCGTGTGATCGTCTCGCGGTTGGAGCGCTCCATCTCGTTGGGCTTCTGCGGCCACGGCGTGAGCACGACCGCGCGCACGTCGAGGCCTGCCGCGCGGGCGGCCTGGAGCGTGAGTAGGGTGTGGTTGATTGTGCCCAGGCCAGGCCGCGCGGCGATCAGTAGGGGCAGTTCCAGCGCGACGGCGAAGTCGCGCACTGTGTAGTCGTCGGCAAGTGGCGCCAGCAGGCCTCCGACACCCTCGACTATCAAGGTGCTCCCACGGGCGGCGGCTGCACGGGCCGCTATGAGGAGCTGCGCCGGGTCGATGCGCTCACCCGCGAGCTCCGCCGCCAGATGGGGTGAGACGGCGGGGCCGTAACGCAGCAGCGCAACATCCTCGGGCATCATGCCCGCGGCGCTCGCCAGCAGCTCGTGGTCTGCAGGCCATGCACCGGGAGGCTCGTCGAGGCCGCTCACCACCGGCTTGTGCGCGCATGCCCGCTCGCCGGCCGCCGTCATAGCCGCGAGCAGTGAGGCGCTCAGGATCGTCTTGCCAACACTGGTGTCGGTCGCGGTGACGAACAAGCCGCGCATGGCCGTGCGTCGATCGAGACCGCGCTCAGGCAGCGCGGGGGATGGAGCTTTCGCGCTCGACGTCGAATGGGGCGTCCGCACGATGCCCTCCTGCGGCCACTGGCAGGTAGGGCTCCTCGGTTTCGCGCTCGCCCACGTGCGTACGATCTGTGACCATGCGCGGTCCCATCGTGGCCGGGTCCAGTCCGATCCCGCGCGCGGCCTCACCGAGCGCGCGCGCGGCCATCCGCAGCTCCTCGGCGGTGTGCGAGGACATCGTCGCCAAGCGCAGACGAGAGGTGCCCGCGGCGACGGTCGGCGGACGGATCGCCTGAGCGAACACACCCCGCTCGAGCGCCTCCTTGCACAGGCGCATCGCCGCGTGCTCGTCACCCACTATCAGCGGGACGATCTGCATCTCGCTGTCTTCCACCGGGAAGCCTTCGGTGGCGAGGGCCTTACGCAAGGTGCGCGCGGCCGAGCGCAGCCGCCCCACGCGGTGCGGGCGCTCCTGGAGCAACTCGAGCGCGGCCAGTGCTCCGGCCACGGCGGGCGGCCCCGGTGCGGTCGAGAAGATCAGCGAGCGCGCCGTGTTGATCAGGTAGTGGATCATCTCCTCGTCTGCGCACACATACGCGCCATAGGAGCCGAGCGCCTTCCCGAGCGTGCCCACGACCACGTCGACCTCGCCCTCCAGTCCGGCCTGCGCCACAGCTCCGCGTCCATCCGGGCCGAGCGCTCCGGTGGCATGCGCCTCGTCGACCATCACGCGCGCGCCGTGCTCCTTGGCCAGCTGGGCGATCTCCGCGAGCGGGGCGATGTCGCCGTCCATCGAGAACACGGAGTCGGTGACGACCAGCTGCCGCCGATCGCCGCCGTGGCGGCGCAAGCTCCACTCGAGGTGCTGGGAGTCGAGATGGCGGTACACGACGACCTCGGCGCGGGACAGACGGCAGCCGTCGACGATCGAGGCGTGGTTGCGCTCGTCGGAGAAGATCGTGTCCCCGCGTCCGGCGAGCGCGCCGATCGTGCCGATGTTTGCCAGGTAGCCGGAACCGAACAGCAAGCACGCCTCGCTGCCCTTCCACGCTGCCAGACGCTCCTCCAAGCGCCGGTGGATTGTCATCGTCCCGCTCACCAGCCGCGACGCGCCAGCGCCGACGCCCCAGCGCATCGCCGCATCCGCCGCCGCCTCGCGTACGCGAGGGTGGTCGGCGAGCCCGAGATAGTTGTTCGAGCACAGCAGCAGCACCGGCTTGCCGTCGAGCAGCACGCGCGGACCCTGTGGCCCGCTCACCAGACGCAGACGGCGGTGCAGACCGAGTCGCTCCAATTCCGCCAGGTGCTCCTCGATCTCGCTCAACTCTGTCTCCCTCGGCCGGTTTTAATCTCCCCAGCCGGCGGGCACCGTTTCCGGTGTCCTGTCCGGGGGTGGGTGGATCGGGTGCTTGACGGACTCGCCCCAGTCGACCGGCGCCGCGTTGGGCGCGCCGTCAGGGCGTGGCGGCACCGTGCGCTTGGCGCGGAACTTCAGCTGGCTGGACGGATCCCACAGCCGCACCTCCAGGTCGATTGCCGCCGCTGGCGTTCACGGTGTCGAGCAGCTCCTCGACGACATCCGGAGTCTCGCCCTGCCAGCCAGCCCGAGCGGTTGTCCGGGCGCGGGTTGGCGCCGTTGTCGGCCTGGCGCGCGACGTTCAGGCCGTGCTCCTCGAACATCGCCCGATCCTGCTCGGGCTCGTTGCCGAGCGTCGTCAGGAAGTTGCCCATCATCACGCCGTTGATGCCCGCCTTCACGGCCAACGACTGCAGCTCGCCGAGGTTCTCCACGCGCCCGCCGCACAGCCGGAACAGCGCTTCGGGCAGGATCAGGCGGAAGATCGCGATCCACTTGACCGCCTCCCACGGATCCATGAACTCGCGGTCGCCGAACTTCGTGCCCGGCCGTGGGTTGAGCATGTTGATCGGCACGCTCGTCGGGTCGATCGCGGCCAGCTCGAAGGCCATCTCCACGCGCTGCTCGCGGCTCTCGCCGAGGTTCAGGATGCCGCCCACGCACGTCTCCAGTCCCGACTCGCGCACCGCCTCGATCGTGCGCAAACGACCCTCGTAGCGCACGGTGGTGGAGACCTCGTCGTAGTAGCTCGCGGCCGTCTCGACGTTGTGGTGCACGCGCTGGATGCCCGCCTCCTTTAGCGCCTGCGCGCGGGCGGCGAGACATGTGCCCGACCGAGGCACAGCGCTTCAGGTTGGTGTGCTCGGCCACCAGGCGGACGCCTTCCAGGTACTTCTCGAAGTCGCGCTTGGACAGGCCCTGGCCCTGGGTGACCATGCAGAAGCGGTGCGCTCCCGCGGCCTCGGCGGCGCGCGCGTGCTCGAGCACCTGCTCGGGCTCCATCATCGCGTGCATCGGCGTCTCCGCCTCGGCGAAGCGCGACTGGGCGCAGAAGCCGCAGTCCTCGGCGCAGCCGCCCGACTTGGCGTTCACCAGCGAGCACATGTCGGTGGAGTCGGCAAAGCGCTCCACGCGCGCTTCCCAGGCGCGCCCGATCAGCGCCTCGATCTCAGCGTGGTCCTCGATCTCGCCCAGCGCGAGAGCTTCCTCGCGGGTGATCAGCGGCGGCATGTGCCGCACGTTATGGCGCGCGGCGGACGGCTATTCCCCTCGCCAGCGCGGGGGACGTTTCTCGGCGAAGGCCTTCATTCCCTCGCGCATGTCCTGCGAGGCGAACGACGCGCGGCGCAGCTCGATCAGCTCCTCCTCGACCTCGCTCGGAAGCTCTGCCTCGGCGTGCAGCAGCGCGGCGATCACGCGCTTGTTGCCCAACTGCGACAGCGGCGCGTTGCTCGCGAGCTCGTCCGCCACCGCCAGTGCCACTGCGTCCAGCTCGTCGGCCGGGGCAAGGCGGTTGACCAGCCCCCATCCCAGCGCCGTGGGCGCGTCGATGTAGCTGCCGAGCAGAAACAGCTCGCGCGTGCGCGCCGCGCCGATCGCGTCGATGAAGCGGCGCAGGCCGGTGTGCGAGTAGACCAGCCCGAGCTTCGCCGGCGGCATGCCCAGCTTGATGGTCCTGGGCGCCACGCGCAGGTCGCATGCCAGCGCTAGCTCCAGGCCGCCGCCGATCGTATGGCCGGGGAGCACCGCGAGCGTCGGGTATGGGAAGGCCTCCAGCGCGTCGATCGCTTCGGTGAACGGGTGCGCCACGAGCCGCTCGGCGCGCTGCTCGAACTCCTCTTCAGGGATCTCGCCGATGTCATATCCGGCCGAGAACATCCCATGCGCGCCGGTGAGCGATGACGCAGCGTGCCGCGGGATCGGAGCCCACCCACCTCCGCGAGCTCGGTGAGCGTTGCGCGTGATCGCGTCGAGGATCGGGTGGTCCAGCGCGTTGCGCTTGGCCGGGTTTGAGATCGTCAGGCGGACGACGCCGTCTGCAGGCTCGTCGATCAGCAGCTTGCCGTCGGCGAGCTCGCGTGGAGGAGCGTTAGGGGACATAGGGTTGTCGGACTGCTACTCCAGCACGACGAGCGTGTCGCCCTCGCTGACCGCCTGGCCCTCCTCGCAGCGGATCTCGGCTGACCGTGCCGGCGTCCTCGGCCTCGACTGGCATCTCCATCTTCATCGACTCGAGGATCGCCACCGTGTCGCCCTCCTCGATCGTGTCGCCGACGGCGCACTCGATTTTCCATACGGTGCCGGTGATATGGGCCTCTACCTCAGCCATGTCGCAGCCTCCTGGTTGGTACGTGACGGTTGGGGACAATAGCCTCCGACGCCGATCGATCCATGCCCTCAGACATCTACGTCATCGTCACCGCCTACAACGAGGCCGCTCGGATCGGTGCCACGCTGGATGCGCTCGCCGCTGCCTTCCCCGGTGCGCCGGTGTGGGTGGCTGACGACGGCTCCACCGACGCCACGCCCCTCCTTGCCAGCAGAGCCGGCGCGCGGGTGGTGCGCAGCGAGCGGATGATCGGCAAGGGTGGGCTGCCACCTCAGCCGCCCGTGAGGCCCTGCAGAACGCCGGTGCGGCCACTGGTGAGGAGGAGCAAGGATCGGTCTTTGTTCTCTGCGACGCCGATCTCGGCGAGTCGGCGCTCGAGCTGGTCGCGCTCGCAGATGCTGTGCGAGGTGGCGACACCGACATGGCGGTTGCGGCCTTCGCCACCCGCGTCGGAGGAGGGGTCGGGCTGGCGGTTGCGTTTGCGCGCTGGGCGATCCGCCGGCGGTGCGGCCTATCGTTGCGCGCGCCGATCTCCGGCCAGCGGGCGTTGCGCACGAGCACACTCGCGGACGTACTGCCGTTCGCGGCCGGCTTCGGGATGGAGATCGGGATGAGCGATCGACGCCGCGCGTGCGGGGCATCGCGTCGCCGAGATCGAGCTCGACCTCTCCCACCGCGCCACCGGCCGCACGCTCGCCGGGTTTGTGCACCGCGGTCGCCAGCTCGTCGATTTCGTGCGGGTGTACTGCGCGCGGCGGTAGGCTCGCGCCGAGATGATCCTCGCGATCGATCAGGGCACCACCGGCACGACCTGCTTCGTGTTCGACGAACAGGCCGAGCCGATCGGCCGAGCCTACCGCGAGTTCGCCCAGCACTTTCCCCAGCCCGGCTGGGTCGAGCACGACGCGCAGCGAGATCTGGTCGGTCACGCAGGGGGTCGCAGGCGAGGCGCTCGATGATGCCGGGGATGCGTCCCGGGGAGCTGGCGGCGGTCGGAATCACCAATCAGCGCGAGACGGTCTGCGTCTGGGATCCGGCTACCGGCGAGCCGTTGCACAACGCGATCGTCTGGCAGGACCGTCGCACTGCCGCGCGCTGCGACGAGCTGCGGGCCGCCGGGCATGAGCCGCTCATGCGAGCGCACACCGGGCTCGTGCTCGACCCCTACTTCTCCGCGACGAAGATCGAGTGGCTGCTGGAGAACGTCAGAGGGCCTGCGCGAGCGCGCGCAAGACGGGCGGGCAGTGTTCGGCACGATCGACTCCTGGCTGATCTTCAAGCTCACCGGCGAGCACGTCACCGACGTCTCCAACGCCTCGCGCACGCTGCTCTACGACATCGCCGCCGGGCGCTGGGATCCGGAGCTGCTGGAACTGTTCGGCGTGCCCGAGCGCGCGCTGCCCCGCGTGCGCCCGAGCGCGGGAGTCCTCGGCGAGACCCGCCCCGAAGCGCTGCACGGTCATGCCGTCCCGGTGGCCGGCGTCGCCGGCGACCAGCAGGCGGCGCTGTTCGGCCAGGCGTGCGTGGATCCTGGCATGGGCAAGAACACCTACGGCACCGGCTCGTTCGTGCTGCTCAACGCCGGCTTCACCGCGCCCGAGCCGCCGCCTGGGCTGCTCGCGACGGTCGCGTGGGGGATCGGGGGGGCCGCCCATCCGACCTACGCGCTCGAGGCGTCGATCTTCGTCACAGGCGCCGCCGTCCAGTGGCTGCGCGACGGTCTTCGCATCATCGAGCGTGCCGAGGAGACCGAGACGCTGGCGGCGACGCTCGAGAGCAACGACGGCGTGTACTTCGTCCCGGCGCTCACCGGGCTGGGCTCGCCGCACTGGGATCCCTACGCGCGCGGAACGATCGTGGGGCTCACGCGAGGCACGGGCCGCGCTCATCTCGCGCGCGCGACGCTCGAGGCGATCGCCTACCAGACCTTGATGCCGTCCGCGCGATGGAGGCAGCGTGCGGGCGAGCCGCTGAGCGAGCTGCGCGCCGACGGCGGTGCGAGCACGAACGGCTGGCTGATGCAGTTCCAGGCGGACGTGCTCGGCGTGCCAGTGGTGCTACCCGAGATCATCGAGACGACCGCGCTCGGCGCCGCCTACCTGGCTGGCGTGGGCGTGGGCATGTGGACGGTCTCCGATGTGCGCGACGCGCTGGCGCGAGCGCAGGCGCTATGAGCCGCGCGATGAGCGAGGACGAGCGCGTCGGTCTGCTCGCGGGCTGGGCAGACGCGCTGGCTCGGGCGCGCAGCGGCGCGTAACTTTCCCGAGCTCGGCGAGGTAGAGCGCTCAGATGAGCGATCTCGCACCGATGCGCGAGCAGGTCTATGCCGACCCCCGGCCGAAGGAGCACTTCGACCGCTTTCACGAGCGCTCGCGCACGCGTGAACCCGACTGGGCGTATGAGCTCACGCGGATACTCACCTCGCTGTACGCCTACACGTTCCTGCGCGCACGCGCGATCTCCTCCGAGAAGGTGCCCGGCAGCGGTGCGGTGATCCTCGCGCCCAACCACTTCTCGTTCATGGACCACTTCCTGATGGGCTGCTACATCCGGCGCAAGGTTCGCTTCATGGCCAAGTCGCAGCTGTTCAAACCGGGGCCGATGCAGTTCATCTACACCCACGGCGGCGTCTTCCCGGTGCGTCGCGGGGCGCGCGACGAGGAGACGTTCATCACCGCCGAGACGATCCTCGCACGCGGCGGGGCGATCACGATGTACTGCGAGGGTGGGCGCTCGCGCACGGGCAAAGTGGCCGAGCAGGCCAAGCGCGGGATCGGTCGCCTGGCGCTCGAGACCGGCGCGCCGGTCGTGCCGATCGCGATTCACGGCTCCTCGCGCATCCGCAACTGGAAGCGCCTGCAGTTCCCCAAGATCACCGTCCAGTACGGGGACGCGCTGCGCTGGGAGCGCGTCGAGCATCCCACGCGCTGAGCAGCAGCAGGCGGTGGCCGACGAGATCCTCCTGCAGATCCGGCGACTGTATGCCGGTCTCGAGGAACACGGCCGCAAGGGCGTGCTCCAGCATGTGCGCGAGCAGCGCCGGGCTGAACGCGGCGCGCGGATCGCCGTGCGATAACCGTGCTTGTTGCCGAGGTGCTGCGCCCAGGCCTACTGGAGGGAACCTCTGTCCTGGTGGCAGGCACAGCAGAGCCGGTTGCTGCGCTTGGGGTCGCGGTGAGCGAGGCATGCACTGAGTTGGGAGCCCACGTACGGATGTGTGCCCCCGACGTCGCCGACGAGACGATCGTCGATGAGATGGTCACCGCCGCCGTCGCGGAGAGCGGAGGTCTGGACCTGTTGGTGGTCGACGGCGCAGGACTGTTCGCGTACGGCGCAGACGCTCGCGCGGCGTTGCGCACCTGCCTCGACGCTACTTGGAACGTCACGCGTGCGGTCGTCAACCTCGCCTTCCTGCCCGTTGAACGGAGCTCACCCTCCGGCCGGATCGTCTACCTCGCTCCGGCTTCCGACGCGGGCGAGCACGCCGACGCGGCGCGCGCGGGTCTTGAGAACCTCGCTCGCACGCTCTCGATCGAGTGGGCGCGTCACGGGATCACGCTGGTCACGGTCGTCCCTGGTGAGGCAACCGCAGCGGGCGAGGTGGCCGCGCTGACGGCCTACCTCGCCTCGCCTGCGGGGGCTTATTTCTCGGGCTGTCTACTCGACCTGCGAGGTCCTTAGACGCCTAGCCGGACATCCCGCCGAACAGGCCGCCCGTGATGTGCAGCGTCTGCCCATGCACGTAGTTCGACCAGGGTGAGCACAGGAAGAAGATGCCGCCGGCTGCCTCCTCGGGCGTGGCGGGACGGCCGAGCGGGATCAGCATGGAGGCCATGCCGCGCATCTGCTCGGGGATGCCGAGCTGGATCTTCTCGCCGTCCTTTTCCATGACGTTATCGTCGACCTTCGCCTGGGTCAGGCGCGTGTCGATGAAGCCGAAGGCGACCGCGTTGACGTTGACCTTGAACTGGCCCCACTCCTTGGCGACGGTTTTCGTCAAGCCGACGACCGCGGCCTTGCCGGCGGAGTAATTGGCCTGGCCGGGGTTGCCGAACGTACCCGAGGTCGAGGAGACGTTGACGATCTTGCGAAACACCTCTTTGCCTTCCTCGCGCTCCTGCTTGGCGGGCTCGCGCAGGTGCGGCGCCGCCGCGCGGATCACGCGGAAGGGCACGACGGTGTGGATGTCGAGCATCGCCTGGAAGTGCTCGTCGGTCATCTTGTGGATCGGCGCGTCGAGCGTGTAGCCGGCATTGTTGACGATGATGTCGATCTTTCCGAACGAGTCGACTGCCTTCGCCACCAGCTGCTCCGGCGCGTCTGCCTTGGTCAGGTCGCCGGCGAACACCGCCGTCTCACCTTGGATCTCCCCGGCCGCCTGCTCGGCGACGTCGCCGTCGAGGTCGTTGATCAGAACCTGGGCTCCCTGCGAGGCGAGCAATTCAGCCGTTGCGCGTCCGATGCCGCGGGCCGAGCCCGTCACGATCGCCGACTTGCCGTCGAGTACTCCCATAGCTGATGCGTCTCCTTGTCGTGGTCAGTGACCGGAGATTACCTCTGGGCGGATGGATGGGAGTCTCACCTGCCCCATCCCACCCGCCCGCTCACTAAGGGTGGAGCCTCGGATGAGTCATGGTCCACCGAAGACTCACTCGGTGATGATGACCCCGAAGTCCTGCGTGTAGATCCCGCCGGGCTGACCCTGGCTGAGCGAAGCGGGGACATGGGGCGAGACGCCGATCGCGGTGTCGTGGAAACGGGCGTCGAGGATGTTCGCGCGGTGCCCCGGCGAGGCCATCCAGGCGGCGACGATCGCGCGGGGCGTTCCCAGGTCGAAGGTGCCCCAACCGATGTTCTCGCCGACTTCATAGCCGACCTGTGAGCTGTAGATGTAGCCGCAGGAGACCATGCGGCTGAGCGGTGTATCGCCCTGTGGCCCGTCGTGTTCGAAGTAGTCGCCGAAGGCCATGCTCTCGGTGTGTGCCTGGGCGGCCTGCTGCAGGTCCGCGTTGGGCTGCAGTGCAGCCTCTCTGTGTTCCGCCCGTTCCTGGTTGATTAGGCAGAGGGTGGCGGTGCGGATCACTTCGATGTTTTCCTGCGTCGGTTGCAGGTTGGCGTTCGTGCAGGAGCCCGCGTCGGCCGGTTTGACGGTGCTCGAGACGTGCCGTTTGGCGTGATGGCCGGTTCGCTTGCCTCCCTTGGGGTGCTGGGAGCCCCCGTGCTGGCCGCCCGTGGAGTTTTGCTTGCCGGAGCCTCGCTTAGCGCAGTTCGTGGGGTGGTGCTTGTGGCGGAGGCGGCCACGGCTTGCATGAAAGCTGCTCTTCTTGGCGCAGCGGACGGCGTGGTGAGTACGCCGACGATCCGCCCGGTGGGCCTTGTGATGGGCGGGCGTGGTTTGGGCGTTGGCGGTGCCGGCTACAGCCGCGGCACATAGGCACACGACGAGCGCGAGCGCGCCGAGCATGGAACGGAGGCGAGGCACCTTGCCTGCATCGGTTGCGACCCGAGCAAACCTGAGCCCCGGTGCTCAGGTTTGGACAACTCTGCAAACCGTTTCCCAGCTATGTCAGAGCGCGAGCACGCGCCCGAGGATCTCGCGTGTCGCTACAGGTCGAGCACGCGTCCCAATATCTCGCGCATGATCTCGTCCGAGCCGCCGCCGATCGGGCCGAGGCGGGAGTCACGGGCGGCGCGCTCGACCCAGTACTCCTTCATGTAGCCGGCGCCGCCATGGATCTGCAGGCAGGCGTCCATCAGCTCAAAGGAGGCGCGCTGGGTCAGCAGCTTGGCCATCGTCACCTCCTTCAGCGGTTCCTCACCGGCGACGAAGCGCCGTAGCGCGTCGTAGGTGACGCAGCGGCAGGTGTAGACGGAGGTGGCGAGGTCGGCGAGCTTGTGGCGGATCGCCTGGTGCTTTGACAGCGGGCGGCCGAACGCCTGGCGCTCGCGCGCAAACTCGGCGGTGCGCTCCCACGCGAGTCCCATCGCGCCGACCGCGCCGAGCGCCATCGCCAGGCGCTCCCATTGGAAGTTGGCCATGATCTGCTTGAAGCCCTCGTGCTCGGCGCCGAGCAGGTTCTCGCTCGGCACGAACACGTCCTCGAAGGAGATCGTGGCGGTGTCAGAGGCGTGCCAACCGAGCTTCTCGAGCTTGGCTGAGGTCACGCCCTCCTGGCGGTCGACGATTAGGAAGGAGATGCCGTGGTGGCCGCCCTCGGCGGTCGTCTTGACGGCGGTCACGATGAAGTGAGCGCGCACGCCGTTGGTGATGTAGGTCTTCTCGCCGTTTACCAGCCACCCGCCATCGACCGGGGTGGCGCGCGTGCGCAACGCGGCGACATCCGAGCCCGCCTCAGGCTCGGTGATCCCCAGCGCGCCGATCCGCTCGCCTGCAATCGCCGGCACGAGGTAGCGCTGCTTCTGCTCCTCGGTCCCGAACTTCCAGATCGGTGGGGTGGCGATGTTGATGTGCGCGCCGATCCCTGCCGCGGTACCGCCCGAGCCGGTCCGCGCGAGCTCCTCGACGAGCACGGCCTCGTGCAGGTAGTCGCCTCCCTGGCCGCCATATGACTCGGGGTACTTCAGCCCGAGGAGTCCCTGGGCGGCCAGCTTGGGAAAGACCTTATTGGGAAACCAGCGCTCGTCCTCCCACGTCTGCGCGTATGGCGCCAGCTCACGGTCGATGAAGCCGCGGACCGAAGCTCGCAGCTCCTCGTGCTCGTCTGTGAACGGCGGCGTGAGCGGCAAGGATCAAAGCCCGTAAGAGCGGCCGATCACGTCCAGCATGATCTCGTCGGTGCCCGCGCCGATGCGATTCAGGCGTGCGTCGCGCCACACGCGCTCCACGCCGTACTCGCGCATGTAGCCGGCGCCGCCGTGGATCTGGATGCATTCGTCGGCGACTTCGCAGAGCACGCGCGAGGCGTGCAGCTTGGACATCGAGATCTCGCGCACGGGGTACTCGCCGTTGTTGAAGCGCCAGGCCGTTATGTAGGTCATCTGCCGCGCCGACTCGATTTTGGTGGCCATCTCGGCGAACTTGTGGCGGATCACCTGGAACTTGCCGATTTCCCGCCCAAATGCCTTGCGCTCATGGGCGTACTGCAGCGTCCGTTCGAAGCACTTCTGCGCGCCCGCCACCATGCCGGCGGCGCCGATCAGACGCTCCCCCTGGAGCTCCCACATGATGTGGTAGAAGCCCTTGCCGACCTGGCCGAGGACGGCCGTCGCTGGCACCCTGACATCCTGGAAGGCCAGCAGCGCCGTGTCGGAGGCGTGCATGCCGAGCTTCTCGAGCTTCTTCTCGCGAATCACGCCGGGAGCGTCCATCGGCACGAGGAACAGCGTGAAGCCGTCGTAGCCCGCGTCCGGGTCGGTCTTCGTCACGAGCACGATCACGTCAGCGCGGTGGCCGTTGGTGATGTACGTCTTGGAGCCGTTGATCACGTACTCGTCGCCATCCTTGACGGCCCGCGTCTTGATCCCTTTCACGTCTGAGCCGGCGTCGGGCTCGGTGATGCCCAGGCAGAGGATCTTCTCGCCCTTGATCGCGGGCACGACCCATTCCTGCTTCTGCTCCTCGCTGCCGAACGCGAGGATCGGCGGCATCGCCATGTCGGTGTGCACCGCCAACCCCATGGCCAGACCGCCGGACTGCGCGTTCGTAATCTCCTCGGCCAGCACCAGCGCTGTGTAGTAGTCGCCGCCCTGCCCGCCGTACTCCTCGGGCTTGTCCAGGCCGAGGAAGCCCAACTCGCCCATGCGATGGAAGACCGAGTCGGGAAACGTCGTCTCCTCCCACTCCTCCGCGTGCGGCGCCAACTCTTTGACCGCGAAGTTGCGGATCGACTCGCGTAGCGCTTCGTGCTCGTCGGTGAAGATGAAGTGCTTGCGCTGCGTCTGGTGTTCGGGCTTGCGCACGCTCTCGGCGGTGGCGGCCATCGGGTGGGCTCCTTGTTCTTTGGGTGCGTCGCAACGCTAACGCAGGCGAGCGACAAAGTAAACAGTAGAGCTGCTTACTTCCCGCCGGGCGCTGATGCGGTTAGGATGCCGGCGTGGCTACCGATGCAGTCCTGTATGCGCTCGCCGAGTCGGGCGTGGCGACGATCACGCTGAACGACCCCGACACGCGCAACGCGCTGTCGGCCGAGCTGCTCCTGGGCCTGATCGAGGCCTTCGAGCGCGCCCGCGAGGACGAGCACGTACGCTGCGTGGTGCTGGCCTCCTCGCACGAGAAGGTGTTCTCCTCGGGCGCCAACCTCGGCGGCTTCGCGGGGGATGTGCCGCTCGTGCACAAGCACTTCGGCTCCGAGCGCTTCGTCGAGCTGTTCAAGCTGATCGGCGCGCTTGGCAAGCCGACGGTGTGCGCCGCGGACGGGCATGTGCTCGCCGGCGCGCTCGGAATCGCGCTCGCCTGTGATCTGATCGTCGCCTCCCAGAAAGCGACGTTCGGGACCCCCGAGATCAACGTCGGCGCGTTCCCGTTCATGATCATGGCGCTGATCTATCGCAACGTTCCCCGCAAGAAGGCGAACGAGCTGCTGCTGCTCGGCGAGCGCTGGGACGCGCAGCAGGCCCTCGCGGCGGGGATCGTCAACAAGGTCGTCCCAGCGGGCGAGTTCGACGCGGCGGTTGCAGACTGGGCGCTGAAGCTAGCTGGTAAGTCGCCGGTGATCATGCGCCTCGGCAAGGAGGCGATGCGCCGGCAGCTGGACATGCCCTTCGACGACGCGCTCGACTATCTCCGCGCGCAGCTCACGTTGGCGCTCTCCACCGAGGACATCGTCGAGGGCGTCACCGCTTTCTTCGAGAAGCGCGACCCACAGTGGAAAGGCCGCTGATGAGCATCAAGGAGACGAACGCCTCAGAGGTGGTTTCGATGCTTCGCCCGCTGGTCGATGATCTGGAGGAGCGCCGCGCGAAGATAAGACTGGGCGGCGGCGAGGAGAAGATCACCAAGCAACACGAGCGCGACAAGTTGACTGCGCGCGAGCGGATCGCGCTGCTGATCGACAAGGGGACGTTCACCGAGCTCGGCATTCACGGCAAGCCGCATTTCTCCCAGCGGGCGATGGACGGTGTTGACGCCCCCGCCGATGGCGTGATCACCGGCTATGGCAAGCTCGACGGGCGCCTGGTGGCGGTCTGCGCGTATGACTTCACGGTGATGGCCGGCTCGATGGGGATGACCGGCGAGATCAAGGTGACGCGCCTGCGTGAGCTGGCGCTGACCAAGCGGATGCCGTTCATCTGGCTGCTCGACTCCGCCGGTGCGCGCGTGCAGGAGGCAGCCGGCGCGATGTTTGCGGGCTCGGGGCACCTGTTCCGCGAGGAGGTCGTGATGAGCGGCGTGATCCCGCAGGTCGCGGCCTTGATGGGACCGTGCGCGGCGGGCACCGCCTACATCCCGGGCCTGGCGGATTTCGTGCCGATGGTCAAGGGCAGAGGATCGATGGCGCTTGCGGGACCGCACCTCGTCAAGGCGGCGGTTGGCGAGGACGTCACCCAGGAGGAACTCGGTGGCTCGCGCGTGCACACGCGCAAGTCGGGCGTAGGCGACATGGAGGTGGCAAGCGACGAGGAGTGCATCGATCGGATCAAGGCATACCTGTCGTACATGCCCCAGAACTGTGAAGAGAAGCCGCCGATCCTGTCGGTTGGCGACCCGATCGACCGGCGTGAGGAGGAGTTGCTCGACGTGCTGCCGGAGTCCAACCGCAAGCCGTACGACATGTACGAGGTGATCAAGCGCATCACAGACGACGGCGGGTACTTCGACATCAAGGGCCAGTGGGCAAAGACGATCATCACCTGCTTCGCGCGCTTCGGCGGGCGCCCGGCGGGGATCGTCGCCAATCAGCCCAAGCAGCTCGGGGGCATCCTCGACAACGACTCGGCCGACAAGGCCGCGCGCTTCGTCAACCTGTGCAACGCGTTCGGGATCCCGCTCGTGTTCCTGATGGACGTGCCCGGTTTCATGGTCGGCACGAAGGTCGAGGCGGAGGGGATCATCCGCCACGGCGCGAAGATGCTGTACGCGGTCGCCAACGCGACCGTGCCGAAGATCACGGTGATCACGCGCAAGGCCTACGGCGCCGGGTATTACGTGATGAACGGGCGCGCGTATGAACCGGACCTGATCGTCGCCTGGCCGAGCGCGGAGATCAGTGTGATGGGCGCCGAGGGGGTGGTGGAGATCGCGTTTCGCAAACAGGTCGACGAGGCGGAGGATCCACAGGCGAAGAAGGCCGAGCTGATCGAGGGGTTCAGGAAGATCTTCGACGTATACATCGCTGCCGGCAACGACCTGATCGACGACGTGATCGACCCGCGTGAGACCCGCGAGACGATCTGCAGGGGGCTGGAGATGTCGGCGGGGAAGAAGGTTGAGCGGCCGTGGAAGCGTCACGGGGTGGTCCCCGTATGAATCTCGACGACCCCGTGGTCATCACCTGCTCGATCTCCGGCGCGATCGCCAACCGGGAGCAGTGCCCGGCGATTCCCTACACGCCCGAGGAGTACGCGGCGGAGGCGCGGCGGATCGTCGACGAGGGCGGCGTGATGATCCATATCCACGCGCGTACCCCCGAGGGCACGCCTAGCTATGAGATCGAGGACTTTCAGGCGATCAGCGATGCGATCCGCGGGGAGGTAGACGACGAGGTGATCGTGAACTTCTCCACGGGCACGATCGGCGTTCCGGTCCAGAAGCGCGTCGAATACCTGCGCGCCTGCCGGCCGGAGGTCGCGGCGCTGAACATGGGCTCGATGAACTACGCGAAGTATTCGAAGTCGAGAAAACAGTTCGTGTTCAAGATGGTTTTCGCCAACCCGTTCGACGAGATCATTGAGTTGCTGGAGGCGATGAACGAGCTCGATATCAAACCGGAGCACGAGTGCTTCGACATCGGCCACATCGGCTCGCTCGCGCCGCTGATCGACATGGGCGTGCTGAAAACCCCGCTGCACGTTGACTGCGTGATGGGCGTCGTCGGTGGCATCCCGCCGACCGCGCGCAACCTCGCGGCGATGGTCGAGAACATCCCGGGCGGGCGGGATTCCAATTCTGCGCACTGGGGTGTGATCGGGATCTCGCGCGACCAGTGGATGCTCGTGTCGGCGGCGCTGACGCTCGGCGGCTCGATCAGAGTGGGTTTGGAGGACAACCTCTATCTCCCCAATGGAGAGATGGCCAAGTCCAACGGCGAGTTGATCGCCAAGGCCAGGCAGATGACCGAGGACATGGGCCGCCGTCCGGCGACCGTCGCTGAGGCGCGCGCGGCGCTGCACATCCCCGCGCGTGGGGCGTAGATGAGCCTCCCTTTGGAAGGCATCAAGGTGCTCGACCTCTCCCGTCTGTTGCCGGGCGGGTTCTGTTCCCTGCTGCTCGCGGACTTCGGCGCGGACGTGCTGAAGGTCGAGGACACCGGCATGGGCGACTACATCCGCTGGTCGCCGCCCTATATCGACGGCGCCGACGCCAGCGCCAAGTCCGCCCTGTTCCTGTCGCTGAACCGCAACAAGCGCTCGATCCGGCTGGACCTGAAGAGCGAGGGGGGGCGTGAGGCGCTGTTGAGGCTCGTGCGCGAGTACGACGTTGTGCTCGAGTCGTTCCGCCCCGGCGTGCTCGACCGTCTGGGTGTGGGCTATGAGCGGATGCGCGAGCAGAATCCGGGCATCGTGTACTGCGCGATCTCGGGCTACGGCCAGACCGGGCCCAAGCGCGAGGCGTCGGGGCACGACATGAACTACCTCGGCCTCGTCGGCCTCCTGGGTTTGACCGGCGAGCGCGGGGGGGAGCCGGTGCAGGCAGCGGGTCAGATCGCCGATCTCGGCGGGGGCGCGCTGATGGCGGCGTTCGGAATCCTGGCCGCACTGCGCGAGCGAGATGGTGATCCAGACAAGCCCGGCTCCGGCAAGGGCCAGGTCGTCGACGTATCGATGGCCGACGGTGCGCTGTCCTGGCTGGCGATGGTCGCGGCGGGCTACTTCGCTGACGGTACGGCGCCCCGCCGAGGCGAGTTGCCGCTGGCCGGCTCGCTGATCTGTTATCGCCCATACGAGTGCGCCGACGGTTGGGTCACGCTGGGCGCGCTGGAGCCGAAGTTCTGGCAGGCGTGGTGCCGGGGCGTCGAGCGTGAGGACTTGATCGAGAAGCAGTTCGAGGCCCCAGGCTCCGAGGCTCATGCGCAGGTGCAGGAGATCTTCAAGACGCGCAACCGCTCCGATTGGGAGGCGTTCGCGCAGAAGCACGACTGTTGCCTGGAGCCGGTGCTGGAGCTGGACGAGGCGCTCGACTCCGACCTCGTCAAAGAGCGGAAGATGGTGGTGGAGATTGAGCAGCCGGGCGCGAAGCAGGCTGTAAAGCAGCTCGGGATCCCGATCAAGCTGGGGCGCACCCCGGGCGAGCCCAGACGGATGCCGGGCCCGGTGCTGGGGGAGCACACCGAGGAGGTGCTGCGTGCGGCCGGCTACAGCGAGGCCGAGGTGGCCGAGCTGCTGCAAGCGGGCGCGGTTGCAGGTCCTGCCGACCCGGCCGGGACAACGAATCCGGCCGAGACGACGAATGGATCCCCAGCCGCCCCGACGTTCCGGGTGTAGGCGCAGGCCGAAGCGGAACATGGGCACGACGGGCTTGGGCGATCGGCCCTTGTTGAAGATCAGCGAGCTGGCCGAGCGCTCGGGCGTGAGCGCGGGAACGATCAGGCATTACCTGCGCGAGGGGCTGCTCGGTGGGGAGGAGGGGATCGTCAGGACGAGTCGCAACATGGCCTACTACCCGCCGGAGCTGGTGGAGCGAATTGAGCTGATCAAGCGGTTGCAGGAGGAGCGGTTCATGCCGCTGCGGATGATCCGGGTGGTGCTGGAGGAGGATCCTGAGCACGTGCGCGCGCTGGTGGAGCTGGAGGATCGCATCCTCGAGCGAGCGCTCGCGGGCGCGGAGGAGCGTGGCCGCGCCTCGGCGAGGGAGGTGCGCGAGCGCTACGAGATCCCGCGCAACGTGCTGGAGCGCCTGGCCGAGATTGGCGTGCTGACGCCTAACCGCAACGGATACGAGCAGGACGACGTGAAGATCATCGAGGCGATCGCGAGCTTCCGCGCTGGGGGTTACGAGGAGGCGCTGGGCTTCACGGTGTACGACACGCTGCGCTACCGCGAGGCGCTGGAGCCGCTCGTACGGGAGGAGGTGCGCGCGCTGCTCGACCGGCTGGCGGGCGAGGTCGAGATCGAGCGGGCACTTGAGATCGTCGCGGCCGGCGTGGAACCGCTGCGCGAGCTGATCGGTGCGATGCACTCGAAGCTGCTTTTGGCGGAGCTGCGCAAGCAGCACAAGCCGTAGCTAACGGGCAAAGCGCCAGTGGGCAAGCAGCACAAGCCGTGGCTACCAGCGAGCGCGGTGGTGCTCGACGACGCCCAGTCCGTGTGCCAGTGGGGTTCCGCCGGGCAGCGTCCCGCTGAAGGTGCCGAAGGGCGCGCGGTAGTCGCTGCCCACGATCAACAGCTCGTCGTGGCGACTGCGCTGCGCCTCGGCCACGAAGCGCAACTCGGCTCCGTCCTCGCAGCGGATGCTCGACAGGTCGGCGGCGAAGCTGACGGGTGCGGTCTCTGTGGGCGAGTGAGCGACCCACACCGCCCGCTCGCTGCCCTGTGGTGGGTCGTTGACGCCGCTGACGAGGTTCCAGGCAAGCGGGGTGCCGTCCGGACTCTCGCCGACGCCGGCGCTCCAGTGCCACTCGGTGTGGCGGGTGTGATGCCCGATCGTGTCGTCGATCACGGCGAGCGCGTGAATCTCTTGCGCAGGGCCGCCGTCGATCTGAAGCGTGCCGTGCGCGGCAACGCCGGCCTGCTTGCGCGTCCACACTTGCGCGTGCCCGTTCGGGCAAAGCGCTTCGATGCCCGCTTGCTCCTCCAATTGCAGGTCGAGCAGGACACCACGGCCGTGTACCCGCAGGCGCCCGGGCGTGGCGGGCAGTGTCTCCGTGCCGGCTTGTCCATGATCCAGCTCGACTTCGCCGCGACGGGGCAGCATCCGCGTGCGCTCCCGCATCAGCTTCTCCTCGCGCATGTACAGCGCCCAGAACGACTGCCGCGCGGGCCCGATCTGAACCAGCGCCGCGCATGCCATCAGCTCGTCGCAGAACACGGCGACGTAGCGCCAGCGCTTCAACGGCCGTGTGCCGTGGAACAGGGGCATGTCGAGCGGTGGCCCAGCGGTGACGGGCGCTATGCTTGGGATTGTTGACTGACTAGTCAATCTATTCTGTGGGGAGACACCGCGGAAGGGGAATAACGCCATGAAGGTCGCGGCAGTCCAGCTGAACTCCACCGCCGATACGGCCGCGAATCTGGCTGCGGCCGATCGCTTGACGCGCGCCGCGGCGGCCGACGGCGCAAAGTTGATCGTACTCCCCGAGAAGTGGACGGTGATCGGCTCAGGCGAGCAGCTGCGCGCGGGCGCCGAGACGCTCGACGGGCCCGCGATCTCCTGGGCGCGCAAGACCGCGCGCGAGCTGGGGATAGACCTGGTGGCTGGGTCGATCGCTGAGTGTGTGACAGGAGCCGAGAAGCTGGCGAACACCTCCGTACATGTGGACCCCGAGGGTGAGATCAAAGCGGTGTACCGCAAGGTGCACATGTTCGACGTCGAGATCGACGGCCGCCACTATTGCGAGTCCGACGTTGAGCAGGCGGGCGAGGAGATCGTCTCGAGCGTTACGGCTGGCGGCGTGGAGCTGGGCTTGTCGATCTGTTACGACCTGCGCTTTCCCGAGCTGCTCCGGATTCTTGCTGTGCGCGGCGCGCGTGTGATTGCGCTGCCGTCGGCGTTTACGCTGTCGACGACGCGCGACCACTGGGAGACGCTGATCAGGGCGCGTGCGATCGAGAACCAAACCTTTGTAATCGCGGCCAACCAGATCGGACCTCACCCGGGTGGCCAGCACTCCGGGGGCCGTTCGATGATCGTGGACCCGTGGGGCGTGGTGCTGGCCCAGGCGCCCGACCGCGAAGGCTACGCCGCCGCCGAGCTGGATCTCGAGTACCAGCGGGAGGTCCGCGCGAAGCTCCCGTCGCTGGCGAACCGCCGCCCGGCGGCCTACCGTTGGCCGGAGCCGGAGCCCGAGGCAACAGCACAACCAGATGCGACGGTCGTGCCCGCGCGCGAGCCGCTTGGCAGCGCGGGGAGTGGAAGATGAGCGCGGCGCGCGCGGGCACGGCGCCCGACAAGCGCCGCTTGATCCTGAACGCGGCCGTGCGCGTGTTCGCGCGCCAGGGCTTTCATGCGTGTCGGGTATCTGACATCGCCGATGAGGCGGGGGTTGCCTACGGGCTGGTGTACCACTACTTCGCTTCCAAGGATGAGGTCCTCGACACGCTGTTTCTCGAGCGCTGGAACGTGATGCTCGAGCTGATCCGCGAGGTTGACGGTCAGCCGATCCCGGTGCGCGAGAAGCTGGGAGCAATTGCGTCGTTCATCGTCGACAGCTATCGCCACGATCCGGACCTGATGAAGGTGATCATCGTCGAGGTCACTCGTGCAGCGAACTCCTTTGGGCAGACCCACCTCGGCCAGATCCGTGAGGCGTATGAGCTCATCGGCGAGATCGTCACGAAGGCTCAGGCGGAGGGCGTGTTCAAGGCGGAGATCGAGGCGCAGTTCGCTGCGATGGCCTTCTACGGCGCGATCGAGCAGATGCTCACGGGTTGGATCTTTGGGCTGCTGCCAGAGGGTGAGGAGCACTTCGAGCGGGCCAAGTGGCTGGTGATCGAAACCGTATGCGGAGGCCTCGAGACGAGCGCCGTCGGCGAGGCGCGCATCGGATGAAGTGCAGACGCGACCACGATGGGGAATAGACTGCGGTTGATGGAGAACGACATGGTCAAGCGGCTGATCTGGTCAGGCTTGGTGGCGGGGCTCGGCGCGCTGTCGAGCATCGTCGCCCATCGCGCTGCCGGGGTCGTGTGGAGGCGTATGTTCGACGAGGAGCCGCCTGAGTGAGCGCGTCCTCATCACCGCCGCCCCGCCAGGAGGGACCCGAGCAGTCTCACAACATCGCCACTGCGATCACCGAGGTCTCCGAGCGCGCCAGCCTGCTGATCCGCGAGGAGATCGAGCTGGCCAAGGCTGAGGTCAGCGAGAAGGCGACCAAGCTCGTCAAGGGCGCGTTCGTCGGCGTCGCGGCCGGGGTCTTTCTGATTACCGCCCTCTTCTTCGCGCTGATCGGCTGCGCCTGGCTGCTGTTCTATGAGCTACCGATCGGCAACTCGCTGACCTTCTTCTGGGGCTTCTTCGCGATGGCGGCGATCCTCGTCGTGTTGGGCGTTATCGCTGGTCTGATCGCCGCGAGAGTGGTCAAAAAAGGATCGCCTCCGGTGCCAAGCATGGCGATCGAGGAAGCGCGCAGGATCCGCGAGACGATGTCCGCGGGCGCCGATGTCGATGCAGGCGCGAATACCGGCGAGCAAGGGGAGGTCTGATGGCGCAACGCTCCACCGCTGAGATCCGCAGCTCGATCGAGGCCAACCGCGAGGAGCTGGCGGTCTCGCTGGTACGCCTGCGTGGCGAGGTCACGCACCTGACCGACTGGCGTGGCCACATCGAGCGCCACCAGCGCGAGCTGAGGATCGGTGGCGCGGTCGTCGCGGGCCTCGTGATCGGCAGCCGCCTGCTGCGTCGTCGTCGTAATCGCTAAATCAGGCCAGTAGCGCAATCAGGCCAACAGCGCGCGCGGGATCGCCCCGACCCCGATCAGGCCCGGCCCGGTGTAGGTGCCGATCACCGGTCCAACCTCGGATGTAAAGACCGGCTCGGAGTCGAAGATCTCGCGGCAGCGATCGATTAAACGCTGCGCCTGCTCGGGCGCTTGGATGTGCTGTACGACCCAGCCGTCGGCGTCGCGGTCGTGGAGCTCCTGTGCGTACTGGACCATGCGCTCGAACGCCCGCCCGGCGGTGCGCACGCGCTCGACGGGAGTGATTTCGTACTGGAGTGACAGGATCGGCTTGATCTTCAACGTGCCGCCCAGCCAGGCTTGGGCCTTGCCGACACGCCCACCGCGCCGCAGGTACTCGAGCGTGTCGAGACAGAACCAGATTTGCAGTGCCCTGCGCGTCTCACGCACGCGCGCGACGACGGCATCCTTGTCGGCGCCCGCTCGTGCGGCGGCGGCGGCGGCGAGTGTGAGCAGGCCCACCCCGCCGCAGGCGGTTTCGCCGTCGATCACCTCCACCCGATCACCGAGGCTGCGCTCGGCGAGCAGTCCGTGTGCTTGGCGGGCGGCCTCGCAGGTGCCGGAGATGCCGCCGGCGAGATGGATCGAGACGATGTCGTGTCCGGCCTCGAGCAGGGGCTCCCAAACAGCGAGGAAGTCGCCGATCGAGGGTTGGGAGGTAGTGGGTAGCTCCGAATCGCTGCGCAACCGCTCGTAGAAGCCCTCGAAGCCCTCCATCTCGAGCTCGCGTTCGGGCTGGCCTTTCCAGCCGACATACAAACTGACCTGATGGATTCCTTCGCTGTCCGCGAGCGCGCGGGGCAGGTAGTGCGTGCTGTCGGTGGCGACGGCGACGGAGGGCACGCGCGGGGACCCTACAGCAATACCCCCTGAAGCTCGCCCGACTCGTACATCTCGCAGACGATGTCGCAACCCCCGACCAACTCGCCGTTCGCGAACAGCTGCGGGATCGTGGGCCAGTCCGAGATCGCCGACAGCTCCTGACGGATACGCGGGTCGGGGAGAATGTCGACGGCGGCGAAGGGCACGTCCAGCGACTGAAGGGCGGCCACTGTACGCGCCGAGAAACCGCAGGCGGGCGCCTCGGGAGTGCCCTTCATGAACAGGATCACCTTGTGTTCATCGATCGCCTGTTCGATCGCCTCGCGGATCGGGTTGGACTCCTCGCTGGACATGGGAGTCTCGCCGGCGGGGCTGGGTTGGCCGCTGGACATCGGAAGGTCGCGGAGGGTGCTTGGTTCGCTGTTGGACATGGGAAGCTCCTGGCTTATTGAGTGGTGGTCTTCTGCGGGGTCTGAGTCTTCAACGACAGCGCGTGGATTGGGCCACCGATCTCCGCCCCGAAGACCTCATAGACGAGACGATGCTGCTGAATGCGGCTGCGGCCCGCAAAGGCGGTGGCGGTGACGGTCGCACGGAAGTGATCGCCGCCGCCGGTGTAGTCCTCGACCTCGGCTTGTGCACCCGGAATTGCGGCCTCGATGCGCTGCTTGATCTCCTCGGGAGAGGGCATTGTCCACTAGCCTAGAGGATCGAACGTGAGTATCCGGCGCGCGCTCATAGAGTGTTCGCTGCCCGCTATACTTTGGATAGTTTTGGAGCCATCCATGGGAGCAAAAGCATGATCACGATCAGCGATAAGGGTGCCGAGAAGGTCCACGAGTTCCTCGCCGCGCAGGAGGCCGACGTGAGCCTGGCTGGCTTGCGCGTGGGCGTGCGTGGGGGCGGCTGCTCGGGCTTTCAGTATCAGCTCGCGTTCGACGAGCAGCGCGACGGCGACATCGTGTTCGAGAGCCACGATCTGAAGCTCCTCGTCGACGAGGAGAGCCTGCCGTTTGTGCGCGGCTCGGTGATCGACTACGAGGAGAGCCTGCAGGGTGCGGGCTTCAAGGTGTCAAACCCCAACGTTGTGGCCGCCTGCGGCTGCGGCTCCTCGTTCAGGGTTGCCGAGGAGGAGCAGGTCTCCGCCGTCTGAGGTTCCGAGCGCATAGGGTGCGCTCGCGATGTCTGTCCTCCCTGCAAGCCTGCGTCGTCTGACACCCGAGCGTCTGCGCGACGACGTCCGCCTGCGCGCGCTGGCGGTCGGCTGCGGGGTGATCCCGCCGCGCACGATGCACTCCGCCGAGGATGTCGCGGTATTGCTGGAGGCGGCGGTGGGGGCACGGCGCGTGGTCGAGATCGGGGTGTACGAGGGCTCCTCCGCGATCGCTCTCTGTGGCGCGCTCGGATCCAACGCGGAGCTGCATCTCGTCGACCCGTTCGGCCATCATCCGGACGCACTGCCATCCGGTTGGGGCGCCACCGAGTGGGCCACCCGGCGCGCGGTCGCGCGCGCTCAGCGCCGGCGCGGAGCAGCGGCGCCCGCCATTCACTGGGACGTGTGCCTCTCCTCCGACCTGGCCGCGCGCTGGCAGGGCACGGCTGATCTCGTGTTCGTCGACGGCGACCACTCCGAGGCGGGTTGCGAGCTCGACTGGTCCAGCTGGCATCGCTTCGTGCCCGTCGGGGGATGCGTCGTGTTCCACGACGCGCGGGCCGACCGGTCCGGTGGGCGCGGGCTGCCGGGGCCTACGGCGATCGTCGCACGCCATTTCCGCTCAGGCGATCCCACGCCGGGTTGGGAGATCGCCGCCGAGGCCGACCGCACCGTGCTCGTGCGGCGAGTGGCCTGAGCGAAGCCGGCTCAGTTCACGACGAGCGTGGCTCTCATCCCTTTCGCCTCGTGTCCCGGCAGCGAACAGAACAGCGTGTAGGACCCGGCATGGAGGTTGAGCGTCAGGTCTGTGTGGGCGTCCGGCTTGACGTTTTCCTTCAGACCGCCCGCTTCGGTGCCTTCGGCCGGTTCGACGGCATGGATGTTGTGTTCGTCCTGGCCGTGATTGACGAATTCGATCATCACCTGGCCGGCGGGAACGGAGGTGCGGGAGAGGATGAAGTGGTAGCCGTTGGTGTCTTCGGCCGTCACCTGCACGTGCACAGGGCCCGCCGGGGCGGTGGGGGTTTCCTTGGGTGCAGCGTCGCCACCGGCCGGGGAGCCGGAGGACGAACCAGACCCGGACCCCGAGCCCGAGCCGGGAATCACCGGAGCCGGAACGCCCGTCCACGGGCCTGTGTTGGCGCCGGAAGAGCCCGTGCCTTTGGATGCACCCTTCGGCAGGAAAGGCTTCGAACCCGCGGACCGCTTGTGCTTGCGGTAGGACTGGCAGTGGCGATGGTGCGCGTGGTGCCGGCAGGCTCGCGCGGTGTGGGAGGGATGCTCGCGCGAGCGGTGTACGGATGCGGCGAGCGCGACCGATGCGCCGCCAAACAGGCAGAGCAGGCAGAGAAGTGGCAGCGATCGCGTCGCCGGCAGTCTCATTTCACTAAGGCGTACCGTTCGAACGAAGCCGCTTCGGGGATCACCAAGCCGGCTTCGGTCTGGAACCACTGTTCCAAGAGCGAGCAGTACATCCCGCGGAAGTCCGAGGTCCGCAGGACGTTTTCGTTTTCGTCCAGGTTGGTCAGGCCGGGGAACTCGCCGACCATTTTGCCCGAGGCGCGGGTACCGATCAGGAACGCGTTGCCGCCGGCGCCGTGGTCGGTGCCCGAGCCGTTTTCCTGCGGACGGCGGCCGAACTCCGACCACAGCTGGATCAGCACGCGCTGATCCAGGCCGCGATTTACCAGGTCCTGTTGGAAGGCGACAACCGCGTCGACGGTCTGTTGAGGTTGGTGGCGAGCGTGTCGACCTCGTTGGAGTGCGTGTCGTAGGAGCCGACGGCATTCAGCGAGGCGCATTTGATCGGCATTCCCGTGTGGAGCATCGCCGCCAGCACCGCGAGCCGTTCGGCAAATTCGCCCGTGGGGTAGGTGACCGCCGGTTTATCGTCCGATTTTTCCTCGGACTTCGACGAAGTCGGCCATCTTGTTGAGGACGAGGTCGGTGTCGTAGGAGGCGTTGCGCGCTTGGGCGTACGCGGGCGAGGGCGCCGACAGCGCGCCCAGCGCGCCGAAGGTTTCCAAGGCCGGTCCGAGTGCGGGTTCGCCGAGGCCCTCGGCCCACATCGTGTAGTCGGCGGGCGAAGAGACCGCGGCGACGGGCATCGTCTCGGTCGCCAAAGCCGGCGCGAGCGAATAGTCGAGCGACAGGCCCTGCAGGGGGTTGTTGGGTTCGCCGAAGAGGTCGAGGTAGCGCCCCATCCAGCCCGTGCGCGCGTTCGTGTCGAGCTGGCCGACCTCCCAGTAGTGGCGGCTGGTGAAGTGGCTCTCGTCCTGCGGCTGGTAGCCGATCGCGGGGAAGGCGGTGACCTTGCCTTTTTCGTGCAGTTCGGCCAGGCCGGTCGCGGACGGATGCCACATCAGGGTCTCGTCCTCGGTGAAGGTCACGCCCGATCCTTCCGCGAGTCCCAGCACGGGGCGCAGTTCTTTGTACTTGGCTTCCTTCACCGGGGCGAGCACCGACAGCGCATCCCAGCCGCCTTCCATGAAGATCGAGACGAGCACCGGCTGGTCGGGGCCCGAAGCGGCCGAGGCCTCGGCGATGCCCTCTTCGAAGTGGCGCGGTGAGAGCATCGCGGCGCCGTACACCGACAGCGCCGCGCCGGCCGAGGCCAGCAGGAAGGTTCGCCGGTCGAGGCCTGTGCCGGCCGGCACCGGCATTCCCGGCTCGATGTTCGGCAGTCCCTTGCCGGCGACGGCGGCGCCGCGGCGCAGCAGCGCGGCGCGGTTGAAGTCGTTGCATGAGCAGCTTCTGGCCATCAGCTCACCTGCATGTCTGGGGAGGTCGCGATCAGCATCCGCAGCGCGTTCTGGCGCATCGCCCGGTTGGGGCTGAGTTCCCATTCCGTTTCGCTCGTGCCCACCGGACAGGACTGCGCGAAGGTGGCGATGCACTCCTCGGATTCGCTGGAGAGCAGCGGGTTGGCCCAGTAGGCGAGTGCGCTCGCGAGCGCTTCAGCGGGGTTCTCGGTGGCGCTGTAGACGGATTCGCCCTTTTCGGCGTCCGGCCAGGGGTTAGGGTAGGTCTTCGAGGTGACGTAGCTGGCCATTTCCCAGCGCGCCCTCGTGGTCGAGGTGTCGAGCCAAGCACCGAAGTCCCAGCCGGAGACATTCGGCGGATAGAACAGCTGTTGGCCGGCGTTTGCGGACAGCCAGGTCCAGGACGTCGTGTCGATCGGGCGGCCGATCGAGCGCAGCAGACCCGCGTTGTAAACGACGGGCGGCGTGACGAGCGCGGGTTCCGCGTAGAAGTCGGGGTGCAGCAGGATCGCCTCGACGATCGCGCGGATCGAGTAGCCCGAGCCGACGTACAGGCCCTGCAGCGAGGCGAGCGTCGCTTCGTCGGGCGGGGTGGGGATGAAATAGCCCCACAGCTTGGTCACGAAGAACGAGGCGTGCAGCGGGTGTTCGACGCACATGCGGACGGCGTCTTCGTAGTTCCAGTTGCCGCTCTGCCCGAAGATCGTCTTGACGCCCTCGTCGTGGTATTCGGGGTCGTAGTGGAAGTTCTCAAGGCCGCTGCTTTCGGTCCATTCCGCCCGCCAGCCGGTCAGGGCGCGCCCCATTGCGTGCACGTCGTCCTGGGTGTAGGCGCCGCGGTCGGCGCCGAGCGAGAACAGCTCCATCATCTCGCGCCCGTAGTTCTCGTTGGTGTTGCCCTTTTCGTTGTAGATCCCGTCGAGGAACACGAGCATCGCGGGGTTGGTCGTGACCGCGAGGAACAGGTCGTGGAAGCTGCCGAACATCATTGAACGGAAGAGTTCGTTCTGTTCCAGCATCATCCGCTGCGAGTCGACCTTTTCGTTGGAGTTGGCGAACCAGTCGTGGAAGATGAATGTCATCTTCTCCACGAGCTGCTGGTCGGAGCGCAGCATCCGGTCCAGCCACCAGCAGTGGTCATCGCCCCCGACGTCATAGGGATCGAGCGGTTCGCCTGCGTCGTTGACCGGTTCCGGGCCGCTCAGCGTCGCCGGCCCGGAGGGGCGCGTGAGCCCGAAGACGACCTGTTCCAAGGGCTGCCCGACGAGCGCCTCGGCCTGTCCGGGGGTCGGCCCGAAGCCCGCGCGCCACAAGAGGCGTCGTGCCTGCGTGAGCGTGATCGGTGGCGAGCCGACGGATGGAGTCGGCGCGGGGGAAGGCGCGGGCGGAGCGGCGGGAGCGAGGGGCAGCGCGATGCTGAGCGTGCCGTGCGGCTTGGCGTGGTGCGCGGCCTTGTGATGCTTGCGCCGGCGCTTGTGGCGCTTGGCGTGCTTGCTGTGCTTCTCGTGCTCCTTGGACCGCTTGCGGTGCTCCTCGCGGTCGGCGTGTGAGCTGACGCCCTGCGCAGCACGCCTCCTCGCTGCGAGGCTCGTCTTCATCGAGCTGAGGCCGTCTTCACGCGTGGACAGGCATGGCTCCGGTGGACCATTGCGCAGAATTTCGGCCACAACGGCGGGATGCTTAGCTGAGCGCGGGCGTAATCGACGGATGTCCTATCCGGCCGGCGGCAGCCTGGCAGCGCTCTACGCCGGTTCGTTCGCCAGCGAGCGCCAAAGGTAGCGGCAGGCAAGCGTGCGATACGGTCGCCACGGCTCGGCGATCTCGGTCATCGCGAGCGGGTCGGGCAGGCCGTCGAGGCCGTAGGCGCGCTCGATCGCGCGGCGGATGCCAAGGTCGCCCGTCGGCAACACGTCGGGGCGCTCGAGGTGGAACATCAGGAACATCTGCGCGCTCCAGAGGCCAATGCCCTTCACGGCGGTGAGCTCCGCGATCACCCGTTCGTCGTCGAGCTCGTTCAGCCGCTCGAGCTCGAGCTCACCCGAGAGCGTGTGCTCGGCCAGCGACCTCAGGTAGGAGACCTTCGCGCGTGAGAGTCCGGCTGCTGCGCGCAGCTCTTCGGGCTCGTCGTCGAGGATCTCCTGGGGCGTTGGTGGACGATCGCCGAAGCGCGCTGTCAGCCGTCCGTAGATCGCGCGAGCGGCGAGCACCGACAGCTGCTGGCCGGCGATCGTGCGCACAAGCGCGCCATAGTGGTCGTCCTTGTCCGGGCGTCCCTCGCTCGCGCTCGGCAACTTGCCGACCCCTGCGATCACTTCAGCGAGGACCGGATCGCTGCGGCGCAGCTGCGCGAGGCCGCGATTAGACAGCGCTGGCCGCCTCGAATACGACGGACTCGCCGTCGAGCGCGTTCAACGCGCGGGGCAGCGACATCGCCAGGCACGTGAAGCTCGGCGTGTCGCGCACCGTGAATGTGGAGGCCTCGGTTGTGCGCAGTCTCTGCACGAGGTCGAGGAACGTACCCACGTCGTCGGTGTCGAACGCGACCACGAACTCCTGGTCATCCAGGCCAAAAGAGTACGTCGTGTGGTTGTCCACGCCCGGATATTCGCGCCCGACTGAGATGTGCCCCTGCATGATCCGCCAACGCTCCTCGGCGGGCAGCGCATACCACGCGCGCGACTTCACGAATGGGTACACGAACACGTACTTCCCCCTGAACCCTCTTGGCGTCGTGCGCTCGTCTTCGGAGTATTCCGAGCTCTTGCGCATCCCCAGGAACGAGTACGGGATCTGCGCCCACTTCATCAGTCCGCTCTGCCCCAGCACCACGTGCAGCTCGTGGATGCGGTCGAGGTTCTCCGCCTCAGCGATCAGCAGCAGCTCCGCGTCGCCGCGCGTGCCCACGAGCGAGAACGCCTGCAACAGGTGGCCGTCGGCGAAGTCCTCGCAGGCGGCGTAGAGCTCGCGCTTGTCCTGCTCGCGCTGCTCGTCATCGAGCCGCCGCCAGGCGGAGTCCATCTTCAGGAAGGTGTACTTCACGAAGTGCCGCGTGCTCATCTGCCCCAGAGGCTACAGTTGCCCTGTGCGGATCGCGCTGCTGTCGCCGTATTCGTGGACTTACCCCGGTGGTGTCACTCGCCATATCGAGGCGCTCTCCGCTGAGCTGAGCATGCTCGGCCACGATGCTCGCATCCTCGCGCCGTTCGATCCCGACGACGCGCTCTCGCGGCGCCTACACCGGGGAGCGCGCCCCCAACGCCTCGACCCCCCCGAGCGATTCATCGCGCTCGGCCGTACCGCCGGCTTTCCAGCCAACGGCGCCGTCTCGAACCTCGTGCCCGTCCCCGGCGGGTTGCTCGCGATGCGCCGCGAGCTGCGCGACGGCGGCTATGACGTGGTGCACATCCACGAGCCGGTCGTGCCGCTGCTCGGCTGGGACGCGCTCTGCTCGACCGCGCCCGAGCTGCCGCTCGTCGGCACGTTCCACACCTACTCCGAGAACGCGCTGTCGAACGGAATCGCGAACGCGCTCGGCGCCCGGCGGCGGATGAACCACCTGCACGTGCGCATCGCCGTCTCCGAAGCCGCTGCCTGGACCGCGCGCCGCTTCTACGGCGGGCGCTACCGGATCGTGCCCAACGGGGTGCATCTCGGCACGGCCGGAGCGCTCGACCCCGAGACCGAGCAGCTCGACGCTCCCCCGCCCGACGGACCCTTGCGGATCCTGTTCATCGGCCAGGCCGTCGAACGCAAGGGCCTGCCTGTCCTGTTGCGCGCGTTCGAGGCGCTCCGCGAGCAGGTCCCGGCGACGCTCAGGCTCGTCGGCGCCGACGCGGATGAGGTCGCGCATATGATGCTCGACGACCGCGGCGTGCAGGCGCTCGGCAAGGTCTCCGAGGCCCGCAAGCGCGCCGAGCTCGCCGGCGCCGATGTCCTGTGCGCTCCGTCGCTGCACGGCGAGAGCTTCGGCATGGTCTTGACCGAGGCGCTCGCCGCCCGCACTCCGGTCGTCGCCTCGGACATCCCCGGCTACCGCGACGTCGTGCGCGACGGCGTCGAGGGCACACTCACCCCTCCCGGCGACGCGCTCGCGCTGGCCGAGGCGTTGCGCTCGCTCGCGCTCGACCCGGTCGCGCGTACGCGCATGGTCGCCGCCGCGGGGGTGCGTGCCGAGCGCTTTGCCTGGCCGCATGTCGCCGCCGAGGTGCTCGACTGCTACGAGCAGGCCCAGGCCGTGGGACGACCGGCGACGCGCGCCGGCCGTGTCGGGGTGCGCCTCGGCCTGGTCCCTGCCGATCTTTTGCCGCGCATCCCCGCCCAGCGCCTGCCAAGCCTGGAGGTCGCCCCCGGTGTGGGTACGGCTCTCGCCGGGTCGGAGAATGGATCGGGAAGTCATTCGCGCGAACGCTCCAAGCGCACGTTGCGCCGCGGCGCGCTGGTGGCGTCCTGCATCGGCGGCCTCGCGCTCGCGCTGCTCGCGCTCGTGCATATCGGCGTTGGTCGCGTGGCCGCGAGCTTGGTCGCATCGAGTCCCGGCCTGCTCGCCGCCGGCCTCGGCCTGATGTGTGCCTCGATGTTCGCCCGCGCAATCGCCTGGTATGAGATCCTCGCGGCCGCCCCGACCTGGCGCAAGGCCAAACGTCGCGACGCGATGCAGGGCACGTTCATCGGCGTGCTGATGTCCGCCACGCTCCCGGCACGCCTCGGTGAGCCCTCGCGTGCGCTGATTGTCGCGCGCCGGCTCGGCCGGGCGCGCGAGACGCTGCCGGTCGTGCTCGGCACGATGGTCTCGCAAACGCTGCTCAACCTGCTCGCGCTGGCGATCCTCGGGATCGTGATGTTCTCGAGCGTCGACCTGTTCAGCGGCCATCACGGCGCGCTGATCGCCGTGGCGTTGGCGCCACTCGGTGCGCTTATCACTGTGCTACTCGCGCCCGTGTTCCTGCCACGCGCGGCAATCTCGCGCTCGGCGCGCCTGCAGGCCTTGTTGGGCGGGCTGCGTCTCTCCTTGGTGCGCGTCCGCGAAGGGCTGCGCGTGTTTCGCCATCCGCGCCAGGCGGCTGTTGCGAGCACTGTGCAGCTCGGAGCCTGGGGCTTGCAGTGGATGGCATGCTGGCTGCTGTTGATGGCGCTCGGTCTCGCTGGTCATGTGGGTATCGCGGGCGCAGCGGCGGTGCTGTTCGCCGTCAACGTCACCGCGGTCCTGCCGGCCACCCCGGCCAACATCGGCGTCTTTCAGGCGGCGTGCGTCGCGGTGCTCGCCGGCGCCTACCACGTCTCCACAGCCGACGCGCTCGCTTACGGCATCGTCCTGCAGGTCGTCGAGATCGCCACGGCGGTGCTGATGGGAATGCCTGCGCTCGTAAACGAGGGACTTTCCTGGAAGGAGGTGCGCCTGCGCACGATGTCCGGCGCACCGGTGAAGCTTGCACCGCTGCCGACGGGCACGCGGTCCGGTGGCACCAGGGCCGTGCCGTCACGCCTTGATGGGTAGCGAGCCTCCGTAGGCTCAGCTGTACTCGTATTCGGTGGCACCCTTGGAGCGACCTCGCAGACCGATGGCGCTTTCGGAGAATCCTTTTCGCGACGGCGGGCCTCTTATGTACGTGTCGACGCTCGATCGACCGGAACGGGAGGCTCATCATGACCATCATCTATCTCGTCGTACCCGCGATCGTTGTTTGTGGCTGCCTGTTCTTCCTCATGAGAGCCCGCTCTCGTGACTGATACGCGCACTTCATCCTGGCCGACCGAGCAGGTGATCAGCGCGGCGAGCCAGGGTGACCCCCGCGCGATCGCGACACTCCTCGACGGCTCGCACGCGCACGTGCGGCGCTTCGCCCGCACGCTCTGCTCGACGCCCGAGGACGCGGAGGACGCCGCGCAGGAAGCCCTGATCGTGCTGTACCGAAAGATCGGCACGCTCAGGGTCGCCGCGGCGCTCGCATCGTGGATGTTCCAGATTGTGCTCAACGAGTGCGTCCGCAGAACGCGGCTGGCACTGCACAGACCCGTCTCGGCCGCGATGGCCGAGCCCTCCGCCGAAGACGCCGCCCTCGCCCGTATGGAGATGGAGCGGATCGTCGACTGCATCGCGGGGCTCGCGCCCGAGCAGCGTGCCGTGCTCGTCCTACGTGACGTGCAGGGTCTGTCGGGAGCGGCGACAGCTCAGGCGCTGGGCCTCAGCCGGGCGGCGATGAAGTCGCGTCTGCATCGCGGGCGCGAGACGCTCCGCTCAGCGCTCAGAACGCCAAGCAACACGACCAGCCACGGAGATTCCGATGATGCCTGACCCTGACCGCGGCCCTTTCGCCAGTAGCACCGTCGCTGCCCACCTCACGCGCGGAGCGATCGGTTTTGGGCTGATCGGGGCGGGGTTATGGCTGACGGCGAGCGTCGGTCCGGCCGCGCTGTTGCTCGCACCCCTCGGCCTGGTCGCACTCCGCGGCTGCCCGATGTGCTGGACTGCTGGACTGATCAAAACCGTCTCCGCCGGCCGACTGGAGCGTACCTGCACCGAGACTAGCTGCACACTGCGCACACCCCCTACTCCCACAACCAAGATTGGGCGCGCTCCTAGGAGGCCATTGCCGGCTCGTCCTCGGCTTCGACGGCTCCTTCAGGTGGGTCCTCGTCGTCGAGCTCGCCGAACAGCGATGGGTCGCGGGGGGAGCCCTTGATCACGTCGTCGGGCGAGCCGTCCGGTAGCAGGCGGCCCTGGCGCGTGCCGAAGTAGATCGCCTGCGGGTGGTGTGCGATCAAGGCAAGCGTCGACTGCTCGGGCACGGGCGCGTAGCCGTCGGTGATCTTCATGCCGATGTCTCCGAGGCCGAGCAGCTTCTCCACCTTCAGGTGCTCTGACTGCTCGGGCACCGCGGGGTAGCCCCACGAGTAGCGCCGGCCCTGTGTCGCCGGGATGCCGAGCATCTCGCGCGCCTCGTAATGCAGCCACTCGGCCAGGCCCTCGGCGGTCTGCACGCCGAGGCCGTGGACGAACAGCTGCTCGGCGAACTCGCCGTCTGACTCGAGCTTGGCCATCAGGTCGGTGACCTCGGAGCCGACGGTCACCGCCTGCACGGCGATCACGTCGAGCTCTGCGGGTGGCGAACCCTTTGCCGAAGGCTTGCCAGCGTCATCTACCGCCGGCCGGTAGAAGTCGGCCAGGCAGATGCGGTCACCCTTCGGCTGGCGCGGGCATACAAAGCGCGTCAGCTCTGTGACGCGGTCCTCGGGGTCGAGCACGACGATCTCGTTGCCCGCCGAGTAGCACGGGAAGAAGCCGAGCAGCGCGCGCGGGTGCAGGTAGGTCTGCTCGTGCCACATGCGCTCCAACCGCGGGCGGAAGTCATCGCGCAGGAGCGTCTGCCAGGCCTCGCCTTTGACGCCCTTGCCGCCCCAGTGCAGCTTGAACAGGACGTGCGTATCGAGGTGCGGGTAGACCTCATCGAGGTCGACGGGGATCTCTTTGACGCCCCAGAACGGCGGCGTCGGGATCGGCACGTCCGTGCGCGCGGCCGAGCGCACGGAGTCATCGGCGAAGTTGAGCTCCTCGACCGGCTCCTCGCCTTTGGCGCGGAACGCGGTAGCGCCGTCGCGCAGCTTCTCCAGCAGCGCCGCGTGCGCGTCGGCGTCGATCAGCTGGTCCATCACCGCGAGGCCCTCGAAGGCGTCCTTGCAGTAGAAGACGCCGGGCTCGTAGGCCTCCTCGGAGTCCTTGCCGCCGGGGTACAGCGCGCGGTAGCTGAACGCGCGGTTGATCGCGGCGCCGCCGATCAGCACGGGGTAGTCGAGGTTCTTTGCGTGCAGCTCCTGGATCGCGGCGGGCATCTGCTTGGAGGTCGAGACGAGCAGCGCAGAAAGACCTATGGCGGTCGCTTCGTGCTCGACCGCGGCGTCGAGGATCGTCTGGATCGGCACCTGCTTGCCGAGGTCGATCACCGTGTAGCCGTTGTTTGTGAGGATCGTGTTGACGAGCGACTTGCCGATATCGTGCACGTCGCCGAACACGGTCGCGAGCACGACGGTGCCCTTCGTGTAGCCCTCGATCTTGTCGAGGTATTTCTCCAGCTGCGCGACCGCGCGCTTCATCACTTCGGCCGACTGCAGCACGAACGGCAGGATCAATTCACCGGCGCCGAACTTGTCGCCGACCTCTTTCATCGCGGGCAAGAGCACCTCGTTGAGCGTCGGCACCGCGCCGATCTTCTGCCACCGACTCATCGATCCAGTCCTCGACGCCCTCCTTGCGGCGGCGCAGGATGTGGAAGTGCAGCGCCTGCTCCGGCTCCATCCCCTCGGTCGGATCCGCGGCGCTCTGCACCTCGTCCTCGCCTTTGGACTCGAAGTGCTCGATGAACCGCTCGAGCGCGTCCTCGCGGCGGTTGTACACGAGGTCATCGGCCAGCTCCCGCTCGACGTCGGAGATCTCCGAATAGGGGGTGATGTGGTTGGGGTTGACCATCGCCAGGTCGAGCCCGGCCTGGACGCAGTGGTGCAGGAAGGTCGAGTTCAGCACCGCGCGCGCGCCGGGAGAGACTCCGAAGGAGACGTTCGAGACCCCGAGCGAGGTCTTCACTCCAGGGATCTGCTCCTTGATCGCTTTGATCCCGGCGATCGTCTCCACGGCGGACGGCCGCCACTCCTCATCGCCCGTGGTGAGCGTGAAGGTCAAGCAGTCGAAGATCAACAGCTCGGGGTCCAGGCCGTGCTCCTCGCAGCACAGGTCGCGGATCCGCTTGGCGATCTCGACCTTGCGCTCGGCCGTCTTCGCCATCCCGACCTCGTCGATCGTCAGCGCGATCAGCGCCGCGCCGTGCGCGAGCGTCAGCGGCACGACGCGGTCGAGCTTCTCGCGGCCCGCCTCGAGGTTGACGGAGTTGACGATCGCGCGCCCGGGGATCTGGTCGAGCGCGGTGGCGATCACCTCAGGCTCGGTCGAGTCGATCTGGATCGGCGCGGGCTGGGTCAGCGAGACCTTCTTCGCGACCAGCCGCATCTGTTCGTCCTCGTCGGAGCGCTCGGTCAAAGCCACGCACAGGTCGAGCACGTGGGCGCCGCCGGTCACCTGGTCCTCGGCGATCTGGACGAGGCCGTCGTAGTCATCCGCCAGCAGCAGCTCCTTCGCCTTCCGTGAGCCCTGTGAGTTGACGCGCTCGCCGACCATCGTCGGTCGCGGCTCCTGCACGAGTGGTGTCGCGGCGATCATCGATGACAAGTGCGGTGGACGTGGGTTGGGACGCGGCTCGACTGAACGCCCGGCCACGCGCTCCGCAATCGCGGCGATGTGCTCGGGTGTTGTCCCGCAGCAGCCGCCGACGACGCCGACGCCGTAGCGTTCCACGAACTCCGCCAGCGCCTCGGCAAGCGGGACGGGCTTCTCGGGGAAGATCGTCTCGCCGTCGGGTCCCTGCAGCGGCAGGCCGGCGTTGGGGATGCACGCGACCGGGACAGGGCAGAGCTCGCCGAGGAAGCGGATCGCGTCGCGCATGTCCTCCGGGCCGGTCGAGCAGTTCAATCCGATCACGTCGACCTTCAAAGCCTCGAGCGTCGTCAGCACCGCGGAGATGTCGGTGCCCAGCAACATCTTGCCGCCGTTGGGCAGCAGCGAAACCGACGTGTGGATCGGCAGCGTGCGGCCCGTGCTTTGAAACGCCTCGCGTGCCCCGAATACGGCCGCCTTGACCTCGAGGATGTCCTGGGCGGTCTCGATGATGATCAGATCCGCGCCCCCGTCGATCAGGCCCGCCGCTTGCTCCGAGAAGACTTCGACCAGCTCGCGGAAGCGGATCTGTCCGAGCGAGGCCTCCTCCGATGCGGGCAGATATCCGGTCGGGCCGATCGAGCCCGCGACGAAGCGGTTCTCGCCCGCGGCCTTGCGCGCGATTTCCGCGGCTTTCGTGTTGATCTCGACCGTGTAGTCCGCGAGGCCCCACTCTTCGAGCTTGATCCGCGACGCCTGGAACGTGTCGGTCTCGAGCACCTCCGCCCCAGCCTCGAGCATCGAGCTGTGCACGCCCTCGATCACGTCGGGCCGGTTGAGCACGAGCGCCTCGTGGCACTTGCCCTGCAGACCGCCGTAGTCCTCCGCCGTCAGGTCGAACTGCTCGAGCGTTGCGCCCATGCCGCCGTCATAGACAACGACGCGGCTCTCTATTGCTTGCAGGTAATCGCGTTGTGACATTGCACGTAATGCTAGCCGTGGGGCGTCTGTGCGCCCACGATCACGCTACGCGCGCTGCCCCGCGTCTACTTGATGAACAGCATCTCCGAGTACTTCGGAAGCGGCCACAAATCGTCGGCGACGAGCTTCTCCAGACGATCCGCCACGTCGCGCACATCTTCCATCGCCGGGATGACGGTGTCGCGAATGTAGACGGCCCACTTCTGGGGTGGGTGATCGGGCTGGTTCTCAGCGAGGTTTGCGTCCTCGAGCTTCAACAGCGCGAAGTGCAGCTCCTTCACCAGCGGCTCGATCTCGCCGATGAGCTCCTCGAGGCCGCTCTCGCGAAGCTCGTTGAGGTAGCGCACGGCCGCTGGCAGCAGCATCGTGCGACCGATCGAGGCCTCCGTCTCGGCCTCGATGTTGATGGTCATCACGTACTGCTCGGTGAACACCTCATAGCGGGACTCGAGCTCGCGTTTGGAGAGGACTTTGTACTTTTTGAATGCGGCGACCGTCTGTTTCTCAACGAGCCATGGCAGCGCGTCGGGTGTCGTGCGCAGGTTCTGAAGGCCCCGCTTCTCGGCCTCCCTGTGCCAGGCCTCGGAGTAGCCGTCGCCGTCGAAGACGATCTGCTTGTTCGCCGCCCACACACCCTTCACAACGCTGGTTACCGCCTTCTCGAGGGTCGCGCCCGAGCCTTTCAGTGCGGCCTTCAGCTTGTCCGTGAGCTCATCTACCGACTCGGCGACGATTGTGTTCAGCACGGTGTTGGGGAAGGCCGGCGATGAGCTGGAGCCGAGCGCGCGGAACTCGAACTTGTTGCCGGTGAACGCGAACGGGCTCGTACGATTGCGGTCGCCGCCGTGGAGTGGCAGCGGTGGCAGTACTGGCGTGCCCAGTCCGAGGAAGGAGCCGGGCTTAGAGGGCTGCACTTTACCCGCCGCGATTGCGCCGAACACCTTCTCGAGCTCGGCGCCGAGGAAGATCGAGATGATCGCCGGCGGCGCCTCGTTGGCGCCGAGGCGGTGATCCTGGCCGGCTGAGGCGATCGAGGCACGCAACAGTGCCTGGTGCTTGTTGACGGCCTGAATCACAGCTGCGCAGAAGAACAGGAACTGGAGGTTCTCCGCAGGGGTGTCTCCGGGATCGAGCAGGTTCAGACCGGTGTCGGTGCCCATCGACCAGTTGTTGTGCTTGCCCGAGCCGTTGACGCCCGCAAAGGGCTTCTCGTGCAGCAGGCAGATCAAGCCGTAACGGCGAGCCGTGTTCTGCATGATCTGCATCGTGATCATCTGATGATCGGCGCCGACGTTGGAGTTCTCAAAGATCGGCGCGACCTCGTATTGGTTGGGCGCGACCTCGTTGTGGCGCGTCTTGATCGGGACGCCGAGCTTGGCGAGCTCGAGCTCGACGTCGAGCATGTAGGCGAGGATGCGCTCGGGGATCGAGCCGAAGTAGTGGTCGTCGAGCTCGTGTCCCTTGGGAGGCTTGGCGCCGAACAGCGTGCGCCCGGTCGTCACCAGGTCCGGACGTTCGAAGAAGTACTGCTCGTCGATCAGGAAGTACTCCTGCTCACAGCCGATCGTCGTGAACACCCGCGAAGCATCCTCGACCCCGAGTAGGTCGAGCGCACGGATCGCCGCGCCGGATAGGGCGTCCATCGAACGCAGCAGCGGGATCTTGTGGTCGAGCGCCTCGCCGGTCCACGACGTGAACGCCGTCGGGATGCACAGCAGCGCGCCGTTGGGGTTCTCGAGGATGAATGCAGGGCTCGTCGGATCCCACGCGGTGTAGCCGCGTGCCTCGAAGGTCGCGCGGATGCCGCCCGTCGGGAATGACGAGGCGTCGGGCTCGCCCTGGATCAGCTCCTTGCCCGAGAACTCCGCGATCGCGGTGCCGTCCCCGGCGGGGCCGTAGAAGGAGTCGTGCTTCTCCGCCGTCGATCCCGTCAGCGGCTGGAACCAGTGTGTGTAGTGCGTCGCGCCCTTCTCCATCGCCCATTCCTTCATCGCCTGGGCGACCGCGTCCGCAAGCGAGGTGTCGAGCGCCTCGCCGCGCGCGAGCGTCCGCTGCAGCGCCTTGTAGACGTGCTTGGGCAATCTGCGACGTTGGGCGGCCGGGGAGAAGACGTTGGCCCCGAAAACCTGGTTGTCCGCGATCGTCAGGTCGGGTGAACCGAGCGCGGTTCCGTTGGCGCTCCATTGAGCGGCGGTGACGTTCTGCTGACGAGTCCTGGGTGGCATGAGCGGGGTCGATTCCTCCTCGGGAAGGGCGTGGGATGACGAGCTGGCGAGGCCGAACGAAATCGTAGTGTGACGGCGATCAAAAAACATCTCCGCGTGGCGAAAGCGGGAGGGAGATCTTTCGACAGCGGGCCAAACAGGGGCTATGGGGCGAGCGGGTAGGCGCCCCCGACGATCTGGCCGGTTTCGGGATCGACGTGGTTGGCCGGTGGCTGGGGGGCGACATCGACGGTGAAGTGACCCGTCGTGAGGGCGCCGTCCGCCAATTGCGCGCGGGCCTTGCCGGCGAGGCCCGCCGCGACCGTGAAATGGACGGTGTGCAGACCGGGCTTCACCGGAGTGACCCTCCAGAGGAACGTTTGCGTGCGTCCGGGCGCGAGCGGGCCGAGCGCCCAGGTGTTGACGTAGGCCGTCTGGCCACCTCCCGGTGGGCTGACCGCCTGGGTTGGGACGGGGCGCTTGGGGATCGGGCCGGGACCCTCTTCGATGGCCCAGATCGGGCGCTTGTTGGTGGCCAGTTCGGGGTAGTTTTCGATGTAGTAGAAGGAGTCGACCGTGACCGCGACGTTCGGCACGGTCTGGGCGCCGGTGTTTTGCACTCGCAGTTCGAGGCGGGCCGGTCGCGCGACGGACTGATGGGCAGGGAAGCTGGCCTTGACGACCCGCACCGTGAAGTTGCCTTGCGGTTCGTGCGCGTCCTGACGCGCCCCTCCACATCCGGCGGCGAGCAGCGCTATGCAGGCGCCACAGGGCATCCCCAGAAAAACACGCCTTCCCCTCACGGTCCGGCACGATACCAGTGGTGGTGGCGCTCCGTATGGGTCGCCACGGAGGCGGTTCGCGGCAGTGGGTGGCATGCCGGGGGCGCATGGCGTAGAGTTCCCGAGGCCGTCAATCCGTTGCCCGAGGAGGGGAAGCAGAGATGGTTCGCAGTGCCGCTGAGCGGGCGTTCCTCCCGGCGAGGAATTTGCTCGAGGAAGTTGGGGACATGATGGTCCTGACGGGCAGGACGATCCTGTCTGCCCTGCGCCCACCGTATCCCTATGGCGGCGAGTTCATCTCGCAGTTTCTGTTTGCGTTGCGGTTGTGCTGGTTCCCGATGCTGGTGTCGATCGTGATGCTCGCCTACGGGCCGGCGGGGCTCGAGGCGGCAGGCTTCCTGAAACTGATCGGCGCGCTCGACCGCCTCGGTGGATTCTTCGTGGTTGCCGCGATCCGCCTGATCGCTCCGCTTACCACCGCCGTCGTGCTCGCGGGTGTCGCGGGCACCGCGATCACCGCCGATCTGGGAGCACGCAAGATCCGCGAGGAGCTCGATGCGCTGCAGGTGCTCGGCGTCGACCCGGTCAAGAACCTGGTGGTGCCACGCTTTCTGGCGCTGATGCTGGTCACGGGCCTGTTCAACATCTACGCGTTGCTGTTCGGGATCTTTGGCGGGATCGTCACCGCGGTCACCAAGGGCCAACCGCTGGGACCGTTCTGGACGACATTGTTCGCCAACGTGTCGACCACCGATCTGTGGGGCTCGGTGCTGAAGACCACGCTGTTCGGGGCGATCATCGCGATCGTGACCTGCTACAAGGGCATGTCCGCGTCCGGCGGCGCCGAGGGCGTCGGGCGCGCGGTCAACGAAGCGGTTGTGCTCGCGTTCACGGCGATCTTCGCGTTCAACTACGTGTTCGAACAGACGCTGCTTGCCACCCACCCCGAGCTCCTGATCATCAAATGAGCAGACCAGCACGGCTGCGAGAGATCATCGAGTCCTCGACGAAGGCTGGGCGAACCCGATCCCACCGGGGCGGGCGATGAACGAACTGCTGGCGATGCCCCGCGAATGGATTGCCGCCGCGGGCGAGATCGGTCGCTTCTTCACGAGTGTGATGCGTCAGGTGTATGGGCTTCACGTGTTTCGCTTCTTCGGCGAGGCGCTGCGCCAGTCGGGCATCCTGATCGTTGGCTCAACGCTCGTGATCGTGTTCACGGTGTTCATCTTCGGGTTGACGTGCGGGATCGAGGGCGCGTACTTCACCCAGTCGCAGGGGGCGCCGTCGTTCGCGGGCGTGTTCACGGCCTGGTGCAATCTGCGCGAGGCCGCACCGTTGATATTCGGTTACATCATGGCCGCGAAGATCGGCACGGGCATCGTCGCGGAGCTCGGCGCGATGCGGATCAGCGAGGAGATCGACGCGCTGGAGGTGATGGGCGTCGACTCGCTGACGTTTCTGTGTGCAACGCGCCTGCTCGCCGCGTGGATCGTACTGCCGTTCATGTACATCGTCGCGCTCGCGTCAGCTTTTCTCGCCTCCTACATCGCGGTGGTGCACCAGGTCGCATCGGTGTCCTCAGGTGGGTATCTGCTGATTTTCTGGCAGTACCAGAACCCGGTGGACTTCTTATACAGCATGACCAAGGCGATGTTCATGGCCACCACGGTCGTGCTCGTGGGCTGCTTTTACGGCTATAACGCCAGCGGTGGACCCGTGGGTGTGGGCAAGGCGACGGCCAAGTCGATGGTGCTCAACCTGGTGCTCGTAAACCTGATCGGCATGCTCGGCACGCAGATCTTCTGGGGCACCAACGTGCGAGCTCCGATCGGCGGGTGAACGATGGACGAGGATCGAGGAGGCGAGGCTGAGAACGAGCCCGAGGAGCTCGAGCCCGCCGAGCCGCGGACGGCGAATGCGGGGGTCACCTTCGAGCCGCCGCCCGAGGGCGATCCGGAGGAGTTCCGCTTCCACACGGGCACGACCCATGCCTCGAAGGCGCCGGCCGCGGTCGAGTTCATCGACGTCCACAAGTCGTTCGGGCGCAACCACGTGCTGCGCGGTCTGAACATGGAGATCCCGGAGGGTCAGGTCTCGATGATCATCGGCCCGTCGGGCACCGGCAAGTCGGTGTGCATCAAGCACATCGTCGGCCTGTTGTATCCCGACGAGGGCGATGTGATCGTGCACGGACACTCGATCCCCAGTCTGCCCGACGATGAGCTGTTCGAGCTGCGCAAGAAGTTTGGCGTGCTGTTTCAGGACGGCGCGCTGTTCGGGTCGATGAACCTGTACGACAACGTCGCGTTCCCGCTGCGCCAGCACACCGAGAAGGGCGACGAGGAGATCGCCGAGATCGTCAATCGCCGGATGCGCGAGGTCGGTCTGGGGGGCGAGGGCTCGAAGATGCCCAACGAGCTCTCGGGCGGGATGCGCAAGCGTGCGGGGTTCGCGCGCTCACTCGTGCTCGACCCCGAGATCGTGCTGTTCGACGAGCCCGACTCGGGGCTTGATCCAGTGCGCACCGCGCTGCTGTGCGAGTTGATCAAGGAAGTCCACGCGGAGAACGGCGGGGCCTATGTGGTGATCACCCACGACATCATGAGCGCGCGGCGCGTCGGCGAACACATCTCAGTCCTGTGGAAGGGCCGGGTCGTCGAGTCGGGGCCGGCGGCTGAGCTGTTTGCGAGCGAGAACCCGTTCGTCCGCCAGTTCCTCTCGGGCGAAGCGCAGGGTCCGCTCGGCATGGAGTGAGGTCCACCCGGCTCTTATCCGCCCTAGCGGGTGGTGCTGGCCGATCTTTGATCGGTCGCAGGCCGTTGTTGGTAGTGGTGCTCGCGACCGTGCTTGGATTGGGGGGTATCGCCTTCGCGCTGCGACTGCACCCGACGGCGGCGACCGACACGTTCGTGTCGAGTTCCAGTCCCGAGTACAAGGGCACCCAGCGGTTTTACAAGAACTTCGGCGAAGAGCCGATCGAGGTGCTGGTGAAAGGCGACCTGCAGCAGCTCGTGCTCAGCTCCGACCTCGAGCGGTTGGCGGGGTTGGAGGGGTGCTTGTCGGGCAACGTCCCCGCGAGCGGGCTCGCCGCGGAGGGCGGCGCGAACGGGCCGTGCGGGCAGCTGGGGCGCGCGCACACGGTGAAGGTTGTGTTCGGCCCCGGCACGTTCATCACCGAGGCGGTCGAACAGAGCGATGAGGATCTTACGGCTCAGACCAAGCAGGCCGAAGCGTCGGCGAAGCAGGCGGAGCAGGTCGTCACGAAGGCCGCGCTGGCCCGCGGAGAAGGCATCGCCCAGGCGCGCAAGCTTGGCCAGCAGGCGGGCTCGATCACGCTGACGCGCTTCAAGGAGGGCCTCGCGACGCTGGCGCTCCAGTACGGCATCACCGAACGGCCGAGCCTGGAAGACCTCAGCTTCATCTCGACGCTGGTGTTCGAATCGGAAAAGCTGGCGGGCACGCCGAAGCAGCGCTTCGCGTATTTGTTCCCGAGCCGCGAAGCCGCGCTTGTGTCGGTGCGGTTGAAGGCAGGTTTGTCTGAACGCTCGCGGACGCGCACGATCGCGCTGATTCGCCAGGCGGTGGCGATGAAGCAGTGGCGGCTGGCGCACGGGGAGTCCTATCTGGTGACGGGCGAGCCCGTGATCGTCGCGGATCTGACAGGGGCGATCACGCACTCGATCGAGCTGCTGCTGGTGGCCGTGCTGCTGGTGATGGCTGGCACCCTAGGCCTGATCTTCCGGGGGCGGCCGCGGCTGCTGCCACTGGGGGTCGCGGCGCTTGCCGCCGCGCTCACGTTCGGCGCGCTGTCGCTCGTGGGCGCTTCGCTGACGGTGGCCTCGATCGCCGTGTTGCCGGTGCTGGTGGGACTCGCGGTGGACTACGCGATCCAGTTCCAGTCGCGTGTGGAGGAGGCGTTTGAAGAAGAGGCCCATAGAACCAAAGCACAGCCGCCCCGCGCGGCGGTCAAGCGCGCGGCCGTCGCCAGCGCGCCGACGATCGCCACGGCCGGCATCGCCAGCGTCGCGGCGATGCTCGTGCTGTTGCTCTCGCCGGTGCCGATGGTGCGGGGCTTCGGCGTGCTGCTCGTGGTCGGCGTCGTGATCGCATTCCTGTGTGCGCTCACCGTGGGGTCGGCCACGCTCGTGCTCGCCGATCGGCGATCGACCGAACGGGGTGGGAAGCGGGCGGGAAACGGACTGTTCGATGCGTCGCTGGGTGCCGCATGGCGTGGCGCGCGTGAGCTGGTCCTCGACAACCCGGTCAATCGCTTCGTGATCAGGGTCGCGCTGGTCGAGGCGGTGCGCCGGCCGGGGCGGGTGCTGGGCGTGGGGCTGGCGCTGGCGGCGCTCGGCTGGGGGCTGGACACGCAGACGCACGTGGAAACCAATATCGAAAAGCTGGTCCCGCAGAACTTGGAATCGCTGCAGAATCTGAGCGCGCTCGAGCGCGCCACGGGCGTGGGGGGCGAGATCGACCTGATGGTGAGCGCCAAGAACTTGACGAAGCCGTCGACGATCGAATGGATGAGTTCGTATGAGAGCGCCATGCTGAAGCGCTTCGGGTACAGCTCCGCGCGGGGCTGCGGCAAGGCGCGTCTGTGCCCGGCCTTCTCACTGCCGGATCTGTTCGCGGGTGCCTCCACAACAACCGCCGGTGCGGGGCCCGCCACGCACAAGCTGACGCGGGCCGATGTGCAGGGCCTGCTCGATGCGATCCCGCCGTACTTCTCCCAGGACGTGATCACCCCCGATCGCCGCACGGCGACGTTGGCCTTCGGCATCCGGCTGATGCCGCTGTCCGAACAGCAGCGCGTGATCGAAACGATGCGCTCGAGCCTGCGTCCGCCTTCGGGAGTGAGGGCGCAGCTGGTCGGGTTGGCGGTCCTGGCAGCCAAGTCGGACGCGGAGGTGGCATCTCCCTGGCGGCGTCTGGAGACGCTGCTCGCGGGCCTGGCGGCGGTGGCACTCGTGCTGCTGATCGCCTTCCGCGGGGACCTGAGTCGGGCGCTGGCGCCGCTCGTGCCGATCACGCTGGCGACGGGCTGGTCGGCGCTGATCCTGTTCACGGTGAGGGTGCCGCTGAACCCGATGTCGGTCACGCTGGGTGCGCTGGTGATCGCGATCTCGACCGAGTTCAGCGTGCTGCTGTCTGAGCGCTACCGCCAGGAGCGGCTGCGGGGAGAGAGTGCGATCGGGGCGTTGCGCCGCACCTACGAGCGCACGGGCGCCGCGGTGGCGGCATCGGGGGTAACGGCGATCATGGGCTTCGGTGTGCTGGTGCTGTCGGACATCCGCATGCTCCGCGACTTCGGCGTGGTGACACTGATCGACCTGAGCGTCTCGCTGCTGGGCGTGCTCGTGGCGTTGCCCGCGGCGCTGCTGATTGCCGAGCGGCCGCGAGCGATTGCTGTTCCCTTCCCCGGCATCGATTGGGTGCGACGGCACGGGCGGCGCACGCGCCATGAATCGGTCTGAGCTCAGCGGCCCACGGTACGGACGCTACGTGGGCGTCTTGGTGCTGCTGATCGTGGTGCTGGTCGTGATCAACACGACGCTGAGGCAGTCGAACGGCGTCGGGGGCATCGAGCCGGGTCACAAGCTTGCGCCGTTCGCCGTGCCGCTCGCGCTGGGGGTGGTGAACGGCGACGCTGACATCGCCACCCACGCGAACGACGGCGCGGCGGGCAAGCGGCCGGCGTGCGCGGTGCGGGGCACGGGGATCCTGAACATCTGTGAACTCTACGAACGGGGGCCGGTGGTGCTGGCGCTGTTCGTCGACGCGGGCTCATGCGCGCGGGTCCTGAGCGAGATGCAGGCGCTCGCGCCCTCCTTCCCGGGTGTGGGTTTCGCGGGGGTGGCGCTGAAAGGGGAACGAGGTCCGCTGCGCCGGCTCATGCGCGCGCGGCACCTGAGCATCCCGATCGGCTTCGATCGCGATGGGGCGCTGGCGGCGCTCTACAGCGTGGTGAGTTGTGCGCAGGTGACCTTTGCCTATCCAGGGGGTGTGGTGCAGAGCAAGCCACTGCTGGAAGGACCCGCGCCGGCGACGTTGCGTGCGCGTGTGAGCGAGCTGGTGCGAGCGGCGCGCGAACGCGGGTGGCGCTTGCCGCTGCCGTGATGGCAGATCTGCGATTCGCGTCGGAATGGCCGGAGGGCTCGGAGCCGGAGCTGGGATGGCGTGCGCGCGAGGTCGAGCAGGAGCTTCCCGAGCTGCGGCTCCTCATCGCGCAGACGCGTGTGGGCCGGCCGGGCTTGCTGACGGATGGCTCGACGCCCGCGGTCGAGGATCGATTGCGCGAACTGTCCAGCCGCCTCCGCGGAGCCTGGGCGGTGGGCGTGCGCCGGGAGCCGGTGCCTGCGGCTTACCGAGCCTTCTTCCGTCAAATAGGTCTAGACCCTGAGATCGTGCGCACGCCGATCGAGGCGGCGGCACTCGAGCGCATGCTGCGCGGCGGCTTCCTCTCTGCAAGCCTGCTCGAAGACGTCCTGCTGATCGCGCTGGTCGACACGGGCGTGCCGGTGTGGGCGCTCGACGCCGAGTGCGTGGACGGTCCGCTGGGCATCCGCCCGAGCAAGGAGGGCGAGCCGTTGGGACGGTTCGCCCTGGCGCCGTCGCTGCCGGGCGGGACGCTGGTGGTCGCGGACTCCTCGACGGCGCTGGCGGTTCTGTTCGGCGCGCTGGCCCCAGGCCATCAGGCAAGTGCAGATACGCGCCGTTTGACCCTGTTCGCGATCCAGGTTGCCGGTGTGCCTTCGTTGTATGTGGAGGAGGCACTGTGGACATGCGGCACGGCGCTGGAAGCACCCTGAGGACACTGGTAGACTCGGCGATTCCGGCACTAGGAGGAGATCGGTGTGACCCAGTCCGGCCTTGTCATAGATCGTGAGCGACCAGCTATCGGGGTCGCCTCACTCGCGAGCCCTTCTCAGGTGCAGGTCGGTGAGCGTGACGCGCGTATCGCCCTGAGGAGACAGATCGGCAGGCTCGAGCGCGAAAGCTCGGCGATTGTCGCGGGCGGGTTCCCGCACATCTCCCCGGCGGTCATGCCAGGGCTCCGGGATGATCTCGCCGCCGGCCCCAGCCTGCTCACGTTGGCGGAGCTGGAGCGGATACGTGACCGGCTTGCCGGCCGCCTGCAGGATATGCGCCGGCTCGCGGCCGAGCGTGCGGAGCATGAGCGCACCTCGCGCGAGCTGCTCGAGCTGATGAAGCTCGAACCGGGTGCTTACAAGTTCGTGCGCCTACCGCTGCGCGATCTCGGCCAAAGTGGCTGCGGGGTGTGGGAGGTGCGCCCACGGCTCGGTCTGATCGGGATGCTGGCCGGGTGGTGGCAGGTCAAGCTCTCCTCCGGCTGTCCCTAGGGACAGGGGTCACGCGAAAGCGTGACCCCGGGGTGGGTGGGTTTAATCGGTCGTAGGGGCCGCGCACGGCGCGCGGCCCCGGGGTGGGTGGGTTTAATCGATCAATGACTGAGCGCCATCGCGCGATGCTCACGCGGAGCGTGGCGCGCTGATATCCCAAATGGCTGGTTGTAGAGTTTGGCCGCCTGATCGCTGTCGCGCCGCGCCTCGGCGGCCTCCGCGCAGTTCGGCGGAACGGCGGTGAGCATCGCCGCGAGCGTGCGGCGCTGACGGTCGGTCATCGATCCGACGGTCTTCTTCTCGGACATCGAGATCTGGGCGAGAAACTTGCGGCAGCGAGTCTGACCCCAGCGGCGTTGGCTCATCAACAGGTCGGCCACGGCCATGCTGTGCGCCTCCCACGGGCAATCGAGGATCACCGCGGCGACGCCGATCTCTCCCAGCGCCACCTGGCGCTTGAGCTCGGCACGTGCGAGGCGAACCTTATTGGCGCGTTCCAAGGCGCGCATGTACTGTGGACCGGCAGGGGCGATCGTCGCTGTCGCGTTCATGTGAGCACTCTCCCCGTTGCCGCCGCGAGCTCCGCTGCGGGCAACATCCTTGCGTTGAATTTTTACGAACGAGTATGTGCTCACCATGCCAACTGAAGCCAGTCTGCGACAAGTCGCGGTTGACCCCGGCACTGGGCCCCTCCTGATGCTGTGGGGCGAACTTCAGACAGTCATGCAGAGCGCTCTTGGAAGCTACGCGAGCACGGGGCTTGCGGTCAACAGCGCGACTGCGCTTCGTACGCTAGAAGCGACCTTTTTTCTTGCCGTCGGGACTTGTGAAGAAATGGACAAGCGGAGGAGGGCCTCAGTTCGGGCCCGGCAAGGGGCCGTGCTCGGACTCGAACTCGCGCTTGACACGGGCGAAGACGGCAAGTGCCTGATCGAGCACCGCGTCATCGTGGGTGGCCATTACGCTCGTGCGCAGCAACGCCCCCCCGGCGGGACAGCGGGATGCAGCGCGGTGTTGACGAACACGCCCCCGTCATAGAGCGCCTTCCACAGCAGCGCCGCCTTCCAGTCGTCGCCGACGAGCACCGGAACGATCGGGGTGACGATCTGCGGCGACGTACCGGATCCCTCCCTGACCACGCCCGGGGCCGGTGCGACATCGGCGGGCAGGGCCTGTGGCGCGACCACCGCGAAACCGAGGTCTTCGAGCCCGTCGCGCAGCAGGCGGGCATTGGCGAGCACGCGCTCGAGCAGCGGCGGCCCGTCGGGCGAGCGCATCACGCGCAGCGCCGCGAGCGCCGCCCCGAGCGAGGCCGGGACCGCGGAGGCGGTGAACAGGAACGGGCGCGAGTAGATCCGCAGGTACTCGATCACATCCTCCGGCCCCGCGACGAAGCCGCCGCAGGAGGCGAGCGACTTGGAGAACGTGCCCATGCGCAGGTCGACGCAATCCTCGACACCGAGCAGCTCGGCGGTGCCAGCGCCGCGTGCCCCGAGCACCCCCGCGCCGTGGGCCTCGTCGACCATCAGACGCGCGCCATAGCGCGCGCACAGATCGCAGATCTCGCGCAGCGGCGCGATGTCGCCCTCCATCGAGAAGACGCCGTCGACGACCACCAGCACGCCTCCGCCATCGGCCTGGGCGCGCTCGAGCATCTTCTCGAGCTTGTCGAGGCGGTTGTGACGAAACGGCGCGCAGCTTGGCGCGTGAGAGCAGGCAGCCGTCGAAGACCGAGGCGTGGTCGCCCGAGTCGACGATCACCGTGTCTGAAGGCCCGAGGATCGTGCCGAGCGTCGAGAGGTTGGCCTGGTGGCCGGTCGTGAACACGAGCGCGGCGTCGGTGTTCATCCACTCGGCGATCTCCCGCTCCAGTTCCAGGTGCAGAGGGATCGTCCCATTCAGAAAACGCGAGCCGGTCAGGCCGGTGCCATAGCGATGCAGGGCGTCCTCGGCGCCCTTCATCACACGCTCGTCGCCGGTCAGCCCGAGGTAGTTGTTGGAGCCGAGCATGATCCGCTCGGCGCCCTCCATCTCGACGACGGGCATCGCCGCCGAGGTCAGGACGTGGAAGTAGGGCAGCACGTCGGCCGCGCGCGCGGCGCGCAACAGCTCCTCGCGCTCGTGGCCGCGGACCTTGGCGAAGACGTCTGTCGAAGTGTGCATATAGGGTCTGGGCAGTGAGCGTGTCTGAGCGAACAACAGGCGTCCAGGTCACACCGGTCTCCGGCAGGCGGGAGACGAAAGCGTTCATCGACCTGCCGTTCAAACTGCATGCTAACCACCCGCTGTGGATCCCCCTGCCGAAGCTCGAGCGCTGGCTGTTCTTGAACCGGCGAATGAACGCCTTCTTCAGCCACGGGGAGGCCGAATACTTCCTCGCCCGGCGCGACGGGCGGGTCGTGGGACGCATCACCGCTCAGATCAACCACGCGTTCAACGACTACCAGAAGAAGAACTGGGGCTGGTTCGGGTTCCTCGAGTTCGAGGACGACCAGGAGGTGCTCGAGGCGCTGCTGAGCGCCGCCGAGTCCTGGCTGCGCGAGAAGGGCATGGAGCGGATGGTCGGCCCCGCCGACTTCTCGATGAACGAAGAGAGCGGCGTGCTGATCGAGGGCTTCGAGTCTGCGCCCGATGATCAAGCAGCCCTGGCACCCGCCCTACTACCAGCAGCGCATGGAGCAGGCCGGTATGACCAAGGCGATGGACCTGCTGATGTGGAACCTCGAGGTCTCAGATCGCGACAAGGTGCTGCCCGTGATCTGGGAGCTGGCGGAGAAGGTGCAGTCAGAGCACGGGATCAGGGTGCAGGCCGATGCGCAGGCGACAGCTGCGCAAAGACATGGACGCGTTCGCCGATGTCTACAACTCCGCGTGGTCGAAAAACTGGGACTTCGTGCCGTACTCCAAGAAGGATCTCGACGCCTACGCCCAGGAGATCCAACTGGTGTTCGACAAACACTGGTGCTTGATCGCCGAGAAAGAAGACACCGGCGAGGTGGTCGGCATGGCGATGACCTTCCCCGACATCAACCAGGTTCTCGAGAAGATGAACGGCAAATTCTTCCCGCTGGGTTGGTGGCACTTCCTGCGCAAGGGCAAGATCACCGACCGGGTGCGCGTCGGCTTCCTCGGCGTCAAGCCCGAACACCAGCACACGGGGGTCGCGGCGAAGCTCTACCAGTTGCACTTCGACGCGGCGGAAGCGCGCCCGCAGAAGGGCGGGGAGATGGGTTGGATCCTGGAGACGAACACCGCGATGAACCGCGGCATGGAAGGCATGGGCGGGGAGGTCGTCAAGCGCTACAGGGTCTACGAGCGCGTCCTCGACTAGCAGTCTGGACCGCCCCCTACACTTCGCTGGATGGGTGACACCGAGGAAGTCGATGCCCTGCCGGTGCTCGCGGACGAGCCGACGGTGCTGGCGTCCGCCGCACGGGCGCTGCCGTCCGAGGGAGGGCCGGGCCGCGCAGTCGTGCCGGCTGTGCAGGCCGCCGCGGTGGCGGCCGGGGGGTTCGTGGCGGGAGCGGCGGTCGTCGGTCTCGTGCATCGCCGTCGTCGACGCACGGCGCTCGTGAAGGGCCGCCGCGCCGGGCGGCGACTGGGCCGGGGCAGGCGGGATGCCCGCTCGGACCGCAGAGCCGGCGAGCTGCTGCAGATCGTCGGCAGCCGCTCGCTGCTCGTGGACGTGCACCTGCTGGGCGGCGAGCGCTGAACGACCTGGTCGAGCTGCGCGAGGAGGTGCGGCCGGCCGGGGGGGCGGGCTCTTTTCGTCTGCCGCGGCAAATCGGCATGGATGGGGTGACGCGCCGGCGAGGAGGCGTGCTGGAACGGCTGCTGCATCACGAGGACGAGCCGGTGGTGGTGCGCGTTGCTCAGACGGCGCACGACACGGTCCTCTTCGGCGCGCGCGCACGGACGCGCACGGCTGCTAGGTACGGAATCGAGCGGATGCGGTTCGCGCTCGGGGTGGACGATGACCTGGGAGCCTTTCACCGCCGCTTCGCAAGCGACCCTCTGATCGGGCGCTCGGTGCGGGTGCGCCCATGGCTGCGCGTGGGACGCCGCCCGGAGCCGTTCGAGGCGCTCGTCTGGGCGGTGTGCGAGCAGCTGATCGAGTACGAGCGGGCCGCCAAGATCCAGCACCGGCTGGTCACGCGGCTCGGACGGCGCTGGACCGGCGGAGGCGAGCAGGCATGGGCCAGCGGGTTGCGCGACCTGCCGACGGCCGCGAAGCTGAGCGCGACGGCGCCGGCAATGATCGAGTCGTGCGATCTCGCGGCGGCGCGCGCGATCGCATTGAGAAGGGCCGCACGCGAGGTTGCGCAAGGACGCGTGAACCTGCGCGATCCCGCCGAGCACGAGCGCGGCTGGAAGCGGCTGCGCGCGATCGGAGGCATCGGCGCGTGGACCGTCGAGATGATGGCGCTGTGCGGGCAGGGCCGCTACGACCAACTGCCCGCCGGCGACCTCGGCTTGCTGAAGCTCGTCGGGCGCCGACTCAGCGGCGGCGAGGCGCGAGCCCGCGCAGAGGAGCACGAGGTGCGCGCGTTCTTCGCCCCCTACGGCGAGTGGGCGGGGCTGGCCGCCGTGCACATGGCGGGCCTGTAGAGGCCCTTATTCTTCGCTCTTCCCGATCCCTTCCCCCGGCAGGAACTCGTTCGTGAACGGCGGCAGCGCGGTGTTCGGGTTGTGGTGGAGGAGCCCGTGCGCGAACATCCAGCTGCCGAAGGCTGCCCACGCCGAGGGGTCCTGATAGCCGAAGGGCTTGCCGCTGGCCGGCAGCGCCGCGGGCAGCGTCTGTTCGATCGAGGCGAGCTGGAGCTTCGCTTCGAGCGAGGGGTTGGCCTTGACCACGAGCGCCGCCGCGGCGGCCGGATCGGCGCGTACCTCGCGCTCGCCGCGGGTGAGCGCCTGCAGGAAGGCGCGCAGGTCCTGGCCGCGGGTGTGCGCCTCGTCTTCGCGTACGACCAGCACGAGCTCGTCGTACTGCGGAACGCCTGCCTGATCGATCGGGATCGTCACCGGGTGCTTGTGCATCAGCGTCAGCTGGATCGCCTCGTAGTTCCAGTAGCCCCCCAGCGTCGCGGCCACCTTGCCCGGAGAGCATCGCCGGCACGAGGTTGAAGCCGACGTTCACTTCCCTGACCTTCGCGGGGCTCACGCCGGCGGTCTGCAGCGCGGTTCGCAGCTCGGCCGCCTGGTAGGGGATCCCGGCGGTGCCGACGGTCTTGCCCGCGAGCTCCGCCACGCTCTTCACATGCGCTCCGGGCAGGGCGATGATCGACGTCAGCGGGCGCTGCACGAGCGCCCCGATCGAGACCAGCTTCAAGCCCTGATCGCGCGCGAGCAGCAGCTCGGGCTCGTAGGAGATCGCCATGTCGACCTTGCCGGCGGCGAGCAGCTTCAGCGGTTCCGCCGTTTCGGAGGGGACGACCGGTTGCACGTCGAGGCCGACCGCGCGGAAGTCGCCGTGGGCGATCGCCGAGTAGAGCGCGGCGTGGTCGGCGTTGGGGAACCAGTCGAGCATCACTGTGAAGGGCTTTGTGCTGCGCCGCCGAGATCGCGTCCTGCTTGGCGCCACAGGCTGGAGAGCAAGGGCGAAGGACAGTGCCAGCAGGATCGGCGCGATGTATCGGCGGACGACGGATGGGGTTCTCAACGGGTGTCTCCTCTTGGTCGGTTGGCCCAGGGCGCCAGCCGGCGCTCGGCGAGGGCGAGGGTGTAGAAGCAGGCGATCGCGAACGCGAACAGCACGACCGCCGCCGCGTAGGCGCGCGGGGTCTGCAGGGCGGTGAGGTCGGCGTTGATCTCGTGGCCCAGACCGGCGTAGGCCCCGGAGGTCGCGGTCTGGGACTCGGCGATGTAGGCGCCGATCACGCCGACGGTGAGCGCGATCCGCGCGCCGCTGATCGCGGCGGGCAGCGCCGCGGGCAGCTCGGCGAAACGAAACGCCTGCCAGCGCGAGGCGTCGAGCGTGCGCAGCAGCTTGAGCTGGTCGGGGTCGACGGCGGCGAGCCCGTCAACGGTCGTGACGAGCACCGGGAAGAAGCAGATCAGCACGATCACGATCAGCTTGGGGAGCATGCCAAAGCCCCAGCAGAAGACGAGCAGCAGGCGCGATCACGGCGATCGGCACCGCCTGGGAGCCGACCGCGAGCGGGTAGACGGCGCGGCGCAGCAGCGGGGATAGATGGATCAGCACCGCGAGCGCGAAGCCGAGCACCAGCGCCAGCGCGAGCCCGAGCACGACCTCCTCCGCGGTGACGGCGAGGTTGTGCCCGAGCAGGCCGGCGTTGGACCACAGCGATTGCGCGATCGCGTGGGGGGCCGGCAGGATCGAGGAGTCTGGTTGACGCCCGAGTCGGCGTAGAGCTCCCACGCGCCGAGCAGCGGCGAGGACGAGCACGAGGGCCGGCAGGGCGTTCACGAGGCGGCGCTTCATGGCGCGCTTCCCATCCCGGCGGCCGTTCCAGAGTCCATACCGGTCCTCATCCCCATCTCTTGCCCCGCCGTGGCCCCCAAACCAGCGCGCTCAGGGCCCGCTCGCGCAACGCCACCACCGCGGCGTCGGTGCGTGAGCGCGGGCGGGGGAGGTCGACCTCGAGCTCCGTGCGCAACACGGCCGGGGCGGGGGGAGAGCACCGCGACGCGGTCGGCGAGCAGGATCGCCTCCTCGACGTCGTGGGTGACGAGCACGACCGTGCGCGGCTCGCGCGCCAGCGCCCGGCCGAGCCAGGCCTGCATCTCCGCGCGCGTGATCGCGTCGAGCGCGCCGAACGGCTCGTCCAGGCAGAGGACCGGCTTGCCCGAGAGCAGCGTGCGCAGGAACGCGACGCGCTGGCGCATGCCGCCGGAGAGCTCGTGCGGGTGGGCGGCCTCGAAGCCGTCGAGCCCGAGCTCGGCGAACAGCTCAGCCGCCCGTGCGCGGGCCTCGGCGCGCGGCAGCCCGGCGATGCGCAGCGCGAGCGCGGCGTTGTCGAGCGCGCACAGCCACGGCAGCAGCAGGTCGCGCTGGGGCATCAGCGCCGCCGGGGCGCACTCGATCGAGCCCCGGTCGGGCGTCTGCAGGCCGCAGATGCAGCTCCAGCAGCGTGGTCTTGCCGCAGCCGCTCGGCCCGACCACCGCGAGCAGTTCGCCGTGGTTGGCCGCGCAGCGAGATGCCGGCGAGCGCCTGCACGGTGGCTGCCGCGCTGGTCGCGGTAGGTGCGGCTGACGTCGCTGAGGCCGATGCCATCGCCGTTGGCGCGAGCGATCCGAGATGTACGGTGGTGCGCGCGGGACTGCAGTTCGGTTGGCACTGCGCTCCCTCCGCGGGCATTACCCCACAGGTTCAAAGGGTCGGCGCCGGGGGAATCGCTTCCTGGGCGCCATCTCAGCCGGCCTTGCCCGCCAGCCCCCCTGTTATCTCTGCCGCTGATGCTACCGCGCGGGGATGGGCGTGTTGCGATCCCTTGCCAGCAGCGATCGCTGTCGCTCGTGTGGTGCCTACCGCAGGCCGCTGCCTACAGCGCCGAGGAGACCGGCCGGGTGAGCGCCCGCACGAAGTCCTCCAGCTGGGCGGTCGTCCAGCACTCGAACGCGGTGCAGAACTCCTCGTAGGCAGGCGATCACCGAGTCGCCGTAGTTCCAGTACAGGCGTGGCTCGGGGTTCAGCCAGAACGTGCGCCCGGCGCGGGCCGCCAGCTGGGCGAACAGGTCGGAGCGGGGGTCGCGGCCGTTGGTGCGCGCGTCGCCGAGCACGATCACCGTGGCGCGCGGGTGCAGGTCTTCGCCGACCAGCTCCAGCAACTCCGACCACACGCGGCCGTAGTCGGTGTAGCCGGAGATGTCGGCCACGCCCGCGTCGCTGGAGATCCGTTCGCTGACGGCTTTGAAGTTGCGCTCGTGCGCGAAGATGTCGGTCACCTCGGAGACGCGCTCGATGAACACGAACGAGCGCATCTTGCGAAACGAGTCGTGCAGCGCGTGGAGCACCGACAGGAAGAACACCGACGCCGAGGTGACGCTCGTGGATACGTCGCAGAGCACGTAGATCTCCGGGCGTTGCGGGCGCCGCGGGCGGTACTTGAGCACCACCGGGACGCCGCCGGTCTGCAGCGATGCGCGCATCGTGCGGCGCACGTCCACCTGCGCGTGGCGGCGGTGCCCGCGCGCCTGCATCCCCTGCGTGGCCAGCCGGCGGCGCAGCTGGATCACGACGCGGTGCACGGCGGCCAGGTCGGCCAGCGGCCCGGAGGGCAGCGCCCGGTCGAGCTCGCCCAGCGGCCGCGACGGGGGCAGGCTGCCGGTGCGTTCGATCTGGCCGCGCTCGAGCTCGCGTCGCAGCAGCGCCTCGAAGCGGCGCAGCGCATCGCGCGGCAGGCCCTCGCGCCGGGGGTCCTCGGCGGGCAGGTCGGGCTGGGGCTCGGTGCGCAGGCCGAGCGCGCGGCGGATGCGCTGGACGTCCACGCCGATCACGCCCGAGCCCTCCTCGCGCCGGCCGAAGGCGGCGATCGCCATCCGCGCGAGGTCGCGCATCGCGCCCTCTGAGCCGTCCCTCAGCGCGGCGGCGATCTGCGCGCGCAGCGCCTCGAGCTGTTCGTCGGTGAGCTCGTCGAGGTCGATTGCGCCGGGCGGGGACTGTCGACGGGTCGCCCTCGCGCACGCCCTCGCGCAGCGCCGCGAGCTCGACCGCGCGGAAGAAGAAGCGGTCGAACACCAGCTCGAACACGCGCCGGTCCTCCTGGCTCTTGGCCAAAGTCGCGGCGAGCGCCTCGCGGAAGTCCTCCTGCTCGGTCCAGGACACCTCGCGCAGCACCGCGAACGCGTCCAGCAGCTCCGAGGTCCCGACCGCGACGCCTTCGCGGCGCAGCTCCTCACCGAGCTCGAGGATGCGGGCCGGCAGGCCCTCAGGCGGCATCGGCGGCCGAGTGGGCGGGCGGGCCCAGCTTCAGCCCGACGCGCTCGGCCACGATGTCCATGTCGGTGCGGTGCTTGACGATCACCGACATCGTGTCCCTGAAGACAGCCTCGTCGATGTCCTCGGCGCCGAGCAGCAGACAGCGCCCGCGCCCAGTCGATCGACTCGGCGATCGACGGCGGCTTCTTCAGGTCGAGCTCGCGCACCATGCCGACCACCTCGACCAGCCTGCGCGCGACCGTCTCCGGCAGCTCCGGCGCGTGCAGCCGCACGATCTCGAGCTCGTGCTCGAGCTCGGGGTAGTCGAGCCACAGGTACAGGCAGCGGCGCTTGAGCGCCTCGGTCAGCTCGCGCGAGTTGTTCGAGGTCAGCAGCACGACAGGGTGCGTGCGCGCCTCGACGCGGCCGAGCTCTGGGATCGAGATCTGGAAGTCGGAGAGCACCTCCAGCAGCATCGCCTCGAACTCCTGGTCGGTCTTGTCGATCTCGTCGATCAGCAGCACGACCGGCTCGCTCGGAGGCGATCGCGCTCATCAGCGGGTCGCGCGAGCAGGAACTCCTCGCCGAAGATGTCCTCCTGCACCGCCTCCCAGCCCGCGTCCGATCGGCCTCGGCCTGGATGCGCAGCAGCTGCTTGCGGTAGTTCCACTCGTACAGCGCCTTCGCCTCATCCAGGCCCTCGTAGCACTGCAGCCGCACGAGCTCGCGGCCGAGATACAGCGCGAGCGACTTCGCGAGCTCGGTCTTGCCGACGCCCGCCGGCCCCTCGACGAGCACGGGCTTGCCGAGCTTGGCGGCCAGGAACGCCACCAGCGCGGTCGACTCGCCGGGCAGGTAGCCCACCGCGCGCAGGCCCGCGGCGACGTCTTTGACGGAGGCGGGCGCCGGGGTGAAGGAGGCGGGCATCGTCCGCGCAATGATAGGTGTCGCCGGTGTGCCTGCGCTAATCGGAGGGGGAGCGTCCTGGGGCTCGGGCGGGGGGTCCTCGAACGACAGCTGCTCGGTCGCCTCGGTCGCGGTGACCGGCGACGCAGTGACGCGCGACGCGGCGGTGTGGTGGATGGCGGCGGCAGGCGCTGCGCCGCGTGCGCGAGCGGCGTGGTAGGTGGTGGTTGCGGGTCATGTCGATGGCGGCGGGCGGCGTGGACTGGCGCAGCAGTGGGGGCTCCGACCGCGCGCTGGCGCGCATACGCCCGCCGGCGTAGACGAGGCCCAGCGCCAGCAGCAGGGCGATGAAGATCCCCCACTCAACCCCGACCGTCGCGGTGATGCGTTCGTTGCTCTGCAGTTCCGGCTTGTCGAGCAGCCGGTAGAAGATCAGCAGCGCCGTCCACCCGCCCGCGATCATCACGATCACGCCGTCGCTGCCGGGAAGCTGGAAGACGCGCCCCTCGGCGCGCGCGAACAGCATGGCGAGCACCCCGGCGCTGACGAGCAGCACGGCGGCCTCCACGAAGGAGAAGGCTTGGAACGCGCTGAGGCTGGTTTGGGTGGCCTTGGCGGCGCCATGCACTACGACCGTGTCGTCTTGTCGTACCACGGCAGGAACATCGTCACGAACAGCGCCGCCGCGGCGGCGCCCGCCAGGCGCTGCTCGGGCGTCAACGCCCGCCATGCGCTGCTCAGTCGTGTCATGCGAGCAGTCTAGGGTCGCCTGGGGCGGGTGGGATCCGTTCAGGACCCGGTTAGCTCCCTTCAGACATCTCATCCCCAACGAAAAATACGGGCTAAAGGCCAGAGGCCCTCACCCGCAAATCACACGATACTGGTGGACGGCTTCGCAGTAAGGCTGAGTGCTCAGTGCGCCTTCGCACCCTTCGGCGACCGTGATCGTCCCGGTAGCGGTGGCGAAGTTGCCGGCCAGGTCCGTCGCCGTCAGCGTGACCGCGTAGACACCGCCCTTCGCCGGTGTGGGCCACAGCAGCTTCGGCTTGCCCCGTTCGACGGTCGCGCTGTTGCTGCACACGATCTTGCCGCCGAGCCGGACGGTCAGGTGCACGTTCGCGACCTTCGACAGCGACAGCTGCACGCCCGCCCGCGAGCTCGTCGGCAGCGTGGTAGTGAGCAGCGAGATCACCGGCGGCGTGTGCAGGTCGGCGGTGAAGTGTTCGGCGGTCGTGCAGTAGATCGCGTCGCCGGCGATCGCGGTTGAGGGCGTGGTCGTGGACGCTGCTCCGCGCCATGTAGCGCGCGGCGCTTGCGCCGCCGGTGGGTACCGCCGCTCGGTTTCCGGTCGTGCCGCCCGCTTCGCCGCCCGCCGGCGATGGCGTCGTCGTGGAGGTGCTGGCGTCGGAGTCGGCGTCGGCGTGGAGCGGTGCGGGGGCGGCCGACGGCGAGCGGCTCGCCTTTGCGCGTGCGTTCGCACAGGTGCTGCAAGGAATTCGGTGAGCAGTTCGTGGTAGTTCAGGTCCGATTCGCCGTACTGGTCATACATCGACCAGTAGCCGGTGTTGTAGAGCGGCGTGCGTGCGCGCTCTTCGGCGTCGCCGGCTTCGAACAGCGCCAGCCCGACGGGGTCCTTGGTGATCGAGGTGTATTCGTAGAGCCCGACGAGCGCCTGGATTTCGCCGTTGAGGATGCGGTCGGTCGGGGCGTAGGTGTACTCCAGGTAGTGCGCGCCGAGCGAGCTCGTCACGCGCACGCCCGGACGGCGGCGGGGTCTTGAAGATTCCGAGCGCTTCCTGGGCCGCGGTCAGAACGGCCGGTTCTTTGAAGCGCGAGTAGTCGCGCGAGAGCAGCTGCAGCGCGGTGCCCTGCGAGAGGCCGCTCGTCCACGGGGGCTCACCGCCGTCGAACTGGAACATGTACTCCCACGCGATGCCGCCGGCGCGCTTGGTCGCGAGCGGGATCAGTTCGGAGACGAGCTGCTTGAGGTTGTTGTTCTGGCCACCCGAGTAGAACCCGTTGCCCTCGCCGAACGTGCCGAGCCACTGGATCTCGATCCCCTGGCCGGACGTAGTACTCCCAGACGAGCTTGGAACCGGGAAAGCTGATGCGCACGCGCGAGGCGAGCAGCGAGCCGGTCGTCCACCACGTGCGGTTGCGTTCGAGCGTGAGGAACAGCGCTGGCAGCCGCGAGGGGATGAACCCGCCGGCGGCGGCGATCGCCTGCACGTTCGCGACACGGCGCCGAGTTCTGAGCGCCGCGTGCCGGAGAGCTTCTTCAGCGAGTTGACCGCCGCGACATAGGCCGAGTAGTCCTGCTGATACGTTGCTGCGCGTGATCGCGCCGCTGCGCTGCAGGCTCGCAAGCGCCGCGGCCACGGCTCGGCTCCGCGGGCGGCTTGGGCGGATGCGAGCCGTCGACCCCGCCCAGGAGCGAGACGCTCGAGCACGAGCACGCCCAGGGCGAGCGCCCGCTGGATGCACGGCGCGCACGGCGCGCATCCTACGCACGATCTCGTTCGTCTCTGCAGGGCCCATTGCAGCCTCTCGAAACACCGCCCGCCGCGAGGGAGTTGCGCTGCCCTACCCACCGCGGCCGGCTACTGCCAGCTCGTCGATCTCCTCGTCCGGCTCGAGCTCGTCGTTCTCTTCGTCGTCGTCTGCCTCCTCGCCCGCGATCACCAGCTCGCCGGCCGGGTGATAGGTGACCTGGAAGCTCTCGATCAGCTCGTCGCGGCGGTGCTCGTCGACCGGCGCCTCGTCGGAGATCAGCACCCACTCGGCGCCCTCGCCCTGCTCCATGTCATCGAAGATCTCGTGGTCCACGTCCGGCGAGTCGTCGACGATCAGCAGCACCTCGGTCTGCGGGTTGAAGTAGGTGCCGGGACGGATGCTCAGCTCGTCCAGCTCGTATCGGCGCGGCTCGGCCATGGCGCGTTTATATCCGACTCCGCGGCCGCCGTGCTCAAGGATCTCAGCTCTGCAGTGTGCGCTCCACCTCGGCCTCGACGTCCAACGGCTCCAGCCCCTTGCGCACGCGCCGTTCGTTGCGCGCCGTCACCAGCTGGCGCACCTCGTCGCTTCAGCCCCGCGTCTTCGCCTGCGCGGCTGTGGCTGCAGCAGCCTGGCGACCTCGGCGTCGATGTCCAGCGCCGGCTCGCCCCGCGCACCAGTCGCTCGCTGCGGGCTTCCAGCATCTGGCGGACTTCCCGCTCCTGCTCGGCGCGTCCCGCGGGGGAGTCGGGCGGCGGCGCCTGCCAATCCGCGAGCGACTGCCCGCCTCGCACCTTCGCCGTCCCGCGAGAACCCGCCCTGGCCGATCTGGTCGTACACGCTCCCGCGGCTGACCAGGAACACCACCGACATCACCACCGACACCGCCACCGCGCCAAACACCACGATCGGGAAGACGCTCTCCATCGGATGATTGTTGCGTAATTCTCGGGGATGAGCTGGGGGACGAAACCCCTGTTCTGAAAACGCCCTGTCTGAGTCCCAGCTGACCGGGCCTCCGGCGCGGAACCGCGGCACGCGTGGGCTCGCCATTAAAGGGCCGATCCCTTCGCTACGCTTCAGGTTGACTGACCAGTCAATCTATTCTCGCGCGGTGCCTCGCTCCCGCGCCGGCCCTTTAGGAGATCACTCGAGACATGGTCGATTTCACGCTCACAGACGAGCAGAAGAACCTGCGCGAGATGGCGCACGACTTCGCCGAGAAGGAGATTCGCCCCGTCGCCTGGGAGTACGACAAGGACGGCACCTGGCCCGAGGAATCATCGAGAAAGCCTGGGAGGTCGGCCTGATGAACTCCCACATCGAGGAGGCCTACGGCGGCGCCGGCGCCGGCTACCTCGACGGCTGCCTGATCGAGGAGGAGCTCTCCTGGGGCTGCTCGGGCATCCAGACCTCGCTCGGCTGCAACGGCCTGGCGACCGCCCCGATCGCGCTGGGCGGCTCGGAGGAGATCAAGAAGAAGTACCTGGGCATGCTCACCGAAGCGCCCAAGCTCGCCTCCTTCTGCCTGACCGAGCCCGACGCCGGCTCTGACGTGTCGGGCATGCGCACGACGGCCGTCAAGCAGGGCGACAAGTACGTCATCAACGGCTCCAAGTGCTTCATCACCAACGGCGGCTACGCCGACTACTACACCGTCTACGCCAAGACCGACAAGGACGCCGGGCATCGCGGCATCTCGGCGTTCGTGGTCGAGCGCGACTGGGGCGTGGTCGTCGACAAGAAGGAGGACAAGCTCGGGCAGCGCGCGTCGAACACGGCGACGATCTCCTTCAACGACGTCGAGGTCCCGGCCGAGAACCTGCTCGGCGAGGAAAACAACGGGCTTCAAGCTCGCGATGATGACGCTCGACCGCACCCGTCCCGGCGTGGCGGCGATGGCCACCGGGATCGCCCGCGCGGCGTTCGAGTTCGCGACCGACTACTCGCAGCGAACGCGTCCAGTTCGGCGTGCCGATCGCGATGCACCAGGCGATCCAGTTCATCATCGCCGACATGGCCACCGAGATCGAGGCGGCGCGCCTGTTGACCTGGAAGTCGGCGACGATGCTCGACAACGGCGAACGCAACACGCTGGTCTCCTCGCACGCCAAGCGCTTCGCGGCCGACACCGCGATGAAGACCGCCACCGAAGCCGTTCAGGTGTACGGCGGCTACGGCTTCATCAAGGAGTACCCGGTCGAGAAGCTGTTCCGCGACGCCAAGATCATGCAGCTGTACGAGGGCACCTCGCAGATCCAGCGCTTGGTGATCGCCCGCGAAACGCTGCTTCCGCGGCGCGTGGAGGAGCCCCCGCCGTCGCCGTGTAGGGCGGCGTCGCCTGTAGCCGTGTGGAGGCGGCGTTGCGTGCGGGCTGCGTTGATATCCGTCGGCGAAGCTAAAGGAACTCTTACGATCTGCCGATCTCGCTCGACCATCGGGTCAAGCGAGCCGCTCAGGTCGATGGGATGAACGCGGCGCTGGGTGCACACCCGCCGCGCCGCACACGCCCGCGCCGCCAGCCCCGCACGCGCCCCGGTTGACCCGCGTCGCAGCGATCGGGTCGGATCTGCGCCGGCTCGGCGAGGCGCTGAGTGCGCGCACCGACGATGTGGTCGCGGGCATGCTGCGCCGCTCCGACGAATCGGGACCCAGGTGCTCGACGCCGTGGTCGAAGACAGTTTCGTGCGCGTGGGGACCGTCTCCACGATCGCGGTCGCCCGCTGGATGGCCGGCGAGGGCGCCGCCGTGGCGCGCGATGTCGGCCAGGAGTCGTGGCGGATCTTCGGCCAGCTGGCCGCCCAGCGCGCGGCGCCGTTGAACGAGGTCACCAAGCGTTGCCTGCGCTGGCGCGACGCGGCCGACGACGTGGTGCGCGAGACGGCCGAGCAGCTCGACCTCCCGCCGGAGGTGCTCGCCTGGGCTCTGGGCATGTTGCAGCGCAGCCTCGACGTCACGCTCGTGCGGATGTGCCAGTCGTTCGAGTCGGAGCGCCAGCGCTCACACGAGGAGCTCACCCGCCGTCAGGAGGAGCTCGCGTTCCTGGCGACCCACGATGCCTTGACGGGGCTGCCCAACCGCACGCTGATCCTCGACCGCGTCGAGCAGATGCTGGTGCGCTCGCGCCGCAGCCAGACGCCGGTCGCCGCGCTGTTCATCGACCTCGACAACTTCAAGACGATCAACGACACGCTCGGTCACGGCGCCGGCGACGAACTGCTGCGGGCGGTCGCCGCGACGGCTCGACGGCGTCGTGCGCGACATCGACGCGCTCGGGCGCCTCGGCGGGGACGAGTTCGTGATCGTCGCCGAAGGGATGTCGCTGTCGGCTCGGTCCCGAGATGATCGCCGAGCGTCTGCTCGAAGCGCTCAAGCAGCCGTTCGAGCTGAAGGGCGCCGACAACCGCCTGACCGTGACCGCGAGCGTCGGGATCGCGGCCGGCGATCGGGTATCGGCCGAAGAGCTGCTGCGCGACGCGGATATCGCGATGTACCGCGCCAAGTGGGACGGCAAGAACCGCTACGTGGTGTTCGAGTCCGGGATGCAGGACGCGGTCCAGAGCCGCATGGAGCTGGAAATGGACCTGCGCGTCGCCTTCGAGAACGACGAGTTCTTCCTCGTCTACCAGCCCACGTTCGACCTGCAGGACATGACTCCCACCGGGATGGAGGCGCTGATCCGCTGGCGCAGCCCGGTCCGCGGGATCGTCCAACCGGACGACTTCATCCCGCTGCTCGAAGAGACTGGCCTGATCACCGAGGTCGGGGCATGGGTGCTGCGGGAGGCCTGCCGCCAGGGCGCTACATGGCGCCGGACCGGCTATCGCGTCGGCATCGCCGTCAACGTCGCGGCGCGGCAGCTCGACACCGACGAGTTCGTGACCGAGGTGCGCGAGGCGCTGACGCAGAGCGGGCTCGAGCCGGGCGCGCTGACGATCGAGATCACCGAGACGACCCTGATGGGCAATGCCGATGAGACCGCGCGCCGGCTCGGCGGCAGATCAAGCAGCTCGGCGTGCGGATCGCGATCGACGACTTCGGCACCGGCTACTCCTCGCTGGCCTACCTCCAGCGCTTCCCGGTCGACGCACTGAAGATCGACCGCTCGTTCATCTCCCGCGTGAGCCAGGACCCCGAAGGCGAGACGCTGATCCGCACGCTCGTCCAGCTCGGCAAGGCGCTCGCGATCGAGACGCTCGCCGAGGGCATCGAGCAGTCGCGCGAGCTGTCGCTGCTGAAGGAGGAGCAGTGCGACAGCGGCCAGGGCTTTCTGTTCGCCCGCCCCCTGGAGCTGGATGCGTGCGAGCCGTTCCTGCGGGACTGGATCGGCGGCGCCACGTCCATCGGTCGCGGCCTCGGCCTCGGCTGGACATCGCTGCGGTCTCCGCTGACTTGCCTCCGTCCGCTTAGCGGGCGCGCTAGGCTGCCGCGCGACCCTCAGTGATCAGAGGAGAGCGATAGATGTTCGTATTTAAGGCTGCCGTCGTCGGCGCCGGGACGATGGGCGGCCAGATCGCCCAGACGATCGCGGCCGCGGGGATTCCGGTGGTGCTGAAGGACATCGACGACGCGCTCGTGCAGGCCGGGCTGGACGAGGCCCGCAACGTCACCGCAGGGCCAGGTGGGCAAGCTCGTCGAGAAGGGCAAGCTCACCGCAGAGCAGGGCCAGGCGCAGATCGAGGAGGTGCTCGGGCGCATCCACGGCACGACCTCCTACGCGGACTTCGGCGACGTCGATTTCGTGATCGAGGCCGTGCCGGAGAAGATCGAGATCAAGCAGGCCGTGTTCGCCGAGCTCGACGCCGCCACGCCCGGCCACGCGATCCTGGCGTCGAACACCTCGTCGCTGTCGATCACCGAGATCGGCGAAGCGACGCTGCGGCCTGAGAAGGTCGTCGGCTTCCACTACTTCTACCCGGCCTCGATCATGCCGCTGATCGAGATCGTCGAGGGCGAGGAGACCGCGGCGGAGACCGTCGCCGCCGCCGTCACCTTCGCCCAGGCGATTCGCAAGCAGCCGATCACCTGCGCCGAGGTTCCGGGCTTCGTCGTCAACCGGATCCTCAACGCGGGCATCTCCGAGGTCTGGCGCGAGCAGGAGGAGAAGAAGCTCTCGATCAAGCAGATCGACGCGGGCGTCGGCGCCGCGGGCGTCGTCCCGATCGGCCCCTACTACCTGGTCGATCTGCTCGGTCTCGACACCGTCCTGCACGTCGCCGAGCACCTCGCGGAGTCCTACGGCGACGAGCGCTTCTACGTGCCGAAGGGCATGCAGCGCCTGGTCGGCGAGGGCAAGCTCGGCGCGAAGACCGGCGGGAACGGCTTCTACTCCGACGGCGAGCCGAACATCGACGGCGACGGGGAGCCCGATGTGGCCGAGCTGGTCGAGTTGCTCTCGCTGAAGACGTTCGTCGAGGCCTGCCTGGTGCTCGAGGAGGGCGTCGCCACCCACCGCGACATCGACTTCGGGATGATGGCCGGCGCCGGCCTCGATCCGCGCCGCGGCCTGCTGCCGCCGTTCATGAAGGCCGACGTCGAAGGCCTCGACAAGATCCTCGAGCGCCTGGAGAACGCGGCCGAGCGCCACGGCGAGCGCTTCGCCCCGCCGACGATCCTGCGCCGCCTCGTCGCCCAGGGCCGACTCGGCCAGCAGAGCGGCCAGGGCTTCTACGCCTACCCGCAGGCGGACGCCGAGCAGCCCGCTGAGGTCGATCAAGCTGGAGACGCGCGAGGACGGCGTCGCGATCGCGTGGCTGGCGAACGGGCAGATGAACTCGATCTCTCCGCAGGTGATCGAGGACCTCGGCAAGGTCTGGGCGCAGGCGAAGTCCTCCGGCGTCCATGCGCTCGTGATCGCCTCCTCCAACCCGTTCCTCTACTCCGCCGGCGCGGACATCAAGGCGTTCACCGCGATGGACGAGGCCGGCGGCGAGCAGCTGATCCATGCCGCCCACGCGCTCTTCCGCGAACTGGGGACGGAGGGGATCGCGACGATCGCCGCGGTCAACGGCCTCGCCTTCGGCGGCGGCTGCGAGCTCGCGATGTCCTGCGACGTGCGGATCGCCGCGCGCTCGGCGCTGTTCGGCCAGCCCGAGATCAAGCTCGGGATCATCCCCGGCTTCGGCGGCACCCAGCGCCTGCCGCGCCTGGTCGGCTCGAACAAGGCGCTGGAGATGAACCTGATCGGCGACCCGATCCTGGCCGACGAGGCGTTCGAGATGGGGCTCGCCAACCGCGTCGTCGAAGACCACGAACTGCTCGACACGGCGCTCGCTTGGGCGCGCAAGCTCGCCTCCCAGGCGCCGCTCGCGCTCGAGCAGATCAAGCGCGTCTCCGCCGCCGGCGACCTCGACGAGGGGATCGAGGCCGAGAAGGGCGCCTTCGCGTCGGTGTTCGCCTCCGCCGACGCCAAGGAGGGCATCTCCGCGTTCCTCGGCAAACGCGCGCCGCACTTCGAGGGGAAGTAGTAGGGCGCGGAGCTACGCGGCGGCCGGAGCGTCGCCCGAGGAGGACGACGGCTACGCGGCCGGGGCCTGCGAGAGCTGGGCGAGGTCGCGCTCCGGCGCGATCTCCCAGCGGGCGGCGAGCGCATCGAGCTCGTCGCTCATCCCCCAGCGGTCCGGCCGCGCCTCGCCCTCGTGGGCGGGGTTGGCGCCCTTCAGGGCCATGCTCCCGGTGTTGTCGCCGATCGCGCGCAGCTCCTGCATTTCGGTCGCGCTCAGCAGGACCTCGGCCGGCAGCGCGGCGAGCTCCGCGCGCTTGTCCTCGATCGCGCGCGCGTCTGATACCGCTCTCCTGGATCAAAGTCGGCGCGACGCAGCGCACCGCCGGGTGGGCGAGGTTCCACTGGCAGGCGAGCTGCAGCAGGCTCAGGCCGTGGCGCTCGGCGTAGGGGCGCATCCGCTCGAGCTTCTCGACCCCCGCCTCCACCCAACCGTCGGGGCGGAACTTGCGGTGGTCGTACTCGGCGAAGGAGTGGCCCGGCCGCACGTCGTCGTGGAACAGGCCGCCGTAGTCGACCACGCGCGTGATCAGTTGCACGTCGTTCGCGGCGGCGGCGTCGAGCACGAGCTCGCCCGGCCACGGCTCCATCGGCGAGAGGATCACCATCGCCCAGTCGATCAGCGAGCCGTGGCGCTCGAAGCAGTCGATCAGATCGAGCGTGAACCCGTTCGCCGGCCCCGGCGCGACGCCGAGCCGGCGCGTCGAGCCCCGCCTCCCGGACCGCCGCCATCCCCGCCCAGACGGCCTCGCTGCGTGTAGCCGGTGCGGTCGGGGTTGTGCAGCAGCAGCAGATCGAAGCGCTCGACCCCAAGGCGCTCGAGGCTGCGCTCAGTCGCCATCCGGATGTAGTCGCCGTACTCGCCCTCGTCGCGCAGGCGTGGGTCGGTGAAGCGGGGAAAGCCCTTCGCTCCCTCGCGCTCGCCCGCGTAGAAGTCGTGCCCGATCGCGCCGATCAGGCAGTAGCTCTCGCGATCGACGCCCTCCAGCGCCATCCCCAGCACCCGGTCGGCCTCCCCGGCCCCGTAGGCGTCAGCGGTGATCACCGTGTCGATGCCTTCGCCCGGGCGCAGCAGCGCCTCCAGGCGCGCGTCGTCCAGCGGCTCGCCGAAGTGCATGAAGCGCCCGCCGCTCCAAGTGCCGATCGCGGTGGTGGTCGGGATCCATCGTCTCTGGACTTTACGTCTGTCCGCGTGAAACCCACCGCCGTGCGCGCGCGCAACGCGGCTTCCAAGCGCTCGAGTGCGTAGCGGACGACCGCTTCGTCAGGCGCCTCGGGTGTGACCCCCGCGCGCAATGCCCGCAGCTCGTCTACGCGCGGAGCGAGGTCCGCGCGATTCTCGCCCTCCAACTCGCCGAGCGCCGCGGCGAGGGCGCAGTCGAGCTCGATCGCCGCGTGGGGCAGGCGCTGCGCGTCGAGGTCCAACCGCGCGCGCAGGGCGAGCTCCTCGCACAGCAGCTCGTGGCCGCGCGCGGCCAGTAGCTCCGCGAGGCGCTCCTGGGGACGCAGCGCCGCTGTGCGATCTCCGATCGGCCGGTGCCGGCCACGTGAGGAGGGCGCCCAGGGCAGCTCGAGCGCGTGCAGCCAGAGCCCTTCGGCGACCTGCTCGCCCTCGCCCCAGCCGGCGCGGATCACGAGCGCTTGGGCGGGGGAGACCTCGTGCACGTAGGGGTCCGCCGCAGCGATGCGGTGGGCGAACAGGATGCGATTGAGCGCCGCGATGGCCGCGCGTGTTTTACGCTCGGCGTCGAGGTCCGTCAGCCACGCCTGGGCCTGGTGCTCGGCGGACAGGGACACGGGATCGATGATCGTCGCGCGCGTTATGTCCACCGGTGTGGGGTCGGGCGTTGTCGGCCGCGGACGCGTCCGGCGCCGGCTCCTCCGGCGCAGCCCCAGCTCCGCTCGGCGGCCGGCGCCGAGCGTGCCGAGCACGATCACGTGCTCGGGCTCTGCGGCCTCGCCGGCGCCGAGCCCGGCGAGCTGGGTGGGAGTCTGGGCTCCACGCGTGCGCAGCAGATAGCGCCCGTCCGCCGGCCCCAGTTGCCACGGGAACTCGACCTGGATGAAGAGGAACAGTCGCTCGGGCACGGTCGCACCGTATCCTTCTTTGCGATGTCCGACGCGAGCAGCGCCATCAGAAACCTGCGCGAGCGCTTGGCGGACGGCACCGAGGACAAGCTCGGCAAAGCGCTGACGGACCTTCTGGAGAACCCGGTGCTGACCGGCGTCGTCGGCGCCGCGTTCGACGCGCGCGAGAAGGCCGCGCAGGCGCAGGAGGTGGCGATGGGCGCATTCAACATCCCCTCGGCTGCTGACATCGAACGGCTCACGCGGCGGCTGCGCTCGGTCTCGCAACGGCTGGAGGGGATCGAGGACGGCGTGCACCGTCTGGATCGTGCGCTGACGGGGCGCGGTGTCGAGGCACGCTTGTCGGCGATCGAGGATCAGCTGGGGGCGCTCACGCAGAAGCTCGGCCAGGCGGCCAAGCGCGCCCCCGCCGCCAAGGCGGCGTCTCGGTCCAAGCCCACGGCGGAGTCGAAACCGGCCCGGGCTTCGAAACCGGCCGCCAAGGCGAAACTGAAGAAGACCTGAGCCGTCAGGCGGAGAGGGCGGCGACCGCGATGGCGCCCATCGCCTCGGCTGCTATGAGCAGCGCGTGGTCGTCGATGCGCCGCCGCGAGCCGGCGGCGTCGAACGTGTCGGAGACCGCTAGCACGCAGCCGACGGGGACCTCGGCCGCTGCGCCGAGGGCGAATAGCGTGGCTGTCTCCATCTCGACAGCGAGCGCGTCGGCGGCGTCCTGTCCGCGCCCGGCCCCGGGCGTCGGCTCGTAGAAGAGGTCGACGCTCACGATCGTGCCGGCGTGGGCGCGGTATGTCGAGGGGCTTGTCTGTGCCCGCGCGTTGGCGGTGCGGAGGAGAGTCGCGGTGAGCGCGGCATCTGCCGCGACGTGCTCGCCCGCGCCCAGCGCCCGTGAGGTTCCGTCGGCGCAGATCGAGTCACGCGCGATCACGAGGTCGCCGAGCCCGAGGTCGGGGCGCAGAGCGCCGCAGGTGCCGACGCGGATTGCACGGCGCACGCCGAGGCAGATCAACTCATGCAGGACGATCGCCGCCGACGGGCCGCCCATGCCCGTGGATTGGATCGTGAGCGGCTCGCCGTCGGCAACGGCGGCGCCGGTGTAGCCCCACAGGCCGCGGTGGTGGTTGAACATCACAGGCTTGACGAGCAGCGTCTGCGCGAGCGCCAGCGCCCGCCCGGGGTCGCCTGGCAGGAGCACCCGCTCGGCCAGCGGAGCGGTGGGGTGCAGGTGGATCGCCTGGGGATATGCCGCCGCGGCGGGCTCGGGTGCGGGCTCGGGCTGCGACACGGGCCGCGACTTTAGACTCCCGCGCGATGGCCACGTCCCCCGACAGCGACAAAGGCAGCCCCGCGGACGATGCCCCCGAGGACGCCAAGGCAACCGGGCTGACGCTCAAGCAGGTCGCCACGCGCGCGGGCGTCACGCAGGCGACCGTGCGGCGCTGGGTGAAGGAGGGGCTCGTACCCCAGTACGAAGGCACGTGGACGCCGGCGGCGGCCTCGCACGTGCGGATCGTCGCGCGGCTGCGCGAGCGCGGGCACAGCGTGAGGAGGATCAGGGAGGCGAGCCAGAGCGGGAAGCTCGCGTTCGGGTACATCGACGAACTGCTGCCGAGCTCCGAGGCCCGCTACACGCTGCATCAGGCGGCGCGCGAGCTCGACGTCGAGGAGGCGTTGATCGAGCGGCTGGTCGCCGCGATGGGTCAGAACGCGCTCTCCAGCGAGGAGCTCTCCGAGGTTGACCTGCAGGTGCTGCGCTACGGCGCGGAGGTGCTCGCGGCAGGGCTGCCGCTGCCAGCCCTGCTGCAGATCGTGCGGGTATACGGGCAGGCGATGGCGCAGGTCGCGGACGCGGAGGTGAGGCTGTTTCATCTATACCTGCACGAGCCGCTGATGCGCGAGGGCGTGCCCGGCGTCGAGGTCGCGCAGGCGATGGAGGGGATGACGCGCGAGATGCTGCCGTTCGCGGTGCCGTTCATCAACTATCTGCACGGGCGGATGCTCGGGTACTTCGTCGAGCAGGACGTGATCGGCCACATCGAGTCGGACCTCGACGACGAGGAGACCGCGGAGGAGGGACGGATGCGCGTCGCGATCGCATTCGCGGACCTCGCGGGGTACACGAAGCTGACCGAGGAGCAGGGCGAGGCCGAGGCGGTGGGCGCGGTGGAGCGCTTCGTGGAGCGGGTCGAGCAGACGCTGCCGATCGACGCACGCGTGATCAAGACGCTGGGCGATGAGGTGATGGTCGTCGGCGCTGACGCGGGCGCGCTGACGGTCTGGGCGGTCGGGCTGGGCGCAGAGCTGCCCGCCGGATCGCCGCCGCCGCGAATCGGGATCCACAGCGGCGCGGCGCTGTATCGCGATGGCGACTACTACGGTCGTGAGGTCAACCGGGCAGCGCGCGTGGTCGCCCGTGCGTCAGGCGGCGAGGTGCTCGTCACGCGCCCGGTCGTGGACGGGGCGAGCAGGCAGGACGGACTGGAGTTCGGGCTGATCGGCGAGGTGGTGTTGAAGGGTTTCACTGAGCCGACCGAGTTGTTCCATGCCTCGCGGAAGGAGTAGGAGGTGCCGTGATTGTTGAGCAGGTCCGCGAGGCGGTGCGTGCAGATGGCCTGTTGAGGTCCGAGCGGCCGGTCGTGGCGATGGTCTCGGGCGGTCGCGACTCGGTCTGTCTACTGGACGTGGCGGTCGCGCTGTGCGGGGAGGGAAGTGTGAGGGCGCTGCACGTGAACTACGGGTTGCGCGGGGCGGAGTCCAGCGCGGACGAGCGCCACTGTGCCGCATTGTGTAAGGGGATGGGGGTGGAGTTGGAGATCGTGCGCGAGCCTCGAGAGGAGGGTGCGGAGGGCAATCTACAGGCGTGGGCACGAGCTGTGCGCTACGAGGCTGCCGAGTGCTTGGCCGCGCCGGTCGATGGACTGATCGCTGCCGGACACACCGCCACGGATCAGGTGGAGACGATCCTGTACCGCTTGGCGGCTTCTCCGGGGCGACGCGCATTGCTGGGAATGGGGGCGCACGAGGGCCGGCTGATCCGTCCGCTGCTGGGGGTGACGCGGGAGCAGACGGCCGCCTACTGTCAGGCGCGCGGGCTTCAGTGGCGTGAAGACTCGAGCAACGACAGCGAGCAATACGCGCGCGTGCGCGTACGCAAGGGACTGGCGACGGCGCTGCGCACGGTCCACCCGACCGCTGAGGCGAACGTGCTGAGGACTGCGCAGCTGTTGCGCGAGGAGACCGAGCTGCTCGACGGCCTCGTAGAGGACGCGCTCGAAGGAGAGTCGAGCGTCGCGATCGCGCGCCTAGGGGAGCTGCCGAGCGCGCTGGCGCGCCTGGTCGTGGTGAGCCTGGCAGAGGAGGCGGCGGGCACTTACGTACCCCAGGCGGGCGCGCGCGTGCAGGAGATCCTCGAGCTCGCCAGGCGGGGACGCGGCCGAGTGGAGCTGCATGTCGGCGGCCATGTGGGCGCGGTGATCGAGGACGGCTTGCTGACGATGGTCAAGCTCCCGCCGCGGTGACCGAGCCTGCGCCCGCGAGGCCCTACACTGCATCGCGTGGCAACCCCTGTCCGCGTCGTGCCCGAGCAAGCCGATCGCGGAGTCGGCGAGGTACTAGTCAGCGCCGAGGACCTGCAGCGCCGGGTGCGCGAGCTGGGCGAGCAGATTTCACGCGACTACGCCGGGCGGCCGCTGCTGTTGGTGGGGGTGTTGAAGGGCGCGGTGTTCTTCTTGAGCGACCTGATGCGTCACGTCGGCATCCCAGTCGAGATCGACTTCATGGCGGTCGCCTCCTACGGCTCGGCCACGGACTCCTCAGGGGTGGTGCGGATCCTGAAGGACCTGGACGCGGCAATCGAGGGACGCGACGTGCTGATCGTCGAGGACATCGTCGATTCGGGGCTGACGCTGCAGTATCTGTTGCGCAACCTGGGCTCGCGCAACCCCCGCACGCTCGAGGTGTGCGCGCTGCTGGTGAAGCCCGAGCGGCGTAAGGTCGACCTGCCGACCCGGTACGTCGGGTTTGAGATCGCAGACCGCTTCGTGGTCGGCTACGGGCTCGACTACGCGGAGCGCTACCGCAACCTTCCGTTCGTCGCCGCGTTGGAGAAGTAGCCGGAAAATCGGCTCTCCGTGGTACGCTGACCGACTGGCGGCCACGACAAAAGTACGCGCCAGAACCCTTGCTGAGACCCCTTAGGAAAACGTTATGAGCCGTTTCTTCAAGAGCGCCGCCTTCCCGATCCTCCTCGTGGTGGTGCTGGGATTCTTCTTCACGAAACTGGCCAGCAGCGGCTCGAGCAGCGGCCGCCACCATAGCTACCAGACGCTCGTCTCCTCGGAAATCCCGAAGGGAGAAGTCGAATCGGTCGAGTTCAAGAACAAGGGCAAAGTTCTCGAAGTCAAGCTCAACAGCAAAGGCAACAAAGAAAGCTACGAAATCGGCTACATCGATCAGGCCACCCCTGAACTGCTCAAGCAGCTCAATACGGCCGGGGTCAAATACAACGTCGAATCGGAAAAGAGCAGCGAGCTGCTCAGCCTGCTGACGTTCATCCTGCCGTTCGTGCTGTTCCTAGGCTTTTGGCTGTTCCTCATGAACCAGGTGCAGGGGGGCGGTTCGAAAGTGATGTCGTTCGGCAAGTCGCGCGCGAAGCGCATGTCGGCCGACTCGCCGAAGATCACCTTCCGCGATGTTGCGGGCGTGGACGAGGCGGTGGAGGAGTTACACGAGATCAAGGAATTCCTCGAGAACCCCAAGAAGTTCCAGGCGCTCGGCGCCCGCATACCCACCGGTGTGTTGCTGTACGGCCCTCCGGGGACGGGTAAGACCTTGCTCGCGCGCGCGGTCGCCGGTGAGGCGGGCGTGCCGTTCTTCTCGATCTCGGGATCGGACTTCGTCGAGATGTTCGTCGGCGTCGGCGCATCGCGCGTGCGCGACCTGTTCGAGCAGGCCAAGCAGAACAGCCCGTGCATCATCTTCATGGACGAGATCGATGCCGTCGGGCGCCACCGTGGTGCGGGGCTCGGTGGGGGGCATGACGAGCGCGAGCAGACGCTGAACCAGCTGCTCGTCGAGATGGACGGTTTTGAGGCCAAGGACAACATCATCATGATCGCCGCCACCAACCGGCCCGACATCCTCGACCCGGCGCTGCTGCGCCCCGGCCGCTTTGACCGGCAGATCGCTGTCGACCGACCCGACCGCAAGGGCAGGGCGAAGATCCTCGAGGTGCACACGCGCGGCAAGCCGCTGGCGAAGGTGATCGACATCGACGCGCTCGCGGGGCAGACACCCGGCTTCACGGGCGCCGATCTGTCGAACCTGATCAACGAGGCCGCGCTGCTGTCGGCGCGCACGGGCAAGCGCGAGATCGGCCAGGAAGAGCTTGAGGAGGGGATCATGCGTGTGATCGCCGGCCCCGAGAAGAAGACGCGCGTGATGAGCGAGAAGGAGCGCCTGATCACCGCCTATCACGAGATGGGCCACGCGCTGGCGGGGCATTTCCTGGAGCACTCCGACCCGGTGCACAAGATCTCCGTGATCTCCCGCGGCCAGGCGCTTGGTTACACGATCTCGATGCCTCAGGAGGATCGCTTCCTGACCACGCGTGCCGAGCTGAACGACACGATGGCGATGACTTTGGGTGGGCGCGCGGCCGAGGAGATCGTGTTCGGCGAGATCACCACGGGCGCCTCGAATGACATCGAGAAGGTGACGCAGACCGCCAAGCAGATGGTGATGCGCTTCGGCATGAGCGACAAGCTCGGCCCGCGCGTCTTCGGCCACGACCACGGCCAGCCGTTCCTTGGCCGCGAGTTCTCCACTGAGCCCGACTACTCCGACGAGATCGCCCGCGAGATCGACGACGAGGTACGGCGCATCATCGAGTCCGCGCACAAGCGCGCTACGGACATCCTCGTGGAGCACCAGCACGACCTGAAGAAGATCTCCGAGATCCTCGTCAAGCGTGAGACGATCGAGAAGGAGGAGTTCCTCGCGCTGCTGGCTGGTAAGAGCGAGGAGGAGGTGTTCGGCGCCGAGGAGACCAAACCTGAGCTGCCGGCTCCGCCCGCGCCCGCGGATCGAGCCGAACGCGAGGCTCCGCGTGCGACTCCGCGCCCGGGGCTAGCTGGCGGAACGACCGAGCTACGCGGGGCCGATCAAGAGCGCCCCGAGCTGGCCTGAAGCTTCGCTTGAGCTCCCGCGCCAACCCGCCCGGCGACTTTCGCCTGATGGGGGTCGTGAACGTCACGCCCGACTCGTTCTCCGACGGGGGGCGCTTCCTCGACGCTGAGGTTGCGGTGGCGCATGGGCACGAGCTAGTGGCGCAGGGGGCCGACATCCTGGACATCGGCGGGGAATCCACGCGGCCCGGGGCGGAGCCTGTTTCGCTCACGGAGGAGTTGCGCCGGGTGATTCCGGTGATCGAGGGGTTGACCGCGGTGGGAACGATCGCGCAGCTCTCGATCGACACGTCCAAGGCGGCGGTCGCCGAGGCGGCGCTTGGAGCGGGTGCGAGCTTGGTGAACGATGTGAGCGCGTTCAGGGTCGATCCGGCGATGGCCGGGGTGGTGGCGGACAGTGGCACGGAATGCTGCTTGATGCACATGCGCGGCCAACCGCGCACGATGCAGCGGGATCCACGCTACGGGGACGTGGTCGCCGAGGTGAAGGCGTTCTTGGAGGAGCGGTTGAAGTTCGCGGTGGGGGAGGGCGTGGCGGAGGAGCGCGTGCTGCTGGACCCGGGCATCGGGTTCGGCAAGTCGGTCGCGCACAACCTCGAGCTTTTGCGTCGCCTGGATGAGCTGACCGCGCTTGGCCGTCCGCTCGTGATCGGCACCTCGCGCAAGAGCTTCCTCGGTCGCATCGCCGCCGACGCCACTGGCTTGACGGAGCCGCTGAAGGCACGGCACAGGCTGGGAGGCACGCTCGCCTCCAATGTGCTGGCGCTGGAGCGCGGCGCGAGCGTTTTCAGGGTGCACGACGTCGCGCCGGTGCGCGAAGCGTTGGCGGTGGCGGCTGCTACGTTGAGCGGGCGATGGACGGCGAGCGGCGAGAGGACGACGACCGGGAAGATCTAGCCGACGATCTAGACGACCGGGGTGAGCAGAACGGTGGAGACGAGCTGGAAGAGGACCGCGATCTCGACGAGGATGCCGAGGGAGGGGCCGAGTCGGTAACGATCGAGATCACGGGGCTGTCGCTGTACACCCACCACGGAGTGAGCGAAGCCGAGCGCGAGGTGGGGCAGCGACTGGTGCTCGACCTGCGGTTGGACGTGGGCGAGACGGACGCGACCGCGACCGACGCGCTCGAGGACACGATCGACTACACGGAGGTCTGCCAGCTGGTCGCGCTGGTTGCTCAGCAGCGCTCCCACAAGACACTAGAGCGGCTGTGCAGCGTGGTGGCGGATCGGTTGCTCGCCGACTACGAGCTGGAAGGGGTGTGGGTGAAGGCGACCAAGCCCGAGCCGCCGATCCCGCTGAGTGTCGACGAGGTTTCGGTCGAGATCTGGCGCGAGGCCGATGAGTAGTACCTAACTCACCTAAAAACAACGATTTTGTTGCGTATTTCCCTTGACAAATTAGTTAGCAGTCACTCATAATCTCTGAAATGAGTGTGTGGACCCGATCTGTAGCGACAGCGGCGATCGAGCGAGGACGTAGATGATCGGGCGGTTGTCGGCCCTGGCAACGCGCGCCGGCAACGCGCGCCGTGTGCTGATCGGCGCGGGCGTCCTGTTCCTCCTCGCGGCGGCGTTCGGCGTCCCGGTCACGACGATCCTGAAGAGCTCCAACAGCGGACTTCCAAGACCCGCAACGCCGAGAACCAGCGGGTCGAAAAAGCGATCGAAAGGGCGACCGGCCAGCGCGCCTACTTCGGCGTGGCGGCGCTCGTGCCGAGCACGGGCGATGTGAGGACCGACCGCGCCGCTCAGCGCGAGGCGGTGCACGTGGCTTCCATGTTGGCTGCGCAGCCGGGCTTCCAGCGCGTGCTCGACTATCCGGCGACGCACTTGGGTGAGCTTGTCTCGCGCGATGGCCGCCAGACAGCGGTGCTGGCCGCCTTCTCCACGCAGGAACGGTCGGCCGCGGCCGTCGACGCGGCTGCGCCCGGAGCTGGCCGGGCAGGGCGTCAGCTTCGGCGGACCCGACGTCGCCTTCAGCGAAATCAACAAGCGCACCTCCTCGGACCTGAAGAACGCCGAGCTCCTGGTCTTTCCGATCCTGCTGCTGCTCTCGTTCTGGGTCTTCCGCGGTCTGATCGCGGCCGCGCTGCCGCTGCTCGTCGGCGGCTTCGCGATCGTGCTCACGTTCCTCGTCCTGCGCCTGATCAACGAGCTCACGGGCCTGTCGATCTTCGCCGTCAACCTCGTCACTGGGATGGGGCTCGGCCTGGGGATCGACTACAGCCTGATCGTGCTCTCGCGCTATCGCGAGGAGCTCGCGGGCGGCGCCGATAGTCGCGCGGCGATCGCCCGTACGCTCCAGACCGCCGGTCGCACCGTGCTCTTCACCGCGCTAACGGTAGCCGGGGCGCTCGCGTCGTTGCTCGTATTCCCGCTGCGCTTCCTCTACTCGATGGGTATCGGCGGCATGGTCGTGTCGCTGTCGGCGGGGGCCGTCGCGCTGGTCGTCCTGCCCGCGGTGCTCGTCGCACTCGGGCCGCGTGTGAACGCGCTCGCCCCGGCGATGGCTGCAGCGCAGCGCGGCCCGCTCTGCGCAGGCGAGCGATGAAGGCGTCTGGTTTCGCCTCGGTCATGGCGTGATGCGCCGGCCCGGCCTCGTCGCGCTCGTCACTGCTGTGGCGCTGCTCGCGATCGCCACGCCGGCGTTGCACCTGCAGCTGATACCGGCCGACGCGCACGTTCTGCCGGCCTCCTCGCAGAGTCGCCAGATCGCGGAAACGCTCGGCAAGGATTTCGCCAGCGACGGCTCGCAGACGATCAGCATCGTCGTGCCCGCATCCGCGAGCTCCGGCAAGAGTGTCGACGCGCTCGCCGCTCGCGCGCAACAAGACGGCCGCGGGCCAGGCGAATGAGACCACGCCGCCGCGCTACCTCGGCCGCGGCACGTGGGAGCTCGAACTGCTCCCGCGGGGCTCCGACGCCTCGCCGGTGAACCAGCAGCTGGTGCGGCGGCTGCGCGCACTCGTCCATCCCCAAGGCGCGCTGGTCGGCGGCTCGACGGCTTGGTTCATCGACCAGAAGGCCGCGATCTCCTCCCACGCCCCGTTGGCGCTTGTGATCCTCGTGCTCGTCACGATGGGCACGCTGTTCGTGATGACCGGCTCGGCCGTGCTGCCGCTGATGGCGCTGACGATGAACGTGCTCACGGTCGCCGTCGGCGCCGGGCTGCTCGTGCTGGTCTTCCAGGATGGACACTTATCCTCGCTGCTCGGCTTCAGCCCGATCGGCGGCCTGGAGGAGTCGAACCTCGTGCTGCTGTTCACTGTTGCGTTCGCGCTGTCGACCGACTACGGCGTGTTCCTGTTCGCGCGGATCAAAGAGATACACGACACCGGCATTCCCACCCGCGAGGCCGTCGCGCAAGGGCTGGAGCGCACTGGGCGCCTGATCACCGCCGCCGCGCTGCTGTTCTGCGTCGCGGTCGGCGCGTTTGTCACCTCGCACATCTTCTTCATCAAGCAGTTCGGCGCGGGGACCGCGCTGGCGGTCGCGATCGACGCGACGGTCGTGCGCGCGCTGCTCGTGCCGGCGCTGATGGGCCGTCTCGGCGAGCGCACCTGGTGGGCGCCGCGGCCGCTGCGCCGGCTGCACGCGCGGATCGGGTTGCACGAGGAGCTCGCCGACCCGACGAGCGCCTGACCGGCGCGCATCCTGGCGGCGGCTGCGACGGATAGCGTGCGGGCGATGACGTCCTGCGCACAGGTCTGCTCGGCCTCGGCTCCAACGTCGGCGATCGTCGGCTGCACCTCCAGGAGGCGGTGGATGCGCTGCCGGCGGCCAGGATGCGTGTGCTCGCGGCCTCCTCGACGTACGACACCGACCCCGTCGGGGAGATGCTCGACCAGCCGAGCTTCCTCAACGCGTGCCTGCGCGTCGAGACCGCGCTGGGGCCGCTAGAGCTACTCGACGCGGTCAAGCGCCTGGAGCGCGAGCTGGGCCGGGAGGACGGCAAGGTACGTCACGGCCCGCGCGCGATCGACATCGACATTCTCCTGCTCGGTGGGCTGGAGCTGCACGAGGAGCGCATGTCGCTGCCGCACGAGCAGCTGCTGCAGCGGCGCTTCGTGCTGATCCCGGCGCTAGAGCTGGACTTCGATCTGGCCACGCCGTCCGGAGCGAGGCTTGCAGACGCGCTGGCGGCGCTTCCGCTCGATGAGGGCGTGCGCTGGGCTGGTCCGCCGTTGGCCTGTTGATCAGTGGACGATGATCTTGCCCTTCATGCCCTCCGCCACATGGAGCGTGCAATCGTAGGAAAAGGTGCCGCTGTGCTCGAAGCGCACCGTGTAAGAGCCATGCGCCAGCGTACGCGAGTGGAAGCCGTGAAAGGTAACGTTGTGTTCGGTTTCCCCGTCGCGCCATACCCATGTGACGCTGTCGCCGCGGTTGATGCTGAGATCGCCGGGGTGGAAGGCGATGTCCTTGAGCGTCACCGTATGACTGCTGGCTGATCGGGCGCCACCTCCGGGGCCACCGAAGGCGACCGTTGGCGCCAGCGCCGCGGCGGCTGACGCGAGCGCCAGCAGCGTGCCGACTCTCTTTCTCGTCATCGGCGTCTCACGAGGCGCTTGCGTCACGATCGCTCCAGCTGGCCAGCCTCAGCAGCGTGGCGCTCGAGACGCCGCGGCCGGATATGACGCACAGGTGGCCGTCGCGCAGCCAACTCACCACCGAAGCGCCGTCCTCGCTGAGCAGCCGGTAGGGCACGCCGCCGCGCCAGAAGACCGCACCGCCGCTGATCCGCGGCGCGGGGTGCCCGGCGACGATCGCGTAGCCGATCCGCCGGCCGCGCGCATTGGAGTAGAAAACCGTCGTGATCGCACGCCCGGCCATCTCATCACCACGCATCCCGGTGCTGCGCCAGCCGAAGCGATCCTCCCAGTAGGGGAACTTCACGCCATCGACCGCGGCGGTGAGCTCAGCGTGGTTTGTGCTGCTCTCGGGCGGCGCGGAGCGTGTTGCCGCACGCAGGGTCGGCGCGACGGCCTGATGCATGTTCAGCGTGGGGGAGCCGCTGCCGTTGAGGACAACGGCAAGCGCCACCACCAGAACGATCACCGCGGCCGTCACTGCACCAAGCACAGGGGGGTGAAGGGCAAGCCTGCGGCGTCGCCGGGAAGCAATGAGTGTGTCCACCTGCCGGTGCAGCGAGTCCGGCGCGCGCACGTCGCTCGATCGCACTAGCTCGATCAGCTCGGATTCGGTGTGTGGTGGCAGTTCTGTCATGAGGTTTCCCTACTTGGTAGGACTCCACTTGCCCTGGTCTCTTCCCGCCGAGCGACCGGAATCTGCGGTGGCTCGGGCGCGAGCTCTGAAACAAGCAGCCGCGCCACCTCCTTGCGTGCCCGGAACAGCCTGGTCGTGATCGTCGCCTCGCGCACACGCAGCGCGCGCGCGGCTTCCCGGTAGGAGAGGCCGAGCACGTCGACGGCCACCAGCGCGAGCCGGCGATCCTCCGGCAAGGCCGCGATCGTGGCGTACACCTCCTGCATCTCCAGCGCCCGCTCGGGCTGGCCCAGCGGCTGGGGATCGGCCGCGACGACGTCATCGAGCGTGGCCACTGTGACCGGCCGCCGGCTCGCGGTGCGACGGCTCGTGAGGAACGTGTTGCGCAGGACGCGCATCAGGTAGTACAGCTCGTGCTCGCCGCTCAGCACGCGCGGCCGTGCGAGCACGCGCGCGAACGTCTCCTGCACGAGGTCCTCGGCGTCCTCGCGCGAGCCGCACAGCGCCCACGCGGCGCGATACAGACGGTCCACGTGTTGCGTCAGCGACTGCGGGTCCAGGGTACGCATCGTTGGGCGGTGGAACGGCGCTCGGTGCAGCGAGACGTCGATCCTCGCTCTGCGACTGTAGCGCCGCATCGAGATCGGGCGCGCCAACGCGTTGGCATGCCGCCATGGGTGTGCTGGCGCGGACCGCCGGGTCGCTACACGCTCGCGGGCGTAGGCAGCCACTCCGCGGGCAGCACGCCCGCGGGGATCTCACCCGCACTCGGCGGGAAGTAGCGCGTCAGTCGCGCCGCCGGGCGTCCGTCGATCAGAGGCCGCAGGTCGGCGATCGTGTGGAGCAAGCGAATAGTCGAGCCGATCTGCAGATCCGCGGCGTTCGGCGGATCGCCGCCGAGCAGGCCGTCGGCGATCCACGTGTCGATCTGGTCCAGCTTGGCTGGAAGCGCGTCGATGTCGGCGCGCGCGGAACCATCGTTGGCCTTGTTTTTGAGTGCCATCAGACGTGCGGTCAGCGGCAGTGCGGGGCGCATCATCGCGCGCGGCAGCGGCAGCTTGGCGTCTCCGGCATAGCTCTCCATCGCGTCGGAGCGGAGCAGGAACGCGACGTCGAGGATGTGGCGCGGCACGACCTGAAAGACCTCATCGCCCCAGCGCTCGGCCTCGAGCACCTGTGCGTATGAGGGGTTCTCAGGCGAGGGCAGCAGCGGCGGTTCGGGCGCGAGCGCATCGAGCCGGCGCATGATCGGGCGCGAGCCGACCAAGCGCTCGCCGGCCAGACGCAGCCCGGGCACGGTGCGCCCGCCGTAGCGCACGGGACCTACGGCCACCTGGGCCAGCGGCAGCAGGTCGACGCGGTCATAGTCGATCGACTTCAGCGCCAGCGCCGCTTCGACCGCGGCGCACGGATGCGAGCCGGGATTCACATAGAGCCTTGCCTTCATCAAGCCGAGCATAATGGGCGACGATGCTGCTCGTCGTCGACGTCGGGAACACGCAGACCCATTTCGGGGCGTTTCGCGACGGCGAACTGCTCGAGCACTGGCGCTTTGCGACCGTGCGTCAGTCCACCGCCGACCAGCTGGGCGCGGCGCTGCGCAACCTGCTGGAGCTGCGGGGCTGCTCCTTCGAGGACCTGGAAGCGTCGATCGTGTCCTCGACTGTGCCTCAGCTCGAGCCCGAATGGGCGGAGATGGCCAAACGCTACCTCGGCCACGAGATGCTCGTGGTCGGCCCAGGGACGAAGACGGGGATGGCGATCCGCTACGACAACCCGCGCGAGATCGGCGCGGATCGGCTGGTGAACGCCGTGGCGATCCGCGAGCGCTTCGGCGGCCCCGCGGTGTGCGTCGACTTCGGCACCGCGACGACGTTCGATGTCGTCTCGCGCGAGGGCGAGTACCTCGGCGGGTCGCTGATGACCGGCATCGAGATCTCGCTCGAGGCGCTCTCCGAGCGCGGCGCCCGGCTGCCGAAGATTGACCTGGCGCCACCGAAGAGCGTGATCGGCAAGAACACGGTCGACGCGATCCGCTCCGGCGTCGTGTTCGGTTATGCGGGCGCGGTCGACGCGATCCTGCGCCGCCTGTACGACGAGCTGGGCGAGCGTACGGCGGTGGTGGCGACGGGTGGACTGGCGCGGCTGGTGGTGCCCTACACCGAGGAGATCGAGGAGGTCGACGACCTGCTGACCCTCACCGGGCTGCGGTTGCTGCACGAGCGCAATTCGTAATCCGGCGGTGGCTCATGCCCATAATGGACGCAATGTCACGCCAGCTCACAGACCCCTGGATGCTCGGCCCCCTAGAGATACCCAACCGCGTTCTCTTGGCCCCGCTGGCCGGGATCGGCAACTGGTTCGTGCGGTTGCAGGCCAAGCGCTACGGCGCGGGGATGGCGGTGTCGGAGATGGTCTCCTCGCACGCGATTTATCACCGCAACGAGCGCACCTGCAACGAGATGTTGCGCATCCACCCCGACGAGCAAGAGCCGGTCTCGCCCGCCCCGGGTCCGACCGGCGCTCCCGCCGGGGTCGTATCGATCCAGCTGTTCGGTGAGGACCCCGAGGTGATGCGCGCAGCCGCGGCCCGCGTGGCAGTGGCGGGGGCCGACGTGATCGACATCAACATGGGCTGCCCGGTGCCGAAGGTGCAGAAGACCGGCGCCGGCGCCGCGCTGTTGGCCGACCCCGACCTCGCGGTCGCCGTCGCCAGCGCCGCCCGGGAGGGCGGGGAAGGCCTGCCGGTGACGGTCAAGCTGCGCTCGGGCCGGCGTCTGGGAGAAACAAGCGGCTTCGATCTGGCCCACCGCCTGGTGGCCGAGGCCGGGGTGGCCGCGATCGGCTTTCACCCCCGTTCGGCGGCGGTCCACCACAAAGGCGTCCCCGACTACGAGCTGGCCGCGCGCCTGGTCGATTCGCTGGACGCGCCCGTGATCCTGACCGGCGGCCTGAACGAGCCCGAGCAGATCGAAGAAGCCTTTCACATGACCGGCGCCGCGGCCGTGATGCTCGCGCGCGGCGCGCTCGGCAATCCGTGGCTGTTCGAGCGGCTGCTCGGCTCGCGCCTAAAGGAGCCGAGTAGGGAGGAGGTGCTCGCGGAGTTGAACTGGACGATCGACCGCGCCGTCGAGCACCTCGGCGAGCCGCGCGCGACGCGCTACCTGCGCAAGTTCTATCCCTGGTACATCAACCGGCTGGAACTGGACCGCCAGACGGCGAAGGAACTGCAAGCGGCGCTGCAGGCCGCGGAGACGCTTCCAGAGGCTCGAAATCGGCTCGCTATACTGCTGCGCCCCCGCCAGCTCGCGGGGTTTTCTGCTGTCTCGACCTAGAACCCGAACCCGCGAAGGGTCACATGCCGAAGGACGTAATCCTCACCCCCGAAGGCTTGGAGAAGCTCAACGACGAGCTCGAGCTGCTCTCGACCGCGAAGCGTCGCGAGGTGGCCGAACGGATCAAGGAGGCGCGCGAGTTCGGGGACATCACCGAGAACTCCGAGTACGACGACGCGAAGAACGAGCAGGCGATGGTCGAGAGCCGCATCGCGCAACTCGAGGAGCGTTTGCGGATGGCGACGGTGATCGAGACGAAGGACCTTTCGACCGACGTGGTGCAGGTCGGCTCGGTCGTGCACGTGAAGGACGAGAAGACGGGCAAGTCGGTCAAGTACACGATCGTCGGCTCGGCGGAGGCCAAGCCGGAGGAGAACAGGCTCTCCAACGAGTCCCCAGTCGGCCGCGCGCTGCTGGGCCACAAGCGCAACGAGACGGTCGCCGTAAAGGTCCCCCGCGGACCCGCGCGCAAGCTGAAGATCACGAAGATCGACGTCGGTCTCAAGTAACCTCGCCGCGATGAGCGGCGAGCACGAGCCCGAGACGGACAGCAGTGCCCGGCACGGCCTGAACGAGCTGATCGCCGAGCGCCGCGCGAAGGCGCTCCGGCTGAAGGAGTCAGACCAGCAGGCGTTTCCCTACTCCTACCCCGGGACAGAGCCGATCGCGGCGGTCCTTGACGCCTACGCTCACCTGACCGACGGTGAGGAGACCGAGGACGCACACCGCGTCGCCGGCCGGATCGCCGCGCGGCGCGGCTCTGGCAAGGCCGCGTTCCTCGACCTCGTCGACCGCTCCGGCAAGATCCAGCTGCACGCGCGTACGGACGTGCTCGGCGAGGACCCCTTCGCGCGGCTGAGCACGCTCGATCTGGGCGATCTGATCGGTGTCGACGGCGCGGTGCTGCGCAGCCGCCGCGGTGAGCTGTCGCTGCGTGTCGATCGCTTTCAGATCCTCGCCAAGGCGCTGCGCCCGCCGCCCGACAAGCATCACGGTCTCAGCGACGTAGAGACCCGCTACCGCCGGCGTGAGCTCGACTTGATCGCAAGCGAGGACGCCCGCAAGCTGTTCATCGACCGCGCGCGGATCATCTCGGCGATCCGCGCCTATCTCGACGGCCAGGATTTCGTCGAGGTCGAGACGCCGGTCCTGCAGACGTTGTACGGCGGCGCGCTGGCGCGGCCGTTCACGACGCACCACAACGCGCTTGACCGCGACCTGTACTTGAGGATCGCCACCGAGCTGTACCTCAAGCGCTTGCTCGTCGGGGGCTTGGAGAAGGTGTACGAGCTGGGCAAGGACTTCCGCAACGAGGGCCTCTCGCCGAAGCACAACCCCGAGTTCACGGTGGTCGAGTTCTACGAGGCCTACGCCGACTACAACGACGCGGCGGCCCGTCTGGAACAACTCGTGGGTGTGGCGGCCACGTCAGTCGAGTACGCGGGCGAGCTCGACTTCGCCACGACGCCGTGGCGCCGCGTGAGCTTCGCCGGCGCGATCCAGGACGCGACCGGGATCGATGTGCGCGCCCATCGCGAGGCGGACGATCTGCGCGCGGCGATCGCAGAGCGCGGCCTGGACTTGCCGACCGAGGGCCGCACCTGGCCGCACCTGGCCGATGATCTGCTGTCGAAGTACGTCGAGTCGACTCTGATCCAGCCGACGTTCGTCTTCGACTACCCGATCGAGCTCTCCCCCTTGCCCGCGAGCACCGCTCTGAGCCGGGCCTGGTCGAGCGCTGGGAGGCATTCGCCGGCGGGATCGAGATCGCGAACGCGTTCAGCGAGCTGATCGATGCGGACGTCCAACGCGAGCGCTTCCGCGCCCAGGATCGCCTGGGAACGTTAGGTGAGGAGGAGGTCCAGTCATACGACGAGCAGTTCGTGCAGGCGCTCGAGCAGGGGATGCCGCCGGCCGGCGGGGTCGGCGTGGGGATCGACCGGCTGGTGATGCTGCTGACCGGGCGCGACTCGATCCGCGAGGTCGTGCTGTTCCCGGCGATGCGCGACTGACCCGGCGGAGCTTGGGTGGCCGGTTGGTAGACTGCCCGGGAGGCATAACCAGGATCAAATAGCGCTTGAGGCACGACCCTCGAGGAAGGAACCACACCATGTTCGAGCGATTTACAGAACGAGCCCGGCAGGTGGTCGTCCTCGCGCAGGAGGAGGCGCGCACGCTCAAGCACAACTACATCGGCACCGAGCACATCCTGCTCGGGCTTCTGCGCGAGGAGGAGGGCCTCGCCGCTCGCGTGCTGGAGTCGTTGGACATCACGGTCGAGCGCGTCAGGGCGCAGGTCGTGCGGATCGTCGGCTCCGGCGAGGAGGTCACCTCCGGGCAGATCCCGTTCACGCCCCGCGCGAAGAAGGTCCTGGAGCTCGCCCTGCGCGAGGCGCTGTCACTCGGGCACAACTACATCGGCACCGAGCACATCCTGCTGGGCCTCGTGCGTGAGAACGAGGGCGTCGCCGCCCGAATATTGCTCGACTTCGACGCCGATTCCGAGAAGATCCGCAACGAGGTGATCCGCATGCTGTCCGGTCCCGGTGGTCGCCGCCAGGGGCAGGGTGCAGGCTCTGGCGGCTCCGGCTCGAGCGGGGCGCCCGGTGAGGGCAAGAAGTCATCGAAGCTGCTCGATCAGTTCGGCCGCAATCTGACGAAGCTCGCCGCCGAAGGTAAGCTCGATCCGGTCGTGGGCCGCGAGACGGAGATCGAGCGGATCATGCAGATCCTTTCGCGTCGCACCAAGAACAACCCGGTGCTGATCGGCGAGCCCGGCGTCGGTAAGACCGCCGTGGTCGAGGGTCTCGCCCAGCGGATCACCAACTCCGACGTGCCGGAGCTCTTGAAGAACAAGCAGATCTACACCCTCGACCTCGCTGCGCTGGTTGCCGGCTCGAAGTACCGGGGCGAGTTCGAGGAGCGGTTGAAGAAGGTGATGAAGGAGATCACCCAGCGCGGCGACATCATCCTGTTCATCGACGAGCTGCACAACCTTGTGGGCGCCGGCGCGGCTGAGGGCGCGATCGACGCCGCCTCGATCCTCAAGCCCGCCCTGGCTAGAGGCGAGCTACAGACGATCGGCGCGACCACGCTGGATGAGTACCGCAAGTACCTGGAGCGCGACTCGGCCCTGGAGCGCCGCTTCCAGCAGATCCGCGTGGAGGAGCCCTCGATCGACCAGACCGTGGAGATCCTGAAGGGGTTGCGGGATCGGTATGAGCAGCACCACAAGGTGCAGATCACCGACGAGGCACTGAAGGCAGCCGGCGAACTGGCCAGTCGCTACATCTCCGATCGCTTCCTGCCCGACAAGGCGATCGACCTGATCGACGAGGCGGCATCGCGGATGCGGATCAAGTCGATGACCTCGCCACCCGCCAACCGCGAGCTGGAGGGCGAAGTCGAGACGACGCGCCGCGAGAAGGAGGCGGCGATCGAGGCGCAGGAGTTCGAGAAGGCGGCCGCGCTGCGCGACAAGGAGCGCAAGCTGACGAACAAGAAACACGAGTTTGAGAAAGAGTGGGAATCCGGGGAGACCGGCGAGCGTCCGTCGATCGGCGAGGAGGAGATCGCCGACATCGTCTCAATGTGGACGGGCATCCCCGTGTTCAAGCTGACCGAGGCCGAGACGCAGAAGCTGATGCGGATGGAGGAGGAACTGCACAAGCGCGTGATCGGCCAGCATCCCGCAGTCGAGGTGATCTCAAAGGCGATCAGGCGCTCGCGCGCGGGCCTGAAGGACCCCAAGCGCCCGACGGGGTCGTTCATCTTCCTGGGACCCTCTGGCGTAGGCAAGACCGAGCTGGCGCGCACGCTGGCCGAGTTCCTGTTCGGCGACGACGACTCGATGATCCGGATCGACATGAGCGAGTACATGGAGAAGCACGCCGTCTCACGATTGGTCGGCTCGCCCCCGGGCTACATCGGCTACGACGAGGGTGGCCAGCTGACCGAGGCCGTGCGGCGCAAGCCCTACTCGGTACTGCTGCTCGATGAGATCGAGAAGGCCCACCCCGACGTGTTCAACATCCTCTTGCAGATCCTCGAGGACGGCCGCCTGACCGACGCGCAGGGTCGGACGGTCGACTTCCGTCACGCGATCGTGATCATGACCTCGAATATCGGGGCGGCGGAGATCGCGCGCAACACACCGCTCGGCTTCGCCGTGTCCGACGACGAGACGGGCATCACCTACGAGGACATGAAGAACAGGATCATGGGCGAGCTGAAGAAGGTCTTCCGCCCGGAGTTCCTTAACCGGATCGACGACGTGATCGTGTTCCACAAGCTGCAGAAGGAGGAGATCAAGCAGATCGTCGAGCTGCTCTTGCTGCGGATCCGCGAGTCGATGGCCGAGCGCGAGCTGCAGCTCGAGTTGACCGACCCCGCCAAGGATCTGCTGGTCGAGAAGGGCTGGGACCCGTCGATGGGCGCACGCCCGCTGCGCCGCGCGATCCAGCGCTACATCGAGGATCCATTGGCCGACTTCGTATTGCGTGAGCAGCTGACCCCTGGCGCTACCGTGGTCGTCGACCCCGCCGAAGAGGGCGAAGAGGGCGAGGTGCGATTGACGATCGTCAAGCCGAAGAAGCAGAAGACCCCCGTCGCCGTCGGGGTGGGCGAGGGAGGCGGCTCGGATGGCGAGCACGAGCTGGCTGAAGGTGAGGGCGACGAGGACTCGGTCATCGCGCCGGACGAGCCAGCCGACGAGGCGTAGCGGCCTATTTCACCAGCACCCTGCGGCCGCAGCCATCACACGAGCGGTAGCCACACCGTCAGATCAGGCGACGGGAGCCGTCCCCAGCGATGCGTAGGCTGGGGAGATGCCCCGCGGGATTATCCATATCTGCTCGCAGTGCGGTTTTCAGACGCCTCAGTGGCTCGGGCAGTGTCCTGGCTGCGAGGCGTGGAACACGCTCGTGGAGGCGCACATTCCCCTCGCGCGCGCGGCTGGGGCCGGTAAGCGCGTTAGTGGCGGTATAGGCGCCTTCCGCGGGCAGGGGCACGGCCCGAAGATCGCCCCGCGTTTGCTGAGCGAGGTGGGCAGCGCTCCGGTGGAGCGCATGAGAACGGGCATCGGTGAGCTCGACCGTGTGTTGGGCGGCGGGCTGGTGCCCGGCGCGCTGGTACTGCTGGGCGGCTCGCCGGGGATCGGTAAGTCGACGCTGACGAACATGGTGCTCGGCAACCTTGCCGAGGCGGGACGGCGCACGCTGTATGTGAGCGGCGAGGAGTCGGCCGAGCAGGTGAGGTTGCGTGCCGAGCGGCTCTCGCCAGGTGCGCTGCGCGTTCCGATCCTCGCGGAGACGGACCTCGAGGCCGTGCTCGGTGCCTTGGCCGGAGAGGCCCCAGAGGTGTGCGTGATCGACTCTGTGCAGACGCTGAACGCCGCCGAGATGACCAGTGCGCCGGGCTCGGTGGGACAGGTGCGCGAGGTGGCTTCTCGAGTGATGGAACTGGCGAAGGCGCGCCAGATCGCGGTGATTCTTGTGGGGCACGTGACCAAGGAGGGCGCGCTGGCGGGGCCCCGCGTGCTGGAGCACCTGGTTGACTGTGTGCTGCAGTTCGAGGGCGAGCGCGAGCGACCCTACAGAGAGCTGAGGGCGCTGAAGAATCGCTTTGGCTCGACCAACGAGGCGGGGCTGTTCGAGATGCGCCAGAGTGGCCTGGTCGAGGTGCTGGATGCCTCCGCGCGGTTCGTCGCCGAGGCAACGCGCGCGCCGGGGAGCGTGGTGCTGGCGGCGATGGAGGGTTCGCGGCCCCTGCTTGTGGAGGTCCAGGCGTTGGTCGTGCCCTCAGAGCTCGAGCATCCGCGGAGGGTGGTGTCGGGCATTGATCGCAACCGGTTGGCGCTGGTGTTGGCGATCCTTGGCCGTCATGGCCACATGGGAACGGGCGGTGCGGACGTGTTCGTAAACGTTGTGGGGGGCATCAGCATAGATGAGCCGGGTGTCGATCTGGCAGTCGCGCTGGCGGTTGCGAGCGCGAGTCGCGGCGTGGCGCTGCGAGGGACTCCGCGCGCGTGCTTCGGCGAGCTCGGACTGACGGGCGAGCTGCGCTGGGTCGGTCACCCCGAGCGTCGCCTGGCCGAGGCTGCAAAGCATGGTCTGGCGGGCACGATCGCCCCCACTGGCAGCGGCGCTGGTGCCCACGAGGCGGGCACCCTGCGCGATGCCCTTACGGCCGCGCTGTCGGTGGAAGCGAGGCGTCCGGCACGCGCGGCGGCGTAAGCGCGCATGCCCAGACGGGGAGCGGCTTAACAAAGGCTTAATGCCCTAAAATGGGCAATCGTGCCCCTCCGTTCTGGTGAAGATTTCGATGTAGAAGCGAGGCCGGAGCCGGGGTTGATGAAGGCGCTGGAGATGATTGCGCCCGGGACGGCGTTGCGCGAGGGAATCGAGAGCATCCTCGACTCCCGTACCGGCGGGCTGATCGTGATCGGTGAGCCGGAGGACCTCAGCTTCCTGAACTCGGGCGGGATCAAGCTCGATATCGACTACACCCCGGCGTTTCTGTACCAGGTGGCGAAGATGGACGGCGCGATCATCCTGAACGCGAACGCGACGAAGATCACGATGGCAAACGTCCAGCTGATGCCCGACCCGACGATCCTCTCGCATGAGACAGGCACCAGGCACCGTACGGCGGAGCGCGTGTCGAAGCAGACCGATGCGCTGGTGATCGCCGTCTCGCAGCGCCGTGAGGTGGTGTCGGTGTATGTGGATGGTGCTAAGTACATCCTCGAGGACATCCCGGTGGTGCTGGCGAAGGCCAACCAGGCGCTGGCAACGCTCGACAAGTACCGCACTCGTCTCGACCAGGTGTCCACGCGGCTGACCGCGCTGGAGTTCGAGGGCGGCGCGATGCTGCACGACGTGCTGACCGTGATGCAGCGCTCGGAGCTCGTGACGAGGATGGCGGTCGAGATCGAGCGCTACATCGTCGAGTTGGGCTCAGAGGGCCGCTTGATCGAGATGCAGCTGGAGGAGACGATGGTGGGCACCGCCGCCGAGAAGGCGGCGCTCGTGCGCGACTATCTCTCGAGCGACTCCGACGATGTGTTCGCGGCGGCGCTCGAGGAGATCGGGCGGCTCGCGCACCAGGACCTGCTCGACTTTGGGCGGCTCGCCGAGCTGCTCGGGTACGACCGCAAGCTGAACACGCTCGACTACCCTGTTTCGCCGCGCGGCTATCGGGTACTGGGGCGCATTCCGCGACTACCGAGGCTGGCGGTCGCACAGATCGTGAGCGAGTTCGGGGGTCTGGATGAGCTGCTGGCCGCCACCGATGCTGAGCTGGAGGCGGTCGAGGGCGTGGGGGAGATCAGGGCGAAGGACATCCGCGAGGGTCTGCGCAGGCTGCAGGAGATCAACCTCGTGGACCGTTACCTACAGACTTGAGTCACGGGCCGTCCGACGGTCGGCCGCAACGAAGGAGGACATCATTCCGCCACAAGCAACCGCAGAGGTATCGCTGATCGAGGAGCTCGAGGTCACTCGCGAGGTCGAGTACATCGAGTTCGAGCTCGGCGACCATGTCGTCTATCCCCATCACGGCGCCGGGAAGGTGCTGAAGAAGGAGGAGATGGAGATGCTCGGCGAGCGGCGCGAGTATCTGACGATCAAGATCCTGCACAACGACATGACGGTGCGAGTTCCCACCGAGAACGCCGCGATCGCTGGCCTGCGCAGGGTGATCGACGAAGAAACGGTCAAGAAAGTGCTGGATGTGCTCCGGGACGAGGTCTCGGAGATGCCGAAGAACTGGAACCGTCGCTTCAAGCACAACCGGGACAAGATCAAGACCGGTGACATCTATGAGCTGGCGGAGGTCGTGCGCAACCTATCGCTGCGCGAGTCAGAGAAGGGCTTGTCGACTGGTGAGAAGCAGATGTTCACGCGCTCCAAGAAGATTCTCGCGTCAGAGCTGATGTATGCACTTGACAAGGACGAGGACGAGGCCGAGGGCTATCTCGACGAGCTGCTCGCCAATTCGGCCACCAGTCAGATGGCCGTGGCCGCCGAGTAGCGAGGCTTTCACGCACGCGGCGGCAACCGCCGCAAGGCGCCTGCCGCGTGCGTGAGGGTTTCCCAAGCCATGTCCATCGCTCTGATCCTCGCCGCCGGTAGCGGCGAGCGGTTCGGCGCGGACCGTCCGAAGGCGCTAGTCGAGCTGGCCGGCAGGCCGCTATATGAGTGGAGCCTCGACGTTATGCGGGCTCTGCCCAGTATCGAGCGGATCGTGATCGCGTTGCCGCCGGGGACGCAGGCTCCGTCAGGTGTCATCACGGTGGACGGTGGGCCAGTGCGCTCGGAGTCTGTGCGCCTGGCGCTCGCGGCGGCCGGGGGTGAGCGGGACTCGGATCTCGTGCTGGTCCACGACGCGGCGCGCCCGCTGCTGACGGCCGAGTTGGCGGCGGCGACGATCCGGGCGCTCGAGGAGGACGAGACGATCGATGCAGCGATCGCCGCGATACCGATGACCGACACCGTCAAGCGAGCCACGGACGGACTGGTGCGCGAGACGCTGGATCGAAGCGAGTTATGGGCGGTGCAGACACCGCAGGTCTTCCGTCGGGCGGCCCTGGAGCGGGCACTGGACGTTCCCGAAGAGGTTTTGGCCGAAGCTACCGATGACGCCTGGCTGGTCGAACGCACAGGTGGCAAGGTCGTGGTCGTGCGAGCGTCCAGCGAGAACCTGAAGATCACCACACCGCTGGACCTTGAGCTGGCCGAGATGCTGCTGGCCTCGCGGACTGGTTGAATCGCGGGCGATGCTCACCGACTACCACGTCCACCTTCGCCCCGACGAGCCCGGCACGACCGCCGAGCTGTTCTTCACAACCGCAAACGTCGAGCGCTACCGGACGGTGGCGAGCGAGCGGGGGATCACCGAGCTGGGGGTATCCGAGCATCTGCACCGCTTCCGCGAGGCGCTCGAGGTTTGGCAGCACCCATTCTGGCGCGAACAGGCCCACGACGACCTCGACGAGTACTGCGAGTTCGTGCGCGAGCAGACCGACCTGAGGTTGGGGATCGAGGCTGACTTCGTGCCGGGCGGCGAGGATCGCCTGGCCAACCTGCTTCAGGCTCGCGACTTCGATTACGTAATCGGCTCGGTGCACTTCCTGCGCGACGAGGCGGTCGACATGGAGGACTACAGCGTGTGGGAACAACAGACCCACAGCGCCGAGGAGATCTGGCAGCGGTATTTCGAGACCCTCGGCGAGGCCGCGCGCAGCGGGTTGTTCGACGTGCTGGCGCACCCCGATCTGGTGAAGGTCTGGGGAAGCGACCGCCCGCGGCCGGAGGGCGACCTACGCCGCTACTATGAGCTGGCGATCGACGGGATCGCGGAGTCTCAGATCGTGATCGAGGTTTCCACCGCGGGGCTGCGCAAGCGCGCGAAAGAGCTGTATCCCGCGCCGGCGTTCCTGGCGATGTGCCTAGAAGCGGGCGCGCCGGTGGTGCTGTCCAGCGACGCTCACCAGCCCGAGGACGTTGGCGCCGATTACGAGCAGGCGCTGGAGCTGCTGGCGGCGTCGGGCGTAAAGGAGTTGTGCGTATTCGAGCGGCGCGAGCGCCGGCTGGAGCCGGTCGGCGTCTCGGACGGTGTGGTGCGATGAGCCTCGCCGGGATCGGCTACGACTCGCACCGCCTGGTGGCGGGCCGCCGGTTGGTTCTGGGCGGGGTTGACATCCCCGGCGAGCTCGGCTTGGAGGGGCACTCCGACGCCGATGTGCTGACCCATGCGGTGATCGACGCGCTGCTCGGCGCGGCGGGAATGGGCGATATCGGCGAGCACTTCCCCGATACTGACGAGCGCTGGCACGACGCCGACTCGTTGGAGCTACTCCGGAGCGTCGCCGCGACGGTGAATGCCGCAGGGCTGAAGATCGTGAACGTCGACTGCACCGTTGTGATGGAGCGGCCGAAGCTCGGCGCCCATCGCGCGGAGATCCGTGGACTGCTGGCGCAGGCACTTGGGTTGGAAGCGAAAAGCGTGAACGTGAAGGCCACGACCGGCGAGGGGATCGGGTTCGTCGGCCGCGGCGAGGGTGTGGCCGCGCTTGCGATCGCAAGCCTCCGAGAGGGCTAGGCGAAGGCGATGCGCGAGATTCGACTGCACGACACCCGCACCGGTGAGCTTTTGCCCCTGCGGCCGCGCGACCCCGGCAGGGTGGGCATCTACGCGTGCGGGCCGACGGTGTACAGCCGCATCCACATCGGCAACGCGCGGCCGTTTGTGATTTTCAGCCTGCTGAAGCGCTTTCTCGAACACGAGAGCTTGAAGACGACGCTGGTCGTGAATGTCACCGATGTCAACGACAAGATCTATGACGCCGCGCGTACGCAGGGCCGTCCGAGCGAGGTGCTGGCAAAGGAAATGACAGATCTCTACTTCGCCGACACCGACGCGCTGGGGCTCGGCCGTCCCGATCACGAGCCGCTGGCCTCGGAGACGATCGGCTCGATCATCGAATACATCCAAGTGCTGATCGACACCAGCCACGCCTACGCGGTTGAGGGCGATGTCTTCTTCCGGGTGCGCTCGGACTCCGGCTACGGGTCGTTATCGCACCGACGGATCGAGGAGATGGACCAAGGGGAGGACAAGGAGGGATCCGACCGTAAGGAGGACCCGCTGGACTTCGCCCTGTGGAAGGCACGCAAGCATGGTGAGGACACCTGGTGGGATGCCCCCTGGGGGCAGGGCCGCCCGGGTTGGCACATCGAGTGCTCGGCGATGGCCGAGGATGCGCTCGGCGTCGGTTTCGACATCCACGGCGGCGGCACGGACCTACTGTTTCCCCACCATGAGAACGAGGCCGCCCAGACCCGCGCGGCGCGCGGAAAGGATCTGGCAAAGATCTGGATGCACAACGGCATGATCCAGTTCACCGGCGAGAAGATGGCCAAGTCGGTCGGCAACATCGCGCCGTTGCATGAGGTGCTGGACGAGGCCGGCGAAGGATCGGGGCGGCACGCTGTCGTCATGTATCTGATCGGTGGTCATTACCGTCAGCCGCTGGCGTTCTCGCGTGCCGAGCTAGAAGATGCCGAACGTCGTGTCAACCGCATCCGCGACGCGCTCCGCCGGTTGGTCGCAGGAGATGAGAGCCCGCCGGATATGGCCGGCTATCGCGAGGCGTTCAGTGATGCGCTGGCCGATGACTTCAACACACCGAAGGCGCTGGCCTCTCTGTTCGAGTGGGTGCGTGAGGCCAACCGCCGCGGTCAGGGGGTGGGCGATCGCGACCTGCGCGAGATGCTCGAGATCCTGGGGTTGGGAGATTTGACCGCGCTGGAGACGGTGGGTGACGTGGGCGGAATCGACCCCGAGGCGGTGGAACTGCTGGCGCGGCGCGAGGCCGCTCGCTCCGAACGGGACTTCGAGGCCGCCGACCGTCTGCGCGATGAATTGAGCGCGCGCGGATGGGAGATCCGCGACGGAGCCGGGGGCTCGGAGCTGATCCCGACCGCCAAGCCGTGATCCTCTACGGACGCAACCCGATCAAGGAGGCCCTGCGCGGACGCCGGGCGCACGCCGTCAGAGAACTCTGGGCGACCGCGAGCACGGCGCGAGAGCCGTGGCTGGCACGCGCCGACGTGCATGTGCACTCTGCTGAGGAGATCGAGACTCGCTGCGGTTCCTCCTCCCACCAGGGCATCTGTGTGCAGGCCGGTGGCTACCCGTACGTCTCGGCGGACGAGATGCTCACGCAGCAAGCACCGCTGATCGTGGCGCTCGACCAGGTGCAGGACCCGCAGAATCTGGGATCAATCTGCCGCACCGCTGAGTGCGCTGGCGCCGCCGGCGTGGTAATCCCCGAACGCCGCGCGGCCGAGGTCACCGCGGCGGTGTGCAAGGCATCGGCGGGCGCCGTCGAGCATCTGAAGGTGGCGCGGGTCAGGAACATCGCCGACTTTCTCGCCGACGCGAGCAAGGCGGGATGCTGGTGCTACGGCGCCAGCGCAGAGGCGAAGGTGGCCTACGACGCACCGGATTATGGGGACGGCGGCGTGGTGCTGGTGTTGGGCAGCGAGGGGGACGGACTGCGCCCGCGGGTCGCCAAAGCATGCGACGAGCTGATCGCGCTGCCGATGAGAGGCTCGATCGAGTCGCTCGGCGTGAGCGCGGCGGCGGCGGTGGTGTTGTACGAGATCTTGCAGAATCGGCTGCGCGGGTCTTGACAAGACTCCATAACTGTGCGAGGCTCGCGCTCACATAACGCTGAACCTAAGGTTGATGAAGCCTTAGACATCGATAGCTTTGGCGCCGGGGGAGGAGTGCGCCACTGAGCAAATTTGGGGCTGCCCGTACGCGGGAGGCCTCCAAGAAAGGATCTGCTCGTGGCACGAATCTCCAGCAACACTAACTCTGAAGTTAAGGTTGAGGATGGGTTCTTGATCGCCTTGGCTAAGCAGGGCGATCGCAATGCGTACGAGCGCCTTGTCAGGCGCTACCACGGTTTCGTGAGGTTGAAGGCCTCCTCCTACTTCCTGGCGGGTGGCGACTCGGAAGACCTGATCCAGGAGGGCCTGGTTGGTCTTTACAAGGCGATCCGCGACTTCCGCTTCGATCGTGAGTCGAGCTTTCGCAACTTCGCCGAGCTGTGCATCACCCGCCAGATCATCACCGCGGTGAAGACCGCCACGCGCAACAAGCACACGCCGCTGAACCAGTACGTCTCCTTCTCCTCGACGCCCGCGGGCGCCGGCGAGGATGTGCCGACGCTCGACCAGGTGCTTCCCGGCCCGAGCGTGCACGACCCCGTCAACCAGGTCATCTCCTCGGAGGAGCTGCGCTCGCTCGTGGGATGCCTGTCGACCGCGCTCTCGGAGCTGGAGAGTCGTGTGCTGGGGTTGTACCTGGACGGCTACTCCTACGAGCAGGTGGGTGAACGGTTGGAGTGCGACACCAAGACGGTGGACAACGCCTTGCAGCGGGTCAAGCGCAAGGTTGGCGCGCACCTGCAAGGCCCGCGCGGTCGCCGCCTGAGCGAAACGACCACGAGAGCCGGAGAGGGGACTCGAACCCCTGACCCCCTGTTTACAAAACAGGCGCTCTACCAGCTGAGCTACTCCGGCGCGATCCTGGCCGAGGGTACCGGGAGGGGAGACCCGGCGGAGCGGTGGGCGCCACTGCTCAGGCCGTACGCTCAGCCAACTGAGATGATGGCGGGCTCGAAGGTGCCGTGCCCGTTGGAGGCAGCGACGTCAGCGTAGGACGGCGCCTCGACGGTGACCGGGGCGTTCAGGTGCCGCTCGATCTCGCCGAGCACCACGCCGAAGAGTAGGTGGCGCCAGGTGGACTGGGCGAATGCGCGCGGGTTCGAGAACAGGGTTGGCATCTCCTTACGCGCTGGGTGCACGCGATCGGTGAGGGCCGCGAGCGGCCACGTGATAACGTTCTCTGCGCTTGCCGCCAAGGGGCCGCGGGCCCATGAGGGCAACGGCAGGCGCGGCGCGAGATTGGCATACGCGGCGCCGAAGAGCGCTCCATTCTGCAGGTGCAGCGCCCAGCCGGCAATCGGCCACGCATCTCCGCGCGTGAACGCCTTGCCGAGCAGCGCGACGTCGTCGAACTCCGATCCAAAGGCACGCTTGTCGAGCGGCATCTGCGCCGCCCACACGCCGGCGGCCAGTGCTCCGGCGATCGCTCCCCGGAGCGTCTTTGAGTAATCAACTCCCATCGCCGGTCAACTGTAACGGGGTCCCCGCGTGCGGTGTATTCCGAGCATGGATCGTTTGTCTACAGAGCGAGCCCAAGCAGACCAACGAGCGGCAAGCCTGGGCTCCTTTCGCGAGCACACTCTGACGCGCGGCGTGAACCCGATCCTGTACTGGACGCTGCGGGCGATCCTGGTGCCGTTCTTCCTGCTCTACTTCCGTCTACAGCGCACTGGCCACGAGCATCTGCCCCGCAAGGGCCCGCTGCTGCTGGCCTCCAACCATCGCAGCTTCCTCGATCCCTTCGTGATCGGAACGCTGGTGCGCCGTCCCGTCTACTACATGGCCAAGCGGGAGCTGTTCGAAAAGCGCTGGCAGGCGTTGCTACTGAACGCGCTCGGCGCCTTCCCCGTCGACCGCGGCGCGGGCGATCAGGACGCGATGAGTACTGCCCGCGCGATCCTTGAGCGCGGAGACTGTGTGGTGGTGTTCCCCGAGGGCACCCGCGTGCGCCCCGGTCCGCTGGGCGATCCACGGCGTGGCGTCGGGCGTCTGGCGCTTGAGACCGGCGCGCCGGTGGCTCCCGTGGCGGTCATCGGTAGCGATGCTGTGCGCAGAGGCTGGCGTATCCGTCCGCGCAAGGTTCGCATTCGCGTCGGCCGACCGCTGCTCTTCCCGACGGTCGAGCACTGCTCACCCACGCTTGCCGCCGGCGTCACCGAGCGCATCTGGGCGTGTGTCAGCCTGCAGTGGGACTGGCTGGGCGGCGTGCGCGACATCTCGCGGCAGGCGCCTGCCCGTGCGGGTGAGGCGGCCTCGCGACGGCGATCTCCACGCGCGGAACGCACGCATAACGGGCCTGGGCAGACCGGGCATCTCCGTCGCGAGAACGCACACGATGAGGTCCGCGCGGCCTGATCGGCGTGCCCGCTGAGAGCGGGCCGGCCGGGCGCGGAAAGGCGGAGGGATAGGGTGCGATGAGTGGACGAGGAGCAGGTCAAGCAGAAGTCCAAGGCGCAGCTCGATGCGGAGTTCTCCGATCTCTATCGTGCCCATCTGCGCGATGTGTACAGCTATGCGTACTACCGCGTCGGGAATCATCACGACGCGGAGGACCTGACCGAGCAGACCTTCCTGCAGGCCTACCGCCACTTCGAGCGGGCACAACTCCAGTCGCGAGGACGGCCGCTGCGCCCTTGGTTGATCCGCATTGCGCACAACCTGGCGGCCAACCTCTACCGCGACCGCTCCCGCAAGCCGGCCACGCCAATCGACGAGAGCACCATGCTGGCCGCGCCTCATACGACCGAGCAGCTGGTCGAGGGACGCGAGGAGCTGACCCGCGTGCTCGGCGGAGTGCGCCGGCTCCCGGAGGATCGGCGCGAGGCGCTGATCATGCGCTTTGCGCTCGGCATGGACAACCGCGAGATTGCCCGCGCGCTGGGCCGTTCAGACGGCGCCACGAAGGTGCTCATCCACCGTGCCGTCAAGCAGTTGGAGGGGCTTGTGAACAGCGCCGACGAGGAGGACTCGGATGAGTGAAGCATTGCCCAACTTTGAGGGGCTGCTGCGCGAAGCGCTCACGCCCGTAGAGCCGCCCGAGGATTTGGCCCAGCGCTTGGAGGTCACACTCACGAGCATCACGGAGATGGCCGCCGACGAGCTCCAGGAGTGGGAGCTCTCGGCGATGCGCGACCCGCGCAACTGGGTCCGGCCAGCGGTGGCGCTCGTCGCGGGCGGCGGCGCGGGGGTCGCGCTGGTGCTCCTGCGCGCTCGCCAGCGGGCGCACGGCTCCTCCGGTGGTCTCAGTGACGCGCGTGAGGCGGTCGAGCGCACCGCCCGCGACCTCGGCCGCGAGACGCGCAAGCTGCTCGGCGACCGCTGATCCGCCACGCCGCCCGGCTGCGTATCTATATCCGAGATGATCCGATCCAAGCGCTCCGCCGAGTCCCGCTCCGCCGAGTCCGCCTCGGCCTCTCTGCGGCGGCTCGCCGACGAGGATCTGATGCAGCTCGTGGCTGAGAACGACGACGATGCGTTCGCGATCCTGTACGAGCGCCATACGAACGTCGCGTTCTCGCTGGCCTTTCGCATGTGCGGGAAGCGGGCGATCGCCGAGGAGGTAGTTCAGGAGGCGTTCCTCTCGGCTTGGCGCAGCGGAGCGCGTTACGACCGCACGCGTGGCAGTGTGCGCACGTGGGTGCTCGGGATCGTCCACAACCGGGCGATCGACGCCCTGCGCCGGGGCGTAGCTCACGACCGTGGCAGGGTCAGCGACGAGGGCATTGAGGAGCGCTTGGAAGCGTCTGAGCGTACCGAGGAGGAGGTGGGCGCTCGCGACGAGGCGCGCGAGATCCGCCTCGTTCTGGACGGTCTCCCCGCCGAGCAGAGCCACGTGATCGAGCTCGCCTACTATGGCGGGTTCAGCCACAGCGAGATAGCCACGATGCTCGACACTCCCATCGGTACCGTCAAGGGCCGCATGCGTCTCGGCTTACAAAAGATGCGTCTGGCACTCGGTCCGGCGCAGGTTCTCTCATGAGCTCGATCGAGCATGAGTGCGAGCGGTGCGTCGACGCCGGCGCATATGTCCTCGGGGCGCTCGACGAGCAAGAGCTGGAACCCTACCGGGAGCATCTTGCCGCCTGCGTCGCCTGTCGCGAGGAGGTGGCCCAACTACAGGAGGTAGCCGACTCGCTGGCCGTTGCCGTGCCCCGTGTGCAGGCGCCGGTGGATCTGCGTGCGCGGTTGATGTCCATTGTGAACGGCGAGGCCGAGCTGTTGCGGGCCGCCGGTCACGAGGCCGATCGTCCGATTCGCACTAGGCCTCATTGGCGTTGGCGCCTGCTTCCTGCGCTGGCGGCCACCGGCGCCCTGGCCGCGGGGGTGCTGATCGGCGCGTTGGCGATCAACACGGGCTCGACCCAGCAGACGCAGGTGATTCAGGCAGTGGTCCTCACTCCCGCGCGACGAGCGACGGCGGCGCTCCGCAAAACGGGCTCGCATGTGGAGCTTCAGGTGACGGGAATGCCACCGCCGGCGCTCGGACGTATCTATGAGGTGTGGCTAAAACGAGGAGCTCAGGCGCCCAAGCCGACCGATGCGCTGTTCTCGGTCACCCGCCAGGGCGATGGCACGGTAGGTGTGCCAGGCGACCTGCGGGGCATCAGCAAGGTGCTGGTCACCGAAGAGCCGCTCGGCGGCAGCGCTAAACCTACGCACAGCCCGGTGATCGTCGCTTCGGTGTAGGAGTCCGGGATAGGAAGCTCCTTGCGTTGACGGGGAGCCGAGATAGGCTCTGGCTCGGACATGGCCACCTGCTATCGCCACCCCTCGCGCGAGACGGGGGTTTCGTGCTCGAACTGCGGCCGGCCGATCTGCACCGATTGCATGACCACCACCCCGGTGGGGATGCGCTGTCCGGAGTGCGGCAAACAGCGCACCAAGGTGGTGCGTATGCACGAGCTGGCCAAGATCCCGCGCGTCACCTATGCGCTGATCGCGATCAATGTCGTCGCGTTCCTGACCGAGCAGGGCCAGTTCTCGCTGTTCAGCTCGGAAATCCACGGCAAGGTGATCGACGAAGGGGTGCTCTTCAGAGAAGCGATCGGCCACGGCAACGACCAGTACTGGCGGCTGATCACCAGTGGCTTCCTGCACGAGAACTTCATCCATATCGGCTTCAACATGTATCTGCTGTACCTGCTCGGGTTGATGCTCGAGCCGGCGATCGGCTCGGTGCGCTTCGCCGTCATCTACTTCACCGCGCTTCTCGTCGGCTCCTTTGGGGTGGTGTTCGCTACCGCCAGCCCCAGCCTGGGAGCCTCGGGCGCGATCTTCGGGCTGATGGGCGCGGCCGTGGTCGAGCTGCGCGCACGCGGCCTCAGCATCCAGCAGTCGGGTATCGGCGGGCTCATCGTGATCAACCTGATCCTCAGCTTCACGCTCGCCAACATCTCCGTCGGCGCGCACATCGGTGGCCTCATCGGCGGCTTCCTCGCCGGCTACGCGATTCGAGCTGCAGATCAGCGAAAAGTTCCCGCGCTCGGGCTCATCGCCTGCGTGCTGCTGTCCGCGGCCGCCGTGCTGGGGGCGATCGCCGTCTCTGGCGCCACTGGCAGCGGCTTCGCGTAGCGGGCTCTCCGAGCCGGCTCCCCGTCGCCCTCGGCGGCGGCTGCTCCTCAGAGCTTGGCGCCGGCCGGCTCCACGGTGAGCGCTCGCGTTCCCGCAGGCGCCTCGGGGAAACGATCCGGGTGCAGGATGTGCGCGAGCAGCTCGAGCCCGTCGATCAACCGCGGGCCGGGTCGTGAGAAGTAGGCGGAGGCATTCACCGCGCGCACACGCTCCGCGCCGAGTCCGGACAGCTCGTGCGCGTGGGCCACAGCTTCGGCGTGCGCGCGATCCTCGTCGTAGCCGCATGGCATCACGACCACGACCTCGGGGCGGGCGGCGGCGAGCGCTTCCCAGGACACCGTCTGCGACGGTTCGCCCGGCAGCCCCAACACATCCTCGCCGCCGGCAAGCTCGATCAGCTGAGGCGTCCAATGGCCGGCTACGAACACCGGGTCGAGCCACTCCAGAGCAACCACGCGGGGACGGACGGCCGTGCGCACGGCGAGCTTCACCCGGTCGATGCGCGCGGCGACCTCTCCCACCAGATCGATGCCGCGCTCACGGCGATCGGTCGCCTCGGCGACGGTACGGACGTCGCCGAGCGTCTCGCCAAAGGTGTGTGGGTCGAGCGAGATGACCCTGGGCTTTGAGGGCAGCCGGGCGGCGAGCTTCGCGAGGTCCTGGAAGGAGACGGCACATACCGGGCAGAGCGCCTGTGTGACGATCAGATCCGGCTGCAGGACGCTCAAAGCGTCCTCATCGAGCCGGTAGATCGCCTCGCCTTGCTCGGTGCGCGAGCGCACCGCTGCGTCGATCTCGCCGGCGCTCAGGTTTCCGGGCAACACGTCTCGAGTGATGTGCGGAAGTGAGAGTGCCTGCGGTGGGTAGTCACACTCGTGGGTGACTGCGACGACCTGCTCGTCCAGATCGAGCGCAAACAGCAGCTCGGTGGCATGGGGGACGAGGCTTACAATGCGCATCCTGTGACTGTAATGCCGGTACCCAGCGAGAATGAGATCGAGCGACGGCTCCTCGCCCTGGGCTCCGCCGAGGATGGCATCGTCTGAAGGGCCTACTCTTATCCCGATGACGCTGGCCGACCAGGAAGTCGAAGAACGCCTCGCGGGCGGCGAGTGGCGCAGGGAGGGCGCGGCAATCGTCTGTGAGTGGACGTTCGCGGACTTCGCTCAGGCGATCGCGTTTGTCAACCGGGTGGCCGAGGCCGCCGAGGCTGAGAACCATCATCCGAATATCACGGTGCACGGCTGGAACAGGGTGCGTCTGGAGCTGAGCACCCATTCCGAGGGTGGCCTCACCGCGGCGGACTTCGAGTTGGCAGCGCGTATCGACTTGCTCGCGTGAACGGTCTGAAGCTCATCTTCGCGGCCGTGCTGGTCGCGGTGAACGCGTTCTTCGTGATCGCCGAGTATGCGCTCGTGCGCTCTCGCAAGGCGCGTCTGGAGCTGATGCGCGAGGAGGGGGCCCGGGGAGCGGCGCTGGCGCTGAAGCAGCTCGAGAGCATCAACGACTACATCTCGGCCGTGCAGATCGGGGTCACGATGACCTCGATCGCGATCGGTGCCCTGGGTGCGCCCGCCCTCGCCGAGATCCTGAAGGGTGCACTGGGGACCACGCTCAGCCACGGCGTGGCGATTGCGATCTCGGTGGTGGTCGCCTACCTCGTCATCACTGCCGTCCAGCTGATCGCGGGCGAGATGGTTCCGAAGTTCTACGCGATCGACCGCGCCGAGGCCGTGGCACGGCGAGTGGCGCGCCCACTGCAGGCGTTCAGGGTTCTGTTCCACCCGGTGATCGTCGTGCTCACGGCGCTCTCCACCCGCATCCTGAAGCTGCTCGGCGTCGACATGACCCGCGAGCGGGAGGGCGGCTCGCCAGATGAGCTCAAGCGGTTGATCGCCGAGTCCCATGCCGGCGGACATATCGATCCGGGCGAGGCGGGGATGCTGACGGGCGTGTTCCACCTGCACGAGCAGGAGGCCCGTCAGGTGATGACCCCGATCCCGGCGGTGGTCACGGTCGATCTCTCGCAGGACGTGGAGACGGCGCTACGGCTGTGCATCTCCTCCGGCCACACACGGCTGGTCGTAACAGAGGAGGAGAACCGCGACCGGGTAAGAGGTCTCGTGCACGCCAATTCGCTGGCCAAGACGCTGATGGAGGAAGGTCCGCATGCGACGCTCGAGCCGCTGGTGCACGACGCTCCGATCGTGCCCGAGACCAAGCCGCTGGATGACCTGCTCGCCGACCTGCAGCGTCAGCGTACCTCGCTCGCCGTGGTGGTGGACGAGTACGGGCGGGTGGTGGGGATCGTGACTGTCGAGGACATCGTCGAGGAGGTCGTGGGCGAGATCGCCGACGAAACCGACCCGGCCGCCGGCGAGGTTCGCCAGCTCGCGGGCGGCGACTGGTTCGTGCGCGGGCACGTGGCGGTGACCGATCTAGCGGACTACGGCTTGGATCTGCCGGTGGACAGCGACGCGTACAACTCCGTCGGGGGATTCGTGTTCGCCGAGCTCGGGCGCTTGCCCCAGCGGGGGGACACGGTCAACGCGGATGGCTTCTCGATCCGGGTGGAGTCGGTGCGCGAGAACCGTATTGAGGCGGTGCGCATCCGCGAACGCCGTCCGATGCCGCCGCGCGAGGATCGCGATAGCGCCGATTCGTAGGTGCGGAGAGCCTGGACTCGAAGACCCCAGGGAGAAGAGAAACCGGCCCAAGCACACGCCCGGCCCGCGGGGGGAGCGGGCCGGAGCGTGTGCACTGGGAGGAGGCGGGTGTGCGTGCGACTAACTACTGTGTCGCAGTTGCCAGTATCGCGAGCTTGATGAAGGCCAGCTAAAAGTCACCTGATCCGAAATAAATTCTCACGAAGAACGCGTGATGCTGCGTCAGTAGAGGTGAAACCCGCGCCCGCTCTTGCGCCCGAGCGCGCCTTCCGCGATCAGCGACTCGATGCGCGCGGGGACCGCCTCGCCGATGGTCTCGCCGATCGCCACCGAGACGTCGAGCCCGACGAGGTCGAGCAACGCGAGTGGGCCCAGCGGATGCCCAGCGCCGAGGCGCATGCAGGTGTCCACGCCGGCGGGGTCCATGCCGGTCTCTTCGAGCAGGCGGACCGCGCTGAAGAGGTAGGGGAAGAGCAGACGGTTGACCACGAACCCGGGGACATCGGGGACCTCGACGGGGGTCTTCTCGAAGGTCTCGCACAGGGCGAGCGCTCGCCGCCGCGTGTCCTCGCTTGCGGTGGGGGGGAAGATCAACTCGACGAGCGCCATCTTCGTGACCGGATTGAACACGTGCAGGCCGAGGAAGCGCGCTGGGCGCCCGCTGGCTTGCGCGAGCTGCTCGATCGACAGCGAAGAGGTGGTTGTGGCGAGGATCGCCTCGGGCCCGAGCATCCCATCGAGCTCCGCGAGCAGCCCCGCCTTGATGGGGTGATCCTCGATGACGGCCTCCACGACGAAGGTGGCCTCAGCCAGTACCTGTGGCTCGGTTACCACCTGAACGTGCTCGGGGTCCACGTCGGCGCCCAGGCGGTTCAGGGTCCGCTCGACGGTGGCGCGTGCGCGCTCGGCCGAGTCCTGCGAGCGGGCGAGCAGCAGCACCGGACCGTGGTGGGCCGCGGTGGCTGCAAGGCCGCAGGCGATGGCGCCGCTGCCGACGATTGCGAGACGTTCGTCCACTTGTGTTGTTCCTCTTCTCTCGTCTTTGGTTTGGTTGAAGTTTCTCTTGAGGGATTGTCGACGGTTCTATCGATTGACTGACTGGTCAATCTAGGTGGTGGAACGCGATAGAGTAAGGGGTGTAGGAGCCGGGCATCATCCAGAAGCGCTCCGATGTTCAAGGCGCGCAGAGGCTCCTCTCCACCAATCCCGGGCAACAGACCGTAGGAGGACTTCCACCATGAGGCAAGCAGAGGGCCGCGAGGTCGTGATCGTCGAGGCGGTACGCACGCCGATCGGCCGCGGGCACAAGGAGAAGGGCTACTACAAGGACACCCACCCGAATGTGCTGCTCGGCAAGGTCTACACGGAGGTCATCGAGCGCTCCGGCATCGACGCGGCCGAGGTCGAGGACGTGATTGCGGGCTGTGTGCAGCAGTTCGGCGAGCAGGGCTTCAACATTGCGCGCAACGCCTGGCTGCAGGAGGGGCTGCCGATCGAGACGCCCGGCACCACCGTTGACCGCCAGTGCGGCTCAGCCCAGCAGGCGGTCAACTTCTCCGCGGCGCTGATCGCGGCGGGCGTGCATGACGCGATGATCGGCTCGGGTGTGGAGCACATGGGCCACCTGCCGTTCGCGGCCGGGATGAAGACCCAGGAGGACTTTGGCTTCGCCTTCACGCCGGAGCTGATGGCCAAGCACAACATCGTCGGGCAGGGGCTCGGCGCCGAGATGATCGCCGATCAGTGGGAGATCTCCCGCTCCGAGCTCGACGAGCTGGCGGTGCGCTCACACAGGCTGGCCCACCAGGCCACGGAGGAGGGACGCTTCGAGCGCGAGATCGTGCCAATGACAGTCAACGGCGAGGAGCTCGTGACCGACCAGGGGATCCGCCCGGGCACTGATCTGGAGACGCTGTCGCAGCTCAAGCCGGCGTTCAAGCCGGACGGCAAGATCACCGCGGGCAACGCCTCGCAGATCTCCGACGGCGCGGCGGCCGTGCTGTTGATGAGCGCGGATAAGGCCAAGGCGCTCGGACTGACCCCCCGTGCACGGATCGTCGACCAGACGACCGTCGGCTGTGACCCGGTGAAAATGCTCGAGGGCCCGATCCCGGCCACCCGCAAGATCCTCGATCGCAACGGGATGAAGATCGACGACATCGACTTGATCGAGATTAACGAGGCGTTCGCGCCCGTGGTGGCGGCCTGGAGGCGTGAGCACAACCCGGACATGGACCGTGTGAACGTAAACGGCGGCGCGATGGCGCTGGGGCATCCGCTCGGCTCCACCGGCGCGCGGCTGATCACGACGTTGCTGCACGAGCTCGAGCGCTCTGACAAGGAGATCGGCTTCGTGACGATGTGCTGCGGTGGCGGCCTTGGCACCGGCACATTGATTCAGCGGGTCTGATTCACCCCTGGGGTCCCCCGCCGGTCCAGTTGACGGCGACCGGCGGGAGGGCCAGCAGCGCCTGCCAGGTGGCGGCTTCGGTCCTGTCGGTAGGGGCGATCCCGTGCACGGTCTGGAATTGCGCGAGGTTGGCGGCGGTGGTCGCTTCGAAGATGCCGGTCGTCGCCTGGGTGGGGATCGCGCTGGCGAGGTGCTCCTGCATCCACAGGACCGGATCGCCACGGCTGCCTTCGGCAAGTTCGGTGTAGCCGGGGTTTGGGGTGACGCTGGTCAGCGGCGCCAATGGTTCCGCAAGCGCCGTCCACTCGCTGGCTGGGGTTTCCTGCCAGTCCCACCACGACACGCCGGTCGCGCCATAGTCGACGGCCTCCTCGCGGAAGCGCACGAGTTCGGCGCCCGAGGGGTGGCTGTAGGTCTGGCCCAGTGGAAAGATGGGACGGCCGTAGGCGCGGTTTGAGATGAAGGTGTTCGCGTAGGCGGTGTCGACCGAGTTGCCAATGTCCTTCCAGTACATCTGGGGCGTGTTGAACTGCGCCCCGTTCGGTCCGAGGAAGACGGAGTAGGGAAAGGAGGTGTGGTCGTAGACGTAGGGAAACGACGCCAGGCCAAGGGGATAGGCGGGTCCGATCTTGGCGCGCAGGTCGGCGATGTAGGTCTGGGCGGCGCCGTAGCGCCCTTCGTATTCGCCCTCGGCGTCGATCACCAGGCAGTCCGCCCCGTTGGCGACCGCCTCGGCGCCGAGGTTCGCCTCGCCGGCGGGGTTCGTCCCATAGACGAACTGCCAGGCGCACACCTTCAGGCCGTTTGCGTGTAGCTGCGCCACCAGTTCGGGGTTGAATTGGCTCCAGTAGTTGGTCGACCCGTCTGAGCTCTTGACAAACAGCGTGGTCACGCCGGCCGCGTGCGCTTGGGCGACGATCGAGGCGAGGTTGCCGCCGTCGGACTGGCTCAGGTACCAGATCCACATGCCCTGGCCTTCGAAGGCCGTTCCGCTGGCCGCGGTGGCAGTCGGAGTGAGGGATGGAGTGACCTTCGGCGGTGCGGGCGGGTGCAGCGCATGGTTGTAGATATAGATTGGGCCGTAGGAGCTCGTGTGGCGTCCGTGGCTGAGCAGCACCATGATGTGCCCGGAGTGGGCGTTCTTCGGCACGGTCAGCTCGAAACCCGCCGCGGCTTTACGCAGATGAGCTATCGGCGAGGAGCTCGAGATGCGCGCGCCCGGCGAGTGCGGAAAGGCCACGGCGAACTTTGCCGCCAGCCCTTTGCCTGCGATCAGCAGCGTGCCGTGGACCGAGACCTGATGTGGGTTGCTGCTGCATCTGGTGGTGGGCATGCAGCTGACGCTCGTGATGCGCACCGTGAGGACGTGCAAGCTGGTGGATGCCTGCTTCGGGGCGGCTTTATACGGGCTGGCTTTCTGCGGGGGGCTGGAGGGGGCAGCACTGCCGCCGGGGTTGGCGGCGTTTGCCGGCGAAGACTGGCCGGCGAAGCAGCACAGCAGCGCGGAGGTGACTGCCGCGAGGAGGAACATGGATCGCTGGGGGGCGCTGTTCGCCAAGGAGATCCCTTCGCGCCGGTAAACCTGATTGCTTCGAATCGGCAGCCACCGACCTTAGCCGCTGTGCCTATGCAAACCGAGCAGCGGGAGAGAAGTTGCGTTCGGTTTCTAGACTTAGTATAACCATTGTTATACGCAGTCTATTTGGCGAATACTTCTCCGCGGCATCTTTATGTTCTGGTCAAATTTAGACCCAGCGAAAGCCCAGCGGCGCGGGTGTGGGCGGTAGCGGGCTGGAGGGCAGGTCGGGGGGCGGCTCCGGCAGATTGAAGCCCGCTGGGGCGACATCGTTGGGCGCGTCAGGGTGGAAGAGCGAGGCGAGGTACTGGATCTGGCCGCGGCCGACACTCAACTCTGACTGCCCGCCGCCGTAGCAGCCGATGTCGTTCGACGCGCAGTGGTCGTAGACGTCCAGCAGTGAGCGCAGGCCCCCGAGTCGCGAGGGCTTGATGTTGATCGTGCGTGGTGGCCACGGCAGCGCCTCGATGTCGGCGACGGAGTGGATCGGCGCGTCCCAGGTCACACGCGAGCGATGCGCGCGCAAGACCTCTTCTGTCTGCGGCGTCAGCTTCGGATCCTCGATCCAGGCGTCGGGAAAGGCCTCGACGACGCGGCGGTAGAGCGCTGGGTCGGCGGGGTTGTCGACGATCGTGCCCTCGTACTGCCCCTTGAGATCGACCGAGTCGACCGCGCCGAGCGCGACGAGCCGGGCGATCAGCTCATCGTCCCATGAGGGCGTGGGATCGAGCTTGAAGCGCAGCCCCGGTGCGATCTCCAGACGCCGTAGCAGCGGCTGTAGCGACGGTGGCTCGCCGAGGCGTTGCGAGGCGACGAAGCGCAGCGGCTCGCAGTCGCGCCCCAGGGCTGCGTGCAACGTCGTGCCCGCCTGGCGCAGGGAAAGGTCAAGAGCGGCGGAGTCTAATGCCCAATATCGATACAGGCGAAACTCCGGGCGATCGGTCGGCTGGGGGAAGAGGTCGAGCGTTCGTAGGTGCTCGGCAAACGAGGCAAGCGTCCAGGAGCCCGCCAGCGGTGCGCTTGCGCCGGCGCGCTGCAGCGCCTCCTGATCCTCTAGCGCGTAGGTGACGTCCTCGCCGAGGCCCTCTTCGCCAGAGCCGCGCAGGCGGATGACGGTGGTCTTGCGCACGAACTCGCCGGAGAAGGCAACCTCGTGACCTTCGAGATCGTAACCCTCGATCACGACGGGGAGGTCGGCTAGCAGCTCGTAGGTGCTCATCGAGTCTCTGCCCGCCCCTCGCCTTCCAGGCGCGCGACGAGCTCGTCGAGGCGCAGCTCCTCTAGGGCCGCGCCAACGGCCTCGAGCTCACCGGCGCAGAGCTCGATCAGCATCTTGCCCTCCTGGACGAGGGTGAGCGTCTCGTTGAGGCTGGCCTCACCCGAGTCGAGGCGGCGGATGACCTCCTCGACCCGCGCTGCGGCGGTCTCATAGGTCTGCGGTTTGGCATCGGTGGTTAGCTCGGAGTCGGTCATTCGAGGATCCTCGCTGGGATGGTGGCGTCGGCAAAGCGCAACCGCACCTCATTGGCCCCGCGGCTCGAGGTGGCCGTGGGGAGGGCCTCGCCAGAGGGCGATTGCACGAGGACGTAGCCGCGCTCGAGTGTGCGCTGAGGGTCGTGGGCGGCCAGCGTGAGGGCGAGTCGCTCCAGCTCGTGCGGGTGTCGGCGGCTGCAGTCCAGCAGTGCTGACTGAGTCTTGCGCTTCAGCCCGAGCGCACTCCGCGCAAGCAGGGCGCGCTCTGCCTCAAAGCGCCGGCGCGAGCCGGCGCGGACCTCGCGTAGCTGCTGGTGCAGTTGTGCACGTTGGCGGGCCAAGTGCCCGGCCGGGGCACGGGAGAGCGTCGCGAGCAGACGGGCGCGCGAAAGCACGGCTCGACGCCCGTGATCTTGCAGCCGTGCGACGGCGGCAGCAGCCTCGGAGCGGGCGCGCAGGCAGTCAACGCCGACGGCGGCCTCCGCGGCATGAGTCGGCGTGGAGCAACTGACGGCAGCGACGTCGTCGAGCAGCGTGCGGTCAGTGTGATGACCGACCGAGGCGATCACCGGTACCCCGAGCAGCGCGACCGTGCGACAGAGGGTCTCGTCGCAGAAGCACAGCAGATCGGCCAAGGAGCCACCACCGCGGGCCACGATCGCCACCTCGACCTCGCCCACGGCGGCTAGGTCCCCCAATGCGCGAACGATCGTGGGTGCGGCGTGACGATCCTGCACGGGCGCGAAACCCCACACGAGCCGTCCGGCCCAGCCGCGACGGTGCAGGGCGGCGAGGATGTCATCACGCGCCTTGCCGCTCTCGCCTGTGATCACGCCGATCGTGCGGGGGAGCAGCGGCAGGTGCAGACGCTGCTGGCGCTCGAGCAGCCCCTCGGCATCGAGCGCCTTGCGCAAGCGGTCGATCCGCGCGAGCAGGTCTCCCTCCCCGGCCACGCGCAGGTCGGTGACTGAGAAGGAGAAACTGGGGGATGAGGTGGTGCTGCCGGAGTAGAAGTCACAGCCACCGGCAACCACCACCTGCATACCCTCTGCCGGTACCCTGCCCGCCCCGCCACCCTCGCCGCCGATGCGGGCGAGGATCGAGTCCCAGTCCTTCAGCCATACGGCGCAGGGGAGCGCCCCCGAGGAGTCGCGCAGCTCGAAGTAGACGCGCGCACGAGCGCAGCGCAGGTTGACGAGCTCGCCGACGAGCTGCACACGGGTGAACGAACGCAGCTGCCGGCGCAGGGCGGCGGCGTACTCCCCGACCGGGAACGGGCCGGCGAGCCCGCTGCCGGGAATGCCGGCGTCGGCGGGCGTGGCTGGAGCTGCGAGCGGCAATGACGGTGCCATAAAAGTCCAGGATAGGCGCTAGGATCGACGGAGATGCGGCGCAGCGAACTCCGGCCGAGCTCCTAACGCCGTGACGAATCGCAACAGGGGTCGTGGCGGACGCTCGCGCAAGCGGCGCCCGGCCCCTGCGAGGGCAGCCGGGGAGGGCGCGGCAGACGCTACGAGCAGCAAGGACCCGCCGGCCGGCGGGGAGGGGGGGCGGAAGCAAAACAAGTCCTCTCTGCAGTCGCGGCGCGGGGGCAAGCGGGCACGTCCGCGGGGCGCGCCCGGGCGCGCCGGGGTGGCGTACCGAGAGTCGCAGTCACTCGGCGAGCGTCCGAGGGCGCCGTGGCATCCGCTGCCGCTGTCGGAGCTGCTGATCGTGGTCGGGATAATCGGAGCCGTGATCGGCCTGGGCCGGGGGATCTCACACGGCATCGCGCCGCTGTCCGCGGGGATCGCGGCGGTGCTGATCGGCACGGTCGAGGTGACGCTGCGCGAGCACCTGAGCGGGTATCGCTCGCACACGATCCTCCTGGCGCTAATGCCGGTGGTCGTGTTCCACGTGGCCGTGGTCCTGATCGTGGGGGCTCTCACGCGGGTGCCAAAGGCGCTGAACCTCGGGTTGCTGCTGGCCGATGCGGCGCTGGGCACGCTCCTGTACAAGCTGTTGCGCGCCCGTTACCTGGACGCACGGCGCGAGCGCACCGTTGCTGGCCGGCGGCGCTGAAGGAGTCAGGCCGACGCGGCTGTGAGCATGCCGGGCGCGGGAGAGGGAGGCTGGACGTCTCGGTCGAGCCGGTTGTCGTGGCCGGCGATCACGACCGGGTCGCTGCAGATCTCCATCAGTCGCGAGAACGTGCGCTTGCCGATGTGCTCCTCCAGTTCGCGGGGTTCTGGCGCGAGCGGTCCATCGTCGTCAGAGTCGATGTCGGACGTGAACACGATCGAGCGCTGTCCCTCGTAGCGGGCGTTGACGACGAGGTAGAGCTGCTCGAGTACCCACTCGGTTGGACGCACGACACGCAGGTCCTCGATGTGCAGCAGCTCGACGCTCGCGAGCGTCTCGATCACCTCGTCGGTCGTTTCGCGGCTGTCGGCGTCGAATGTCGCCCTGATGCGGTTCAACAGCGCGACCGCGTTGAAGCTCAGGACCGAGTGCTGTCCGCGGCTCGCCGCCGCGGCGATCATGTAGCCGAGCGTCGTCTTGCCGGTCCCCGTGTGTCCCATCAGCCACAGGCCGTTGCCGGCGGCGAGGTTGCGGTCGATATCGGTGCAGAAACGCTTGACCTTGCGCACAGAGTCGGCGTTCACTGGGTCTTGGGCGATCTGCGTGAGCGGGTAGCGCTCCCATGAGAGGTCCATATAGCGACGGGGCACACGGTCACGCAGCCGCCGCGCGCGCGCATTGGCGATGCGCTGGGACCGGCACGCGCAGTCCTGGGCGGTGTTCGTCTGCTCGTCAACCACGAAGCCGCTGCCGTCGCACGTGTCGAACACGCAACGGTTCTCGCCGGCAGCTTTTGAGCGCGAATCGAACATTCACGACCCAGTGAAGCAAGACCTCCGGCGGCTACGAGCAGCAACCGTGCAATCGCCGTGATTTTTTGAGCTGGCGAGGTCGAGCTAGGCGAGGTCGAGCGAGGGCAGTGGGCGCTCGCCGAACTCGCGTCCCTCGCCGCGGGTCTCGCCCTCGAAGCCGAGGCGCTCCAGGCGGACGATCTCGCGCTCGCCTTCCATACGAGCTGGGTGCTCGGGAGGAAGATCTGCAATCAGGGCGGCGATGCGGTTGCGCAGCTGGAGCGCGAAGTGGGGAGTGGAGGCGCCCATCAGCTGGCGCACGTCCTCAACGGTCACCTCGTGGTTGCGTTGGATGCGTGCAACACGGTTTGGATCCTCGGCTTGGCTCACGGGGTCATTCGGTGCGGTGGAGGGTCATGTTGCGTGGAGATTGGTCATTCGGCGAGCGGCAGAGACGGTTCTTCGGTGGCGGCGGCGCGTGGCGATGTCTCGAGCAGCGTGTCGATTTCCGCCTGAGTGACCACCGAGATCGCTCGTTCGTCTCCGATCAGCCAGCCGCGATTGTAGACGCCGCGGACCGGCGACACCTGGGGAGAGTAGGCGGGTTTGATGTCGTTCAGGTAGTGGATCAGCGCGGGTGCCATCGAACTCCGCGGAGTCGAACCCCGGGCGGGTGGGCTCGAATCTTCGAGCAAAAGCAGCGGGCCAAAATCGCCGCTGGCGGAGAGCGATGCTGCGGCAGGGGCATCGAGCGGGCGCGAGGCGTTAGCGAACACAAGTCCGTGGCCGGGTTCGCGGATGCCCCAGCCGAACGCGCCATCGGCGAAGCGCGCGACGGCGATTGCGTTTTCGATGGGGTTCCCGCCCGCCCCGGCGTCTTCGCCAGAGTCTTCCCCGATGCGCTTGACGGGCCCGAAGTGCGCGAGCTCGGCGAGCACGCGGCTGCTGAGGACCGAGGAGCCGATCACGTAGATAGCTGGTTGGCGCAGGCTGGCCAGCTCCGCGCTCGTCGCCGCGGGGACGGCCGTGGTGCTGACGAGCAGGATTGGCGCGCCGCTCTCGGCGGACAGGCCCGCGGCTGGCATCTCGAGCGCCGGGGGACCGTCTTGCGCGAGTACGATTACCTGACGGGGAGCGACACCGTGGGTGCGGCTCACGAGCAGTGCCATTTCGGCGGCCAGCGCGGGAGGTTCGGTCGCCGCGAGCGTGTCTGTGTGGTAGCCGGCCGGCGTGGCGGTGGTGGTTCCGATCCGGATCACCTGCGCGCCGCCCGCCTGTGCCGCTCCGGTGGGGTGCATTGTTGCCAGGGCTTGGGCGCTCGCTGCAGGTAAAGTGGAGCCGTCGCTGTACAGCAGCGGCGCGCCCAGGGGGGCGCTTGCCAGCACGGATGCGGCCAGCGCCGCGGGCCAGTCGCGTTCGTCCACCAGCACGATCGCCTGTGGCCGCGTGCCGGAGGTCAGGCCGGGGTACACCGCGCGGGCCACCGCCGCCGCGTCGGTCGCTGGATTGGAGCCGCCGAGCCGGGTGGTGTTCTTTGTGGATAGGCCAGTCGCGCCCTGGGTGCTCACTTGCGCGATCGGCCCGCCGGAGGCGCCGCCTGAGGGTTCTGGCGCGGACTTGCCGCAGCCCGTGAGCACCGCCCCGGCGAGCACGGCTGTAAGCAGACCAGGCACGTGAGTGTTCATCGCGGAGACACTATCGGCCGGGCCAGCGCCCGGACCGAGTTCGGCGGGATTGCGGTCTACGTAGGAGGTTTGCCGCCGAGAAAGGTCGAGGAGGCATCCGATAGCCGGCAAAGCCCGGCATTTGCGGGATAAACCTGCGAAATGTGCTGCAACCGGTGCAACCGTCATTGCACTTTGCTAGGCTGCCGCCCGAACGCCGAATCCTTGACCAGATGTCAGGGAACGGGGGACCCGAGTTGTTGGGGCGAATCTCACGGTGAACCGTGAGAAGCGCAGGCTCTTTCAGCGCTAGCCCGTCAGCTAACCCCGCAGGCCGACGAAAGAGGTTGTGGTTGTGCGGGTGCGAACCCTCAGCAGCACGATTTTCTGTAGCTTGACGATCCTGTCCGTGGCGGCCACGCCCGCGATCGCGGGCGCGAACACCGGCGGCGTCGTCGCCGTCGCGCCGACCCCGGCCGCGACCGGCGGCTCGACCCCCGCCACGCCGAAACCGGCAAAACCGCCGCTGCACACGGACCCCGTCACGGCGCCCACCCCGGTGCTCACCTACACGGGCCCGGTCTATGAGAAAACCGTGACCGGCCAGGTCGTCCCCTACGTGCCTCCCGCGCCCACGGGTCAGGTCAACGGCACCACCGGCGGCATGCCCGTCGGGGTGGCGGCCGACACGAAGCCGCAGCTGCTCGTGCCGGGCACGATCGCCCGCTACGTGAACGGGCTCGCGGCGGCGCCGATGTCGGTGCCCGCGGCCGTGCAGGAGATCATCTGGGCCGGCAACGAACTGATCGGGCTGCCCTACATCTTCGGTGGCGGCCATGCTTCGTTCATCTCGCCCGGCTACGACTGCTCCGGCACTGTCTCCTTCGCGCTGCACGGCGCCAACCTGCTGACCACCCCCGAGGACTCCTCCGAATTCGAAGTCTGGGGCTCGCACGGCGTCGGGCGCTGGGTCTCGATCTTCTCGAATCCCGGCCACGCCTACATGACGGTTGCCGGGCTGCGCCTGGACACAAGCGCCGCCGATGACCCGTCCAACGAGCAGGGTCCGCGCTGGCGCCCGCTGCGCCAGGGCAACGAAGGCTTCACGGTTCGCCACCCGCTCGGTCTCTGAGCGGGCGCCGCGCTCGGCGCCGGCCTGCGGTCATGAGCGGGCGTGGAGCCGTGACCCAGAGTCGGCTAGGCTTGAGCTTGGCCGCACCGCCCCGATCGAAGAACAGCAATAGGAGGATCAGATGGCCGGTTTGACCGGGCGTATGTCTACTGTCGTGAAGGCAAAGGTCTCGAAACTGCTGGACCGGGCCGAAGACCCCGCCGAGACGCTCGACTACAGCTATCAGAAGCAGGTCGAACAGCTGCAGAACGTAAAGAAGGGCATCGCCGACGTGGTAACGGCCAAGAAGCGCCTGCAGATGCAGGAGGCGACGCTGAAGCAGAGCGTGGTCAAGCTTGACACGCAGGCTCGCCAGGCCGTGTCAGGCGGTCAGGAGGATCTGGCGAGAACGGCACTCGAGCGCAAGAATGTCGCCCAGACCGAGCTGCAGGGGCTCGACACGCAGGTCGCCGAACTCGAAGACCAGCAGCAGAAGCTGACTGACTCCGAGCAGAAGCTGCGCGCGAAGATCGAGGCGTTCCGCACCAAGAAGGAGGTCATCAAGGCGCAGTACTCAGCCGCGGAGGCTCAGGTGAAGATCTCCGAGGCGGCCACTGGGGTGGGCGAGCAGATGGCCGACGTGGGACTCGCAATGCAGCGCGCGGTGGATAAGACCGAAAACATGAAAGCTCGCGCCGACGCCGTATCCGAGCTGGAAGCGGCGGGGACGTTCGACGACGTCACGGCACTGGGATCGGGCGAAGACGACATCGACCGTCAGCTGAAGCAACTGTCGAGCCAACCGGCGGTCGACGAGGAGCTGGCGAAGATGAAGGGGGAACTTGGCCAGGGCGCAGCAGCGCCAGCCGCTCAGATCTCCGAGCAGAGCCAGGCGCCCCCGCCCACGGAGGAGTCCGGACCCCCGGACCCTCAGCCGGCTGAGGATGGCCAGGCATGATCGTGCGCGTTTCTACCGAGGGGCAGTACGAGCTGAAGGACGAGGCGCTTGGGCGACTGCACGAGCTCGACGATGCCTGCCAGGCCGCTGTGGATGCCGGTGACGGCGAGCGTTTCCATGGCTGCTACGAGAAGCTGCTCGGTCTCATCCGCAGTGAGGGCTCAGAGCTGCAGGACGACGACCTACGTGGCTCGGATCTGACGCTCCCGCCGCCGGACATAACGCTCGAGGAAGCGCAGAGCGAGTTCTCGGCGCACGGGTTGATTCCGGACTGAGGGACTGTCTCTGGGCTGCTCCTCTTCGGAGAGCTCCTAGATCGGGATCCCCCACAGCGGGAACCAGCGCTCCAGTTCCGGCTCGATCGGCAACTCGGAGGACATCTGCGCCTTCAGCTGCAGCTCACGCTCGGTCGAGCGGGTATTAGTAGCGGGGTGGGCGGGGTCCGTATCATCCGGCACGAACGGGTACCAGAAGCCGCGCTTGTAGTTGTAGATGAAGTACACCGGTCGCTTCTGCGCGTCAACGAACGCGAACACCGCGCACAGAAGTCGCTCGCCGTGGCCGGCTGTCTCGATCGAGCCCGACACCGCGTTGATCCCGACCGCGAGGTCTTCAACGGTCGATGTGTCGTCGGGGTTGCGCAGAACCATCCAGCGGTAGCCGAAGGAGTCGTCCTGGGTGGATACCGTCGTGCCGCTGTCGCCACCGGTGGCCTTGACGACCTCCTCCATGTCGCGCAGCGTCGCTTCGAACTCGGCGGTGGCGAGCGCTTGGAAGACGATCGCGGCGGCGCCGGCGGGGTCGATGGAGTGTTCTGACTGCAATGCGATGTAGGCCGTGGAGATCGCGAACAGCCGATCGGGCGCCGGGCCCTTGACCTCGTGGCGGCCCGTGAGGATGTCGCGCAGGCCCACTACTTAGTGCCCTGCAGCTGGGACTCCAGCCGCTCGAGCGCCGCCAAGCGCTTCTCCAGCGGCGGATGGTCGGCGAAGATGTTCATCAGCGACTTCTTGGTACGGGCGGGCAGGATGAAGAAGGCGCTCATTGCCTCCGCCTTGCGCAGGTCCTGGCTGGGCACCCGATCCATCGTGCCGCTGATCTTCAACAGCGCCGACGCCAGCGCGCTGGGACGCCCGGTCAACACCGCTGAGCCGCGGTCGGCGGCGAACTCGCGATAGCGCGACAGTGCGCGCAGCAGCAGGAAGGAGATCGCGTACACGAGCGCCGACACGAGCAGGATGACCATGATCTCCTCCTCCTCGTCGCGCCCGCGCCCGTATCCGCCGCCGAAGCCCCCGCCGAAGAACAGCGCGAACTGCGCGATCATCGACGCCAGCGTGGCGAAGAAGCTCGCCAGCGTCATCACCATCACGTCGCGGTTGATCACGTGCGTCAGCTCGTGGGCCATCACGCCTTCCAGCTCGGCGGGCTCGAGCAATTCGAGGATCCCCCGCGTTGCGCACACGGTCGTCGCCTTCTTCGATTTTCCCATCGCGCAGGCGTTTGGCATCGAGGTCTCGATCACGCCCACTTTCGGCTTCGGCAGATCGGCCTGCACGCACAGCCGCTCGATGATCCCGTGCAGCTCGGGCTCCTGGGCTGGGGTCACCTCTTTGACCCCCATCGTCGCCATCGCGATTTTGTCCGAGCCGAAGAACTGCACCAGCAGCAGCACGAGGGCGACGATCACGATCAATCCCGCGGCTGCCCCCGCTGCGAACAGTACGCCAATGAAGACCACATAGACGAGCCCCAATAGGAACATCGTCATCAGCATCCGCGCCTGCAGGCCGGTGTTCTTGCCAAAGCTTGGGTGTTGTGATGCCATCGGCGTGAATTGTGGCAGAAGCGGGTTGACGTGCCCTAAAGTTCGCGACGAGCGATGCTGTGGCGTGAACAACCACGATGAAGCCCGAGATCAACCTCCTGGGCATCTCGATCAAGACCTTCGGGGTGATGTTCGCGCTCGGCTTCCTCGCCTGCGGGGGGCTGGTGGCGCGCAGACTGCGCGAGCTCTCAAAGCCCGTCGATTGGGCGTATGAGATCGTGTTTGCCGCGCTCGCCGGGGGTGTGGTCGGTGCGCGCGGCTACTACGTGATCCAGAACTACTCGCAGGTCAAGCACGACCTGCTCGGGTCGATCTTCTCGGGCTCTGGCCTGGTGTGGTACGGCGGTGCGATCGGCGGTGCGATCGGCGTGCTCCTCTGGATGCGCTGGCGCGATCAAATGGAACTGAGGATGTTCGACATGTGCGCGACCGCGCTCGCGCTCGGCTACGCGATCGGGCGGATCGGCTGCCAGGTCTCCGGCGACGGCGACTACGGGATCCGCTCGAAACTGCCGTGGGCGATGGGCTACCCCCACGGGACGGTTCCGACCCCACCAGGGGTGACGGTCCAGCCGACCCCGATCTACGAGACCGTGACGATGTGCCTGCTCGCCTACATGCTGTGGCAGCTGCGTGACCGCGTGCGTCCGGGGGTGGTGTTCGCGCTGTATCTCGTGCTGAGCGGTCTGGAGCGGTTTTTGGTCGAGTTCATCCGCCGCAACAAGGAGGTGCTCGTGGGCCTGACTGCGCCGCAGGTCGAGAGCATCGTGCTGCTGGTGATCGGGCTGGTGTGGCTGGCGTTGATGGCGCGCGGGGGTGGCCTGAGCGGGCTGGGCGACCGGACGAGCAGTCCTCACCCGACGACGGCCTGACTAAGGGCGTCCGACAACGTCCTGAGCCGGCAGGCGATAATCATCGGGATGGCTACCGGGACGAGTCTTTCGCATGTGTTTCCGCTCGGCAGCCGGCTGAACGAGCGCGGCCGTTTGGAGATCGGCGGCTGCGACACGATCGAGCTGGCCAAGGAGTTCGGGACCCCTGCCTACGTGGTGGCGGAGGATGACCTGCGTGCGCGGGCGCGCGCGTTTGTGCAGGGGGGCGAGCAGACGGGGCAAGGGGATTTTCACGTGGTGTTCGCCTCCAAGGCGTTCCCCTGCACCGCCGTCCTCGAGCTGTTCGCGCAGGAGGGCCTGTGGTGCGACGTGGCCTCCGGCGGGGAGCTATACCTGGCGCTGCACGCGGGTTTCGCGCCCGAGCGGATCGTGGTACACGGCAACGCAAAGTCCGAGGCCGAGCTCGAGCTGGCGCTGGGCGCGCGGGTTGGACTGATCGTCATCGACAATTTCGACGAGATCGAGCGCCTGGAGCGGCTGACAGCGCGAAGTGTCCGCAGCGGCGAGGCCCAGTCGGTGCTTATGCGGGTCACGCCGGACGTCGCAGGGGAGACGCACGAGAAGATCTCCACCGGCCAGGCGGACTCCAAGTTCGGCTTCTCGATGGGTGAGGCCCAGACGGCGATCGCGCAGATCGGGGGCATCGACGGGCTCGCACTCGCCGGTCTGCACGCCCACATCGGCTCGCAGCTGCTCGAGCTCGAGCCCTTTCGCCGCGAGGTGGCGGAGCTCGCGAAGCTCGGATCGGAGACCCACCCGCCCGGCGGGTTCTCCATCTGGGATCTCGGCGGCGGCCTCGGGGTCGCTTACACAGAGGAGCAGGCGAGTCCGCCGGCGATCGAGGAGTACGTGGGGACGCTCGTGCGCGCGGCGCGGGAGCACGGTATGGGCGGGTCCGGTAAGCGGCTGTTGATCGAGCCCGGCCGCGCGCTCGTTGCCAACGCGGGGGTGACGTTGTACACGGTGGAGAGCGTCAAGCACAACGTGTCCACCTGGGTGGCCGTCGACGGCGGGATGTCCGACAACCTACGGCCGATGCTCTACGGCGCGCCTTACGAAGCGCATGTGGCGGACCGCTTCAACGGTACGACGAGATGCGTGCTCGCGGGCAAGCACTGCGAGTCCGGCGACGTGATCGTGAAGGACGCGCTGCTCGACGACCCGCGCCCGGGCGACGTGATCGTGACTCCGGCGACAGGCGCCTACGGGTTCGCGATGGCCTCCAACTACAACGGTGTCCCGCGCCCGCCGGTCGTCTTCTGTCGCGACGGCGACGCGCGCGTGGTCGTGCGGCGCGAGAACTTCGAGGAGCTGACGGTGCGCGATGTCCGCTGACCCGTTCAAGGTCGGTCTGCTCGGCCACGGCACGGTCGGGTCGGCGTTCGCCGAGCTGCTGGGCGAGCGCGCCGGGGAGATCGAGCGCTTCAACGGCCGCGCGCCGGTGATCTCCGGTGTGCTGACGCGTACACGGGGCAACGTCGAGGAGATCATCGACGGCGCCGATTTGATCGTCGAGGTGATGGGCGGGATCGAGCCAGCGCGGGGGTACCTGCTGGCGGCGATGCGCACTGGCAGGGACGTGGTCAGCGCGAACAAGCAGCTACTGTCTCAGCACGGCGAGGAGCTGTTCGGGGTCGCGCGCGAGCATGGTGTGCGGTTGCGCTTCGAGGCGGCGGTCGCCGGCGCGGTGCCGGTCGTGCGCCTGCTCGAGGAGTCGCTGGCCGCCACGCCGATCGAGCGCATCCACGGGATCGTCAACGGCACGACCAACTTCATCCTCTCAGAGATGGCCAAGGGCAGCACCTACGCGCAGGCGCTCGCCGAGGCTCAGCGACTGGGCTATGCCGAGGCGGATCCCAGCGACGACGTCAGCGGTCGTGACGCGGCCGCGAAGATGGCGATCCTCGCGCGCTTGGCGTTCGGCGCTCCGGTGCATCTGGATGACGTTCCCTACGAGGGCATCGAGCACCTGCAGTCAGACGACCTGGAGTACGCCCGCGAGCTGGGCCTCGGCTTGAAGCTGATCGGCACCGCCGAGCGGCGCGACGGCGGGCTGTCGGTGCGGGTCTATCCCGCGTTTCTCTATGCAGGGCATCCGCTTTCGTCCGTCTCCGGCCCGTTCAACGCGGTGACCGTCGAATCGGAGGCGATCATGGAGATCACGATGTCGGGCCCGGGCGCCGGCGGTCGGCAGACAGCGAGCGCGGTGCTGGGCGACGTCGTGAGCGTGATGACCGGCGGCGCGCGACCGCCTGCCCCGCCCCTGGAGATGCGTCTGCTCGAGGATGTCGCAAGCGCGTTCTACGTGCACCTGGAGGTGGCGGATCGCCCGGGCGTGTTGGCGGCCGTGACGCGGGTGCTGGGCGAGCAGGGGGTGTCGATCAAGTCGGTATTGCAGCGCGGCCTCGGCGAGAACGCCCGGTTGGTGATGGTCACCCACCAGGTGGCCGAGTCGAGCCTGCGCGCGGCGATCGCGCTGCTCGCAGGAGTCCGACTTCGTACGCTCTACCCCCCGCACAATCAGGGTGATCGAAGAGGAGTTCGTATGAACCAGGCGATCGTCAAGGTCCCCAGGGTGGAGGGCATCCCGCCGACCGGAGCGCACGTGCCGCTGATCGAGCGCTATCGCCAGCGGCTCCCGTTCGAGCCGGGCGATCCGTTGGTCAGCCTGCAGGAGGGCTCGACGCCGCTGCTGCGCGCGCCGGTGCTCTCGGAGCTGGTGGGTGCCACGGTGCGCCTGAAGCTCGAGGGCGCCAACCCGACCGGATCGTTCAAGGACCGCGGCATGACCTGCGCCGTCTCCGCGGCCGTTCGCGACGGCGCCAAGGCGGTGATCTGCGCGTCCACGGGGAACACCGCGGGCAGCGCGGCGGCGTACGCCGCGCGTGCGGGCATCACCTGCGCCGTGATCGTCCCCGACGGGAAGATCGCGCAGGGCAAGATGGCTCAGACGCTGATTCACGGCGCGCGCGTGATCGCGCTTGCCGGCAACTTCGACCAGGCGCTGAAGCTGGTGCGCGAGCTGGCCGACATCCACCCGATCGTGCTCGTCAACTCGGTCAACGAATTCCGCATCGAAGGCCAGAAGACAGCGGCCTTCGAGCTGCACGAGGCGCTTGACGGAGAGCTGGAGGCGCTGTGCATCCCGGTCGGCAACGCGGGCAACATCACCTCCTACTGGCGTGGGTTCCAGGAGATGGGAGCGGCGCCGAAGCTGTTCGGCTTCCAGGCCGAGGGCGCCGCGCCGCTGGTGCTCGGCCACCCGGTTGAGCACCCGGAAACGGTGGCCAGTGCGATCCGCATCGGCGACCCGGTGCGCTGGGAGGATGCGATGGCGGCGACGACGCACTCGCGCGGTGCGATTCGCGCGGTCTCGGACGCGGAGATCCTCGACGCCTACCGCCTGCTGGCCTCGAAGGAAGGGATGTTCTGCGAGCCCGCCTCGGCGGCCTCGGTGGCGGGGCTGCTCAAGTACGGCGCGGACGGAGCCAGGCAGATCGTGTGCGTGCTGACCGGCCGTGGGATCAAGGATCCGGACACCGCGCTCGAGCACAACGGCGGCGTGGTGATCCCCTGCCGAGCGGACACCGCGGCGCTCGAGGAGGCGGTCCTGGGTGATCCGTAGGCGCGCCGTGCGCGTGCTCGCACTCGGTGCTCGGAACGTCAGGGCGCGTGTGGGCTTGCGGGCATGATCCGCCGTCGCGTCGTGCGCGTGCCGGCATCCTCTGCCAACCTCGGCCCGGGTTTTGACTGCATGGCCGCGGCGCTGGCGCTGCACCTCGAGCTCGAGGTCGAGGAGACCGGCGAGTTCGCCGTGGAGACGGACTTGCCGGTCCCGTGCGGGCGCGAGAACCTCTGCGTGCAGGCGTTTGAGCGGCTGCACTCCGCGGACGGCTTTACCTTCCACATCCGCTCGCAGATCCCGCTCTCCGGCGGCCTTGGATCCAGCGCCGCGGCGATCGTCGCGGGCCTGACGGCGGCCGACCACCTGTTTGAGATGGATGCCGACCTATTGGGAGAGGCCACTGAGCTAGAGGGTCATCCCGACAATGTCGCGGCGGCGCTCTGCGGAGGATTCGTCGTATGCGCCGACGGGGAGGCGGTGCGTTTCGAGCCCCCGACGGGCCTGGAGGCGTTGGCGGTCGTCCCCGAGGAGGTGGTGCGCACGCGCGCGGCGCGCGCGGCCCTGCCGGCGGAGGTACCGCTCGAGGATGCCGTGTTCAACGTCGCTCACGGCGCGCTGCTCACGCTCGGTCTGGCGAAGGGCGACTGGGACCTGGTGGCACGCGGACTGCGGGACCGCCTGCACGAGCACCACCGCGCGAGCCTGTTCCCGCGCTCCTACGAACTGGCTCTCAGCGCCAGCGAGCTTGGCGCTCTTGGTGCCACGATCTCCGGCGCGGGTCCGACCGTGCTGGTGTGGTGCTTCTACGAGCAGACCGGTGCTGTCGTCGAGGCGCTGCGCCCCTTGATCGACGGCTGGGCTACGCTGCTGCGGACGCCGTTCGAGTTACAGGGCGCCTACGTCAGGGAGATGTAGCGCCGTGGATCGCGGCTACTTTCCCCACGGGCGTTCGATCCTACGGATGGTTCACGAAGAGAAGGCAGTTGGTCTGCTCTATGGCCAGCGCGCGCTCTGCGTGGGCGCGGTCAAGCCGCTCAACTACGTCGGCACGAGCGAACACACCGCCAACAAGCGCACACCGTTCCGGCGCCTCGCACACACCGGCGCGATGTTCGAGACCGTGTTCTTCGGCACCTGCGCTGAGGCCGACAGAGTGCTCGCGGCGGTCGACCATATGCACGAGCGCGTCGTCGGCGAGCTCCCAGAAGACGCCGGCCCGCACTACCCCGCTGGCACTCCATACTCCGCGCTTGACTCACAGCTGATGCTGTGGACGGTCGCCGTGATCGCAGATTCCGCGGAGTGGTTCTACGAGCGCCTCGTTCGCCGCCTGTCGGGCGCTGAGCGGGAGGCGCTGTGGCAGGACTACATCCGCTTCGGCGAGCTTTTCAAGCTGCCCCGCGATGCGATGCCGGCGACGGACGCCGCCTACCGCGCATGGTATGCCGAGCAGCTCGCCGGCGAGGATCTGCACCTGACCGAGGAGGCGCGCTACATGGGCCACGCCTCCGCGTTTGAGATCCCGATGCCCTCTCGCAACCAGGCCGCCAAGCGCGTCCACGACCTGCTGATGCTCGGCTCGTTGCCGCCGCGCGTGCGCGAGCTGTACGGCCTGCGCTACACCACGGCTCATGCGGCGGCCTGCGCGGCGGCGCTCACGACGGCCCGACTCGGACGGCTGCTCGCCCCGCGCTCGCTCACCCGCGGCTCGTGCATCCCTGAGTTCGAGATGGTCGCGGCGACCGAGCTGCGCCGGATCCAGCGGGGCCAGCCGACACCCCAGCTGGCGAGTTGAGCTCTGGCCTAGCCGAGCTTGGCAAGCCGCTGGCGGGCGCCATCCAGCCCCGGCAGGCGCTCGAGCACTTCGCCCGCGAGCGCCAGGTAGTCGGCGCCGAGGTCGGGGCGGTGGTCGAGGATCGACTTCGCGCGCTCGGCTGACTCGGCGTAGGCGATCGAGGAGCGAATGACGGTGCCGAACACCTGCTCGCCGAAGCGCTGCTCCAACGAGGCGAGCGCCTCGCGCGAGTGCACCGTGCGCATGTCGGCCAGGTTCAGCAGCACGCCCAACAGCTCGAGAGCGGGGTTGAGGCTGTCCCGTGCGAGCTCGATGACCTCCATCGCCTGCTCGACCCCCTGCAGCGCAAAGTACTGGGCCTCGGCGGTCACGAGCGCGCGATCGGCGGCCACGAGCGCGTTCACGGTGAGCAGCCCGAGCGAAGGTGGGCAGTCGATCAGAATCACCTCATATTCGTCCGGCGCCTTGGCGAGCGCGCGCCGAAGGGTCATCTCCCGACCCATCTTTCCGCCCAGCATCAGCTCGGCCTCGGCGAGGCTCAGATTGGCGGGGATGAGGTCCTCGTGGACCGCCTCGGCAGCCGAGGCGCGTCCAGCGAGCACGTCCGCGATCGTCGGCTCGACGTCAGGTGGTAGGTCGAAGTAGTCAGACAGGTTTCCCTGCGGGTCGAGGTCGACGGCCAGCGTCCTCACGTCCGCCCGGCGCAGCGCGTCAGCCAAGGTACGCACTGTGGTCGTCTTACCGGTGCCCCCCTTCTGGGAGAGCACGGCGATCGTGTTGGTCTCCGCCATCGAGAGGCGATACTACGCGGCAGGCCCTCCCGGCGGCAGGCCCTCTCAGGCGCGACGATGCTCTCAGGCCGCGGTGTGCCGAGAGCTTGGAGCCGGGTCCATGGCGGGCTTACAGACCACGCTGAGGAAGCTCAACCGGTAGCGCCCGACGAGTATCTCATCGCCGTCTTTCAAGATCCTACCCTCGACCCGGGCGCCGTTCACGAACACGCCGTTCAGGCTGCGATCGTCGAGCACGCGGACGCCGTCGGGCTGGCGCACGATCAGCGCGTGCCGGCGCGAGACGGTTGGGTCGTCGAAGCGCACGTCGGCCGCGAGGGAGCGTCCGATGCGCGTCCACTCGCGCGTGAGGGCCACTGTGCGCCACTCGCCGCTCTCCTCGTACACGAGATACTCGCCGGGTGCATCGATTCGTTCTCTGGCTTGCGCCAGCGATGCCTCGCGCTTGAGCTGGGGGGTCGGCCCCGGTGATCGGTGATCGGCCTGCGTATCCTCGCTTGGTGAGTGTCCAGTCAGCCTGTCCTCGGGCCGGAGGTGCCCGGCCAGCGTGCCCTCACGTTTGGAGCGCCTGCCATCCAGGCGCCCAGCGCTGAACAGCGAAGCGCGAGCAAAGTCTTCGCCACCGCAGCGCGGACAGTCCGTGAGCGTGTCCGAGCCGAGGAGCGTCAGTAGGTAGTCGCAGTGCTGGCAGCGAAATGAGCCTGCTCCGATGATGGTCCCCGACGTAAGTGTCTCCATCTCTATGCTCCTCCTTCTCTGCTCGGCGATTGCCCTGGGCTCTCCCCTGGAGGACTTCTGACGATCGCTCGTGGCGATCATAACAAGGCTGTCAACGTCGGTTTTCGCAGCAAGTTCTGACAAGTGGAAATCAATTGCATCGATCCCAGGCCGCGGCACGAGCCCTGTATCGCGGGGCGGCCCGGGGGACGACCATCCGGGTCATATCCGCAATCAGTCTTACCCGCCGCCTGACCGTCGCAAACTGGCAGGAGCCGAGCGCGCGATGGCGAATCCTTCAGACCATGGCTTCCCCCGCCCGCCATGTGGAGCAGCTCGAGCGCGTTCTTTTGCGTCGCGGTGTCGGCACCCTGGAGGCCGACAGGCATCGCTGTACCGATTGCGGGCGTACTCCGCTGACGGGGGAGCATGTCCATCTGTACCGGCGCGCTCAGGGCATTGTCTGCGAGCTGTGCCGGCCGCTGCGCCGCGAGGCCCCGGTGGCCAGCGAGATCGTGCACCACTCCGAGCATGGCCACGCGGTTCGTCTGACCGTCCGCGCTGCCTAGCCTGCGTCCGAGATGTACGGGGTCTAGACTGGCGGTCGCCGTGGATCCCGTGACCGTCTCCATCGTCGTCGATGCCCCCCGCGAGCGGGTGTTCGACTACTTACAGGACATCGCCAACCATCCCGAGTTCACCGACCATTACCTCGTCGATTGGCATCTCACGCGGATCGATTCCGTCGGGCTCGGGGCGGGCGCACGCTTTCGCGTGAAGGCTCCCGGCAACCGTTTCAGCTGGGGCGATGTCACGTTCGCCGAGGTCGACCGCCCGCACCGGATCGTCGAGGTCGGCCGTGCCGGCAAGAACAACCGCATTCGCACGCTCGGCGTCTACGAGCTTGCCCCTGGCGCGGCCGGCACCACGCGCGTGCGGTTCACGCTGGAGACCGAACCGGCCACGCTGTCCGACCGCTTGCTGGAGGGGTTGGGCGGGCGCGGCTGGTGCAAGCGCAAGAGCAACCGGGCGATGCGCCGGCTCCGTTCGATCATCGAGTCAGACGTAGGCCGCGGCGCGCGCATCACGGTCGCCGGCGGATAAACTGCCGCGTCGCATGTCCAGCCGTCTGCGCAAGTCCTCGCTCGCTGCCCTCGCCCTGCTCGCGGCGCTCGCGCTCGGCGCCTGCGGTGACTCCCACACGAAGGTCACCACCGGTACCTACGCCGGAGAGTCGGGCAAGAACGCCCCCTACCTAAATGTTGGTCCGCTGAGCTACGAGGTTCAGCTCTCGCGCGAGCTCAACCCCTACAACGCCGAAGAAGCCACTTATCTGCAGGGTCTATCGCCGGCCGAGCGCCGGCTCGCCCCCGGCGAAGAGTGGTTCGGCGTGTTCCTGCAGGTCTACAACAACACCTCCCACCCGCTACCAGCGGCGACGAGCCTGACGATCACCGACACACAGGACAACTCCTACACGCCGGTGGTGCCGAACTCGACCAATGAGTTCGCCTACCGCGGGGGTCTGGTTCCGGCCAAGAGTCAGCTCCCGGAACCGGGCTCGGTAGCGGCCTCGGGTCCGACTCAGGGCACGCTGCTGCTCTACAAGATCCAGGTCGTCTCGCTCGACAACCGGCCTTTGGAGTTCAAGATCGTTGATCCCACCGACGCGTCGGAAAGCGCCTCCGCCGAGCTGGACGTCTAGCGTTCGGCCTGCAGCCCGGCTTCCAGCACTTCCCGAGCCACCGGTGCAGCCGTGGCTCCGCCGGCGCCGTCTTTCACGAGCAGCACGCCTACGACGATGCGCGGTTGGAGGGCCGGCGCGAACGCCGCGAACCAGGCATCGGTGTTGCTCGCTTCGTTCCCTGCGGCGCCGCAGCTTTCCGAGTCCGATTTCGCCGAGCTCGAGTCTTCCGTGTCCGCTTCCGAGCTGGAGGTGCAGCCGCTCGCGCTCTTCAGTTCGGCGGTACCGGTCTTACCGGCGACCGTCACCCCCGGGATCGCGGCGGACGTGCCGGTGCCGGAGCGCACCACGCCGATCATCAAACGCCGGACGGTGCGCGCCACCGCGGCGCTGGTCGCCCTCACGCCCGGCGACACGCTCGCACTGGCGGAGAAGGTTGGCTGAGGCCGCCGCCCGCCGTCCGCGATCGTGGCGGCCACGGTGGCCATCTCTAGCGCGCTCGCCTGCACCTGCCCTTGGCCGATCGCGGTCGAGCCGATGTCGAGTTCGCCCTGGATCTGCGCAGCAGGGGGCAGCGTGCTTTCGACGGCGCCCGGCACTCCGGAGGAGTGGTTAAAGCCGTACTGTTCCGCCATCGCCACCAAACGTGACGCGCCGAGCTTGACCCCGAGCGGCGCGAACACCGAGTTGCACGAGACCGCGAACGCGAGTGCCAGCGAGCCGCCGCATTCCTCGCCGTTGGCGTTGCTCAGCTTCACCCCGTCGAGCGTCGCGTATGTGGCGTAGGGAAACACGGTCTGCGGATTGGCGAGCCCAGCTTGCAGCACGCCGCTGACAGTGACCATCTTGAACGTCGACCCCGGTGGCTGCAGGCCGTCGAGACCGATCCCGGCGACGGCGAGGATCTGTCCAGCGGCGGGCGCCAGCGCGACGATCCCGCCGAACTGTTCTCCGAGCGCGATCACCGCCGCGCGCTGCACCGCGGGAGAGATCGTGGTGCGTACGGCGCTCGCCGCCCTTGGTGTCGCGGATGCGAGCACGCGCGTCGCCTTGCCAGGCTGGGCGCCGCCAGCGAGCAGTTCGCCGCCAGGGGTGCCCCGCAGGCGGTCGTCCAACGCCAGCTCCAGTCCGCTCACGCCGACGATCGCGTTCGCCGGTACGCCTTCGGCCTCCAGCGTCTGCCGGCGGGCGGCGGGGATCGGCCCGACGCTGCCCACCACGGCGCTCGCGACCGCACCGAGCGGCGAGGGGCGTTGCCCGGGTTCCAAGGCCGCGCCTTCAGCCAGTACCGATCCGTCACGGGCCAGTAGTGTGGCGCGACGGGGCAGCGTCGTGTGGCGGCTCAACTGCTCCCCGGGACGCAGGCCGGGGAAGGCGAGCGAGCGCGACCATGCGATCCTTACACCGGACTCGCTGCCCCGCAACGGCAGCGTGAAGTCGCTCGAGAGCGTTCCGAATAGGCGCGTCTGCACACGCACCGGCACCTCCACGCCATCGCGTGCGTTACGGGGCTTGCCAGTCACGCGCGTGCCGGTCGCGGTGGCGGTCCTCAGCGCACTCTCGTACACGTTCGCGAATTCGCTCGGCGTCAGCCCACGCTGGGATTGAGCGTCGATGTCAGCGTACATGCTCGCGTAGTCGCTCCTCGCCCACGCAGCGGTGAACTTTGCGGCGAGCGCGTGCGCGTAGGAGGGGGAGTGGTTTGCGCCGACGATCACGCCGATCACGAAGGCCACGCCCGCTAGGGCGATCACTGGGCGTGCGCGTCGCATGCGCCGATTCTGCTTCTCAGTCAAGGAGCGATAGAACATGGCAGATGACAGAGCTCGACTGGATCATCGTGGCGTTCGCGGCCATCCTGGCCATGTTTGGCTTCCGGCGGGGCTTCATCGTCGGTGTGCTCTCCTTCGGCGGATTCGCGCTTGGTGCATTCCTCGGCACTCGTCTGGGTCCTCTTCTGCTGCCACGCGGGTCGTCCTCGCCCTACGCTCCCGCCTTTGGTCTGCTCGGTGCGTTGCTCGGTGGCGCGATCCTTGCGAGCGGGCTCGAGGGGCTGGGGTTCAAGCTGCGCCGCGCCCTGTTCCTGCCGGGCCTGGGCCTGCTCGACGGCTTGCTCGGCGCGGCACTCGGCGCGACGCTAGGTCTTGGCATCGTGTGGATCCTCGCAGCCGTGGCGGCGCAGACGCCCGGCCAGACCCAGCTTCGCGCGGACATCCAGCGCTCGGCGATCCTGCGCGAGCTCAACCACCTGCTGCCGCCGACGGGCTCGATCCTTGATGCGCTCGCGCGGTTGGATCCACTGCCTCAACTCGCCGGTCCCTCCCCGGATGTCGCTGCGCCCCAGCCCCGCATCGCGCACACCCCGGATGTGAGGGCGGCCTCGCGCAGCGTTGTGCGCGTGCTCGGCACTGCCTGCGGGTTGGCGATCGAGGGCTCGGGCTGGGTGGCGCAGCCGGGCATCGTGGTGACTAACGCACATGTCGTCGCCGGCGAGCAGGACACCACCGTGGAGGTGGATGGCTCGTCACCGAGCCTGCCCGCCCAGGCGATTGTGTTCGACCCCACTGACGACATCGCTGTGCTGCACATCTCCGACCTCGGCGTGCCCGCCCTGAGCCTGGCCCAGGAACCGGCCTCGGGCACCACCGGGGCGATCCTTGGCTACCCCGAGGACGGACCCTTCGACGTGCAGCCGGGGCGTATCGGCCGCACACAGACGGTGCTCACCCAAAACGCTTACGGCCAAGGGCCTGTTTCGCGACTGCTCACTCCGCTGCGTGGTCTGGTGCGCCCGGGCAACTCTGGCGGCCCTTTGGTCGATGGCGATGGGCACGTCTTGACCACTGTGTTCGCGGGCACCGTCGGCGGCGGCCCGCACGGCGGCTACGGGGTGGCCAACGCGACTGTCGCCCACGAGCTCGTCATGGCGGATAGAGCTGGTTCGGGTGCTCGGGTGAGCACAGGGCCGTGCACGGCCGGATGATTCAGGTATCTCGGGTGCCCACCCAAGGTGGTTCCGGCCCGGGAAGGACGCGCTTTGAGTTGTGTTGCATCGTGCCGACTTTATCTTCCTGTCAGATTGCCGTGACACTCGCAGCAAGCGGCTTGCAGCAAGTCATTGTTCCTTAAGTGAGTATAGCCATAGTTATACGCCTTTCAAGATTTTTCATGCTGTACCAACGCCGCCCCCGCTCACCGTCACTCAGGCCGTCTGAGCACCGCCCGCAATCCCGCGTCGCCCCTAGTCGCTACGCTGAGCGCCATGTCGAAGACCCTCCTGATCGCCGAGAAGCCCTCCGTGGGGCAGGATTTGGCGCGCGTGCTGAAGGGACCGTTCAAGAAACAGGACGGCTTCCTAGAGGGTCCCGAGCACGTGGTTACGTGGGCTGTCGGACATCTGGTGCAGCTGGCTGAACCAGACGAATACGACGCGAAGTACAAGAGCTGGCGCATGGCCGACCTGCCGATCGTGCCCGACAAGTTCAAGCTTGTGGTGCGCGACGAACGCTCACGCAAGCAGATGACGGTCGTCACCAAACAACTCGGGCGTGAGGACGTCGAGGAGATCGTCAACGCCTGCGACGCCGGTCGCGAGGGGGAGCTGATCTTCGCGTATCTGTACGAGAAGGCGAAAGGCAAGAAGCCGGTGAAAAGGCTGTGGCTGAACTCGATGACGAGCGCGGCGATGAAGAGCGCGCTCGCATCGCTGCGTCCGGCCGAGGAGTTCGAGCGGCTGGAGCAGGCGGCGCGCTCGCGCTCGGAGGCCGACTGGATCGTGGGCATGAATGCGACCCGCGCCGCAACGATTCGGCTGCGCAGCTCTTTCGACGGGGCGGTTTCGCTCGGACGCGTGCAGACGCCGACGCTCGCGATCGTTGCCCGTCGCGAGGAGGAGATCAAGGCGTTCGTGCCCGAGCCTTACTGGCTGGTGGACGCCACCTTCGCCGCCGGGCCACTAAAGGGCGACGCGGGGGGCGAGCGTACCTACGTCGGGCACTTCCAGGCTCCGGCTGGCAGCCCCGGCAAGACCAAAGGTCCCCGGATCGCGACTGAGGACGAGGCTCACGCAATCGTCAAGGCGTGCGAAGGCAGGCCGGGAACGATCACCAAGCTGGAGAAGAAAGAGCAGCGCGAGAAAGCGCCGATGCTCTACGACCTGACGACCTTGCAGCGGGAGGCGAACAACCGCTACGGCTTCTCCGCCAAGCGCACGCTTGGCGCCGCGCAGCGGCTGTACGAGGAGCACAAGGCGCTCACATATCCGCGAACCAACTCGCGCTACCTGACGACCGACATGGTCGGGGAGATCAAGCCGATCGCTGAGCTCGTGGGCGCGCACAAGGAGTACGGCAAGGCCGCGGAGTACGTGGTCGGCTTGGATGTGCTGCCGCTCGGACGTGTGGTGAACGACGCGAAGGTCACCGATCACCACGCGATCATCCCTACGCGCTCAGAGCACAATCTCGAGAAAATGAGCTCGGACGACAGACGCATCTACGACATGGCGGTGAGGCGCTTCCTGGCGGTGTTCCACCCGGAGGCGGTGTTCGAGAACACGAAGGTGGAGACGACGGTGCCGGCCGTCGGGGAGGAGAAGGACAGCGGGCATGTGTTCCGCACACGGGGCAAGCTCCTGCAGGTGCCCGGCTGGCGCGGGGTGTACGGGGAGGCGGCGGCCGAGGTCGCGAAACCCGAGAAGGAGGGAGGAGGTGAGGAGGACGAGGGCGCCGATCAGCAGCTGCCGCGGCTGGAGCAGGACGAGGAGGTGCAGACGCGCGAGATCAAAAACGCGCGTAAGGAAACAAAACCGCCTCGCCGATATAGCGACGCGTCGCTGCTCGGTGCGATGGAGACGGCGGGCAAGCTGGTCGACGACGACGAGCTGCGCGAGGCGATGAAGGATTCAGGGATCGGCACGCCGGCCACCCGCGCCGCGATCATCGAGCGGTTGATTACGGTCGGCTACCTGGAGCGCGACGGGCGCGCGTTGGTGGCGACCGAGAAGGGCCTGAACGTAATCAGGCTGCTGAACGAGCACGCGCTGACCTCGCCGGGGCTGACCGGTAGCTGGGAGCAGCGCCTGGGGAAGATAGAGCGGGGAGAGGACTCGCGCAAGGCCTTCATGGGCGACATTGCGGGTTTCGCGCAGGAGACGGTAAAAGAGCTCGACGAGACGCTCAAAGACGTGCGGATTCCGCGCGCGAAGCTTGGACCGTGCCCGGTGTGCGGGCACGAGATCGTCGAGAACCGCAAGGGCTACTCGTGCTGGGCGCGCGACGATCCGGGCTGCGGATTTGTGATCTGGAAGAGCAAAGCGGGCAAGACGTTGCCAATTGCGCTTGCGCGCGAACTGATCAAGACGGGTTACACCGAGCGGCCGGTGACGGGCTTCCGCGGACGCAGCGGACGCAGCTTCCGCGCGCATCTTGCACTCAGCCAGACCGGCGATGGAAAATGGCGGGTCGAGTTCAACGAGGAGTGGGCGAAGGAGGGAGCGAAGCCTCCCGAGGCTGAGACCCCGGAGGCTGGAGCGGAGCGCGACGACGACGATGCCTCGGCTCGTAACGTTGCGTAGTGCGCCAGTCGCCCGAAGAGCAGACCCGGGAGCGCGTCGGACGCGTGCGCCAGTATGAGCGCCAGTGCCGATCACCCTGATCACCGGACCTGCGAATGCGGGCAAGGCCCGCGAGGTGATGAGTGTGGTGGGCAGGCATGTGGCTCACGGGTTGGAGCCGCTGCTGATCGTGCCGACGCACGCGGACGTGGAGCACTACCGGCGCGAGCTGGCGCGCGAGGGGCTGGTGTTGGGCGCGCGCGTGGAGCGCTTTGAGGGGCTGATCGGCGAGGCTGTGCGTCGCGCTGGGGTGGGCGAGGCAGTGCTGGGGAGGGTGGCCCGCGAACGGGTGCTGGCCAAGGTGACCGCGGGTGCAGATGACGGCGTGCGAAGCACTCCCGGGCTTGTGCGCGTACTGGCGAGGATCGTCGGGGAGCTGGAGGTGCAGCGTGTGACCCCGGCGCGGCTGGAGGCGGCGCTGCAAGCGTGGGAGGCTGTGGACGGAGCACGCGCGGCCGGGGGCGCGGAAGATCTGGGGCGATGCTTTGGCGAGTATCGGCGGGTGCTGCGGCGGATTGGGCGCACCGACCAGGAGCGACGCGCGGTGCAGGCGCTGGACGCACTTCGACGCAAGCCGGCGCTTTGGGGTGCGACGCCGGCGTTGATGTACGGGTTCGACGATTTCGGCGCTCTGCAGCTCGATGCGATCGAGACGCTCGGCGTGGTGGTGGATGCGCCGGTGACGGTGTCGCTGACGTATGAGCCGGGGCGGACGGTGTTCGCGGGGCGCGCCGGCACGTTCGAGACGCTGGCGCCGCTGGCGGCGGAGCACCGGCAGCTGCGGGCGCGCGCCGAGTATTACGCTCCGTCGGCGCGGACGGCGCTGCATCATCTGGAGCGCTCGCTGTTCGAATCGGGGGCGACGCGTGTTGACGCGGGCAGGGCGGTGCGGCTGCTGGAGGGCGGGGGCGAACGCGCCGAGCTGGAGCTTGTAGCGGGTGAGGTGCGGACGCTGCTGGACGGGGGGATGAAGCCGGGGGAGATCGCGGTGGTTCATCGCTCGCCCAGCACGGTGGCGGATTTGCTCAGGGAGGTGTTCGGAGCGGTCAGGATTCCGTATGCGATGGAGCGGCGGGTGCCGTTCGTGAACACCGCCACGGGTGGGGCGCTGGTGGGGGCAGTGCGCTGTGCGACAGCTGATGGGCAGCCGCGGGACCTGCTCGCCTGGCTGCGGGCTCCGGGACTTTTGGAGCGCCCCGAGCTGGCCGATCGGCTGGAGGCGCGGATGCGGCGCGAGGGGGTGCAGAGCGCGGCGCGTGCGAGGGCGATCTGGGAAGCGGAGTATTGGCCTCTGGAGACGCTCGAGCACATACGCGAGGCAGCGGAGCAAGGTGGGGCAGCGCTGAGCGAACGTGCCACGCGTGAGCTCGAATGGCTGTTCGCTGCTCCCAGGCGGGGTAGGGCGGCGATGCTGGAGAGCGACGAGCTCGACGAGGCGCGCGCACTCGCCACGGGGCGGCGCGCGCTGGAAGAGCTGAGCAAGCTGGCACACTCCACCCCCGAGCTTGGTGTGGATGCCGCGGAGCTGGTGCGGGTGCTGGAGGAGTTGGAGATCGTGAGTGGTGAGCGAGCGGCCCCGGGGAGAGTTGCGGTGGTCGACCCGCTGGCGCTCCGCGCCCGGCGTGTGAGGGCACTGTTCTTGTGCGGCCTGCAGGAGGGCGTGTTCCCAGCGAGCGCGCGGCCTGAGCCGCTGCTCGCCGAGGAAGAGCGCCGGCGACTGGCGGAAATCTCCGGGTTGCGCCTGGGGGGGAGTCGGCAGGGGGATGCGCTGGCGGCGGAGCGGTATGCGCTGTACGCGGCGGTCTCACGGCCGGAGGAGCTGGTGGTGCTGAGCTGGCACGCGGCGAGTGACGATGGTGCGGGGGAGACGAGATCGCTGTTCGTGGACGACATCGTGGACCTGTTCGAGGAGGGGTTGGAAGAGCGCCGGAGGCAAAGGCTGCTGGGGGCGATGGACCGGCCTGTCCCCAGAGCGGCGCGTCCCCCAAGCCCACTTGCCCCATTGCGCGATGAGGGGTTGACTGAGGAGCTGCGTGAGCACACGTGGTCGGCCTCCTCGCTCGAGGTGTGGGCGAGCTGCCCGGTGAAGTGGTTCGTGCAAAGGATGCTGCGAGCAGAGGACCTCGACCCGGACGCCGAGCCGCTCGCGCGTGGGGGGCTGGCACACGCGGTGCTGAGAGACACGCTCGAGGGGCTGCGTGAGCAGACCGGCTCGGCGAAGCTGACACCCGGGCGGCTGGGGCTGGCGCGGGAGCTGTTGCGGGAGGCGCTGGAGCGGCGAGCGAGAGAGTTTCCACTGTCGGCGGCAAAGGAGCGCCGGCCGGGGCTGCGCCGCCGGTTGGCGGCGGATTTGGAGCGCTATCTGGAGCACGCCGCCGAGCACGACAGCCCGCTGGAGCCAACGTATCTGGAGCTGGAGTTCGGGTTTGGCCAGAAGGAGGGGGATGAGGAGTCCACCCTCTCCACTCTGCCGGCGCTCGACCTCGGCGCCGGGCTGCGGCTACGCGGGCGGATCGACCGTGTCGATGTGGGCGCTGAGGGCCGGAAGGCGGTCGTTTACGACTACAAGGGAAGGAATGTACCGCCGGCTGCGAAGTGGGTGGAGCAGGGGAACGTGCAGGTTGCGCTGTACATGCGCGCCGTCGAGGAGCTGCTCGGGCTGGAGGCCGTGGGCGGTTTTTATCAGCCGCTGAGCGGCGCGGACCTGCGCGCTCGGGGAGTACTGGACGGTGACAGCGGGGTGGAGATTGAGTGCGTGCGGGGTGAGGTGCGCGAGCACGCGGAGGTACGAGAGCTGCTGGACGGGGCGGTAGCGGCGGCGCGTGAGGCGACGGCGCAGGCCGGGCGCGGGGAGCTGGAGCCGAGACCACGGACGTGCGCCTACCGAGGCGGGTGCATGTATCCGACGATCTGCCGGTGCGAGCTATGACCACACGAGCCTTGACCGCAGAGCAGGAGCAGGCGGTCGCGCGCCGGAGCGAGCCGCTGTTGCTGGCTGCCGGGGCAGGGAGCGGCAAGACTTCTGTACTGGTCGAGCGATTTGTGCGAGCGGTGCGCGAGGATGGTGTTGCCCCGGGAGGATCCTGGCGATCACATTCACCGAGCGCGCGGCGGGCGAGCTGCGCGAGCGGGTGCGCAGGCAGTTCAGGGAGCTGGGGGAGCGTGAGGCGGCGCGTGACACCGAGGCGGCGTTCGTGAGCACGTTCCATGGGTTTTGCGCCCGTCTGCTGCGGGCTCATCCGCTGGCTGCGGGGCTCGACCCAGAGTTCGCGATCCTCGACGAGAGCTTGGCAGTGCGGCTGCGCGGGCAGGCGTTTGCGACGGCGTTGGGAGGGTTCTTGGAGGGAGAACGGAGCGAGGTGGTTGACCTCGTGGCGGCGTATGGGGCCGATCGTATGCGGGCAATGGTGGGAGGGACATACGCGGAGCTGCGTAGTAGGGGCATGCGTCTGCCGAGGCTCCCCGTGCCGGTGCGGGCCGGGGAGCCGGACGAAGTCGATGTGCAGGGCGTGAGGGCATGCGAGTTGCTGGGCGAGCTCCTGGAGCGGTTTGGCCGCGAGTATGAGGCGCGCAAGCGTGGGCGCTGCGCGGTGGACTTCGACGATCTGGAGCTGGACGCCCGCGCGCTGCTGGAGGAGCGCGAGGGCGTGCGCGCGGCGTGGGCGGGGCGGTTTGAGCTGCTGATGGTGGATGAGTTCCAGGACACCAACCCTCGCCAGCTGGCGATCCTGAAGACGCTGGAGCGCGGAAACCTTTTCACGGTGGGAGACGAACTGCAGTCGATCTATGGCTTCAGGCACGCCGACCTAAGCCTGTTCCGTGCCCGCCGCGACGAGCTGGCTGAGCGTGGTGGCAGCCTGTCGCTCACCCACAACTTTCGCGGCCGCAAGCCGCTGTTGGACGCGGTGAACATGGTGTTCGGGGAGCGTTTCGGGGATGGCTACACGCCGCTGGTGGCGGGCCGCGAGGAAGAGACTGCGTCCGAGACGGGCCGCCCGCCCGCGGCGAGCGGTGGCCGGGCTGGATCGGAGGGTGCAGACACGAGTGGCGGGGAGCCGATCGTAGAGCTGCTGCTGACCCACAAGCGCGGCTGGGGCGAGGACGAGGAGTTGGCCGAAAGGATTGCCGGCGAACTGCCGCCCGCCCCGCGCTGGCGCCAGGCCGAGGCACGGTTGCTGGCCCAGCGTGTGGCCGAGCTCGTGGACGGCGGGGCGGTGAAGGCGGGTGACGTGGCGGTGCTGTTGCGAGCCGTCGGCGATTTGGAGGTGTACGAGCGGGCGCTTCAGGATCGTGGCCTGCGCACGCTGGCGACGGTGGGGGGCTTCTGGGGTGGCCAGCAGGTGGGGGACCTGCTGGCATATCTGCGCGCGCTGGCCAACCCGTTGGATGAGCTGGCCCTGTATCGGCATGCTGGCCTCGCCGCTGGTCGGAGTCTCGAGCGATGGGCTGGCGCTGCTGGCGCACGCCGCAAAAGCGAGTAAACGTGGCGTATGGGAGACGCTCAGGCGCGCCGGAGAGGGTTCTTGGATGACTGTGTCGTGGCCGCCTGCCCGCCGCCGACCGCGATTTGCTCATCGGGTTCCGCGTGCGCTTCGAGGCTGAGCGCGGCGCGGTCGGACGACGGACGATCTCCCAGCTGATCGAGCGCGCGCTGGACGCAGAGCGGCTATGTGGAGCACGTGCTGCTCGTTGAGCTGGGGCGAGCGACGGCTGGCGAACGTGCATAAGCTGATGCGCGTGGCCCGCCGATATGAGGCGAGCGAGGGGCGCGACCTGCGCGGCTTCCTCGACCACGTTATTCACCAGCAGGACGGAGTGAGCGGCGCCGAGCCGGACGCGCCCGTGGCCGACGGCGAGTCCGACGCGGTGCGGCTGATGAGCATCCATGCGGCGAAGGGCCTCGAGTTCGGCAGTGGTGTGTGTCGCCGACCTGGGACGGGCGCAGAATCTGGGCGTGCCCGACCTACTTGTGGACGGCGACCGTGTCGGGCTGCGGCTGGCGTGGCTCGACGGATCTGAGGCAACGCCGACGCTGGACTTCAAGGAGCTATGCGAGGAGCGCCGGCGCGCGCAAGCCGAGGAGGAGGAGCGGATCCTGTACGTGGCGATGACCCGCGCGCGCGAACGACTGCTGCTGAGCGGCGCTGTCGATTTGGAGCACTGGCCGGAGCAGAAGCTGGGAGCGCCGGCGATCTCCTGGCTTGGCCCAGCGCTGGTGGCGGAGCTGCCTACGAGCGTGCAGACGCTCCAGGCGTCGGTGCGGGAGCTGGAGGTGAACGTCAGCGATGGCACGCGGGTGCGGGTGGGCGTGCGGCTAAATGCACCGCAGACAGTTGGCGTGGTGTTGCGCCTCGAGGAGCCCTCGATCGACGCAAATACGATTGCTGTCGGAGAACAAAAAGAAGAACAACAATCTCTCCCGTCCCTCTCCCGGCCGCCCGAGGATCTCACGCAGTCCGACGATCCCGCGCGACCCGGTGATCTGGTGGTGCCCGGCGATCCTGGGCGACCCGACACGCTCAGCTACACGGCGCTCAGCGAGCTGGAGCGCTGCGGCTACCGTTACTACTTGGAACGCGTGCTCGGGCTGGCGGAGAAGCACGCGTCGGCGCGGGTCGAGGAGCTCCGTGACGACGACCGGGATGGCTTGCAGGCGCGCGTACGCGGCACGATCGTCCACCGGTTGCTGGAGTCGCTCGACTTCGCGCGAGGCGAAGCGCCGACCGAGGCGGATGTGGCGATCCTCGCAGGCGAACTGGGTGCGCGGCTCGGACCGCGCGAGCGCGAGGAGCTCGTGGCGCTGCTGCGGATGGCGCTCGACACCGACCTCGCGGCGCGCCTGACAGCCACTTCGCGTGTTGCCCGAAGAGAGTATCCGTTCGCCTTCTCGCTGGGGCCGGATGAGCCGCTACTCACCGGCGTGATCGACATCCTCGTGCGCGAGCAGGACGGGGGTCTACTGGTCGTGGATTACAAGAGCGATCGCGTCGGAGCTGAGCAGGATCTGCGAGCGTTGGTCGAGCGCGAGTACGCGATCCAGCGCGTGGTGTACGCGCTTGCCGTCTTGCGCGACGGCGCACCGCGCGTGGAGATCATCCACTGGTTCCTGCACCGCCCGGGAGAGCCGGTTAGCGCCGGCTACACCGCAGCCAATAGGCCAGATCTGGAAGACCGTGTGGCGGAGTTGGCGCGGCGTGCGCGCACACGTCCGTTCACCGTCAGTCGAGAACCACATCGCGGTTTGTGCTTGACCTGCCCAGGCCGTTCGGGATTGTGCTCATGGAATGACTCCGACACGCTGCGTGAGCGAGTGGGAGCATAAGAGAACCTTGGCTGAGGACCCCTGGGAGGCGCGTTCGGATGGGGAGCTGTTTGCGCGCGCTCGCGCGGGTGATGTACGAGCGCGCGAGCGGCTGGCCGAGCGCTATCTGCCGCTCGCTCGCCAGCTGGCACGCCGCTACCAGCGCAGCGAAGAGCCACTCGAGGACCTCGTACAGGTCGCTTCGCTGGGCCTGCTGAAGGCGATCGACCGGTTTGATACAGGCCGCGACGTAGCTTTTTCGAGCTTTGCTGTACCGACGATCCTTGGGGAGCTCAAGCGCTACTTCCGCGACCGCACGTGGTCGGTGCGGGTGCCCCGCGACCTCCAGGAGCTAGCGCTGCGAGTGGATCGAGCGGCTGCAGATTTGTCTTTGGCCAAGCGCCGTGCGCCGACCGTGGCCGAGCTCGCGGTGGCGCTGGGCGCCACCGAGGAGCAGGTGCTCGACGCCCTGCAGGCCGCGGGCGCCTACCACGCCGGCTCACTGGATGCGCCCCGTCCCGGGCGGGCCGGTACAGACTCGCCAGGGGAGAGCGTGGCCGACGCGCTGGGCGAGGAGGAGGGGGGTTTCAAGCGGGCCGAGGAGCGCGCGACCCTGGCGCCGCTGCTCGCGCATGTCTCCTCCCGCGAGCGTTTGGTGCTGACGCTGCGCTTCGGCGAGGACCTGACTCAGGCGGAGATCGGTGAGCGGATCGGGGTCTCCCAGATGCAGGTCTCCCGACTTATCCGCCAGGCGCTCATCCGTTTGCGCGCGGGCCTGAGCGAACACCCGCCGCCCAACTGAGGCGCCGCGGGTGGGCGTAGCGGTGCGCTCAGCCGAAGCGCAACCTGAGGATCAGTTCCTCCCGCGAGTGTCAGTGGAGGAGGGCTCGATCCGCAGCTCGTCGGAGAGTCGCTCGAGCACGTTGCCGACGCCGGGGATAGCCACAGTCGGCGAGCAGCTTGGTGGCGCCCTGCTCGGCGAGCTCGCCGACGCGCAGCTCGATCCCCTCCGTATCGGTGAGCACGGTAAAGGCAACACGGCCGTCGTTTGCATGCGCTGGTGCGTGCGCGGAGAGCGCGTCGCAGAGGATCATTGCGTCGTCCAGTCGATTCATCGGGCAGTCGGCTCGGGCAAGGACCATCGAGACCACGCGACACAGCACCGGAGCGGCCAATGGCCCATTCGCTAGGCGCAGGGAAACGGAGTTCTCCACCGGCGGATTGCCTGTGGTGCAGGTCAGAGTGCCGCTCATCGCGAGGTGCTATGCGCGCTCGTCGAGCTCCGGGAGAGCGGGAAGGTCATGCGCACCTCAGTGCGCTCGTCTTCGTCCCGGCCGAGCAGCACGGACTCCGTCAGCGAGACAATCAGCGGCAGTCCCAGGCCGAGCCCCGGACTGTCGGGTCGCGGTCCGATTCCCGGACCTTCGTCGCGCACGACTACCACGAGCTTCTCCTCCTGCAGCGTGGCAAGGATCTCGAGCATTCCGTCGTGGCCATCGGGATAGGCGTGGACGACGACGTTTGTGCAGGCCTCGGTGACTGCGAGACGGATGTTGGAGAGGGTCTGCTCGTCGATCGCGAACGCCTCGCCGAGCGCCCCGAAGGCGTGACGTACGACTGCGATATTCGCGGCTCGCGCCGGGAGCGCCAGCTCCATGTCCGGCGTCGTAGTGGCCGGCATCATCTGGCTCCTGAGATCCTTGACGTACTTGTCTTCGGTGATGGTGCCCTGCGCGGGCGGTTTTCACACATCGAAACATCGACGGCCGGTCACGATCTCGCCCCAGCGGGCCCTCGAGAGCATCCGGTAGGGCTCGCGAGCCTGATGCATCGCTGGATGGAGCATACGCGAGAGCCACCTCGGAATCGGGTCGGGAGAACCCCCGACGCACCTCTCGCGGCGCCTCCGCGCTGCTACGCTTTCTGGCTCCGCCTCAGGTGCCCGCCTATACCCGTACGGGGTGTGCCCACCCGCACGGGGTGCACCGCCTCAAGGGAGCACTTCTATGACTTCGCACACCAAGCAGCCGCCACAGGCCGTCGGACTCTACGACCCTCGCTTCGAGCATGATGCGTGTGGTGTGGGCATGGTCGCGCGCCTGGACAACCAGCCGACGCATGAGGTCCTCTCCCGTGCGCTCACAGCACTTGAGAACCTCGAGCATCGCGGTGCGTCTGGCGCGGATCCGTGCACGGGCGACGGTGCGGGGATCCTGCTGCAGATGCCCGACGAGCTGCTGCGCGCGGTCGTCGGCTTCGAGCTGCCGCCACCGGGCGCATATGGGGTGATGATGTGCTTCCTGCCGAGGGACGACGCGGCGCGCGCACGCCTGGAGGCTCTGCTGGAGCGCACTGTAGTCGCGGAGGGTCAGCGGGTGCTCGGATGGCGCGACGTGCCGGTCTCCCCAGAGCACACGGGCGAGGTCGCCGGTGCCTGTCGTCCGGTGATCCGCCAGCTGTTCGTCGGTGCGGCGCGAGCGCTCAGACCAGGACGCGTTCGAGCGCAAGCTATACGTGATCCGCCGCGTCTGCGAGCTGAACCGCGGATGGAGCTGGGCTGTATGTCGCGTCGAGTTCCTCGCGCACGATGAACTACAAGGGCATGCTGATCAGCTTCCAGCTGGCGGCCTTCTACCAGGATCTGCGCGACGAGCGCACCAAGAGCGCGCTGGCGCTCGTGCACTCGCGCTTCTCCACGAACACCTTCCCGAGCTGGGAGCTCGCCCACCCCTACCGGGTGATCTGCCACAACGGCGAGATCAACACCGTGATGGGCAACGTCAACTGGATGCGCGCGCGCGAGGCAGAGCTGCAGCAGCGAGCTGTTCGGCGAGGATCTGCAGAAGATCCTGCCCGGTCGTGACCCAGGGCAACTCGGACTCGGCGACGTTCGACAACGTGCTCGAGCTGCTGATGCTCGCGGGCCGCTCGCTGGCGCACGCAGCGATGATGATGATCCCCGAGGCCTACCGCGACCGTGAGGACCTGCCTGAGGATCTGAAGGGCTTCTACGCGTTCCACGCCTGTCTGATGGAGCCGTGGGACGGACCGGCCTCGGTCGCGTTCACCGATGGACGCGTCGTCGGCGCCACGCTCGACCGCAACGGACTGCGACCTGGACGTTGGGTGGAGACCACCGACGGGCACGTCGTGCTCGGCTCGGAGTCCGGCCTGTTGGACATCCCCGCCGATCAGGTACGGCGCCTGGGGCGTTTGCAGCCGGGCAAGCTGTTTCTCGTGGACCTTGAGCGAGGCCGCATCGTCGAGGACGGCGAGGTCAAGCGCGAGGTGGCGAGCCGCAGGCCATACGGTGAGTGGTACGCGCGCAACTCGGTTCACTTCTCCGAGCTGCCTGCATCCGATCAGGTGACGCTGTCCGACTATCCGCTGCGGTTGCGCCAGCGCGCGTTCGGCTACTCGATGGAGGACCTGCGTGTGTTGCTCACGCCGATGGCGCGCGAGGGGGCCGAGCCGGTCGGCTCGATGGGCAACGATCTGTCTCTGGCGGTGCTCTCCGACCAGGCGCCGCCGCTGTTCTCCTACTTCAAGCAGCTGTTCGCCCAGGTCACGAACCCGCCGATCGACCCGATCCGCGAGGAAGTCGTGATGAGCCTGGCGACGAGCCTGGGCACCGAGCGCAACCTGTTCGAGGAGACGCCCGAGCACGCGCACAAGCTGGTGCTTGACCAGCCGATCCTGCTCAACCGCGAGCTCGAGACTCTGCGCCATGTCTCCCACGAGGAGTTCGCGGCGTGCACGATCGACATCACCTGGCCGGTGGCGGAAGGCGCCGCCGGGATCGATGGTGGGCTCGCACGTGTTTGCGCACAGGCGCACGACGCGATCGCCCAGGGCGTCAACATCATCGTCCTCTCCGACCGGCTGTTGGGACCGAACCGCGCGCCCGATCCCCGCGCTGCTGGCGGTGGCCGCCGTCCACCACCACTTGGTGCGCGAGGGCACGCGCCTGCGCGCGGGGATCATCCTCGAGTCGGGCGAGCCCCGCGAGGTGCACCACTTCGCCACGCTGCTCGGCTATGGCGCGAGCGCGGTCAACCCGTATCTGATGCTGGAGACGCTCGACGGGCTGGTCTTCGATGGACTCCTCACACGCGCCGGGGAGGACGGCCACGAGGTCTCGTTGACGCCCGAGGAAGCGGCTCAGAACATGGTCAAAGCGCTCGGGAAAGGGCTGCTGAAGACAATCTCCAAGATGGGCATCTCAACGATCCAGTCTTACTGCGGCGCGCAGATCTTCGAGGCGGTTGGCCTCGAGCCGGCGCTGATCGACAGGCACTTCACCGGCACGGCCTCGCGCATCGGGGGGGTCGGTATCGAGGTGCTGGCGACGGAGGCGCTGCAGCGCCACGCACGCGCCTGGCCGACCCCTGGCGGGAGTGAGGGCATCGAGATCACGGGGCTGTTGCCCGTCGGCGGGGTCTACGCGTGGCGTCGCGACGGCGAGCACCACATGTGGAACCCAGAGACGATCGCGCTGGTGCAGCACGCCGTGCGCACGGCCAACGGTGATGTGAGTGCGGCTCTGAGCGGCGACCGCGAAGCGCTCCAGACTGTGCGCGGGAGCGCGGCGTTCGAGCAGTACCGCGAGTACGCTCGCGTGGTCAACGAGGATGCGGCGCGCAAGGCCACGCTGCGTGGGCTATTGCGGATCGGCACGGAGGCCGATGGGCGGGAGATTTTACTCGAGGAGGTCGAGCCAGCGAAGGAGATCGTCAGGCGCTTCTGCACCGGGGCGATGAGCCTCGGCTCGATCTCCCGCGAGGCCCACGAGACGCTCGCGATCGCGATGAACCGCCTCGGCGGGCGCTCGAACACGGGCGAGGGCGGGGAGGACCCGGCGCGCTTCACACCCGACAAAAATGGCGATCGCCGGCGCTCGGCGATTAAGCAGGTCGCCTCTGGCCGCTTCGGCGTGACGATCCACTACCTCGTCAACGCCGATGAGCTGCAGATCAAGATGGCCCAGGGCGCCAAGCCCGGCGAGGGCGGCCAGCTGCCGGGGCACAAGGTCGACCAGTACATCGGCTCGATCCGCCACACCACCCCCGGCGTGGGCCTGATCTCGCCCCCGCCGCATCACGACATTTACTCGATCGAGGATCTGAAGCAGCTGATCTACGACCTTCGTTGCGCGAACCCCCAGGCGCAGGTCTCGGTCAAGCTCGTCTCCGAGGTGGGCGTCGGCACAGTCGCGGCGGGTGTATCGAAGGCGAATGCCGACCGCGTGCTGATCTCGGGCCACGATGGCGGCACCGGCGCCTCGCCGCTGTCCTCGATCCAGGCGGCGGGCATACCGTGGGAGATCGGTCTGGCCGAGACCCAGCAGACGCTGCTGCTGAACGATCTGCGCGCGCGGATCGTCGTGCAGACCGACGGTCAGCTGAAGACCGGCCGCGACGTCGTGATCGCGGCGCTGCTGGGCGCGGATGAGATGGGCTTCTCCACGGGACCGCTGATCGCGACGGGCTGCATCATGATGCGCGCCTGTCACCTGAACACCTGTCCGGTGGGGATTGCCACTCAGGACCCGGAGCTGCGCAAGCGCTTCAAAGGCACCCCCGAGCACGTCGTCAACTTCTTCTTCTTCGTCGCCGAGGAAGTGCGCGAGATCCTGGCCTCGCTGGGGCTGCGTTCGCTCGATGAGGCGATCGGCCGCGTCGACCTGCTCGGTGTGCGGGAGGCGATCGACCACTGGAAGGCCCGCGGCGTGGACCTGTCACACATCCTCCGTCACGTCGAGCAGCCTGCGGACGCGCCTCGCCGACGCGTCGAAGCGCCGCCCGCAGTGCTCGAGGACGCGCTCGACTGGCAGCTCGTGCAGCGGGCGCGTCCGCTGCTTGAGCGCGGAGGCGTCGACCCCACGGGAAACGGTCAACCGGGCGGCGAGTCCGGAAGCGGAGAGCGGGTGCGGATCGCCCTCGAGATCCGCAACCGCAACCGCTGTGTGGGGGGCATCCTTTCCAGCCACATCGCCCGTGCACACGGAGCGGAGGGTTTGCCCGCAGACTCGATCGTTGTCGACTTCGAAGGCTCGGCTGGGCAGAGCTTCGGCGGTTGGTTGGCGCCCGGGGTGAGGTTCATGTTGCGTGGCGACGCCAACGACTACGCCGGCAAGGGGCTCTCGGGTGGAGTGCTCTCGGTAAGCCCGCGAGCAGGTATGGGCGAGCACTTCGTCGCCGAGCAGAACGTGATCGTCGGCAACACCGTGCTGTACGGTGCGACTGCCGGTAGGGCATTCTTCCGCGGCCTCGCGGGCGAGCGCTTCGCGGTGCGCAACTCCGGCGCGAGTGCGGTCGTCGAGGGCGTCGGCGATCACGGCTGCGAGTACATGACCGGTGGGCGCGTGGTCGTGCTCGGCTCGACGGGCCGCAACTTCGCGGCGGGGATGAGCGGTGGCGTCGCGTATGTGCTCGACGAGGACGGGAGCTTTGCCAAGCGCTGCAACATGGGCATGGTCGGCTTCGACGAGCTCGACCCAGCCGACGTGATCGAGCTGCGCACGCTGATCGAGGAGCACGAGCAGCGCACGGGCTCACCGGTGGCGGCATGCGTGCTTGGAGACTGGGATGGATTGCTGGAGAGCGGGGCGTTTGTGAAGGTGATGCCCCACGACTACAAGCGCGTGCTACGCGAGCTCGCTGAGCAGGCAGGTGGCGGCCTGATGGGCAAGCTCGGCGGCTTCTTGCAGATCGAGCGCCACGGGATACCTCAGCGGGACCCGGCCGAGCGCGCGCACGACTATCAGGAGTTTTTGCTCACGCGGCCGGTGGCGGAACTGCGCGAGCAGGGCGCTCGCTGTATGGACTGCGGCGTGCCCTTCTGTCACAACGGCTGTCCGCTCGGGAACCTGATCCCCGACTGGAATGACCTCGTCTACCACGACCGCTTCGAGGACGCGATCGTGGAGCTGCACGCGACGAACAACTTTCCCGAGTTCACCGGCCGTCTCTGCCCCGCGCCGTGCGAGGCTGCCTGCGTCCTGGAGATCCGCGAGGGCGATGCGGTGACCATCAAACAGATCGAGCGCGCAATCGCAGGTCGCGCCTGGGATGAGGGTTGGGTGACGCCGCGACCGCCGCGACGCGAGACCGGGCAGGCCGTTGCTGTAGTCGGGTCAGGGCCGGCGGGGATGGCCGCCGCTCAGCAGCTGCGCCGGGCGGGCCATCGCGTGACGCTCCTCGAGCGCGACGAGGCGGCGGGCGGGCTGGTGCGCTTCGGGGTGCCCGACTTCAAGATCGAGAAGACCGTCGTACAGAGACGCGTCGAGCAGCTGATTGCCGAGGGCGTCGAGCTGCGCTGCGGCGTGGACGTCGGAAGCGATGTGAGCGTTGATGAGCTGCGCCGCAGCTTCGACGCCGTCGTCCTGGCGACCGGCTCGCGCGTGCCCCGCGACCTGCCGGTCCCGGGCCGCGAGCTCGACGGGGTGCACTTCGCGATGGACTATCTATACCAGCGCAATCGCTGGGTGGCGCGCGAGCTCGGCCCAGAGCCGACCGTCGATCAACCGCTTGCCGCGAGGGAGATCACGGCGAAGGACAAGGACGTGGTGGTGGTCGGCGGTGGCGATACGGGCGCTGATTGCGTGGGCAACGCGCTGCGCGAGGGTGCGCGGTCGATCGTCCAGCTCGAGCTGCTCCCCGAGCCGCCGCCGAAGCGCTCGGACGATCGCACCCCCTGGCCGGAGTGGCCGCTTAAGTACCGGCTGAGCTACGCGATGGAGGAGACGAAGAAGCTCGATCTGGGCGAGCAGGACTACTCGGTCACCACCATCCGCTTCGGCGACGACGGTGACGGGACCGTTGCGACGTTGCAGATAGCGCAGGCCGAACCTGCGCCGCCGTTCGGGCCTGTGGCGGGGACCGAGAAGGAGCTTCCGACGCAGCTGGTGTTGCTCGCGATGGGCTTCCTTGGCCCCGAGCAGGGCCTGCTCGACCAGCTGGGTGTGGAGCGCGACGCGCGTGGGAACGTGAAGGCGGTGAAGCCTTACACGGCCTCGGTGGACGGCGTATTCGCCGCTGGCGATGCTCGTCGGGGACAGTCGCTGATCGTGTGGGCGATCAACGAGGGCCGCCAATGCGCACGGATGGTCGACCGCTATCTGGCGGCCAAGCGCAACGGGTCCTCGCCCGCCGAGGGGCTACCCGAGGACGGTGCTCTGGTCGGCCATGCCGACGCGGATGAAGGCCCGGAGGGGCCGCCCCAGCACGCGGTCCCTGGCATTGGCGCGTAACGTCATCGGCCAATCTTGACGCCGATGTCCTGCCTCTCTACGCTGCGCTCTGATGAGCGATTCGCCGAATAGCGACCGTCCTGCCTCGCGCAGTCTACCCAGGGTATGCGTGATCGGAGCCGGCGTGAGCGGGCTCACCGCCTGCAAGGCGCTCGCGGACTTCGGCGTCCCTCACACCTGCTTTGAGGCGTCCGATGAGGTGGGTGGCAACTGGTACTTCCAGAACCCCAACGGGGTCTCCTCGGCATATCGATCGCTGCACATCGACATCTCCAAGCCCTCGATCTCCTTCCGGGACTTCCCGATGCCAGATCGCTACCCCGACTACCCGCATCACACGCACATCTTCGAGTGGCTGCGCGACTACGCCGATGCGTTTGGGCTGCGCGATCGGATCCGCTTCAACACGCGCGTCCAGCGCGCTGAGCGCGATTCAGGCGGCGGGTGGCAGATCACGCTCGAGGACGGGGAGCGGGCGCATTTCGACGCGCTGCTCGTCTGCAACGGTCACCACTGGGACCCGCGCTACCCCGACTTCCCCGGCTCCTTCGACGGGCCACAGATCCACTCGCACGACTACATCGACCCGAGCACCCCGCTCGATCTCTACGGCAAGCGCGTGCTGGTGGTGGGGATCGGCAACAGCGCTGTGGACATCGTCTCCGAGCTCGCGCGCAAGACCGTCTCGGACACCGTCTTCCTATCGACCCGCTCTGGCGCGTATGTCGTCCCGAAGTACATCTTCGGCAAGCCCACCGACCAGGTCGTCAAGACGAACCCGCGGCTGCCCACCGGCCTGCAGCGGCGCCTCGCCCGCCTCCTGCCACCGATCTTCTCCGGGCGCATGGAGGACTTCGGACTGCCCACCCCCAACCACAACTTCCTCGACGCCCACCCCACCGTCTCCAGCGAGCTGCTCGGACGCCTGGGGGCGGGAGACGCTGTCGCCAAGGGCGACGTCACCGAGCTGCTCGGCGACCGCGTGCGCTTCACAGACGGCTCCGTCGAGCCCCTCGACGCGATCGTGTACGCAACCGGCTACAAGGTCAGCTTCCCGTTCCTTGACCCCGATTCCTCTCGGCGCCCGAGAACGTGCTGCCGCTCTACAAGCGGATGCTCAAGCCCGGGCTAGACGACCTCGCGTTCATCGGACTCGGCCAGCCGATTCCCACGATCTTCCCGTTCTCCGAGCTGCAGTCAAAGCTCGCCGCGCGCTGGCTCTCCGGCGACTGGGCGCCGCCGCCCGAGCAAGAGATGGAAGCGGAGATCGTTCGCGACGAGGCGTTCCATACTGGCCACTTCATTTCCAAGCCCCGTCACACGATGCAACTGGAGTGGTACGCCTTTCAGCACGAGCTGCTCACACGCTCGATCCCCGCGGGCCAGGTGCGTGCGCACGCCGGAGCGCCCACAGGCCGCGACACGGCGGGGCGCACCGAGCTGCTCGAGGGCTCAGAGATCCCAGCGTGAGCACCGTCTCGTTCGACAGCGGCGGGGTGCGCTGCGCCGCCGTCCACCTGCCCGGGCAGGACGATGCCTTCGCCGGTGAGGACGACCGCCGTCCCTGCGTCGTGCTGGGCAACGGCCTCGGTGGCACGATCGATTCGGGGCTGCTTCCCTTTGCCGAACGCTTCGCCGCCGCGGGCGTCGACGCGCTCGCGTTCGACTACCGGCACTTCGGCCTCAGCGGCGGTGAGCCCCGACAGCTGCTCTCGGCCTCCCGCCAGCTCGAGGACTACGCGGCGGCGATCGCATACGCGCGCTCGTTGGACGGTGTGAATCCCGATCGGATCGTGGTGTGGGGCTCCTCCTATGCCGGTGGACACGTCGTCCCCGTAGCCGTCGCCGACGGGCGCATCGCGGCGGTCATCGCGCAGGTGCCAAACATGGATGGTCTGGTGGCACTGATCAACATCGCGCGCTATGCCGGCCCCGGCCATCTCGCGCGGCTCGTGCTCGCGGGACTCCGCGACCTCGCCGCCTCGCGGCTTGGGCGCCCGCCGGTGATGATCCCGCTGGTTGGCCCGCCCGGCAGCGTCGGCGCGATGACCAGCCCCGACGCCGAACCGGGTTACCGTGCGATCGCGGGCCCGTCCTGGCGCAACGAGGCGACCGCGCGCGCCGCGCTCAGCACCGGCACCTACCGTCCCGGCCTGCAGGCCGATCGCCTGCCCTGCCCGATCCTCATCCAGATCGCCGACCACGACGCGATCGCTCCGATCAAGGCCGCTCAGGACGCCGCGTGGCGGGCCACCGGCCGCGCCGAGGTGCACGCCTACCCGATCGAGCACTTCGACATCTACACGGGCGCCCCATTCGAGCAGGCGATCGGCGACCAACTGCACTTCCTGCGCCGGCACGTCGGTGCGCCCTCGCGCGCGCGATCGGTTGCCAGGATGCAATAGCTCCGGGTCGCGACGGCAATGGCCGGTCGTTTTCCGGGCCGCTCTTCCGCCTTGTCTTAGCCTATGTGGCTGGCAAAGCAACCCGTCGATAGGCTGGTGTTTAAAGGGAGACTTGCCTACTTTTTGTCGCCACAACCGCTTCGTCGAGCGCTGCCCGATCTGCAGCAAGACGCTGGCCGGCGCCTCGCCGGGCGGCGGCGGATCCTCACGCGCAAAGAGCATCAGGAGCGTAGGTTCGGATGGCGAGGCCAGCCGGCGTCGGCGCGTGCGCAACGAGAAGATGAGGGTGCACCGTGAGGGGCGCGCAGAGGATGACGGCTATCGCTCGGATCTGGTGCCCGGCATTCGCGCCTCCGCGGACGCGCTGCGGCTAGTGCAGGAGATCTCCTTCGCGGGCGGGCGAGTCCTTGCGCTTGGGGTGGAGCCGCCCGGGCTCTACAGCGAGGCATGCTTGCTCGCGGGCGAGGATCTCGAGCAGGCGAGCTGGATGTGTTTCCTGATTGCCTATCTCTCGCCGCTCGAGGACGATGATCCTTTTGCGGGGATCAGGACGGCACTCGCTCGCATGCCCAGGCCTCCCGCGGGCGAGGGGCTCTCTGACCTCGAGGGGATACCGCTGGGTCCGCGCACCTCCCACGACCCGGCGCGCGGAGCGGACACGCTCCTCGCCTACGGCCAGTGGGTGGCTGGCGCAGGCGGCGGCGCGCAGGCGGCGGCGTTGGCGGGTGATCCCGCGTGGAGCCCCGAGCGGCGCTTCGAGCGGCTCTTCGAGCGCCTCGCGCTTTCCGGGTTCCGTCGCATGGGGCGCTATGACCTGCTCGTCACGCTGGGACGCCTCGGCCTTTACGAGCTGCGAGCCGACTCGCTGCATTTCACCAGCGCAAACGAGTCATCTTCTGGCGACCTCGCCACATTGGCGGCCAAGCGGGTGTTCGCAATCGGTGATCCGCTGAACCTCGAGCGCCGCGCACGGAGGCTCGCCGAGGCGATCTCCGTGCCGGTCGAAACACTTGATCTGGCCCTTGCCAACTGGGGCTCCGAGGTAGCGGGCGACGCTGGGATTCCCGCGCGAGACTCGCGATCGACATGTGCTCGAACGCTGCCAAGAGGCGCTCGAGCTGTGATTCGGGCTGTGGCACTGCCCTTGGTGGGAACTATGGCAGCGGGCTGAGAGCGCGAAAAGTGCCGTCCACACCGCCGCCTACAGTCTGGGTAGTTCGTTTATCCCCTCGCGCTTGGAGTCGCGATGCCGCTCTGCTTTATCGAGCCCCAGGATGCCATTCGCGTGATCGCCGAGTCCGTCGGTCGTGAGGCCCGTCGTCAGTTGGTGGGCGAGGTGGTGCGCGCATGGGTGGATGACATTCCTGACCAGGAGCTCTCGGTCCACTACGCCAAGGCGATCGCCGATCTTGACGAGGATGACCTGCACCTGCTCGCTGCCTGGCACGCCTCGCTGGAGGTTGGTCAACCGATTCCCAACACGGAGTTTCTCGTGGGGGTGTTCGCGAGCCTGGGCGAGAACCGGCGCGAGGCACTGAAGATCGCGGCGGGCTTCCGCGGTGAGGAAGCCTTTCAGGCGGGTGTCTCCGAGGAGCAGGCACTGGACACCGTGCTCCCTCGCCTATCACGTGAGCGGGCGATCGAGCTGGCCACCGAGTGCATCCAGCTGTATATGTGGGACCGCCTGGGCTGCGATAACTAGCCAGATAGACTCGGGGTATGCCCAGTGTGGATGACGTGATGGACGCTCTGTCGAACGTGATCGATCCCGAGCTCGGCTTGGACTTCGTCGAGCTGGGCTTGATCTATGGCGTCGAGGTCGATGACGGAAATGTGCACGTCACCTTCACGCTGACCACACCCGGTTGCCCAATCGGCCCGCAGGTGACCGAGCAGATCGAGGAGTTCGTCGGTGAACTGGAGGACGTGCGGACGATCGAGTCTGAGATGGTCTTCACGCCGCCGTGGTCGCCGGAGAAGATGAGCGAGGATGCGAAGTTTGCGCTCGGCTACTGAGCCCGCATGATCTAGGCGGGCGCCGCGGCGACTTCGCGGGCGAGCGACACGAGCGTCGCAGCTCCTCGGCGATGCTCTCGCCGATCACGTCGATGTCGGGCAGGGCGTCGAAGTCGCCGAGCAGGCCGAAGTTCATCTGGCCGTTGTAGGACATGATCGCGATCGCCAGCGCGTGGTTTTCGGGCAGGAAGGCGACCGGGTAGGCCTCGAGCATCTCGCGCCCGAGCACGTACAGCGGGAACTGCGGGCCGGGCACGTTGGTCACGATCAGGTTGAACAGGCGCGTGGAGAAGTTCAGGCGCGATGCCTGCGCGAGGATCGTCGGCGGCGCGAAGTTCTGGACGCCCGCGATCACCTCGGCGCCGAGCGCCTGCTTGGACTCCTTCAGGCCGTCCATCGCCTGCGAGACGAAGCGCAGGCGCTGGACCGGGTCGGCGATGTAGACGGGCAGGGGCCCGCGCATCACGACGATGCGGTTGCCCCCCTGGTGGTGCTCGTCCTCGGCTCGGACCGAGACGGGCACGAGCGCGCGCAGCTCCACGCCCTCGGTGCGCACGCCGCGGGAGATCAGGAACGAGCGCAGCGCGCCGGCGACGACCGCGAGCACGACGTCGTTGACGGTGCCACCGAAGGCGTTCTTGACGAGCTTGAAGTCCTCGAGCTCGCTGGCGACGCCGACGAAGCGCCGGTGCGGGCCGATGTCGACGTTCAGCGGCGTCTCCGGCGCGGGGTTCAGGCCGGCCCAGACGATCTCGCCGATGCCCTCGGCCGCCTCGCGCGCGCGCGCCAACGCGTGGTCGGGGTGCGATGAGCGCGTCGAGCGCGCCCTCCGCCAGCTCGATCCCGGCGCGCACCGCGCCGCGCAGGCCCGCGGCGACGAGCTCCGCGGTGCCGGGTTCGCGGTGCGGCTGCCACGCGCGCCCGGAGTGCCTGAGCGGCGGCGGGTCCGGCGAGAGGTCGAACAGCACCGTCGCCAGGTCGATGCCGGCGATGCCGTCGATCAGGGAGTGGTGGGTCTTTGTGATCAGCGCGAAGCGGTCGTCCTTGAGGCCCTCGATCAGCCACATCTCCCACAGCGGCTTGGAGCGGTCGAGCTGCTGGGAGAAGATCCGCGCGGTCGAGGCTCTGCAGCTGCTCCCAGCCGCCCGGCGTCGGCAGCGCGGTGTGGCGGACGTGGTACTCGAGGTTGAAGTTCGGGTCGTCGATCCACACCGGGCGTCCGCTGTCGAGCGCTGTGTGAGGCGAGCTTGTGGCGGTAGCGCGGCACCAGGTGCAGCCGCCGGCGGATCTGTTCGAGGAAGTCCTCCATCGACGGCGGCGGGCCCTCGACGATCGTCAGCCCGCCGACGTGCATGTGCGAGGTCGGTCCCTCCTGGTGCAGGAAGGAGGCGTCGACCGGGGTGAGCCTGTCGAGGTGGCGTTGGGCCATCGGCGCTTAGCGTACCTGGAGGCGTCTCTACAATGGCCGTCGATGTCGCAACACGGTCGAGAAGCTGCTGCTCGCCGCGCCGCGCGGGTACTGCGCGGGCGTCGATCGTGCCGTGCAGACGGTGCGAACGCGCGCTGGAGATCCACGGCCCGCCGGTGTACGTGCGCAAGGAGATCGTGCACAACAAGCACGTCGTCGAGCAGCTGCGCGAGCGCGGAGCGATCTTCGTCGAGCGAGGAGACCGAGGTGCCCGAGGGGGCGGTGTGCGTGTTCTCCGCGCACGGCGTCGCTCCCAGCGTGCGCGCCGGCGCACAGGCGCGTGGCCTGCGGACGATCGACGCCACCTGTCCGCTCGTGACGAAGGTCCACCGCGAGGCGCTGCGCTTCGCCGAGGAGGGCTACACGATCGTGCTCGTCGGCCACGACGGCCACGAGGAGGTCGAAGGCACGATGGGCGAGGCTCCGGAGCGGATCGTGCTCGTGCAGAGCGAGCACGACGTCGACGAGCTGGAGGTCGAGGACCCCGAGCGGATCGCCTACATCACCCAGACCACGCTCTCGGTCGACGAAACCAGCTCGATCCTCGCGCGTCTGCGCGAGCGCTTCCCGAGCATCGTCGGTCCCCGCACCGACGACATCTGCTACGCCACCACCAACCGCCAGGCGGCCGTCAAGCAGATGGCCGGCAGCTGCGATCTGATGCTCGTGATCGGCTCGCGCAACTCGTCGAACTCGGTGCGGCTGGTCGAGGTCGCGCGCGACTGCGGCACCGATGCGCACCTGATCGACAACGCGAGCGAGGTGCGCGAGGAGTGGCTCGAGGGCAGGCGCGTCGTCGGCATCTCCTCCGGCGCCAGCGCGCCCGAGAATCTGGTGCAGCGAGCTGGTCGGCTTCTTCCGCGCGCGCGGCGTGCGGGACATCTCCGAGGTCGACGTGATCCGCGAGGACGTCCGCTTCATGCTGCCCAAGCAGATCCGCGAAGCCGTCGCTGCGGCGGCGACCTCCTGAGCAGCTGACAGCGCCGAGCCTCCCAGGGACGAGGAGCCGGGATCGGTCGCCCTTGGTGGGCCATGATCGTGCGAGCCAACTCGCACCCCGTCCTGGTCGCAATGCGCACGCTGATCGTCTCCGACCTGCACCTGGGCAGCGGCTCGGGCGCGGACGTGCTGCGCCGCCCCGAGCTGCGCGCGGCGCTGCTGGAGGCCTTCGAGGACGTCGACCGCCTGGTGCTGCTCGGCGACGTGCTCGAGCTGCGCCACGGCCCGCCGCGCGACGCGATGGCCGCGGCGCGGCCGTTCTTCGAGGACCTCGGCCGCGCGCTCGCCGGGCGCGAGCTCGTGGTGATCGCCGGCAACCACGACCACGCGCTGGTCGAGCCATGGCTGGACGCGCGCGCGCTAGCAGGCGAGCCCGAGCCGCTCGGGCTCGAGCAGCGCCTGCTCGAGCCCGCGGAGGCCTCGCCGATGCTCGCGCGGATCGCCGAGTGGGCGGCGCCGGCGCGCGTCGACGTGGCCTACCCGGGCCTGTGGGTGCGCCCCGACGTGTACGCCACCCACGGCCACTACCTCGACTGCCATCTGACGGTGCCCACCCTCGAGCGCCTGAGCGTCGGCGCGATGAGCCGCGTGCTGGGGCGCCCGGCCGCGGCGTTCAGCCGAGTCGAGGACTACGAGGCGGTGAGCCCGGTGTTCGCGTGGAGGGACGCGGTCGCCAGGGAAGCCCGCACCGGTAGACGCCTTGAACGGCGTGGCCACGGTGCGCGCCTGGCGAGCGCTCGGAGGCGCGGCGGGGGCGGCGTCCGTCACCAGCCCGTGGCAAGCTGCGCAGGCTCGCGCTCGCGGGCGCCTTCCCGCTCGCGGTGGCCGCGCTCAACCGCGCCGGGCTCGGGCCCTTGCGGACTGACATCTCCACCGCGGAGCTGCGCCGCGCCGGGCTGCGGGCGATGGGCGAGGTGGCGGCGCGGCTCGGCCTGGGCGACGCCTACGTGGTCTTCGGCCACACCCACCGCGCCGGGCCCGCTGCCGGGCGATCACGAAGCGGAGTGGCGCGGACGTGGCGGCGCGCGCCTGGTGAACGCGGGCTGCTGGACCTATGACTCGGTCTTCCTCACCTCGACGCCCGGCGAGAGCCCCTACTGGCCGGGACGTGCGTGGTCGTCGAGGACGCCGGCCCGCCGGTGCTGAAGCGGCTGCTCGTGGATCGCTCGCACGCCGAGCTCGCGCCGGCCAGGGTCACCGAGCCTACGCCAAGCCCGGGCGTGAAGCAGGTCGCTAGGCACTGCACGCCCGGGCCCAGCTCGAGGGCGAGCACGCCCGTGGTGTGGCGCTCGTGCTCGATCAGCGGGTACGCGCCCGGATGGGCGACCGTCAGCTCCTCGCGTCCTCGCCGGCTCGCCGCCTGATCGGCTCGTGACGCCGACCGTCACCTCCGCGCCCGTCGAGCACCGCCCACACGCCGCCGGCCTCATACGGCCCCGAGTAGGCGCCCGGCTGATCTGCGGTCTGGGGCGAGGAGCTGCGGCGCCGGGGGCGTCCTCCGGGCGCAGCGGCGCCAGGGGCTCGCGCTCGACTCCTAACAGCTCCTGGATCGCCAGCTCGGTTTCGGCGTAGGCGCCCTCGCCGTAGTGGTACTCGAACAACCGCGCGCGGCCGTCGAACAGGTAGCGCGCCGGCCAGCCCTCGTTCTCGTACTCGCGCCACACCTCGAGCTCGCTGTCGATCAGCACCGGGTACTCGATCCCCAGGCGCGCGACGGCCTCCCTGACCGCCTCCTCCTCGCGCGCTGGCGCAAAGCCGGGGGAGTGCACGCCGACTGTGCGCAGCCCATGCTCCGCAGTAGCGCTCGTGCCAGGCCTTCAGGTAGGGCAGCGTGCGCAGCGAGTTCGGCCGGCAGAAGTCCCAGAACTCGACCAGCATCGGCTTCCCGCGCTGGATGATGCTCGCCTGCCGCCCGACCACGTTCACCCACGGCAGGCCCGTGGGGAACAGCGGAGCAACGATCGTGTCGACGGGCGCGCGCAAGATCGAGCGCGCCTAGCCTATGCAGCCGACCATCTCCAGCTGAATCAGCCGGTTGAGCTCGACCGCGTACTCCATCGGCAGCTCCTTGGTGACGGGCTCGATGAAGCCGTTGACGATCATCGCGGCGGCCTCGTCCTCGGTGAAGCCGCGCGAGCCCATGTAGAAGAGCTGGTCGTCGGAGATGCGCCCGACGGTCGCCTCGTGGGCGACGGTCACGTGGGGGTTCTGGATCTGGATGTCCGGCCAGGTGTCCGATTTCGATTCGCCGTCCATCATCAGCCCGTCGCACTGCACGCGCGCCTTCGAGCCCTGCGGAGTTGCGGGCCCATCTTCACGAGGCCGCGGTAGCCCATGATGCCGCCGTCCTTGGAGATCGACTTGGCGAGGATGTTCGAGGTCGTGTTGGGCGCCAGGTGCACGACCTTCGCGCCGGTGTCCTTGTGCACGCCTTTGCCGGCCACGCCCACGTTCAGGTGGTCGGCGCGCGCGCCCTCGCCCATCAGGAAGGAGCCGGGGTAGAGCATCACGTACTTGGCGCCCATCGACCCGCCGACCCACTCGACCGTGCCGTGGGCGTCGACGACGGCGCGCTTGGTGTTGAGGTTGTAGACGTCCTTGGACCAGTTCTGCACGGTCGTGTAGCGCGCCTTGGCGCCCTCGTGCACGAAGATCTCGACGACCGCGGAGTGCATCGAGTTGACGCAGTAGGTCTGCGCGGTGCAGCCCTCGATGTAGTTCACCTCCGAGCCCTCGTCGGCGACGATCAGCGTGTGCTCGAAGGTGCCCTCGCCGGCGCCCTCCATGCGGAAGTAGGACTGCAGCGGCAGGTCGCACTTGACGCCCTTGGGGATGTAGCAGAAGGCTCCGCCGGACCAGACGGCGCCGTGCAGCGCGCAGAACTTGTTGTCCTGCGCGGGCACGCACTTGTTCATGAAGTATTTCTGCACGAGCTCCGGGTACTCGGTGATCGCCGTGTCCATCGAGCAGAACAGGATCCCCTGCTTGGCGTACTCCTCCTTCAGGCCCTCGTACACCGGCTCCTGGCGCCACACGCCGACGACGCCGGCGAGGTGCTCGCGCTCGGCCTGGGGGATGCCGAGGTCCTCGTAGGTCTGCTTCATCTCGGCGGGCACGTCGTCCCAGCTGTTGAAGCGCCCGGCGGTGGGGGGGAGTAGAGCACGAGGTCGTCGAGGTTCAGCCCGCTCAGGTCGGGGCCCCACGTCGGGATCGGCTTGCGTTCGAAGATCTCCAGCGACTTGAGCCGTTTCTCGGCCATCCAGTCGGGCTCGCCCTTGATCTTCGACAGCTCGCTCACGACCTCGCGCGAGATGCCCTGACGCGCGACGCAGCTGGCCCTGCTCGTCCTCGACGATCGGGCTGGGCTTGGTGATCCTGGTGCTGTCCGTCGTGGCCATGTGGCTCCTCGCTACGATCGCTCTGCGAATCCTGTGCTCTGAAGTAGGAATTGTATCGCGGGCGGCAGGCGAGCCGGGATATCGCCTCGTCGTGGGTGGGTCGATTTGGGTGCTTCAGACGGGCCAGGCGTGATCGCCGGTGACGGCGCCGCGGACGACCTTCAGGTTGAGCAGCGCGCACTTGCGCCGCGTCGCCGAGACGGGGATGCCGAGCAGCTCGATCATCCAGTCGGCGCCGAGCCTCGCGACCTCCTCCAGCTCCATGCCCTTCAGCTCCTCGGAGGCGATCGACGCCGACGCCTGCGAGATCGCGCAGCCGTGGCCGTGGAAGCGCAGGTCCTCGATGCGGCCGTCCTTGACGCGGATGTGCACCCCGAGCTCGTCGCCGCACAGCGGGTTGTGCTCGAGCGCCTCGAGGTCGTGGGGCTCCAGCTCGCCGAAGTTGCGCGGCTGCTTGTAGTGGTCGAGGATGTAGTCGCGGTAGAGGTCGTCCATCGTCAGAGTCCGAACACCTCGCGCCCGGCGAGCAGCGCGTCGACGAGCGCGTCGATGTCGGCGGGCTCGTTGTAGACGCCGATGCTCGCGCGCGCGGTCGCGCTCACGCCCAGGCAGCGCATCAGCGGCTGCGCGCAGTGGTGACCGGCGCGGATGCAGACGCCGCCGCGGTCGGCCAGCTCGGCGATGTCATGGGGGTGCATGCCCTCGATCGTGAACGAGACCAACCCACCCCGCGCCTCCGCCTCCGGCGGCCCGGTGACGCGCAGGCCGGGCACGTCCTCGAGGCGCTCGAGCATGTACGCGGTCAACGCGCGCTCGTGCGCGCGCACGCGGTCCATGCCGAGCCCAGACAGGTAGTCCACCGCCGCGCCCAGCCCGACGGCCTCCGCGATCGGCGGCGTGCCGGCCTCGAACTTGTACGGGAGCTCGTTCCAGGTGGCCGACTGGAAGTCGACCGAGGCGATCATGTCGCCGCCGGTCAGAAACGGCTCCATCTCCTCCAGGATCTCGCGCCGGCCGTGCAGCACGCCGATCCCCGTCGGCCCGAGCGCCTTGTGGCCGGTCCACGCGTAGAAGTCGGCGCCGATCGCCTCGACGTCGACCGGCATGTGCGGCACCGCCTGGGCGCCGTCCACCAGCGACACCGCGCCCGCTGCGCGCGCCCGCGCGACGATCTCCGCGACCGGGAGGATCGTGCCGAGCACGTTCGACACATGGGTGACCGCCACCATGCGCACGTCGCCGCGCGCCAGCTCTGAGTCGAGCTGATCCAGCGAGAGCTCGCCGCGCTCGTCGACCTCCAGGTAGCGCAGCTCCGCGCCGCGCTCGCGGCAGAGGACCTGCCAGGGCACGATGTTCGCGTGGTGCTCCATCTGCGTGATCAGCACTGCGTCGCCGGGCCCGACGTTCGCGCGGCCCCACGAATAGGCGACGAGGTTGATTGCCTCGGTCACGTTCTTCGTGAAGATCGTCGTCTCCGGCTGCGCGCCGACGAACGCGGCGACGCGTCTGCGCGCGCCGTCGTAGGCCGCGTCGGCCTCCTGCGCCAGCGCGTACACACCGCGGTGCACGTTCGCGTTGTGCTCGCGCAGATGGTCGGCGACCGCCTGGATCACGACCTCGGGCTTCTGCGAGGTGGCGCCCGAGTCGAGGTAGATCGAGCTCGGCCGCCCGTCGAAGCGGCGGGAGAAGATCGGGAAGTCGGACTTGACCTGCGAGGCGACGCTCTCAGCGACTGGTGGCATAGGCCTCGATGTCGTCGCGCGCCGCCGCCAGCTTGCCGGCGATCTTCGCGCGCACGAGCTCCTCCAGCGGCCTCGTCGGCGAGCTCGGCGATCAGCGGCTCGAAGAAGCCCTCGACGATCACCCGCACCGCCGCCGGGCGGTCCAGGCCGCGCGACTGCATGTAGAAGATCGCGGCCTCGTCCAGCTCGCCGACGGTGCCGCCGTGCGAGGCGGAGACGTCGTCGGCGGACACGAGCACCGAGGGGATCGCATCCACGCGCGCCTTCGGCGAGAGCATCATCGAGTGGATCTGCAGGTAGGTGTGCGTCTGCTGGGCGCCCGGGTCGATCTGGATCAGCCCCTCGAAGCTCGCGCGGCTCTCACCGGTCGCGGCTCCGCGCCAGTGCACGTCCCCGCCCGACGGGCCGGTCTCGTGCAGGTCGACCGCGAACACGTCGAGGTGCTCGTGCTCCTCGGTGAAGAACAGGCCGCGGAAGGCCATGTCGCCGCCGGGCTCTGAGACCGCCAGCTCCAGGTGCTGGCGCACGAGATGGCCGCCGAGCAGCGCAGGCAGCCAGTGGCAGTAGGCGTCGCGCCCGACGCCGACGAAGCGCGTCGAGACGTCGTAAACCTCGCCGCGGTGGGCGGGGCCCAGTCCTGGACCTGCGCCAGGCGGCAGCGCGCGCCGTCCTCCAGGTACAGCTCGAACGCGCCCGCGTGCAGCGCCTGGCCCTCGAAGTCCTCCGCGAGGTCGTACTCGTGCAGCTTGAACTCGCTGCTCTGCCCGCCGACGACGAGCGTGCGCGCGTACTGCGCGACGCCGGGGCCGTCGATCGCGTAGACGATCTCGAACGGGTCCTCCACGACGACGCCCTGCGGCACGTACAGGAAGGCGCCGCCGGTCCAGAACGCCGCGTTCGCGGCCTCCAGCTTGTGACGGTCGATCGTCAGGCGCTTGGAGTACCAGCGCTCGGCCAGCTCGCGGTGATCGCGAAAGGCCTGCTCGAGCGAGCACAGGATCACGCCGCGCGCCGCGTAGCTCCGGGTCGAGCTCGACATGGACGACCGACCCGTCGCGCTGCACGAGCCGCCCGGCGCGGGCCCGGTCGGGGAGCGTGCGTGCCACGATCGTCGGGCACAGTGCCTGGCTCGGATGTCCTGCGTCGAGCCTCGAGCGCGTCGAGGTCGAGGCTCTGCAGGCTGGTGCGTCCAGAACCCCGAGCGCCGCCACACCGGCAGCTCCGAGCTCTCGTAGACCTTCAGCGCGGCCTCGCGCAACTGCTCGAGCGTGCGCCCGTTGCCCGCCCCGGCGCCGGCCAGCGCGTGATAGAGGCTCGCCTCGCGGTGGCGGCCCGGACTTGACCTCGAACTCGTCACCACATTCCCCGGTGCGAGGCCAGCCAGCACGCACCGATTGAGTGTGCTGCCACCGACGAGACGTCAGGCGCCGCTCGGCGCCGACCTCCTGGCGGATCTGGTCATAGCCCTCGCGCTCCAGCCGTTCGACCAGCTCGACGCCGCCCTGCAGCACGATTCGGCCGTCCATCAGGATGTGCACGAACTCGGGCTTCACGTAGTGGAGGATCCGCTGGTAGTGGGTGATGATCAGCGCGCCGAGGCCCTGCTCGTCGTGCAGACGCTGGACACCCTCGGCGACGGTGCGCAGCGCGTCGATGTCGAGACCCGAATCGGTCTCGTCGAGGATCGCCACGTCGGGAGCCAGCATCGCCATCTGCAGGATCTCCGCGCGCTTCTTCTCGCCGCCGGAGAAGCCGTCATTGAGGTGGCGCGAGGTGAAGGCTTTGTCGACGTCGAGCAGCTCGATCGCGTGCTGCAGCTGGGTGCGGAACTCCTTGACCTGGATCGGTTCGTCGCGCTTGGCGTTGATCGCCATCCGCAGGAAGTTCGCGACCGACACGCCGGGGATCGACACGGGGTACTGGAAGGCGAGGAACAGCCCCGCCTTCGCGCGCTCGTGCGGTTCGGCCTCGGTGATGTCCTCGCCCTTGAAGACGATCGTCCCCTCGGTGATCTCATACGAGGGATGCCCGAGCAAAGTGTTCGCGAGCGTCGACTTGCCCGAGCCGTTCGGGCCCATCAGCGCGTGGACCTCGCCTCGCGAGACATCGAGATCAACGCCTCTGAGGATCTCGCGCTCCTCGATGCGCACGTGCAGGTCTCTGATCTCTAGGTCGGCCATGTTTGTCGTCAAGCTCCAGTTGTCATTGGTTCGGGTTCAGTTCCGTTCAAGAGTGCGGGGGCGAGCACGAGGTCGGCGAGCGTCGTTTCCTGCAGCGTGCGCACGATCGCAAAGCGCACGCGCGTCCACAGCAGCTTCGTCGGACACACATGCGTCGGATCGGACTCCCGCGAGCAGACGATCGAGCCGTCGGACGCCTGTGAGATGCACTCGATCGGCGCGATCGACCCCTCCAGCGCCTCGACGACCTCGGCCATCGTGATCTCCGTGGGCGAGCGCGCGAGCAGATAGCCGCCGCGCGAGCCGCGCCGGGAGTCGAGGAGTCCGGCCTTGCGCAGCCGCGCGACGAGGTGCTCCAGGTAGGCGAGCGGGAGGCCGTCGTGCTCGGCGATCTCCGCCAGCGGGACCGGATCGCCCGCCGCGCTCGCCGAGCAAGCTCGACCATCACGCGCACGCCGTACTCGGCCTTGGTTGAGAACATCATCTGGCATTTCCTACCTGCCAGCTAGGGTATCAGGGGCTGCCTCCCGCTCAGATCATCATCTGTCATTTCCTACCTGCCAGCTAGGGTATCAGGGGTAGGCGGGATCCCGTTCAAGCTTCCGGATGTCGTGCGCTAGGGATTCGGGGGTGAGCTGTTCGGCCTGGAAGAGGTCTCGCTTCTGGCCCGCGCGGTCGATCAGCAGGACAGATGCGGCGTGGGTGGAGTTGGCGTCGCCGAGCTGGGCGGGGACGATGTCGTAGGCGCGCCAGACCGGCTTGCAGTTCGGCAGGGGTGCCGGTGAGATACTCGACGCGGCCATCGAGCGCGGCTTCGCCGAGGAAGCGGCGCACGGCGCGGGGGTGTCGGCGGCGGGGTCGGCGCTCACGATCAGCACGGGGACGGGGTTCTGGCCGAGTTCGTCGAGCGCGCCCCTGATCTGCTGGGCGATCAGCGGGCAGGTGGGCCGGCAGGTGGAGTAGAGGAAGGTCAGGATCGTGACCTGGCCGCGGTACTGGCCCAGCGAGACGCGCCGGCCGCGCTGGTCGGTGAGCGTGAAGTCCGGAGCGCTGGCACCGCCCGGGCAGCAGCGCGCCGTCGAAGCCCGAGGAGGAGCGGGCGTTTTCGGCGACGGATGCGCTCGTGCCCGTGGTCGAGGTGCTCGCGGACCGTGTGGCCGGCCGGTCGAGCAGGACGAGGAGCGCGAACGCGAGCACGAGTGCAGTCGCGACGGCGAGCAGGACGATCGAGGGCGCCGATTCATCGTGGCTCAGGGTAGGGGGAAGGGATGACTTACATAGAGGAAATCGCGGGTGAGATGGCGTACTTAGAAGCCCATGTGCCTCCATCGAAGGCTCGTTAGGTCCGCGGCTCTTGTGCTCGGACTGGCTCTGGCGGTGGCGGGAGCGCCGGGAGCTTCTGCTGCAATCATTACGTTGCCCCTGTTGCCGATTGCGCAGGCCGCGGCCGCCACTCCCGCCACTCCCTCCGTGCCCGCTCCGGCGAACGACGAACGGGCCAACGCGCAGGTCATCCATAGATTGCCCGCCGCGATCAACGGCACAACGGTCGGCGCCACGATCGAACCGGGCGAGCGCGAATCCGCTTGCGGCGTCGCGACGATCAGCTCGGTCTGGTACAGCCTGCGCGCATCCAGCGCAGAGCGGATCGCACTCGACCTGGCGGCCGGCGGGGAGCTCGACGGCACGATCGATGTCTACCATGCCGTGCGCTCCCAGCTCGACTCGGTGGGCTGTCAGCAGACCGAAGGTCATGGCAAGGCCTCGCTCTCGTTCAGGGCCTCGAAGAACGGTCTCTATCTGATCCGCGTGGCCGCACTGGCGAGCTCGCAGCTGGCGAACTTCACGCTCGAAGTGTTCCTGCCGACCCCCGCGGTCGGGCCGCCGGGCGCGCCGCTGCCCGCCGGCGGCGTCAACGGGCGGGTCGATCGCATCCAGAACATCAACGCGGCTTACTCGTTCACGCTGCACGCGGGCGTCAGCTACCTGATCAGCCTCGCCAACGAGACCGAACACGCATGCGTCAGCGGCGCGCTGTACGCGCCCGGCACGAGCTCATTCGGAGGCGAAGAAGAAGAATCGGGCTCCGGCTCCGCGACTGCTGCAAATCAACTGCGGCGGCTACCGGCTGTTCACCCCCGGCCCGGGCCAGGGAGGCCGCTACAGCTTCGACATCACCCCGCGCACCTCCTTCCGGGGCATCCAGCGCTTCCACCTGCAGGTCGCCCCGGCGGGCCCCGCCGAAACGGCGCCCGGGCTGACGCTCGGCAACTACGCCCACGCGCATGGATATCTCAGCGGGCGCAGCGTGCGGGTGCTGCGTCTGTACCGCATGGAAGTCACGAGCCATTCCAACCTGACGCTCAAGCTGACCGCGCCCGACTCCGCCGAATTCAAGCTCCAGCTGCGCAATCGGAGCGGCGGACGTGATCGAATGCGACTGCGAAGGCAGCGGGCTCGCAGACGCTTGCAGCATCAGCTGCAGCCGGGTACCTAATACGCGGTCGTATCGGTGCGCAACGGCAGCTCCGGCAACTTCACGCTGGTGCGCGAGTCGCGCACGATCACCTCGACCTCGCTCTCATTCTCCTCATCGAAGGCCTCGCCCGGCGAAGGGCTCGGCATCGACGTGAAGGTCTCGCCCGCCGCCTCCGGCCCCGTCGTCGTCGAGATCGAACGCTTCGACCCCGTCTTCGGCTGGCAGTTCTACCGGCAAGAAACCGCCTTCGTCAGCGAAGGCGCGGCGAGCATCCCCTTCACGCCACCCGCCGTCGGCCAGTGGCGTGCAAAGGCGACCTACGAGGGCTCGCGCACGTCGAGCCCCAGCGCCGTCGGCTTCTCGTATCTGCTTGTCTCCTGATCCGAGAGGCAGGCCTCCGGCGCGGACGCTATACTTTATGAAGTCTCCCTGAATCTCCGACCATGGTTTAGGAGTTTCAGATGAGTCCGTCCGGAGCGGAGCTTCTCCGCCAAGTCAAGAGCCAGATCGACGAGGTCGATCCGTCCGAGGTCAACGAGCTGATCGACGAGGGCGTGGCGATCGTCGACGTGCGCGAGACCGAAGAGTTCGCCACTGGGCATCTTCCCGGCGCCAAGCACATCCCCCGGGGCTATCTGGAGTCGCGCATCGAGGGCGTCGTGCCCGACCGCTGCCGCGCACGTGATCCTCTACTGCGCCTCCGGCAACCGCTCGGCCTACGCCGCGCGCACGCTGAACGAGGACCTCGGCTACACGAACGTCTCCTCGATGACCGGCGGGATCACGCTGTGGAAGGACCGCGGCTACGAGGTGCAGGTCCCGCGCACGCTCACCGCCGAGCAGCGCGAGCGCTACTCGCGCCAACCTGCTGATCCCCGAGATCGGCGCCGAGGGCCAGCAGAAGCTGCTCGACGCCAAGGTGCTGCTGCTCGGCGCCGGCGGGCTCGGCTCGCCCACCGCGCTCTACCTGGCGGCGGCCGGCGTGGGCACGCTTGGGATCGTCGACGACGACGTCGTCGACCTCTCCAACCTGCAGCGCCAGGTGATCCACTCCACCGACCGCATCGGCGTGCCGAAGGTCGACTCCGCCGAGGAGTCGATCAAGGCGCTCAACCCCGATGTCAACGTCGTCAAGTACCCCGTCCGGATCGACGCCTCGAACATCATGGAGATCATCGAGGGCTACGACGTGATCGTCGACGGGGTCGACAACTTCCCGACGCGGTACCTGCTCAACGACGCGACCGTGCGCCTGAAGATCCCCGTCGTGTCCGCCTCGATCCTCGGCTTCGACGGGCAGCTGTCGGTGTTCAAGCCGTACGACGGCCCCTGCTATCGCTGCCTGTTCCGCGAGCCGCCGCCGGCCGAGCTCGCGCCCTCCTGCGGCGCCAACGGCGTGCTCGGCGTGCTGCCCGGCACGATGGGCCTGCTGCAGGCGACCGAGGTGGTCAAGCTGATCCTCGACATCGGCGAGCCCGCGATCGGCCGGCTGCTGCTGTACGACGCGCTCGGCGCGACGCTGACCGAGGTCAAGGTCCACCGCGACCCCGAGTGCCCGATCTGCTCGCGCGCGCCCGAGGAGATCTCCGACGAGGAGCTCGGCGTGTTCCCCGACTACGAGGCGTTCTGCGCCGCCGCCGGGTAGCCTGCCCGCCCAGCATGGCGACGATCAAGATCCCCCCGGTCCTGCGCGCCTCGGTCGGCGGCGAGAAGGAGGTGCAGGCCTCCGGCGAGAACGTCGGCGAGGTGCTGCGCGACCTCGCCTCCAGCCACCCCGCGACCCAGAACCAGCTGTTCTCCGCCGACGGCGAGCTCAACCGCTACGTCAACGTCTACCTCAACGACGAGGACGTGCGCGTGCTCGACGGACTGGACACGGCTGTCGGCGACGCGCGACACGCTGGTGATCCTGCCGGCGATGGCCGGCGGGCGCTGAGCGCTAGCTGCCTGCCGCACCAAGCCGCCGCTCGCCGTGCCACCGAGCGGCGCACGGCGCTGTCTCGAGCGCCGCCCGGCGTGCTGACGCTGGTCTCAGCGGCCTCGCCGGCCGCCGCCACGTGGCTCATCGCGTGCTCGGCCAGCGCGGTGATCGTCAGCGACGGGTTGACGCCGACGTTCGCCGGGATCGCCGAGCCGTCGCAGACGAGCAGGTTCTCATAGCCGAACACGCGCTGGCGGGCGTCGATCACACCGCGCGAGGGGTCGGGGGCGATCACCGCGCCACCGAGGATGTGGGCGGTCGTGGGGATGTTGAACAGCGCCTCGGTGGTCGAGCTCTGGGCGATCCCGCCGGTGCGCTTGGCGAACCATTCGGCGGCCTGGTTGGCGACCGGGATGAACGTCGGGATCGGCTTCTCGGGGTCCTGTTCGGTCTTCAGCCACAGCGAGCCGAACGGGCCCCTCGCGGGGGCGCAGTGCGATCGCGTTGTCGAGCGTCTGCATCACGAGGATGATGATCGTGCGCCGCGACCAGTGCTTGGGGAACAGGATCTTCGCCAGCCGCCGCGGGTGCAGCAGGACCTGGCCGAGCCAGCTTCAACGGACGCGTCACGCGCGTGCCGTCGCCGACGAGCAGCGTGTAGAGGCGGTGCATCGAATCGCCGTCGTCGCCGTAGGTGACGGTCTCGATGTGGGTGTCCGGGTCGGGGTAGATCGAGGAGGTGATCGCGACGCGTTTGATCAGGTCGTCGGGGTAGTCCTCGGGCACGGTGACCGTCAGGATCGACTCTGAGTTGGTCCGCACCAGCTCGCCCAGACGCGCGGAGATTCGCGCCGCAGCGACCCGTTCAGGCGGCAGCGCTGGAGCAGCTTGTTCGTGCCCAGCGGCCCGGCCGAGACGACGACCCCCCGCGCGCGCTGGACGACGGCGTTCCTTGCGCAGCCACGCGCCCGAGCGGACGCTTTCGACCTCGTAGCCGTCCTTGCCGGAGCCGTCGCCGAGCGGGCGGACGTCGATCACCGTGCGTTCTGCCATCACGCGCGCGCCGCGCTTCTCGGCGAGGTACAGGTAGTTCTTGACGAGCGTGTTCTTCGACCCGTGCGGGCAGCCGACCATGCAGCGCCCGCATACCCTGCAGCCGGTGCGGTCCGGCCCCTCGCCGCCGAAGAACGGGTCGGGGACGGTCACGCCCGGCTCGCCGAAGTAGACGCCGACGGGCGTCTTTTTGTAGGTGTCGCCGACGCCGAGCTCCTCGCCGAGCTCGCGCAGGAGCTGGTCGGCGGGGTCGTCGGTCGGGGTCTGCACGACGCCGAGCATCCGCTGCGCCTCCGCGTAATGGGGCGCGAGCGCCGACTCCCAGTCGTTCATGTCCGCCCACTGGCGGTCCTCGAAGAACTTCTTCGGGGGCACGTACAGCGTGTTCGCGTAGCCGAGGCTGCCGCCGCCGACGCCGCAGCCGGAGACGACCGAGACGTCCTTGAACGTGGTCAGCCGGAAGATGCCCTTCATCCCCAGCGAAGGGTCTCCAGAAGTAGCGCTTCAGATCGGCGGTCGAGCGCGGCAGCTCGTGGTCGGCGAAGCGCCGGCCGCACTCCAGCACGCCGACGGAGTGGCCTTTCTCGGACAGGCGCAGCGCCGAGACGCTGCCGCCGAAGCCGGAGCCGATGACCAGCCAGTCGAAGTCGAAGTTGCGGCTCCATGGCGCACCGATCATCCTAGTGATTTGGCAAGCGCCCGATCAAGGTCGCTATATTCCGTGAAGTAATGGCTGTCCAGCCGCTCAGGAACAGGCCGTGCGGAGGTCGATACGGGGACATCGTGCAGTCGATCGGCAACACGCCGCTGGTCGAGCTGCCCCGCCTCTCGCCGAAGCCGGGCGTGCGGATCTGGGCGAAGCTCGAGTCGCGCAACCCGACCGGTTCGGTCAAGGACCGGGTGGCGAAGGCGCTGATCGAGGACGCCGAGGAGAAGGGCGCGATCGCGCCGGGTCAGACGATCCTCGAGCCGACCTCGGGCAACACCGGAATCTCGCTGGCGATGATCTGCTCGCTGAAGGGCTACCGCCTGAAGGTCGTGATGCCGGAGAACGTGACGCCCGAGCGTACGCAGCTGCTGAAGATGTACGGCGCGGAGATCGTCTACTCCGAGGGCTCGAAGGGCTCCAACGGGGCTGTGGAGAAGGCGCTTCAGCTGGCGGAGGAGGACCCCTCCTGCTACATGCCTTACCAGTACGGCAACGAGGCCAACCCGAACGCCCACTACAACGGGACGGCGCTGGAGATTCTCGAGGAGCTCGACGAGGTGAGCGCGTTCGTTGCGGGGCTGGGCACAGGGGGCACGTTGATGGGCAACGGCCGGCGACTGAAGGAGACCTTCGGCGACGCAGTGAAGATCGTCGCGGCGGAGCCGATGCAGGGCGAGCCGGTGCAGGGCTTGCGCTCGCTGGATGACGGGTTCATCCCGCCGATCATCGATATCTCGCTGCTGGACCGCAAGATCTTCGTGACCAACCGCGACGCGATCCTCTGGACGCGCAGGCTGCTCGACGAGGAGGGCGTGTTCGCGGGTGTTTCCAGCGGCGCGATCGCGAGCATCGCCGTGCGGATCGCGGGCGAGCTGGACGAGGGGAACGTCGTGTTTGTCGTCGCCGACGATGGCTGGAAGTACCTGTCGAGCGGCATCTACACGCTGCCGGTCGACGAGATCGAGAACCTCGACTCCACCGTCTGGTGGTAGCCGAGTTTCGCCGTGGTCCGCTGGGACTCTGTACCGAAATGAACATCACCCCCGACCTTCTCGATGAGGTGATCTCACACGCCTTGGGGGATGCAAAGAACGAGGTCTGCGGGGTCGTGGCCGTCGACGGAGACCGATCGGAGATCGGCCAGCCCGCTCGAGCGGTCGACGTGCATCGAGCGGTCAACGTGCATGCGAGTCCGCTGAAGTTCGAGATAGATCCGGCGGAACTGCTCAGGCTCCACAACTCGATCGAGACGGCGGGGCATATGCTGGGTGCGATCTATCACTCACACGTGCGCAGTGCGCCCTATCCGTCACAGACCGACATCGGTTTCGCGGCAAATTGGCCTGGGGTGGAGTGGATCATCGTGGGTTTGGCCGGCGGCGAGGCGCCGGAGGTGCGCTCCTACCTGATCGAGGACGGCCAGGTCCGGGAGGTAGCGCTGGAGGTGGAGTAGGTGGCGGGTAAGGAACCCCCAGCGGAGGCGGCGGACGATGAGCAGCCGCTGGTCTGTCCGGGGTGCGCTCGCGAGCATCCGCCGAGCGAGCGCTTCTGTGTGGCGTGCGGAATGCCGCTGGTCCATGCCGCGGGCGTCGAGCAAGTGGCCAGCGAGCGTCAGCGGAAGGCGCGCAAGATCAAGCCCCAGTACACCGAAGGGGAACTCGTGGAGGTCGCCCGTGCCGAGAATCTGGCGCAAGCCGAGTTCATCGCGGGGCTGCTGCTCGAGGAGGGGATCCCGAGCATGCTCCGCGGCTCCATCTCCGGATACACCCCGATGGTCGACCCTCGCGACGTGCTCGTCCCCGAGTCAGGAGCGCAGGCAGCACGCGAAGCGCTCGCCTGGGAGGGGAGGGCGGGCTCCTAAACCAGAACAGGCTGGCCGGCTTCGCGCGTGATCGCCTCGATCTCCTCGGAGGCGCGCTCGAACTCGGCGTCGGAGAGCACAGGGGTGCCCTCGAATGGAAGCTCGCGCTGCAGCTCGACCCATGCCTGGGCAGCGGAGTACTCGTCCTTGACCTTCACGGTGACCGGCCGCGGGATGCGGTAGGTGCGCAAGAGCAGGACGTGCAGGGGCTGATGACGGCGCCAGCCAAGACGCTTCTCGGCATAGTCGGTAGTCCACACGTAGAAGGGGGAGAGAGCGTCGACGCAGCGCGGGTCGGCGATCGTGAAGTGGCCGGCGACTTCGGCCCAGGCGCGAATGCGCACCCGATCAGGCTGTTGGATGCCGCCGGCGGCGAAGGCGTGCAGCGGTGGCTCGCCGTCGCTCCAGACACCCTCCTCGAGCGCACGGCGTAGCTCGGGCTGATGGGATTCGCGTACCAAGTCGCCCGGCTGGTGATCGAAGGTGGGATACAGGAAGAAGCGCTCGTGGGCGAGCCGGAACGGCTTGCCGGGTTCACGGATCCCGCCCTTGCGGAGAGTTATGAGCTGCTCACCTTCGGCAAGAGCACGAACGGTGACAGCCCATTCTTTGAAAGCAATTGGCATAGAAAAACGAAAGCAGAATGAAGGGAACGTCTCGACAAAGCCAGCGGACCCTGGTTGCCATCCGAAGCAACCGAGTGGCGAGTCCGACCCATTAAAGATACGAAATCAGGGAGGAAATCCCAAATCCCCTGCAAATCAACGGCTTTTTTGGGCTAAAACCCTATAATTGTCGTCCGGCGAGGCCCTCGGCGGCCTCGATAATGGCCGCGTAGTCCTGCTCGCCGTATCCCCGTCCGAGCGTGGCGGTGAGCAGGTCGCGCGCATGGGCGGCGGCTGGGAAGGGGACACCCGCGGCTTGGGCTTCCTCGAGGCAGAGACGCACATCCTTGAGCAGGTGGGCGGTCTTGAACAACGGCGTATAGTCGTGCTCGCGCATTGGCCCGGACTTGAGCTCCAGTTGGGCGGATGCCCCCGAGCCGGTCGAGGTGACCGCGACGAATGCGTCGAGGTCGACGTTGGTCGCCTGGGCTAGCAGCAGCGCCTCGGCCAGGGCCGCGGCGTTGGCGGCGCCGAGGGCGTTGTTGATCAGCTTGAGCATCGCGCCCTGGCCGAGCGGACCGACGTGCACGATCAGCTTGCCCATCGCTTCGAGCAGGGGAAGGGCGCGAGCGAAGTCCTCGGGGGCGCCGCCGGCCATGATCGTCAGCGTGCCCGCTTCAGCACGCGGCGAGGAGCCGGTGACGGGAGCGTCGAGCATCCGCAGTGAATCCGCGTCCAGCGCTGCGCCGATCCGCCGCGAGGCCACAGGCGCGATCGTGGACATGTCCACGCAAAGCGTCCCCGGCGTGGCGGCGGAGGCGACGCCGTGCTCGCCCAGGAGGATGGAGGAGACCTGGGCTTCGTCGACGACCATGCTGACGACGATGTCGCTGGCTCGCGCGAGATCGGCGGGCGTGTCAACCGCGGTCGCGTCATGCTCGGACGCCCAGGCGGCGGCCTTGCCGGGGGTATGCGTCCAGACGGTCAGGGGAAAGCCGGCATGCGAGACGCGCGCTGCCATGCGCGAGCCCATGATGCCGAGGCCGAGAAAGCCGATTCTCTCAGGCATGGCCCGAGGATACGACTTCGAGCTCTTCAGGCCGCGGCCAGCTCGCGGTCCTCGGTATCCGCCAGGTGCTGGTGGGACGGGCAGTAGCCGTTGTGCGGTAGGGGCACGCGTTGGCAGGCGGCGCCTTTGCGCGTGGTCGCGCGGCACTGCGGGGCGACGCCGCTAGACCGAGGCGTAGCCCGCAAGGGGGTTCTCGATCGAGGAACTGCTGCGCGAAGCCGATGTACCGGGCTACGACCTGGTGGACGTGACCCTGCTCGCTCATCGGGAAGTAGTGAGCGGATATCGCAGAACAGCGTCCGCTCGGGGCGCGCGAAGTAGTGGCGGTCGATGGCCATGCGCTCGACGACGGCCTCACAGGCCCGCAGGACATGCTCGTGGTTGGCGTTGGCGGGGATGCCGGGCTTGGGAGCCACGATCTGGGGAGCGAGCTCCCGGTAGATGGCCCGACTGAACTGATACATGGCGTACCCCTCACCCTCTTTCTCGATCGAACCGGTTTGGAGCACACCCACCGTTCCAAGAGACTCCGATCCTCCTATGACATTCCATAAAAAGAACACGTGCCCGACCAGAAAGGATCGAGATTCGCAAGGAGGAATGAAGTTTTTATAAAGGACCCCCACCGGGGCCCCGATACCGGGGTCCAGGTCAGACCCAGTCTGCCAGGAGCCGCTTCCATCGCCGGCGAGCACGAAATGATGCTGGTCGAGCGCGGGGTCGCGCTCGGGGTGGTCCAGGCGGCGGTGTGCGCCCCGGCTCTCGGTGCGCTCGAGCGCGCAGCGCGCGAGCATCTGGGCCAGCGGATGGGGATCGTCGAGCAGCCGGTCGAGGCCCTCGGCGGAGCGGACGATGCCCGCGTCCCGCCACAGCGCGTCGCGGGTTTGAGCAGTGGCGGGGGGAGGCGCTGAGAGCGCATGGAGTGCCTCGATCTCCTGGGGCCGTGCGGGCGCAGGGGTGGAGACGGGCTCGCGAGAGGGCGTGAAGGATGGCGCGGCGGGCGAAGACGAAGCACTCGCTGAGCGAGTTGGAGGCGAGGCGGTTGGCGCCGTGCAGGCCGGTGCAGGAGGACTCTCCGACGGCGTACAGCCCGGGCAGGGTGCGAGCGCGCGTGCAGGTCGGCGACGATCCCGCCCATCATGTAGTGGGCCGCCGGGGCGACCGGGACGAGCTCGCGCATCGGGGTCGAGCCCAGCCTCGCGCAGCGAAGCGACCACGTTGGGGAAGTGGGCTGGGTCGATCGCGCGCATGTCGAGGCCGACCGAGCGCTGCGCCGGTCTCCTCTAGGCGCAGTGCGATCGCGCGGGAGACCTCGTCGCGGGGGGCGAGCTCGTCGACGAAGCGCTCGCCGGCGGCGTCGTGCAGGGTCGCGCCCTCGCCGCGGATCGCCTCGGTGACGAGGAAGCCCTCGCGCCCGGCGAGCCCGATCACGGCGGTGGGGTGGAACTGCAGCAGCTCGAGGTCCGCCAGCGACGCGCCGGCGGCGTGGGCGAGCAGCAGGCCGATCCCTTGCGAGCCGGGCGGGTTGGTGGTGCGTGCCCACAGCGCCGCGGCGCCGCCCGTGCCGAGCACGACCGCACGCGCGGCGAGGACGATCCGCCCGTCGTCGCAGATCAGACCGCGACAGCGGTCTTCTGAACGCCACAGCGCTCGCGCCCGTGCGCCCTCGAACACGGCGATCAGCGGCTCCGCGGCGACGAGCGCCGAGAGCTGGCGCACGACCCGGCGGCCCGTCGCGCTGCCTCCGGCGTGCACGACGCGCCTGACCGAGTGCCCGCCCTCGAGGCCGAGCGCCAGACGCCCGAAGCGGTCGGCGTCGAAGCGGACGCCGAGTGCCTGCAGGTCGTGGACACAGGCGGGCGCCTCGTGCACGAGGATCTCGGCCGCCGAGCGTCTGACTAGCGCGCGTCCGGCGCGCTCGGTGTCGGCGAGGTGCAGCTCGAAGCTGTCGTCGGCGGCGAGCGCCGCGGCGAGGCCGCCCTGCGCCCAGTAGGTGGCGGTCTGGGCCAGGGGCGTGGCCGAGATGAGCACGACCGTGGCGCCTTCGCGCGCCGCGCAGAGAGCGGCGTAGAGCCCGGCGGCGCCGGCGCCAACCACCGCGATGTCAGCCTCGATGGCTGAATCGGCCCGTGGACCGGAATGGGTGGATCTCACCGTTTCGGGGTGGGCGTGAAGAGGGGGTTCGAGGTTGGTGGCGCGACGCTCGGTGTGGTGCGGCCTGGAGCTTTGGTGCTGGGGGTTTTCAGACGGGGAGCGGTGGCGGTGTCGGTGAGGCTGGCCCTTGGGCTCCTCGCGCCCGGCGTGGCGGCGGCGCCGGAGGTGCTTGTGCGGGAGAGGGCATGAAGACCCGCGCCGGGGGTGCTCGTGCCCGGGGTGGCGGTCGTAGTGGGTGCGACGGTCGCGGTGGGCACCGTGGGCGCCGTCGTGATAGTCGTTGTCGCAGCAGCCACGGTGGAGCGATGGGAGCCGCCGGCGAGCGAAACGAGCGCGGCGGCGAGCACTCCGAGGGAGAGCGCGGCTAGGACCGCGAGCGCGAGGACCGGCGCCTTCCAGGCTGGGGATGCCGCCAAGCGCGTGCGCGCCGCCGCGCCGCAGCGCAGGCACCACTCCTGCTCAGGATCGAGTGGCGTGCCGCATAACGGGCACGTCTCGAGCGCGGGCGGGGGGGCAGCGGGCGTGGCTGGGGAGGGTGGAGTGGCGACGCTCACGCGCCCGAGCTGGGAGGACGGACGATCACGGTGGGTTGGTCGGGGTCGGGCTCCGGCGGAGCCGCCGGGGATCGGAGCGGCGGCCGGCGGGTCAGCGGGCACGGCGGGAGCTCGAGCCGACGCTGGCGCTGAGACGGCTGCTGGGGCTTGCGCTGATGTCGAGGCGGGGGCAGTCGATTTGGGTCCGAGCGGGAGCCGGCGGACTGGTTGCGGCCGCGGGCGCTGGCTGGCTTTGCGCGGGAGCTGGCGGGGGTGGTCCTGCCACCGGGCGCTCGGCATGACGGTCCATGGCGAGCCCGCAGTTTGGACAGAATCGGTCCTCGCTTGAGTGGATCGCCGCGCAGCGCGTGCAGGCGGCGATGCCGGCGTCGCGTAGGACCGTTACGGGCTGATGCTCGGCGAGGGCTCCTTCGAGCGTGCGCAGCTCGGCGTCGATGTGTCCGAGCGTTGAGAGCTTGGCGAGAACCAGCGCGTCATTGCGCTGAGTAAAGCGGTGCAGGTTGAAGACCAGGCCGCCGAGATCGCGGTAGGCGAGCTCACGGGCCTTGCGCAGGAAGCGAGCGCGGCGGCGCATGCTCCCGCGCTCCCTGAATCCAGGTGGCCCGGCGGGCGTTGGAACGTCTGCCGGGGGGACTCACCCGATGTTGGCATGGAGATGTCCACCACCGAACTGCCTTCCGGCGCCTGGACGGGGGTGGCCATCGATGCCGTTGCAGGTGTGCTTTGCTCCACCGTCGTCCCATGCTACCCGCTAGTCAGGATCCTTTTCCACAGTGTGCGGGTGTTGCCTGCGCCGGTTCTCGAGCTTCAGGCTTGCTCCAGCGCCTCACGCCAGGCCGCTGCAACACGTTCGGCCATCCGCTGCGAGGAGAAAGGCTCGGCGTGGGCGCGCCCCTGAATACGCAGGTCCGGCAGGTCCGCCGCGCGCAGGTGGGGCTCGAGCGCGTCCCGCCAGACGCCGAGCTCGAACGGCGCGCACAGCGTCCCCGCGACGCCGCGCAGCGCGTCGGGGTGGATGCCGACGGGCGTGGCGAGCACGGGCACGTCGCAGGCCAGCGCCTCGAGTACCGCTAGGCCGAAGCCCTCCTGCTCGGAGGGCACGAGCACCGCGTTGGCGGAGTTGACCCAGAGCGGGACGAGCTCGGGGGTGACGGCCCCGAGCGTGAGCAGCTCGACCCCGGTCTCGCGTGCGAGCGCGAGTGCGCGGTCGTGACGCTTCTCGGGGCGAGCCGGATCGGCTGCAAACAGCAGGTAGGGCCGGTCGGGGTCGAGTCCCAGTTGCATGCGTGCCGAGGAGCGTGAGAGTGGATGGAAGCGCTCGAGATCCACGCCGCAGGGCAGCACCTGAGCTCGTGCTCGGGCTGCGTGGCCAGGCAGTTCCTGCGCCAGTGCGCTCGATACTGCGGCGAGCAGGTCGATCCGCGCTAGCACCGCGCCGGTCAGCATCCGTGTGCGGGGGTGAATCACATCGGTGCCGTGCACGGTCAGCGCCCGCACGCGGGCCGAGACCGCGAGCGCGGGCCAGGCCGTGAGGCCGAAGTGGGCGTGGACGACGTCAAAGCGCTCACCCGCGTGGCGCCGGCGCAGGTCGAGCGCTGCGCGCGCGAGCGCGCGGCTGCCGGGGGGAAACTCGTAGAGCTCGACATCCAGCCCGTCGAGGCCGCACAGCGCGTCGACCTGGTCGCGCACGAAGCGCCCGCGCTCGGGGTGCGCGGCGTCGGGCAGCATGTTCGAGACGACGAGCGCGCGCACGATCCTCCGACCGTAGCGCTCTGGAATGATGGTTTGCGTGTCGAGCGTGCGGGCGAGTACATCTGTGCAATCCACCAGCGATCCGCGTGGACGGCCGATCGGCGTGTTCGACTCGGGCGTTGGCGGGCTGACCGTGCTGCACGAGCTGCTTGTGCGGCTGCCAGGGGAGGACTTCCTATACCTGGGCGACACGGCGCGCTTCCCATATGGCGAACGAACCGCAGAGGAGCTCACGCAGTTCGCCGCGGAGGTCACCGAGGAGCTGGCCAAGCGCGGCGCGAAGCTGCTGGTCGTAGCGTGCAACTCGGCGACCGCCGCCGCCCTACCGGCCCTGCGCCAGCGGATGATGGGGACGACGCTCGGGGTGGACGTGCTCGGCGTCGTGCGTCCGGAGGCGCTGCGGGCGGTGGCGGCCACGCGCACCGGCCGCATCGGGCTGCTGGCCACCCCGACGACGGTTGCCAGTCGCGCTTACGAGGACGCTATGGACGCGATCGACCCACACGTGACGCTGCACGCGGTGCCCTGCCCGACGCTGGCGGCGATCATCCAGGCCGGCGAGCAGTTCGACGAGCGCGCCGTGCGGACCGTGCGCGAGATCTGCGCGCCGCTGAAGCAGGCGGATGTCGACACGGCGATCCTGGGCTGCACCCACTATCCCCTGATCCAGCCGATGCTCCAGCGGATGCTCGGCCCGCAGGTGACGCTTGTCAGCTCCGGGGCGGCGCTCGCGCGCCAGGTGGAGCATGCGTTGAGCACGCGCGATCTGCAGAACCCGCAGGAGGGCGAGGGCGCATATCGATTTCTCTGTACGGGGGACACGGAGATCTTCGAGCAGGCGGGGACTCGCTTTCTGCAGATGCCGCTGGGGCCGGTCGAGCAGGTCCAGCTCGCGACGGTCGAGGTGACGGCGTGAGCGCGGCCGAACGCAGCTACGGACGCGGATCGGGCGAGCTGCGGCCGATTGCGATCGAGCCCGGGTTCATGCGCACAGCCACTGGCTCCGCCTTGATCTCGGCCGGGGAGACGCGCGTGATCTGTACGGCCTCCGCGCAGGAGAGCGTCCCCCGCTGGATGGCGGGCAAGGGCAGGGGCTGGCTGACGGCCGAGTACGGGATGCTGCCGGCGTCCACCGGCGATCGCAAGCAGCGCGACGCGACACGGGGGCGCCAGGACGGGCGCACTGTCGAGATCCAGCGCCTGATCGGACGCTCACTGCGCGGCGTGATCGACCTCTCGAAGCTGGGGGAACGCACCATCTACCTGGACTGCGACGTGCTGCAGGCCGACGGAGGGACGCGCTGCGCGTCGATCACGGGCGCGTATGTGGCGCTGTCGCTGGCGTGTGCGCGGCTGCTCGAGGAGAGCCGCTTGGAGGCCTCGCCGCTGACGGGGTCGGTGGCGGCTGTTTCCTGCGGGATGGTCGGCGGGGCGGCGCTGCTCGATCTCGACTACTCCGAGGACTCGACCGCGGAGGTGGATGCGAACGTGGTGATGACCGGTGAGGGTGGCCTCGTCGAGGTGCAGGCGACGGCCGAGCGCACGCCGCTCTCGCGCGCTCATTTGGATGAGCTGCTGGCGCTCGCGGGGGAGGGAATCGAGCAGCTGCGCGCCGCTCAGGAGCAGGCGATCATCGCGGCTGGCTGATGCACGTTGTGAGCCCCGTTCTCGGTGCCGGTCTGGTCCGCCTGCGTGTGTCCGTGCGATGAAGCTCCTACTGGCCACCCACAGCGAGCACAAGCGCCGCGAGCTCGCACGCCTGCTCCTTGGCCACGAGGTGGAGCTGCTGCCCACCGACGTGGTGCTGCCGCCGGAGGAGGGAGAGACGTTCGCGGAGAACGCACTCGGCAAGGCGCGGGCCGCCGCCGAGGCGACGGGCAGGATCTGCATCGCCGACGACTCGGGGATCGAGGCGGCGGCGCTGGATGGCGCGCCGGGGATACGCTCAGCCCGCTACGCGGGAGAGAACGCCTCCGACGAGGAGAACTTGGCGAAGCTGCTGCGCGAAGCGCCGGCGGGCAGCGCGCTTGAGTATATGTGCGCGCTTGTGTACGTCGATCCCCGAACGCCGGGTGAGGAGCGTGTGTTCGAGGGTCGCTGTACAGGGCGCCTGGCGGAAGAGCCCCGCGGGCGAGGTGGGTTTGGCTATGACCCCGCGTTTCTGCCCGACGACCATGATTGGGACCCACCCACCCCACCCACCGATGAGAGCCCATCTACTTTGACGATGGCGGAGCTGACCGACGAGCAGAAGGATGCGATCAGCCACCGTGGACGCGCTGCCCGCGCGCTGCTTGAGTGGCTCACAGCAAATTGATCGCTGCCGAAATCGCGACCGCGAGGCCGAGTCCGGCGTAGCCGTTATAGCCGGCGAGCAACAACAGCAGCGCGGTGAGGAGCGCGACGAGCACCGTTACACTCCAGGCGACGCGGTCGACGGTCATCTCGCCATTGTGGCGGATGCGGCCGTCCGCGCGCGGTGTTAGCTTCGGAGCAACGATTCACGAGCGAGGAGGACGAAGTGACGAAGTCCGAGTTGGTCGACCAGGTGTCCGATCGCGCCGATCTGACCAAACAGGATGCCGCGCGGGCGGTGGATGCGGTGCTGGCAACCGTGGAGGATGCGTTGCGCCGTGGCAGCGAGGTGACGGTGTCGGGGTTCGGCAAGTTCCACGTGGGCGAGCGCGGCGCGCGCCAGGGCGTCAACCCCCGCACGGGCGAGCGCATCCAGATTGCCGCCTCGCGCGTTCCCCGCTTCACCGCCGGGAGTGGTCTGAAGAGCGCGGTGAAGGGCCGCTGAACCTGCCGCTGCCCTTCGGAGACACGCTGGCAGCGCGCGTGGAGCAGCGCCGGTCACAGATCGTGCTCGGCCTCGACCCTGACCCGAACGCGCTGTGGCCAATGGTGGTGCCCGTCCAGGAGTCGGGCGCACCGCCGGTCCAGCTGGCGGGGATGGTGATCCTCGCTCACTGCCGGGCGTTGATCGACGCGACGGCGGAGGCCTGCGTCGCGGTCAAGCTTCAGCTCGCTCGCTTCGAGGTGCTCGGGGCGACCGGATGGACGGTGCTGGGGGCGGTGGTGGCTCATGCGCGGTCGCATGGCCTGCTCGTGATCGCCGACGGCAAGCGCGGGGATATCGACGTCACAGCGCGGGCTTATGCCGGCGCGCTGTTCGGAGGCGTCGAGACTCCATTTGGGACCGTGGCGGGGCTCGGCGCGGACATGGTGACGGTCAACCCGTTGATGGGGAGAGACTCGATCGAGCCATTCGTGTCGGCCGCGCGCGAAGCGGGCGCCGGCGTGCTGACGCTGGTGCGGACGTCCAACCCGGGCGCGGCGGATGTCGAGGACCTCGAGCTGACCGGCGGGGGGAGCGTGTGGGAACGACTGGCGGGCATCGTCGACGAGCTGGGTGGAGCTGGTGTGGGCGAGACGGGCTTGAGCGACGTTGGCGCGGTCGTCGGGGCCACCGCTCCAGGGCACCTTGCGCGGGCGCGCGAGCTGATGCCCAACACGACGTTCCTGCTTCCCGGTGTGGGTGCGCAGGGCGGGCGCGTCGAGGATCTCGCTCCCGCGTTCGCGCCCGGACGCGCGGGCGGTCTCGTCACGGCCTCGCGAAGCATCGCCAACGCATACGCAGCCCATGGTGGGGAGCCGGCAACGGCGGCGCGCGCTGAGGCCGAGCGCCTGCGCGAGACGGCTTGGGCGCTCGGCAGCTGACATCTGACCTGCTCCACCGGCGCCAACAGTCGGTCGGGAGGCACATCGGCCGCCTGCGGCAGGGCCCGCTGGACGGTTCCGCTAGCCTCTGGGTGTGCATTCCACGGCATTCTCCGCCGTTCAGAGTGCCGGAATGTGGGTACAGAGCCAGAGATGATCATCACGGTCACGCTCAATGCCGCGATTGACAAGTCGCTCTCGGTGCCGAACTTCCGCCTCGGTCGGCGTCATCGCACTGTCGAGCAGCGCACGATGGCCGGCGGTAAGGGCGTGAACATCGCCCGCACGCTGAAGACGCTCGGCCAGCCGGTGATCGCCACCGGCTTCGCGGGCGGCGCCACGGGCACGCATATCGTCGAGCAGCTCACGGAGGAGTCGATCTTGAACGACTTCGTGCGTATCCGCGAGGAGTCGCGCACGAACACCTCGGTTCTTGACCCGACGACAGGCGAGCAGACGGAGATCAACGAACGCGGTCCATCGGTATCCGAGCAGGAGGTCGAGCTGTTCCGCGACAAGCTGCTCTACCTCGCTCGCGGCGCCGCGATCGTCGTATTCGCCGGTTCCCTCCCGCGCGGGCTGGAGCCTGATATCTATGCCGTGCTGATCCGCGAGCTCGAGCGGACGGGGGTCACGACCGTGATCGACACCGACGGCGAGCCTTTGCGCCAGGCGGTCCGTGCCGAGCCAGATGTCGTCTCACCAAACGTGATCGAGGCTGAGGAGCTGGTGGGGCACGAGTTCGCGAGCGAGGAGGAGCGCTCGCTGGCGGTGCGTGAGATCGCCGCGCTCGGCCCTCACGAGGCGATCATGACGCTCCCCGACGGCTGCTTCGCCCAGGTGCTAGTCGATGGCCATCCGTGCATGAGGCGCGCGAGCGTCGAGGTGCGCGAGTCGATCGCCAAGCGTGGTTCCGGCGACGCTTTCCTGGCCGGCTATATCGCGGCGCGCTACGAGGGTCGTGCGCCCGATCAGTGCCTGCGCTTCGGCGTGGCCTGCGGGGCAGAGTCCACCGCCAGATTGGGAGCTGGCCTGATCGACCCGCGCGAGGCCCGGCGGCTGATGGGCGATGTCGAGCTCTCGGTGGTCGAGCTGCCTGCCGAGGTGACCTAAGACCTAGCCTCCGGCGACGTCGCGGCGTAGGAACACCAGGTAAGCCGCGAACAGCGAAGGGACCGCATATAGCGCGCAGACCCAGGCCGAGTGCCAGATCGGCGTCCAGTCGGTCGGGGTGCGCAGCAGGCCCTGCCAGGCCTGGAACTGTTCGGTCAGGAGGTAGGGCTGGATGGCTTCGAGGCCGGGTATCTGGGCAATGATGAACAGCAGGATCACGAGCCCGATCGTGCCGACGACGGCTGCGGCGCTGTTGCGCGTGGTGGCGGAGAGCAGCACGCCGATAGCCACGACGGCGAACAGCGGAATCAGGTAGGCGGCGTTGGCGGCGAACACGAGCAGCAGCGCTTCGGGCGCGGAGACGAGCGTGCCGGAGTAGGTCCTGACTGAGTGAAAGCCCCAGGACGCGACGCCGGCGACGGTGGCGACGGTAGCTGCGGCGAGCACGGCGAGCACGGCGTAGGTCATGGCGGCGAGCGTCTTGGCAGCGAACACCTGCCCGCGATCGACCGAGCGGGTGAGGATCGTCTTCAGCGTGCCGTTGCCGTCCTCGTTGGAGAAGATGTCGCCGGCGACGAGCGCGGCGACGACTGGCAGGAAGAAGCCCGACATGAACAGCAGCATCAGCACGGGCGTGGCAAGACCGGACTGGGTGATCTGTGCGGCGAAGATGTTGTCTCGCCGATCGTGCTGGTGGTGCAGGCTCTCGAACACCACGAAGATCAGCGGCAGCAGGGAGAGAAGGCCGAGCCCCACATAGGTGCGCACCTGTGAGACGAGCTTGCGCAGCTCCCAGCGATAGACAACCAGCGTGGAGGGGCGCCGCGTGTGCGCCCGCGCGGGAGCGCTGGCGGTGGTGGCCGGGGGGCTGAGCGCGGCGCTGCTCATACAGCGACCTCGACGGTGTGGGGCTTGGCTCCGTTGCCGCCCTCGGTGAGGCGGAAGAAGAGGTCCTCGAGCGTGGCCAGCTCGGGGGTGAGCGCGAGAATGCCGATGCCGTCCCGCGCGAGCGCCAGCGAGAGCTCGCCGACGTCATGCTCCTGCGCCTGGAAGCTGAGGCCGTGCTCGCTACGGACGACATGCTCGATGCCGGCGTGCGCGCTTATGAGCGCGAGCGTGCGCTCGTCGTCGGTGGTGCGCAGTCGGTAGCCTGCGCCGCCCTGGCGGCGCAGGTCGGCGAGGGCGCCCTCGTAGACGACGCGACCGGAGTCGACGATGGCGACGCGGTCGCACAATTCCTGGACCTCGGGCAGCTGGTGGCTGGAGAGCAGCACCGTGATGCCCTCGTCGGCGAGGCGGCGGATCAGCATACGCATGTCGCGCATCCCAGCTGGGTCGAGGCCCGTGGCAGGCTCGTCGAGGATCAATAGGCGCGGGCGGCGCAGCAGCGCGGCGGCGATGCCCAGGCGCTGGCGCATGCCGTGCGAGTAGCCGCCGACCTTGTGCTTGGCCCTGGGGCCCAGCTCGACGATCGCGAGCACCTCGTCGATGCGCCTGGCGGCGCCGTCGCCGTCGAGGGCGGCGAGCAGTTCGAGGTTCTTGCGCGCGGTCATATAGGGGTAGAAGCGCGGTGCCTCGACGAAGCCGGCGACTCCTTCGAGGGCGCTGGCACCGTGGCGCATGGGGTCGCGGCCGAACAGTTCGACGGTGCCCTCGCTGGGCGTGATCAGGCCGAGCGCCATGCGCAGAGTGGTGGTCTTGCCGGCGCCGTTGGGGCCGAGGAACCCGTACACGTCGCCCATGTTGACGTTGAGGTCGATGTGGTCGACCGCCAGGACGTCGTCGTAGCGCTTGACGAGCCCCCTAGCCCGTACGGGCTGGGCCGACTCCTCGCTCACGCTAGAGGCCTCGCGCCACTTCTTCTACGGCGGAGGGGGATACGGCGCCCGCGACCAGGTAGCGCAAGCCGGAGCGCTCGAAGGTGAGCAGTGTGCCCAGCTCGGTGCGCAACTCGCTGGCGCTGGCGCCGTTGATCGTGAGCTTGGGCAGCCCTTCGAGCGATTCGCTCTTGTCGTCCGAGCTCTTGGACTTGGTTTCGAGCACGGCGATCGTCGCAGGGCCGTGACCGTGGGTCGTGACGTTAGGCTTTTCGCCTTCGCCGGATGTCTTGGCGGCGCCTTCATGGTGGTCTTGGGAGAAGGTGATTTCCTGCACCTTGGCATTGGCCGGGGGCGTGATTTCGAACACGGAGCTTTCGACCGGGCCGAAGGAGACTCCGGTGGCCGCCAGTTCGATCACGGGCGAGCTGCTGGTGGACGAGTACACGGCGGCGCGCAGCGGCACGCCGTTGCTGGCATCCCACGAGAACTCGGCGCCGCCGAGCAGGCTGCCGCCTTCGTTGGGGGAGACGCGCACGGTGTAGGCGGGCTGCCCGGCGACGTCGGTGGGGGTGGCGCTGGACACGCTCGCGTGCTTGCTGAGATGGGCGATCGCTTCTTCGATCTTGACGACTGAGGGAACTTCGTGAGTCTTGCCATCGGAACGCTGGATTTCCGGCTGCGCTACTCCAAGCTCGCCTTCGCTCGGAGGGCTGCCGTCCGCGGCGCCCTCTTCTTCGTGCGCCGGCGGCGTGTACCGGTAAACCGTGTTGCTGGCGGCGTCATAGAGGGTCACGGTGTGTCCGTCGTAGACAATCTGCGTGTCCCCTTTCTGCGACTGCAGCTCGAGGCGAACACGTCCGTCCTTGGCGATCCACAGCCTTCCCGATGCGCCGGTGACGAGCGGGCTGGAGGTGAGCCCGCCGCCGCCACCACCCCCGGTCGCAAGGTTGGCGCCTTCGAGCAGGTGGTCGGTCAGCTGGACCTGAGCACTGACGCCTTGGATTCGTTCCCTGCCCGCCCCGGCGAGCGCGTCGTGGATGGCGTTCGCCAGTGGCTTCGGTGGCGGCGTTGGTCCCGTGCCGAGCGCGGATGCGAGCGCGGTGACGAAGATGCCCAGCGCAACCACAAGGCCGCAGAGGAGCATCAGGCGTGACAGGGGAAGTCTGCGAAGTAGATAGCTCATTTGGGACTCCCACTGTCAGAGTAGCGCCATAGCTTGCGCCGGGCTAAAGGTAAGAGAGCTCTCATAGGGCCGTCCAGCGGCGGCAGTCGATATGGTCCCGCCGCATGGTTCTCGGCTTCCTCCTGTTCTGGATCGTTCTCGGCCTCGGGGTGTTCTTCGTCGCGATGCGAGGGGGCCCACGCGGCGCGCGCGAGTCGCTGCATACCGACGCGAAGCTTGGACAGCGCGCAGTCACGCTGGGGATCGTGCTGCTGGTCGCGTTCGGGCTGGTTGTGCCGGCACTCGTGCTGGCGTTCAACGGCGAGCACAAGGCGAGCGTGGCGGTCGGCGGGCTGCACCTGAACGCTGAAGAGGTGAAGGGCCGCGAACTGTTCTCCCACACCTGCACGGTCTGCCACACGCTGGCGGCTGTCAAGTCGGTCGGCCGGATCGGCCCAGACCTCGACATAAGGGTCGGAGACGACATCGCTACCGGAGCCGGGCGCAAAGCGCTCGTGCTGAACGCGATCGAGGAAGGTCGCGCGCGCGGCAACGGCAACATGCCGGCCCAGCTGTACCAGGGCAGGGAAGCTGAAGACGTCGCCTCGTTTGTCGCTGCCGTCGCTGGGCACTGACTGATCGAAGATCGGCCAGCGGCAGTTTGGCCAACCGTCGATAGCGGGCGGGAAGGTCATCTACTAAGGTCCGCCGCGATGGCCGCGCAGCCGATACAGGAGCAGCCGCAGACCGCGGAGGACGTGAAGGCGCTCGTCACCGAGCGCGACATCCGCTTCATCCGCTTCTGGTTCACCGACATCCTCGGCCAGCTGAAGTCGTTCTCGATCAACGCGGCCGAGCTGGACGACGCGTTTGAGGCGGGGATGGGCTTCGACGGGTCCTCGATCACCGGGTTCAACGCGATCGAGGAGTCCGACATGATCGCGATGCCAGATCCGAGGACGTTCGCGGTGCTGCCGTGGCGGCCGGAGGAGCAGGGCGTGGGGAGGATGTTCTGCGACGTCGTGACTCCCGAGCGCACGCCGTATGAGGGCGATCCGCGGCACGTGCTGCGCCGGGCGCTGGGACGTGCGGAGGCGATGGGTTTCCAGACGTTCAACGTGGGGCCGGAGCTCGAGTACTTCCTGTTCCGCGACAGTCGCTCCACGGAGGTGCTGGATGAGGGCGGCTACTTTGATCTGACGACGCTCGACGCAGGCTCGGACGTGCGCCGCGAGACGGTGCTCGCGCTGGAGCAGCTGGGGATCCATGTGGAGTACACCCATCACGAGGTTGGGCCGAGCCAGCACGAGATCGACATGCGCTATGCGGACGCGATGAAGATGGCCGACGACTGCATGACGTACAGGATCACGGTGAAGGAGTACGCGATGAAGTACGGCTGGCACGCGACGTTCATGCCGAAGCCGCTGTTTGGCGAGAACGGCTCAGGCATGCACACCCACCAGTCGCTGTTCTCAGGCGGAAAAAACGCGTTCTACGATCCCGACGATCAGTACTTCCTGTCAGACGTCGGCAAGGCGTTCATCGCCGGCCAGCTGAAGCACGCGCGGGAGATCTGCTCGATCTTTGCGCAGTGGGTCAACTCCTACAAGCGGCTGGTCCCAGGCTTCGAGGCGCCGGTGTATGTGGCGTGGTCTCGCCGCAACCGCTCGGCGCTGGTGCGCGTCCCGCTGTACCACCCGGGGCGCGAGAAGGCGACGCGCATGGAGCTGCGCTGCCCAGACCCTGCGTGCAATCCGTATCTGACGTTTGCGGTTCTGCTGCAGGCCGGGTTGGAGGGGATCGAGAAGGGGTACGAGCTGCCGGAGCCGATGGAGAAGAACCTGTACCACCTCTCAGGCGAGGATCGCAAGCGCTTGGGCGTCGAGCAGCTGCCGGAGAGCCTGGGGGAGGCGATCGAGATCACCGCGGAGTCCGAGCTTGTGCTGAGAACGCTCGGCGAGCACATGTTCAACCGCTACGTCGAGATCAAGCGCCAGGAGTGGGACGACTACCGCGTGCACGTGACCCAATGGGAGCTTGGTAGGTACCTGTCTATCTTGTAGGTCCAGGTACCGCGCAGGCGATCGGGCGTGCGGGGGAGAGGTGCCAGTGCATCACCTGCAGCAGGTGTCCGAACGCCGTCGGGTGGCGCGGGGCGATATCGCGCAGGAGGGCCAGCACGCTGAGCCCCTGACGCTCGTACTCGGCCTCACCCGTGAGCTCCGCCAAGCGCAGCAAGCCCATCGCCGCGCTTGAGCCTCCGGAGGGGATCGGCGAGTCCTCCAGGTCCTTGCGCCGGGCGATCAGCGCTTCGCCATCTGAGGCGGTCGAGTAGAAGCCGCCCCTCTCGGGGTCCGCGAAGCGCGCGATCAGCTCCTCTGCGAGCGCCGTCGCCTCGGTGAACCAGTGCTCCTCGCAGGTGGCTTCGAACAGCGCGAGCAGCGCCTCCAGCAGGAAGGCGTGGTCCTCCAGATAGCCGTCGATCTCACCTCGACGGGATCCGTTACCGCCGTAGGTGCGCAGCAGCCGGCCGTCGGAGTCGCGCAGGTCGCGGAGGATGAACTCCGCGCAGGCGACGGCCGCGGCGGTGTAGCGAGGCTCTCCGAGCGCAGCGCCGGCCTCGGCCAAGACGGCGATCATCAAAGCGTTCCAGGACGTCAACCGCTTGTCGTCCAGGCCAGGGCGCGGGCGGCGTTCGCGTACCTCCAACAGACGGCCGCGAATGCGCGCCTGTGTGGCCTCGTCCGGACGTGGGCCGCGATCCTCCAGCACGTTGAGCCCCGGGGCCGGATGGTGAGGATCCACGAAGTTACCCTCCTCGGTCGCGCCGAACCACGCGATCGCCGCTTCCGTGTCCTCGCCGAGCGCATCCCGCAGCTCGCCGACTGTCCATACGTAGAAGCGTCCCTCGACGCCCTCCGAGTCGGCGTCGAGCGCGGAGTAGAACCCGCCCTCGGGGCCACGCATCTCGCGCAGCGCCCAGTCGAGGATGTCGCGACAGACCTCTTCCAGACGGGGCTCGCTGGAGAGCTGCCAGCCGTGCAGATACGCACGGGCGAGGAGCGCGTTGTCGTAGAGCATCTTCTCGAAGTGCGGCACCGTCCAGGTCGCATCGACGCTGTACCGCGCAAACCCGCCGCCCACCTGGTCGTGAATGCCTCCAGAGGCCATCGCGCGCAGGGTCTGCAGGGCCATGTCTCGCTCGTCTCGGCATCGGAGAAACTCGATGACCGACGCCTGTGGGAACTTCGGCGCTGCGCCGAAGCCGCCGTTGACAGAATCGAACGCCGTTCGCAGCACCGCAACGGCCGCGTCGAGCGCGGCCGCTTCGATCGGCTGGGAGGATGGCGTGAGCAGCGCGCCGCCGGACAGTCGCTCGCGTAACCGCTCGCCGCCTGCGCGAATCTCCTCGCGGCGCTCGCTCCAGGACTCGCTGATTGCCTGCAGCACCTGCGTCCAGGCGGGCATCCCGTGGCGGGGCTCTGGTGGGAAGTATGTGCCACCGTAGAACGGCAGCTGCTCTGGGGTCAGGAACACGTTCAGCGGCCAGCCGCCGTGGCCCGTCATCCCCTGGACGGCCTCCATGTAAAGCGCATCGATGTCCGGGCGCTCCTCGCGATCGACCTTCACGCACACAAACTCCTCGTTCATCAACGCGGCCGTGCGCGGATCCTCGAAGGACTCGTGCTCCATCACATGGCACCAATGACAGGAGGAGTAACCGATCGACACCAGCAGGGGCTTGTCTTCCGCATGAGCGCGCGCCAGCGCGACCTGGCCCCAGGGCAGCCAGTCGACCGGGTTATCCGCGTGCTGGAGTAGGTACGGGGAACTCTGAAGCGCCAGTGCGTTGGGCACTCGCTCAGCGTAGCTGCGCTGGCCGATCCCGGACGGTCAGTCCAGGCAGCGGGAAGGCGACGGGACCGATCAGAGATCGGCCGGCGGACCATTCGGTGTTGCCTGCGTCCGTCCCCGCTCGCGAGAGCTTGACTTTGGCGATGTTGATGCTGAAGCGCTTGCCTCCCAGGCTGCCGGTGACCTGTGCGCCCGAACCCACCCGCACCGTGCCGTTCGCGGCGATGGCGCCCGAGATGTGCAGGGTCGTCGTCTGAAGCTCCCCTCTCTTCACCGGAAACGTTCCGCTCAGCTCGACCCCCGGCACGAACGTGAAGTGGCTCAGCTGTACCTTCGACGAGCTCAGCCTGGCGTAGCCGCCGCGCAGCCCGCCGAAGCTCGATCCGCTGGGGAGCTGTGTGTCGGCCTGCAGCGTGGCGCCGATCACCTGGCGGTTCAGGTCGAGGATCGTGTCGAGCACGGCGGTGAGCGTCAGGCCGGGTCTGCCGCTCAGCCCCGGGGCGGGGTGGACGTAGGCGAGCTTCGTGGGAGTCAGCGGCGTGGGTGCGAACGGGTCGACGCCCGGCGCGCATGGGAGGATCGGATGCCCGGCCACCCCGCCGGCGAAGAACGCCGCCACGGCCTGCGCGGCGCAACCGCTGAAGTCGCTGCCGATGACCGAATGGCCGGTGAATGAAACGACGAGCAGCTGGGCGTCGGGAATCAGCGCCGCGACTTGCCGTGCGTTCGAGGTCGGGGTTCGCAAATCCTGGGCGCCGGACAGGATCAGCGTTGGCACGTTCGGTAGCGCGCCCGGTGTGGGGGGCGCCGCCGAGGCGTCCGGCCAGCCGGCACAGGCCGAGACGAGGCTGTTGTTGAGCGCGGTGCTCGCGTCGAACGGGTAGAAGTCTGTGCTCGGCAGAGCGTGCAGAGCACCGATGGCTTCCGCGAGTCGCGTCGCTGGCGCTCCGGTGCGCCGCCATGGGAACGGCGCCTCCTCGCAGGTTGTCGTCACGAACAGCGTTTCGTCGATCTGTGCGGAGCTTTCTTGCACTGGGTGCCCGCCCGCCCCGCCCGGCGAGTTCGGAATCAGCCCCTCGGCGAGCAGCTGCAGGCGCAGCAGCGGATCGGGGTCGTTGTGCAGCGCCGAGCGTACCGCGGCCGGCAGCAGCGCGCGCAGGGCGGGGTTCAGATCGCCCGCCTCGAGAATGCCGAGCAGGCCTGACTCATTCAACGTGGCGGCGTGGCGGTGGCCCGAGCCGTCGTACACTGAGCCGCTCAATGCGCGTTTGCGCAACCGCGCCGTCAGGCTCGCCAGGTCCGCCACCGGGTTGGTGGTGATCCCCGCGCAAGCGTTGTTGGAGCACAGCTCGCCCAGCACCGATGCGATCGCCTGGAAGGTGGGAAGCGCGAACGGTTCCGGCCCGTTTGGTGGCACGACTGAGTCGAGTACCAGAGCTTCCACATTTTGCGGATAGCGTTCGGCGTACTCCTCGGCGACCTTTGTGCCGTAGGAGGTGCCGTACAGGACGAGCTTTTCATACCCCATCGCTTGGCGGATGGCCTCGATGTCCTGCACCGATTCCTGGGTCGTGAAGGTGCCGCGAGCCGGTCCGATTTCAAGCGCGCACTGTTCGAAAGCCTGACTCGCGCTGCCGCCGAAGCTGCTCAGGGCGCCGCAATTCAGCGGATCCGACGTGCCGGTGCCGCGCTGGTCGAAGACGAGCAGGTCGCGTGCGCCGAGCGCCGGGGCGATGGCCTTGGCGATGAATTCCCCAAGCGGCAACGCCGCCTGACCAGGCCCGCCCGCAAGCGCGAGGACCGCGGTCTTGCTCGGGGTGGGACCAGCCTGCTTGAGCTCGATGTTCAACGAGATCGTGCCAGGCACCTGGCCGGCGCGGTCGAGCGGGACGGGCACGGTTGTGCACGAGAAGGCGGTGCTGCTCGCGCAGGGGACGAGCGTCAGCGCGCCGGCCGGGGAGACGTCGGCGATGGCAGACACGCACAGCATGAACGCCGCCACGAGCAGGAGTGTCGGCGCGCGCCTGGCCATTCCGGCAGACGTTAGCGATCCTCATCCGCGACCGAGCGGAGATCGGCCAGCCCTACCTGTGCGTCAATCGCCTCCGGCTCGGCGCCCTTCAGCTGGACGTGCTCGCCGCCGAGCACCCCCGCCAGCGTCTTGTGGGGGCCGACCGATCGAGGATCGGCCAGCAGCGTGCCATGCGCGGCGGCGGACCCCCCGATGCGGAGCTCGATCGCCCGCGGGGTGAGCTTGCCGGAGATGGTCACGCCAGGCACATAGGAGTAGCTATGGAATGTCAGCGTTTCGCCTGAGAGTCCCGCCCAGCCCGCACGCAGACCGCCGCTGCGCAGCGAGGGCGAGCTTCCGAGTTCGCCCGACACGAGCTGCTTGACGAGTTGGAGCGCCAATTGACGATCGAAATCGTCCAGCGTGAGCACGACCGCATCAAGCGTGCGCCCCGGCAGCCCGCGGTTGCCGTGCGCTGGGGCGATCTCCGACAGGTGGGTCGGCGCCAGCGGCGTCAGGCGCAGGAACGGCGGCGATGATGTGGCTGCGCAGGGCTTGATCGGCCTGCCCGCGAAGAGGGCCTGGAGAGCGTCGCTCGCGCAGTGGGTGGGGTCGGAGCTGAGCACGGAGTGCCCGGTGTTCGGCACTACCAGCAGGTGCGATCCGGGGATCTGCGCCGCGACTTCGCGCGCGTTTGCGGTTGGCGTGCGCAGGTCGTCGGCACCGCTCAGGATCAGCGTCGGGACGCTCGGGAAGGGTTCCTCCTCGGGCGTGGGCGCGGGCGTGGTGTACGGCCAGAAGGCGCATGCCTGCATGTCGCTGAGGTCGAGCACGTTCGCTTGAGTGAACGGCGCGATTGCGCTCGCTGAAAGCGCGCGGATCTGGGCGCTCACTTCGGCCAGGCGCGTCGTGGGCGTGGCCGCGCGGTTCCAGGGGAACTGCTCATCTTCGCAGCTGGTCGCGTAGTAGAGCGGGTCGTCGAAGCTCTCGCTCGGACTTCCCGCTTCGCTCTCTTCGCCGCTTTCCGTTCGCGCCTGCAGCCGCGCCAGCGCGGCCGTGTCGCCATCCGCGGCCGAGCGGACCGCGGCAGGGAATTCGCTGCGCAGGGTCGGTTCGAGATCGCCGTCGAGCAGGATCGCGAGCAGATCGTCGGAGGAGATGCGCACCGTATGAGCGACGCCGTGGCCGTCGATCACGCGGCCGCGCAGTGCCCCACGAGTCATCCGCCGCACGAGCCGCGTGAGATTGCCGACGGGGTTGCGGGTGATGTGAGCGCAGGCGCGTGCCGCGCAGAGCTGGTGGAGGATGCGTGGGATCGCCGCGAACGTGGCTCGGTTGAGCGGTTCGGGGCCGTTGGGTGCAACCACCGAGTCGAGCACCAGCGCTTCGACGTGGCTCGGGTAGGCCTGTGCGTACTCCTCGGCGACCTTTGTGCCGTAGGAGGTGCCGTACAGGACGAGCTTTTCGTAGCCGCCGGCCACGCGTAACGCCTCGATGTCGGCGACGCTGTCGGCCGTCGAGTAGAACCTGCGCGTCGGTCCGAGCTGCGCCGCGCATTCGGCGATCGTGGGGCCCGGGGGTGTGTCGGCACTGACTTCGAAGCGGTGGCACGACAGCGGATCGGAGAGGCCGATGCCGCGCTGGTCGAACACGATCAGATCGCGCGTGTCCGCAATTGGACCGAGCACCTGCGCGAACTGTTCGGCGAAGGGGATCGCCGCCTGCCCGGGTCCGCCCGCGAGCGCGACGATCGCGTCCTTGGCTTCGCCGACCGGGGCGCGGTGGCGGCGGATCGCGAGCGTGATCGTGCCGGGCGTGCCTCCGCTCGGGTCGAGTGGGACGGTGAGGTGGCCGCAGGCGAAGTCGTTGCTGTCGCCGCACGGCGCCCACGCGATCTGGGCCTGAGCTTGCGCGGCCAGGCCAAGCGTGCAGACGCACGCCGCCAGGAGCAGGCCGGCGAGCCGAAAGAGTTGCATTTCCCGGAATCTACCGGCCGCGGTGCGCATTCGCGCCACTGTTAGCTCGCGGGCGCGCGCTAGGCTCGCCATGATGAGCGGCTCCCGCGAGATCGTGCAAGCCCCCGGCGCCCCCGCGGCGATCGGTCCGTACAGCCACGCGGTACGCGCCGGAGAGCTCTTGTTCTGCTCGGGCCAGATACCGCTCGATCCGGTCACCGGCGAGCTGGTGGGAGAGACGCCTGCCGAGCAGGCGCGCCGCTGCCTGCAGAATCTGTGTGCCGTGTGCGAGGCAGCCGGCACGACGCTCGCGCGCGCGCTGCGCGTGACCGTGTATATGACCGACCTCGCTGCCTTCACCGAGGTCAACGAGGTGTACGCCGGCTTCTTCGCAGAGGAGCCCCCGGCCAGGGTGGCGGTCGGGGTGGCGCAGTTGCCGAAGGGCGCTCAGGTCGAGATCGACGCGGTCGTCGCGCTGTAGGCCTCGTTCGCAGCCGGCTCGGAGCCGTAGAGCGCGCGGGTCAATAGCTCCCACAGCGTGGCGCGCTCGCTCGGGTCGAGCGCCCTCAACACGTCGTCCTCGATCGCTTCCTGGGCGCGCTCGGCGAGGCTCAGCGCCTCGGCGCCCGCCGGGGTGAGCTGGACCATGTGGCGACGGCGATCGTCGGGGTCGCGCAGCCGCGTGGCATAGCCCAGTTGCTCGAGCTCGTTGAGCAGCAGCACGACGTTGTTGGCGTCCATGCAGAAAGCCTCGGCCAGCTCGTGCTGGGGGCAGGCGTCGTGGTCGCGCACGTAGCTGAGCGCGACCAGATGCCGCAGTTGCATCCCCAGCAGCTCGTCGCTGCTGCGCCGGTAGACCTGCTTGGCCAGCCGGGTGAGCAGCACCATCGAGCCCGGAGCACATTCCCTCTCAGCACCCATCGCGCGTGATTTTACACCATTCTCCATTTGTTTTCATCTTAGCAACGATTATAAATTTTATGTAGATCATCCCTATGGCAAGGATGATCCTTGCTATGGTGTGTCCTCGCCACAAATCGAAAGGGAGCAACACACCATGAGCGCCACCGCAGATCAGCTCGATACCCGCAATTCCGCCGCCGCCGGGGCGTCGCGCAGCGAGCGCCGACGCTGGATCGCACTCGCGGTGCTGTGCCTCGGGCAGCTGATGATGGTGCTGGACGCGACGATCGTGAACGTCGCGTTGCCATCGATCCAGCACGAACTGCACTTCACGCAGGCCAACCTCACGTGGGTCATCGACGGCTACCTGATCACCTTCGGCGGCTTCCTGCTGCTGGCCGGGCGCTTCGGCGACCTCGTCGGGCGCAAGAAGGTCTTCCTCAGTGGGCTCGTGCTGTTCGTGTCGGCGTCGATCCTGTGCGGCGTCTCCGGCAGCCAGGCGATGCTGATCGGCGCGAGGCTTCTGCAGGGGGTCGGCGGTGCGATCGCTTCGAGCGTGATCCTCGCGATCATCGTCACGGAGTTCCCCGAGCGCGTCGAGCAGGCCAAGGCGATGGGCATGTACGCGTTCGTGTCCGCCGGCGGCGGCTCGATCGGCCTGCTCGCCGGTGGCGCGCTCACGCAGTCGTTGAGTTGGCACTGGATCTTCTTCGTCAACGTGCCGATCGGCGCCATTGCACTGCTGTTCGGATGGATCCTGATCGAGGAGAACGAGGGCATTGGCCTCGCCGACGGTGTGGACGTGCTCGGCTCGATCCTGATCACGCTGGCTACGATGCTCGGCGCGTTCGCGATCGTCAAGTCGAGCGAATATGGCATCGGCTCGGCGCGCACGCTGGGAACGGCGGGCGCCTCGCTGGCGCTGCTCGTCACCTTCCTCGCGGTCGAGTCGCGTGTCGCCAACCCGATCATGCCGCTGCGCATCCTGCGGCTGCGCATGCTGATGGGCTCGAGTCTCGTTCGCGGGCTGCTCGTCACCGGCATGTTCTCGGCGTTCTTCCTCGGCGCTCTGTACCTGGAGCGCGTGCTGGGCTACGACGCGATCGACACGGGCCTCGCGTTCATGCCCCTGACGATCGCGATCGCGGTGATGTCGATCGGCGTGTCAGCGCGCGCGGTCGAGCGCTTCGGCCCGGTGCCGACGCTCGCGGCGGGTCTGAGCGGGCTGATCGTCGGGCTGCTGCTGCTCGCCGTGCAGGGTGTTCACGCGGGCTACTTTCCCGGGCTGTTCTTCGCCTTCCTGGCGCTGGGTCTCGGGGCGGGTGCGTCGTTCTTGCCGCTGCTGACGATGGGCATGGCGGACTCGCCCCCGCGCGATGCGGGCCTCGCGTCGGGCATCATCAACGTGTCCGTGCAGCTGTTCGGCGCGATCGGCCTGGCGACGCTCGGCACGATCGCGACCGACCACACGAAAGCCCTCAGCGCCGCGGGTCATCCGCTGCCGGCGTCGCTGACCGGCGGCTACCACCTCGCGTACCTTGTGGGCGCCGTGTGCGTCGGCCTGGGAGTGCTCGCGGCGTTCGCACTACTGCGCCCGCCTGCAGCCACGCTGCAGGAGATCGACGCCGAGGAGCGCGTCGAGGCGGCGAGGGAGGGCGAGCTGGTCGCCGCCTGAGGCTGTTGTCGACTACCCGCGGAGCTGCGCACGCTTGACCTTGCCACTGGCGGTCTTCGGCAGCTCCGCGACGAAGTCGATGATGCGGGGGTACTTGTACGGGGCGGTTTCGCGCTTGACGTGCTCCTGCAGCTCCCGCACGAGCTCGGCCGAGGGCGCGTAGCCCTCGCCGTGGAGCACCACGATCGCCCGCACGACCGAGCCGCGCTCCTCGTCCGGCGCCGCCACAGCGGCGGCCTCGGCGACGGCCGGGTGCGCGACGAGCGCCGACTCCACCTCGAACGGCCCGATGCGGTAGCCCGCGGAGACGATCACGTCGTCGGCGCGTCCCTCGAAGTAGAGCCAGCCGTCCTCGCCGCGCGTGACCCGATCGCCCGTCCGCCACGGTCCCGCGGCGCGCCGGTCCTCGACGCTCCACGCGCCTGTTTGATCGCGTTGGACGTGCTCACCCAGGTAGCCGAGGAAGAAGGTCGACACGCTCGCCGGATCGACTGTCAGCTCGCCGTCCTGCACCGCCAGCTTCACTCCCGGCAGCGCCCGTCCCATGGAGCCGGGCCGCGCGGGCTCGCCGAGCGGCATTCCCGTGAGCTGTCCGGTCTCGGTCTGGCCATAGCCGTCGCGGATCTCCAAGCCCACGGCCTCGCGCCAAACGTGCAAGACCTCCGGGTTGAGCGCCTCGCCGGCAGCCACCATCCCGCGCAGGTCCGGCAGCGGAGTGAGGGTCTTGCGAGCGCCGATCACGCGGTACTCGGTCGGCGCCATGCAGAGCACGTTCACGCGCTCGCGCGCGAGCAGCTCCAAGCGCTCCGCGGGGTCGAAGCGAGCATCGTGCAGCAGGGCACTCGCGCCCGACAGCCACGGCGCTATGAACACATTGCGCGCCGACTTCGACCAGCCGCTCGCGGCCGTGCACCACACCAGCTCGCCATCGCGCGCGGCCAGCCAGTGCTCAGCCTGCAGGCGCTGGCCGTCCAGGTAACGCTGCGCGTGAACCACCGCCTTCGGCTCGCCCGAGGTGCCGCTCGTGAACGTGATCAGGCAGGGGTCCTGATCCGCCAGCTCGACCGCGGGAGCGGCCTCAGCGGCGAACAGGGCCTCGTCTGGCGTGAGCAGCACTGGGCAGTCAGGTTTCGCTGCCTCCAGCTCGGCGCGATTGCGCTCGTCGGCGAGGATCAGCGAGGGCTGTGCCACCGCTAAGCGCAGGCGCAGGTCTTTTGCGCGTAATTGCTCGGTGCACGGCAGCACGACCGCGCCGATGCGAAAGCAGGCGCACATCGCGATCACCCAGTCGGGACGGTTACCGATCAGCGTCATCACCACGTCGCCTCTGCCGATCCCGTGCGCGCGCAGCGTGCCAGCCAGGCGTGCGCTGCGCTCGCTCACCTCCGCGAATGTCCACTCGCGTCGCGTGCCGTCGCGCGCCAGCTCGACCAGCGCCAGGCGCTTGGCGGGCATCCGTTCGAGCACGTCGCCGGCGAAGTTCATGCCGGTATTCTCCACCTAGAGGTGGTGCAGGCGGCCGAAGGCCGGCTGGCCGAAACGGGGACTCGCGCCGAAGGCGCGTGTCACCCGGCTTCGGCCGGGCCCCTCTTATCTTCAATCAATCCCGAAAACGACCTTTGGAGTGCCAACGCATGGCCGTAGCCACCGCCACAACGCCGACCGACCCTGACGATCAGAAAGCGATCACCGAGATGGTGCGTCAGTTCGCCGACGAGCAGATCCTGCCCAACGCCGAGCACTACGACCACGAGGACTCTTTCCCGGAGCCGATCGTCGAGCAGATGAAGGAGCTGGGGCTGTTCGGGGTGACGATCCCCGAGGAGTACGGCGGGATGGGGTTGGATCTGACGACCTACGCGATGATCGTCGAGGAGCTCTCGCGCGGCTGGATCTCGATCTCGGGCGTGATCAACACGCACTTCATCGGCTCCTATCTGCTGATGAAGTTCGGCTCAGACGAGCAGAAGCAGAAGTACCTGCCGCGCATGGCCACCGGGGAGATCCGCGCCGCGTTCTCGCTGTCCGAGCCGGAGCTCGGCTCCGACGTGCAGGCGATCAAAACCGCCGCCAAGAAGACAGGCGAGGGCGACTATGAGATCAACGGCCAGAAGATGTGGGTCACCAACGGCCTGCGCTCGGACCTCGTGTTCACGCTGGTGAAGACCGACCCGGAGGCCGATCCTCGCTATCGCGGCATGACCTGCTTCATCTGTGAGAAAGAGCCGGGGGTGAGTGAGAACACGGGCGCGTACGCCGGCCTGACGGTCCCGCCGCAGCTGCGCAAGATGGGCTACAAGGGCGTCGAGTCGACCGAGCTGGTCTTCGACGGCTACCGCTGTCCGGCCGAGAACGTGCTGGGCGGTGAGCGGGAGGGCCTCAACAAGGGCTTCGTGCAGATGATGGACGCGCTCGAGGTGGGTCGCGTCAACGTCGCCGCCCGTGGTGTCGGCATCGCACAGCGCGCGCTCGAGCTGGCGCTGCGCTATTCGCAGGAGCGCAAGACCTTCGGCAAGCCGATCGCAGAGCACCAGGCGATCCAGTTCAAGCTCGCCGACATGGCCACCCAGGTCGAAGCCGCTCGCCTGCTGACACTGCGCGCCGCGCGCATGAAGGACGCGGGCGAGCGCTCGGACCTGGAGGCCGGCATGGCCAAGCTGTTCGCCTCCGAGGCGGGCCGCTTCTGTGCCGAGGAGTGCCTGCGTATCCATGGCGGCTATGGCTACTCCAAGGAGTACGAGATCGAGCGTCTCTATCGGGATGCACCGCTGCTGCTGATCGGCGAGGGCACCTCAGAGATCCAGCGTATGGTGATCGGCCGCAAGCTGCTTCAGCGTCATAAGATCTGATCAGTTGGCCCGCCGCCGGAAAAGTTGGCCCGGTGGGGCCGGAGAGGACTAGGAGTGGTATGGCCGAGGATGCGAAGACCTTGATTGAGCTCGCCGTGCGCAGGTTCCTCGAGGAAGTGCCGGCGCTCGAGCCGATCAAGCTCGTGGTCGCCGTCGAGCTGCGCGGGCGCGGCGACGTGCAGCACTTCCGTCTGGAGATGCCCGGCATTGAGGTGACCAAGATGCCCCCCACCGACGCCCGCATGCGGGTGGAAATGCGCCGCGAGTTCTTCAACGTGATGGCCCATGAGGCCCAGGTGCCCGACTGGATCGAGGCGTTCACCTACGGCCAGGCCAAGGCCTCCGGTCCCGAGCAGTTCCTCAAGCTGATCGCCAACGTTGTTGAGAAACAGCAGGAACGCCAAAACACGCGCCGCGCGCACAAACACGACGAGTAGCCCCGGTCACAGCCGCCTCGTGCCGCTGGCCGACCTTCGATCAGCGGCCTTCTAGTGATAGGCCGTGATCTGCTGGGCCAAGAACACCAGTGAGGCGAGCAGGAAGAAGCACATTACGATCAGGGAGAAGTTTTCGTTCATCGGCTCAATATCAGCTTAGCCCACCGCGCGGCCGAGGATACTCAGGCGAGGATCGCGTCGTTGTCGTAGAGCTTGATGATCTTCACCGGGCGGGTGGGATCCGATTGGGCGGCGTCCAGGCATAGACGGCAGAGCACACACTCGTCGAGGTTCTTCTCGACGAGCTCAACACCAGAATCGCCCACGGCGAAGATGTCGACGGGGCAGGCATCTTTCAGTTTGACCGCCAGCTCGCGGTCGCCGGCTACCTGGTCGTCGACCTCGACCGCGATGAATGTTCCATCCGCCCTCACGCGAGGCTCCTCTCCGCGATCTTGGCCTTGACCAGGTCGGGAATCTCGTCGATCCGCTGCACGACCGGGATGCCGGCTGCCTCCAGACGGGCGATCTTCTCGGTCGCGCTGTCCTGGATGCCCTCGACGATCGTGCCGGCGTGCCCGAAGGACATGCCTTGCATCTCCTCGTCGTCCATGAACTTGCCCGCCATGAAGGCGATGATCGGCAGGCGCGAGTGCTGCTCCTTGACCCACTTTGCCAGCTGGGCCTCCATGCGACCGCCCGGCTCGGTGTAGATCACGATCGCCTGGGTCTGCTCGTCAGCCTCGAAGTACGGCATCAGCTCGGAGTAGGTGGAGCCGATGATCGCATCGCCGCCGATCGAGACCGCAGTGGAGACACCCAGTCCCGCGGCCGTCAGCGTGGAGGAGATCTCCGTCGTCATGCCACCAGAGCGGCTCATCACGCCGACCGCGCCAGGCTGGTAGGCCACCGCGGCGTTCCGCGCCGGGCCGCCGATGCCGCCCATCTTGGCCACGCCCGGGACGATCAGGCCGAGGCAGTTGGGTCCGATGATCCGCGCGCCCTTGGCGTCGGCCAGCTCGACCATCATCGCGACATCGCGGCGTGGGATGCGCTCGGTGACGATCACGATCGTCTTGATGCCAGCATGCAGCGCCTCGAAGACGGCGTCGCGCGTGCCCGCGGGCGGCACGGTGACGACCGAGCCGTCGGGCACGACACCATGATTGTGCTCGACGACCTGCTCGACGGTGTCGAACACCGGCACGCCGTGAACCTCTCGGCCCTTGCGGCCGGGAGTGACGCCGCCGACGATCTTCGAGCCGTAGTCGAGGCACTCGCGCGTGAGGTTCACCGCCTCGCGCCCGGTGATGCCCTGGATGATGAAGGTGGTGTTCTGGTTGATGAGGATCGACATGGCTAGGCCGCGCCGGGCGGGTGGGGTTCAATCTTGGCGACCGCACGACCGGCGGCCTCCCACAATGACACCGACCTGTCGCAGTACTCGACCCCGTACTTGTCGAGGATCTTGAAGCCCTCCTCCTCCCATGCGCCAGGAATACGGAAGATCGCGATCGTCTCGCCAGGATCCTTGCCGAGATCCAGGCAGGCCTTGATCACGCCGCGCGCGACGATATCGACGCGCGTGTTCGAGACGATCGACATCATCACCGCGATCTTCTCGACGCCGTCTTTCTTGAGGACCTCCTTGGCCAGGCCGCGGGCCTTGGCGACGGACGGGTTGCCGCCGATCTCGGAGTAGTTGGCGGGCCGACCGCCCTGCTGACGCACGGCGTCAGTCAGTGTCAGCGAGCCGCCGCCCGCGCCGATAACCAGGCCGATGTTGCCGTTGAAGCCGGTGTCCTTGCCTTGAATGACGCCACGGTGATCAGCGGCGTCGATCGCCTTGACCGCCTCCTCGAACGTGGTCGGAGTACGCCCCTCACGGGTACCCTCGTCCGCGCCGATGCCCAGCGCCTCGATCAGATCCTTCTGACGCGGCATGCCCTCGTTCTCCATCTCCATATGTGCATCGAGCGCGACGAACGAGCCATCCTGCAGCTCCGCCAGCGGATTGATCTCGGCAAGCGTCATGTCGTTATCGAGGAACAGCTGGGCCAAGCGAGCGAACACAGGGGTGGCGCGCTGCAGGGCCTTGCCGGTGACGCCGGCGGCGGCGATGACCTGCTTGGCCTGGAAGTCGGAGAAGGGCTCGAGCGTGGAGAAGTGGCCGCGGCCGACGTGATCTGGGTGCTCCTCGGCGACCTGCTCGATGTCGATACCGCCCATGTCGCTGAAGAGCATCAGCGGCTTCTTGGCGGTGCTGTCCCAGACGACCCCCGCGTAGTACTCCTGCTTCACCTGCGCCTTGGGGTCGACCAGAACACCGCGGGGCATGTGCCCGCCGATCTCCAGCTCGAGGATGTCGCGGGCATACTCCTGCGCCTGCTCAGGGGTGTCAGCGAACTTGACGCCACCGGCCTTCATCCGCCCGCCGGAGAGCACCTGCGACTTGATCACGGTGGGGCCGCCGATCCGCTCTGCGATCCTCGCTGCCTCAGCGGGGTCGGTCGTGAAGCCGTAGTCGGTGACGGGGATACCCGCGCGCTTGACGATCTCGCGCGCCTCGTACTCGAAGAATCTCATGTGCGGCGCGGAAGCCTATACGGCAGCGGGCGTAGCCGGCTCGCTCGCCGGCACGAACCCGTACGCCTCCGCCAGCTCAGGGTCCTTCCGCGCCAGCATTTCCGCGAGGTTGACCATAACCTTGCACTGCTTCCAGGTGGCGTCGTCCTGCATCTTGCCGTCGATCATGTGAACGCCGCGCCCGTCAGGGATCGCCGCGATCACCTTCTTGGCGAAGGCGACCTCGTCGGGGTCAGGCGAGTAGACCTTCTTGGCGATCGCGATCTGGCCGGGGTGCAGCGACCAGGCGCCGACGCAGCCGAGCAGGAAGGAGGCGCGGAACTGGGTCTCGCAGCCCTCCGCGTCGGAGATGTCGCCGTAGGGGCCGTAGAACGGCAGCGCGCCGACGGAGGTGCAGGCGTCGACCATGCGCGCGATCGAGTAGTGCCAGGGGTCCTGCTGGTAGCTCGCACGGGGAGCGTCCGGATTGTCCGGATCGGGATCGGCGATCGTGCGGTAGCCGGGGTGTCCGCCGCCGACGCGCGTCGTCTTCATCCGCCGCGACGCGGCCAGGTCGGCCGGACCGAAGGACATCCCCTGGATGCGCGGTGAGGCGCAGGCGATCTCCTCGAGGTTGGCGACGCCCTGCGCCGTCTCGAGCACGCAGTGCAACAGGATCGGCCGCTCGAGCCCAGCCTTCGCCTCGAGCTGGGCGAGCAGGCGATCGGCGTAGTGGATGTCCCAGGGACCCTCGACCTTGGGAATCATGATCACCTCGAGCCTGTGGCCGATCTCAGCCACGAGCTGGGTGATGTCGTCGAGGAAGTAGGGCGAGGCGAGCTCGTTGACACGCGTCCACAGCGCGGTTTCGCCAAGGTCCATCTCCCGCCCGACCTTGATCAGGCCGGCGCGTGCGGCCTCCTTCTTTTCAAGCGGGACCGCGTCCTCGAGGTTGCCCAGCAGGATGTCCACCTGCGGCGCTAGATCGGGCGTCTTCTCGACCATTTTCGGGTTCGAGAAGTCCATGAAGTGGATCATCCGGGACGGCTTGAACGGGATCTCCCGCACCGGCTCGGGGGCGTCGATCGCGAGGGGCTTGAAAAAGTCGCGGGGATTGCGCAAGTCGGGTTCGTCTCCTGTGGGCTTCTCTGCGGGTTGCAGTTGTTTCGGGTTGAACCCCAAACCGTACCGCCTGGGCGGTCCTCACTAGAGTTTGGGGCAACGCAAACATCGAGCAGGACGACAGGAGACCCCGCGACCCATGAGCGAGACCGCCACCGAGACCGTCGAGACCGAGCAGGCCGCGCGCGAGGCGAGCGGCGCCCACCCGTACGGCCGCTACCTGGAGGAGTTCGAGGTCGGCGCCGTGTACAAGCACTGGCCCGCGAAGACCGTGACCGAGTCAGACGACCACCTGTTCTGCCTGATCACGATGAACCATCACCCGCTGCACCTGAACGACGTGTATGCGGCGCAAATCCCAGCAGGGCCGGAACGTCGTCGTGGGCCCGCTGGTCTACTCGCTGGCACTGGGCATGTCGGTCTCCGACGTGAGCGGCAAGGCGATCGCGAACCTCGCCACCGAAGAGCTCAAGCACCCCGCGCCCGTGTTCCACGGCGACACGCTGTTCGTCGAGTCCGAGGTACTCGAGAAGAAGGAGTCGCAGTCGAAGCCCGACCGGGGCACCGTGAAGGTGCACACGCGCGTCTTCAACCAGGACGGCGTGCTGGTGGCCGAGTTCAAGCGGCTGGTGCTGGTGCCGCGCAGAAATCCGGGCGGCGGCGAGGCCGAGGGCAACGTCGAGTAGGTAGGCGGGCGCCGCCCTGCGCACGTCGCCGGCTGGGACGGATCGGTGAGCGAGAGGCAAGCTTTGACGGGCTTGCGATAGGCTTTCCAGACCGCCCTCCAGGGGCGTTTTTACGTTCCCGGCGCCAAACTTGGCCCGGCAGCCGCGTTGTTAGGACGACGCGCGCCGATCACGATCGACACCGAGGAGCCGCATTCAGCCATGAACACCACCGCTTCCGCCCCCACCACCAACGAGCGCCTGCTGGCCTGGGTCGGGGAGGTCGCGGCCCTGACCGAACCTGACGACATCCACTGGTGCGACGGTTCGGCCGAGGAGTACGACAGCCTGTGCCAGGCGCTGGTCGAGGCGGGAACGTTCGAGAAGCTGTCCGACGCGAAGCGACCGAACTCCTATCTGGCGCTGTCGGACCCCGGTGACGTGGCGCGGGTGGAGGACAGGACGTTCATCTGCTCGGCCACCGAGGAGGAAGCGGGGCCGACGAACAACTGGCGCGATCCCGCGGAGATGCGCGAGACGCTAACTGAGCTCTTCAGCGGCTCGATGAGCGGGCGCACGATGTACGTGGTGCCGTTCTCGATGGGGCCGCTCGGCTCTGACAAGAGCCACGTCGGAGTGCAGCTGACCGACTCGCCGTACGTCGCCGTGAGCATGCGCATAATGACGCGCATGGGCCAGGGCGCGCTCGACGCGCTCGGCTCCGAAGGCGAGTTCGTGCCGTGCCTGCACTCCGTCGGCATGCCGCTGGGCGACGGCGTGCAGGACGTTGTCTGGCCGTGCAACGCCGATAACAAGTACATCGTCCACTTCCCCGACACGCGCGAGATCTGGTCGTTCGGCTCGGGCTACGGCGGCAATGCGCTGCTCGGCAAGAAGTGCTTCGCGCTGCGCATCGCCTCGGTGATGGCGCGCGATGAGGGCTGGATGGCCGAGCACATGCTGATCCTCAAGCTCACCTCCCCCGAGAGTGAGGTCAAGTACATCACCGGCGCCTTCCCGAGCGCCTGCGGCAAGACGAACCTGGCGATGCTCATCCCTACGCTCGAGGGCTGGACGGTGGAGACGATCGGCGATGACATCGCCTGGATGAAGTTCGGCGCCGACGGGCGCCTGTACGCGATCAACCCTGAGTACGGCTTCTTCGGCGTCGCGCCGGGCACGGGCGAGCATACGAACCCGAACGCGATCGCCACGATCGAGCGCAACTCGATCTTCACCAACTGCGCGCGGACCGACGACGGCGACGTCTGGTGGGAGGGCCTCACCAGCGAGAAGCCCGCGCACCTGATCGACTGGCACGGCAACGATTGGACGCCCGATTCGGATAAGCCCGCGGCGCATCCCAACGCCCGTTTCACGACCCCCGCCGCCCAGGACCCGGCGATCGCGCCGGAGTGGGAGGACCCGGCGGGCGTGCCGATCGACGCGATGCTGTTCGGTGGGCGCCGCTCGACGGTGGTGCCGCTCGTCACCGAGGCGCTGGATTGGGAGCACGGCGTGTTCCTCGGTTCGGTGATGAGCTCAGAGAAGACCGCGGCGGCCGCGGGCACGGTGGGCGAGCTGCGCTTCGATCCGTTCGCGATGCTGCCGTTCTGCGGCTACAACATGGCCGACTACTTCTCCCATTGGCTGGAGGTCGGCCGCCGGGCCGACGCGGCGAAGCTGCCGAAGATCTTCTACGTGAACTGGTTCCGCAAGGACGAGGACGGGCGTTTTCTGTGGCCGGGCTTCGGCGAGAACTCACGCGTGCTGAGCTGGGTGTTCGCGCGCTGCGCCGGTCACGGGGCAGCGAGGGAGACCCCAATCGGCTTGATCCCACCGGTCGACGGGGAAGGCATCAACACCACCGGATTGGATGTCTCAGCGAAGGACATGGCCGAGCTGTTGCGGGTCGACGTCGCAGAGTGGAAGGCCCAACTCCCGCAGTTCCGCGAGTACCTGGCGAAATTCGACAACTTGCCGGCGGAGTTGAGCGCTCAGCTCGACGCGCTGCAAGCGCGCCTGGGCTAATCGTGTGCGTGGTTCTCGCCGGCGGCGGCCGGCGGGCGCGACTCCTCGGCCAGCGAGGTGATCGTCAAAAGACCACGCGCGGATGACTCGAGCACCTCGGTGGCCTCCTCGAGCGAGCGCGCGTACAACTCGACGAGCAGGTGCACGATGATGCTGGTCTCGTCTTCGTGCTTGTGGAAGCGCACGTGCGTGAAGAACTCGCGCACCCCGTGGTCGCCGAAGGCGGCGTAGGAGAGCGCGTCGCCAGCCTCAGGCCCGGAGCAGCTCTCGACGTCATCGGCGTCAACGGACACCGTGCACGACGCGACCCAGGGGGTCCCGGCGATCATTCGTTCCCAGCGATCCTCGATCGGCTCGACGCGGCCGTTGGCGAAGCCCAGGTGCGGTTGGTCGTGCATGCAATCCAGGCACTGCACCACGGCCTCCTGCAGCTCGTCGACGACTTCCGCCCTCTCTCCGGTGTCGGGGTCGATTTTGTGGATTCCCTCGTAGTGGACCTGGACCTCCAGATCCTGCGACCAGCAGCGGTAGCAGCGCAGCCAGCTGCGCGCGGTCGTCTCGGCCATCGAACCCTCCATGAGGCTCATTGTAGGCGCGTCCAACCGCTTGCGCGAGTGCGCTCCAGATCGGCCCGCCGGGTTCGGTGGCGGTTGCTTCCCGGGGCTGCGCAAGGGTGTAGGTTTCCGCTGATCCGCAAGCGCGTCCGGTCGGGACGTCGAAGCCGGCAACCAAGGAGGCCCACCGTGCGTCGCAATTCAGGTCGAGTCGGGATCTTCTCTGGAGCATGGTGGGTCGGCTGACGGCCGGGTTGGTCGGCGTCTGTTGTGCCGCCGGGAAGGTCGTCCGCGCGGCGTGTCCGTCGCTTCCTCGAGCCATGGTGGTCGGCGCGCTTACGACTGCTGGCGTCCTCGTGTCGGCGTCCGGCGCGCTCGCCGCCATCGATCTTGGTCCCGGCGACTTCGAGCCGTCGATTCAATACGAACCGACCCCGCAGACGGCCTACGTCGCATGGAGCGAAAACCGCTCGAACCCAAAGACGATCGAATACTGTGCGTGCTGCCGGCCGGCGCGGCTGGCTGCGGCGCGGCGCCCCGATGCGATGACCGAACCCGGCAGAGGCGGCAAGTACCCGATACAGCGGATCAAGTGCAGGTGCTCGTCGTGGGCCTGGGGGCGGGGTCGTCCGTCGCCGAAGCCTTTGACCCAGTTGCGCGATGATCCTCCGTCCCGGTGGACGTGAGGGGCATCGTCCATGGTCCTCGACGGCGGGCGGCGCGACATTCTACCGGTCTAAAGGCCTCGAGTCTTGGCTGACAATGGGAGTCCTGAGCGCCGACAGTCGGGCGATCCCGGCCAGGGTGCGGTGATGCCCGGGAGCTAACGCGCCCGGCGGACGCGGGGTGTCGGCACGGCGACCCGCTTCGGCAACGGTTTCCCCTTTGGCCTCCAAACCGTTCGGACGAGATCATCGGAAATGCCGATCCCCGACATGACCGGGCACTACGTGACGATGAGCCTGGCAGTTCGAACATCCTCAGCAACGAGTCCTGGGAACGTCGCCAATCCCAGCAGGGAGCCAATGCTGGTGACGTCGGGCGTATTCGACACGCTCGGTGCACCGGGGCCGGCTGGGTGCACGTTCGGCACCGCCTTCTACTACGGCAGCGGGGCGCAGACGGCAAAAACCGACAGTTCGACATCTCACCCGGAGATCCGGGCAGCGCCTGGAAGTCGGCGGCAAATACCACAAGCCGACTGCAATGTCTGTCGTCCCCGGCCGTCGGCGGTGGCCCAAGCGGGTTCGGCGTGGTCGAGAGGATGAAGGCCCGGGCCTCGAATCGGCTGGCGCTGACAGCGTGGACTATCGAGCCTTCGACCGACAAGCAGGATTTGACACCCCGTATGTGACGATCGACTCCGAAGAGGGCGAACGCACGCTGAGCGGCGCGGGCGGTCATCGGTCTCCCAGGATGGTCCACGGGCGGCATCTACATGACCTACCTCGACGGCGGGGTCGGGAGTGCCTCGCGTACAGCGACACCGGCGGCGTCAAGTGGGTCGGCCCGGCAACGACACCTTCACACGGAAGAGGACAGGACCCGGTCGATCGCCGGTGGCTCGGTACGGGCACGGCGGGGCAACCTGGAGGCGAACCTTGGCGGCGGCACCAACGAGTACCTGGAATCGTTCGACTACGACGCCGTCTGCAGCCCAAAACGTGGTCACGCCGATCTCTAGCTGCGCGTGCTCGCCCCCTTACATTCCACCCCGGACCGCCACATCGATCACCACGGCCCAGACGGGTGGTGGCATCACTGGCGGATCGCTGACGCTGCCGCGGGGCACGGCGGTGACAGATCAGGCGTTCATCGCGGGCACGGATGGCACGAATGCCACCGGCACCGTCACCTACAACGTCTACAAGGACAGTAAATGCACCGTCGCCGCGGGCGCCGGCAGCACGGCGACGGTGGTCAAAGGCGTGGCCGGTCCATCGGCGGCGGTCAAGCTCGGCACCGGCACCTACTACTGGGCCGCCACCTACAGCGGCGACTCAGCCAACGCCTCCTCTGTCAGCAAGTGCGGCAGCGAGGTGCTGGTGGTGGCGCTGCAGGCGACCACCCTCGGGCTGCCGTCGAGCAAGATGTGCCTCAGCAAGCGCGCGTTCAACGTCCATCCCCGCGCGCCCAAGGGCGTCAAGCTCGTGAGCATCGAAGTGCAGATCAACGGCAAATTCGTAAAGAAGGGCAAGCTCTCCAAGCACGCGACGACGGTCAGCCTCGTCGGTCTGCCGAAGGGGACGTTCAGGGTCGCGTTGATCACGAAGTCCTCGAAGGGAAAGCTCTATGAGGAAGTCCGCACCTTCCACACCTGTGTGCCGGGGCGCCACAAGAAAAAGAAGAAGTAAGAGAAGAGATATACGGATGCGCGAGGCCGATCGATCGATCGGGTCAGTTGGGATCGGGGTCCTACCCGAACGTAAACGCATACCCCGTGACCCCCGGCGCGAAGCGCAGGCTCAGTCGATGCTGTTCGTCGCGGGGCAGCGAGACGAGCGCGTAGAGGCGCTCGCCTTTGACGGTGACGACGCCGTCGTGCACGTCGGCGCCTGCGTCCGCGGTCGGGACCGGCCGGCCGTCGAGCAGCACCTGCACGGTCCGTGGGACGTTCCCAGTCGAGCTGAGCACGAGGTATACATGCTTGGCCTCGAACTGCACGTCGATCCCTGCGTTGGAGATCGCGGTGACGGGCTGGGCGGCGGTGTTCCAAGTGCCTGAGAAAGCGAAGTCGTTGACTTCCAGGGGTCCCGGATGGCCTGCGCCGTAGTCGTGCACGCCGGCGATTGGCCCGGTGACCCACCCTTGCCCCCGCGCGGTGCCCAGGTAGGTCTCCGGTGTGGCTTCCTGAGAGGGGACGATCACATCGGTCGGATGCGCGTGGCCGGCGGCGACGTTGTGGCCGGCTTCGGCGAGCAGCGCGCGGATCGCGGTTTCGGTCTTGGAGTAGTCGCCCTCGCCGAAGGTCGCGTAGCGGACCTGGCCACGGGCGTCGATCAGGTAGTCGGCCGGCCAGTACTCGTTGCCGTAGGCGTTCCAGGTGCCCATTTCGTTGTCCTGGACGACCGGGTACTTGATCCCGAACTGGGAGATCGCGCTAGCCACGTTGGAGGCGTTGCGCTCGAAGGAGAACTCGGGCGTCTCGACGCCGACGATCGTCAGACCCTGGCCGCGGTAGGTCGCGTCCCACGCCTTCAGGTAGGGGAGTGTGCGGATGCAGTTGATGCAGGTGTACGTCCAGAAGTCGACGAGCACGACGCGCCCGCGCAGCGAGGCAAGCGTCAGCGGAGCGTTGCCCGGCGTGTTGAACCAGTCCTCGGTGTCGGTGAATTCCGGCGCGGTGCCGACATCCTTCAGACCGCCGGCGATCGCGAGCAGGCTCGCTCGACTGGCATTGTGCGAGGCGGTGGGCGTGGCGGTGGCGCTCGGCTTGAACTTGGCTTCGTGTCCAGTGATCTCGTGCAGGCGGCTTTCGACCGCGTGGGATTTCTCGAGGCTCGCGGTGAGGTTGACATCGGGGATGTGTTCGGCCACCTGCTGGTCGAAGCGGACGTCGAGATTGGTGACGATTGCGAGTGCCGTGAGGATCATGATCACGCCGAGCGTGCGCTGCAGCAGCGGCCCGCGACCGGCCCGGCGCACACGGTCGAACAGCGCACGACCACCGAGGGTCAACCCAAACAAGACGACCGCGGACCCGAGCGCGTAGGCGACCGCTACCGCCACGGTGCGTCCGCTGGCGGCGCTCACCGAGATCACGGCCGCGAGGATCGGGCCGGCGCAGGGTGTGTACACGAACCCGAGCGCGGCGCCGACGAGCATGCCCGAGCGAAACCCGTCCCCGGTCGAGCTCGGACCGAACGCGGACAGGCGCGAGAGATGTGCCTCCAGACGATCGCCGATTGCCGGCACGAGCAGCACCACGCCCGAGGCGAGCAACACGACCACAGCGATGTCGCGCAACGGGTCCGAGCCGAGGCCGACGCCACCGACGACCTTGGCGATCCCGACGATCGTGACGGTGAAGGTCACCGTCAGCCCGAGCACCACTCCGAGCGGCCGCCGCCGGCCCCCGACGCCGCCGGCCGAGAGCAACGCGGGCAGCACCGGCAGCACGCACGGGGACAGGGCGGTCCCCGCTCCGGCGAGGATGGCAAAGAGGATCAGGATCAGCATGGGTGAGTGGGCGGCGAGAGGAAGCTAGTACGGCTTTCTTAAGCGAATTGGAAGCTGCAACTTCTTTTACGTTCTATGACGCCGCACGGATGCCTGACCTTTCATGACGCCACACGTATACGGTCTTACGAGACTTGACTATCAGTCCTCAGCGCTTGAGCAGCACGTAGACCGTCGTCGCCGCGAGCGCCATCTGGCCGAAGGCGAGCGCGGTGCCGAGGTTGGTCGCGCCGAGCGCGCCGGCGAGCAGGCTCGCGAGGACGAATGCGCCCAGGATCATCAGCAGATCACGCACCATCGTCGGCCTCGATTCTCCGCTCCAATGCCGCCACGAGCGCCGCCACGTCCAAACCCGGTTGCTGCCCGGCGAGGAACGCCTCCGCCGCTTGACGCCCACCGAGGGCTCGCAGCCCGCGCTCGCCGTGCTCATGCGTATATTCGGCCAGCGCCCCCGCGCGGCGTGCGCGCAGTCGCCGCCCGGCGAGGTCCAGACCAGCGCGGTGCTCCGCAAGCGCTGCGACCAACTCATCGACGCCTCGCGGCGGTGGAAGCGAGGAAACCGCGAGCACGGGTGTGGAGCGCGAGCCGAGCGAGCGCAGGGCCGCGCTCAGGTCGCGCCGGGTGTGTACCGCCAGCTGGCCGAGGTCGGCCTTGGTCACGACGAGCACGTCGGGGATCTCCATGATGCCGGACTTGAGGAACTGCAGCGCGTCGCCGCTGCCGGGTTGCACCACGACGACGACGGTGTCGGCCACGTCGACGATCTCGGTCTCGGCCTGCCCGACGCCCACGGTCTCGATCACCACTACGTCAAACGCCGCCGCCAGCGCGTGTGCCGCTGCGCGGGTCGGCCAGGCCAGACCCCCCAGTCGCTCCCCGGTGGCGGTCGAGCGGATCAGCACCCCTCGATCGGCCGCGTCGAAATCGATCCGCGCGCGGTCGCCGAGCAGCGCGCCGCCCGAGCGACGCGAGCTCGGATCAACTGCAAGCATTGCCACCGTCTGGCCCTGCTCGCGCCATGCGTGCAGCAGGGCCGAGAGCAGCGTCGACTTGCCGGCGCCCGGCGGTCCGGTGATCCCGATGACGTGTCCGTCCGCCTCGCCTCCGAGAGCCTGAGGCGAGACCTCGTGCAGCAGGGCCGCGGACTGCTCGCGATCGGCCGCCGTGGCGCTCTCCAGCAGGTTCAGGGCAGCCGGCGCCGCGCTCAGGTCGTGCCCGCGCAGGCGCGCGCCGAGGGCCGCCCCGTCGCCGCTCACGCCTCGGGCGCCGAGCCGTTCGGGGACGAGCCATTGCCGCTGCCCGCGCCAACCAGCTCCACGATGTCGCGCATGATGCGCGTCAGGTCGAAGTCCTTGGGGGTGTAGACGCTGGCCACGCCGGCGCGCTTCAGAGGCGCGACATCCTGGTCGGGAATGATCCCGCCGACGACCACCGGCGCCGTGACGCCGGCCTCGCGCAGCGCGCCGATCACCGCGGGGATCAGCTCGCGATGAGAACCGGAAAGAATCGACAGGCCGATCACGTGCACGCCCTCCTGGAGCGCCGAGGCGGCGATCTGGGCGGGGGTCAGGCGGATGCCTTCGTAGACCACGTCCATGCCCGAGTCGCGGGCGCGCACGGCGATCTGCTCGGCGCCGTTGGAGTGGCCGTCGAGACCGGGCTTGCCGACGAGGATCTTTGGCCGGCGTCCGAGTTGCTCCTGGAGTCTTGCGACCTGCTCACGCAGCTCTTTGAGATCTCCATCAGGTGCTTCATTTCCACTGGCCTCGCCGACGCCGGTGGGGGCGCGGTAGCTGCCGAACACCTCGCGCAGCGTGCGTGCCCACTCGCCCGTGGTGGCCCCGGCGCGTGCGGCGGCGATCGTCGGGATCATCAGGTTCGGGCGGGCGGCGGCATGATCATCCTCCTCGCCCGCGACCCGGGCCAGGTCCGATAGGGCCTCATCAACGGCCGCTTGGTCGCGCTCGGAGCGCCAGCGGCGCACCGCCTCGATCTGTTCGGCCTCCACTGCGTGGTCGACGACCAGGATCCCGCCCTCGGCGTCTGCGGTCAGTGGGGACTCCTCCGTCTCGGCAAAGCGGTTTTGGCCGACCACGACCTGCGCGCCGGACTCGATCCGGTGGATGCGCTGGCGATGGGAGTCCACCAGCGCGCCCTTCATGTAGGGCACCGCCTCGACCGCGCCGCCGTGCTCGGCGACCACGGCCATCTCGGCGCGGGCGCCATCGAGCAGCTCGGCGACGAGGCCGTCCATCACGTGCGAGCCCTCGAAGATGTCTGGATACTCGAGCAGGTCCGTCTCGTAGGCCATCACCTGCTGGATGCGCAGCGACCACTGCTGATCCCACGGACGGGGGAGCCCGAGCGCCTCATTCCAGGCGGGCAGCTGGATCGCGCGCGCGCGGGCGTCGCGCCCAAGCGTGACTGCGAGCGTCTCCAGGACGATGCGCTGGACGTTGTTCTCCGGCTGGGCCTCGGTCAGGCCCAGCGAGTTGACCTGCACGCCGTAGCGGAAGCGCAGGTGCTTAGGGTCGATCACCCCGTAGCGCTCGCGGCCGAGCTCCTCCCAGAGGATCGACATCGCGCGCAGCTTGGCGTGCTCCTCGACGAAGCGCACGCCGGCGTTGACGAAGAACGAGATCCGCCCGAACACCTGCCCCATCAGCTCCTGCGCGGCCGCCTCGTCGTCGGCGTGGGCGGCCGATTCGGAAGATCGAGGGGCCCGGCTCGCCGGCCTTCGGCCGCCTGTGCCACCCTCTATGCGCTCCCGCGCTCCGTCGAGCACTGCGATCGCGTTGCTCATCGCGTAGGCGATCTCCTGCACCGGCGTGGCTCCAGCCTCCTGCAGATGGTAGGAGCAGATGTTGATCGGGTTCCACTTGGGGACGTGCTCGACCGTGTAGGCGATCATGTCGGCGATCAGGCGCATCGAGGGCGCGGGTGGGAAGGCGTAGGTGCCGCGTGCGAGGAACTCCTTGATGATGTCGTTCTGGGTGGTTCCCTGGAGCTGCTCCTGGGGCACGCCCTGCTGCTCGGCGGCGACGATGTAAAGCGCCAGCAGCCAGGCGGCGGTCGCGTTGATCGTCATCGAGGTGTTCATCTCCCCGAGCGGGATGCCCTCCATCAGGGTGGCCATGTCACCGCGGTGGGAGATCGGCACGCCGACCTTGCCGACCTCCCCGTGCGCGAGCTCGTCGTCGGGGTCGTATCCGGTCTGGGTCGGCAGGTCGAAGGCGACCGACAGTCCCGTCTGTCCCTTCGCGAGGTTGCCCCGGTAGAGCTCGTTGGAGGCCTGCGCCGTCGAGTGCCCGGCGTAGGTGCGCATCATCCAGGGCCGGTCAGGCTCCGCCAGCCGTGGGGACCGATCGCTATTCATACTGACAATTGTACGGCTGGGCATTATCCTGCCGCGTGATGAGCGGCCAAACGACCGAGCTGCCGCGGACCGGATCGCCGGGAAGCGGCCTGGGCGACTCGTGGCGAGTGATCGTGCGAAACGACGACCACAACACCTTCGACCATGTTGCCCGCACGCTCGCGCGATATATCCCCGCGACGACACTGGCGCGCGGGCATGAGCTCGCCAAAGTGATTCACAGCTCCGGCCAGGCGATCGTGTACAGCGGCCATCAGGAGACCGCCGAGCACTACTGGGAACAGCTCAAGGGCGCAGGCTTGACCATGGCGCCGCTCGAGCAGGGCTAATAAGAAGCAAAGCTAGCGCAAGGGGCGTTCTATTTTTTAAGTTGCGTATAACGATAGCTATACGCAACCTAAAAGTACAACATCTGTCCCGGCCTCTTTAGGTGTTCTCGCCCTTGACCTGATGGGGAGCACCATTGCCACCGCCGTTGGTGTGGCCGTTTGATGCCGGCGGGGTGACGAGTACGCCGCCGGCGGTCAAATCCCACCAGCCATAGAGCACTGGGACCTGGTACCAGCTGGAGTGCAGCACGCGGAAGTCGGTCATCTCCGAGCCGCTCCAGTAGCGTTCCCAGTCGAGATGCTCGTCGAAAGAGGCGAGCTGCTGGAACTTATAGCGGTCATCGCGCGCGCGGTAGACCGCGTAGGAGCCAGCGCCGTAGCGCAGCGCGGTGACGGCGACCTCGTTCAGCGCGGCCTCGAAGTCCTCGCCGCGAAAGCCAGTTGCGTACCAGGGCACGATCACCGTGCCGGCCATCAGGCGCCAACCTCTGCATGAATGGCTCCAGGGCCATCGGCGGTCTTGCCAAGCCCCTCCTCGGTTGCGCCGACGAGAATCGAGATCTTGCCGAGGTGCTTGTTTTCGAGCATCAGCTGGTGTGCTTCGGCGACGCCCTCGAAACCGAGCGTGCGCCACAGCACGGGGCGGATCTGGCCTGACTCGATCAGCTCGTTTGCCTTCGTGCACTCATAGGCGTTGGCGAAGTGCGAGCCGAGGATCTCCTTCTGGCGCATCCACAGGTAGGCGACGTTGAAGTCGAGGTCGATGCCTGTGGTCCCGGCGCAGATGACGATTTTCCCGAAGGTCTTGGCGGTGAATACCGACGTCGGGAAGGTTGCTTTGCCGACGTGCTCGAAGACGATGTCGGGTGCGTCGCCGAGGATCTCCTTGACGCGCTTGGCGAAGGCGCGGGAGACCGCGAAGCGGGCCTTCTCCTCCTCGGCGCTCTCGCCGCCCTTGCGCATCATCCCCGCGAACTCGTCGCGGTTGATGTAGTCCACGGCGCCGAGGCGCTTGACCAGCTCGCCCTTCTCCTCCGATGAGACGACGCCCACGCAGTTGGCACCGGCGGCGGCGCACAGCTGGGTCGCGAACACGCCCAGGCCGCCGGCCGCGCCCCAGATCAGCACGTTCGCGCCCGCTTGCATCTGACAGCGGGTGAGCAGCATGCGGTAGGCGGTGAAGTAGACGAGGCCGTATGACGCGGACTCCTCCCAGGTGAGCGCGGCGGGCTTGTGCAGCAGCTGCTGGGCCTGGACCTTCGTGAACTGGGCGAACGAGCCCCAGGTCGTCTCGTAGCCCCAGATCTTCTGCGAGGGCGCGGCCATCGGATCGAGGCCGTGCACCTCAGGGTCCTCGTAGGAGGCCTGGTTGCAGTGCACGACGACCTCGTCGCCGACCTTCCAGCGGGTGACACCCGCGCCGACCTTCCACACGATCCCCGACGCGTCGGAGCCGCCGATGTGGTGGCCGAACTCGGGATGGTCGCCGTATTTCATCACCGACACCGGCTTGCCGAGGGCGGCCCAGACGTTGTTGTAGTTGACCCCGGCGGCCATCACGCGCACGATCACCTCGAACGCGCCGGGCTCGGGCACCTCGATCTCCTCGAGCTGGAAGGCGTCCTTCGGTTCCCCGAAACGCTCCTCGCGGATCACCCAGGCGGCCATCGTCTTGGGCAGCTCACCGGGCTCGACGAGGACCTCGGAGACTCGTTGCAGATCGGTTGCCACGGTGATTTGGACCTCCGGAGATTGAATTACCCACCCAACCCTGGGATACGGCGGTAATCCTATCTGGGGCTGGCTCCGGAGGGCTTACCGGGACTCTTACCGGGGCTGAAACGGCGGCTCGATCACTTCGGCGCTGGCGCCGTGCTCACCGACGGAGACGGTGCTCCCCGGCTCGGCCTCGCGGCGCACGAGCGCCAGGCCGATCGGGCCGTTGACGGGGGAGAGGACCGAGCTCGAGAGGCGCCCGACGGGGCGTTCGCCCAGGCACAGCTCCGCGCCCGGCGCCGCGGGGGCAGACAGGCGCAGCCCGCGCAGGTGGCGATTGGGCTTGCCCCTGTAGTGCAAGCGGGCGACAGTCTCCTGCCCGACGTAGCAACCCTTCGTGAACGAGACGGCGCGCTCGTTCAGCCCGGCCTCCTGGGGGATGGTGGTGTCGTCGAGGTCGATCCCGTAACGGGGACGGCCGCGCTCGACGCGCACGATCTCCGCCGCGTCCTCTGAGACCGGCACGGCACCACGTTCGCGCAGCGTCTGCGCCAGCTCGTCTGTCTCGTTACCGGCGCAGATCAGATCCACGCCGGTGTCGGTGTGCGCGGCGATCGCCGCGATGCCGTCGATCTCGACCGCCGAGCTTGCGTGTTCGATGTCCGCAAGCTCCTCGACGTGAGCGACACGCGCGGCGTCGGGCCCGATCAGCGACAGCAGGCCGCGCTCGACGGTGCGCTTGTGGAGCTCGACGTCGTAGCCGATCTTGAAGCGCCGGATCATGTCGAACAGGGCTTGGAGCGTCACGCGCTCGGTATCCAGGAACAGCTCCTCGCCCAGGTCGAGGATCCGCATGTCGCCGAGCATCTTGCCCTTGGGGGTGAGGAACGCCGCGTAGCAGCCGCCTCCAGGAGAGAGAGCCTCGATGTCGTTGGTCACCTGCCCGGCGAGAAAGGCCTTGGCCGCGGCGCCGGTCAGGGCGAGCTTGCCCCGCTCGGAGCGATCGAGCAAGCCACAGCGCTCTGTAAGCGCCAGATACTCAGCGTCGAGCTGGGAGATGTTAGTGGCGGCCATCGATTCGAGGATAGCCACGCCTGTGCGGCGGACGAGTCCCTGCGCAGACGGGGCACAGGCGGTTTGCCCGGTAGGCTTTCAGCGATGGGCTCGGCCGACACATTCCAGACGATCGTCGACTCGCTGCCTGACGACTGGACGGATCTGGAGCTCGATCTGAGGATCGCGGACGAGTCACGCTATGTGGACGCCGCGGTGTACCTCGCGACGTGCAACGCACGGCCCTACTCCCACCACGACTGGCACTGGCGGCTGCTCGTCGCCCACCGCTTCGGTCACGCCGCCTCGGCGCCCACGGTCCACGGCACGCTCAGCCTGCTCGACGACGCCGGCATCGAGGGCGAGCTGATCGTGCGGGAGGTGCGCTCAGGACGTGTCGAGGTCACGCAGATGTGGGGGCGCCCGCAGTCGGTGCGCGACGAATTCCGTCGCCTGCGCGCACAGTAGGTAGTCCTCGCCCATGGCGCGTGTGGTTGCCCTGAGCAGAGACCTGCTTTTTGGCTCTCAGGTGAAGGGCGCGCTGGTGGCGGCCGGGCACGAGGTCGAGTTGGTGAGCGATCGGGATCGGACACACGAGCGGCTGGCGGATGCGCCGGCGGTGCTCGTGGTGGATCTCGTAGACGAGGGTCTCGACGGCGCGGCGCTCGTGGAATTCTGGGCACGGGAGGGGGCGTTGGCGCAGACGCGCACGCTGGGCTTCTACTCACACGTGGACGCGCGTGCGCGCGAGCGGGCTGAGCAGGCGGGCTTCGACCTGGTGGTGCCCCGCTCGCGCATGGCGCGGGAGGGTGCCGATCTGGTCACGCGCTTGGCCGCGGATTGATTCCTAGCTGGGCTGCGTTGCGGCTCCGCTGCCGACATCCGTGCGCTCCGCCGCCGGATCGAGTGGGAGCAGCGCTCCGTTTGGCACCCGCTCGGCCATCGCCACGCGCCGGCCGGCGCGCTGGAAGAGGGCGATGCGGATCACCCCGCCGTGGCATACGACCAGCGTGGGGAGCATCCCCTGTTCGATATCGGTGAGCGCCGCCGCGACGCGGATGCCCTGCTGGGCGAAGGACTCGCCGCCGGGGAAGGCGAAGTCGGGCTCGCCGCTGACGAACGCGGCGAAGGCGTCCGATGCTTCGGCCTGCACGTCGGCAAAGGTTCGGTCGGTCCAGTCGCCGGCGTTGGTCTCCATCAGCCGCGAGTCCTCGCATGGCTCCAGGCCGATCCGCTCAGCGACGATGTCGGCTGTTTCCCGTGCTCTGAGCAGCGGACTGCACCACAACGTTGCGAACTCCTGGACGGCGGCCCGCTCGGCCAGTTCGGCGGCTTGGGTGCGACCGGTGTCGTCGAGTGGCACCGGCAATTGGCCCTGGAAGCGGCCCTCGAGGTTGTACGCCGTCTGGCCGTGGCGAGCCAGGTAGACACGGGCCGGGGAAGACATAGACGGCGGAGCATATGGCTCGGCGCCTCACAACCACCCTCGCCGCGTGCTCGCACGAGCCACGCTTGCCCGATCAGGTCGCGGCTGTGGCGGCCTCGGGCTCGGCCTTGCCGCCGAGGAACAGGAAGTGGTAGAGCAGCGCCGCCACGCTCGCCCCTAGCACCGGTCCCGCGTACCAGACCCAGCCGTTGGCCCAGTGGTCGCCGACGAGCTGCGGCCCGAACGCGCGCGAAGGGTTCATCGCCGCGCCTGTAAATGGCCCGCCGAACAGCACGTCGATCGAGATCGTCAGGCCGATCGCCAGCCCGGCGACCGCGTTGAACGGGCCGCGCGTGTCGACGGCCGCACCGAACACGACGAGCACGAGGAAGAACGTGAGCACCGCCTCGAGCAGGAAGCCCGAGCTCGCGTCCACTCCATGACCGAGCGCGGGGACCCCGAGCTTGACCGCTTCGGTCGCGGCGCGCGGGAGCAGCTCCTTGACGAGCAGCGCGGCGAGCGCGGCGCCGCTCAGCTGCGCGATCCAGTAGACGCCCGCGAGCGCCGGCTTGATCCGGCGGGTGATCAGAAACCCGAACGTGATCGCGGGGTTGAAGTGCCCGCCCGAGATGTACCCGAGCGCGCAGACCATCACGCCGATCGCGAGCCCGTTGGCGATCGCCACGCCGATCAAGGTGCTGTCGTGGGCGACGCCGGACGCCGCAGCGGCGCCGGCGCCGACGAACGTGAGCGTGAACGCGCCGATCATCTCGGCGACGGCGCGACGCAGGGTGTCTTCGGACATGGGGCGAATCTAGAAGGGCTGTCGGACGGACCCACCGACCGACCCAGAGGGTGGCGCAGTCGGCCGGAGGCTGCCAGGAGGGTGGCGCAGCCGGGCCCCTCCTCTATCAATCAGCCGGGCCCCTCTTTTTTTGTCACACTCGGGGAATGCGTCGCAGGGTGACCTTCTCGCGCAACCTGACGCTGTCGCTGTCGCGGACGTGTCGCTGCTACTGCAAGTACTGCGCGTTCGCCACTCACCAGGCGCACCTGTACGCGCCCGAGGAGGTCCTGGAGATCCTCGACGGCGCCGCGAAACGCCAGGTCAAGGAGCTACTCGTCCTGACGGGCGAGAAACCGGAGGTCAACCCCGAGGTGGCCGCGCGGCTGCGCGAGTACGGCCACGAGGACTTCACGGCGTACGTGGTGTGGGCGTGCGAGCGGGCGCTCGAGCGGGGCCTCTTGCCGCACACCAACCTCGGCGTGCTCTCCCGCGAGGACCTGGCGCGCCTGCGCGACGTGACCGCCTCGCAGGGGCTGATGCTCGAGTCGGTCTCAGAGCGCCTGATGAACACCGTGCACGCAGGCTCGCCGACGAAGCACCCGGCGCGGCGCCTGGAGGCGATCCGGGCGGCGGGGGAGCTGCGGATACCGTTCACGAGCGGCATCCTGGTGGGGATCGGCGAGAGCGAGCAGGAGCGGATCGAATCCCTGGAGGCGCTCGCGACGGCGCACGCAGAGTACGGGCACATCCAGGAGGTCATCCTCCAGAACTTCGTGCCGCACCAGCGCTACTACGGCCAGGAGCCCGCGCAGATCGCCGACGCGGCCGCGCGCGCGTACTGGCGCACGGGGCTGACCGACGGCCGCCCGGAGCTACCGCTGCCCGAGTGGGCGTGTCCGGTGAGCATCGAGGACATGAAGCGGTTGATCGCGGAGACTCGCCGCTTGATGCCGGACGTCGGCATCCAGATCCCGCCGAACCTCGCGGACTGGTGGGGCGAGCTCGTCCAGGCCGGCGCGACCGACCTCGGCGGTCTCAGCGCCAACGGCGATCACATCTCCCCCGAGCACCCGTTCCCCTCGCCGCACCAGGTGCGCAAGCAGCTGCAGGCCGACGGCGTGGCGCTGACCGAGCGCCTGTGTGTGTACCCGCAGTACATCGACCCCGAGTGGGTGGCGCCGGGTGTGATGGACACGATCAAGGTCAAGTACTGGAGCTTCATCCCGCGGCGGGGCTCCGGCCGCACCGACCCACCGGCGCCGATCCGTCCGGATCTGGTGCCCGCGGCGATCGAGAAGGGCCGAGACGGGGACTGGCTGAGCCCTGATGAGTTGACGGCGCTGTTCGCCGAGTCAAGGCCAGAGGCGATCGAGGAGATGCGCCAGGCTGCCGATGAGCTGCGCGCGGAGCTGGCGGGGGAGACGGTGACGTTTGTGGTGAACCGCAACATCAACGTCTCGAACGTCTGCACGGTCGGCTGCGCGTTCTGCGGATTCGGGCAGGGCAAGCGCTCGCCCGACGCCTATGAGCACGACGAGCAGGAGTTCGCCCGCCGGGTGATCGAGGCGATCGACTACGGCGCGAGCGAGCTCTGCATCCAGTCCGGCATCCATCCCGATTGGAGCCTCGATGACTACTTGCACTGGCTCCGGTTCGCCAAGGCCACCGCCCGGCAGGCCGGAACCGACATCCACCTGCACGCGTACAGCCCGATGGAGATCGCGCACATGTGTGATATCTCGGGGCTGCATCCGTCCGAGGTGTTCGGCCAGCTGAAGGATGCGGGGCTTGGCTCGACGCCGGGAACCGCGGCGGAGGTGTTGCACGATGGCGTGCGGGAGAGGATCAGCCCGAACAAGTTGCCGGTGGCGCGCTGGGTGGAGATCATCGAAGCCTCGCACCACGCCGGGCTGCGCTCGACCGCGACGGTGATGTTCGGCCACATCGAGGAGCCGTGGGAGCTGGCCGAGCACATGCGTGTGGTACGTGAGCTACAAGAACGAACCGGCGGGATCACCGAGTTCGTGCCGCTTTCGTTCATCCCGTTTCAGACGCTGCTCGGCCGCACGCATGGCGTGCAGGAGATCTCGCGCGAGGAGAACCTCAAGCACACCGCCGTCTTTCGCCTCGCGCTCGGGCGAACCGTGCCGAGCCTGCAGGCCAGCTGGGTGAAGATGGGGCTCGACGCCGCGACCGAGTCGCTGCGCTGGGGCGTCAACGATCTCGGCGGCACGCTGATGGAGGAGTCGATCAGCCGCCTCGCCGGCAGCTACCACGGCACCCGTCTGGAGCCCGAGCAGCTCGTGGCAGCTGCGCACGAGGCCGGCCGCCCGGCGGCCGAGCGCACGACGCTCTACGACATCAGGCGCCACTACCCTCTGACGAGGACAGGCGAGCTGCCGCTCGCCGTCGCGAGCTAACGGAAAAGGTCTTCATCCAGCCCTCGCAGCAGCGCCACCGCGCCGGGACCATCATCGACGGTGACGAACCGCTCGAGACCCTCGATCAGCACGACGGGCTCGCGCGAGTCCTTGGCGCGAGCGAGGTCGGCGGTGGCTGCTGCGGCGTCGGCGACGGCGATCCAGGTGGCGCGCAGTTCCAGGCCGACACTGTCCGTGCGGCCCCGCCAGTCATCCAGCGGGCGCCATGCCCGGCGCAGCCCGATCGCAACGTCGCACTGCCCGTGGCGCCAGGCGCGGCCGAAGCTGTCGGTGATCAGCACCGCGGGCGTGTGCCCCGGTCAGCTCGCGCAGGCGCGCGCGCAGGGCGCGCGCTGAGGCGTCGGGGTCGCGGGGGAGCACGATCAGCTCTCGATTCCGATCCTGGCGAGCGGCGTTGGAGGCGTCGACCCCGGCGTTGGCGCAGACGAAGCCGTGGTGGGTGCGGCTGATCAGCACGCCGTTCGCGGCGCGGAGGATCTCCGCGGACTGGTCGAGCACGACCTGCACCGCGCGTGCATCCTTGCCCTGCTCTGCGGCCAGCTCCTGCGCTCGCGCACCGGGCTCACGTCGGCGAGGCGACGACGGCGCCCTCGGCCTTCGAGACGACCTTGTGCGCGATCACGACGATCTGACCGTCGTGCAATGCGAGTCGCCAGCGGTGGCTCGGCATGCAGAGCCTGGACGATCAGCGCCGCCAGGTCGTCGCCGGTGCGCACCTCGGGGAGACCGGCGAAGGGCAAGTGCGGAGAGGCTCGCCACGATCTGCTCCGTCTCAGGCGGGGGTCGTGATGACGGATCGTTCCTTGGCCGCGGTGCACTCGAGCACCGCGCGAGTGCGGGGGGCTCCGAGGCGCTCTGCGGAGAGTCGCGCACGCAGCGCGATCGAGGTCCTCGCCGGTGTCGATGTCCAACAGCAGCGACGCCGGCCGCTCGATGCGCCAGGAGACCTCAGCGGCGAGCGCAAGCGTCGCGGTGGCGCTCACAGCTGCCAGGCCCAAAGCTGGGGGGGATCGCGCCGGGGGGTGCGAGCAGCAGACCGTTGGTGCCGGTTCCGTGCCGGTCGGGAACGATCACGACCTCGGGCTCATCGCTTGCGGGCGAGATCAGGAGCGCCACAAGCTCTTCGGGGATCGAGCGTCGGACAGTCACCAGGGACGCACAGCGCACGCTCCATTCCTTCGGTGAGTGCACGCTCGATGCCGAGGTTCACGGCGGCGCTTTGGCCGTATCCCGCGGTGTCGTCGATCACGATTGCTCCTTGTGCGTGCGCCACCTCGACCACTGATGGCTCAGTGGTAACGACGATCGTGTGCTCGATCTCCGCGGTCTCGGCGAGCGCCGCGAGTACATCGCCGACCATCGCGCGCGCCAAATCCAGCCGTAGGGGATCGGCGACGCTCGCGCCGAGGCGCTGCTTGGCCTGGGCGAAGCGCTTGACGGGCAGGATCGCGGCGGTGCGCATCGCAAGAGCGTATCCAGCCGTCTGCATTGCCTCGAAGCCTCCGGTGCTCGGGAGCGACGTAGCTGGCTCGGAACGACGCGGCTGACCCGCCAGGCCCGCCGGCTTACCAGCCGAGCAGCATCACCCCCAGGGTCACCCCGGGGCCGATCGTCACCATCAGTCCGCGCTCGCCCGGCTGGGGCTCGCAGCGTGCGATCGTGTCCTTGAGCACGTACAGGATCGAGGGCGTGCCCACGTTGCCGTGCTCGGCCAGCGCGCTCCAGCTCGTGGCGAGGTCGTCGTCGGAGAGCCCGAGCGCGCTCTGCACGTTCTCGACGATGCGCCTGCCGCCGGGATGGGCCATCCAGTGATCGATGTCCGAGCGCTCGAGTTGATTGCGCTGCAGGAACCCGGCGACGAGCGCCGGCAGGGCCGCCCCGCCGATGTCCGGCAGGTCCCGGGCGAGGTGCAGGTAGCTGTCCTCGGCGGCGAGGTCCAAGCGGACGGCGTCGAGTGTGCCCGCGACCTGATGGACCTGCGAGTCGAGGATGACCGGGCCGTCCGCGTTGGGGTCGCTACAGAGCACGGCCGCGGCGCAGCCGTCGCCGAAGAGCGCCGAGCCCACCGTCTTGACCCTCGGGTCATCGGGTGTGGCAGGCGTGAGGATGCCGCTCATGCTCTCGGCCGCCACGACCAGCGCCTGCTTGCCCGGCTGCTCGCGCATCGTCTGGATCGCCAGGCGCATGAGCGGCACGCCGCTCGCGCAGCCCACGCCGCTGATGTGGTACTTGTCGGTCGCCGGATGCATCCCGTAGTGGTCGACCATGCGATGGGCGAGCGCGGGGCAGCCGAGCGAGTACAGGCTCGAGCTGAGCACCGTGCCGATCTGGAGCGGGTCGAGTTCGAGCGCGTCGACAGCATGGATCGAGTGGCGCAGCAGGTCCTGCTCGATCTGCTGGGCACGTCCCTGCAACGTTTTCCCCAGGAAGTCCTCGCTGAGGTCCAGGTGGCGGCGCTTGACGCCGCTGCGCGCAAAGATCCGCTCGGCGAACTCGTCCCCCTTCAGCCCCAGCCGCTCCAGGACCTGCTCCTGCGAGCAGGTGCTCTCGGAGTGGGAGACGGCGATCCCCGAGATCCGTGTACCGGTGCGCGCGGACGGGGTGGTGTGCCCGCGTAACGTGACGGTCGAGCTCCGGTCGGCTAGCGTGTTGGGCAAGGTCGAGACTCCCGGGCTGTCGAGGTGGATGTGGGAATTGGTCAGTCGAGCTTGTCTGTCGGAGCTACATTGCATGGCTTGGCCTGACCCGTGAAAGCCGTGAAGCCTGACCTGACAGTAGCTGGAAAGCCCGGGAGAGCAGGCAAAGATGCACTGTACTTATGCAGTTTTTCACGTTGCGCGGCGGCGATCTGGTGCGATTGTGTCTGCCGTCCGGACTATCCGGGAGTGTCCCAGGCCACAACACACGAGTTAGGAGCCACACGAGCATGAGGTTGATAGGAGCAGGCCTGCCGCGCACCGGCACGCTGACGCAAAAGGTGGCGCTGGAGCAGCTCGGCCTGGGGTCCTGTTATCACTGGGTCGACGTGCTGGCCGACCTCGACGGGCAGGTCCCGCTGTGGAACCGCGCGCTCGACGGAGAGGCCGTGTGGGAGGAGGTGTTCGCCGGCCGCGGCGCCACCGCCGACTGGCCCGGGGGCTACTTCTACCGCGAGCTGATGGACTTCTACCCCGACGCGAAGGTGCTTTTGAGCGTGCGCGAGCCCGAGTCGTGGGAGCGGAGCTTCCGCAGCACGATCGTGGACATGTGCTACGGCGAGTCGCTGATCCGCCTGCTCTCGAGCGCGCGCCGCGAGATCGACCCGCGGTGGCGCTCATACCTGGCGCTGGTCGATCGCATGTTCTGGGGCGAGCAGGGCACGTTCGCCGCCGGCCACTCTCCGGCCGAGCTGATCGAGCAGGCAAACGCCCACAACGAGGCGGTCAAGCGGACCGTGCCGCCGGAGCGGCTGCTCGTCTGGCAGGTCACCGACGGGTGGGAGCCGCTGTGCGAGTTCCTGCGGGTGGACGTCCCCGACGAGCCGCTGCCGCACGTCAACGACCGCGACACGTTCCTCGAACGCGTGACGGGCGGCGCGCTCGACGCGCTGCAGGCGTGGCGCGAGAGCAGGCCCCCGGCGGCTGCTTGAGCTACCCCGCGAGGGCCAGCGCGAAGTCCAGCGTCTGTCGTGCGACGTGCTCGCGCGCGACGCCGTCGTCCATGCGCGTGTCGATCTGCAGGGTCGGCAGGCGCGCGACGTTCTCGTCCGCGACGATCCCGTCGAGCAGCTCGCCGTAGAAGTTGGCCACTCCGTCGGCGCTGCACTCCAGCGCGGCGAACGCCATGAACGCGGCCGTTGGGCCCTTCAGCACCTCGCCGCCGACGATTGGGCTGACGGCGATCACGGGCGCGGACGCGGCGATCAGCGCGTCGCGGATGTCCGGCACGGCGAGGATCGGGGCGATCGAGGCGAGCGGGTTGGAGGGGCCGATCACGATCGCGCGAGCAGTGTCGATCGCCGCGAGCGCCTCCGCGCTCGGCCGCGCCTGCTCCGCGCCGCGGAACTCGAGGCCCTCGACGATGCCCGCGGCGCGCTGGCGGATCATGAACTCCTGGAACGAACGCCATCCGGCGTCGCTGCGCACCCATGTGCGGACGGGGTCGTCGCTCATCGGGAGCACGCGCGCGCGCACGCCAATCGCCTCATTCAAGCACGCGAGCGCTGCGGTGGGGGGGATGCGATCCTCGCTGCCCATCCGTGCGCGCTCCAGGCACCAGGCGAGGTCGCGGTCGCCGAGGTTGAACCACACCTCCACGCCGAGGTCTCTGAGCGAGTCCATCACCGCGAACGTGTCGGCCTGCAGGCCCCAGCCGCGCTCGTCGATCCGATCGGCCAGCCAGAACGAGACGAGGTCCGGATCGGGCGAGACGTGGGCGCCGTAGATCTCGATGTCATCGCCCGTGTTCGCGATCACGACAAGCCGCTCGGGGCCGACGACATCCAACATGCCGCGCGCGAGCTTGGCGCCGCCGGTGCCCCCGGCGAGGATCACAACGTCCCCGTCGATCGCTCCTGCATCTGTAGACATCACTCCCAGAGTATGTCCGGCGGGCAGGGCTGGCGACTTGTTACTCAGGAACTCAGTATAACTATAGTTATACTCACTTAGAAAAGTAGAACAGCTACTCCCACAACCCATCCGGCAGGCCCGTGAGGCGGATCCCCGCGTGCGCCTTGTAACGAGAGTTGACCGCGATCAACATCGCGGTCAGCGACTCGGTGATGCGCGCCATCTCCAGCTTGCCGCAGTCCACGCAGCGCAGGCCATCGATCCGCTCGATCACCAGCGCCGCCGCGCGCTTGTCCTCGCGCGCATCGCCGCACACCAGCACGTCCTGGTCGAGCGGGTGCTCCAGATCGCTCAGCGAGGTGGCGCTGACGGTGTGCAGGGCGGAGACCACGCGCACGCCCGCGGGCGCCATCTCGGCGGCCTGCTGGGCGGCGGAGCCCTGCCACACGCCGAGCATGCGCGTCGCCTTCCCGCTCACGGCGGCCGCGAGCGGCACGGTCGCGTCGATCAGCAGCTGGCCGGGGCGCAGCGCGTCCTTGAGGTTGGCGAGCGTCTCTGACTGGTTGCGGAATGGCACGCTCAGGATCACGGTGTCCGCCGCGCGCACGGCGCCCGCGTTGTCGTGGCCGGAGAACGAGCCGCTCGGGAGGGCGGCCGTGGCACGCTCCGCGGTTTCTTGCCCACGTGCCGCCTCGCGCGAGCCGATCGCGATCGGCACGCCGGCGCGAGCAAGGCGCACGGCGAGGCCGAACCCCAGCGCGCCCGAGGCTCCGACGATGGCGACCGGGTCGGTGGGAGAGGGCGGTGCCACGGCGGCCGAGTATATGAGTAGGCTCGCGTCGATCTCGCGATCACGAGCTCTCTCCCCGCGGCCCACTAGGCTGTGCCGAGGATGATGAGGCTGGAGGGAAAGATCGCGTTGGTCACGGGTGGCGCGTCGGGCATCGGCGCCGCCACGGCGCGCCGGCTGGCGGCCGAGGGTGCGCGGGTGGCGATCGGTGACGTCAATGAGGACGGCGCCCGCGCGATCGCGGGCGAGCTGGACGGGTTTGGGTGCGCGCTCGACGTGACCGACACGAGCTCGGTCCGCGCCGGGGTCGCGGCCATCGTGGACGCGCTCGGGGAGATTGATGTGCTCGTCAACAACGCCGGCACCGACCGGTTCTCGTTCTTCGTCAACACCGACGAGGAGCTGTGGGACTTCGTGCTCGGTGTCAATCTGCGCGGCGTGCTCGCCGTCACGCACGCGGTCCTGCCGCAGATGCAGGAGCGTCGGACGGGAGGCGCGATCGTGAACGTCGCCAGCGAGGCCGGTCGCGTCGGCTCGCAGGGCTCGGTCGTGTACTCGGCCGCGAAGGCCGGCGTGATCGGCTTCACGAAGGCGATTGCCCGCGAGTCCGCGCGCTACCGCGTGCGCTGCAATGCAGTCGCCCCGGGGCCGATCGAGACGCCGCTGTTCGACTCCGCGCCGCAGCTGCTGGGGGAGATCGGCGAACGTCTGCAGCGGGGCATGGTCGATGCGACCGTGATGGGCCGCGCCGGCGAGCCCGAGGAGGTCGCCGCCGCGATTGCGTTCCTCGCGAGCGAGGACGCGTCATATGTCACAGGTCAGACGCTCAATGTGAGCGGTGGCCTGTCGATGTGGTGAACCGTCGATGAGGGGAGTGGTGGGCGGGTTTCCTAATTCAGTCATGATCAGGGAGGTCGGCCCGCGCGACGGCTTTCAGAACGAGCCCGAGACGATCCCGACCGCGCAGAAGGTCGAGCTGATCGACGCGCTCGCGCGCACGGGCGTAAAGCGCTTGGAGGTCACGAGCTTCGTGCGCCCCGATGTGATCGGGCAGCTCGCCGACGCGGGCGAGGTGCTCGAGCGGATCGACGTGCCCGAGGACGTTGCGGTCAGCGTGTTGGTGCCGAACGAGCGCGGCCTGGACGCGGCGCTCGAGCACCGTGGGAAGATCGACGAGATCAACGTGTTCCTGTCCGCTTCAGAAACGCACAACCAGAAGAACGTAAACCGCTCGATCAAGGAGTCGCTCACCGGCCTGGTGGTCGTTTTGGGACGGGCGCGCGAGGCGGGACTGCGCTGCGAGGCGGTGATCTCGACGGCGTTCGGTTGCCCTTACGAGGGCCGCGTTTCGCCCAAGCACGTGCTCCACCTCGCGCAGAGTCTGCACTTCGCGGGCGCGCAGGAGATCGGCTTCGGCGATACCACAGGCATGGCCAACCCGCGTCAGGTGGGCGAGTTCTTCACGACAATGCGCCAGCGTCTGAAAAGCCCAGCGGACGGAGTCCAGCTGACCGCTCACTTCCACAACACGCGCGGGCAGGGCCTCGCGAACGTGCTCGCGGCGCTGGAGGCTGGGGTAGACAGCTTCGAGTCGAGCTTCGGCGAGCTGGGCGGCTGCCCTGTTCCGCCCGGCGCGACCGGGAATATCGCGACCGAGGATCTCGTCTCGATGTTGGAGGAGATGGGGATCGAGACCGGGATCGACCTGCCCGCGCTGCTGGCTTGCGCTGAGCGCGTGCGGGAGATATTGGGCAGACCGTTGGGCAGCCACACGCTGGTCGCCGGACCCGTCGACTGGCGCTAGCCCGCCGCGACCGTCTCGGCCTCCGCGACTCTCTCGGCCTCGCGCACGCTCTCGCGCATCGCCGCGACGCAGTACTCCTGCACGGAGACCTCCATCTCTAGGGTCTGCGCAAGCGTGGGGCGGGCGGAGGCGTCCATCACGCGCTTGGCACGGCCGACCGCGACGTGCGAGTTCGCCAGCAGTTCGTCCACCAGCACCTGCGTGGCCGTCTCCAACTCCTCGGCTGGGACCACGCGATTGACGAGGCCGATGCGGTGTGCCTCGGCGGCGTCGATCGTGCGCGCGGTCATGATCAGCTCCTTCGCGCGACCCAGCCCGACGACCGCGGGCAACCGGGTGCAGCCGCCGACGTCGGGGATGATCCCGAACTTGACCTCGGGCAGGCCGAGTTGCGCATCGTCGGAGGCGATCCGCAGATCGCAGCCGAGCGCGACCTCGAGCGCGCCTCCGAAGCAGGCGCGGTGAATCTGGCAGATGACCGGCTTGGGCATCGCTTCGCACAGGTTCGCGCAGTCGAGGAAGACGTTGCGAAACGGCCGCAGCACGCTCGGGTCGCCGGCGAAGGACATCAGCTCACCGAGGTCCACGCCCGCGGAGAAGACTGGCCCCTCGCCGCGCAGCACCACGCAATGCACAGAGGCGTCGTCACCCGCCGCTCGCAAGGCGCCTGAGAGCTCGACGAGCAGCGCCTGGTTCATCGCGTTGCGCTTCTCGGGGCGATTCAGCACGATGTGCCGGACTGACTCGCGATCAACGGTTGAGACGAGGCTCATGTGGGCATCCTTCCTGTCGACGGTCGGGATCAGCTCAGATCGAGCACAGTTTGAGGCGCGGGGATCACGTGGTCCTCGATCCCCTCGGAGGGGATGATCGCCGTTCCCAGAGCGAAGAACTCGATCACATGCGAGCCCCAGCCGTGCGACTTCTCGCTGATGTGCACGCCGACGATGCCCTCGGCCTTGGCCTGCAGCGCCTCGGCCTGCATCCGCTCCATCGCGAGCTCACGCGCGTCATACAGCGCCTGGGTGAAGTTGGGCAGCTCCACGTTCTTACCCGTGTTGCCGATCGACTGGCGCCAGCCCTGGTGGGCGACGTGGTAGACGCAGGAGCCCATCACCATCCCCACCGGGCGATGTCCCGTTTGCAGCAGCGTCCAGAACTCCTGGCCCGAGAGGTCGCTGGTGAAGGGGCGACCCGAGGGCGCGCGGTGCAGCTCGCCGGCACGGTGCTTGACTGCCGTGCCCATCGCGATGAACTCAGCCATGCTCTCACCCCAGTCATAACGGCCGATCTCCAGGCGCACCCCGACGACTCCGTCGGCGCCGAGCTGCTCGGCCTCCTCCTCCATGCGCGTCATCGCGAGCTCGCGCGCCTCGTACATCGCCTGCGAGAGAACCTCCATCTCCTGGCTCTGCTTCCATTGGGCCTGTTGATAGCCGATGTGGTAAATCGAGCTGCCGATCACCAGGCCGAGCGGCTGAAATCCGGCCTGGCGGACGAGCAGGAACTCATTGACGGACAGATCACTCGTGAACAGGCCCGAGCGATTCTGCTGCAGGCGCGCGGTGCCAGCCTCGGGCACACCCTCGGTGCTGCTGGGGTCATAGGCCATGTTGTTGCGTCCTTTGGGTGATGTTGGAGAGGAAGTAAGAAGAAGGGAGGTGGGGATTCAGCTCAGTGAGAGGATTTTCAGGGGCGCGGGCTGGTCCGACTGGGAAGCGAGCGCCGGCTCCTCGCGGACGACGGTGCCCATCACGTGGAAGGTCACCTCGAGATCTTTGGACTCGTACATTCCCCGTTTGACCGCGTGGGTGCGGCTGTGCTCTGAGATCTCGACGCCGATCACCCCGTCGCCACCGAGCTCGCTCACCTGCGCGCTGACGAAGCCCATCGCCTTCTCACGCGCTTCGTAGACGCCCTGGCTGAAGTCGACGAGCTCCTGATTGGCCCACGAGCCACCCCCGCCGCCCGCCAAGCCGCCCCCGCCACCCAACAAGCCCCCGCCGAAGCCACTCTGGGCCATCTGCGTTTGGCCCGAGGCTGGGACGTAGTGCACGCTGGTGTGGGCGGCGATTCCCACCGGACGCACGCCGGCTTCGCAGAGCAGCGCGAACTCCTGGCCGGTGAGGTCGCTGAGCACCGCTGTGCCGCCCGGATCACGCAGCCCCTCGGGCAGGCGCACGGCCGTGCCGAGGGCGATGAACTCGACTGAGCCGGGCGCCCAATCGTGGGCGCCCGTGGTGATCTCCACAGCGAGCACGGCGTCCGCGCGGCACGCCTGGGCCTCCTCCAACAGGCGGTTGAGCGCCAGTCGGCGGCTCTCGTTGTAGGCGTCGGACAGCACGCGCACCTCGGTCGGGACGTTGTAGTACGTCGGCTGCCAGCCGACGTGGTAGATCGAGGAGCCCATTACCTGCGTGATCGGCTCGACGCCGAGCCGCGCGAGCGCGCTCCATTCGCTCACCGCCAGATCGCTGCTGAACACGGTTGCGCCGCCTGCCGTTCGTCTGGCGACAGTCCCTCAGACCTTGCGCGCCGGTCTCGCCTCCTCAAACGCGCCGGTCTCGGTCCCCGCGAACCGCGCCAGCCGCTCGGCGGCGGCGACGGGGATGTGGCCCTGTTCGATCAACGCGAGCGACTGGGCGGCTCGCTGCTCCGAGCGCTCGGCGGCCTCACGCCGCGCCTCTGCGGCCGCCTGATCGGCCGCCTTCTCCTCTTCGCTGCGCCGGTGGAAGAGCGGGCTCATCGCAGCAGCCCTTCGAGCGCGACCCGGTCGCGATCTGAGACCTCGGCCCTGCGCGTGACGCCACCGACGAGCTCTGCGATCCAGTCGGCCATCGCCAGCTCCTCGCGGCTGAGGGTGATGCCGCGCACGACCTTGTGGCGGGTGCAGCGGATGCCCTGGTTCTCGCGCAGCAACTCGAACTGCTCCTCGCCGAGTGGCACGGCGATCCGTCGCACCTCCCGGCGCTTGGAGCGAAAGCCACCGACCTTGCGCCGCTCCACGAACGCGATCCCTGGCAGCGCCTGCTCGAGGCCGGTCGCCAGCGCCTCGATCGAGATCTCCAGGTCCGCCCCGTCGGCGCGCAGGGCAGCAGCCGGAAGGTCGATGTCGAGGTTCTCCTCGGCGGCCATGACTGCAGGCTACCCCTACTGCGTCCTAGTAGGCTCCGGCCTAATCAACGACGATTGAGGGGACGATGGCCGAGATCAAAAAGGTGGGCGTGCTCGGAGCCGGGCTGATGGGCCACGGGATCGCACAGGTGGCGGCGCAGGCCGGCTACGAGGTGGTGCTGCGCGAGGTCGACGACGCGACTCTGGCGAAGGGGGTCGGCAAGATCGAGAAGCAGCTCGCGCGCGCGGTGGAGAAGGGCAAGTCCAGCCAGGAGGATGCCGACGCGGTGCGCGGGCGCATCCACGGCAGCACCGACTACAAGGATCTGGCCGATTGCGACCTCGCGATCGAGGCGATCACCGAGAACCTGGGACTGAAGCTCGAGATGTGGAAAGAGGTCGACCAGATCGTCAAGGCGGAGGCCGTGTTTGCGACGAACACGTCCTCGCTCGCCGTGATCGACCAGGCGGCGTCCACGAGCCGCCCGGGCCAGTTCGTCGGGTTGCACTACTTCAACCCCGCGCAGGTGATGAAGCTTGTCGAGGTCGTGCGCTGCGTGACCAGCACCGATGAGGCGTTCGACACGGCTTTGGCATTCGCCAAGTCGGAGGGCAAGCTCGCGATCCCGACGAAGGACAAGGCTGGCTTCATCGTCAACCGGCTGCTGGTGCCGTATCTGCTCGACGGGATGCGAGCCTACGAAGAGGGGGTGGGCTCGGTGAGCGAGATCGACGAGGCGATGAAGGCCGGCGCGGGGCACCCGATGGGACCGCTGACGCTGTCGGACTTCGTCGGATTGGACACGCTCGGCTCGATCTGCGACGTGCTGTTCGACGAGTTTCGCGAGCGCCGCTTTGCGCGGCCGCCGATGTTGCGCAAGATGCTCGCCGCGGGCTGGTACGGGCGCAAGTCGGGAATCGGCTTCTACGACTACTCCGGCGAGGCGCCGGCCGAGAACTCGGGGATCTAGGGCTCGATTTGGCCGACCTGGACGAGGCGAACAGGCGCGCGCTCGGCGGCGGTCCCGAGCGCCACCACGAGAAGGCGCGCGAGCAGGGCAAGCTGCCAGTGCGCGAGCGTGTCCAAGCGCTGCTCGACAACGGCTCGTTCGCCGAGGTGGGGCTGCTGGCGAACTGGGAGCAGGACGGCCTCGGCGCCGACGGGGTCGTGACGGGCGTCGGGACGGTTGACGGCAGGACGGTGGCGCTGATGGCTAACGATCCGACCGTGAAGGCAGGCTCGTGGGGCCCGAAGACGGTCGAGAAGATCCTCCGCATCCAGGAGCGCGCGCAGGCCCTCAGCATCCCGATGGTCTACCTCGTCGATTCGGCGGGGGCGCGGATCACCGAGCAGGTGCAGATGTTCCCCGGCAGGCGCGGCGCCGGGCGGATCTTCTACAACCAGGTGCGCATGTCGGGCGTCGTGCCGCAGGTGTGCGTGCTGTTTGGCCCGAGCGCCGCGGGCGGCGCGTACATACCGGCGTTCTGCGACCTGGTGATCATGCGCGAGGGGAACGCGTCGATGTACTTGGGCTCGCCAAGGATGGCGGAGATGGTGATTGGGGAGCAGGTGAGCCTGGAGGAGATGGGCGGCGCGCGGATGCACACGAGTGTGAGCGGCTGCGGACACCAACTCGTCAAGAGCGACACGGAGGGGATCGCGACGGCGCGGCGCTACCTCGCATACCTGCCGAGTAACTGGCGGGAGGATCCCCCGACGGCCGCGGCCGTGTCACCGCCGGCGCCGAGCGCGGGGCGGGCCATCGCTGAGCTGATCCCGGACGACGAGAACAAGCCGTTTGACATGAAGCAGCTGATCGACGCGCTCGTCGATGCGGATTCGCTGCTGGAGATCCACCCGCGCTGGGCGAAGGAGCTGATCGTCGGCTACGCGCGCCTGGACGGGAAGGCGGTCGGGATCGTCGCCAACCAGCCCAAGCACAAGGGCGGCGTGCTGTTCGGCGATTCGGCCGACAAGGCCGCGCGCTTCATTCAGGCGTGCAATGCGTTCAGCGTCCCGCTGCTGTTCCTGGCCGACGTGCCGGGCTTCATGATCGGCACGCAGGTCGAGCGCCAGGGGATCATCCGCCACGGCGCGAAGATGATCAGCGCGGTCAGCGAAGCGACCGTCCCGAAGATCTCGGTGATCGTGCGCAAGGCCTACGGGGCGGGGCTGTATGCGATGGCCGGCCCGGCGTTCGAGCCGGACTGCTGCATTGCGCTGCCGAGTGCCTCAATTGCGGTGATGGGGCCGCAGGCCGCGATCAACGCCGTCTATTACAACCAGCTGCAGGCGATCGAGGATGAGGGCGAGCGCGCGAAGAAGACGGAGGAGCTACGCGAGGAGTACGCCGCGGACATCGACATCTTGCACCTCGCCTCGGAAATGGTGATCGACGCTGTGATCGAGCCCGAGGATCTGCGCGGCGAGCTGATCCGCCGCTTCGCCCACGCCGCGGGCAAGTCCCGGGCCTGGCCAACCAAGCGCAACCCGATCACCCCGGTCTAGACGACCGCTGGGCGGCCGCTGGGCGCCGGTCGCTCGCGTGCGTAGCACGCCACGCTCCCTGCGTCCTGCATCACTGCCCATCGGTCGTCTAGGGAGCCGGTTTATCGACAAGGGGCTCGGCGGATAGTCGGGGCGCGGGGGCTTGGGAACGCCGGCGGCGCGCGTCTGCTCGTCCTGGAATGGAGGATAGGTCTCGGTCAGCAGGTACAGGTAGGCATCCGAGCGCGCCATGTAGGAGTTGACCAGCACCATCAGGTCGAACAGGCCGCGCGGCATCCTGCCTGTCACGAGGATCACGAACCACGCGGCGATCGCGCCGATTTTGAGCAGCAGTTCCATCACGTAGCGCAGGATCAAGATCGGGATCGCGAGGATGATGCGGAAGAACGTCTTCAGGCGGCTGTAGTGCTCCAGGGGACCGGCGAACTGGAGGCGCACGGGGTAGGCGGGATCCTCAGAGCCGCCGAAGGGGGGGTAGGGGTCGCACAGCAACGAGACGTACGCGGTGACTCTCGTGAGAAAGCGGGCGTACCCCGCCACGAAGTCGTACAGCCCCCGCGGGTAGCGGGCGGTGAACACGATCGCAAACCAGGCGATCAGGATCGCGAGCTCGGCGACGATGCCGTACACGAGCAGCCAGATCACGAGCGGGATCACCAGGATCAGCCTGAAGAAGGCGGTCAGCCGGCTGCGCCGCTCGGCGTAGTCGGCTTCGAAGGTGACGGGATAGGACACGAGACGATGCTCCCCTCTGTGTATGCGGCGATTGCCACTAACTCCTCTCCGCGCATCCTAACCGGCCTGGCGGCGTCCGGGTCGATTTTTTGTGTGCTCGGGCGTCGTGGAGAGCGCGCGCGAAGGTCGTTTGATCGACTAGATTCCAGGGCGTATGGAGACCGTCGACCTCGCCTACGCCGGGATCGCCAAGCAGGCCGAGCTGATCGCCACCGGCGAGATCTCCTCGCGCGAGCTGGTCGATCTCTACCTGGAGCGGATCGCGCGGTTTGACTCCAAGCTGAACGCCTTCCGCGTGGTGTTCGAGGAGCGCGCGCGGATGGAGGCCGACCAGGCCGATGCCCGCCGGCGAGCCGGAGGGGAGCGTCCGCTGCTGGGCGTGCCGATCGCGGTCAAGGACGAGATCGACGTGGCCGGCGAGGTGACGACGATGGGCACGAACGCCTATGGCGATCCCAAGCAGGCGGACGCCGAGGTGGTGCGCCGCCTGCGCGCCGCGGGCGCGGTGATCATCGGCAAGACGAACGTGCCCGAGCTGTGCATCTGGCCCTTCACCGAGACCGCCACCTGGGGAGCCACGCGCAACCCGTGGGATCTGCAGCGCGCGCCGGGCGGCTCGAGCGGCGGCAGCGCCGCGGCGGTGGCCGCCGGCCTGGTGGGCGCGGCACTGGCGGGCGATGGAGCGGGATCGATTCGGATACCGGCGGCGTGGTGCGGGCTGTTCGGCCTGAAGCCCCAGCGCGGTCGTGTCTCGACGAGCCCGCACGCGGAGCCCTGGCACGGCCTGACGGTCTACGGCGTGCTGACACGCTCGGTGGGCGACACGGCGCTGTTTCACGATGTGGCCGCGGGCGCCACGGACGTCGATCGCGCCCGCGCTCCGGCGCCCGAGATCCCGTTCGCGCAGTCCGCCCGCACGCCGCCCGGGCGGCTGCGCATCGCGCTGTCCACGCGCATAGTCCCGGGCATCATTCCCCGGCTGGACGCGGACGGGGAGCGCGCGCTGCAACAGACCGCCGAGCTGCTGCGCTCGCTGGGGCACGAGGTCTCCGAGCGCGACCCGGACTACGGGCTCGGCGCGCTCCCGGCCGTGCTCGTCCGCTTCCTGCGCGGGATTCACGACGATGCGCGGGCGATGCCCCATCCCGATCGCCTGGAACGGCGCACGCGCTCGCTGGCGCGTCTGGGTGCGCTGATTCCACCGGAGCTGTTGCAGCGCTCGCGGGCCGCCGAGGGGGAGCTGGCGGCGCGCTTGAAGGGCGTGCTCGAGGACCACGACGTGCTGCTGACCCCAGCCACCGCGATCGGCGCCCCGCGCATCGGCCGGCTGCAGGGCCGCGGTGCGCTGTGGACGCTGAACACGGTCGCCGGCTGGGTGCCCTACAACGCGATCTGGAACGTCACCGGCCAGCCCGCGTGCTCGGTGCCCGCGGGGTTCGCCGCCGACGGGCTCGCCGCGCGCGGTGCAGCTCGTGGGCAGGCCAAACGACGAGGCGACGCTGCTCGTCGCTGGCCGCGCAGATCGAGGCCGAGCGCCCGTGGGCGCAGGCCCGCCCACCCGAGTTCTCGTGAGCGGGGACGGCGAGCGCCGGGTGGGGGAGACGGACGCGGGGAAGCCGCCCGGCGGTGGAGGATCGGTGCCGCGAGGTCGCGCCGCGGGCGGGGCGTCAGGGGTGCAGGACGAGCTGTTGGAGGTGGCGGTGCAGGCCGCGCGGATGGCGGGGGAGCTGCTGCTGGAGCGTGTGCAAAGTGGCCGCGAGCGCGAGGTGAGCAGCAAGAGCACGCCGACGGATCTCGTCAGCGAGGCCGACCTGGCGTCCGAGCGGGCGATCAAGGAGCTGCTCGCAACCTGCCGCCCCGACGACGGCTTCGTGGGGGAGGAGGGCGGCGAGCAGCAGGGCTCGAGCGGGCTGGACTGGGTGGTCGATCCGCTCGACGGGACCGTCAACTTCCTGTTCGGCATTCCCCAGTGGTGCGTGAGCGTCGCGGTCAGGGACGGCGCGGGGACGCTGGCGGGCGCGGTGTACGACCCGAATCGCGACGAGCTGTTCACCGCGACGCGCGATGGCCGCGCGACGCTGAGTGGGCCTGACGGTGAGCGGTCGAGCTGACGGGCCTCCGAGCGCGAGGATCTGGCCGACAGCGATGGTCGCCACGGGCTTGGCCTATGACGCGCGGGTGCGCGCGGCGCAGGCGAAGGTGCTCGCGCGCGTGGTCCCGCGTGGTGCGCGACATCCGCCGCTTCGGCAGTGCCGCGCTCGATCTGACCTGGACCGCGGCGGGACGCTACGACGCCTACTTCGAGCGCACGGTCAAGCAGTGGGACATCGCCGCCGGCGCGCTGATCTGCCAGCGCGCCGGCCTGCGTGTGTTGGACCTGCCCGAGCACGAGGATCTGCCGTACGGAATCCTCGCCGCCCCGCCGGCCCTGGCAGAGCCGCTGCTGGAGCTGGTTGGGGGACCCGCGTAGGTCGACCGGGCCCGCTTAGGTCGAGTAATCGATGCGGCGGGTGGGAGTCGAACCCACACGCCCTTGCGGACAGAGACTTTTGAGGCCTCCGCGTCTACCGTTCCGCCACCGCCGCACGTGAACAACCAATATATGCCAGCTGCGGCCGGCGGTCAGGCCGGCAACGGCGGGGCATCGGCCGGGTAGTCGCCCACACCCACGTCAGCTCCCGCCGCGGGGTCGCGCCGCTCGAGCTCGACGTTCCAGCCCTGTTTGAAGCCGCGCATCGCGAACGTGACGAACAGGATCTGCACGGGGACGATCAGCAGCGTGAGCACGCCGAGCAGCCCGGCGCCCAGCGTCGGATGGGCGAAGCCGGCCTTGTTGCGCTCGAACCAGCCGGGCGCCGCCACGAGCGCGAAGATGCTGAGCATCACCGACAGGGCAGAGCCGATCGCCAGCACGCCCCGGCTCCAACGGCTCGCGTAGTAGGCCATCAGCACGTAGACGAGGAAGAACACGATCTGGATCGGCAGCGGGCCCTCGAGCGTGCTCCAGCCGCCGATCGTGACGATCAGCAGCAGCATGGCGGTCACGAGCAGCAGCAGCACGACGGTCGTGCGCGTGGCCTGCACGACGGGCTTGTCGCGGTTGGGATGGGTGACGATCACGCCGCGAGCGCGGCGCGAGGCCTCCTCCCGTTCACGAAGCGATGAGGACATCGTAGGAAACCATACAATCTGGGGCGGTCCCGTGTGCGCAAGCGGCGCGGACGGGCCGAGCGGGCGTGGTGGAATTGGTAGACACGCCGGCCTTAGGAGCCGGTGGGCCATCGGCCTTTGGGGGTTCGAGTCCCTCCGCCCGCACTGCTCGATCAACCCAGCGAGGCCAGTTCGGTCGTCGTCCCGTCGCCTGGACCAATCCCCAGCGCACGCGAGGGCGCTACGGGTTCGGCGCGATCGTCTGGCGCTGGACGTACCAGGCGGCCTGGACTGGGTTGAGGAAGTGCGGCGGCTCCTCGATCTGCAGGCGGTTGTCGTAGTTGGCGTTGTACGATACCCGTGGATGAACGTGCTGCCCGAGAACTCGCCCGTGAACCCATCGGTGTAGAGCCCCGCGACGGCGCCGTAGACATTCAGGTTTTTGAGGTTGGGGTTGCCGCAGATGAAGTTGTCGACGATGACGCCGTGTTTGACGGCCAGCATCGCCGCATAGATGGTGGGTTCTTTCAGGTCTTTCACTTCATTGTTGGGAGCGTCGCATTCGGCGGCTTCGTCGGTGTATTCGCACAGTCTACAGTGGAGTCGAACTCTCAGTTTCTTTTCTACCATTTTCATTGCATTTTTCATCGAGCCATTTCCCGCACCGCTCTTTTTCAGTTTTTCTTTTTGCCTTCGGCGTACTTTGCTCCTTCTTTACACATCACATATCACAGAAGAGGCACATTTTAAGCCTTGGATTCTTCGCCTTTTCCGGTATTTTCGAAGGCTTTCAAACACTATGGTGCCCATTTTCGTTGAGCACAATTAACTTCAAATTCGGGGGCGAGGGCAATTCCTTGACTTCGACCTGTAGTTCTTTGCCGAGTTTGGGGCTTTTTGGTTCGACCTTGACGATTTCCTCGTGGCCAAGCGATCCGAGCGGAAGGGCTTTCAATTTTTCGGCTTTGCCTTCGGCGTATTTGTGCCCCTTCCCCATAACCACATATGGTGAATTCAGCGTCAGAAGTTCTTTGCCTTTTTCAGCGGCCCCGTGGTTTCCAGTTTTTCGGATTTCCGGTTGAACACAAGCACTTCAAATTCGGAACCCGAGTTCATTCCTTGACTTCGATTTTGAGTTCGCTGGCGAGCGCACCTGAGCTTCGACTTTATGTTTCCTTGTGGAGCGGGCTTTCGAGTTCATTGTACGTCCGAGTTCTGGGGCTTGTCCTTCATAGGTTTCCACCACAGGATGATAAATACGCACAAAGTTGTTTGCGATCAGGCCGAGCAGCGCGTTAGTCGTGGGCGTCTTCGCCGTTGACCGGGGTGGTGAGATTGCCGTTGATGACGACGTCGTTTTCGGCGGCGATCGTCAGCGACTTCTTGTATTCGCCGTGCACGTACACGTTGCCGCAGGTCGTATCGGTCACGGTTCGGCCACTTTGTTGCCGTGAGTACCTGGGTATGGGCCCGAATAGGCGAGTAAATTTCTGGCCGCAGCCGCCGGATACATAGATCACACCGTTGGGCGGGATATTCCACGCCAGAAGTTCGTTTATTTTCATTGCCAGGACTTTGCTGTTCACATATATTGTTACGGTCATCGTGTTTCCTTCCAGCACGAATTCCGTCTTTCCTTCATAGAGATACGCCGGTTCGACGATGTGTTTCAGTTCTTCGTCGCCGGGCGGTGGTTCGATCGAGAGAACCTTTTCTCGGTGGCACATAGGTGCCCTTGAATGTCGGGTGTTGCCGCTTGCCGCAGATCCCTCATTGGAGTAACCTTCGTGGGGAAGTTGCCGCCGTTGCCAAATTCGATTCGGTCGGTTTCGTTGCGACCAAACGATGGGCGAGCCGCAGATTCCGCCGTGGTCCGCGGTGTGCATCGGGCCGTTGACGGATTCCCCAGCGATGAAGAAGTTGTTGAGGCAGCGCAGGGGATTTAACTCCGCAATTCCGGTTGCCTTGGGGTGGCCGTAGTCCATAGAAGTTGGCGCATTCGGTGTAGTAGTTCGGAAGCGAGGTAGGAAAGGGGGGAGAGGTCGGAGGTTCGCCATAGATCACCGGGTCGCCGGTTTCGTACTTCGTGTACCACACGTAGCTGACGAAGTTGGCGTTCCTGAAGGTCGCGACGAGCGTGCGTTCCTCGCCGCCGGAATAGCCGGTCGACTCGATCCGGAAGGTCCCCGTGGCGGAGCCCTGCTCTTCGACCATCGTTTCGACGAGGTGGTTGCGGTCGCATTTATGGTCACCGACCAGTTGGTGTCGCTTTCCGCCGGCAGCAGCTGGATCGCGTATTCCTCGTTCGTCGGGTGGGCCGCCTTTGGTGCCGGGACGGTACTTCGACCCTGTGCAAGGGTGTATGCGCCCTGCTGGTTCAGCGCTTTGTTTTCGCTGGGCGGGGTCGGTGCAGTAGCTCAGGTAGTTGCCGTCCTGGGTGAGGTGGTACTCGTAGTCCTCGATCCCCGCCTCGGCGGCGTAATAGGCCTTCTTCTCGGCCCGATCAGTGTTCGTCAGGTGGACTTCGCCGTTTGCCGCCGTGAACGCGGCGACGAGCAGCAGCGAGGTGATCAGCAGCACGCCGAGCACGAGGATCAGCGTAAAGCCCTCCTGCCTGCGCAGGATTGCGAGACGGCGAGAGGGGTGGGGTGCGAGCGTCGTCATATCTCGGCGACATGGATAGTTGTTGTTGCCGGCTTCTTCTGAGGATGGGGTGAAGCGGAGGATCGCCGAGTCTTCGAGCGCAACGGGCTGGCCGCCTTTGGCGATGATGCCTTCATAGCCTTCAGGCGCCAGCGTGAGGCCACGGTCACCTTGGCGACCTTTTCGGCTTCCGTTACCTTTTCTTTCCCTTCTATCGGTTTCTTTTTCCAAGCGCATTTCCGACGTCGGTCATTCCCGGGTCGTTCGTCCCCGGATCGATTGGCCGAGTTTGGCTTCGGGGTCGTTCGACGTATAGTAGCGGTAGTACTGAAAAACTGGGTAGTTTTTCACTTCTTTTGGTTTCGTTGTATTCGGTCTGCCTGACGCCGGTGAGCAATAGGTATGACGGTCTGGTATTTCGGATGGGTTGAAAGTCAATTCGCCGCTGGCGTCATTGAGCCCGATGCTCGTCCGGGATTTTTCGTTGAGGGTCCTGCATTTTCCGCTGGGGGGGTGTAGATGATTTCGTGTTATTTTACCGTCGAAACGAGGACATGGGTTCTTTGCTCGAATTCACGGGCTGGTTTCGCTGACAAATTTCATTGTGGTTCCCGTGCTTTTCGGCCTGAATCGGGTTGATTGTGACGGAGACACACGCTGAGTGCAGCTGCAGCATGATCTTCTCTAGCGCCACGCGTCCCGTCTGGTCGACGTGCGCGCGGGCGGTGATGCGCGAGACGTCGTCGGTCGTGAATTGGAGGATCGAAAATGCCGCGAGGCTGACGACGAGCGCGATGATCATCGAGACGAGCAGCTCGATCAGTGTGAAGCCATGCTCATCGCGCAGATGGAAGCGGATGGAGTTCCAACGGGCTCATCAGCAGCTGCCCCGGTGGTCTGCACGCCGGTCCGAGTTGTTCCGGTGCCTTCGATGCCGAGATAGATGATCCCGTATTGGGGCCGCCGAGCACCGGTTCTTCATAGCCACCATTGTTGGGTGGCGTGAGCACTCCGGCGGTGGTCGGGCCGTTGATGCTGTTATTTTCGAATGTGCCTTCCCAGCTGTTGGTGCGGCTGCCGACGCACATCGTGTATTTGCCGAATGGCAGGCCCGGGTGTGGCATCGCGCCGACCGGAATGCTCAAGTTGGTCGTGAATGTTCGCTTGACGTTGCAGCCGGTGTCGTTCGTATAGCCGGCGGCGCCGCCGATTTCTTTGCCTGGAATGGAGCTGCTGTAAGCCGCCCATCACTTTGATGTTGACTGGCCCCAGCCGCACCTTGGTTTTCGTCGTACTGCCCGGCGCGACTTCCTGTTCTTCGGCTTCGTCGAGGGGCACGCCGTTCGCGCTCGGAAGGTCGGCTTCGCAGGTGCCGGCGTAGACCGTGTATTTAGATTTGAAGGGGAAGATATGCCGGCGGGTGATGTGACCGTCGTGCTGTAGTTGCCGGGTGTAAAGGGTGTGGGGAACGGGCGATAGGTTTCGTCATCCCGCTGTTGAACGCGACGAAGGAGTCCCCTTCGGTGGGGGTGGCGGCGCTCCCTTCGGTGAGTTTCACTTCGAATTTCACTTCGAGCGTGCCCGCCCGCCCGAGGTTGTAGCCAACCTTGGAGGTGGTCTCGGCCGGAATGTACACGCTGTGCGTCACGCTCCCGCTCGAGTCTTCGAGGGTGTGCTTGTATCCGTTGGGATCGACGTAGCCGGACTTGCTGGCGTCGATGTTGTATTCGCCCGGCGGCAGTGCCAGGATCGCGCAGCCGTTGACGGATGTTTCGAGTTCGTATGAGGTCGTTGCGGGCGCGGGTCCGGTGGCGACGACCTCCGCGCCCTGTATCGGTGCGCCGGATTCGGTGACCTGCACGATCAGCGCGGAGCTGGCCGGGGGGCTGATGATGCTGGTCTCTTCGACCGACTTGCCCGCGCCGATCAGCGATGAGGTGACCTTCGAGGTCGTCTGCAGGTAGTTCGGCTTCTTTCGCGGAGCTGGACGTGCAGCTCTCGGTGGCGGTTTCGTCTTCGATGTACTCGGCGGTCGTGACGATCGTGTACGTGGTCTTGCCCTCTTTCACGTTTTCTTCGAGCGGATGGCCTTCCAGTTCGTAGAGCTTTTGATCGGCTCGCTGCGCAACTGCTCCTCGTCGTGCTCGGCCAGCGCATCGGCCTGGGAGCGGGCCCGGTCGAGCGAGGTGGCGCGGTTGGTGCTGTTCAACCCCGAGAACGTGCCGACGACGATCAGGCCCACCAGGAGGGCGCTGACGAGCACCTCGATCAGCGTGTCGCCGGCCTCCGCGGCCAGCGATCGACGGCCGATCAGAGATCGGCCCAGTAACCCGGAGCCTGGCAGAGAAAGTGCGTATCATCACAAGAAGGTGTAGGGCTATAGACGTTTTCGGCATTCCTTTGCCTCGCCTTTAGCCCGAATATCGCCGCGAGCGTTCTCACTGGCATGACGCGTCCGCGCCCGAGTGAGGGCGCATGCGTCTCGGTGAGCAGACCCGCGAGCGCCTACAATCCGGGCCTGCCCGGGGGACTGGTGTATCGGTAACACGGCGGTCTCCAAAACCGTAACGCGAGGTTCGACTCCTGGGTCCCCCGCTGACGATCTCCAGGACCTTCCTGCCGGCCTCTTGTTGCTGCGCGTGCTAAAGTCGCACAGAGTCGATAAAGAATCTGTGGAATATGCTGATACCCATGAAGACCGTGATGAGGGCGCGATGAAGATCGACGTACACCAGCACCTGTGGACCGAGCCGCTCGTGCAGGCGCTCGCGCGGCGCGCAGCGAGCTTCCGTTCGTGCGCCGCGAGCACGGGCTGACGGTGCTGTTCCTGGCGGGCGAGCGTCCCTATGTGATCGATCTCGCCGCGCGAGGCGCCCGCGCGCCGCGCCGCGCTGGTCGAGCGCGACGGCCTCGACCGTGCGCTGCGTGTGCCTGTCGAGCCCGCTCGGGATCGAGTCGCTGCCGCGCGCGCAGTCCCGTGCCGCTGATCGACGCCTACCACGACGGGCGCGCTCGCGCTGGGCGATCCCTTCGGCGTGTGGGGCGCGATCGCGCTCGACCGACCCCGACCCCGACGATGTCGACCGAGCTGCTCGAGCGTCGGCTGCGTCGGCATCTCGCTGCCCGCGGGCGCGCTCGCCGGCGTCGACGCGGCTCGCGCGGCTGCGGCCGGTGCTCGCGCGCCTGCGAGCTGCGCGGCGCGCCGCTGCTCGTCCATCCCGGACCCGGCTCGACGGCCGGGTGCCGCGCGGGGCGCGTGCGAGGCGTCGCTCGGCGACCCGCTGTGGTGGCCGGCGCTGACGCGCTACGTCGCCGAGATGCACGCCGCCTGGCTCGCCTTCCTCACGCCGGGCGCGCCGAGCACCCCGAGCTGCGCGTCGTCTTCTCGATGCTCGCCGGCCTCGCGCCGCTGCACGCCGAGCGCCTGGCCTCACGCGGCGGTCCCGGCCCCGCGCGAGCCCGACCCGCTCGTCTTCTACGAGACCTCCTCCTACGGACCCGCGCGCGATTCGCGCGCCTCGACGGAGCGATCGTCGGCGCCGGAGCAGCTCCTGTACGGCTCCGACCGCCCCGTCGTCGAGCCCGCGCGAGCTGCGGCATGCCCGACGGGCTCGACTGGGACTCTGCTCGCGCGACGGCACGCGTCGCGCGCTGCGGGCCGACGCGCGGTGCTCGCGGATGAGCCCGACAGCCTCAGGCGCGTCGCTCGCACTGAGATGGCGCGCCCGTCGACCGCAGCTTCGCCCGCGCCCGCGCGGGCGCGACCTGTCCGGCGCCCGAGCTGCGAGGCCTTCGTCGCCGAGCTCGCCGACGCGGCCGGAGCTGTGGATCGATCTCGTCCAGCACGACTCACACCCAGCGCGTCTACGAGGAGCTGCTTCAGACGACGAGCATCTGACCGCGTGGCTGATCTGCTGGATGGACGACCACGACACCGGCTTTCACGACCACGACGTCTCCGCGGGCGCGGTCGCGGTCGTCGGCAGGGCGCGTGCGCGAGGAGCGCCTGGCGATCGACGGCCCGCCGCGCGATCGCATATTCGGCGCCGGCCCAGAGCTTCCACTTCTCCGCCGCCGACATCCACCGCGTGCGCCACGCGGGCGTCGGATCCCGCCGTCACGCTGCACGTCTACTCGCCGCCGCTGTCGCGCATGGGCGCCTACGTCGTCGGCGAGGACGGCGTGCTCGCGCGCCACTCCGTGCCCCGAGGAGGAGCTCCGCCCGCTGAGCGCGCGCATCGACCTCGTCTCGGAGAGCTAGCCGCTCGACTTGCCGCCTGCGCGACGCTCGACGCCGACCCCGCCGTCCCGGCGCGGCGCCCCGCCCGCGATCAGGATATAGCTGACCAGCTCGGGCGCGAACAAGCCGTGCTCGACCACGCCCGGGGTCGCGCTCAAGCGGGCCGCCAGGTCCGCGGGTTCGCCGATCGGGCCAAAGTAGTCGGCGATCAGGTTGCCGTCTGGGCTCTGCAGATCTCCGCGCAGCCGCGCGTCGCCCACCTCCACCAGCGTGTGCTCCACGCCGAAGCGCAGCACCTCCAACGGCACCGGCGGCCCGAGTGCCGGGACGATCTTCTCGGCCGAGACGATCACCACGAACCGCCGTGCCGCCGCCGCGACGATCTTCTCGCGCGTCTGCGCGGCGCCCCCGCCCTTCACCAGCCATCCAGCCGGGTCGACCTGGTCGGCGCCGTCGATCGCGATGTCGAGCTCGCCGACCGCGTCGAGGTCTTCAACGACCAGCCCCAGCGCCCGGGCCGCCTGCTCGGTCGCCGGCGAGGTGGCCACGCAGCGCAGGCCGCGCAGGCCCCTCGCTAGCGAGCGCCGGCAGCAGATATGCGACCGTCGAACCGGTCCCCAAGCCGACGCGCATCTGATCCTCGACGATCGCGGCGGCAGCCTCCGCGGCGGCGCGCTTGCAGCGCTCGACGGGCTCGACGGGACCCGCGTCGCTCAGTGGCGGCTTGCGCCGCGCAGTCGCACGATCGGGCGCCATGGTGCGGGCAACCGTATCGTCCCGGGCGCCTCTCTGAGGCGCAGCCGCTCCGGCGCGTCCGGCCTGTGTAGGAGGAAGCCCTGTCCCACCGAGCAGTCGAGCTCGCGCGCGAGCGCCAGCTGACGGTTGGTCTCGATCCCCACGGCCACCGCCGTCAGGCCGCTCTCGCGGGCCAGCGCGAGCGTCGCCACGACCATCGCGCGCCTGTCCTTGTTGCGCTCGAAACCGTGGATCAGCGTGCGGTCGAGCTTGAGCATGCTCAGCGGCAGGCTGCCCGGCAGGCTGAGCGCCGACTGACTGGCGCCGAAGTTGTCGAGCGCGACCGCGACACCGAGGCGCCTGACGTCTTTCAACGCCGTCCGCGCGCGCGCCGGATCGCGCAGGACGACGTCCTCGCTGACCTCGAGGCACAGCGCGCGCCCCGGCAGCCGGCAGTACTGCAGCGTCTCCTGCACCCGGTCGGCGAGGTCGGCCCCGGTCAGCTCGCGCGCGGAGATGTTCACCGAGACCGTGAGCTCGAGCCCGTCGCGCCGCCAGGCGGCCGCCTGTGCGCAGGCGGTCTGGAGCACCCAGTCGCCGATCTGCACGATCAGCTCGCTCTCCTCGGCCAGCGACAGGAAGTTCAGCGGTGGCAATGGCTCGCCGCCGTGCGGATGCCAGCGCACGAGCGCCTCGCAGCCGACCGGCCGCCCGCCGGTGAGCGGCAGCAGGGGCTGGTACTCGAGCAGCAGCTCGTGACGCGGCAGCGCATGGTCGAGGCGATCCTCGAGCTCCAGGCGCGCTGAGGCCTCGCGGCGCAGGTCCTCGTTGAACAGCTCGAGGTTGTGGCCGCCGGCGCCCTTCGCCCGGTACATCGCCACATCGGCCTCGCGCAGCAGGTCCTCGGGCTCGGCCTCCGGGTCGTGCGAGATCGACACGCCGACGCTGGCGAGCATCGAGACCTCGGCCGAGCCCACCTGGAACGGCTCCTCCAGGGCGTGCAGCACGCGCTCGGCGACGGCGAGCGCCTCGGCGTCTGAGTCGAGGTCCTCGGCCAGGATCACGAACTCGTCACCGCCCAGCCGCGCGACCGTGTCTGAGTCGCGCAGCATCTCGGCCAGGCGCTCGGCGACGGATATCAGCAGATGATCGCCGACGGCGTGCCCGAGGTTGTCGTTGATCGCCTTGAAGCGGTCCAGGTCGATGAACAGCAGCGCGATCGGCCCCTCGCTGCGACGCAGGCGCGCCACCGCCTGGTGGGCGCGGTCCATCAGCAGCAGGCGGTTGGGAAGCTTCGTGAGCGGGTCGTGCAGCGCCTGGCGCTCCAGCCACATACGGTCGGTCACGTCCTTCGCGGCCGCGTACCACGTGTCCTCGTCGCAGCGCGCGCTCCACAAAAGCCAGCGCCAGGACCCATCGCGGTGGCGGTAGCGGTTGGTGAAGTTCGCGAACTCCGCCGCGCGGCCCTGTCCCGTGAGCGTGAGCGCTAGCGTTTGCTCGAGGTCGTCGGGGTGCACGAGCTCCTGCATCGGTCGCGCTTTGAGCTCCTCGATGCTCCAGCCCAGCACCTGCTCCCACGCCGGATTGAGCAGCGTGAACTGCCCATCGAGCGAGATCGTCGCCAGCAGGTCGCTGGTCATCTCGAACAGCCGTGCGATCTGCGCCTCGCCGTCAAGCGACAGGTTGCCGCTTGCTTCGCGGCCGGTCGTCGTCATATCGGTGTGCATGGCCTTGCACACCACGTCGGTTCATTGGCCCCGTTGCACGGCCCGGCCCGCTATTGCTGGACGGATTGCCTAGCCGGGAGCGAGATCGCGCCCACCGAGAGGTTCTCCTCTGCGTGCAGGAAGCGCCACACCGACAGGCAAGCGAGCACGGCCATGATCACGGCGCTCGTCACGCACTCCTCACAGACCTCATGCAGCGTAAACAGCTCGCGGTAGGTCAGATAGAGACTGAATCCAAACCCGCCGAGGATCAGCGCCGTCGTCACGAACCTGGCCCGCTCACCGTCGGGAGCGAGCAGCGAGCCGAGGATCGCGATGTACCCGAGCAGCCCGATCAGCGCGACCGGCACGCCGGCGAGCAGCGCGTACTGCGAGGTCTGCACTTTGAGGCACGTGTTGTGCGTCGTGCTGCAGAGCGGAGGGGTCCCCGAGTAGTGGACGTAGGTGAGATAGGCGGCCAGGCAGAGGCCAAGCGCCGTCAGGACGATCATCGTCTTGCGGAGCGCGCTGGAGCTCACGGCCGGCCTGATGTCCCGAGCCAGCCCGAGCTAGCTCTTCAGCAGCTTTTCGATCGCTGCTTCGTATGGTGCGGCTTCGGAGTACGTGCCCGGTTCGAACTTCGGCAATGTGCCCCCGGTCTTGCCGAGCTGGAAGGACGGCGTGCCGGTGAAGCCTTCATTGTTGGCGGCCTGGGCGTCGCTTGCAACCTCGCTGGACAGGACTGGATCGCTGCGATCGCTGGTCCACGTCGTCAGGTTCAACCCGGGCACCTGCTGCGCGATGCCCTGCAGATAGCTTTCGTTCACGTAGCCCGAGTCCTCTTCGCCCTGCTCGTGGTAGAAGGTCTCGATGAAGTACCACGCCTTGTTCTGCTTGCCCGCGGCGTAGGCCGCAATCTGCTGGGTCTTGAAGATTTCGGGTTCACGCGTCGCCGTCTCCAGCGAGTGATATTCGATCTTCAGCTTCCCGGTGCGCACGTACTTCGGGATCAAGGTCGGCAGTATCTGGAGCGTAAACGCCTTGCAGATCGGGCACTCCAAGTCGCCGAAGTACTTCAGCGTCAGCGGCGCGTTCGGGTTGCCGAGGGTGTTCCCACTCTGAGGGATGCCGCCGATCAGCGTCGAGACTTCGGTGACCGTCGCGTTGGCCGTTTTGCTGCCGACCGCGGGAGGTTTCCCTTTGCCTCCACCGGTCGCGATCAGCACGACGACGATCGCCACCACGACGACCGCGACGACGATCCCGAGCTGCGTCAGGCGCGTGCGTCGCGCCGCGCGGGCGGCATGCGCCTGCTCCAGCGCCTTACGCTCGGTCCGCGCCTGCTCGCGGCGCTGCTTGCGCGTGAGGTCGCCCTCATCGCCCTCCACTGAGCTGCTCATATGCCCCTTTCTACACGTTTTCGTTCAAGCTTGCCTAAGTGCGTGCCACGAGCGTGGCACGATCCAGTCCTCTGGCCCCCGTAGCTCAGCCGGATAGAGCAGCGGATTTCTAATCCGCAGGTCGCTGGTTCGAATCCAGCCGGGGGCGCTATGACTCTGCGAATGTGTGTTGATGGTGGGGGGTTCGTGGGGGGAGCCTGCTCCCCCCACGCTGTTCGCACGGTCGCTGGTTCGAATCCAGCCGGGGGCATCGATGCTTGAGAGTCAACGTCACCCGAACGCAGACCACCCGGACGCCGACGAGATCCTGCTCGGCAACAATCTCGAGTTGCTGTCGCGCTTCGCGGACGGGAGCTTCCAGCTGATCTACATCGACCCGCCTTTCAACACGGGCAAGTCGCGGATGAGAAAAACGCTCCAGACAGTGCCCGACGGGGAAGGCGACAGGACGGGCTTCCAGGGTCGTCGTTACAGGACGCACCTGCTAGCGCAGTCCTCCTACCGCGACCAGTTCGACGACTACCTCGCGTTCCTTGCGCCGCGCCTGGAGGAAAGCCATCGGCTGTTGACGCACACGGGCACCTTGTACTTCCACATCGACTATCGCGAGGCGCACTACTGCAAGCTCCTGCTCGACGAGATCTTCGGCCGGGAGTCATTCCTCAACGAGATCATCTGGGCGTATGACTATGGCGCGCGCGCGAGGCGGCGCTGGCCGGCCAAGCACGACACGGTCCTCGTTTACGTCAAGGACCCCTCCGCCTACTTCTTCGACTCCGCGGAGGTCGACCGCGAGCCGTACATGGCCCCCGGTCTCGTCACCGCGGAGAAGGTCGCGAAGGGCAAGCTCCCGACGGACGTGTGGTGGCACACGATCGTGCCGACCAACGGTCAAGAGAAGACGGGCTATCCCACGCAGAAGCCCGAGGGCATCATCCGCCGCATGGTCCAGGCGTCCAGCAGCCCGGGCGACTGGTGCCTGGATTGCTTCGCCGGCAGCGGCACGCTGGGCGCCGTGGCTGCGTCGCTCGGCCGGCGGTATGTGCTGATCGACTCCAATCCCGAGGCTGTCGAGATCATGCGTGCGCGCCTGCGCGACCTGCGACCCTTGCGCTGATGTACCACTTGCAGCTGCGCCAGTCTTTCCACAACTTCAACCACTTCAACGTCGACGAGGCGGAGCTGCGCGCGTTGGTCGAGCCGTGGGTCCGCGAACAGGCGATCGAGCTCGGCGAACGCAAGTGGAGCCCTCAGCAGGCCAAACTGAGGATCCTCGAAGGCCCACACCTGCCGATCGAGGAGCTGTCGCTGGGTCGCGGCTGGCGCACCGCCGAACGCGCGAGCAAGGACGTCACCGAGCGCGTGATCGCGCAGGCCAAGCAGACCGCAGGACCCGGGGCGGTGCAGGCCGCGTCTGACGCGGGCCTCACCCCGCTGCTCGGGGCCGATCCCGCGGCGCTGCTTGCGGCTTGGCGCCTTGCGGCTGAGCGCCGCCCCGAGCTGGCTCCGAGCGAGGCGCTTGCGCTGGCCGAAGCAACGCTCACATCGCTTGAGCGAAGTCAGCCCTGAGGCGACGCTAGACTTCGCGACTCCCGTGGTGGGCGTAGCTCAGCTGGTAGAGCTCCGGATTGTGGTTCCGGCGGTCGCGGGTTCGATCCCCGTCGCTCACCCTCAGGCTAGGGATCGGTCTCCTCGGTGGACTCGACGACGATCCGGATGCGCGTGGAGAACCCACTCATCAAGCTACCGCGTCCGCGCTCGGCGAGCCATGTCTCGATCCAGTCGTCCAGGTGGGGCTCGCCGGGTTCGTCTTCCAAGACGATGCCTCGTCCGGCGGGGCGGACATAGATCTCTCCGTCGTAGCTGAGATGTTGGCGCCGGGAGGTCATCGGATGAAGGTACCTCAGCCGACGCCGCGTTGATGACTACGAGTAAACCTGGTATGCAGATTATGCTGCGATGGCGGTGCGCAGGTTCTGTGCGAGCTGTCGCTCGAGGTCGAGGGCGTCGAGCTGGCCGATGGGGCAGTATCGCTCCCGCGGCTGCAGCCGGCGCGGCAACGAACGGTCGTCCTGCTCGGTCACGAGTGGCACGGCGTCCCCGAGGAGCAGGTGGAGGCCGCCGACGCGTGCGTGGAGATCTCGATGGTCGGCCAGGGAGCCAGCCTGAACGTCACCGTCGCGGGCAGCCTCGTGCTGTATCGCCTGGCCGGTTTGAGCTGAGGTTTCTATCCTGATCCTAATGCGCTCTGTGGGTCGTAGACGCTCGGCGGCCACGTGTCGACGGCGAGCCTTGCTTCATCGCGCTCGTGCAGTGGCAGGTCGTCGGGGTTGACGGCCGCTCGTCCCCAGTAGGCGGCGAGCTTTACCTTGAGCTGGCGGCGCGCTGGTGGCCGGAGCTGCGCGACGCGGCGAGGCGGATCGCGTAGCAACTCGTCGGAGACGAGCGTCGGACGGAAGAGGCAAGCCACCTGCTCGGTCTCCAAGATGCCTGGTAGCTGCGGCAGATACATGTAAGGCGTGATCGTGTCTCGGCTACGAAGAAGGCCGAGGCTCTGCTCGATCGCGGCCGTCTGCTCGACCACGAGCTCGAGTGGCAGCACCGGAACCAGCACGCGGTAGGGGTGTGCGGCCAGGATCGTCCCGTGCTGCTCGGTCATGTCGCACGTCGGCGTGATGAGCAGGCCGTAGCCGAACGCGACCTCGCCGAGGAAGTGCTTGCCCGACGGGTCGTCCTGCTCGGCGGTGTAGACGACGGTCGGCTGGTCGCCAAACGGAATCGCCTCAAAGAGATCGCCGGCAAACAGCGCCCGTGCCCACGGGCGCTGCCAGTACTCCTCGTCGTATGGTCGATGCTCGCCAGGTCCCATTACTTCCTCGCGTTGTGCGCAAGATCGGGAAGCCTAATTCGAGGAGCGGCGGTCCTCTGCGTCAGTCGACTGAGCGAGCCCGCGCCGGGGCGATGTCGTCGTCGGCCCGCACGGGGGCAAAGCCGCTGAACATCTGCTCGCGCACCGCCTCGACATCGTCGGGGCGAAAGCGGCGAACACCGCTCGGCAGCCGGACGGCGTGCAGCAACCCGCGCTCCTCCCAGCGGCGCACGGTGTTCTCGTGAACCCCGAGTGCGCGGGCGACCTGTCGAACCTGCATGAGCTGTGCCATCAGTGCTCCTTTCGCCTACCACGTTACGCCCATTGAGCGAGAATGTCAACTAGGGAGAGATGGTGGACTTGAGAGGACTAGGATAGTCATTGACCACGATCGCGGCCATCCGGAGGAGGCGGCCTGGGGCTATACTCGCCAGCTCTGCGCTCGTGGCGGAATTGGTAGACGCGCAAGGTTGAGGGCCTTGTGGAGAATTTTCTCCGTGGTGGTTCGAGTCCACTCGGGCGCACTGAGAAGTCCTGCCGTTCGGCTTTCCTTTTGAACGAAGCCAATTCCTCGCTTTCGGGCATGTCGCCTACGTGCTTCGCCTCCCATTTAGATGGCGACGACCCTTGCATCTGTCCACGCGCGGCGCTAGTCTACGAACACATGTTCGTTCAACGCCACAGCGAACCCGAACAGGGAGCCAAGTAGACATGGATCTGACCAAGCGCCAGCAAGAGATATTCGACTTCATCCGCAAGTACTCCGCCAAGTACGGCTACCCGCCGACGGTGCGCGACATCGGCAAAGCGGTTGGCTTGGCGTCGTCCTCGACCGTCCATGCCCACCTCGCCAACCTCGAGAAGATCGGCCTGCTGCGCCGCGATCCGTCCAAGCCGCGCGCGATCGAGCTGCTCGACCGCGTGGTGGACACCGCCGTTGAGAGCGTGCGCGGGATCGTGCGCCCCGACAGCCTGCCCCTGCTGGGCTCGGTGGCCGCGGGTCAGCCGATGCTCGCCGAGGACAACATCGAGGACTACGTATCGGTGCCCGAGATCGCGGGCGGTGGGGACGGGCAGTACGTGCTACGGATTCGTGGCGACTCGATGAAGGACGCGGGCATCCTGGAGGGCGACTACGTGGTGGTGCACTCGCAGGGCACCGCCGAGGACGGCGACATCGTGGTTGCGCTGCTGGGCGAGGAGGCCACCGTCAAGCGTTTCTTCCGCGAGTCCGATCACATCCGTCTCCAGCCCGAGAACGACACGATGGAGCCGATTCGCAGCAAGGAGGTCAAGGTGCTCGGTCGCGTGGTGGGCTTGCTCAGGGGCGTCTGAGGCGGTAACGTGGGCGGCGCAGATCAGGCAGCCGCGAGGGTGAACCCTCGAGGAAAGTCCGGACATCAAAGGGCAAGGTGGTCGAGAGATCGACCCGGGGAAACCCGCGGGAAAGTGCCACAGAAACAAACCGCCTACGTCCGCCGTCCCACGTGAACGGCGGGCCGGCAAGGGTGAAATGGTGCGGTAAGAGCGCACCAGCGTCGCGGTGACGCGGCGGCTGGGCAAACCCCACCCGATGCAAGGCCAAACAGGACCGTTTGTAGGTGCCCGCCGAGGTCCAGGTAGGCCGCTCAGATGGATGGCTGCTCAACGACAGGATCCGGCTTATCGACCTGCTAAGGAAAAGCCCCGCTAACGCGGGGTTTTTCTATGCCCGCAGCTGCTCGTGCGCGGTCTGCATCAGGGTCGGCGTGCGCTTGAGCTCGCTGAGCGCCTCGAGCATCGGCTGTAGCTCGCAGTCGATCTTCGCCGGCCACTCCTTCGGCGGGTGCTCGTCGAGCGTCTTCAGCCCGTTGCCGGTGATCAGGGCGACGACCGTGTCATCGGGCGCGAAGCGCCCGGCCGCGGCGAGCTTCTCGAGCACGGCGATCGTCGTGCCGCCGGCCGGCTCGGTCAGGAGACCCTCGGTGGCCGCGAGCAGGTCGATCCCGGCGAAGATCTCCGGGTCTGAGGCGAACGCGGCCGTGCCACCGCGTTTGTGGACGGCGTCGATCACGAGATAGCCGTCGCCAGGCGCGCCGATCGCGAGCGAATGGGCGGCGGTCTCCGGCATCACCGGATGGACCTCGGCCTCCTCGGCGAGGATCGCGGAGGCGATCGGGTTGCAGCCGCTCGGCTGGGCGATGTGGATCTGCGTCGCCTCGGTCTCGGACAGGCCGAGCAGCTGGAGCTCGCCAAGGCCCTTGTGCATCCGCGAGGAAAGCGTGCCGCCGGCCGCGGGCGAGACGATGTGGTCGGGCGAGGCCCACTGCAGCTGCTCGACGATCTCAAACGCCGCGGTCTTGGCGCCCTCGGCGTAGAACGGGCGCAGCGTGATGTTCGCGAAGTCCATCCCCGTCTCCGCGGCGAGTTCGCGGCAGCGGCGGTTGGCTTCGTCGTAGTTGCCCTGCACCTGGACGACCTTCGCGCCGAGCGCCATGCACACCCGGGCCTTCGTCTCCTCGAGGCGATTGGGATAGAAGATGAACGCGTCGACCCCGGCCTTCGCAGCCATCGACGCGACGGCCGTGCCGACGTTGCCGGTCGAGACGCAGCCGATCTCTCCCTTGCCGCGCTCGAGCAGCCGCGCGACCGACATCGAGACGACGCGGTCCTTGTAGGAGAGGCTCGGGCGGTTGCTGGAGTCGTCCTTCAGGTAGAGGTTCGAAAGACCGAGCTCGGCGCCGAGCCGGTCGGCGCGGATCAGCGGCGTGTAGCCGGAGTGCTGGCCCACGCGCGCCTGCGCGCTCGCGTCGAGGATCGGCAGCAGCTCCTCGAAGTGCCAGATGTTCTGGGGGCGCTCGGAGCTCGGGAAGTCCCTGAAGTGGCCGGCGGCGAGCTCGTAGTCGTAGACGATGTCGAGGCCCTTGCCGCAGTCGGGGCACGCGAAGACCGTGTCGCTCAGCGGATATCGATGCTTACAGCGGTGGCAGACGAGATCCGTCGCGCATGAACGCGTCCGCTGACGGGTCCCCTGAGGCGATGCGGTGCTGGAAGGGCTCATGCCGGTGTGAGAGACGATACGCCCGGCCACGGCGTCTGTGTGTCGCCGTCGTTACCGAAAGCGATCCACAGCTCCTCGGACAGGTGCGGGGCGAACGGCCCGAGCAGTGCAACGAGCACGGTGAGCGCCTCGATCAGCGCGTCGCTGTCGGCCCGGCCCAGCTCCGGTTGGCGCGCGAGCACGCGCTTCTCGAAGTCCTTGATGCGGTCGAACAGGCGCATGATGTCGCGCACCGCGCTGTGCATCTCGAGACTCTCCATCTCCGCGGTCGTCCGCTCGATGGCGGTGGCACACCACGTCGAGAGTTTCAGCCGCAGATGCTCTGTCGTGTCTTTAACCTCGCCTGAATCGCCCGCGGGAGCGGGGTCAGCCGGATGCCTGAGCGAGAACTCCCACACCTGTGCGAGAAACCGGTGGCAGCGCAGAACCGCGGAGTCGCTCCAGTTCAGCGATCGCTGCGGGCGGGCGGCGTAGAGCGTCGCCAGGCGCACCGTGTCCGCACCGTACTTGGCGAGCAGCTCGTCCGGGTCGACGACATTGCCGAGGTGCTTGGACATCTTGCGCCCGTCGCGGATCACCATCTCGTGGAACAAACAACCGGCGAAAGGCTCGCCGCCGGCGAGGAACGCGAGCGGGCCGATGTCGCGCAAAGCCTTCGTGACGATCCGCTGGTCGAACACGAAGTTGCCGCTGTCCGAGCCGGCGACGAGCCGCTCGGAGGGCAGCCACTGGCGTAGATCCTCCAGCGCGAAGATCTCCTGCAGCGGGCGCTCGCGCTCGCTGGAGGGCACGCACGCGGGAACCCACAGCCAGAGCGCGTCGAAATGACAGTCGAGGGTGTCGGTCTCGCGCCGCGCCGCGCCGCCGCAACCGGGGCAGGTGGTCTGCACGAAGTCCTCGCGCTCGGCAAGCGGGTTGCCCAACCCCGTCGGTTTGAGGTCGAGGGGGAGCAACACCGGCAACTGCTCCTGCGGCACCGGCACGGTGCCGCACTGCTCGCAGTAAACGATCGGGATTGGCGTGCCCCACGAGCGCTGGCGTGAGATCGAGAAGTCATTTGCGCGGTAGCGCACCGCCGGCCTCAGGCCCGCGATCGGCGGGCCCGTGTCGCTGTCGCGCTCGCCGGCCCGCCGGTCCGTCCCCGGCTGTGCGCCATCCTGCGCAGGAGCGTCGGCTCTCTCGCCGGCCGCCGGCGTCGTCCACTCCCAGCCCCAGCCGCTCCGCGATCAGCGCGTCGGTGCGGTCGTGCGAGGGGATGCCGAGCACCGCGGTCGCGCCGAAGCGGCCGTCCACGATCGGAGAGATCACGACCGGCATCGGCTCGCCGGTCGCGGGGGAGGGCAGGGTACGACCGGTATCGATCAGCGGGATCTGCTCGGCATCGCGCGAATCGCGCTCCAGGCCGCCGGAGCGCAGCTCCTCCAACCGCTCGAGCACCGCGGGGTCGGCGACCCAGCGCTCGACGTCGGGATGCTTGGGCGAGATCGCGACGAACTGCGCCTCGGCCAGCGCGTCGGCGTGCGGCGTGAACACGGTCAGGGCGACGCCGTCGGGGCCGGCAAGATCGAGCTCGACCCCGTCGAGGCGGCCGAGGACGAAGCGCTGGGAGGCCAGCGAGCTCTCATCCCAGATGCCGCTGTCGGCGAGCTCTCCAAGGCGCGCGTCGTTCTCGGGCACGTAGGAGCTGATGCGCAGGTACCACTGGGTCTGCTGGATCAGCTGGACCGGGTTGTGACAGCGCCAGCAGAGCCCGTCCTCGACCTGGATCGTGGCCAGGGTCGTCTGGCAGGTCTCGCACCAGTCGACCGTTCCCGTCCCCTGGTAGATCAGGCCTGCCTCCAGCAGCGTCAGGAACAGCCACTGCGACCAGCGATACATGAGCGCGTCCGAGCTGAGGAAGGAACGCGACCAGTCGAAGGAGAAGCCGAGGCGCTCCAGCTGTCCCTGCATGTGCGAGGCGCAGCGGCTGACCCAGTCGCTCGGCGACTCGCCGCTTGAGATCGCGCCGAGCTCGGCGGGGAGACCGAACGCGTCGAACCCGAACGAGAACAGCACCGCGTCTCCACGCGCGCGCGAGAAACGTGCGTAGGCGTCGCCGATCGAGTAGGAGCGGACGTGGCCGATGTGGATGTTGCCCGAGGTGAAGGGGGCGGAGGGCTTGATGTACTTGCGCTGCCGTCCCTCGGCCTCCTCAGGCGTTCGGAACGCGTCGCGCGCGCGCCAGGCCGCCTGCCGGCGAGCCTCGATCGTCTGCGGGTCATAGCGCTTGGAGATCTGTTCGGTCATGTCAATCGAGCATACCCAAGGGCATAAGGGCCAGCGAGGCCGTTGCTATGCTCGAATCACTTGGCCCCAGCCTCTGACATGTCCGCCCCAAATGCGAGGATTCAACGATGGAGATAGAGATCGGACGCGGCAAGAAGGCGCGCCAAGCGTACGGGTTCGACGACATCGCGATCGTTCCCTCCAGGCGCACGCGCGACCCCGACGACATCGACATTTCCTGGAAGCTCGGGCCCTATCAGTTTGAGCTGCCGATGCTCGCAGCGGCGATGGACGGCGTGGTCTCGCCGCGGACAGCCGGGATCGTTGGCAGCTTGGGCGGGCTGGCGGTGCTCAACCTGGAGGGCATCTTCACGCGCTACGAGGACGCCGAGGAGCAGCTCGAGCGGATCGCGGGGCTCGGAAAGGAGCAGGCGACGCGCGAGATGCAGGAGATCTACGCAGAGCCGGTCAAGCCCGAGCTCATCGCCCAGCGGATCCGCGAGATCAAGGAGCAGAAGGTCGTTGTCGCCGCGTCGCTGACCCCGCAGAGGGTGCTGAAGTATCACGAGCTGGCGCTGGATGCCGGGCTGGATGTGCTCGTGATCCAGGGGACGGTCGTCTCGGGGGAGCACGTCTCCACTGTCTCCGAGCCGCTGAACTTGAAGGAGTTCATACCGACCCTCGAGGTGCCTGTCGTGGTGGGGGGCTGCGCCTCCTACCACACGGGGCTGCACCTGATGCGGACGGGAGCCGCCGGGGTGCTCGTCGGCGTGGGCCCGGGGGCGGCCTGTACGACACGCGGCGTGCTCGGCATCGGCGTGCCACAGGCGACGGCGATCGCAGATGTGGCGCACGCCCGCTCCACGCACATGCTCGAGACGGGGGAGTACTGCCAGGTGATCGCCGACGGCGGGATGCGCAACGGCGGCGACGTGTCGAAGGCGATCGCGCTCGGCGCCGACGCGGTGATGATCGGCTCGCCACTGGCGCGCGCCTACGAGGCCCCGGGAAGGGGCTTTCACTGGGGGATGGCGACTTTTCACCCATCTCTGCCCCGCGGCGCGCGGGTGGCGACGACGCAGAACGGAACGCTCGAGGAGATCCTCGTCGGTCCTGCGCGCGAGAACGATGGCACGTTCAATCTGTTCGGCGGTCTGCGCACTTCGATGGCCACCTGCGGACACAAGGACCTCGCCGAGTTCAACCGCGCCGAGGTCGTGATTGCGCCGGCGCTGCAGACCGAGGGCAAGGCGTTGCAACGCGATCAGGGTGTCGGTATGGGCGCCACCAACGGGAAGGCTGCTGCGCTCCTCGTCAATGAGTGACCCGGCCGTCACGGCGCCTTCCCTTCCCGCCGAGGAGGAGCTGAGCACTGCGCCCGCGGCCCGCGAAGAGGTGATCGTCCTCGACTACGGCGGCCAGTACAGCCAGCTGATCGCGAGAAGGGTGCGCGACTGCGGGGTGTTCTCAGAGCTGTTGCCGAGTCACACCGCGCTGGAGGAGATCGAGCAGCGCAAGCCGCGCGGGATCATCCTGTCAGGTGGCCCCGCCTCGGTGTATGCCGAGGGTGCCCCAAGCCTGGAGCGCGGGCTGCTGGAGCTGGGGGTGCCGGTGATGGGCATCTGCTACGGGATGCAGCTGCTGGTGCACGAGCTCGGCGGGCGGGTGGAGCAGGCCGAGGTGGGGGAGTTCGGCCGCTCGGATCTGAAGGTGACCGAGTCGGGAGTGCTGCTGCAGGGAATGCCGAAAGAGCAGACGTGCTGGATGAGCCACAGGGACACCGTGATCGAGCCGCCGCCCGGGTTCACAGCGCTCGCGTCATCGAGCGTGTCGCCGGTGGCCGCGGTGGAGGACGCCGAGCGCGGTATATACGGGATCCAGTTCCATCCCGAGGTCGTGCATACGCCGTACGGCGAGCAGATCTTGACGAGGTTTTTGACGGAGGTGTGCGGCTGTGAGCGGACGTGGTCGGCGGCGGGAATCGTAGAGGACCAGATCGAGCGCATCCGGCGGCAGGTGGGTGACGGGAAGGTGATCTGCGGGCTGTCAGGTGGGGTGGACTCCTCGGTGGCGGCGCTGTTGGTGCACCGCGCGGTGGGTGACCAGCTGACGTGCGTGTTCGTCGACCACGGACTGATGCGCAAGGACGAGGGCGAGCAGGTGGTGAGTGCGTTCAGGGATACGTTCAAGGTGCCGCTCGTGGCCGTCGACGCGGAGCGGCGGTTCCTGGAGAAGCTGAAGGGTGTGACCGAGCCGGAGGCCAAGCGCAAGGCGATCGGCGCTGAGTTCATCAGGGTGTTCGAGGAGGAGGCGGCGAAGATCTCCACCGATGAGCCCGCCCGCTATCTCGTCCAGGGCACCCTCTACTCGGATGTGATCGAGTCCGGCGGGGGGACCGGCGCGGCGACGATCAAGTCCCATCACAACGTTGGTGGCCTGCCGGACGACCTGCAGTTCGAGCTCGTCGAGCCGTTGCGGGCGCTGTTCAAGGATGAGGTACGCGCGGTGGGCGCCGAGCTTGGCCTGCCCGAGCGACTCGTTTGGCGCCAGCCGTTTCCCGGACCGGGCCTGGCGATCAGGGTCGTCGGGGGGGAGGCGACGAAGGAGCGCTTGGACGTGCTGCGCGAGGCCGACAGCATCCTGCAGGAGGAGATCCGCAAGGCGGGGCTGTACCGCGAGCTGTGGCAGTCGTTCTGCGTGTTGCCCGATGTCCGCACGGTGGGTGTGCAGGGCGACGAGCGCACCTACGGCTATGTGGTCGTCATACGGGCCGTCACCAGCGATGATGCGATGACGGCCGATTGGGCGAGACTGCCGTACGACCTGCTGGAGACGATTGCCTCGAGGATGATCAACGAGCTGCGCGAGGTCAATCGGGTTGTGCTTGACATCACTTCAAAGCCTCCCGGCACGATTGAGTGGGAGTGACCACCAGGTAGTCGTTTTGGGAGGCGGTCGAGCACAGTTGCTCGGAGGAGGCTGGATAGAACCGGCCAGAACGGCGGGCGAGGACTCGAGGAACAACAACTTCGCCTATGATGTGCCCTCGCGCCGCGCGCTAAGCGTGGCCTTTTTTACGCTATGACCCCCTCAACTTCGACACCCTCGGCCCGGACCTACGTGGCCAAGCCGACAGAGCGCGACCGCAACTGGGTCGTCGTTGACGCGAACGGCAAGACGCTGGGCCGGATGGCGACGCAGATCGCGGATGTGCTGCGCGGCAAGCGCAAGCCCGAGTACACCCCGCACGTCGATACGGGCGACTTCGTCGTGGTGGTGAACGCGGAGAAGATCTCGGTGACCGGGAACAAGCGCGCCGACAAGCGCTACTACCGCCATTCCGGCTACCCCGGCGGGCTGCGCTCGAGGACGTTTGAGGAGATGCTGGCCAGAAGGCCCGAGGAGATCATCAGGCTGGCCGTGAAAGGCATGATGCCGCGCAACCGGCTCGCTAGGAAGCAGCTGACCAAGTTGAAGATCTACGCCGGCCCCGAGCACCCGCACATCGCTCAGAAACCGCAAGCTTTGGAGATCGAGGCCTGATGGCCGGCGACGAGGACAAGCCCGAGACCCCTGAGGCGGAGACTCCCACTGAGCACGCGGTCCCGAGTGAGGAGGCGACCGAGATCGCCGGGTCCGCGGAGGACGCGCCGCTGGAGGCGTTGCAGGAGGCCCAAGAGCACCCCGATACCGAGCCCGCCGGTGAGCCCGAGGATTTCGAGCCGATCGCCGGCAACGCCGTCCCGACCGAGGATGCGACCGAGATCGCCGGGTCCGCGGAGGACGCCCCGCTGGAGGCCGCGCAGGAGCGCGCCGAGGCAGAGGAGGAGTTGGTCGAGGCGGTTGTTGAGGAGGTCGTGACGGAGGAGATTGCCGAGGAGATCCTCGAGCAGGCGGTTGCAGAGGAGATCGTGGCCGAGGTCGTCGCGGAGGAGCTCGTCGAGGAGGCAGTCGAGGAGGCCGTCGCCGAGGAGATCGCTGAGGAGGTCGTCGTCGAGGCCGAGGCCGAGCTGGAGGAAGAGATCGAGGAAGAGGAGGAGGCCGCCCCCCGTGTGAAGCCCGCGGTACCGGGGGCGCACCTCGAGGTGGACATCGTTCCGGAAGGCGTCGATCCGTTGGGGCGGAGCGAGGCGTATGAGGATCCGTATGCGATCGAGGGCGAGGAGTCCGAGGGCGAGGCGGACAGCCAGCAGGAGGACCAGGAGGAGGTCCTGAGCAAACCGATCTCCACGGCCGCGATCGATCTGGCTTCAGGCGCGCGGTACCGCGCGACGGGCAAGCGCAAGACGGCGGTAGCGCGGGTGACGCTGCGACCCGGCAATGGCTCCTACCTCGTGAACGGAAGAACGCTCGAGGAGCACTTCCCCCGAATCACCCAGCAGCGAAATATCCGCCAGCCACTGGAGACGGTTGGATACCAGGAGCGGATGGACGTGGTCGCGCGGTTGCACGGTGGCGGCATCTCCGCGCAGGCGGGGGCGTTGCGTCATGGGGTTTCACGCGCGCTGCTGGAGGCCGATCCGAACCTGCGCGGCGAGCTCAAGCGCCGCGGCTTTTTGACGCGCGATTCGCGCGCGAAGGAGCGCAAGAAGGCCGGGTTGAAGAAGGCCCGTAAGAAGCCGCAGTTCTCCAAGCGCTAGCGACAAAGAGCGTTCGGTGACCCACCCACCCGAATGACCCGCAAGCTGTTTGGAACCGACGGCGTGCGCGGCGTGGCCGGCGAGATGCTGAGCGCCGAGCTGGCGCTCGGTCTGGCGCAGGCGGCGACACGCAAGACCGGCGTCGCGCGGGCGCAGGTGTTGATCGTGCGCGACACACGCGAGTCGGGTGAGATGCTCCAGGCTGCCGTCGCGGCCGGCGTGAGCGCCGCGGGCGGTGACGCGCTGCTGGGCGGCGTGCTGCCGACACCGGCGGCGCCCTTGCTGATCGGTCGTTACAGCTTCGACCTGGCGGTGGTGCTGTCGGCCTCGCACAATCCCTACGCGGACAACGGAATCAAGTTCTTCGCCGGTGACGGCTACAAGCTCTCGGATGAGACCGAGCTGCAGATCGAGCAGGAGCTCGAACGGGCGGGGAGCGTCGCGGCAGGCGCCGGCGCGGTGCTAGATACTCCTCCGCAAATCGGTCACGTGCGTGAGTTGAGGGGTGCGGGCGAGGATTACCTGCGCGAGCTTCACAGCCACTTCGCCGAGCTCGACCTGAGCGGGTTGGACGTACTGCTCGACTGCGCGAACGGCGCCACTCACCGCGTCGCACCGGAGATCTTCAGGCGGCTGGGCGCGAAGGTGACCGTGATCGCCGACCAGCCGGACGGGCGTAACATCAACGCCGGCTGCGGCTCCACCCACGTAGAGCAGCTGGGCGTCAGGGTCCGCGAGGGAGGACATAGTGTGGGGTTTGCCTTCGACGGCGATGGCGACCGTGTGCTGGCGGTGGACCGGACCGGGGTCGTCGTCGACGGCGACGAGCTGATGGCGCTCGCGGCGTTGCACCTGCGCGGACGCGAGCGTCTGAACGGGGGGGGCGTGGTGGTGACGGTGATGACCAACTACGGCTTTCACACCGCGATGGAGCGGGCGGGCGTCGAGGTGGCGATCACGCAGGTCGGGGATCGATACGTGCTGGAGGATCTGCGCGCGCGCGACTGGGTGCTCGGGGGCGAGCAGTCGGGTCACATCATCGACCTGAGCTTCAACCGCACGGGCGACGGGATCGCCGGGGCACTGCTGACACTGGAGGCGTTGGCAGGTCGCGACCTCAGTGAGCGCGACGCGATGCAGAAGCTGCCGCAGCGGCTGGTGAACGTACGCGTGCGCGAGCGTGGCGCGCTTCAGTCGGCCACAGAGGTCAACGAAGCGGTGAGCGCGGCGGGGAAGGCGCTCGAGGGTCGCGGGCGCGTGCTGGTGCGCCCGAGCGGGACTGAGCCGCTCGTAAGGGTGATGGTCGAGGCGCCGACCGAGGACGAGACCGATGAGGTCTGTGGACGATTGGCCGCGCTCGTCGAGCTCGAGTTGGGCTGAATGCGAGGGTGTACGTACGCAAAAATGATCTCAGTATTACAATGGTTATACGAGGTTTAAAAAGTACATACGTCTCTACGCCCCTGGTCGACCTATAAGCGTCTAATCGCCCAAGCCGCGCGAGGGGTCGCTGGTATCTTCGACGGGATGTGCGGCATCGTTGGCTACGTCGGCAAGCGGGAGGGCGGGCGTCAAGTCCAAGAGCTGCTGCTCGATGGGTTGAAGAAGCTCGAGTACCGCGGGTATGACTCCGCGGGGATCTCGGTGATCGGTGAGGACCGGATCGAGACGGTGCGGGCTGTTGGCAACCTCGACGCGCTGCAGGCGAAGCTCGACGGTGTGGCCCCGGCTCCGGCCGAGGAGGAGGCGTCGGCGGCTGTGGCGGTCGCGGTACGTCAGCCAACGACCGGCATCGGACATACCCGCTGGGCCACGCATGGGCGGGTGACCGAGGAGAACGCCCACCCGCATTACGACTCTGGCGACCGCTTTCACGTCGTGGTGAACGGGATCGTCGAGAACTACATGACGCTGAAGGAGCGTCTGCTGGCGGCGGGGAGCGTCTTCACATCCGAGACCGACGCCGAGGTGATCGCGCACCTGATCGCTGAGCACTACGACGGCGACCTGGCCGACGCGGTGCGGGGCGCGTACGGCGAGCTCGAGGGCCACTACGCATTCGTCGCCATGTGCCTCCAGGAGCCCGAGACGCTGGTGGGAGCGCGGAGGGAGTGCCCGCTGATCGTCGGCCGCGGCGAGGGCGAGCAGTTCGTGGCCTCCGCGGTGCCCGCCTTCCTGGCGCAGACACGCAGGGTGCAGTACGTGGACAACGGCGAGATCGTCGTGTTGAGGCCGGACGGCGTCACGATCACGACGCCCGCCGGCGATCAGGTGGAGCGCGCGGTGGAGACGGTCGACTGGGACGAGGACACGGCCGAGAAGGGCGGCTATGAGACGTTCATGCTGAAGGAGATCCACGAACAGGCGGACGCCGTCGCCGAGACGATCGCCGACCGCACCGCGCGGGGGAGCGGCGTCGATCTGGCAGAGCTCGGCGTCTTGGACGAGGCGATCTTTCACGAGGTGAAGCGCATCGTGGTTGTGGCCTGTGGCACCGCCTACCACGCCGGGCTGATCGGGCGCTACGCGATCGAGGAGTGGGCGCGCGTGCCGGTCGAGGTGGATGTCGCTTCGGAGTACCGCTATCGCAACCCCGTGGTCGGGCCGGGAGATCTTGTGATCGGGATCTCCCAGTCGGGGGAGACCGCCGACACGCTCGCGGCAATGCGCAAGGCACGTGAGCGGGGCGCCGCAGTGCTGGCGATCACGAACGTGATGGGCTCGCAGGTGACACGCGACGCCGACGGGGTGCTGTTTACGCGCGCTGGACTGGAGGTCAGCGTGGCGGCGACGAAGACGTTCCTCTGCCAGGTCGCGGTCGTCTATCTGCTCGCCCTGCGCCTGGCCGAGCTGCGGGGCACGCTCGAGCCCGCACGGATCACCGAGCTCGTGGGCGAGGTCAAGCGTTTGCCGCACAGCATCGAGCAGGTCCTGGCAGGTATCGGCGAGCAGGTGGCGCGCGTCGCCGATGCGTACTGGGATGCTGAGTTCTTTCTCTACATCGGTCGCCATGTCGGCCTGCCGGTGGCGCTGGAGGGAGCGCTGAAGCTGAAGGAGATCTCCTACATCGCCACCGACGCCTATCCCGCGGGCGAGATGAAGCACGGCCCAATCGCGCTGCTGGACGAGTCCACGCCGGTGGTGTGCGTGGCGACCGATTCGCCGGTGCTCGAGAAGATGGTCTCGAACATGCAGGAGGTGCGCGCGCGCGGCGCGCACGTGGTCGCGGTGACGACGGCGGGCAACGAGCAGATCGCCAAGCACGCCGACTCAGTGATAACCGTGCCCGCGGTGGACTGGATGTTGCAGCCGATGCTCGCGGTGATCCCACTGCAGTTGCTCGCGTATGAGATCGCGCGCAAGCGCGGGTTGAATGTCGACCAGCCGCGCAACCTGGCAAAGACCGTCACCGTCGAGTAGTCATCTAGCATCGCTGGTCGTGGACTCACTACCCGACTGGCTGACTCCCCTGTACGACGCCGAGGCGATGCGCGCGATCGACCGCTGGGCGATCGAGGAGCGGGGGGTCGGCTCGCTCGACTTGATGGAGCGCGCCGGGGCTGGGGTGGCACGGGCAGTCGAGCGAGTGGCCCCGGACGGCTCGGTGGCGGTGGTGTGTGGGAAGGGGAACAACGGCGGGGATGGGTTGGTGGTGGCGCGTCTGCTGCGCGAGGCGGGCAGAGGTGTGACGGTGGTGTGCGCGGCGCCACCCGACGAATTCGCCGGCGACGCGCGCGTGAACGTGGAGCGGTTGCCTGGCGACGCGCCGCTGGAGCTGGGCGGTGATCGCGCGCGAGCCGAGCAGGCGCTCGCCGAGGCGACCGTGATCGTCGACGCGCTGCTCGGCACCGGCTTCCAGGGCGAGCCCAGGGGAGCGGTGGGGGAGGCGATCGAGGCTGTGAACGCCGCGCGCGCGGCGGTCGTGAGCGTGGACGTGCCCAGCGGCGTGGACGCTTCCACCGGAGCCTCATCGGGTGCCGCCGTGCGGGCAGCGGCCACCGTGACCTTCCACGCCGGCAAGCCGGGTCTGTGGATTGCGCCGGGGAAGGGACATGCGGGCGAGGTTGAGAGGATCGACATCGGGATTCCGCGCGGCGCGCCGGGGGACACGAGGATCGGCCTGATCCTGCCGTCGGTATTCGACTCGCTCCCGCACAGGGGAGCGGCGTCGACAAAGTTCATCAGTGGCCACGTGCTGATCGCCGGTGGCTCGCGCGGGTTGACGGGCGCGCCGCGGATGGCCGCTGAGGCAGCGATGCGCGCCGGGGCCGGGTATGTGACGGCTTTCGTACCCACGTCCTTGCAGGCGATCCTCGCGACCGCCGGGCCACCCGAGCTGATGACGCATGGTCTGCCTGACGAGGACGGCGACCTGACGGCCGACGGGGTACAGGACGTGCTCGAAGCGAGCGAGCGCGGCGGTGCGCTGGCGCTGGGCCCTGGGCTGGGGCGAAGCAACGGCGCCGTCGAGTTTGCGCGCGAGCTTGCGCGCGAGGCGAAGGTGGCGCTGGTGCTCGATGCCGACGGGCTGAATGCGCACGCGGGACGCCTGGCCGAGCTGAGCGCGCGATCTGTCCCAACCGTACTGACCCCGCATGCGGGTGAGCTCGGCCGGCTGCTGGAGGTGAGCAGCGAGGAGATCGAGCGCGAGCGTCTGCGCCACGTGCGCGCGGCGGCTGAGCAGGCGCAGGCGGTCGTCGTATTGAAGGGCGACGACACGCTGATCGCCGATCCCTCAGGCCGGGTGGCCGTCAGCCCGGGCGAAGCTCCCGCGCTGGCGACGGCCGGCACCGGTGACGTGCTCACCGGGGTGATCGCCGCGCTGCTCGCCGCCGGACTCGATCCGTTCACCGCCGCCGCGGCAGGTGTGTCGCTGCACGCCGGGGCCGGCCGCGAGGCGGCGCGCAGGCAGGGCGCTGCCGAGGGTGTGGTCGCCTCCGATGTGATCGCCGCATTGCCCGCCGTGCGAGGGGGCGCAGAGTCGTGAGCGTGCGGGCCGAGAACGCAAGCGCTCCGCGCGCGCAGGCAAGCGTGAGCATGACCGCGATCGCGCAGAACTGCGAGCGCCTGCGTGCCGAGCTGAGCGGGGGCACCGAGCTGTGCGCGGTCGTCAAGGCCGACGGATACGGCCACGGCGCGGTGCAGAGCGCTCGCGCGGCGCTCACTGGCGGGGCGAGCTGGCTGGCAGTCGCCGGGGCGGCCGAGGCAAAAGAGCTGCGCGACGCGGGTCTGCGCGAGGTGCGTGTGCTCGTGATGGGAGCGCTGAGCGGGGTGGAGCTGGAGGAAGCGCTTGCGGCGGATGGGGACGTGGTCGTGTGGAACGAGCAACAGGTGCGCGCCGTGGCCGACGCCGGCGGAGGTATGGTGCACGTCAAGCTCGACTCGGGCATGGGCCGCCTCGGCACGCGGAGCGTCGAGGTCGCCTCGCGAGTTCTCGCGCTCGCGCGAGAGACCGACGGCGTCGAGCCGGTCGGCCTGATGACGCATTTCGCGACGGCCGATGAAATGGACGACGACGGCTTCTTCGCTGGGCAGCTGGACATGTTCTCGCGGTGGGCCGCGGAGGAGAAGGCGCGCCAGCCGGACCTGATCGTGCACGCTGCGAACAGCGCTGCCACGCTGCGCGATCCGCGAGCGCACTTCGACATGGTGCGCTGCGGCGTTGCGATCTATGGCTTGGACCCGTTCGGCGTCGACCCGGCCGAGCGAGGGCTCGCGCCGGCGTTGACGCTCTCCTCCTATGTGGCCGACGTGAAGCTCTGCCGGGCGGGCGAGAGCGCGGGCTATGGGCGGCGCTTCGTCGCCGAGCGCGACACGTGGCTGGGCCTGCTGCCGATCGGTTACGGCGACGGTTGGCGGCGCGGACTGTCGAACAACGCGGAGGTGCTGATCGACGGCGCGCGGTATCCGCTGGTCGGCACCGTGAGCATGGACAACGTGACGATCGATCTCGGCGCGGATGCCAGTGCGCAGCGAATGCTCGGAAGGCCCGCCGTGCTGATCGGCGATGATGGAGACGAGCGAATCACGGCCGAGGATCTAGCGCGCCGACTGGACACGATCAACTACGAGATCACCTGTTCTCTGACGCCGCGTGTGCCGCGAGTCCACCATAACGACGACTCCGTTTCGGACGCACGGGTCTGGCTTCCGACACGGCGTGGGTGACGTGCTCGACGCCGCGCGCACTGCGCTCGCCGACAGGCCGGCGTGGCTGGTCGGCGGCGCGATCCGCGACCGTGCGCTGGGACGCGAGACGAACGACCTCGACGTCGTCGTCGACGGCGATCCGGCGGACGCCGCGCGCGCGATCGCGCGCGCGGCCGGACGCGCCGCGTGCTTCGCGCTGTCGGAGCAGTTCGGCGCGTGGCGCGTCTCGGCACGTGACTCCTCGTGGCAGGTCGACGTCGAGCCGTTGCGTGGCGGCTCGCTCGAGTCCGACCTCGCGTTGCGCGACTTCACGGTCAACGCGATCGCCGAGCCGCTGGCCGGCGGCCCCCCGATCGATCCGCTCGGCGGCCTCGAGGATCTCGCGGCGAGACGCCTGCGGATCGCCGCACCGCGCGCGTTCGCCGACGACCCGCTGCGTGTGCTGCGCCTCGCGCGCGTGTCGGTCGAGCTCGGGCTCGTCGCCGAGCCGGACACGCTGCGGTCGGCGCGCGCGCACGCCAGCGAGCTCGTCGACGTCTCGCCCGAGCGCGTGTTCGTCGAGCTGCGCCGGATCGTCGCTGCGCGCGAGGCGCTGCGCGGCCTGCAGCTGATGCACGAGCTGGGCGCGACGGCGATCGTGCTGCCAGAGCTCGAAGCGCTGCGCGGCGTCAAGCAGAACCGCTTCCACAACGCGGACGTCCACGATCACACGCTGGAGGTGTTCGCACGCTCGATCGCGCTCGAGGAGTTCGCCACCGGCGGTGAGGTCGACGGCGCGGAGGAGCTCGATTTGGCGCTCGGCCGAAGCCGCACCGCCGCGGCCGCGCTGCTCGCCGAGCCGCTCGCTGACGGGATGACGCGCGGCGAGGCGCTGCGCTGGGGCGCGCTGTTGCACGACGCGGCCAAGCCGCTGACCCGCGCCGTGCGCCCGTTCGATCGCCGCGTCACGTTCCTCGGCCACGACGAGCGTGGGGCGACGCTCGCGCGCGCGGTGCTTTCTCGCCTGCGCACGAGCGAGCGACTGCGCGCGCACGTCGCATCGCTCGTGCGTCATCACCTGCGGCTCGGCTTCCTCGTGCACGAGCCCCAGCCGGTGTCGCGTCGCACCGTGTACGCCTATCTACGTGCGTGCGAGCCGGTGGAGGTCGACGTCACGCTGCTGTCGATCGCCGACCGGATCGCGACGCGCGGCGATCGCGCCGAACAGGCGATCGCGGCGCATCTGCACGTCGCGCGCGCGATGCTCGCCGACGCGCTGCGTTGGCGAGCCGAAGGTCCGGCCGAGCCGCTGCTGCGCGGCGACGAGCTCGGCGTGCGCCTCGGGATCGCTCCCGGTCCGCAGATCGGCGCGCTGCTGGAGGAGCTCGCCAAGGCGCAGTACGCTGGCGAGATCGCCACGCGCGAGCAGGCGTTCGCCCACCTCGATGGCTGGGGGCGGGACGCTCGGCGGCGATCCGAATAGGCTTTTGAGTGATGCGCGACCCCGATTGCATCTTCTGCAAGATCGTCGCCGGCGAGCTGCCGTCGACGATCCTCGAGGAAGACGAGCGGACGATCTCGTTCATGGACATCGCGCCGGCGACGCGCGGGCACGCGCTCGTCGTCCCGCGCGAGCACTCGCCCGACCTGCTCGGCATCGACGCCGAGGACCTGGCGGCCGTCGGCCTTGCCTCGCAACGCCTCGCGCGGCGCGCGAAGGAGCGGCTGCGGGCAGATGGGGTCAACCTCGTCAACTCCTGTGGTTCGGTTGCCTGGCAGACGGTCTTCCACTTCCACATGCACGTGATCCCGCGCTACGCGAACGATCCGCTGCAGCTACCCTGGATTCCCGCGCCGGGGGATCCCGCGGAGATCGCTGCCGCCGCGCAGGAACTCATGGGCGCGTCGCGAATCTAACTCAACCGCACCATCTGTCCTGCGGGCGTGTTCAATGACGCATATGCGACGCACAACCATTGCGATCTTGGGGGCCCTCGCTCTGTTGCTGGCGCTGCCCTCACTCGCGCCCGCGACCCTCACCGAAGTCGGCCAGATCCCGCCGACCACCAATCCCGAAACCGTGCCGAGCTGTCCTGGCAGCCCCTGCCTGGCCGTCAGCCGCACGACGGGCTTCCAGGTGAAGGTGGGCACGGCGCGCAACCCGCTGTCGGCGCCGCGCGCCGGCACGATCGTCGCCTGGTCGATCATCTTGGGTAAGCCGAACACCACGCAGATCAAGTTCTTCAACGAACACGAGGGCGGCGTCTCCGAAGCTGGCATCGCGATCCTCCGCCCGCAGCCGAAACCGAACCTCACCTACAAGCTGATCGCGCAGAGCCCGCTCGTCAAGCTCGAACCCTATTTCGGCAAGACCGCTCAATTCCCGCTCGAAACCACGCTGCAGGTCAAGAAGGGCGACGTGGTCGCGCTGACCGTGCCATCCTGGGCGCCCGCGCTGGCGCTGGGCTTTACCAACGCGACCTCCTGGCGCGCCAGCCGGCCAAAGAAGCAGTGCTCGAGCACGAGTGCGCAGACCACCGACACAGTGGTCGGCACCTCGGTGCAGTACTACTGTCTGTATCTCACCGCGCGCCTGACCTACAGCGCGACGCTGATCTCTACGCCCTAAGGCGCACCGGCGCCACCGGTGGGGCTGGCTTTGGCTTCGCTTTTGGTGGCGCTTTCTTCTTTCGTGCCACCGCCCGCCGAGGTGCCGCCCGCTTCGCCTTTGCCGGTTTCGCCGGTTTCGCTCGAGCTGCCGCCGCTCGCCGGCGCTTCGCTTGATTCGCTTGTGGGGGCTTCGCTCGAGGGTTCTGCGGAGCCTGCAGAGGTGCTCTTCGCCGTGGTCGATGTCGTCGATGTCGCGGTGCTCTGCACGGCGGCCTTTTCGGCGCTCGTGTCGGTGGGCGGGGTGATGTCGGGCGTGCTCTTCGGCACCGCGTCGCTCACGCTGCTTGAACCGCACGCGCTCAGGGTCAGCCCACACACCAGCGCCAGGCATGCCACAAGCGCGACGCGTGCGCTCACAGCGGCCCCATGCGGCGAGAACAGGTCGGACAGTCATTCAGGTCCTTCTGGGCGAGCTGGTCGCACCAGGTACAGACGCGCAGGTTCTCCACCGCCCAGGGTAGTCGCGAGGCGGAGGGAGCAAGCGGCAGCAGCTTGCCCACAACCTCCATTGGCTCGCCGGACTCGCGGTCAACGTAGATCTCCTCCGACTCCGCCTCGATCACGATCTCTCGTCCGCTGGCGGGGTTGCGCAGCCGGTAGCGCTGACTCATGCTCACCGCGCGAACTCTAGCGAAGCGTTTGGCGGACACGCCCGCCGGTGCAGTCGCCTGCCCTTTGGATAGAGTTTCGCCGCCGATGCCCTCATTACCGACCTCCAGAAGCCTGCGCACGCTCGGCCTGCTCGTCGGCACGAGCGGCATGTTGCTGGGCGCGAGCGGCTGCGCGGTCAAGCGCGACGACAACGCCAACCTGATCGTCGGCAAGCAGCAGTTCGTCGCCAAGTGCGGCTCTTGTCACACGCTCGCGCGAGCGGCGACCAAAGGCATCGTCGGGCCCAACCTCGATGAAGTCTTCCGCCATGATCTCGCCGAAGGCCTGCAGCGCAGCACGATTGAAGGGGTCGTGCACGGCCAGGTGCTCGAGCCCAACCGCGAAGGCGTGATGCCCAAAGGGCTGGCCAGCGGGGCGACGCTGAGCGATATCGCCGCCTACGTCGCGCAATCGGTCGACCGCCCGGGCCCGGACACCGGCCTGCTGGCCAGTGCTGTGCAAGCCCCCGGAGCGGGCAAGCCGGCTGTGGAGAAGGGGGGCAAGCTGGAAATCGACGCCAATCCAGCAGGCCAACTGGCCTACACGACGACCAAGGCGACGGCCACCCCGGGAGCGGTCACAATCAGCATGACGAACATGTCAGGCGTCTCTCACAACCTCGCGATCGAATCGGGCGAAGGCGGAGCGACGGCCAAGGGCTCACCGCTTGGCGCGAGTCAGTTCATCACGAAGGGCAGCACCTCGATCACGGTCAAACTGAAGCCCGGCGTCTACACCTTCTTCTGCCAGGCTCCCGGCCACCGCGCGGCCGGCATGTACGGCACGCTCACCGTGAAGTAGCGCTCCGCCCGCCGCCCCGACGCTGCTGTCAGCCGACGCTAGAGGATGGCGCGCAGCGCGAGCACCAGGCCGACGATCACGGCGATCACGACGAACGCGTAGAGCAGGAAGCGAAACGCCTCGTCCTCGGAGCGTAGGGGATTGAGCATGTTGTGCCGGGACCGAGGCCAGGCTTGGTTTAGAGCACGTAGACCGTCGTGTACACGACCAACCACATGATGTCGACGAAGTGCCAGTAGATGCCAGGTATCTCGACGCCGCGGTGCTCCTCGGGGCTGTAGTGCCCGCGGAAGGCGCGGATGGTCACGATCAGCAGCAGCACCAGGCCGATGAACACGTGCGCGCCGTGCAGGCCGGTGAGCGAGTAGAAGATCGTCTGCTGGGCGTGATCCTGAGGGGCGAAGCCGATGTTCGCGTACTCGTTGATCTGGATGAAGAGGAACGTGCAGCCGAGCAGGAACGTCGTGAGGATGCCGGCCTTCAACCCGAAGCGGTTACCCTTCTTGATCGACGTTTGAGCCCAGTGGAGCGTGAACGAGGAGGACATCAGGATCGCCGTGTTGACGCCGGCGACATCCTCGGGCAGGTGTGTGCCCGGCGCTGGCCACGGCTCACCCGAGGCGATGCGGATGAAGAAGTAGGCGGTGAAGAACGCCCCGAAGATCATCACCTCGGAGATGATGAAAAGCAGCATCCCCAACAGCTGGGCTTCGACGCGCGAGCTGCGATGCGCCGCCGGCGGGCCATGGTGCTCGCCGTGCTGAGCGGCCGCGTGGGCGATGCTGGCTGCCTCCATCGGGATCCCTACCCCGCCGCGGCCGGGGTCGCGGTCGTGTTGGCCTGCAGGTCGACGACCACGTGCTCGACTTTCGCCGAGGTGGCGTGGCGTACGCGCTCGATCAGGTTCGTGCGCATCCAGCCGGAGCGCTCGCCGGGAAGCGTTGAGATCACCACGTCATCGACCCTGAACAGCTCCAGTGCATTGATCGTGGCGGTGTAGGGGTCGGGATCGCCGATCATGCCCGAGCCGATCAGCCCGGCCGCATGGATACGGTCGAGCATCGCCGCCAGCCGCTCGCGTGCCTCGCGCGGCGCCGAGCCGCCGCCGTCCTGCAGCGGGATAACGGCGATGAACACGTGGCGCCGGCCGTCCGCGGCCTTTTCCTGGAGGTGCTCGAGCAGCTCCTCACCACTCGCCGTTTTGCTGGCCACGACGAGCGTGACTGCGAACGGCAGGCCCTCCTGCTCGAGGTCGGTCACGATGTGCTCCACCGCCAGCCCCGAGGCGTTCTGAATGCGCTCGATCAGATCTCTGCGCAGCCACCCCGACTGGGTGGCCGGGTGCGTGGAGAGGATGATCTCATCCGGCCGGTGCTCGGCGATCGCGTCCATCGTGGCCAGGAAGGGGTCGGGGTCGCCGACTTCGCCGGTTGCCTGGATCCCCTCCCCGGCCACCAGCGAGATCGCCAGGTCGACTCGCACCTGGGCCGATTCGCGCACGGCCTCGTCGTAGATGACCAGGCCGGCCGACGGCTTGCTCTGAGGAACGACCAAGCGAAAACGGACATCGCCGCCGCCGGCGGCGCGCGCGCGGACCGCATCGAGCAGCTTCTCGCCTCCGAGCGTCCGGTTGGCAACCACCAGGATCTCCTTCATCTCCTCTGTTTCCTCCTCATTCGCTGGCGGCTCGAACCACGCTCGGACCGGTTCCGGCCATGGCTGTGATCGGAGCTGGAGCCGGAGCGAGGATGCCATGCACCGCCCCGGGCACTCCGTACTCGTACGGGCCGCCGACGATCGTCGGAACCCTGTCGAAGTTGAAGATCGGTGGCGGCGAGGACACCTGCCACTCGAGCGTCATGCCGCGCCACGGGTTGCCGACGGCCCGGGTGCCGCCGCGCCAGCTGGTGACCATGTTGTAGACGAACACCAGCGTGCTGAAGCCGAGGCCCAAGCTCATGATCGAGATGAACAGGTTGAGGTCGGCGAACTGAGCGGCGTAGGTGGCCACCCGGCGGGGCATGCCCTGCAGCCCGAGGATGTGCATCGGGCCGAAGGTCAGGTTGAAGAAGACGAACGTCGTCCAGAAGTGCCACTTGCCGAGCCGCTCGTCAAACATACGGCCGGTCATCTTCGGGAACCAGTAGTAGACGCCCGCGAAGATCGTCATCAGCGACCCACCGAACAGCACGTAATGGATGTGCGCGACGACGAAGTAGGTGGCGCTCACGTGGATGTCGAACGGGATCATCGCGAGCATTACGCCGCTGATCCCGCCGAGTGTGAACGTCGTCAGGAAGCCCAGCGCGAACAGCATCGGCGTGTCCAGGTGCAGCACTCCGCGCCACAGCGTCGCCAGCCACGAGAAGATCTTGATGCCGGTCGGTACGGCGATGATGCAGGTGGTGATCGCCATCGGAATGCGGATCCAGGCAGCCATCCCGGAGGTGAACATGTGGTGCGCCCACACGGTGAAGCCGAGCACGATGATCGCCAGCAGCGAGAAGGCCATCATGCGGTAGCCGAAGATCGGCTTGCGCGACTTCACGGCGATGATCTCCGAGATGATCCCGAAGCCGGGCAGCATCATGATGTAAACCGCGGGGTGCGAGTAGAACCAGAAGACGTGCTGATACATGAGCACGTTGCCGCCCTTGGCGGCGTTGAAGAAGTTGAAGCCGAGCGCGTGGTCGAGCAGCACGAAGAACTGCGACGCCGCGATGAACGGCGTGGCGATCACGACCAGCAGCGAGGTCGCGAAGTTCGCCCACACCAGCAGCGGCATGCGGAAGAAGCTCATCCCTGGGGCGCGCATCGTGATGATCGTGACGAGGAAGTTGAGCGCGGTCATGATCGACGAGGCGCCCGCGAACTGCACCCCCAGCGAGAAGAAGTTCTGTCCGAGCGGCGCCGAGGTCGACAGCGGCGCGTACGCCGTCCAGCCGTCGGCGAACGCTCCGCCGGGGGCGAGGAAGCTCGAGAGCATCATCACTCCGGCGATCGGCAGCAGCCAGTAGGAGAGGGCATTCAGGCGGGGAAAGGCCATGTCGGGCGCGCCGATCATCAGCGGCAGCACGAAGTTGGCCAGGCCCGCGAACACCGGGATCACAAACAGGAAGATCAGCAGCGAGGCGTGGACCGAAAACAGGCCGTTGTAGGTGTTCGCGTCCACGAACTGCGCGCCCGGCTGCGCCAGCTCGGCGCGCATCAGCAGGCCGATCAATCCCCCCACGAGCAGGAAGAAGAAGGAGGTGACGGTGTACTGCACGCCGATCACCTTGTGGTCGGTGTTGACGCGGAAATAGTCCCTCCAGCTGTGTGCCCCGTGGCCCGAGTGATCCTCGGGACGCGTCGGGTGGCCGATCGCCCAGTAGAACCAGTAGTCGAAGCCGCCGATTCCGATCAGGAACAGCAGCGGCACGGCGATCAGCGAGACCGTCACGATCCCTTCGCCGGAGAGGTAGTGGTGGAACGTGGCGTGGCCGGTGGACATCCGCACCAGCCAGGTCAGCCCGGTGGCAAAGGCCACGCCGAACGGCATCAGCCAGGCCGCGCGGTAGAAGCCCGGAGCGCGGAGTTTGGCCGCCATCAGCTGGTTCCCCGCCGGCCGGGTTGCGGGTGGGCGATGAGCGAACCTGCGGTGGACCACGAATCGCCCACCGCTCGGGCGTGTCGATCGGTGGGCAACCAGGTCTGGGTCATCGGCTCCATAAGATTATCCGGGGACCGGGCTTGGCGTGGAGCTCATCTGACTCTTCAACCACGCCCGGAACTGGGCGGGTGGGACCACATGAACGGCGGAGCGCATCGTCGAGTGGCCGATCCCGCAGAGCAGGTTGCAGACGACCGGGTAGGTGCCGAGGCGGTCGGGCGTCGCCCGGTAGTGGGTGGTGATGCCGGGGACCACGTCCTCCTGCAGGCGGAAGGCAGGGATCCAGAAGGCGTGGATGACGTCCCTGGAGCGCATGTTGAAGTACACCGTGTCGCCCTCCGGTATATACAGCTGGTAGGAGTTCAAGGGCGCGCCGCCGGTCACGGATGAGGGGTACTGGTAAGACCAGTAGAACTGCTGGCCGGTCACCCCGATCTGGATTTCCGGTACGCCGGCGGGCTTCTTTTCGTTGTCGTTCAGGATCACGAAGGAGTAGGCGACAAGCCCCAGCATCAGCAGCGCTGGGATCGCCGTCCATAGCACCTCCAGGCGCGTGTTGCCGTGAATCGGAGGCCCGTCCTTGAGCTCCTCGCCGGGCTTCATCCGGAACTGCCAGACCGAGTACAGGATCACCGTGACCACGAGCACGAAGATCGGGATCGAGGCGATCACCAGGACGTGGTAGAGCAAATCCGTGTTGTGTGCCTGCGTGGAGGCCTGGACGGGGAACCAGTGGATCGTGTAGCTCAGGACGATGCCGATCGCGGTCGCGATCGCGGCTGCGATGATCGCCACCGTCACCGAGCGCTGTCTAGACATGCGCGCCTACGCGGGTGCTTACGGAAAAGCTGTGTGCGGCGATCCACTCCATCCGGGGCGTGATCCTAATGCCTCCCGCCCCCGGACCGCTCGGACCTTGACGTCGCTGCCCTCAACCACTAGATTGAGACAATCGTTGCAAATACTGGGTTGGTGGGCTTGTCTCGGCGTGAAGTGGAAGGGAGTAGGCGATGCAAGTACGAGATGGGATGAGTGCGGCGGTGCTCACGGTGGGACCCGGTCACACGCTGCGCGAGACGGCGCGACTCATGGCCAAGCGCAAGGTGGGGGCGGCGGTTGTGATCGACCCTGAGGGGCACGGGCCGGGGATCATCACCGAGCGGGACATCCTGCACTCCATCGGAGCCGGGCACGACCCCGACGGCGAGCCGGTCGCCGAGCACCTGACGCGGGATGTTGTGTTCGCCGCGCCAGACTGGTCTTTGGAGGAGGCTGCCGCGGAGATGGTTCGCGGCGGCTTTCGGCACCTGATCGTCGTCGAGGAGGGGGAGACGGTCGGGGTGCTGTCGGTGCGCGACGTGGTGCGCTGCTGGACTGAGGATGGGGCGATCTGCCCTGTGCCGGCGAGCGCGACGGTGGGGTAGAGCTTTATTAGAGCCACCGTGGAAGATGTTCTTCTTTTTAACTGCGTATAGCCATAGTTACACGCAGTTAAGATTTTTTATACCAACACCCCCCGCTCTTTATCTTTCAGTCAATACTATAGCTACACACATTTTCATCTTCGCCATTAATCCAGCGGGAGCTCGTCGATTTCGTGGCGCGTATCTCGGGTCCAGCGCCAGATGCAGCCGATCGTCAGCAGCACGCCGATCACGGTCAGCTCGATGAAGGTCGTCACACCCACGAGCGCCAGCGTGATGCCGACCGCGGTGAGTATCGGCAGGATGCTAGGCCCGGGGAGGTGGATCTCTTCGCCTACGGGCGGGATCTCGGGGTCGAGCGGGCTCATGAGATGTACACGGCTGCCACCACGAAGGTGATGCCGAACATGAACATGCAGATCCCGCACACGATCAGTCCGGTGCGGATGTTCTTGCGTGCCAGCCGTCGGGTCATCATGAGTAGAGAAGAATACCTCTTGCGGGCATCCGGGCCACGATCGACGGGCGCCCCCCCGGCGACCTATAGATGGACATCGGCAACCATTGCGCAGAACAGCAGCGCGAGGTAAGCCAGCGAGAAGAGGTACAGCGTAAGCGCGCTACGGCGGTCGGCCCGGCGGTAGAGCCGAATCGCGCCAGCGATGAAGCCCAAGCCGAGCACGACTGACACGGTCAGATAGATGTCCCCGAACCCGCCGGCGCAGAACGGCAGCTGTGTGACCGTATAGAGCAGCACCGTGTAGAGCAGGATCTGACGGCGGGTCTCGGCCTCGCCTCGCACGACTGGCAGCATCGGCACGCCGACCTTCGCGTACTCGTCCTTCATCAACAGCGACAGCGCCCAGAAGTGGGGCGGGGTCCAGAAGAAGACGATGAAGAACAGCAACACCGCCGTGCCGCTCACGGAGCCGGTGACCGCCGCCCAGCCGACGAGCGGGGGGATCGCGCCGGCGGCCCCGCCGATCACGATGTTCTGCGGCGTGCGCCGCTTCAGCCAGACCGTGTAGAGGAAGACGTAGCCGAGGAAGCCCGCGAACGAGAGGCTTGCGGCGAGCACGTTGACGGTCAGTGAGAGCTCCAGGAACGACAGGCCGGCGAGCGCGCAGCCGAAGGCGAGCGCGGCGCTCGGAGCGACCCGCCCAGATGGGACGGGTCGTGCGGCCGTGCGGGCCATGCGCGCGTCGATGTCACGGTCATACCAGTGGTTGACCGCGCCCGCGCCGCCCGCCGACAGGTAGCCGCCGAGACAGGTCAGCGCGACGAGCGCCGGCGATGGGTCGCCGGCCACGTACATCGTGGCGATCGTCGTCAACAGCAGCAGCGACTGGACCTTCGGCTTGGTCAATTCCACGTAGTCGCTCAGCAGCCGGCGCTTGCTGGCCGACCCTTGATCGGTGGCCAAACCGAGCCGGGGCGCCTCGATCGCGTGAGCGGCGCCAGTGGGGCGCGTGTTCATCAGACGCCCACTTGCGTGGCTCCGGCGGGCACCGTGGCTCGACCGGAGACGGCCCCTCCGGCGCTCCGGCGCTCGACCTCGCGGCGGATGTCCTTCATCGGTTCCACCGAGCGCACGAGCGGGACGACATCGAAGTTGTTGGCTGGCGGAGGCGAGGTTGTGAACCACTCCAGCGTGTTCGCTTTCCACGGGTCGGGCCCGGCGATCACGCCGACCTTGAGGCTGCGCGCGGCGTTGATGATCGTCACGAGCACCCCGGCGGCGAGGATGAACGAGCCGACCGTTGAGATCTGGTTGTACAGCTCCAGGTTCCCGACGTTGGCGTACTCATACACGCGTCTGGGCATCCCGTCGAGGCCGATCACGTGCTGGATCATGAAGGTGGCGAGGACCCCGAGGAACATCAGATAGAAGCTCAACTTGCCCAAGCGTTCGTCGAGCATCCGCCCGGTGATCTTCGGGAACCAGTAGTAGATCGCGGCGAAGATCGTGAACACCGAGCCCCCCACCAGCACGAAATGGAGATGGGCGACGACGAAGTAGGTTTCGTTCAGTTGCCAGTCGACGGGGAAGACGGCGAGGAACACTCCGGAGATGCCGCCGATCAGGAACAGCACGAGGAAGCCGACGCAGAACAGCAGCGGTGTCTTGAATTCGATCGTGCCGCGCCACAGGGTCGCGATCCAGTTGAGCATCTTCACGCCGGTGGGCACGGCGATCAGGAACGAGCTGAGCATCGCGAACACGAGGATCGCCTCGGGAATCGGTGTCGTGAACATGTGGTGCACCCACACCAGGAAGCCGAGGAACGCGATCGCCACGGTCGAGGCGGCGATCGCCTTGTAGCCGAAGATCGGCTTGCGCGCGAACACAGGCAGGATCTCCGAGACCAGGCCGAAGCCGGGGAGCACCATGATGTAGACCTCGGGGTGCCCGAAGAACCAGAACAGGTTTTGCCACAACAGCGCCGAGCCGCCCTCGGTGGGATCGAAGAAGTGCGTGCCGAAGTGGCGGTCGGTGAGCAGCATCGTCACCGCCCCGGCGATCACCGGCATCGCGAAGATGATCAGGACCGAGTAGGTGAGGATCGCCCAGATGAACAGCGGCAAACGGCCCCAGCTCATGCCGCGCGCGCGCATATTGGCGATCGTCGCATAGAAGTTGAGCGCCCCCAGGATCGAGGACAGCCCGGTCAGGTGGATCAGGTAGATCCATGCATCCTGGCCGCCGCTCGGTGAGTAGATCGCGTTGGAGAGCGGCGCGTAACTGGTCCAGCCGGCTTCCGGCGGGTTCCAGAAGAGCGAGGCGTAGAAGACGATCCCGCCTGCCAAGAGCAGCCAGTAGGAGAGCGCGTTCAGGCGCGGAAAGGCCATGTCGCGCGCGCCGATCATCAGCGGCACGAAGTAGTTCGCCAGTCCAGCCATCATCGGCACGACGAACAGGAAGATCATAGTCGTCCCGTGCATCGTGAACAGCTGGTTGTAGGTCTCGGGACTGACCAGCGTGTTGTTCGGCGCGCCCAGCTGCAGGCGCATCATCAGCGCCTCGACCCCGCCCAGGCAGAAGAACACGAACGTCGTGACCATGTACATGATCCCGATCCGCTTGTGGTCGGTGGTGGTGATCCAGCTCGTCCAGCCGTGCTGCTCGTGCTCGGCGTGGTGGGCTACGACCTGGGGAACTGGGGCTACGTAGGTGGCCATCTCGATCCTTTACGAATGCCGGAAACCACGAGATCCCTTTTCAGGGGTCACAGGATACGATCTGAGGGGTTTCCGGGAAGACATTTACGGGTTCTCGACCTGTCCGGGGCCGGTCTGGGAGTTCAGCTTGGCCCGCTCGACCTTGGCTTCAGCGTTGGCTTGTGCGATCTCCTGCTTCTGGTAGGCCAGCCAGGCGTCGAACTGCGCGGGTGGGACGGCCTTCACGGTGGCGATCATCCGCGCGTGGCCGCGTCCGCACAGGGCGGCGCACTGGCCGCGGTAGATCCCGGGCTTTGAGATCTTGAACCACGCGTAGTTGTGGTAGCCGGGCACCGCCTGGAACTTGCCGCCGAGTTCGGGGATCCACCACGAGTGGACGACGTCCTCGGAGACGATGTCCAGCGTGACGGTCGTTTCGGTGGGAACGACCATCTCCTCGTAGGAGTACGGCGCGCCTAGGCCGTCGGGTTCGTTGGCAGCCGGGGTAGACGTACTGCCAGATGTACTGCCGGCCGATGACCGTGATGTTCAGGGATTTGCCGTTGGGGGGCAGCCTGCGGTCGGCGCTCGCGTACAGCACCCCGCTTTCGCCGACCTGCTGGTCGCCGTTGGGGGAAGAGTTAGAGGGGTCCTGGATCGAGGCGAGCTTGGCGAAGGTGAGCACCGCGAGCCCGATCAGGATCACGACAGCGACGAGCGTCCAGCCGATCTCCAGGCGCGTGTTCCCGTGAATCTGGGCGGGCACGGCGCCCTTGCGCGCGCGGAACGTGTAGAGGGCGTAGGTGAGGGCGCCGACGACGGCGACGAAGATCACGAGCGCGATATAGAGCGTGACCTTGTAGAGGCTGTCGATTTTGTCCGCGCTGGGCGACCCGCCCGACTCAGGCGTGAAGAATGCGAAGGCCCCGGGGGCGAGCACGAGCAGCGCCAGTAGCGCCAGCGCCAGCGAGGCCGGGAGCACTCGTGCGTAGCGGCGTCGACCGCGTCGCACGCGGACGCTGGATAGCGCACGGCGCAAGACACGGGGCGGGGTCGTTGATGGGACGATCTTGCCCAAGGCGGCCCGGATTCTATTCAGCCCTGGACTGGACGCGCTTGATGACTTTTGCCACGAGGATCGATCTACCTGCCTGAGAAGCGCGCCGGGCGCTTTTCCACGAATGCGGTGGCGCCCTCCAGGAAGTCATCGCCGCCCGCCATCTCTCGCTGGATCTGGGCCTCGAGCTCGAGCTGCTCGGTCATCCGCGGATACAGCCAGTTGTTGATCTGACGCTTGGTTCCCGCGTAGGAGCGCGTCGGTCCGCTCGCCAGTTGCGAGGCGAGATCGTCCGTCTGTTGCGCAAGCTCTTGGTCGGGCACGACGCGATTGATCAGCCCCCACTCAAGCGCTCGCGCCGCCGGCAGGCGTTCGCCCAGCATCGCCAGCTCGGTGGCGCGCGCCATGCCGACGCGGGTGGGTACGAACAGCGAGGAGCCGCCATCGGGGACGAGCCCGATGTTCACGAAGGCCAGTAGGAAGTAGGCGCTCTCCGCCGCCACGATCAAGTCGCAGCAGAGTGCCAGCGAGCAGCCGATGCCCACCGCTGGACCGTTCACGGATGCCACCACCGGCTTGGGCAGCTCACGGATTGCGTGCATGATCGGGTGATAGCGCTCGGTGAGGACCTTGTACACATCGGGGCGACCGTCGGGCGTGAAGTCTCCGCCGCCTGCGTCCTTCAGGTCGGCGCCCGAGGAGAAGGCGCGCCCGGCGCCTGTCACGAGTACCGCGCGCACGGCGTCGTCCTCGGCTACGCGACGCAGCACGGCCAGCAGATCCAGGCCGAGCTCCTTGTTCCAGGCGTTCAGCGCCTCGGGCCGGTTCAGCTCGACGGTCGCGACACCGTCAGCCAGACGCAGGTTGACCGTCTCGAGCTGCATGTCTGGCTCGCTCATGATGCTCCTTCTACTCGCGCGGTGATGTTGCGTCGCGGCTCGGTAGATGCCGGTGTGACATGACGTGTTCACAGGGAGACTCATCCCGGTGGCGCGGGGATCCTATTGTGTGGGGATGGTTCGTCCAGTGATCGGCATGTGCACCGCGCTTGAGCAGGCGCGCTGGGGTGTCTGGGACCAGCCCGCGATGCTGCTGGCGCGCAACTATGTCGATGCCGTGCAGCGCGCCCGGGGGCTCGTGCTGATGCTCCCGCCGGACTCCCAGCTGGTCGAGGATCCCGACCAAGCGCTGGACCTGCTCGATGGGCTGGTACTCACCGGTGGCGCCGACATTGACCCCGCCTCCTACGGCCAGCAGGCGCATGCCGAGACGGTGGACACGGTGCCGGAGCGCGATGCGTTCGAGATCGCGCTCGTGCGCGCCGCGATCGAGCGTGACCTGCCGGTGCTGGGGATCTGCCGGGGTATGCAACTGATCAATGTTGCCCGTGGTGGCACGCTGCTACAACACCTGCCCGAGCACTTCGGCCACGGTGAGCACCGGCGGGCGATCGGCTCGTTCGACGGAGCCGACCACGATGTGCGCCTGTTCGAGGGAACGCTTGCGGCGCGCGCGGCAGGGGAGCTCGAGCACGCGACAAAGTCCCACCATCATCAGGGTATCGACCGCCTGGGCGAGGGGCTTGTGGTGAGCGGTCGCTCGACACTCGACGAGCTGCCGGAGGCGATCGAGTGGGAGGGCGGGCCATCCGATCGCCGCTTCGTGCTCGGCGTGCAGTGGCATCCCGAGGCGGACGTGGCGAGTTCGGTCCTCGGCGCGCTGGTGGAGGCGGCCACGGTAACCCGGGCTGTGGGGGAGGCGGCGCTGGTGGAGCCGGTGGGAAGCATGCAGGCGCGGGAGATCGCATCCTGAGCCGAGCCTGTCGGCGGATCGTGGGCCGGACGCCGATCTATACTTCCGGGGAAGTGCGGCGGTCGAACGCCATTCGAACAGCTGCCTGGGGTGTGGTCGCGGCAGGTGTCCTCGCGCCGCTGGTGCGCAAGCGGGTCCAGGCGCCGCCACTCCTGACGCAGACGGTCGCGTTCGCCGCGCCGGTCGCTCTGTGTGTGGCCGTGCGCCGCTCGCGCACGCGCGACGTGGCGGTGTGCTGCCTGCAGATGTGGGCGTACCTGGCCGCGTACAAGACCCCGCACGACGATGAGGTGGCGCAGGCGCAGCGCGTGCACGTCGACTATCCAATTGACATCGACCGCGTGCTCGGCCTCGGCGAGCTGCCGACTTTGCGCCTGCAGCGCGCGCTCGCGCGGATCGATCCCGCCGGTGGCGCGCCCGAATGGCGCGCGCTCGATCGCGTGCTGGTGTGGGCCCATTGGGCGTGGTTCATGGTGCCGCACGGTTCACTTGCCTATATTCTCGCGTGTCACCGTGGGCGTTTTCCGCGGGCGGCGGTGATGACTTACGCGGTGTTCGACATCGGTGCAACCGTCTACTGGTTGGCGCCGACTGCTCCGCCTTGGTACGCCGCGTCGCGCTCCGGTTCTCGCGTAACTGATCGGGAACATCGCCAACCTAGCGGGCACACAACCTGGACGGCTGAGTCTGGCCGTGTGCCCGCTGTGTCGGACTTTGTGCCCCGATCCTCGACGGTGCCGGAAGCGGTGCTCGAGCCGGAGTTGCGGCGGATGATGGTGGAGTACGGAGAGTTCTTTTGGCGAGACGGCTGGGGCCCGCTCTACAGTGTCTTCGGAGGCAACCCCTTGGCTGCGATGCCGTCGCTGCACTTCGCCACATCCCTGATGGCCGCGCTCTTGCTCGCTGAGCAGGGGCCGGTGGCGGGCGCGCTGGGCTTTAGCTACGCCGCGACGCTCGGATTCGCGCTGGTGTACCTCGGAGAGCACTATGTTGTGGACCTGTTTGCGGGGGCGGCGTTGACCGGAGTGGTGTGGCGTTTAGCCCCGCGTGCGGGGCCGGCTGTGGCGCGTGTCGGCCGAGCCGTAGCGGCGCTCGAGGCGCAGGCGCACGCGGCGAGCTGAGCGGAGGTGGGCGAGGAGGAGATGGCAGAGGCACACAAACAGCAGTTGCGTGGGGGGTCGCACGAGGAGGAGATGCCGCGCGTGTCCGTCACGCGCCGTCAGGCTGTCGCCTTCGCCCTGTTCATCCTTGCGAGTGTCGGATTCCTGTACTTCGTCCTTCCCAAGCTCGCCGGAGTCGGCACGACCGTGCACGAAATCGAGGGCGGGGACACGTGGTGGATCGTGATCGGAGTTCTGCTCGAGCTGCTGTCGTTCGCAGGCTACGTCGTGCTGTTTCGATCCGTGTTCGTGAGTGATCAGGCACCGTCCACCCCGCCCATCCCGATCGGGTGGCGGGAGAGCTATCAGATCACGATGGCCGGTCTGGCCGCCACGCGCCTGTTCGCGACCGCGGGCGCGGGAGGAATTGCGCTGACCGCGTGGGCGCTGCGCCGCTCGGGAATGGAGCCAAGGCTCGTCGCCTGTCGGATGGTCGCGTTTATGGTTCTGCTTTATGTGATCTATGCGGGCTCGCTGTTGCTCGACGGCATCGGATTGGGGACCGGCCTGTTTCCGGGGGGCGGCTCGTTTGCGATCACGTTTGTCCCAGCGATCGTGGCTGCGGTTCTGTTCGCGGTGGCAGGTGCCATGGCGCTGCTGCCGGACGATGTCGAGCGGCGTCTGGGACGTTGGGCGTCTGGCTCGGGTCGCCTCGCCCATTGGATGGCACGCGCGGCGACCGTACCTGCCCTGGCGGCGAGCGGTGTGCGTACCGCGATCGAGTTGATTCGCGCGCGCGATGTGGGCTTGCTGGGTGCCGCGGCGTGGTGGGGTTTTGACATCTGCGTGCTGTGGGCGATGTTTCACGCGTTCGGGTCGGCGCCGCCATTCACCGTGATCTGGATGGCCTACTTCGTGGGTATGCTCGGCAACCTGCTGCCACTGCCCGGCGGGCTTGGTGGAGTCGAGGGAGGCATGATCGGCGCGCTCGCGGCCTTCGGGGTCAACGTCGACCTGGCGGTGCTCGCGGTCCTGTCCTATCGCGGCATCTCCTTCTGGCTGCCGACGGTGCCCGGCGCCGTCGCTTACTTCCAGCTGCGCCGCACCGTGGCTCGCTGGCGGGATCAGCAGAGCCCGCACGCGGCGGATGGCGCGACGCCGGTGGCGATTGAGGCGGCCGGCCCGCTGCGCGCGTAGATTGGTGGCTGAAAACACGCTATACTTTACAAAGTAAAGCGATCTCTGGGAGATCGTGCCTCCTATGATCGTCACAGGGTTGCTCGTGGTGGTCATGAGCAGCGAAGATCCACCCAGACGTGCGGATAGGAGATCAGATGGCAGCGGCAGACGAGCAGGCGACAGCGACGGACGTCGAGAACGTGATCGTGATCGGCAGTGGCCCGGCGGGTTACACCGCGGCGCTCTACACATCGCGCGCCAACCTGGCTCCGCTGGTGATCGAGGGCTTCGCCTGGGGAGGGCTGCTGCAGCAGACGACCGACGTGGAGAACTATCCCGGCTTCCCCGAGGGGATCATGGGACCGGAGATGATGCAGAAGCTCCGCGATCAGGCCGAGCGTTTCGGGGCGCGCCTGCTCACCGAGGATGCCGACCGCGTCGAGCTGTCATCCGAGCCGGGCGGGGTCCACCGCGTGTGGGTGGGCGACACCGAGCACCGGGCACGCACAGTGATCCTGGCGATGGGGGCCGAGCACAAGAAGCTCGGGATCCCCGGCGAGGCGGAGCTCGGCGGACGCGGGGTCAGCTATTGCGCCACCTGCGACGCCGCGTTCTTCCGCGAGGCCCAGACAATCATCGTGGGTGGAGGGGACTCGGCGATGGAGGAGGCCATCTTCCTCTCCAAGTTCGCCAGCAAGGTCACGGTGGTGCATCGTCGTGAGGAGTTTCGAGCGTCGAAGATCATGTTGGACCGTGCGCGCGCTCAAGCGAACATCGAGCTGTTGACGCCCTACAGCGTCAAGGAGTTCGTGCCGGGCTCCAGTGGCGCGTTGGGCCACGCCGTGCTGGTCAACACCGAGACCGGCGAGGAGCGCGACCTGGAGGCTACCGGGGTCTTCATCGCGATCGGCCACGAGCCTCAGTCGGGGCTGGTGGCTGGGCAGGTGGATGTGGACGAGGACGGCTACGTGGTCACGCAGGGTCGCTCCACTCGGACCAAGTGGCCTGGAGTCTTCGCCGCGGGTGATCTGGTTGACCACACCTACCGTCAGGCGATCACCGCCGCGGGTTCCGGCTGCCAGGCTGCGCTGGATGCCGAGTGGTACCTGCGCGACACGCCGCAGGTACCCACCCCGGAGGGGATGCCGGCCGGTGACTTGGCCGAGGCGCAGTGGGCGCCCACCGCCGCTACAGCCGAGGCGTGAGCGCGCCCTCCAGTTCTAGGAGAAACCTCTTCCGCTCCAGCCCGCCGCCGTACCCACCGAGTGCGCCGCCGGAGCGGAGCACGCGGTGGCACGGGATCACGATCGGAATCGGGTTGGCCCCGAGCGCGTTGCCGGCCGCGCGTGCGCCGCGAGGGCTGCCAGCCTCGGCCGCGATCTCGGCGTAGCTGAGATGGCCGCCGTAGGGGATCGCTGCGGTCATCTCAAGCACGCGCCGTCCGAACGGCGCGATCAGCGCCCAGTCGAGCGCTAGGTCGAACCTACGCCGGCGCCCGGCGAAGTACTCCTCCAGCTCGCGCTTGACCGCATCCAGCGACGCGGGCGCCTCGACAATTCGCGGCGACAGTGCCCGCGCGAGTGCTTCAAGGACGGACTCGACGCTCTCCTCGGGGAACGCGACGCGCACCAACCCGCGTTTGGTGGTGGCGGCGTGCAGCGTGCCGAAGGGGGAGTCGACGGGCGCGTAGCTGATGTCTGCAAAACCCTCTTCGGCCGCGCGCTCACTCACTCGCTTGGCGGCCGCGATGGCTTCGCCGCTGGCGTCGCGAACGTCCGGTGTGCCCTGCCGCAGCAGTTGCTCGATCTTCTTCCTCATGCGATCACCTTCCTCAATTTGTTCAGTCCCTCGTGCAATGAGCGGCGTGCGGCCTCCTCCGAGCAGCCGATCGTCGTGGCGATATCGCGGTGGGGGAGGTCGGCGACGTAGCGCAACAGGATCGCCGAGCGCTGGCGCGCCGGCAGCTTGTGAACAGCGCTCCAGAGTGCCTCGTCGCGTGCTTCCGGCTCGTCTGCGGCTGTGTTGGGCCGCCGTCGCATTCGTATCCCATTCTCGGCTTGCCCGCGCGCCCCGTCCGCGACCACGACGATCTCCGCCACCGGCAGCGCTCCCTTGGTGTGCCCGCGGTGGACATCGAGCGCCTTGCGATGCGCGATCGTGAGCACCCACGCGCGCAGGTTCGAGTCGGCGCGCAAGCGTGGATAGGCGCGCAGCGCCGACATGAACGTCTCCTGAAAGCAGTCCTCGGCGTCGATCCGCCCGACCGAAGAGACGAGGAAGCGCCAGACCACCTCGCGGTGGGCGTCGAGGAAGCGCTGAAACGGTGGCGGCCCGGCGCCCCCGACGATCGCGCGCGGCCCGCTCCTGGGCGGTTTCGCTGCCGGCTTTTGGCTCACAACAGTTGAACGTGGCCGGCTAGGAAAACGTGAGGTCCGCTCAAGCTTCTTGGTAGGAGAAGAAGCCCGTGCCCGTCTCGCGTCCAAGCCGGCCTGCGCGCACCAGGCGGCGCAGCGCCGGGGCGGGGCGGTAGCGCTCCTCGCGGTACTCCTCCCAAAGGCCGTCGAGTACGGCCAGTACGTGGTCGAGCCCGATCTCATCAGCCCAGGCGAGCGGTCCGCGTGGATAGTTGAGCCCGAGCACCATGCCGGTGTCGATGTCCTCTGCGCTGCCCACGCCTTCGCCGAGCGCGAAGGCGCACTCGTTGATCACCTGGCAGACGATTCGCTCGAGCACGCCGCCGACCGCGGGCCGCACATCCTCCTCGGCGTCGGCGGGCGGATCCGGGTCCGGGGAGCGGTGGGGGCCGTCGCCGGAGTAGTCGTAATAGCCGCGCCCGGTCTTGCGCCCGTGCAGCCCGGCGGCTACGTAGCGCGCGGAGATCGGCGAGGGCTGCCAGCGTGGCTCGTAGAAGCTCTGCTCGAAGAAGCTCTTGGAGATCTCAAAGCCGGTGTCGACACCCACGAGGTCCATCAGCTCGAACGGTCCCATGCGAAAGCCGCCCTCCATGCGCACGATCCGGTCGATCGTCTCGATGTCCGCGATTCGCTCCTGCAACAGGCGCAACGCCTCCAGGCCAAACGGGCGGTTGCAGCGGTTGACGAGGAAGCCCGGACCGTCGTGGGCGCGGATCACCGTCTTGCCCATCGCCTCCCCCGTCGCATGCGCCAGCGCCAGGGCATCCTCTGAGGACTGCTCGCCGGCGACGACCTCCAGCAGGCGCATGACCGGCGCGGGGTTGAAGAAGTGCATCCCCACCACTCGCTCGGGGTGAGTTGCGCCCGCGGCGATCGCCGTGACCAGCAGCGACGAGGTGTTTGTTGCCAGCACGCACCGCTCGCCGACTATCTCCGACAGCTGCCGATACAGGTCGTGCTTGAGATCCAGGCGCTCGGGCACGGCCTCGATCACCAGCTCGCATGGCGCGAACGCGGCCAAGTCGTCGACGGCCTCCAGCCGCTCGATGCTGGCTTGAGCCTCCTCCTGCGTCAGACGTCCCTTCGCGGCTTCTTTCTGAAGGCCGTCCCTCGCTCGCTCCAGCCCGCGCTGCAGTGCATCGGAGATCGGGTCGTGCAGCAGCGTACGGGCTCCCGACCGGCACGCCAGCTGCGCGATGCCCGAGCCCATCGTGCCGGCGCCCAGTACCCCTATGACCCGCGCGGCGGCCATCTCAGCTCGGCACGAGTGCGTTGATCCCGGTCATCGCGCGTCCGATGATCAGTTTCTGGATCTGCGAGGTTCCCTCATACAGCGTCGTCACGCGCGCGTCACGGAAGTAGCGCTCGACCGGGTGGTCGTCGACGTAGCCGGCGCCACCGTGGATCTGGATCGCGAGGTTCGCGCACTCCAGCGACGCCTCGGTCGCATGGAGCTTCGCGATCGAAGTCTCCAGGGTGTTCGGCCGGCCCTGATCCTTCAGCCAGCCCGCGCGCCAGACGAGCATCCGCGAGGCGTCGGTCTTCAGGACCATGTCGGCGATCATCGCCTGTACGAGCTGGAAGGACGCGATCGGCTTGCCGAACTGCTCGCGCTCGGAGGCGTAGGAGACCGACTCCTCGACGCACCCTCGGCAGATCCCCACACAGCCGGCCGCGACCGAGTAGCGACCGGAGTCGAGGTTCGACATCGCGATTTTGAAGCCGTCGCCGACCTCTCCGAGCATGTCCTCGTCTGCGACCTCGACGTCTTCCAGCGAGATCGAGGCGGTGTCGGAGGCGTGTAGGCCCATCTTGTGCTCGATCGTCTGCGCCGTGTATCCGGGCTGGTCGGTGTCCACGAGGAAGCACGCGATGCCCTTGTGTCCGAGCGTCGGGTCGGTCTGGGCGAAGATCATCGCCACCTTCGCGTAGTTGCCCATCGAGATCCACATCTTCGCCCCGTTGATCACCCAGCCGGAGTCGGTCTTCTTCGCGCGCGTCTTCTGGTTGGCCGCGTCGGAGCCGGTGTCGGGCTCGGTCAGCCCGAAGCAGCCGAGCCACTCGCCCGAGCACAGCTTCGGCAGGTACTTGTGCTTCTGCTCCTCGGTGGCGAACTTGACGATTCCCGAGCACACGAGCGATGTCTGGACCGAGATCACCGTCCGGATCGCGGAGTCGCCGCGGCCGATCTCCTCGACGACGAGGCCATAGCTGAAGTAGTCGAGGCCCGCTCCCCCGTACTCGTCAGGGACGATCGCGCCGAGGTAGCCCTGCTCGGCGACCTTCTTGACCAGCTCCACGTCGAAGTGGTGGTTGCGGGCATTTTCCCGCGATTGCACGATGATCTCGTTGTCTGTGAACTCGCGCGCGGTGCGCTGGATCAGCTGCTGCTCGTCGGTCAGGTCGAAGTCCATCTGGCTCCTATCTTCGGTTCAGCTTCGGTGATTTCCACGGCGCGCTCACGCGCCGTTCCAGCTCTTCGGCGAGCCCGTCGATCGGCAGGCGATCTTGCGCCAGAGAATCGCGCTCGCGCAGGGTGATCGTCCGATCCTCCACGCTCTGATGGTCGACCGTCAGGCAGAACGGCGTGCCGATCTCGTCCTGCCTTCGATACCGCTTGCCGATTGCCCCGCCGTCGTCGTACTCGACCATGCCCAGCCCCGCCCGCGCGCGGATCGCGCCGTGGACCTCCCGCGCCAGCTCCGGCTGGCCGTCCTTCTTCACGAGCGGCAGGACCGCCGCCTTGATCGGCGCCAGGCGCGGGTGCAACCGCAGCACGGTGCGTTGCTCGCCCTCGCCTGTGCCCTCGCGCTCGACGACTTCCTCGTCATAGGCATCGACCAGGAACGCGAGCGTCGCCCGGTCCGCGCCGGCGGCGGGCTCGATCACGTGCGGCACGTAGCGCTCGCCGCTGGCTTGGTCGAAGTACTCGAGCTTCTCGCCTGAGAACTCCGCGTGTTGTGTCAGGTCGAACTTGCCCCGGTTGGCGATTCCCTCGAGCTCGGACCAGCCGATCGGAAACAGGTACTCGACGTCGCTCGTCGCGGTCGAGTAGTGCGAGAGCTCGTCCTCGTCGTGCTCACGGAGTCGCAGTTGCTTGGGTTGAATCCCGAGCTCCACGTACCAGCGCTCGCGCTCTGTCAGCCAGTGCTCGAACCACCGGGGCGCGTCGTCGGGGGGCACAAAGAACTCCATCTCCATCTGCTCGAACTCGCGCGTGCGAAAGATGAAGTTGCCGGGGGTGATCTCGTTTCGAAACGACTTGCCGACCTGCGCGATCCCAAACGGGGGGGACTTGCGCGAGAACTGGAGCACGTTCTTGAAGTTGATGAAGATGCCCTGCGCGGTCTCCGGTCGCAGGTAGGCGGTCGATCCGGACTCCTTGACGGGGCCTATGGTCGTCTCGAACATCAGGTTGAAGTCGCGCGCGTCGGTCAGGTCGCACTCGTCGGTCTCGCCCGGGTGCTTGGATGGTTTGCGCCCGCATTGCAGATCGCCGAGGTGGTCGGCGCGGAAGCGCTGCTTGCATGTGCGGCAGTCAACGAGCGGGTCGGTGAAGCCGGCGAGGTGGCCGGAGGCCTCCCACACGCGCGGGTGCTGCAGGATCGCGGAGTCGATCGCGACGATGTCATCGCGCTCCTGGAGCATTGCACGCCACCACTCGTTCTTCACGTTGCTCTTCAACAGCACGCCGTAGTGGCCGTAGTCGTACGTCGAGCCGACCCCGCCGTAGATCTCCGAGGAGGGGAACACGAAGCCGCGGCGCTTGCACAGCGCGACGATCTTCTCCATAGTGACTATGGCCGCAGGCTCGGTCATCGGGTTGGATGCTATTCGAGCGTTGGTAGGACTAGGCTCTCCAAGCGGTGGCGCGGATCTTGATCGTGGCCGGCGGCTGCCGGGGCCGGCGACTGGCAGCGGATCTCATGGGGGAGGGGCACGCGGTGCGTGTCACCACGCGCACCGAGGCGGGCCGCGCCGCGATCGAGGCCACGGGAGCGGAGTGCTGGATCGGCACCCCGGAGCGCCTGGCCACGCTGCGCGCCGCGCTCGAGAGCGTGACGATCGTCTGCTGGCTCCTGGGTGCCGTCACGGGCGAGGAGGACGAGCTCAGCGCGCTGCACGGCTCACGCCTGGAGTTCTTCCTCGGGCAGGTCATCGATACGACCGTGCGCGGCTTCGTCTACGAGGCGGCTGGCACGGTGTCAGGCGAGGTCCTCGTCGAGGGCGAGCAGATCGTGCGGGCGCTCGGGGAGCGCAACGTGATCCCTGTGGCGGTTCTCGGAGCCGATCCCGGAGAGCCGGACCTCTGGCTCGGGGACGCACGCGCCACGATCGATGCTTTGCTGCTGGGCCGATAGATCAAGCTGGCGGGTGATCGGGCCGATGATGGACCCACGATGGCCGGCGACCGTCCCCGATACGGGCTCCTGATCTCGGCGCTGGGCGCGATCGTGCTCGCGGTGTCCGTGTTCCTGCCGTGGTACGGCGTCAGCTTCACCGCGGACGGCCTCGCCTTCGCCCAGCAGGCCGGCGATCAGGCAGCCGCGCAGTTCGGCAACGCCACGCTGCAGAGCTACATGGGCGAGTTCCACGCCAATCTCAGCTCGCTCGCCGGGCATCAGTTCACCGCGCTCAGCGCCCACCAGGCGCTGAAAGACCTGAACGTCGTGTTGCTGCTCGTCGCTGGCGCGGCGATCGTGATCGCGCTGCTCGCGCTCGCGGGCGCGGGTTTCTCCTCCGGGTCCGCTCCCGACGGTCATCGCGCCCCGCTCGCGCTGCTCGGCATCGTCGCGGCGGCGTGCGTGCTCTTCCGGATGGTCGATCCTCCCTCGCCGGCCGGCGCCTTGCTCGCGCTCTCGCTGCGCGAGGGCGCCTGGCTGGCGTTGCTCGGCTCTGCGGCCATGATCGCGGGGTCGCTGTGGCCGGAGCGCCTCGGCGCCGGCAGCCCGTCGGATGCCAAGCTCGAGAGCGCCTGGTCCGGGCTCTCCGGCTGGACGCCCGAGGGTTGAGCTCCTCGCGCGTCATCCTCACCTCCGCTGCGTGCGGTCCGCTATCCTGAGGTTAATCTCCCAAAAGTCGATCGGGATTCAAGGAGCGTGGCTTTCTCTTCCTCCAACGCCCGCGACGGCTATCTGTTGAGAAAGGAACAAAACTCCAATGGCATTGCAACTTGGCGATACAGCACCCGACTTCGAGGCCGACACCACCGAGGGCCGGATCAAATTCCATGACTGGATCGGCGATTCCTGGGCGGTGCTGTTCAGCCACCCGAAGGACTTCACGCCCGTCTGCACGACCGAGCTCGGCTACATGGCGAACGCCAAGCCCGAGTTCGACAAGCGGGGCGTGAAGATCATCGGCCTGTCGGTCGACCCCCTCGGCAAGCACGAGGAGTGGGCCAAAGACATCGAGGAGACCCAGGGCACGGCTCCCAACTACCCGATCATCTCAGACAGCGACTTCAACGTCTCAAAGCTCTACGGCATGCTGCCCGCGAGCACGTCCGGCGACCCGCTCGCGCGCACGCCGGCAGACAACCAGACGGTTCGCAACGTGTTCGTGATCGGGCCCGACAAGAAGGTCAAGCTGATCCTGATCTACCCGATGACGACCGGGCGCAACTTCGACGAGGTGCTGCGCGTGATCGACTCGTTGCAGCTGACCGCCAAGCACAAGGTCGCCACACCGGTCAACTGGCAGCAGGGCGAGAAGGTGATCATCGCCGGCTCGGTCTCTAACGACGAGGCCAAAGAGGCCTACCCGGATGGGTGGGAGGAGCCCAAGCCCTACATCCGACTCGTGCCGCAGCCGAGCTAGGCGAGCGAGAGCTCGCCGCCGGGGCCTGCAGTGCGCAGCTCCTCGAGCAGCTGCTCGAGGATGCGCGCCGTGGCGCCCCAGATCAGGTGCTCGTCAACGACGTAGGCGTCGGTCTCGAAGGAGATCCCGCGGCGTTTCAGCCGCGTACGCGTGCGGCCGGTGCGCAGCGCATCCAGCGAGAGCTCGAGCACGGCGTCGACCTCGCGCTCGGACACCCGCCAGGCAAGTCCGGCGGGGACCAGACCGACGTACGGATGGATCATGTAGTTGGTCACGAACGTCGACACCGGCGGCAGCTCTCCGAGCAGGCGCACCCGCGTACGGGGTAGTCCGATCTCCTCCTCGGCCTCACGCAGCGCCGTGTCCGCCAGGTCGGCGTCCTCCGGGTCCCATCGGCCGCCGGGAAAGGAGATCTCGCCCGCGTGGCGGCGCAGATCCGTGCCGCGCCTGGTGAACACGGCGTGGGGCGCACCGACTTCTGGGAGGAACAGCGGTACAAGCACCGCCGCGGGAGTCTGTCCTGGGCTCTCGGCTATGGGCGGGTCACACTGGTTCTCGCCGATCCTCAGGCGGCCATGTGCACGCGCTCGAGGCGCTCCTCGAACATGACCTCGCCGTCGAGCGCGCGGTGCACAGGACACTTCGCGGCGATCACGCGCAGACGCTCGAGCTGCTCCTCCGGGAGGTCCTCGGGCAGGCGCATCACGAGCTCGAACTTGGTGGGGCAGCCGCGCTCGGCGGGGCTGTATTGCACGTCGACCTCGACGTGGCCGATCTCCCAACCCTTGCGCGCCGCGTACATCTCAATCGTGATCGCGGTACACGAGGCGAGGCTGACTGCCAGCAGCTCCTGTGGGTCCGGGCCGGCGTCTTCGCCGCCCACGTCCAGCGGCTCATCAACCGTGAACTGATGGTCGCGCACCTGCACGGTGTGCTTGAACGTCCCGCCGTCGCGTCGCGCGGTGGCTTTCATCCTTGTTGGCCTTTCCGTTTCGCTCATATCGATTCCTCCAATCGATCCCTCCAACCCCCTTCTACATCGTACTTCGGACGTGAAGTCTTCAAAGATGATTGATAAAAGTCATCACAGGGGGTTGAACAGCAGCCCCGTGAGCAGCTTGGGGAAGAAGTAGGTCGACTTCGGCGGCATGTTCTCGCCCGCCGCCGCGATCTCTGAGACCTGACCCACCGGGGTGGGGCGCATCAAGAAGGCGGCGTCGTACTCGCCGGAGCTGACGAGCGCGAGCGCCTCGGCGGTGTCGCGCGCGTAGAAGAGGCCGTTGAAATGGGAGATGTCCTCGTCGCTCAGCCCGAGCGCGCCCTTCAGCAGCAACGCCTCGAGCACTCCAGTGTCCAGTTCCCGGTAGGCCTCCGAATGCCCGCTCAGGGCGACGTCGGCGATCGCCTGATCTTTGAGCGTCAGCCGCCTTGCCCGCCCACCGCGCTCGTCGACGAGGCCGAGTTGCAGCGGTCCGCGACCGGGCTCCGGGGTGACGTCGTCGCTCGAAACCTCGGTTATCTCGAAGTCGCGCGCGAGCGCCTGCTCCAGGGCCGCTCGGCGCTCGTCGTCCAGGCCCCTTACCAGGCGGTGGGTGGGAAACACGGTCAGTCCCGGGTCCTCCAGCGCGACCAGGCACATCAGGATGTAGCGGTGCTCGCCCTCGCCGCCAACCTCCTCGGCGTAGGCCTGCATCGTCTCGTAGCGATGGTGGCCATCGGCGATCAGCAACTCGGCGTCACGCGTGGCGGCTTGCACCGTCACGATCGCCTCGGGGTCTGACACGCGCCAAACTCGATGAACGGTTCCGTCTGCGTCTGTGACCTCACCCCACGGCGCCGCTGCGGTGGCCGGCGCCAGCGCATCCCAAGCGGTGTGCGAGGGGTCGGAGTAGAGCGAGAAGATCGGGGAGATGTTCGCGCGCGTCGCGCGCGTCAAGCGCAGCCGGTCCTCCTTCGGACCGGGGTGCGTGCGCTCGTGTGGGCGGACTCGTCCGGGGCCATAGTCCTCGATCCGCACGCGGCAGAAGAATCCGCGTCGCGTGCGCGACTGACCGTCGGGCCCGGTGTAGTCCTGCGTGTGTGCCCACAGTGCGGGCTCACGGTCGCGGGTGAGCGCCCCCTGCAGTTGCCAGCTCTCGAACAGCTCGCTCGCGGTTAGGTAGGGATCGGGGTCGCCCTTGGGCAGGTCGACCGCGACGACGTTGAACGGCGAGCGCGCGATCAGCGCGGCGCGCTGAGGTGCGTCGATCACGTCATACGGCGGCGCGACGACGTCCGCGAGGGAGCCGACGACGGCGGGATCGTAATGCAGCGCGCGCAGCGGTTGGACGTCGGCCATGGCGGGGGCGGAGGCTAGCAGCGGGAGCGAGACGCGGAGCGGTCGGTGCCCTATTCTTATGGACTAACGGGGCGTGGCGAAGCCTGGTATCGCACTCGCTTTGGGGGCGAGGGATCGCTGGTTCGAATCCAGTCGCCCCGATTCATGGGTGCTCCGATCGACGCGCGTGTCAAGCGCCTGACGCTGATCGCCTGCATCATGGGCTCGGGGATCGCGCTGCTCGACGGCACGGTCGTCAACGTCGCGCTGCCCACAATCCAGCGCCACCTCGGCGGCGGGCTGGCGGCGCAGCAGTGGGTGCTGAACGGATATCTGCTGACGCTCGGCTCGCTGATCTTGATCGGAGGGTCGCTCGGGGACCTGTTCGGCGAGCGACGGATCTTCGCGCTCGGAGTTGGGGGCTTCGGTGTGGCCTCGCTCGGCTGCGCGGTGGCGCCCTCGATCGGCGCGTTGATCGCCGCCCGCGCCATCCAGGGCGTCGCCGGCGCGCTGCTGGTACCGAGCGCGCTCGCGACGATCGTGGCCACCTTCCCGCAGGACGAGCGCGGTGCGGCAATCGGCAGCTGGACCGCGTGGGGCGGGATCGCCACGGTGATCGGGCCGCTGGCGGGAGGCGAGCTGCTGGCGATCGCCTCCTGGCGCTGGATCTTCCTGATCAACCTGCCGTTCGTCGTTGCCTGTGTGACGCTGATCCTTGCCGTGATTCCCCGTGCCGAGCGCGGCGTCCGCGGCACGCGCACGGTCGACGTGTCCGGGGCGCTGCTGTGCGCGCTCGGACTCGCCGGGCCGGTGTTTGCGCTGATCGAGCAGCCCCGGCTCGGCTGGTCGAGCCCCGCTGTGATCGCGCCGCTGATCGCCGGGTTGCTGCTGCTCGGGTGCTTCGCCCTGCACGAGTCTCGCGCGCGCGATCCGATGCTGCCGCTCGGGCTGTTCCGCCGTCGCAACTTCTCCGCGGGCAACATCGAGACGTTCTCGATGTACGCGGGCCTGTCGATCATGCTGTTCTTCCTTGTCCTCTTCCTCCAGCAAATCGGCGGCTATACCCCCCTGCAGAGCGGTCTCGCGACGCTGCCGGTGACCTTGCTGATGTTCACGCTTTCGCGCCGCTTCGGGGGACTCGCCGACCGCTTCGGTCCGCGCCTGTTCATGGGCGCCGGACCGCTGGTCGCGGCCTGCGGCCTGCTGCTGTTCCAGCGCGTCGGCGTTCACGTCGCCTACCTCTCTGCCGTGCTGCCCGCGCTGCTCGTGTTCGGGGTGGGGCTCGCGATGACCGTGGCGCCGCTCACCGCGGCGGTGCTCGCGGGTGCCGAGGAGTCCCAGGCGGGGATCGCCTCGGGGGTCAACAACGCCGTCGCCCGCGTCGCCGGATTGCTGGGCACAGCTGCGATCGGCGCGGTCGTCGCGGCATCCTTCAGCGCTTCGCTCGACAGCCACCTCGCGGGCGTCGGGCTCGGCGCGCAGGCGCGCGTCGCTGTCCAGTCGGCCAAGCGCCTACCACTTGGCCGCCCGGATGTGCGCGCGCTGCCCGCCGCGCAAGCACGGGCCGTGACCGCCGCCGCAGAGGATGCGTCGCTGCGCAGCTTCCACATCGGTCTGGGGGTCGCGGCGGTGCTTGTGGCGGCAGGGGGGCTCGCCGGCGCGGCGGGGATCCGCAACCCGAAGCGGTTGGTGGTGCGCGCCGAGACGTGTCCTGGAGGTGCGCTCGTCGGCGCCAGTCCGGACGCGGCTCAACCGACAGGCTCGCTCGTCTAGCCCTGCACCCTCAACCCACGGGCTCCCGCGCGTAGGCCCGCATGGCATCGATGATCGGGCCAAGCTGCAGCCCGCGCGCCGTCAGCCGGTACTCGACCATCGGCGGGCTGGAGGGGATCACCGTGCGCTCGATCAGGCCGGCCGCCTCGAGGTCGCGCAACCGCTCGGAGAGCATTCGCGGTGAGATGCCCGAGACCGCGTCGGCAAACTCGTTGAAGCGAAGCGCGCCGGTCAGCGCGGCGTAGACGATCGACAGCTGCCAGCGGCGCTCGAGGAGGTCCGCGGTCTGGCGGACCTCCTCGGGGACCGGCTCACATCTACGAGAGCGCGACATCGCGGGCCGGCTCCAGTGCACGGTCGAGGACCTCCTGGACGGTCATCACCGGGTGGAAGGCCATCTGCTCGCGCACCTCCTCGGGGATGTCGTCGAGGTCGCCGCGGTTGCGCTCGGGCAGGATCACGTCGGTCAGGCCGGCTGCGTGGGCGGCGAGCGCCTTCTGCTTGAACCCGCCGATCGGCAGCACGCGGCCCTGCAGCGTGACCTCGCCGGTCATGCCGACCGTGTGCTTGACCGGACGTCCGGAGAGCAGCGAGGCCAGCGCCGTGACCATCGTCACACCCGCGCTCGGCCCGTCCTTCGGGATCGCGCCGGCGGGGACGTGCACGTGGAACTCCTTTCCCTCGAACGCACTCTCCTCGATGCCGAGCTCCTCGGCGTGTCCGCGCACGTAGGAGAGGGCGATCCGCGCCGACTCCTTCATCACGTCGCCGAGCTGGCCGGTGAGCACCAGTCCGTTGCCCGCCGCCGAGTCGCCGGCCTTCATCGCGGTGGCCTCGACGAACAGCACGTCGCCACCCGCGCCCGTCACGGCCAGTCCGGTGGCGACACCGGGCGTGGCGGTGCGGGAGGCCGACTCCTGGAAGAACTTCTGGCGGCCGAGCGCGTCGCGCACGATCTCCAGGTCGATCTTCACGGGCTTCTGCTTTGCGGTCTTAGCGGCCTTGGCCTTCTTGGCGGCCTTCTTGACCTCGCCGTCGGGAACCTTGCCGTTGCTCTTCCCAGCGGACTGCTCGGCGTCCTGTGCGTCTGTCTTCGGCGGCTCGTCCGTCGCGGTCTGGCTCTGCGCCGAGGCGATCCGGGTCGCGGTCTTGCGCAGCACCGTGCCGAGCTCGCGCTCGAGGTTGCGCACGCCCGCCTCGCGCGTGTACTCGGAGATGATCGCCTTCAGCATCTCGTCGGAGATCTCGACCTCGTCCTCGCGCAGGCCATTGCGGTCGCGCTGGCGCGGCCACAGGTAGCCCTTGGCGATCGCGAGCTTCTCCTCGGAGGTGTAGCCGTCGAAGCGGATCACCTCCATCCGGTCGAGCAGCGGACCGGGGATCGTGTCCGCGACGTTGGCTGTGGCCAGGAACATCACCTGGCTGAGGTCCAGCTCGACATCGAGGTAGTGGTCGCGGAAGGAGTGGTTCTGCGCCGGGTCGAGCACCTCCAGCAGCGCCGCGGAGGGGTCTCCGCGCCAGTCCGCGCCGACCTTGTCGACCTCGTCGAGCAGGATCACCGGATTCATCGTTCCGGCGTCCCTGAGCGCCCTGACCAGACGGCCGGGGAGCGCGCCGATGTAGGTGCGCCGGTGCCCGCGAATCTCGGCCTCGTCGCGCACGCCGCCGAGCGACATGCGCACGAACTCGCGGCCGGTGGCCCGCGCGATCGACTCGCCGATCGAGGTCTTGCCGGTGCCCGGCGGCCCGATCAGGGTGAGGATCGCACCCGACTTGGGGTCGGCCTCGATGCCGCGGTCGGCGCGCAGCTTGCGCACCGCCAGGTACTCGGTGATGCGGTCCTTGACGTCCTCCAGGCCTGCGTGATCGGCGTCGAGCACCGCGCGCGCCTCCACCGGATCCATACGCTCATCCGAGCGCTTGCTCCACGGGACCGCGATCAGCCAGTCCAGATAGGTGCGGATCATGCTCGACTCGCCCGTCTGCTCGCCCATCCGCTCCAGGCGCCCGAGCTCCTTCAGCGCCTGCTCGTTGACCTCCGCTGGCATCGCGGCGGCCTCGATCTTGGTGCGGTACTCCTCAGCGACCGAGCCCTCGTCCTCGCCGAGCTCCTTGCGGATCGACTCCATCTGCTTGCGCAGGAAGTACTCGCGCTGCTGGTTCTCCGCTCCCTCCTGCACGTCCTCGCGGATGCGCTTGCGCACCTGCAGCTCGGCGAGCGACTCGCGCTGCAGCTTGACGGCCAGCTCCAGGCGCTCGGTGACATCGAGTGTGCGCAGCAGCTCGACCTTCTGCTCATAGGACAGGTTGGGGGAGTAGCCGGCCGAGTCGGCCAGCGCGCCGGGCTCGGCGATCGCACGCAGAAACGCGGCGATGCGGCCGTCGTCACCGCGCAGCTCGAGGATCTCCTCGACGGTCGCGCGGTACTCGCGCTCGAGGTTGCGCGTGCGGCCATCGACCGGCGCCTCGTCCGGGCGCTCGTCCACCTCCACGCGCAGCTCACCGCCGGGGCCTGTCTGCGCGGCGCCGATCAGCGCGCGATGCTGCCCCGAGATCGCCACGGCATGGCCGCCGCCAGGCAGCCGCAGCTGCTCGGAGACCTCGGCCACGGTGCCCACCTCGAGGAACTCGTTCTCGTGACGCGGCACGAGCACGACACGCTCGTCATCGCCGACGTCAACGGTCAGCGTGATGCCCATGCTCGGGAACACGACCGTGTCCTCGAGTGGGATCAGCCGCAGCGTCTGCTTCGGCACAGCGGGCTGGGATATGTGCTGCTCTGGTGTGGAAGGCATGAGTATCGGCTCCATATGTGCTTACGAAAGTTTAGTTAGTATAGCGCGGGGTCGTTGCGGGCACAAGTATCTCTTGGGTGGGGTTCGAGGGGGGTCGGACATAGGTATCGAGTTCTTGAACTGCGTACAACTATAGTTATACGCAGTTCAAGAAGAACATACGCTTCCACACGAATCCAATCCCCTCTGCAGCGCGCCCGTAAAGGCTCGCTCAACCGGGCTCAGTGACTATCTATCCACGTCGAACGTAACCTCGACGTTCTGTTCCTGGACACGCTCCTCGGTCTCCGCCGAGGAGGTCATGGCTCGCTTGTCGGCCTCTAGCAGGGGATCGGAGAAGAAGCTGCGCGGCCACAGGCGGTGCAGGCGCACGACGTTGATCTCGGCCGCGAAGATCGTCAGCTGGGCGCCGAGATACAGCCAGGCGAGCAAGCCGAGCACCAGTGCGAAGACGCCGTAGAGGGGACCGGTGTGCTTGAGCTCGTGGTCGACGTAGAAGCCGCCGAGGTGCTGCAGCAGTTGCCAGAAGACGGCCGCGACGATTACCCCGGGCAGCAGGTCGCGCCATGGGACCTCCACGGCGGTCAGGAGTTTGAAGGCGGTCATGAACAGCGCGAGGTTGAACACGAATGCGACCAGAACTCCCGCGACGACTGCGGGCGCGGCGTGGGAGCTCGAGCCGACGTAGCCGGCTGCGGTCGTGGAGACGATCGAGAGTGTCCCCAGGATCGCGAGCATGCGCAGGCCGCGCAGGTGCGCGAAGAGGAAGTTGGGGCGGTCCTTGAACGGCACGCTCCAGATCCGGTTGAAGGCGTTCTGAGTGGCGCCGGTGATGCCCATGCCCGCCAGCAGCGAGCCGACGACGCCGATCGCCAGGCCTACGCTGCTGCCGGTCAGCGAATGCAGTTTGAGCTGATCTGAGATGAGGGGGAACTGTCCGAGAGCACCGTCGAGGATGCGCTTCTGATCGCCCGGGTCGCCCTGCAGTACGAAGCCGAGCACGGTCACGAGCACGAGCAGCAGCGGGAACAGCGAGACGAAGCCGTAGTAGGCGATCAGCGCCGCGAGCTGGCCGGCCTGGTCGTCACCGAACTTCTTGATCACCGCCGCGGGGAAGCTGAGCCGGGGGCTGCGCTGCTGGAGCGCATCCAGCGCGTGGAGGCGGTCGGTCAGGCTCATTGGGTGGGGGGTCTGCGGGCGGGAGCGATCGACATAGGTGCGTGTCTACCCGATGCGAGCCGGAAATACGAGTGCTGGACCGCCGCCTGCCGGCAGGAAGAGATACGCGCAAGCGGCCCGATCAGGTGGAGGAGATGGCGCTGGTGGCGCAGGCCAGGCGCGAGCTGCTGCTGCGCGCGCATCGTCATCAGCTGCGCAAGGAGGATCTGGAGGACTGTTACAGCCAGGCGACACTCGAGCTGCTCGCGCGGGCGCGTACTGTGGGCACGTTCTCCACTCGCGCGCATATGGCGAATGCGCTCGAGCAGCGTTTCGTCTCGCGTATCAATGACCGCCGCCGCGCGCTGTGTGGGCGCAGTCCCGCGCAGGCGGCCCTGGATGGCGCGCTGCCGTTGGGAGGTTGCAGCGAAGGGGATATCGACGTTGCGGACATCCGCGCCGAGATCGACAAGCTCGTGATGCTGCGGATGGATCTGCGCAGCCTGGGGAGGGTCATTCATAGCCTGACCCCGGATCAACGGTTGGTGCTCACCAGCCGGATCGACTCGGGCATGGACTGCGCCCAGTTCTGTAGCCGGTTCGGATGGTCCAAGGAGAAGTACCGCAAGGTGGCCCAGCGTGCCCGGGCGCGGCTGCGCGAGCTGCTGGCGAGCGAGGAAACGGCGCGGGCGCAAGGTGCGATCCAGCGGCCGCCGGCGCGGATCGATGCCCGCTCTCGGGCCGCCGCGGCGCGCTGAGCGCGAGAGACAAGTTTTTTTGCCTACGAAGTGTCCCGTCCGGGGCCGGCGGTCGGAGAGGGGAGGGAACTCACCTATGAATATCTATCCCCCCACTCATAGGCGCGTTCCCTGGGACGCCGGCGGTCGATCAGACAGACGAGTGCTCGGCGATCCTCATCCGCGCGCAAGCGGCCGGAAGCCGGGTATCTCCCCACCTTGGCTTCCGGTCGCCCGCGTGGTCCGCGGAGCGACGGTGATCGCGTGACGCTTCTGCGACGGCGCCCGCGCGAGGTTTACCGCGTGTACGACGAGGACGAGTATTTGAACAGCGCTGGGTCGGAGCTCGCCGCCGGCGAGTGGCCGGCGGTGGCGGAGTCGATGGACGAGTGGCCGGTGGCTGTCGAGCCTGCGATGCAGCCGGAGCTGGCGAGCGAGTGGCCGGTGGAGTCCGAGCCGGCGGGCGAGTGGGCAATGGAGGAGACGGGACCGAGGGACACGCCGATCGGTGAGCACGTATACGGCGGATTCGCCCCGGTCGGGTACACGGATGTGCGTGAGCGCCGACTGCGCCGGATGGCCGGGGTGGCGGTGCTGGCTGGGGTCGTGGGAGCGGTGGGCGGCGTGGTTGCCGCGAACAGCTCGCGGACACATCGAGGCGCCGGGAGGCGGCCTGGGAGCCTGGTCGCGGCCATGCGTTCGTCGAGGGTTGCACGCTCGCCGGTGCTCGTGGGCTCTCGAGCGGCGCCGTCTGAGCCGGCGGTGGCGCGTCCGTCGAAGGCCACGCGCTCGCATCTCGCAAGGGCGGGGCGGCGCTACGCGCTCGCGAGTACCCAGTTCCCCGCGCGGGGAACGGATGTCCACCCCCACAAACCCGTCCGGCGGGAAAACGTGCTCGCCCCGCAGTCGGCCGGTGTAGGGGTGCAGCGTGGCGGGGGCGCCCGGATCGTCGTTGACGATTCCGTCGGCTCCTCAGCGCCCGCAAGCATGGCCGCGGACTTCTCCCCGAGCGAGGCCACCGCGCAAGCGAGAGTGGGAGACGCCGAGTTCGGATTCGAGCGCTGAGCCGTGTCCACGGCTCCTGTACACGCGCGGGTGAAGGTCGCAGCACGGCCCCTGTGGCGGATTCGCGTGGCGCGCGAATGGCCCCGCTATCTGCTGAGCGCGCTGGCGGTCGCGGGGCTCGCGGCGAGCGCGCGCTTTGCGATCGACCCGCCGCGGCCGGCGACGCCGAAGCTGGCCGCGCCCGGCCCCGCGCCGCCCGACCTGGCGGCCGAGGGTTTTGCATCGCTGTTCGCGCGCAGCTACCTGACGTGGAACGCCGCGGATCCGGAAGCCCACGAACGTAATCTGGCGTCGTTCATCGGAGCGGGGATGGAACCGGGCGCGGGGATGCTGCCGCCCTCCAGTGGCGAGCAGCAGGTGCAGTGGACCGAAGTGGTGCAGGAGCGCGAATTGGAATTGGCGCCCGCCCGCCCCGAGCACGTCTACACAGTGGCCGCGCAAACGGACGACGCAGGTCTTCTATACCTCACGGTGAGTGTTGTTCGTACGGCTGACGGCAGCCTGGCGCTGGGCGGATATCCCGCGTTTGTGGGGGGACCGGCCACCGGCCCGGCGCAAGCGCAGGAGCACCTGCGCGAAGTCAATGAACCGGCGCTCGCGACGGTCGTGGGGCGTGCCTTGCGCAACTACCTGTCCGCCTCGGGCTCGGAGCTCGCGGCGGACCTGACGAGTGACGCGCGCGTTTCCCTGCCCTCGGCCACGCTGAGCCTGGAATCCGTGCAGCACCTGGACTGGGCGCCGGGCACGGGCGCGGTGCTCGCGATTGTGCAGGTACAGGACGCGCGTGGCGCGCGGTACACGCTCGCCTACGAACTCGACGTAGCCCGGGTGCAGGGCCGCTGGGAGGTCTCTGCCATCCAGACAGACCCCGATGGATAACCGCCGCCGTTCTGAGTGGCGTATTACCATAGTTATACGCAGTTTCAAAAGTTTATATGAACACCCACACTCACACCCCCTCTCGACCCCCCACCTCCAAATCTCTTCTACCACCTCCAATCCAGCCAGGCGCAAAACCGCTCGCCCGCTGGCAACCCAACCAGCGCAAACCCGATCGAAGGAGTCCGAAATGAGAATCGTCCATCGTCCTCGACTCTCGCGTGCAGGCGCGGCCGTGGGAGTCGTCACTCTGTTGCTCGCCTGCGTCGGATCGGCATTCGCGCCCGTCCTCGCGCAGGCGGCAGTCCCCACTTCCGGTGGTCCGCAGGCGTCCACCTCATCGACCTCATCCACCTCGTCCACCTCGGAAGGCGTGGGGACCTCGCTCGAATCGGCCGCCACGAAGGCGCGGGGTACGGCCCGCACCGTGGCGATGAGCCTGATCGGGCTCGGCTTGGCGATCGCCGCGATCGTGCTGGCCTTCCGTCGCGACTTCAAGGAGGCGGCGGGCGTGTTCGCGGTGGGAATCGTCGCGGTGCTGCTGGCGACCCCGACGGGCTTGGAACTGCTGCAGCACACGGTCACATCGCTGTTCGGGTGAGGGCGAAGGGCTCTGACCATGATCGAGATCCGCTCATACCGTGCCGTGTTCGACCTGGAGCGGCGCATCTACCGCGTCGACCGGTTGCGGCTGAACCCCGGCGGGATTCCGGTCCGGGGCGTCGTCTACTTCCTCGCGATCCTCTTCACCACCTTGATCGCCGGCGGCCTGCCATTGGTGGGGGAGGCGATCAGAGCGCTGCCGTGGTACCTGCGCGATCTCGCGCTGCCGATCGCTAGCGCCACGGTGCTGAGCGTGATTCGGATCGAGGGCCGTCCGTTTCACCTGGCGGCGTATGCGCTGTTGCGCTATGGCGGTGGGTCGCGCCACCTCGCCGGTATGCGGGCCTGCGACGCGCCCGGCGCGTGCTGGCGTCCCGAGGAGATCTTGATGCTGCCGGACGGCTCCGATGGGAGAATGCGCCGGTTGCGCTACACCGGGCCCGGGGCCGTGCTGGTGACCACGGCGCATGAGCGTGCCGATTGGGGGAGCGCTCCGGGGCGCCGTCTGCCGTGGCGTCCTTCGCTGACCTTGCGCGAGCTGCCTGGAAGGCGTGCTCTGGGCAGCGCTCAGGTGATCGCGTTGGCCCCGGGTGCGCGACTGCTTGTGCACTCGGCCGCCGCTGCGCGCGGGGGGCAGGCTGCTGTCGCATCGGGCGCGAGACTCCCCGCCGCGGGAGAGTGAGGCGGTGAAGCCGCCGATCGGCTTTGTGTACGGCAACTGTGTGTTCGCGGATGCGCTCGACGACGGCTGGGCCGCGTTTGCGGTCGAGCTGGCTTCGTATGAGTGGCTCTCCGAGGATGGCAAGCGTGCGCGGTTTCTCGCGCTGCTTGGAGCGCTGGAGGCGATCGAGGCCGATGTGCAGATCCTGCGCGTCGGGCGGCGCTGGGACCTCGAGCGATATGCCCGCGAGCTGGAGGATGAGGGACATGGCGCTGCCCACGCGCGAGCGAAGCGGCGCTATGTGGAGGAGCATCAAGAGCACTTGAGTGAGATCGGCGCGGCGCGACCGGAGTTGTTTGTGCTGGTGAGCCTGCGCGATCCCGAGCGTGACGTCGCCGCCTACGTCTCGCGTGCCGCCGAGCGTCATCCGCGCGAGTGGTGGGAGGAGATCAGGCGCGCTTTCTCGGTGCGTGACCGGCGCGTGCTGAAGGTCGCCGAGCTGGAGCGCGCGCGGGTGCTCGCCGACCAGGCCCACGCGCGGTTGGCGGACTTCCTCCCTGTCCGGCAGGCACGTGGGGTGCAGCTGCAGTGGCTGGTGCGCAGGGCCTTCTGCCGGGGCCTGGGCGAGCCGTGGGTCGACGGGCTGCACGAGCCGCGGGCACTGGTGTTCGAGCGCAACGGCGAGGCAGTGCTGGCGCCGCTCGAGGGCGACGTGATGCGCTGGATGGACGGCTTCATCGAGCATCGTGGGCGGGCGCTGCGAATCGAGTCGGAGACCGGCACGAGTTGGCAGGCGCAGCTGGTCTTGGGCGCGCTGCCCGAGCAGGCGCAGTTTCCGAGTGCGCGCGTGGAGCTCATGTTCGCGCCGCCGGAGAGCCTGCCATTCGGTATCGACCTGTCGTTGAACGCGCGCTTCTTGCCCAACGGGCTGGCGCTGAGGATCGCGCGGCGCAGGATTCAGGACGCCGATCAGATCGTGCGCGCGGAGTCCGACGGCGAGCAGGGTGTCACCGATCTTGGATATCAGCGCACGCAGGAGGCGCGCGACCTGCTTGCCTATCTGCAGTCATCGAGCCGTCCGCCGTTGCTGCGCGCCACGCTGGCGGTCGCGGTCGGGGCGCCGAGTGAGGAGGAGCTGGAGCAGCGCGTCGAGATGGCAAGGCGCGCCTACGGGGAGATCCGCCTGCACCGGCCGCTCGGCGATCAACTGTCGCTGTTCCTGCAGCACCTGCCCGGGCAACGTACGCGGGTGGCGGGCTACGACGACACGCTCACGCCGGAGCAGGTGGCGGCGATGATGCCGACGGCCGCCCATGTGGCGGGCTCGCGCGCGGGCTTCTACCTCGGGCACACCCTGTCGGGGTCGCGGCAGCCGGTCCGCTTCAACCTCAGAGAGGGGTCCGACAGCGACCGCAACACGACGATCCTCAGCGTCGGCGCGCTCGGCTCGGGTAAGACGACGCTCGATCAGAAGCTCAAGTACGAGGGCTTTCTGCTGGGCGCACGTGTGATCGACTGCGACCCGAAGGGTGACCACCGCTTTCACCTGCTGGAGGAGGTGGCGCCCCACACGGAGTGTGTGACGCTGCGTCCCGACCCGGCGCTGCGGGGTGTGCTCGACCCGCTGCGCGTGGCGCCGGAGCACCTGCGCCAGGACGCCGCCGTGTCGTTCCTGCGCGACCTGCTGCCGGGGCGGGCCGAGCCGGCGTGGGAGACCGCGGTCGTCGGTGCCGTCGACCTGGTCCTCAGACGCTCCAGTGAGCCGACCTGCTTGGAGGTGGTGCGCGCCTTGGAGCAGGGCGATGAGATCGACGCGCAGGTCGCAAAGACACTCGAGGTCTACGCCCGCTCGGGATTGACCCAGCTCGGCTTCGCGGACCCCGCGGTGAAGCTGCCGCCGGTCGGGCAGAGTCAGGTGACCTACCTACCGATCCGCGACCTGCCGGGACCTGAGCCGGGGATGCGTCGTTCGGAGTACTCGCAGGCCGAGCGCGTGGGCGAGCAGATCGTGCGGCTGATCGCGATGTTCGCGATGCATCTGATGGGCACCGAGCGCGAGCGCCTGAAGTTGTTTTCCTTTGACGAGGGCTGGCGATTGCTCGGGGATCCTGTCGGCCGTCAGCTGCTGGCGTCGCTGCAGCGCATGGGGCGCTCGGAGCTGGCGGTGCCGATCATCTCAACGCAGCTCGTGACCGACGCGCTGGTCGGACAGCGCGAGTCGCTCGAGAACCTGCTTGGGGCGACGTTTGTGTTCGGCATGCGCTCGGAGGCGGAGGCGGCGCGCGCGCTGGCGCTGCTCGGGCTCGACCCGGAAGATCGGAGGATGCGCCAGAGCCTGCTCGAGTTCGAGGCGGGCCGCTGCCTGTTTCGTGACCACTCAGGGCGGGTGGAGGCGATCCAGGTCGACGTCGTGCTGCCGTCGCTGCTGCGTGCCTTCTCGACGACTCCAGTGGCTGCCTGACGGTGGCCCGCAGGCGCGCCGCAGCGGTTGCCCTGGCGGTGCTCGTGGTGGTCGCGGTGCTCCTCCCGGCCGTGGCGGCGCCCGGCGCGCGAGCGGCCTCATCCCATCACTCAGCCGCTGAAAGCAAGGCTCCGGCCGCGCATTCCACCTCGTCTAGCGCCCCGGCGAAGGCGCCCAGCGGTCCGCCGCTGAGCTCGGGTGGGACGGCCTCAAGCCCCGAAGCGGAAGCCTCGGCCTCGGCGCCGCCCAGCGGCGGCGACCCGCTGGTCAGTAATGGGCTGGGCAGTCCTCTGTGCCATAACGCAGCCGAACTGTCGCAGACCGCCGCGCGCAACTGCCAGACCTCGGGGTTCGAGGCGGCGCAGGCGCCGATTGGCAACTACGCGTTCGACGTGCACATCAACACGGGGTTGATCGGCGCGAACGGCGACTCGCTCGAGCAGGACTACCTGATCGCGCCCGTGTGGATGGCCCTGGTGTGGGTGGTGCACGCGTTGATCGTGGCGCTCGAGTGGTGCTACACGGTCGATCTGCTCGAAAACTCCGCGATGGGCGGTGTGACCAGGGGGCTGCGCGCGGCGCAGGCAACCTTCACCCAGCCGTGGCTCGTGATGGCGCTCGCTGTGGCGGGGGTGCTCGTTCTCTACAACGGCCTTGTTCGCCGCCGGGTCGCCGAGACGCTCGGCCAGGCGTTGCTGATGGGCGTGATGATGGTTGGGGGTTTGTGGGTGATCGCCAACCCGGCGGGCACGGTGGGCTCGCTCGGTGTGTGGGTAAACGAGGCCAGCGTGGGCACGCTGGGCGCCGTCACGGATGGCACACCGGCCCATCCGGATCGCACGCTGGCCGAAAGCATGCGGGGCGTCTTCGACGGCGTGATCGACGCGCCCTGGTGCTACATGGAGTTCGGCAACGTGGGGTGGTGCAAGGCGCGGCCGGACCCGCGGCTGAGTGCGGCCGGCCGCGGCATCGCGGTGCTCGAGCGGGCGCGGATTGGCTGCAAGTTGAACATCGGTTCGTTCTCGTTCTGCGCGCAGCCGGGCAGCGAACAGGCGCAGGCGCTAAGCCAGAGCGCGGAACTGCTGCTCGATGCGCACACCAACGGGGAACTGTTCCTGGCGCTGCCGGCCAACCAGGCGGCGCGTAACTCGATCAACGACTCCGGCTCTCTGTTCAACGTGCTGTGTGGTGGATCGAGCGAACCATGCAAGGGGCCGACGGCTGCGCAAGCCGAATTCCGCACTGAGGGCGGGACTCAGGCTCGTCTCGGAGGTTTGTTCCTGATCGCGATCGGAGCGCTGGGCATGGTCCTGCTGATCGGCTTCATCGCGCTTCACCTGCTTGGCGCGGCGATCATGAGCCTGCTGTATCTGTTGATGGCCCCGGCGGCGGTGATCGCGCCGGCATTGGGTGACGGCGGCCGGGCGGTTTTCCGCGGATGGGCATCGCGTCTGCTCGGCGCGGTGATGGCAAAGCTCATCTTCTCGTTCCTGCTGGGCGTAGTGCTGCTGATGGAGCGGATCCTGATGGGTCTGCCTGGGTTCGGCTGGTGGACCCAATGGCTGCTCGTAACGGTGCTCTGGTGGGGAGCGTTCCGCCACCGCAAGCAGGTGCTCGGCTTCGCTCACGGCACCAGTGCCGGCTCGCGTGGACAGGGCATCGGCGGGTTGCGGCTGGCGTCGAGGTTGATGGCTATGCGTGAGCTGGGACGCGCGGGTGGAATGGCTCGCCGCAAGCTCTCACCTGGCCCTCCCAACGCCGAGCAGCGACAGCGGATCGCCGCCGCGGCTCGCGGAAGAGCCAAGAGCCTCGCCGACAAGCAGGCGGGGACGAGCCTCGAACACGACTACCGCGAGGCACAGGCCCATGTGGCGGAAGCCCCGACGATCCAGGAGCGTATCGGCGGCAAGCAGACTCAGCTGGCTCGTATGCAAGGCGAACATACCGCCGCGCAGGCAAAGGCAGACGAGGCCAACAGCGCGCGTAAAGCGGCGCTGAACCCCCACGGTCTGGTCTCACCGCCGGAGCGCGACCGCACAGCGGCCCGGTTCCGCGCCGAGGAGAAAGATCAGCGGCGGCGTGCCGCGAAGTTGCAAACGCGCATGGGTCATCTCCAGCGCGAGATCACAGGCGAGCAGAGCTCTCTCACCGCGGCGCGGCAGACGGTCGAGGACGGCGAGCGGGCCAAGCGCGCGTCGGGCAACGTGTACACGAGCGAGCAGCACGAGCAGCGGGCGCGCTTCCTCGATGCCCAGGCGGCCCTGCCGGACCGGGGCAGGGCTGGACCTGAGGGCAAGAAACGTGACTACGCCGCGGCGGCGGGCCTCGCGGGGTACGGGCCGAAGGAGTTCGCAGCGCTCGATCCCCCTCGCCAGCGGGCGGCACGGTTGGAGATCGACCGCGAGCTGGCGCAGCACAAGGAGCTGAGCGCGACCGCCCAGGACGTCGCTGTGGGCAGCGAGGGATCGTTGCAGTCTCGCCAGCAGCGTAAGGTCGATGAGAAGTTCGACCGTAGGCTCGAGCAGCGGGTGCGCGATGGCGGTCATGAGCTGCCCTCCTCGGCCAAGCCGAAGCTCACCGCGCTCGATTCTCACCTGCAGGATTCCTCGCGCGCGCGCGCGAGGGCACGCGGCGACTCCAGCGTCATGGGCCGCGCGCGCGACGTGGCCGCGCGCCGCAAGCGCCAGCTGGACGGGGAACGACGGCGGTGAGCGCGGAATCGGCGACCGCGCGGGTCAGCGCGAAATCGGTGGTGACCACGGGGATCCGCCTATCGGGCTGGACGTGGGGGCTGGCCGGTGCGGGGGTGGCGGCCGCGGTTCTGGTGATCATGGCGCTGCTGATGGGCGCCGCGGCGATCACGGCGATAAAAGCGGGGGAAGCCGGCTCGAGCACAACCAGCGAAGGCGTTTCAGCGCTCGCCCTGCGGGAAATACCGCCCGAATATTTGCGCTTCTACCAGCAGGCGGCGCAGCGCTACGGCCTGGACTGGGCGATTCTGGCCGGGATCGGCAAGGTTGAGTGTGACCATGGGCGCGACCCCGATCCGTCGTGCACTAAGGAGGGCGCGGTCAACTCGGCCGGCGCCGGTGGGCCGATGCAGTTCCTCGCGGGGACGTGGGCGAGGTATGGGGTGGCGCCCGGCGGCGGCGCGCCAGACCGCTGGAACCCGGAAGATGCGATCTTCGGGGCCGCGAACTACCTGAAAGCCTCCGGCGCGCCGGGCGACTACAGGAAGGCGATCTTCGCTTACAACCACGCGAGCTGGTACGTGGAAGAGGTCGAAAGTTGGGCGGCGAGATATCGAGGCTCGTCCACCCCGTCGTCGTCAGCGGCATCGCCGGAAGGCGGGGAGGGCGGTATCGAAGGTGCGGACACTCGCCTGGCGAGCGAAACCTCGACGCCGGTGCGGTTCATCGCAGGCGAACGCGCGGTGCTTTCGCCGAACGACGGTCACGTCGCGCTGATCCCCGCGGGCGTGCCGGCGACGGTGCAGGCGATGGTGGTCGCGGGCAACGAGCTGCAGGAACTGCCGTACGGCCCGGGTGGCCACCCGGATCCGCGCGGCGCGACCGAAGAGGACTGCTCGAGCACGGTCAACTACGTGCTGTATCGCAGCGGTGTGCGGCCGATCGAAGAAATCATCAAAGACAACCCGCTGGCACAGGACTACCCCACCTGGGGGGACCCCGGTCCGGGACGTTGGGTGACGATCTACTCGACCACGGAAGGCACCGACCACGTGTTCATCGTGATCGCGGGGCTACGGCTGGATACGAGCCACAACGGCACCGATGAAGGCCCGAACAAAGACGAAAACGGCCCCCGCTGGCGGATCCTCGACCACATCCCGACATGGGCGAAATGGTCGGTGAGGCACCCGCCGGGGTTGTAAGGTGGCGGGCGATGAGCTCCACCAGAAAGGTCGACTACCTGCTGATCGGTGGCGGGCTGGCGAGCGCGAACTGCGCGCGGTGGCTGCGCGAGGAGGGCGCGGAGGGCGAGATCCTGCTCGTGGGACGCGAGCCCGATGCGCCGTACAACCGGCCGGAGTGCTCGAAGGGGTACCTCAGAGGGGAAGAGAGTCGCGAGGAGCCGCTGTTCAGGCCGGCTGAGTGGTGGGGGGAGCAGGGGATCGAGCTGCTGACGCGGACCAGCGTGACGGGACTCGACCTCCAGGCGCGGACGGCGAAGCTGTCGAGCAAGGAGGAGGTCGAGTTCGGCAAGATGCTGATCGCGACGGGCGCGAACGTGAGAAGGCTGAACGTGGAGGGGTGCGAGCTGGAGGAGATCCACTACCTGCGCACGCTCGGTAACGCCGACGCGATCAGGGCAAGCGTGGAGGAGGCCGAGAACGTGGTGCTGATCGGTGGCTCGTACATCGGCTGCGAGGTCGCCGCGAGCATGACGATGCTGGGCAAGCAGGCGACGATCGTGATGCAGGAGGAGCGGACGCTCGAACGCGGGTTCGGCAAGCAGGCGGGGCGTTTCGTGGAAGAGCTGCTGAAGGCGCACGGCGTGGAGATCCACGGCGAAGACGAGCTGGAGCGCTTCGCGGGCGAGGGGAGCGTGGCGAAGGTGATCACGCGCGCGGGCCTGGAGCTGGCGGCCGACGCGGTCGTGATCGGCGCGGGCGTCGCGCCGGACATCGGCCTGGCGCAAAGGGCCGGGCTCCAGGTCGGCGAGCGCGGCGGCGTGCGCTGCTCGTCGCGTCTACAGAGCACGGCGCAGGGCGTGTTCGCCGCGGGGGACATATGCGAATACGACTCGCCCTTGCACGGGGAGCACATCAGGATCGAGCACTGGGACGTGGCCTTCAACCACGGCAAGACGGCGGCGCTGAACATGCTCGGCCGCGATGTCGCCCACGAAGTGGTGCCGTACTTCTACTCGGTGCTCGGCGACTGGGGCGAGCTCGAGTACGTCGGCCCGGCGTACGCGTGGGACGAGGAGATCCTGCGGGGCTCGTACGACGATGGCGAGTTCACGAACTGGTATCTGCAGGACGGGAGCGTGAAGGCGGCGCTGACGTTCGGCCGCTCGGACGATCTGGAGCACGCGCGGCGGCTGATCGTGGACGGGGTTGCGCTCGACGAGCACAAGCGGGGGGCGCTGGCCGATGTGGACAGCGACCTCGCGGACGTCGGGGAGTAGGATACGAAGGACAAGACGGTCGGTGGTCAAGGGAAGCCGGTGAGAATCCGGAGCGGACCCGCCACTGTGACCGGGGATGCCAGCCGCGGCGCGTAGAGAGACGCGCAGCCACTGACTCGGACGACGAGACGGGAAGGCGCGGAGGGAGAGCCCGGGAGCCAGGAGACCTGCCTCCGACCGAAAGCCCACAAGCCCTCGTGGAAAGGGGTTGGCTCAATGCGTATATCTCGTCGTATATTGCCGGCGCTCGCCGTCGCGCTTTTCTTGTTTCTCATGCTCGCATCTTCGGCTCTGGCCGGGACGCCGAGCACCGTCACGGTCCGTGTCGTCGGCCTCACCGGTACGACCCTCCTGCCGCAGACGCAGGTGACCACCAACGCCACCCCGATCGATCCCGACGGCAAACCGTCGGACACGTGCAGTGGCACCAGCGCCTTCGGGGCGCTGTACGACGCCGTGCACGGCAACTGGGTGGTCTTGTACGAAAGCCCAGAACTCGGCTATCAAATTGACGGCATTCTGGGTCTCAACTTCCCGCCGTTCTCGGCGAATCCAGATGCGTATTGGTCGTTCTGGATGAACAACGCGTATGAGGAAATCGGCGCCTGCGGCCAGGAACTGAACTCCGGTGACAACATCGTGTTCTTCGCGCAATGCGACGAACTGGGCACTGACTGTCCTAGCAGCAAGACCGAACCCGAACACTTCCTCACCGAGGCTATGCCGGCTACTGCGCAGGTCGGCACCCACGTGACGGTGAACGTTGGCTCGCTCAGCACTAGCTCCGGCAAGCCCGAAGCGTCGATCCCCGGCGGCATCACTGTGAGCGCAGGCTCAGTGTCCGCCCTCGTGAACGCTGAAGGTGAGGCTACGCTCGACTTCCCGAGCACAGGCACCTACACGATCCAGGCAAGCGCCCCCAACTCAGTGCCCTCTGAACCGCACACGATCTGCGTCCACAACGGCAACGACGGTACGTGCGGTACGACTCTTCCGATCGCATGTGCCACGAGTGCTGGTGCCGCTTGTCCACCGCTCGAGCGGACGTTGACTCCGCCTCCGCCTCCGTCGCTGGCCGCGACCGCCAGGATCACGGGGGTCAAAAGCGGCCACGTGTACTCCCGTCGCTCGGCTCCACGTTTGCTGGCGGGAGTCGTTGAGGTTCCGTCCGGTGGCACGCTCAGACAGGTGCGGATCAGCCTCCAACGTCGCTATCACGGGCGTTGTTTCGATTTCAATGGAGCGAGGGAGAGCTTCGTGCGAACCAAGAAGTGTGGTTCCGCGGACTTCTTCTCCGTCGGCGGAAGTGAGTCCTTCAGTTATCTCCTCCCGGCGCGTCTTCCCAAGGGAAGCTACACGTACGACATCGAGGCAATCAACAGCGCCGGACAGGCAACGAAGCTTGTGAGCGGAATCAGCCACGTTGTTTTCCAGGTCAAGTAAGAGAAGCACCGGCGTGACGGTCCTTGCGGCGGCCACGATGGCCGCCGCGGGGCTCGCCGGCTGTGGTCTTGGCGCAGGTAAGGTGCCGACCGGGGTGCGGCTGACGGTCACGCGCGACTTCGGCGCGCACGTGCTCACACGGGCGGGGGCTCCGAAGGTGGTGGGCCAGGAAACGGTGATGAGCCTGCTGCTGCGCAACGACAGGGTGACGACGAAGTACGGCGGCGGGTTCGTCGAGAGCATCGACGGGCACTCCGGCGGGGAAGCCGGGGGAGACCCGCTCGATTGGTTCTACTACGTCAACGGGATCGAGGCCGCGAAGGGCGCGGCGGCGACGAACGTTCATCCGGGCGACCACATCTGGTGGGACCTGCACGACTGGAGCCAGACCGATGATGTCCCGGCGGTCGTGGGGTCGTTTCCCGAGCCGTTCTTGAATGGGACCGAAGGCAAGCGGCTGCCGGTGCGGGTGGAATGCGCGGCGGCGCAGAGCGATCCGTGTCGCACCGTGGTCGCGCGGCTGCGCGCGCTCGGCGTCCCCGCAGCGATCGCGGCGATCGGGAGCGGCGCCGAGCCGGACGCGCTGCAGGTGGTCGTGGGGCGCTGGACGGCGGTGCACGGCGACCCGAGCGTGCAGAGCATCGAACGCGGACCGCGCGCGAGCGGGGTGTACGCGCGTTTCGCCTCAAACGGGCAGACGCTGACGCTGCTCGACGGGCAGGGCCGCACAACCGGCACGCTCAGCGCCGGAACTGGATTGATCGCGGCCACAAAGGACGTTGAAAGCGCGATCGTATGGGTGGTGACGGGGACCGACGAAGCGGGCGTGCAGCGCGCCGCGGGGAACTTCGACACGAGCGCCCTGCAGAATCACTTCGCGCTGGCGGTGACGTCGACGGGGGCGCAGCTGCCGGTGCCGGGGGCGGGCGGATGAGGACCACCCGCCTGCTGTTCTACCGCCGTCTCGCGAGCCCGCTGCATGCGACGCGCGCAGGGGTCGGCGCGGTTTGGGCGCTCGTGTTGACCGCCGCCGCGCTGATCCTCTACAACCCCCTGCCTCTGGCGGCGTTGGCGCTGGCGGTGCTGGGCGCCGGGGCATGCGCGGGAGTCGGCCGGCAGCTCGTCGGCACGCTGCGCACCGCGCTGATCGTCGGACTGCCGATCGTCGCGATCAACGTGCTGGCTTCGCGGCAAGGATTGACTGTGTTCGCGCGGCTCGGCGACCTCGGGCCATTCGGGCAGGGCGACTTGACGGTCGAGGCGGTCGTCTACGGCGCGGTGATCGCCTTGAAGGTCACGCTGCTGATGCTGATCACGACGCTCGCGAGCCTCGCGGTCGACCCCGACGAGCTGCTGCGGGGCTTCCGCCGGCTGTCGTTTCGCTCGGCGCTCACCGCCTCTCTGGCCACGCGGATGATCCCCGTGCTCGGCGCCGACGCTGGGCGCCTGGCCGAGGCGCAGCGCACCAGGCCCGATGATCCCGCGCGCGGCGTGCGCGGCCGGGTAGCATTGCTCAGCGCGATCGTCGGCGGCTCGCTGGAGCGCGCGATGGAGGTGGCGGCGACGCTCGAGCTGCGCGGCTTCGCCGTCGCCGCCGAAGGCAAACGCCGGCCACGGCGGGCGGAGTCGCGCCTGGAGCCACCGTGGTCGCGGCACGACCTCGCGTTCCTCTGCTCGACGTTCGCGGTGCTTGCGCTCGCCCTCGCCGGGCGGTTGACGGGAGCGGCCTCCTTCACGGCCTACCCCCTCGTGCAGATGCAGATCGACACGGGCACGTTCGTACTCTGCGCGGCGCTGCTCGCGGCGATCCTCCTGCCGTTTGCCGACCGCAGGGGGATCGACCAGTGATCCTGTCTTTTGACCGGGTGAGCTACCACTACCCGGGGGCGGATACACCGGCGCTGGACGACGTCAGCTTCGAGCTGCAAGCGGGCGAGTTCTGCCTGCTGGCTGGATTGTCCGGCCAGGGCAAGACGACGCTCCTGCACGCGGCGTGTGGCCTCGTCCCGCACTTTCATGGCGGCACCTTCGCCGGCACCGTTTCGCTCGCCGGTCTCGACACGCGCGAGCACGGCCCGGCGCATCTGGGCGGCCACGCGGGCGTGCTGTTCCAGGACCCCGAGACGCAGCTCGTGATGAGCTCTGTCCGCGCCGAGCTGGCCCTTGCATTGGAGAGCCGGGGCCACTCCGCGGCGGCGGTTGCGCGCGGGGTCGAGGAGGTCGCGCTCGCGCTGGGCATCGACGCGCTGCTCGACCGCTCCACGCACGAGCTTTCAGGCGGAGAGAAGCAGCGGGTCGCGCTCGGCGCGGCGCTGGCGGGCAGGCCACACGTGGTGCTGCTCGACGAGCCGACCTCGCAGCTGGACCCCGTCGCCGGGGACGAGCTGATCGGTCTGCTGAGAAGGCTGAACGAGGAGTGGGAGACGACGATCGTGCTGGCGGAGCACCGCTTGGAGCGCTGCCTCGGGGCTGCAGATCGTGTGGTAACGCTGGAGGAAGGCCGTTTGGCTCACGATGGCGATCCCAAATCGTTCTTGACGTGGGCCGCGCAACATGAGCCGTCACTGCAGACCCCGGGCGCGAAGCTGTTCGCGCTGGCGGGGTTGAAACCGGCGCCGGTTGGCGTCAAGCAGGCGCGCTGCACCCTGCGCTCGCGCGGCCTGTTGCCCCAGGATGCCGATTCCCCGGGTGAACGCCCGGGTCCGGTCTCGGGGAAGGGCAATGGATCTGGACATGCACGTGGGCGCAGGAGCGTGCTTGGACGGGGGAAAGGGGATGTCCCGAAGGCATTGCGCATGAAGGGCGTGTGGCACGAGCTGCGCGACGGCCCGGCGATCCTGCGCGGCGTGGATCTGACGGTCGAGCCCGGCGAGAGCGTCGCGCTGATGGGCCGCAACGGCGCGGGCAAGTCGACGCTTCTGCGCCACGCCGCCGGATTGATGGAGCCCACGCGGGGACGGGTGGAGCGCGCGGGGAGGGTAGCGCTGCTGCTGCAGAACCCCGGCGACTACCTGATCCACGAGCGCGTCGCCGAAGAGGCGCCCCCCGCGGCGCTCGCGGCCGTTGGGCTCGCCGGCATGGCTGAGCGCAACCCGAAGGACCTCTCAGGCGGCGAGCGCCAGCGCCTCGCGCTCGCGATCGTCGTCGGAGATGGGGGCGAGCCTCCGGCCGTGCTCGCGCTCGACGAGCCCACGCGCGGCATGGACCGCGGCGCGAAGGCCGAGCTGGCGCGGGATCTGCGGCGTCGCGCCGACGAGGGCCAGGCCGTGATCGTGGCCACGCACGACCCCGAGTTCGCCGCCGCCTGCGCCGGGCGAGCGGTGCTGCTCGCCGACGGCCGCGTGATCGCCGACGACTCCGCGGCCGAGCTGCTCGCGGGCGGCTGGTACTTCGCGACCGAGACCGCCCGCATCTTGGGCGGCGCCGGCGGTGTCTTGTTGCCTGAGGACGGCGCCGATCTAGTGATCTCACGAGCCGTCCTGGAGGTTGTCGCGTGAGCTGGCCGCTGGCATCGTTCCTCCTCGTCGGCGTTGTGCTGGCGCTCGGCTGGCTCGCCTACGAGCGCCGCCGGCCGTCCGCGCGGATGGTCGCGGTCGTGGGCACCCTGGCAGCCGTCGCCGCGCTCGGCCGTGACGCGTTCGTCGCGTTGCCGGACGTCAAGCCGATCACGGCGATCACGCTCGTCGTCGGCTACGCCCTCGGCCCTTTGCCCGGCTTCACCGTCGGGGCGGTCGGGATGTTGATGTCGAACTTCCTGCTCGGCCAGGGTCCCTACACCCCGTGGCAGATGGCGGCCTGGGGCGGCGTTGGCCTGTTCGGCGCCGCTCTCGGCCGGCTGAGCGGGCGACAGCTGGGGCGGGTGCCGCTCGCGCTCTGCTGTGGGGTCGCCGCGCTGGCGGCGAAGGAGGTGATGAACCTCTACACGTTCACGATCGGCGCCAGCCACACCCCCGCCGCGCTGCTGGTGGTCGCCGGGGCGGGGCTGCCATTCGATCTGACCGACATGGTCGCGAGCTTCCTGTTCGGCCTCGCTTTCGGCCCTGAGCTGGCGCGACTGCTGGCGCGGATGCGCGCGCGCATGGATATTCAATGGGACCCAGCCTCACCCACGCCCGTTGCGTCCAGAGCGCCGGCGAGTGGGGCGATCACGGGCGTGCTGGCGATCCTTGCGGTCGTCACCGTCGGCACCGCGTTCGCCTTCGGCGGCGCGAGCGCCCGGGCGTCCACCCCGTCGACGGTCCGCGCCCACGCCGCGTCGTTGTCCCGGGAGCTCTCCTTCCTGACCTCCGCCCAGGACGCCGGCGGCGGTTTCGGCGCCGCAAAGGGGCAGAGCTCCAGCGAGCTGTACACCGCCTGGACGGCGATGGGCTTAGCGGCCGCAGGGCGCGACCCGGCGAGCGTGCGCCGTGACGGACACTCAGTGCTCGACTCGCTGCGCGCCGAAGTCGCGACCCTGAATGGCCTTGGCGACGCCGAGCGCACGATCCTCGCGGCGGCCGCGTGCAGGGCCTCGTCGTACTCGTTCGCCGGGCGCGACCTCGTCGCCGAAGTGCTGAAGGCGCGCGAGGCCGACAACTCCTTCGAGCACCTCGTCAACCTCACGTCGTTCGCGATCTTCGCGCTGCGCGCCGTCGGCCACTCCCCGAGCTACCCCGCGATCCGCGACGCCGCGGGTTGGATCGAGCAGCAGCAGAACACCGACGGCGGCTTCTCCTTCGGCGAGCGCGGCTCCTCCAGCGACGTCGACGACACCGGCGCGGCGCTCCAAGCGCTCGCCGCCGCGGGTGCGCGCAACGCGCACATCCTCGGAGCCGCCGCCGACTACCTGATCCGCTCGCAGAACCTCGACGGCGGCTTCCCCGAGCAGTACGGCAATGAATCGAACGCCCAGTCCACCGCCTGGGCGATCCAGGGCCTGATCGCCGCCGGCCACAACCCGACTACGGTGCGCCGCAGCGGCAGCCGCTCGCCCGAGGGCTACCTCGAAAGCCTGGTGGCGCCCGGCGGCAGCATCCGCTACTCCCGCACCAGCGCCCAGTCACCCGTATGGGTGACCGCTCAGGCGCTCGTCGCGCTCGCGGGCAAGACGTTCCCGGTCGGGGCGTGATCCGGCCTTCGACGCCTCAGCCGTCGTCCGGTCCGGGCAGCTTGGCGCCGAGTCGCTCGATCACCTCGTCGCGGTCGGTGCCGTGTGCCCTGAGCACACGATCGAAGTCTGCGCCGTACACGTGCATCACGGCCATCAGGACGTCGATCGTTGCGACACCGGTGGCGCCCCGGCGGCTGGCGATCTGGACGGCGTCCTCGGTGACCTGCGCGACCACGTCGCGATCATCCAGGGCACCAGCTCGTTCATGATCATCGTCCTCGCCGTGCACTTGGAGCGATCCCTCGCTTACGCCCAGCGCCTGCAGCGCCATTCCCACCTCGCCGTTCAGGCGCAGTATCCGTAGCCAGCGCTCGGCCTGTGCCGCGGGCGTGCGCGCGAACGGCATCGCCGTGGAGGCGATACCAAGCACCATTTCCGCGTCCGGAGCGAGCGCTGGCTCAGTGTTCACTGCCACACCCTGAGAGCCGCGCGGGGTGCGTGAAGCAGCGTGACGTTGTCGTGTCCCAGCGTGACCTCCGGGGGCCCGTCGGTGAGGCGCAGCTCGACCACGACGGTGCCGGTGCGCCCGGCGGCGGCGCGCGCCGAGCGCATGAGCTCAGCGATCTCGCGGCGCTTCACCCCACACGCAAGGAGGAACTGCTCTGTTCGATCGCTTGCGGCCTCGTCGTGGTCGAGCTCGATCTCCTCGGCGAAGATCGTCGGGGCAGCCGCGCCTCCCTCGACGTTCAGCAGGCAAGCGGCCATGTCGTCGGGGCGCGCCTCGGTCTCTTCGGCCACCCGGTCCAGCAGCGCCGACGCGCTGGCCCCGAGCCCGAGCTCGTCGAGCGCGCGCTCCAGGCGCTCGGCGCCGAACAGCTCTCCGCCGACCCTTGCCTCTGTGACGCCGTCGGTGTAAAAGCAGACCTGTGAGCGGCCCGGCACGGACACGACGCTCTGGCGAGTCCCGGTCCTCATCCCCGCTCCGATTGGTGGCGGGGAGCAGACCGTGATCGGCTCGATCGACTGTGAGCCGAGCACGAGCGGTGGTGGATGACCTGCGCAGGCATAGGTGAGGATGCGCTCGCGTGGTTGGTAGGTGGCCGCTACGACGGTGGCGAACGACTCCCCGAGCTGACGGTCCAGCACGGCTCCCGCTGTTTGCACAGCGGCCCGCGGTGAGAGTCCGGCCTCGAGGTATGCCCGCAGCGTGAAGCGCACGAGCGCCGTATGCGGCAACGCCTCCCGTCCGTGTCCAGAGACGTCACCGACGATCACTGCCAGATGGCCATCCTCTAGTGCGAACACATCGTAGAAGTCCCCGCCTGCTCCCGGACCGTCCGCCGGGCGGTAGGCCGCGGAGGTGCCCACCGGACCGAGCCGGGCGGGTGGGACGGGCAGCAGCGCAGCCTGCAGCAGGCCCACGTCCTCAAGCAGCTCTCCACGCTGGCGCTCCAGTCGCCGCGCGCGCAGCGCGGACAGGCGCGAGCGCACCGCCAGCGCGAGCGCGAGCGCAGACAGAACGCCGATGAGCATCCACACGAGCGTGGGGACCACGCCTACGATTCTGGTGATCGTTGTGACAATCTGTGACGGGTGGCTAGGGGTCGGCGAGCCATGCGTCGCGTTCCGCGCACGCCCAACACTCCTAGCGCGCGCACGCGTGGCCCTCCTCGCCGGCACGAGCGCGAGTGCCGACGAGGACGCAGCCGGCGTGTGAGGCCGGCTCGCGACGCGGCCGCGCGAATGGCGCAAGCGCCGCGCTGGTTGACGCGAATGGCTCCTAACCGCGGGTCGCGATGTGGCGCCGACTTGCGTCGTCGTCCTCGCCGACGTCGTGGGGGGCTTTGTTACCGCCGTAGTGGGTGCCGTGGACGTGGCAGCCGTGGGTGCTGTGATCGTGGGTGTCGTCGCTGTGGGCGTCCTTACCGGGGTAGTACTCACAGGAGGGGTCGTCACCGGGGGTAAGGTCACTTTGGGTGTCGTCACCGGGAGGATGGTGGGGATCGTCACCGGGGGGATCGTCACGGCGGGGATGGTCACCTTGGGCGTTCTCACCGGGAGGATGGTGGGGATCGTCACCGGGGGGATCGTCACGGCGGGGATGGTCACCTTGGGCGTTCTCACCGGGAGGATCGTGGGGATCGTCACCGAGCGCGTTCTCGCGATCGGCGATATGGGTGTGGGAGTGCGAGTCAGCGGAGCCGGGATGCGAATCAGCGGGGCCGGAATTGCCGCGGTGGCGGGGATACATGCCAGGGCAAGCGCACAGCAACCGAGCATGGTGGCCACCGTGGCCGCCGCCAGACGCTGACGCGGGCGGGCGGGTGGCGGCTGTGCGCTCGTGTCGTTCGCCATCAGCAGTCTGCGCCGATCAGCTACCCCTGGCGGTGTGCTCCCCCGCGGATGCGAGCGCCTCGTCGAGTGTCGGGAAGATCGCGAAGGCTCCGTCCAGCCCCGAAAACTCAAAGATATTCAGCACGGCGCGCCGCGCGCAGACGATCGCCAGCTGCGCACCGACGTCGAGGCTCCGCTTGACGCCAACGAGCACGCCCAGCGCCGTCGAGTCCATGAAGGTGGCAAGCGAAAGGTCAACGACGAGCTGGCTGTGGCCCGTCTCGAGCGAATCGACCAGCATCCACTTCAAGCGCGGGGCCGTGGAGAGATCGAGTTCTCCCTCGATTGAGATCACGCTCGTACGCTTGTCGAGGTCGCGCTGAAGGATCCCGAACGGCGTTGGGTTTGGCTGTGAGCGGTTGGCTGTGTCCACTTCGCTGAGCATCGTGGTCTTCGTGTCGTGCGCTGGCGATGGGCCCGCCGCCAAACAGGCACGTGGCCCCAACCGAAGGCGCTCGTGAGTACATCGTACAAGAGGACCTTCGCCACGAACATATCTGCCTCTTACACACAGCATGGATGATCGAACGAGTGTCCACTGGGGTGGCCGGCAGAGCGCTTCAGTTCTCGTTTAGCAGCGTCTCTACCCTGTAGGGACCATGGATGCGAGACCTAGAGAAGGGCTTGCGAGCTCACCGAGCGCGGCCGGGGCGCTGTGCGTCGCCGGGCTGTGCGTCCTCGCGCTCGCGTTGACCTGGGCCGTGGCGGCGCTGGTGCCGGCGACGCACGTGAAAGATGCGGTGGCGCTGTACGACTTCACCCTGCTCGGCGGCCCAAGGGTGGACGACCTGGCGAATGCCCTGCTGCACCTGCTCGACCCCGCGCTGTACATCCTCTGGGGCGCCCTGCTCATAGCCGTTGCGCTCTGGCGCCGGCGCCCAAAGGTCGCGCTCGCGGTCGGGCTCGTGCTGGGGTTGGCGCCTCTGACCGCGGAGACGCTCAAGCCGCTGCTCGCCCATCCGCACGCGTTGGTCGGTGGAAGTTGGGTCGCCGCCGCGTCGTGGCCGAGCGGTCACGCGACCGCGGCGACGGCGCTCGCTCTGTGCGCGGTGCTCGTGGCGCCACAGGGTCTACGTCCCACCGTCGCCGTACTGGGCGCGATCTTCGCGGCGAGCGTCGGCTTCTCGCTGCTGCTGCTGGCCTGGCATCTGCCGAGCGATGTCGTTGGCGGCTATCTGGTGGGCACGCTGTGGATGGCGCTGGCAGTGGCCGGCCTGCGCACGGCCGAGGCACACTCTCGCTCACGCAGGCTGGGACGCCGTGTCCGAGCCGTGCGCGCCTGGGTCCCATAGGGACTCGGACCCCGCCCCGGGCGGGTCTTTATTCACGGCGCGGGCGAGGATGAACAGCAGGTCTGAGAGCCGGTTCAGATAGCGCACCACCTCGGGATTGACCTCCTCGCCCACCGCGATCGTACGACGCTCGGCGCGGCGGCAGACAGTGCGGCAGATATGCAGATGCGCCGCCGCGGGAGTGCCGCCCGGGATCACGAACGAGCGCAGCGGTTGGAGCTTCGCGTTGACCTCATCGCAGACGTGCTCGAGCCACTCGGTGTAGGCCGGCGTCACACGCAGTCGCGTATGGCCTTTGGCCGTCGCATCGGGCACGCCCTCGGTCGGTGGGGGCACTGACAGGTCGGCGCCAACGTCGAGCAGGTCGTTCTGCACGCGGCGCAGCCACGTGGCGAAGGCTTCGGGCAGATCCGGCTGCAGCAAGGTGACGCCGAGCGTCGCGTTCAACTCGTCGATCGTGCCGTAGGCCTCCACGCGCGGATGCAGCTTGGAGACGCGGCTCATGTCCCCGAGGTGCGTGTCGCCACCGTCGCCGAGCTTCGTATAGATGCGGGTCAGGTTCACGGTCATGATCGAGCCGGTCTCCAGCCGGCTGCTCTGATGATAAGGGTCCCTCCCCCGGCGAGGATGACCGGACATCGCCCCTTCGGCTCGTGCCCGCAGGGGGTTCGGGCCGCCGCCGGTGGACGCGATGGGATACGTTCCCGGCCTTCATGCGGATCGGTGTTCCGAAGGAGACCGCGGCGGGCGAGCACAGGGTGGCGCTCGTGCCGGAGGTCGTGAGCAAGCTGGGGGCCAAAGGGCTCGACGTCCTCGTGCAGAGCGGCGCGGGCGCCGATGCTCTGCTGCCCGACGCTGCCTTCGCACAGGCCGGCGCGCAGATAATCGGTACGCCCGATCATCCTGACCCAGCGGAGATGTGGGGCGCCGATGTGATCGTCAAGATCTCGCCGCCCGACGCGGAGGAGATCCGTCGGCTCGGGCCCGGCTCGATCCTGATCGGCTTCCTCGCCCCGCTCTCGAGCCCGCAGACCACGCGCGCGCTGGCCGACGCCAAAGCGACCGCGTTCGCGATGGAGGCGATCCCGCGGATCTCGCGCGCGCAGGCGATGGACGCGCTGTCCTCGCAGAGCAACGTCGCCGGCTACCGGGCGGCGCTGCTGGGCGCCGAGCAGATGGGGCGCTTCTACCCGATGCTGATGACCGCCGCTGGCACGATCCCGCCGGCCAAGGTGCTCGTGCTGGGCGTCGGCGTCGCGGGGCTGCAGGCGCTCGCGACCGCCAAGCGCCTGGGGGCGCGCACGACCGGCTACGACGTGCGTCCCGAGGTGGCCGAGCAGGTGCAGTCGCTGGGAGCCCAGTGGCTCGACCTTGGCCTGGAGGCGAGCGGTGAGGGCGGCTACGCGCGCGAGCTGACCGAGCAGGAGCGTGCCACCCAGCAGCAGGCGCTGACCGACGCGATCAAGGGCTTTGATGTGGTCATCACGACCGCGCTCGTGCCGGGGCGCCCTGCTCCCAAGTTGGTCACGGCCGAGGCCGTGGAGGGGATGAAGGCGGGCTCCGTGATCGTCGATATGGCTGGCGAGGCGGGTGGCAACTGCGAGCTCACCGAGCCCGGCCAGACGACCGTGCGGCACGACGTGAAGATCGTCTCGCCCCTGAACCTGCCGGCGAGCATGCCCGAGCATTCCTCGCAGTTGTTCGCGCGCAACGTGCAGGCGCTGCTCGAGCTGTTCGTCGGCGAGGACGGCAGCCTGCGATTGGACTTCGACGATGAGATCGTCAGCGGCGCGTGCATCGTGCGCGACGGGGAGATCGTCAATCCGGGCGCCAAAGCCGCGGTTGAGGCTGCGGCGTGAGGGAGAGAATGATTTTCCGATGATCCTTGCCAGCACGCTCACCACCAACCTCGCGATTCTCGTTCTGGCGGGCTTCATCGGCTTCGTCGTCATCTCCAAAGTGCCCAACACGCTGCACACGCCGCTGATGAGCGGCACCAACGCGATTCACGGGATCGTTCTGCTTGGCGGCCTGTTGATCGTCGGGTTCTCCGGTGGCGGGACGTTCAACAAGATCATCCTCGTGATCGCCATCGCCTTCGGCACGATCAATGTCGTCGGCGGCTTTTTGGTGACCGATCGGATGCTCGAGATGTTCAAGTCGCGACCCAAGCCGGCAAGGCAGGATGGCGCGCAGGATGCACCGGAGGGCAAGGCGGGAGGATCGTGACGATTCATCCCGTGATCGGGACATTCCTGCAGGACTCGAACTTTCTCGACGTCCTGTACATCATCGCTTTCGGCCTGTTCATCCAGGGTCTGCGGGGTCTGTCCGGTCCCACGACCGCCGTGCGCGGTAACCGCATCGCTGCGGTCGGGATGGCGATCGCGGTGATTGCCACGCTGCTACAGCATGGCGAGGGCAACTGGGGATTGATCGCGCTGGGCGTGGCGCTCGGTACGGCCGTCGGCGTGCCGGCTGCACGCCAGGTGAAGATGACCGCGATGCCGCAGATGGTGGCGCTGTTCAACGGCGTGGGCGGTGGCGCGGTATTCCTGATCGCCTGGGCAGAGTTCCGCGATTACGGGTCGAGCTACAGCGGCGTGGCTACGTATGTTGCGATCTTCTCGGTGTTCGCGGCGATCGTCGGCTCAGTCTCATTCTGGGGTTCGAACATCGCTTTCGGCAAGCTGCAGGAAATCATCCCCGGGCGGCCGATCAGTTTCGGGTCTGCTCAGCAGATCGTCAACCTGGTGCTGCTGATCCTCGCCGTGGCGGCGGGTGTCGACCTGATCAGCGGAGCCCATTCGCAGGCCCTGTTTATCGGGATGCTCGTGGTGGCCGCGCTGCTCGGCAACGCCGTGGTGCTGCCGATCGGGGGCGCCGACATGCCGGTCGTGATCAGCCTGCTGAACGCCTTCACCGGGCTCTCCGCGGCGGCCACTGGGATCGCCCTGGACAACCCCGCGTTGATCGTTGCCGGCATGATCGTGGGCGCGTCGGGCTCGATCCTGACGAACCTGATGGCGACTGCCATGAACCGCTCGATCCCGGCGATCGTCGCCGGTGGGTTCGGGGGCGGCGGAGCCGTGGCGGGCGCCGAGGGCGCCGGTGAGCACGCGGGCACGGTGCGCTCCACGAGCGCCGCCGACGCGGCGATCCAGCTCGCCTACGCCAATCGCGTGGTGATCGTCCCCGGCTATGGGATGGCGGTTGCGCAGGCCCAGCACGCGGTTCGCGAGCTGACCAAGGAGCTCGAGAAACGCCAGGTGGAGGTCAGCTACGCGATCCACCCTGTCGCGGGCCGCATGCCGGGGCACATGAATGTGCTGCTCGCCGAGGCTGATGTGCCCTATGACCAGCTGAGGGAGATGGACGACGCCAACCCCGAGTTTCAGCGCACCGACGTCTCGCTCGTGATCGGCGCCAACGACGTGACCAACCCGGCCGCCAAGAACACGCCGTCCTCGCCGATCTACGGCATGCCGATCCTCGAGGTTGCCGACAGCCAGTCGGTGATCGTGATCAAGCGCTCGATGAATCCTGGGTTCGCGGGCATTGAGAACGAGCTCTATTTCGACCCGAAGACATCGATGTTGTTTGGGGATGCCAAGTCGGCGGTGAGCGAGATCACTGCTGAGCTCGCCCAGATTTAGCGCCCACCCACCCGGCCCTCAGTCGCCACGGACCTCTGCGAGACTGCGCTCGTGATCGAGCGCAGCCAGGCTCTTGCCGCCCTGTCGCGGGACGAGTTCGACGTCGTCGTCGTCGGCGGCGGGATCACCGGGGCGGGTGTGGCGCTGGACGCGGCCACGCGCGGCTACAGCGTGGCGCTCGTGGAGCGTGCTGACTTCGCCTCGGGGACCTCGAGCCGCTCGAGCAAGCTGGTTCATGGAGGTCTGCGCTATCTGCAGAACTTCGACCTCGGGCTTGTGCGTGAGGCGCTGCTGGAGCGCCAGCTGATGGTGGCGCTGGCGCCCCACCTGGTCCGACCGCTGCCGCTGGTGGTGCCAGCGTTCGAGGGCGCTCGCCCGGATCGGCTCGTGGGTGTGGGACTGAATTTGTACGACGTGATGTCCGTCGACCGCGACCGCCTGCGCGCGCGCCGAGGCAGGCGTGCGCGCGCGAGCGATCGAAAATCGGCCAGCGAGCCGGGCAATCAGCCCAGCCAGCCCGAGGAGGGTGAGTCCTGGAGCCCCGAACGTCACCGCGTGATCTCCGGTGAGGAGGTGCTCGAGCTGCTGCCCGCGCTCGCCGCGCGCGAGCCCACTAGCGGCTATCTGTTCTACGACTGCCAGACCGACGACGTTCGTCTCGTGCTGACCGTGCTCGGTGAGGCCGAGCGCTTCGGCGCGGTTTGCGCCAACCGCCTGGACGTGACCGGGCTGCTCGAGCACGACGGGCATGCCCAGGGCGTGCAGGTGCTCGACACAGAGAGCGGTGAGCGTTTTGACGTGCGCGCCGCCAACGTAGTCAATGCGACCGGCGTCTGGGCCGATCAGCTGCGCCCGCAGGAGCTCCACGAGGAGGCCGAGCTGCCGCGCATCCGGCCAAGCCGGGGTACGCACATCACGATCAAGCATGAGGACCTGCCGCTCGTCGGCGGCGCGATCGTGCCCGCCGGTGGTGGGCGCTCGATCTTCGCGCTGCCATGGCTCGGACACACGCTGGTGGGAACCACCGACAACGACTACGAGGGTCCGCTCGAGCACATCCAGCCCTCAGCGGAGGATGTCGACTACTTGCTGGAGGCGATCAACGGCTTCTTTGGCACCGAGCTGGGGCCCGCTGAATTGACAGGCGCGTTCGCGGGCGTGCGCCCCCTGATCTCGACGGGCGACCCGAAGAAGTCGGTGGACATATCGCGCAAGGCCGAACTCTATGAGACCTCATCCGGAATGATCACGATCACCGGCGGCAAGCTGACGACTTGGCGGCGCATGGCGAAGATGACCGTCGATCGCCTTGTCGAGCGCGACGCGCGCGACGCTCCCTGTCGAACTCACGAAATCCCCCTCGGCCAGGCGATCGCGGTCGAGGAGCTGCCGCGCGTGGAGGGCGTTCCGGAGGCGTCCTATCAGGCGCTTGCCTCTCGCTACGGCCATGCCGCCCACGAGGTCCTCGCGGTGGCGGCCGAGCGCGGAGAGCTGGCTCAGCCGATAGTCCCCCGCCTGCCCGACCTGCTCGCCGAGGTTGCGCTCGCCGCCCGCCGCGAGCAGGCGCGCAGTATCGGCGACGTGCTGCTGCGCCGTACACGTCTGGGGTTGCTCGCCGCGAGGGAGTTGGGCGGGGCGTGTAGTCCGATCAATCGTGTCGCCGATGTCCTCGCGCGAGAGCTCGACTGGAGCCCGGAGCGCAGGGGACAGGAGATCGAGCGCTTCGCGGAGGAGGCGAACGCCGAGGGTATCCGGCCCACATGAGGACGCGTTCCGATCGTGTGCGGGCCGGCGATCGGGTGCTCGAGCTGGGCGGGCGTCCGTGGCTGATGGGTATCGTCAACGCCTCGCCCGACTCCTTCAGCGATGGCGGACGGTTTGAGACGCTGCACGCGCAGGTCGACCTGGCGCGCGAGCTGCTGTCCTCGGGGGCGGACATTCTGGACATCGGAGGAGAGTCCGCCAGCACCGACCGCCCTCCTGTCGCGGTCGAGCAGGAGATCGAGCGCGTCGTGCCGCTGATCGAGCGCGTGGCGGGTGAGCTGGGCGCGATCGTCTCGGTCGATACCTACAAGCTGCCGGTCGCGCGCGCCGCGATCGCAGCTGGCGCCACGATCGTCAACGACGTCAGCGGCCTGCGCGATCCGGGCCTCGCGGAGTTGTGCGCGCAGACCGGTGCGGCGCTGGTTTTGATGCATACACGTGCCGCGCCCAAGCAGCGGATGCAGGATCCTGATCTATACGACGACGTGATTGGTGAGGTGCTCGGCTTCCTGCGTGAACGCGTTGAGCAGGCGATCGCCGCCGGGATGCTCCCCGAACAGCTGATCCTCGACCCGGGGCCAGACTTCTCAAAGACGCCCGCCCAGACGATCGCGCTGCTGGCGGGCATCGGCCGCCTGCACGAGCTGGGGCGGCCGCTGTTGATGGCGATCTCCCGCAAGGACTTCATCGGGGCGCTCACCGGGCGCTCCCCGCGCGAGCGCCTGCCGGGCACCTTGGCCGCGCTCGCCCACGGCGTGGACGCGGGCGCGCATATCTTCCGGGTGCACGATGTCGCCGCCGCCGCTGACTTTCTGAGGGTGCGGGCGGCGCTCACGGGAGAGCTCGAGCCGCAGAGGGATCTGGTGCTCGCCGAGGAACATCGCTACGAACGCTAGGCTGCACCTCACCTCACGGGTGCCGGTCGCTGTTCAACGCGACCGGGCGCCAACCGCCCAATCCGACACGAAGGAGAAGTAACATGTCTGTACTCGACCGCTCCGAGCTGGAGGCGAGCCCGCTGGCCGATCTGCACGCGATCGCCGATCAGCTCGGCCTCGATGGCTTCCGGCGGCTGCGCAAGGCGGAGCTGATCGGCGCGATCCTCGGCGAGCCTGGGAAGGAGCCCACTGATGGGAATGCGCAGAGCTCCGGCGACTCCGATCGGGATACCGTCGAGGGGGAGTCTGAGGGTGGCCCCTCGGACTGGCCCTCTCCAGCGCCGTCGAAGACGGTTGTGGGGGGTGACGCTGAAGGCGGTGCTCGCAGACGTCGTGGTCCTCGCCTGCGGCGCGGGGCCAAGGAGCAGGTGGAGGGATCATCCGCGGCCGTGCATGAGTCCTCGACGTCCTCCTCTTCGACCTCTTCCCGCCGCGGTGATGGCGCAGGCAAGCGCGATGAACGTGGCGGTCGCGACGCCGCGCAGCAGAACGATCGGTCGGAGATCGCACCGTCGAAGACGGGCCTCGGTGACACCGCCGCCGCAGGCGATCCTCGTAGCGCCGAGGGCGTGGTCGAGCTGCTGGGCAACGGCTCGGCTTTTCTGCGCGTTGATCCCCCCGAGCCATCCGACGAGGACGTATACATCTCCGCCGCGCAGGTTCGTCGCTGCGAGCTGATCTCCGGCGACCGGGTGACCGGGCCGGTTCGCACGCCTCGCCGCTCGGAGCGCTACCCCTCGCTGGTGCGCATCGACACCATCAACGGAGCGTCCGCCGAGAAGGTGTCCGAGGGCGCCGGCTATGAGGATCTCGCAGTGGCCTACCCGAGTAAGCGTTTCGCGCTGAATGCGGAGGACCCCACGCTTGACGCAATCGAGTGGCTGACCCCGCTGGGTCGCGGCTCGCGGGCCGTGATCGTCGGGCCGCCGCGCGTCGGCAAGACGGAGACTCTGCGCCGTCTGCTGCGCGCTGTGGTGAGCAGCCCCGCCGCGGGTGGCGGGTCGGAGGCCTTGGCGGTGACGGTGGTGCTCGCGGGTGCCAGGCCGGAGGAGATCGCTGAGTGGCAGGAGGGCTCTGTACCCCCGTCGCCGCACTCAGCTTCGCCGCCTCGGCGGATTCGCAGAGCCAGGCGGTCGAGCGCGCGATGGACGGCGCCAAGCGCATCGCCGCTCGCGGGGGACACGCGCTGGTGCTGATCGACGGCCTCGACGGTGTGCACCCGCCAACCGCGCGCAAGACGCTCGCGGGCGCCCGCAACCTGCGCGACGGCGGCTCGCTCACCGTGATCGCCACCGCCGCCCGCCCGTTCGGGGGTGAGACGACGGTGATCGCGCTCGACACGGCGCTCACCGGCAGCGGCCAGCCGATCCTCGATCTGCCGAACAGCGGCACACTGAAGCCCGAGCTGCTCGTCGGCGAGGATGGCGCCAAGGCGATTGCGCAGGCGCGCGCAGCAGCAGCGCTGGAGGCGCGGGGCTCCTGAGCGGAGGGCGCTAGGCAAGGCGCCTGTGAGCGGGATCGCAGCTGGTGCAGCGTTCCCGAAGTGGCTTGTCGAGGCGAGTGGCGCTCGTGACGTGCCAATCTGCGCATGTGCCAGACATCCGGCGAGTGGCTACACCGCGCGAGAAGCAGCTGACCCTGCTCGCAGCCGTGCTCGGTACGAGCGTGGTGTTTCTCGACGCGACCGTTACCAGTGTCGCGTTGCCCGCGATTCGAGGCGACCTCGGTGGCGGTCTGGCGGGCCAGCAGTGGGTGACCAACGCGTACCTGCTGACGCTCTCCTCGCTGTTGTTGATCGGCGGCTCGCTTGGAGATGTATTGGGTCAGAAGCGCGTGTTCTTGGTTGGCGTTGCCGGGTTCGGACTCACTTCGGCTCTCTGCGCGGTCGCGTCGTCGATCCCCGAGCTATGCGTGTTTCGTTCGATGCAGGGGGTGTTCGCGGCACTGGTGACGCCTACCGCATTGGCGGTGATCATCCACGTGTTTCCCGAAGACGAGCGAGCCAAAGCGATCGGGACATGGACCGCGCTCAGCTCGATCGTCGGGGTGATCGGGCCGTTCATCGGGGGAGTGTTGATCGCTGCCGGCTCGTGGCGCCTGATCTTCCTGCTCAATGCGCCGCTCGTACTCGTGACCCTGGTGCTGATCGCTCGCGGCGTGCCTGGAAGTGCGAGCGCGGGCACCGGCGGGCGCTTGGACATTCTCGGGGCCTTCTTGGCCGCGGTCGCGCTCTCGGGTTCGGTGTTCGCGGTGACCGAGGAGCCGTCGCGCGGATGGAGCACGCTGGTGATCGGCTCGCTCGCGGCAGGGATTCTGGGAGCCATCGCGTTTGTTGCGCACGAGGCGCGAGCTCGGGCGCCGATGCTCCCACTGAGCCTATTTCGCGAGCGCAACTTCACGATCGGAAACGTGGCGACATTGACCGCCTACCTCGGGCTGGGGGGTGTGATCTTTCTGCTGCCTGTATTCCTGCAGGAGGTCAGCGGCTACAGCCCCGTTCAGGCAGGGCTTGCGCTGCTGCCGGTCACCTCGCTGATGATCGTGCTCTCCCGCCGCTTCGGCGCGCTCGCCGACCGCATCGGGTCGCGGGTGCTGATTAGCCTCGGGGCGCTGGTCGCTGGCTGCGGCCTCTTGCTCTTGGCGCGTGTCGATCAGCGCGCCGATTACCTCAGCGAGGTCCTGCCGGCGCTGCTCGTCTTCGGGTTGGGACTCGCGATGCTTGTCGCGCCATTGACCGCCACGGTTCTTGGGGCAGTGGCGGAGGATCACGCAGGCGTCGCGGCCGCGGTGAATACGACACTCTCACGCGTCGCGCAGCTTTTCGCGGTCGCTGTGCTGGGAGCCGTCGTCTCTCTAGCTTTTGCTAGTCGGGTCGACGCGACGCTACGACGATCCGCGATCGATCCCGCTGGCCGCGCGGCGATCAGCCGCGCCAAGCGAGAGCCGCTCGGTTCGCCCAGCCTAGTTGCAGTGCCTCCCGGCGAGCGGGTCCTCCTACGAGCGACCTTCGAGGCCGCGTCCGTACATGCCTTCCGTGTCGCCGACACGATCGCAGCCGTACTCGTCGCGAGCGGAGGTCTGATTGCGCTCGCCGGGATCCGTAATCCCCGCCGCACGGTGTCCGCCGAGCTGTGCCCAGCCGGGGCGCTCTGCGGAGCCAGCCAAGAACTCGTCCATGTCCGCCACCGGGGTTTCGTGGACCACACGGTCGAAATCCCATCACCTCAGGTGGCCCCGTGAGCGAGACATCCTCCACTTCGGGAACGCTGCACTAGTCGGGTTGAGAACCTCTATGAGGCCAGCGTGGCAGATATGGTACTTTTGGAACTGCGTACAACCATAGTCATACGCAGTTCTAATTCTTTATAACAACACACACCGACTTTATCTTCCAGTCAATGCGTGCGGGAGGGGGCGCAGCAACTACTCAGCGCCTATAGGCAACCCGGCCCCACGAGGGCTCGGGCGCCAGCTCGATCGGCTCACCGCTGCTGGCCGATCTCGGACTGGCGGGCTGCACGTAGGCGAAGCTGCCGGTGTCCTCGTCGAAGGCGACGCTCAGCTCACCCTCGTTCACGCGCTGATCGAGCCACGCGCCGCGGAACACCAGGCGGCGCAGCCAGTGGACGAGCGAGCGCTCGGCCGGCCCGACCAGCGCGGGCCAGCAGTCGTTGACGTGTTCGCCCAGAGCTGAGGCGGGGTCGAGGATCTCACCGTTCACGGCGAGGTTGACGAGGTCTTCGAGCTCCTCCTCGCCCAGCCGCCCGCCGACGAAGCCGAGCTTCAGCGCAGCCTGCTCGCAGCGCTCGGAGAAGTCCTCCTCGTTGAAGGTAAAGCGCAGCTCTCCATATTCAAGGACGAAGTCCTCTCCCGAGTTGTAGTTTCCGCGGCGCGACGTTTCCATGTCTAAAGGCCGGGAATCGGTTTGATAGGACCCACCCACCCAGCGTCGGGATCATAAGCCGGGTTCCTGCGTTGCCGGTCCTCGTGAATGGGATTTTGCATCGTGGTTCCGAGTCCTTTGCTCGGGCAAGTGACGGTGGTGGATGGCGGTGGGCACCGGTACGCTCCTCGCCGATGGCACGTCTAACCGAGCGTGGACTGCGCCGCTCCGTCGGCGTCCCCGGCCTGTTCGCGACCGCCTACGGCAACGTTGGCTCCTCGATCTATTACGCGCTCGGGCTCGTCGCTGCCCATGCGCTCGGCCTCACGCCGCTGGTGTTCGTGTTCGCGGGCGGGCTGTTCGCGCTGACGGCCAAAACCTACGCCGAGGGCGCCGCGATGTTCCCCGAAGCGGGAGGTTCCTCTTCGTTCGCGCGCCATGCCTTCGACGACGTCGTCTCGTTCTTCGCCGGCTGGGCGCTCAGCCTCGACTACATCCTCACGATCGCCATCTCGGCGTTCTTCGTCCCTCACTACCTGAGCGCATTCCCCGGCCTGCACGCGCTCAACCACAACCCCGACGACATCTTCGGCGGGCTGATCGTCGTCGTCCTGCTCGCCGCCTTGAACGTCCGCGGGCTGGGCGAGTCGGCGAAGCTCAACTTCGTCCTGGCGATCCTCGACCTGAGCACGCAGACACTGCTCGTCGGCGTCGGGCTGGTGCTCGTCTTCAACCCGTCGCTGCTGATCAACCAGGTGCACCTGGGCAGCGTGCCGAGCTGGCACGAATTGATTTTCGCTTTGTCGCTGGCGATGCTTGCCTACACGGGCATCGAGACGGTGGCGAACATGGCCGAGGAGTCGCGCGACCCCGGCCGCCAGGTCCCGAAGGCCGTCAACCTGGTGGTGCTCGCGGTGCTCGGCGTCTACACTGGCATCTCGGTCGTTGCCCTGTCGGCCCTGCCCGTCGTCCACCACGGGGTCGGCTACAGCGCCGCCTTGGGCGAACACTTCAAAACCGCCGGCTACGCGACGGGGCTGGGGGGCCTGTTCCAGAACGATCCAGTGCTTGGGATCATCTCCCGACTCGGCCTGCACGGCACGGTCTTGCACATCGCCCAGTACTACGTCGGCTTGCTGGCAGCGACGATCCTGTTCATCGCCACCAACGCCGGCATGATCGGGATCTCGCGCCTGTCGTGGTCGCTGGCCGAGCACCGCCAGCTGCCGAGCCTGTTCTCGAGGCTGCATTCGACCTACCGCACCCCCTGGTTCACGCTCATGTTCTTCTCGGCGCTCGCGGGCGTGTTGATCCTGTACGGCAACACCAACGTGCTCGGCAACCTCTATTCGTTCGGCGCGATGCTCTCGTTCACGACCGCCCACGCAGCGGTCATTGCACTGCGCATCAAAGACCCCGACCGCGAGCGCCCTTACCGGATGCCCTGGAGCGTCCGCATTCGCGGGGCGGAGATCCCCATGACGGCGGTCATCGGCGGCATCGGCACCGCTGCCGCATGGGTCGCGGTGGTCATCTTCCACAGCGAGGCGCGGGTCGTAGGCGTCCCGTGGATGGTCGTGGGGATGGCCGGCTATTTCTACTATCGCCACCGTCAGGGGCTCGATCCGCGCAAGGACTACCGCATCGAGCGCGCCGAGCGCCCTCCGGATTTCCAGGAGCTCGACTACCGCACCGCGCTCGTGCCGATCTTCGGTGAGGACGTCAGCGCCTCGGCGCTGTCGAGCGCCGCCAAGCTGATCGGCAAGGACGGCGTCGTCTACGTGATCTTCGTGCTGCCGGTGCCCAGCCAGCTGTCGCTGGAGGCGGGCCTGGAAGAGGAGGAGGCTCAGGGTCGCTCTGTGCTGGAGAGCGCGCGTATCAAGGCGCGCCGCGACGGCATCAAGATCCACACGGGCCTGATTCGCACCCGCAACCCCGGAGCGGCGCTCGTCGAGGAAGCGCAGCGGGTCGGCTCGGACGTGATCTACTGGTCCACGATCCATGCCCCCACCGGAGAGCAGCGGATCGGCCCCACCGCCGCCTACCTGCTCAGCAAGCGCCCCTGCCGGATCATCATCGAGACCGAGAACCGCCCGGCGCGCTCGTCCTCGTCAGCCGCGGTACCGGCGCCGGCTTGAGGGTCCTTTTCGGCTCGCTACAGCGACTCAACCGAGCGCGGAGCGCAGCGCCTCATCCAGTTCAGGGTGACGGAAGTCGTAGCCCAGCACGAGCGCCTTGGCGGGCATCACGCGCGCGCCCGTGGTGACGATCTCGGCCATCTCCCCGTACAGCAGTTGCAAAGCGATGCCGGGTACGGGGAACAGGGAGGGCCGGTGCAGCGCGTGACCGAGCGCGTGTGAGAGCTCCCGGTTGGTGACCGGCTCAGGGGCGGTGCCGTTGACCGGGCCCGACCAGCGCTCGTCTTCCAACCCCGCAATGATCATGCCCACGAGATCCTCGCGATGGATCCAGGAGATGTACTGGCTGCCGCCCGCCACCGGCCCGCCCACGCCGAGCTGAAACGGTGGCAGCATCTTCTTCAGCGCCCCGCCGTTGCGATGCAGCACCACACCGGTGCGCATCAACACCACGCGCGTCCCCAGCGCCGAGGCGCGCTCCGCCTCTGACTCCCAGGCCACGCAAGTCTCGGCGAGGAAGTCGCTACCCGGGGGCGCATCCTCGTCCAGCGGCTCTTCGCCGTGGGGGCCGTAATAGCCGATCGCCGAGCCGCTGATCAGCGTCCGCGGGCGTTGATCGGTCGCCTCACGACCGGCTGCCTCCAGACCCGCGAGTAGATTGCGGGTGCCAACGACGCGACTCTCGCGAATCGCCCGCTTGGCACGCTCGGTCCAGCGCTGGGCGACGTTCTCCCCGGCCAGGTGCACGACCGCGTCCGCCCCGACGAGCGCCTGCACCGGGGCGGGCTCGCCGAGCGGATCCCAGCGCACCGCTCTGACGCCCGGCTGCTCCCGCGCGCTGACGCCGGACGGGTCACGGGAGAGGACCGTGACCTCCGTGCCGTGCTCGCGCAACCCGGCGACGAGCGCTGTGCCGATCAGCCCACTCGCTCCCGTGACGGTCACGCGCACGGCGATGGTCTCCTAGGTCGGGGTGTGCATGCGTTGCTCGTCTCCCTGCGCGAACCCCATCTCCGAGCCGGCGAGCGCTGTGCCGCTTGCGCGGGCCTCGTCGGCGACGGCAGCGGCGACCGCGGGCGCCACGTCGCGGTTGAACACTGACGGGATGATGTAGTCCTCGCGCAGTTCCTCGTCTGTGACGATCGCGGCGATCGCGCGGGCGGCCGCCATCTTCATTGACTCGGTGATCGCCGGGGCGCGCACGTCGAGTGCGCCCCGGAAGATCCCGGGGAAGCAGAGCACATTGTTGATCTGGTTAGGGTAGTCCGAACGACCGGTTGCCATGATCCGCACATGCGGGGCGGCCTCCTCCGGGATGACCTCGGGGTTGGGGTTGGCCATCGCGAACACCATCGCGTCGTTGTTCATCCGCGCGAGCGCCTCCGCCTCGAGCACGCGCGCGCCGGACAGCCCGATCAATAGATCTGCTCCGCCGATCACCTCCGCCGGCTTACCCGCGCGGCACTCCGGGTTGGTCGCCTCCGCGAACCAGCGCTTCACCTTGTGCATCGAGCCGTCCTTGTAGTCGCTGCGCTCGCGGTGCAGAGCACCACGCGAATCGGCGCCGATGATATGGCGCACTCCAGCCTCGAGCAGGATCTTCGTGACCGCCATCCCGGCCGCGCCAAGCCCGATGATCAGCACGTGCAGATCCGCCAACCGCCGTCCCGTGAGCTTCACAGCGTTCAGCAGCGCCGCCATCACGACCACCGCGGTCCCGTGTTGGTCGTCGTGGAAGATCGGGATGTCCAGCTCACGCTTCAACCGCTCCTCGATCTCAAAACAGCGCGGCGCCGAGATGTCCTCCAGATTGATCCCTCCAAAGGCGGGCGCGATCAGCGTGACGGCGCGGACGATCTCATCGCTGTCCTTGGTGTCCAAGCACACCGGGAAGGCGTCGACGCCGGCGAACTCCTTGAACAGGCAGCACTTTCCCTCCATCACCGGCATCGCCGCGCGCGGGCCGATATCGCCCAGCCCGAGCACCGCGGTGCCGTCCGAGACCACCGCGACGGTGTTGCGCTTGATCGTGTACTGGAACGCCCTGTCCTCATCCTCGGCGATCGCCAAGCACACGCGCGCCACGCCCGGGGTGTAGGCCATCGAAAGGTCATCGCGCGTCTTCAGCGGGTGCTTGTTGTGCTGTTCGATCTTGCCGCCCACGTGCAGTAGGAAGGTGCGGTCGGTGGTGTCGATCACGCCTGCGCCCTCCACTGCCTCGATCGCGGCGAGGATCTGCTCCCAGTGCTCCCGACCTGAGGCGTCCACGACGATGTCGCGCACGCTGTGGTCGGAGTCCATCTCCACCGGGTCCACGGCCACCACGATCCCGCCGGCTGCACCGATGGCGCCGGTCAGCTCTGCGAGCGTGCCCGCTGTGTCGTCGATCTCGACGCGAATCGTCAGGCGGTACTGCGCGCTTGGGGTAATGCTGCTCACTGAGGATGGCTCCTGGATCGAAGGCCGACGCGGAAGGGCGGCTCGGCATCTTATTTACTTGCCGCCCGTCGGCCGCCACGCCTACTAATAGAGTGATCGGTCGTGCCCCATCGCAAGCGAAGACGACCGGTCGGGCGAGGGTGAGCGCCGCCGCGCTCATAGCTGCCGAGCAGGAGCGGCGCCTGTTTCTGATCGACGGACCCAGCCTCGTCTACCGGGCTTTCTACGCGCTGCCCGAGTCGATCGCCACGTCTACCGGGGTGCCGACCAACGCGATCTTCGGGTTCGCCTCGATGCTCGTGAAGATCGTCACCGAGTACGGCGTATGTCCCACCGTGGTCGCGTGGGACGCGGGCACCTCGGGGCGCACGGAGATGTTCGCCGACTATAAGTCCACGCGGCGCTCACGCCCGGACCTGCTCAAGCAGCAATGGCCCGCGATGGAACCGCTCGTGGAGGCGTTCGGGTACAGCAACGTGCGCGTCGAGGGCTTCGAGGCCGACGACGTGATCGCCTCAATCGCCGAGCACGCCCTGCACGCTGAGCCGCGCGTTCCGGTGATGATCGTCACCGGCGACCGTGACGCCTTCCAGCTGATCGACGGTGACGGCGTCATCAAGGTGATGGCGACCGCCCGCGGGATCACGGACACGAAGATCTACGACCGCCAGGCCGTAATCGACCGCTACGGAATCGCGCCGGAGCTGATCCCCGACTTCTACGGGCTGAAGGGTGACACCTCCGACAACATCCCGGGCATCCCCGGGATCGGCGACAAGACCGCGAGCGAGCTGATCCAGAGCTACGGTTCGCTCGAGGACGTGCTCGCGCACGTCGAGGAGATCAAAGGCGCCAAGCGTAAACAGAACCTGCTCGAGCACGCCGAGGATGCGCGCGTGTCCAAGCGCCTTGCCACCGTCCAGCGCGACCTCGACGTCGACTTCGACATCTCGGCCGAGGCGATCCGCGAGCCCGATCGCTCGCGCGTGCGCGAGGTCTTCCGCGAGTATGAGCTGCGCGACCCGCTGCGGCGCCTGGAGGAGGCGCTCGGCGACCCCGATGTCGCCGCGCCCGCGCTGTCCGCCGAGGTCAAGCTGAGCGGGCAGGTGCGCGCCGGCTCGCCCGCCGACCTTGCCCGCCTCGGTGCCAGCGACGCAGAGCTCGCGCTCGTCGTGCGCGAGACCGAGACGCCCGAGGGCGAGCTGTTCGCCGAAGGGCCGCCGTGGCGCTTCGCTGCAGCCCTCGCCGCGGGCAACGGGGCCGAGGTGCTCGCCGGCGATTGCGACGGCCCCGAGCAGGTCGTCGCGGCGATCGGCGAGCGCTCCGTCGTCGCGCACGACGCCAAGGCGCTCGGGTTCGTGCCGTCCGGCCTCGCGCACGACACGCTGCTCGGCGCCTTCCTGCTGGAGCCCGCTCGGCGCCGCTTCCCGTTTGCCGAGCTGTGCGAAGAGCGCGGCCTGGCGAGCGATGTCGAGGACCCGCTCGCGGCCGACACGCTGTTGCTCCGCGCGCTTGCTGCCTGGCAGCGCGAGCAGATCGCCGAGCGCGACCTGCAGGCCGTCATGCGCGACATCGAGCTGCCGCTCGTCGCCGTCCTGCGCGAGATGGAGCTACTCGGCGTGCGCCTGAACCTAGAGCGCCTCGCTGAGATCACCGGCCGCGTGCGCGAGGAGCTGATCGCGCTGGAAGCGGACATCTTCGCGCTCGCCGAGGAGGAGTTCCTGATCTCCTCGCCGCAGCAGCTGGGGGAGATCCTGTTCGAGAAGCTCGGCCTCTCGCGCAAGCGCCGCGGCAAGACCGGCTTCTCGACCGACGCGCGCGTGCTGCAGGCGATCCGCGCCGAGCACGAGATCGTGCCGAAGATCGAGCGCTGGCGCGAGCTCTCGACGCTGGCCAAGACCTACCTCGACGTGCTGCCGGAGGTCGTTGATGAGCGCTCGCGGATCCACACGACGTTTCTGCAGGCCGGCGCCCAGACGGGGCGACTCGCGAGCACCAACCCGAACATGCAGAACGTCCCGATCCGCACCCCGCTCGGGCGCGAGATCCGCGGCTGCTTCGAGGCCGAGGACGGCAACGTGCTGATCTCCGCCGACTACTCGCAGATCGAGCTGCGCGTGCTCGCGCAACGCCGCTGAGGAGCCAGTGCTGAAGGAGATCTTCCTGCGCGGCGAAGACGTGCACACGGCGACCGCCTCGCAGGTCTTCGGAGTCGAGCCCGACGCGATCGACCCTGGCATGCGCTCGAAGGCGAAGATGATCAACTACGGGATCGTCTACGGACTGTCCGACTTCGGCCTTGCCGACCGGCTGAACATCCCGCGCGAGGAGGCGAAGGAGTTCATCGATGCCTACCTCGGGCGCTTCACGCGCGTCGCCGCGTTCATGGCCGAGACGATCGAGCGGGCCAAGGAGCAGAGCTATGTGACGACGCTGTGGGGTCGGCGCCGGCAGATCCCCGAGCTGCAGGCGCGCAACTACCAGGTGCGGATGCTCGGCGAGCGGCTCGCCGTCAACACCGTGATCCAGGGCACGGCCGCCGACATCATCAAGCTCGCGATGGTGCGCACGCACGCGGCACTCGCCGAGTCGGGCCTTGCAGACGCGCCTGCTGCTGACGATCCACGACGAGCTGCTGTTCGAAGGTCCGCCCGCCGAGCGGGACGCGGCGAGCGCGCTGATCGAGCGCGAGATGTGCGGGGTGTGGGAGCACGACCCGCCGCTCGCTGTCGACGTCGGCGTCGGGCGGAACTGGCTTGAGGCCAAGTGAGCCCCAAGTGAGCCGCGGGCTGGCGGTACTCGTGGGCGTCGTGGCCGGCTGCCTGGTGGGCATGCAGGCCCCGATCAACTCGCGGCTCGGCAGGACGGTGGGGAGCGTACAGGCGGCCACCTTCTCGTTTCTCGTGGGCACCGTCTTGCTGGTGCTGGTCGCTGCGTTCCTGCGCGGCGGACTGGGGAATTTCGGGCATCTCGGGCGGGCTCCCTGGTGGGCGCTCGTCGGCGGCCTGCTGGGGGCCGTCTATGTGACTGTCGCGCTGATCGCCGTGCGGACGCTGGGCGCAAGCGGCTTGACCGCGGTGGTCATCACCGGCCAGCTGGCCATATCGGTTGCGATCGATCGCTTCGGGCTGCTCGGCGTGGACCGGCAACCGATCGGCTTGCACCGCGTCGTGGGTCTCGTGCTGCTCGTCGCCGGGGCTCTGCTCGTGGTCCGCAAGTAGTTTCACCCGGAGCGTTTTATCCGGAGCGCCCGCGCGCCTCCGCAAACGCTTCGCCCAGCAAACGCACTCCCTGCTCGATCGCCGGCTCGGCGAGGTTGCCGTAGCCGAGCACCAGTCCGGGGGGACCTCCAGGGGTAAAGCGGTGCAGGGAGAGACCCTCGGCGCCGACGCCACGCTCGGCGGCGCTCGTAAGGAGGGCGGCCTCGTCCACATCGTCAGGCAGCTCGACCAGCTCGTAGAGGCCCGCCTCATCGTCGCCCAGCCAGCGCCTCGGGAAGCCAGTGGGCAAGCGCTTCGTAGTAGCGCCTCGCGGCGCGTCTGGTAATGGCGGCGCATGCGGCGCACGTGGCGGTCGAGCTCGCCGCGGCCGATGAAGTCACACAGCGCGAGCTGACCGATGACCTCCGAGCCGGCGTCCTCGATGGCCTTGGCCGCAATCAGCTGCCATGCCAGCCACGAGGGCATCAGCAGCCAGCCGAGGCGCATCCCTGGAGCCAGGCGCTTTGAGGCCGAGCCGCAGTAGAGCACGCGTTCGGGCGCCAGGCCCTGCAGCGCGCCGACCGCTCCGCGGTCGTAGCGGAACTCGCCGTCGAAGTCGTCCTCGACGATCAGCCGGTCTGCGCTCTCGGCCCACTCGATCAACGCCGCCCGGCGCTCGGGACTGAGCACCGCTCCGGAGGGAAACTGGTGCGCGGGCGTCACGACCACCACCTCGGCGTCGCTCTGGGCGAGCAGCTCGACACGGAGCCCCTGGGCGTCGATCGGGATCGGCACTACCTCCATGCCCGCCTGCTCGACGATCAGCTTGTGTGTGTGCCAGCCGGGATCCTCCAGCGCGACCGATCGCACGCCGTGGCCGCTCAGCGTCCGGCAGGCAAGCGAGAAGCCCTGCGTAAAGCCGGTGCAGATCAGCATGTGCTCGGGATCCGCCGCCGTGCCGCGAACGCGCCCCAGGTAATCGCTGAGCGCTTCGCGCAGCTCCGGGACGCCGCGCGGGTCGCCATACCCCAGCGTGCTGTGCGGCGAGGCGCGTAGCGCTGTGCGCAGCGAGCGCAGCCAGCGGTCGCGCGGGAAGCCGGCCAGGTCGGGCAGACCGGGGTGGAAGTGGTAGGCAAAGCTGGGCAGCAGCGATCGGGCAGGAGCGCGCGGGATCGAAGTGCGCACCGCGGTGGCGACGCGCACGGGCGCCCCCTGGCGGGTATTCAGGTAGCCCTCCGCCGCAAGCTGACCGTAGGCCTCGGTGACCACGCCGCGGGAGATGCCCAGCTCGGCGGCCAAGCCACGTGTCGAGGGCATCCGCGTGTCGCCCGGCAGGCGCCCGGAGCGGATGTCTGCTCGCAACGAGCGCTCGAGCTGCTCGTGGAGCGGGATCTCGCCGTCGTGGTCGAGCCTGACGAGCAACTCCGGCCCGGCAACTGGTCCTAAAGAAGCTGACACAACTGGAACTGTACTCCGAGCCAGTTGCGGCGTAGCGTGCAGCCTACAAACCGATCCTGGAGGACCCACGATGAGCCCAGATCACCATCGTAGGAGGCGGACTCGCCGGGCTGAGCGCCGCGATCACCTGTGCCGAAGGCGGAGCGAAGGTGCGCCTGCTCGAGGCGCACGACTCGCTCGGTGGGAGGGCACGCAGCAACGATGGGCCGTTCAAAGCGAATCTCGGCCCGCACGCCCTCTACCAGGATGGGCCCCTGTGGCAATGGCTGGCGGAGCGCAACCTGCTCCCCGCGCACGTCGGACCGCCGCTCGGCGGCGCGAGCGGCGCGAGGTTTCGCTGGGAGGGCGCCGTGCGGCGGACGCCGCCGCTGGGCGCGATTCCCTCGGTGCTGCGCCTGCGCGGTCGCAAGGCGCCGGTCGAGCTCGACTTCCGCAGCTGGGCGGCCGGCCACACCGACGAGCGCACGGCGGAGCTGCTGTCGGCGGCCGCCGGCGTCTACACCTTCTACCACGATCCCGGCGAGCTTTCGGCGGCGTTCGTGTGGACGCAGACCGTGCGCCTGTTTCTCGCCCGCCCACCTGGTCCCGCCCGCTACGCGTGCGGCGGCTGGGGGATGCTGGTCGCGCTGCTCGAGCGCCGGGTACGCGAGCTCGGCGTCACCGTCGAGACCGGCCGGCGCGTGGATGAGCTGCCGACGGGACCGGTGATCGTCGCCACCGAGCTCGAGCAGGCGGCCCAGCTGCTGGGCGAGGAGTCGTTGAGCTGGCCGAGCGGCCGCACCGTGTGCCTCGACCTCGGCCTGCGCAGCCGCCGTGGCGATCCGTGGATCGTCTCGGACATGGAACAGGCGGGCTGGATCGGGCGTTACTCGACCTCGGATCGAACGATTGCGCCCGCCGGGCACGATCTGATCCAGGCGCAGATGCCGATCCGCCCGGGCGAGAGCGTCGATCAGGCCGGCGCTGCGGCTGGAGGCGCTGCTCGATGCCTCGCTGGTGGACTGGCGCGAGCGCGAGACCTGGCGCCGGCGTCAGGTGATGGACGCGCGCTCGGGCGCCCTGGACATGCCCGGCAAGACCTGGCGCGACCGCCCTGCGGTGGACCGCGGCGACGGCGTGTTCCTGGCCGGCGACATGGTCGCGGCCCCTGGCCTGCTCGCCGAGGTCTCCCTGACCAGTGCCGTCGAGGCCAGCCGGCTGGCGCTGGAGGCGGCGAGCGCAGCCAAGCCACGCCTGCGCAGGGTTGCCTAGATTGGAACAGAGCGCGTATAACTATAGTTACACGCAGTTAGAAAAGTATTACATGGACCTGGCTCAGGTCGCCGCAATCGCGACTTGCTTCTTGGACGAAGGGGTGCGTGGGGTCGGTGGGCGCGGGGTGAGTGGGCTCGCACCGACGAACGATGGGCGGCGCGATCGCCAGGTAGTGCCGAACGCCCAGTGCGAAGACCCGCCGGCTCTCGAGCGCGAGCGCCAGCGCGGTGACCGCGCGCGAGGGCGTGAGGCGGCCGATCGCGCGCTGGGTGTTGAGCAGCCAGCGGTATTTGCGCTCGTGCGCGGCGGAGAACGCGCCGTAGCGCGCGAGCGCCTGCGCGCGCGTCGAGCGTCCGTCGAGCACCGTCCGCAGCTCGCGCCCGCAGGCGAGGCCGAAGTAGAGGGCGGTGCGGATCCCCTCGGCGGTCAAAGGGAGGCAGTGACCGGCGGAGTCGCCGGCGAAGAAGACCTCGTCCTCGACGGCCGCGCGCAGCTGGTGGGGGATCCAGTTGCCCTGGTAGCCGTCCGGCGGGCAGGCCCAGATCGCGCGGCGAGCCGGACGGTTGGCTCCTTGACGTGGTGGGAGGGCCAGAACGAGCCGACGCCGACGCGCAGCTCGTCGCGCGCGGGGAAGCTCCAGGCGTAGCCGGAGCGGATGTAGCGGTGGTCGATCCACAGCTCCATCTCCTCGCCGGCCCCGGCGGGGTGGACCTCCAGGCCGCGCGACAGGCGGGCGTTCGGCGGCTGGATCGGCGCGTCGCGTTCGACAGCACGCGCCGCCAGCCGAGCGCGTCGACGATCAGCGGCGCGCGCAGCTCGCCGCGGTCGGTGTGCACGGTGAAGCCGTCGCGGCCGGTGACCGTGGCGATCTCGAGCTCGAATTCGCTCCCGCCCGCCCCGGCCTGCGCCGAAGAGCAGCGCGCACAGCTCGCGGTAGTCGAACGTGGAGAACGACCACGGCAGCGGCCAGCGCGAGGTCCGGAAGGGCGTGTGCACGACGAGCTCGTCGAAGGTCTGGCAGCAAGGATCCACCCAGGTCGAGTGCGTCCAGCCAGAGGGTGGGCATCGCACACGCCGAGGTCTGGCGCTCGCCCAGCTCGTAGCGGTCGAGGATCAGGACCTTCGCCCCCGAGCCGGCCAGCTCGCGCGCGATCGCCAGCCCCGCGAAGCTGGCGCCGCAGACGAGCACGTCGCAGTCGCGTTGCTCCAAGGGGGTGCGCTCCGCTCCCCGCTTCGTCGCTCGCACAGGCATGGGCCAATCATACGAGCGCCCATCGGGTGGTGAGCCGCCCCGGCTGCGCTAGGCTTCGCTCGGTGCAAACGCTGATCGAGCAACCCGACGCTCGCGTGGTCGAGGGGTCGAACGGACTCCTGCTGGAAATCGACGGCCAGATCGTCCCCAACTACGACGCCACCTTCCAGCCGATCGAGGAGGGGCAGGTCGTCACCGGCCACGTCGTGAGGATCGACAAGGACGAGGTGCTCGTCGACATCGGCTACAAGTCCGAGGGCGTCATCGCCGCGAACGAGCTGTCGATCCGCAAGTCGGTCGACCCCAAGGACGAGGTGCATCTGGGGGAGGAGGTCGACGCGATCGTCCTGATCAAGGAGGACCAGGACGGGCGACTGATGATGTCGAAGAAGCGCGCGCGCTTCGAGAAGGCCTGGCGGCGGATCGAAACCGCCGCGGAGTCCGGCGAGCCGGTCGAGGGCACGGTCATCGAGGTCGTCAAGGGCGGCCTGATCATCGACCTCGGCGTGCGCGGCTTCCTGCCCGCCTCGCTGGTGGACATCCGCCGCGTGCCGAACCTCGACGAATACATGGGCACGAAGATCGAGAGCAAGGTGATCGAGCTCAACCGCTCGCGCAACAACGTCGTGCTCTCGCGCCGCGCGGTGCTCGAGGAGGAGCGCAAGGAGGTCCGCCAGCAGATCCTCGATCGCCTCCAGCCGGGGCTGGTCGTGGAGGGGCAGATCTCGAACATCGTCGACTTCGGCGCGTTCGTCGACCTCGACGGGCATCGACGGCTTGATCCACATCTCCGAGCTGTCGTGGTCGCACGTGAACCACCCGTCAGAGATCCTCACGATCGGGGACACCGTGAAGGTCAAGGTGCTCGACATCGACCGCGACCGCCAGCGCATCTCGCTGGGGCTCAAGCAGACCCAGGAGGACCCGTGGCAGCGGATCGTCGACACCTACAACGTCGGCGACGAGCTCGCGGGCAAGGTCACGAAGGTGGTCACGTTCGGCGCGTTCGTCGAGATCCTCGACGGCGTCGAGGGGCTCGTGCACATCTCCGAGCTCGCCCCGCACCACGTCGAAAGTCCGCGCGAGGTCGTCCACCCGGGCGATGAGATCCGCGTGCAGGATCCTCGAGATCGACTCCGAGCGCCGGCGCCTGTAGCCTGTCGGCCAAGCGCGTCGAGGACCAGATCCTGCCGCTGTCGCGCCCCGGCGACGCCGCCGCTCCGAGGGTGCGGGGCGAGGACGCGGCCGTTGCGGAGGCGGAGGAGATCACCGCGGAGGCGACCGCCGAGGTTGCGTCGCCCGAGGCCGAGGTCGCCGAGTTGGCGCCTGATACCGAGGTCGGCCCCGAGGCGCCAGAGGCTGAGGTCGCAGCAGGCCGCGTCCGAGGCCGAGGCGGCTCCCGCACCCGAGGCCGAGGCTCCCGCACCTGAGGCCGAGGCCGCGCCGGAGGCTCCCGAGGCCGAGGTCACTGCAGAGGCTGAGATCGCAGAGGCCCCGCGGCCGCAGGCCGAGGCTGCGCCGGAGGCAGAGGCGGCCCCTGAGCCGGCGGACGCACCCGAGGCCGCGGCCGAGCCCGAGCCGGCCGCCGAGCCCGCGCAGGACTGAGACGGGCCGAGACGGTCCCAGCCGAGCGCGCTGAGCAGGTGGAGCAAAGCGTCCCTCTGATCGGGCTCACAGGGGGCATGGGCGCCGGGAAGTCGACCGCGCTGAAGGCGCTGGAGCGGCTGGGGGCGGCGGTGCAGTCGGCCGACGCGGTGGTGCACGAGCTGTATGAGGGCACGAAGCTGCGCGACGCCGTGGTCGCGCGCTGGGGGCGGAGGTGGCGCCGGACGGCAAGGTCGATCGGACGGCGGTGGCGGAGCGCGCGTTCGCCGACGAGCGGGAGCGGGCGTGGCTCGAGGGCACGATCTGGCCCTTGGCGGGCGAGCGGATCGCGGCCTGGCTGGAGCAGGCGCGCGCGATGAGCCCGGCGCCGCGCGCGGCGGTGATCGAGGTGCCGCTGCTGTTCGAGGCGGGCATGGAGGGGATGTATGACGCGACGATCGCGGTGGTGACGAGCGAGGAGCTGCGCGAGCAGCGCGCCGCGGGACGCGGGCACGCGCTGGCACAGGAGCGCGCGGCGCGCCAGCTGTCCCAGGAGGAGAAGGCGCGGAGGGCGACCTACGTCGTGCACAACGACGGCAGCGTGCAGGAGCTGGAGCGGGAGCTGTCGGGCGTGCTTGACAAGCTTGGGAGATGAGGTCTAGGCGCAGGCGAACGCTTGGCGCGCTCGTGGCGACGGCGCTCGTGGTGGTGATCGGGCTGACGATCTCAGGCATCGATCACGCGGTGCATGAATTGGCGCTGCCGCTCGCGACGCGAGCGTGATCCGCGAACAGGCCGCGGCAAAGCACCTCGACCCGGCGCTGATCGCCGCGGTGATCTATGCGGAGACGAAATTCGAACCGCGCACCTCCCCGGCGGGCGCGGAGGGCCTGATGCAGATCGAGCCGGCAACGGCAGAGTTCCTGGCCAAGCTCTCGGGCGGGTACCGCTTCACGACCAGCGACCTCGGAACGCCGAGCGTGAACGTGGCCTACGGCAGCTACTACCTGCGCTATCTGCTCGAACACTACGAAGGCAACGAGATGCTGGCCGTGGCCGCCTACAACGCGGGGCTGGCAAACGTGGACACATGGGTGGCCAAGGCGCACGCCGAAGGCAGGCAGTTGACGGTCGAGCGCGATCCCGTTTCCGGAGACGCGCGCGTACGTGCAGCGAGTGCTCGAGAGCCCAGCGGGCCTACCGCGCCACCTATGCCCACCAGCTCGGCTTGAACTGATCCCCGCCCGCTCGGCGGCGCTCGCTACGGTAGGAGCCATGCCCGAGTTCCGTCTCGACAGCGCCTTCACCCCGACCGCCGACCAGCCGAAGGCGATCGCAGGCGCTGGCCGAGGGGGTGAGCGAGGGCGAGCGCTTTCAGACGCTGCTCGGCGCGACCGGCACCGGCAAGACGATGACGATGGCGGGTGTGATCGAGGCGGTGCAGCGCCCGACGCTCGTGATCGCCCACAACAAGACGCTCGCGGCGCAGCTGTGCAACGAGTTCAGGACGTTCTTCCCCGATAACGCGGTCGAGTACTTCGTCTCCTACTACGACTACTACCAGCCCGAGGCCTACGTGCCAAGCAGGGATCTGTACATCGAGAAGGACTCGGCGATCAACCAGGAGGTCGATCGGCTGCGTCACGCGGCCACGGCGGCGGTGTTCGCGCGCAGGGACGTGATCGTGGTGGCGTCGGTGTCGTGCATCTACGGGCTGGGCTCGCCGGAGACGTATGAGATGAACATGCAGATCCTCCGGCGCGGAGAGACGATCGATCGCGAGCAGCTGCTGAGGAAACTGGTGTCGATCCAGTACACGCGCAACGACACGGTGCTCTCACGAGGCAGCTTCCGCGTGAAGGGGGAGACGCTGGAGGTGTTCCCGGCCTACGCCGAGACGGCGTTCCGGGCGACGCTGTTCGGCGACGAGGTCGAGCGCTTGCAGCACTTCGACCCGCTCACGGGCGAGCTGATCGACGACGACTCGAGCACGTGGCGATCTGGCCGGCGACGCACTACAACGTCAAGGAGGGCACGATCGAGGCGGGCGTGGCGGCGATCGGGCGCGAGCTGAACGAGCGCTGCGCGCAGCTGGAGGCGGAGGGCAAGCTGCTCGAGTCTCACCGGCTGCGCCAGCGGACGCAGTACGACATGGAGATGCTGCGCGAGATGGGGTTCTGCTCGGGGATCGAGAACTACTCGCGGATCCTCGACGGGCGCCAGCCGGGAGAGCGGCCGTACTGCCTGATCGACTACTTCCCGAAGGACTTCGTCTGCTTCATCGACGAGTCCCACCAGACGGTGCCGCAGATCGGGGGGATGTTCGAGGGGGACCGCTCGCGCAAGCAGACGCTCGTCGACTACGGGTTCCGGCTGCCGAGCGCGCTGGACAACCGGCCGCAGACGTTCGAGGAGTTCCTGTCGATCACGCCGCAGCTGATGTTCGTCTCGGCGACGCCGGGGGAGTACGAGCGGACGCGCTCGACGAATGTGGTCGAGCAGATCGTGCGCCCGACGGGGGTCGTCGACCCGGCGGTCGAGGTGCGCGAGACGCACAACCAGATCGACGATCTGATGAACGAGGTCCGCGGGCGCGTGGATCGCAACGAGCGCGTGCTGGTGACGACGCTGACGAAGAAAATGTCCGAGGACCTCTCGCAGTACCTGCTGGAGATGGGCTTCAAGACCCGCTATCTGCACTCGGAGATCGACACGCTGGAGCGGATTCAGATCATCCGGGACCTCAGACTGGGTGAGTACGACGTGCTCGTCGGCGTGAACCTGCTGCGCGAGGGCCTCGACCTGCCGGAGGTCTCGCTGGTGGCGATCCTCGACGCCGACAAGGAGGGCTTCCTGCGCGGGGAGACCTCGCTGATCCAGACGATCGGCCGCGCGGCGCGGAACATCGAGGGCACCGTGCTGATGTATGCCGACAGGGAGACGAAGGCGATGAAGGCGGCGATCGAGGAGACCGACCGCCGCCGCGAGATCCAGCTCGCCTACAACGAGGAGCACGGGATCACCGCCGCGACGATCGTCAAGGGTATCTCTGACATCGCCGAGTTCTTGCAGGCGGACAGCAAGGTTCCGAAGAAGGGCCGCAGCCGCCGTGGCGCCGAGCGGCGCCGGGCGGGCAAGGAGCTGCCGGAGAACGAGCTCGAGCGGATGGTGGTGGAGCTGGAGGAGGAGATGGCCGTCGCGGCGGAGGAGCTGCGCTTCGAGTACGCCGCGCAGCTGCGTGACGAGCTGCGCGAGCTCAGACGCGACCTCAGAGAGATCCAGGCAAGCGAGGCCCCGGCCGGGGAGATCGCCTAGGATGGCCGCCGTGGAGCTCGACCGGCAGAGCATCGAGAAGCGGGACTTTCCCATCGGCCGGCGGGGGTATGACCCCGCGGCGGTGGACGCGCACCTGCAGGTGCTCGCGACGGAGGTGCAGGAGCTGCGGCACGCGCTGGATAGCCGCGCGGGCGAGTCGCTCGGTTCGAGCGCGGGCACCCAGGTGCAGGGCATCCTCGAGGCCGCCGAGGCGACAGCCGCGGATATCGAGCAGAAAGCCTCCGATGACGCGCGGCAGACGCGCGCGGAGGCCGGCAGCGATGCTGAGCGTACGCGCGCGGACGCGGTGCAGCGGGCCCAGGCGCACGTGGCGGCGGTCGCGCGCGCGACCGCCGTGTTGAGCGAGCGCGTCGAGTCGATGGACGGCGAGGCGAGCGCGCTCGTGGAGAGCCTGCGCGCGGGCGCGAATCGGCTCGCAAACGACCTGACGGCGGTGGAGACGAACATGGCGGAGCTGTACGACGCTGCCGCGGGGCGTGGAGGACATGCGCCTGGGGGAGAGTCCCGGAAGGACGACCACACGTCCGCCGCCGTGGCTGCTGGAGGCTCCGGCGTCGCTGCCCCCGTGGTGCAGGGCCACGCCGAGTTCGTCCCCGCAACCGCACCACCGGCCCCCGCGCCGCCGGCGCCATCCTCGGTGCCGTCAGCGCAGGAGCCGGATCAGCCCGGTGAGCCGGCAAGCGACAACGACGATCTGGACGGAGCGCGGCTGATCGCCCTGAACATGGCGCTCAACGGCGAGTCACGCGTGGCGACCGACCGCTACCTGGCCGAGCATTACCAGTTGGCCGACCCGCAGAAACTGCTCGACGAGGTGTACGCGGCAATCGAGGGGTAGGGGGCTGTGTCCAGCGTGCTCAGCGCGCGCCCACAAAGCTAATACAAACTCAACACCCTCCTGTCACATATTTTTACTTCATAAAGTTTAGAAAGACCAAAACAGAAGAGTCGCAGCTTGCGCTCGGGTTAGCACCAACCCGATTCGCTGTTCCTGAAAAACATGGTCGCCTCTTCTGCGCTGGGAGGGGGCTACTCGAATTCCGGCGCTTGCCAGCCGGGCATGACCTCAGGTAGGCCGTCGCTCACGCGATTGGGGAACTTCGCCGGGCGCTTCTCGAGGAAGGCGGTGATGCCCTCCACCGCGTCAGCCGATTCGCCGCGGGAGGCCATGCCGCGGGAGTCGGCGCGGTGGGCGAGCATCGGATGCTCGGCGCCGAGCATCCTCCACATCAGCTGACGCGCCAGCGCGACCGACACCGGCGCGGTGTTCTCGGCGATCTCCCGCGCGAGCGCGTGGGCGGCATCGAGCAGATCCTCCTTCGGGTGCAGGCTGCGCAGCAGGCCGCCCTCGAGACCTTCCTGCGCGGAGAAGACTCGCCCCGTAGAAACCCACTCCATCGCGCGGCTGATGCCGACGACGCGTGGCAGGAACCAGCTCGAGCAGGCCTCGGGAATGATGCCGCGGCGCGCGAACACGAAGCCCATGCGCGCGTCGTCGGCCGCGAGGCGAACGTCCATCGGCAGCGTCATCGTCGCGCCCACGCCGACGGCGGGGCCGTTGATCGCGGCGATCACCGGCTTGGTCGATTCGAAGATCCGCAGCGTGAGCTCGCCGCCGTTGTCGCGCGGTGGGCCCGTGCTCTCGCGCTTGCGATAGTCGAAGGTCTCACCGCCGCTCGCCAGGTCGGCGCCGGCGCAGAAGCCCCGGCCGGCGCCGGTCACGACAATCGCGCGAACCTCGTCGTCAGCGTCCGCTCGGTCGAACGCCGTCCGCAGCTCCTGACCCATCTGCGCCGTCCACGCGTTGAGCCGCTCGGGCCGGTTCAACGTGATTCTCAGCACGCTGTCGACCACCTCGGTGGTGATCTGCTCGAAGTCGCTCGCCGCCATTCGCGGCCATCCTTTCAGTTCTCGCGAGCTAGGACTCGCGCCAGCTCAGCTGTCGCCCATATGGCCCTCGCCCCGTCAGGCACACCGCCCCGCAACGCGCCGCGAGCGTCAGCGCGCTCTCCACGTCCATGCCCGCGGCCAACCCGTACGTGAGTCCCGCGGCGAAGGAGTCGCCACAGCCGTAGGCGTCAACCGGTTTCTCCGCTGGCGCGCCCTCCCATCGGCCCGCGCTCGAGGACGAGCGATAGCTGCCACCAAGCCCGCCTTCGGTAACTACCACCAGCTCAGCGTCCCCTTCGGCGCGGGCGGCCGCGCGGCGCTCGATCGGATCCTCAGCGCTCATCACGAGCGCATCGAGCCGTACGCCCTGGCCCAGGGCCTGACTCGCGCGCGGGCTTGCGACGAGCACCGGTGAGGCCGCGCGCGCGGCGCGCAGGGCGCCTAGGTCGCCAGCCGTGAAGTAGACGCCGTCGCAACCGGCAAGCGCGCCCCACCCGATCCCCTCAGCCTTGTGGAGCGGTTCCAGCCGGGGCCCGAGCGTGGTGATCGTGCGCTCCCCGGCGTCGTCGAAGAGCGTAAACGCGCGGCGGGTGGGCCCAGAGAAACGGGCGGCATGGACGCTCACGCCGAGTGCGCTCAGGCGCGCCAGCGACCGGTCGCCGTGCTCGTCATCGCCCAGCGCCGTGAACAGCAGGGGCTCGCCAGCGAGCCGGGCCAGCTGCACGGCGGCGACCGCTCCGCCGCCGGCCGGCTCCTCGAACGGATCGCCCGCGTGGACCACCTCGCCCGCGCGCGGGACATGCTCCACCCGCGCGAACTGCACCCACTCGACGTGGCCGATCACAGCCACCCTCGGCTGGCTCATGGCTGGCGTCTCTTTGGGCTCATCAGTCAATCAATAAATCAAAGATGGTGTCTCCAGCACAGGGATAGATACGAGCCGATCGCCCGCGGCGACGCCGGCGCGTGGCGCGTAACGCTTGCCGATTGGGGGTGTCGATCTCAAGGAGTGGGCGTTTAGCGCCGATTGGTTCGGGTGATGTCGGTTTCAGACCCGAGCCTGCCTGTTCTCCCAGGCCCGAGCCTGCGGGTTGACGACGCGATCGTGCCGCTGGTGCCTGGGACTCCGGTGGAGCCTTCGGAGGACCTCTGTCGTCTCGGCGAGGCGCTCAACGCGCGCACCGAGGACGTCGTCACTGGCATGGTCTTGCGCACCAGCCAGTCGGGTCACGTGCTCGATGAGTTGGTCGAGGACAGTTTCGCGCGGGTGGGCACGGTTTCCACTGTCGCGGTCGCCCGCTGGATGGCGGGCGAGGGTGCCGAGGTGGCTCGCGAGGTCGGCCAGGAGGCCTGGCACATCTTCGGTCAGCTCGCGGCGCAGCGCGCGGCGCCGCTAAACGAGGTCACCAAGCGCTGCCTGCGCTGGTGCGACGCCGCGGAGGACGTGGTGCGCGAGACCGCCACCCAGCTCGGGGTCTCCCAGGAGGTTCTCGCGCAGGCTATCTCGATGTTGCAGCGCAGTCTCAACGTGACGCTCGTGCGGATGTGCGAGTCCTTCGAGACCGAGCGCCAGGTTGCCCACGCGGAGCTCACACGCCGCCAAGAGGAGCTCGCGTTCATGGCGACCCACGACGCGTTGACCGGGCTTCCCAACCGTACGCTGATCCTGGACCGGATCGAGCAGATGCTGGTGCGCTCGCGCCGTAGTCAGTCGCCGGTGGCAGCCCTGTTCGTCGATCTCGATAACTTCAAGAGCATCAACGACACGCTCGGTCATGGTGCCGGGGACGAGCTCCTGCAGGCGGTCGCCGCGCGACTGGACGGGGTCGTGCGCGCCACCGACGCGCTCGGGCGCCTCGGGGGCGACGAGTTCATCGTGATCGCCGAAGAGCTGTCACTCGCCGCGGGCCCCGAGCTGATCGCGGACCGGCTGCTCGAAGCGCTCAAGCAGCCCTTCACGCTCGGAGAAGGAGATGACGCAACCACCGTGAACGTGACGGCGAGCGTCGGGATCGCCGCCGGCGACCGGCTCTCAGCCGGGGATCTGCTGCGTGACGCGGATATCGCGATGTACCGCGCGAAGTGGGACGGACGCAACCGCCATGCCGTATTCGAGGCCGGGATGCAGGACACCGTCCAGCGCCGGATGGAGCTCGAGATGGACCTGCGCGTCGCTCTCGAGAACGACGAGTTCCTGCTCGTCTACCAGCCGACGTTCGATCTGCGGGATATGAGCCCCACCGGAGTGGAGGCCTTGATTCGATGGGACAGCCCAACACGGGGGGTCGTGCAACCCGATGACTTCATCCCGCTGCTGGAGGAAACCGGCCTGATAACGGAGATCGGCAAGTGGGTGCTGGAGCAGGCCTGTAACCAGGGCGCCGCGTGGCGCGAGGCCGGGTATCCGATCGGTATGGCCGTCAACGTCTCGGCGCGCCAGCTCGACACCGATGCTTTCGTGACCGACGTACGCGACGCGCTCTCACGCAGCGGCCTCGAGCCCAGCGCGCTCACCCTCGAGCTCACCGAGACGACGCTGATGCGCGACGCCGATGAAACCGCGCGCCGGCTCGCCACGATCAAGGGACTCGGCGTTCGGATCGCGATCGACGACTTCGGGACTGGCTATTCATCGTTGGCGCACCTCCAGAAGTTCCCCGTCGATGCGCTGAAGATCGACCGCTCGTTCATTTCCGGCCTGAACGACAATCAGGAGGGCGAGACGCTCTTGCACACTCTCGTACAGCTCGGCAAGGCCCTCTCGATCGAGACGCTCGCCGAGGGCATCGAGCAGACCCAAGAGCTCACGCTGCTGCAGGGCGAGCAATGCGACTCAGGGCAAGGCTTCATCTACGCCCGTCCCCTTGACGTCGACGCCACCGAGGCGTTTCTGCGCGAGTGGGCCGAGAATGCCACACCTGCTGTGCCGCAAGCGCCACAGCACACATAGCCGCGGGGTTGGGTCCTTTCACTACGACTCGTCTTCCATTTGGGGCCTACGTCGATGTTGGTAGGCTCATTTACTATGCCTGTCCGATTGGCGCTGGCGCTCTGTGCGACGCTCGTGGTTGTGGCGCTCATCCCGGCGAATGCGCTCGCCGGGCAGGGCGATGTTGCGGCGACCAGGGAATACATCCAGGCCAATTACCGCCTCGTGCAGGCGGCCGTCTCGAAGATCGCCCCGATCGAAGCGACGCTGCGGAACGTCCGCTCTCAAATTGGCCGCGAATGCCCGATGGCGGCGGCGGGCTCGCCGCAGGACCCTGACTCCGAACAGCTCTCAAACGAGGTGATCGGGGCGATGGTGACGGCCGCCGTGCACCTCGTCGAGGTTCCCGCCTCGCGCAAGTTCGTGCGGATCGCCGAACGGCTCTCCTGGAGCAATGGCGCGCTGACCCGCGCGGTGCATGCTTACGTCAGCAAGGCGAAGGGGCTCGTGACCCTCGCGCAGCCGAAGCTGTGCTCCGACATCGAGAGCTGGGCGGCGAGCGACTTCCGGACACTGCCCGCGAGCACCGTCTCCTTCGCGCCTCGCTTCATGTCGGTATGGATCGCGCCGGGAGAACTGCCCAAGGCTCTCGCTAAGTACGAGACGGCCGCCGAGCGTCCACTGCTGCGTCGCACCAAACAGCTCGAAGAACGGTTCACGGAAATGGAAGCGCATGCCGGGGTCGAAACCTGGGGCGAAATCATGAACACGCTCGTCCTTGAGCCCTGACCCCTCAGTGCTCGTGCACGTGAACGATGTTCGACGTGCCGTTCAGGAATGGGAAGTCGGCTTCGTAGCGCGAGAGGACGCGGAAGCGGTAGGTCACGGGGCCGGGGAGCTTGAAGCGGTAGCTCGCGCGGTAGTGGCCCTTCGCGTTGGTGGCGATCGTGTTGAACTGGATCCATTCTCCGCCTGAGGAGGCCTCGAGCACGAGCTGCTTGCCGCCTTCGGGGATCGGCGTTCCGTGCAGCACGCCGCTGAAGAAGATCTTCCGTCCCACGCTCGTGACGCGGGGGACGATGCGCAACGCAATCCCTGCGTGCACCCGCAGCGTGAGGGTCGCCGTGGCGGCGGGGATCGTGTCGTCCACGTGGCTGCTGTAGGTGAAGCGCAGCGTGCTCGAGGAGACGTCCCGGGGCAGGGTGAGAGTCCACTGGCCCGTGGGACCCGTACGTACCCCCGTGTCGCTGAGGCGTGCCTGGGCGCCCTGCTCGGCGGGCGTCTGGAACACCTCGATCGACGCCCCCGAGATCGGCACGCCGCCGGGGGCGCTCAGACGCCCCGTGATGCGGTCGGCCGTCCCATACCCGCTCGTGCGCAGTTCCTTCGCCGTGCTCGCCCAGCGGGCGGTGAGCGTGGCCTGATCCGATGCGTTCGCGCCGTTCGCCGGCCCGCGCACCGCGGCCGGGCTATCCAAGCCGATCGGGGTGCTCAGGCCACCCGAGCCCCCAGTGGAGCCTCCAGTGGAACCCCCTGTAGATCCCCCCGTGGAGCCCCCGCCCGAACCGGGCGAAGCACCGACGGTGATCGTGCCCAGGGAGTCACTTGCCGTGTTGCCAGCCGCGTCTGTGACGGTCAGGTTGACCGTGTAGCTGTCGTCTTTGAGGGTGGCGGTGTTCAGCGCGAATTCGCTGACGGACTCTGTGAGGGGGCAGGCATTCCAGGAGTCATATGAGCATTTTGCGGCGAAGTCGAATGTGTGGGTGTAGGGCGTTTCGCCGTCCTGGGGAGTCAGGGTCAGCGTCGCGGAGCGAACACCGCTGTCCGCGTCGCTGGCGGTGAAGCTGAGCGTCTGCGATCCGGCGACAGTCGACTTGTCCGCCGCTGCGGTGGCGAGCGGGCCGGATGCGCTCTTGATGACCGGCGGGGTGTTGTCGGTGAGGGTGAGGGTGATGTCGCTCAGCGCCGGCACGCTGATCGAATCGGCGAAGTCGCAGGTCGGTGAGCTGTGGTCGGTGCTGCAGTTGACGTATGCCTCGAAGTCGCGGGCGCCTTGGGGCAGTGTCCAGCTGTCGCTGGCTGTGTAGTCGCTTGAGCCGCCGTAGGGGAGCTCGGCGCCGCCCGGGAGCGACTGTCCGGCGGACGCGAAGCCGAGCCAGGCGTCATCGCCCGTGACCGAGGAGCCGATGACCTCGGCGTTGATCGACTGGATGCTCACGTCCGGAGCGCTTGAGGGCACGTCGAGCGCGAGCCCGACCTGGCTGCCGCTGCTGCCGTTCTCGGTGACGGCGCCTGGTTGTTCGTTGCTGAAGACGTAGTCGCCGAGCGCGCCTGCGCTCCCGCAATCGTTGGTGAGCACGGTGCTCGCCTCGGTGCTGTAGCCATACACCGACCATCCCGGCGAGACCGCCGGAGTGCCGGGGGCGCACTGATGCATCGGGTAGGTGCCCGCGCTGGCGAGCGAGGGCGCCGCGAGCAGACACGCGGCGCCGGCCAGGGCGCCGAGAGTGATCGCAGCGCGTATCCGTGCGCCGCGGCGACCGTGCTCGAGATTTCTCATTGCATCCATCTCAGCCGCTCCTCCGGGAAGCCGTCAATTTAGCCCATCAAAACATCACCGTGTCGCGGGGGGCGGTCCGCCCGCGTGGAAAGCCTCTGCCCCCTTATCCGACGAGGCGATCCAAACGGGACAAAACTGGATCTGAGAGCGCTTGACGTCGCTGCCAAGGCTCGCCCGGCTTTGGGCTGGCTACGAACGTCTGTTCGCCACAATAGAATGACCGGTAGATGCCGGTAAGCGATCAGATCGTCGTCACGGGGGCGCGCGAGCACAACCTCAAAGACATCACGTTGTCGTTGCCGCGCGATGCCCTCGTGGTGATCACGGGGCTGTCCGGGCTCGGGCAAGTCGAGCCTCGCGTTCGACACGATCTACGCCGAGGGGCAGCGACGCTACGTCGAGTCGCTGTCGGCCTACGCCAGCCAGTTCCTGGGCCAGATGGACAAGCCCGACGTCGATTCGATCGAGGGGCTCTCGCCGGCGATCTCGATCGATCAGAAGACGACCTCGCGCAACCCGCGCTCGACGGTCGGCACGGTCACGGAGATCTACGACTACCTGCGGCTGCTGTGGTCGCGCGTGGGCAAGCCCCACTGCCCGATCTGCGGGCGGCCGATCGTCGGGCAGTCGGCGGAGCAGATCATCGACCAGGTGATGGAGCTGGGGGAGGGGACCCGCTTCATGGTGCTCGCCCCGGTGGTGCGCGGGCGCAAGGGCGAGTACGGCAAGCTGCTGGAGGAGCTGCGCGCGGACGGCTTCGCGCGCGTGAAGATCGACGACCGGCTGCGGATGCTGGAGGAGTCGATCGTGCTCGACAAGCGCTACAAGCACGACATCTCGGTCGTCGTCGACCGGCTGGTGATGCGCCACGACCTGCGCAAGCGGCTGGCCGATTCGATCGAGACGGCGGTCGGCCTCGCCGAAGGGCTGGTCGAGATCGAGATCGTGGGCTCCGCGAAGGCGGAGTCGGCTCCCGCGCACGCCACCGGCGCGAAGGGCGCGCGCGCGGCCGCCGCGCAGATCGTCCCCGGCGAGGTGCCGCCGGAGGGCACGATCTTCACCTTCTCCGAGCGCTTCGCCTGCCCCGTGCACGGCCCGTCGCTGGTCGAGCTGGAGCCGCGGATCTTCTCGTTCAACTCGCCGCACGGGGCCTGCGAGCACTGCACGGGGCTGGGCGCGCAGATGGAGATCGACCCCGAGCTGGTCGTGCCCGATCCGTCGCTGTCGATCGCCGAGGGCGCGCTCGCGCCGTGGGCGGGCAGCTCGTCGAACTACTACGAGCAGGTGACCGAGGCGATCGCCGAGCGCTACGGCGTGGATCTGGACGTGCCGTGGGAGGATCTGCCCGAGCGAGATGCAGGACCTGTTCCTGACCGGGACCGATGAGCGGCTGCAGATCACCTACCGCAACCGCTACGGGCGCAAACGCACCTACGCGACGCAGGTTCGAGGGGATCGTGAAGGGCCTGGAGCGCCGCTACCGCGAGAGCGAGAGCCGAGGGGACGAAAGAGAAGATCGAGCAGTTCATGTCGCTGCGGCCCTGCCCGGTCTGCGGCGGCGCGCGGCTGCGCGCGGAGTCGCGCGCGGTGCTCGTCGGGGGGACGCCGATCGACGAGTTCTGCGCGCTGTCCGCGCGGCGGGCGCTGGAGTGGCTGCGAGGAGGTCGAGCTGTCGGAGACCGACCGGCACGTCGCGCGGCTGATCCTGCGGGAGATCGACGAGCGGCTGCGGTTCCTCGAGAACGTCGGGATCGGCTACCTGTCGATGGACCGCGCCGCCGCGACGCTGTCCGGGGGCGAGGCGCAGCGGATCCGCCTGGCGACGCAGATCGGGTCCTCGCTCGTGGGCGTGCTGTACATCCTCGACGAGCCCTCGATCGGGCTGCACCAGCGCGACAACTCGAAGCTGATCGGGACGCTGGAGCGGTTGCGCGACCTCGGCAATACGGTGATCGTGGTCGAGCACGACGAGCAGACGATGCGCGCCGCCGACCACCTCGTCGACATGGGCCCGGGCGCGGGCGTGCACGGGGGCAGGATCGTCGCGCAGGGCACCGCGAAGCAGGTGCGAACGCGTGAAGGACTCGGCGACGGGGCAGTTCCTCGCGGGGACGCGCACGATCGAGGCGCCGAAGAAGCGGCGCACCCCGCAGGGCTATGTGGAGATCGAGGGCGCGACCCAGCACAACCTGCGCGACGTCGACGTGAAGGTCCCGCTCGGCGTGCTGACGTGCGTGACGGGGGTGTCGGGCTCGGGCAAGTCGACGCTCGTCAACGAAGTTCTGTTCAAGAGCGTCGCCAGCCGCCTGCACCGCGCGCGCCGGCGCCCGGGCGCGCACCGCGCGATCCACGGGCTCGATCAGCTCGACAAGATCATCGCCGTCGACCAGTCCCCGATCGGGCGCACGCCGCGCTCGAACCCGGCGACGTACACGGGGTTGTTCGACGTGATCAGGGACATGTTCTCCAAGACCCAGGAGGCGCGCACGCGCGGGTACAAGCCCGGCAGGTTCAGCTTCAACGTGAAGGGCGGGCGCTGCGAGGTGTGCAAGGGCGACGGGCAGATCAAGATCGAGATGCACTTCCTGCCCGACGTGTACGTGCCCTGCGAGCAGTGCCACGGCAAGCGCTACAACCGCGAGACGCTGGAGGTGAAGTTCAAGGGCAAGAGCATCGCCGACGTGCTCGACATGGCGATCGAGGACGCGCTTGGATTCTTCGAGCACATCCCGAAGGTGCGCCGCCGACTGGAGACGCTGAACGCCGTCGGGCTCGGCTACGTCAGGCTCGGCCAGCCCGCGACGACGCTCTCAGGCGGCGAGGCGCAGCGCGTGAAGCTCGCGACCGAGCTGTCGAAGGTCGCGACCGGCCGCACGCTGTACATCCTGGACGAGCCGACGACGGGCCTGCACTTCGCGGACGTCGAGCGGCTGCTGGAGGTGCTGCAACGGCTCGTCGACGCGGGCAACAGCGTGGTCGTGATCGAGCACAACCTCGACGTGATCAAGTCGGCCGACCGACTGATCGACATGGGCCCGGAGGGCGGCGAGGAGGGCGGCATGGTGATCGCCCAGGGCACCCCCGAGCAGGTGGCGGCCGAGCCGATCTCGCACACGGGGGAATTCTTGGCGGAGCTGGTGGTGCCGGCGAAGCGCGCGAGCGCGAAGAAACCGCGCGGCAAAGGCGCCGCCCAAGCGCAAACCGCGTGCGAAGGTCGCCGCTTGAGCGACGACGGCGATCTCGCCCGGCAGGCCAGGCTGTGGGCGCAGAAGTGGCGCTGGTACGAGCGCAACTCGCTGCCCTGGAACCGCGCGCGGATCCACTGGGAGGCGATGCGCCGCGAGGCGTTCGTGCGCTGGCCGGTGCACGGGAACGTGTTGGAGGCGCTGCGCGAGGGCCGGCTGGAGCTGGGCAAGGGGGCGCTGCTCGAGCCGGACGTGTGGATCACGGCGCCGGGTAACGCGCGGGTGCGGATCGGCGCGGGCACGTTCCTGAACCTCGGCGTGATGGTCGCCGCGGAGGAGCTGGTGGAGATCGGCGATCACTGCATGCTCGCGAACGGCTGCTTCGTGACCGACTCCAGCCACCGCTACGACGACCCGGAGAAGCCGGTGCCGTGGCAGGGCTTCACGACGAAGGGGCCGACGCGGATCGGCGAGAACTGCTGGCTCGGCGCGAACGTCGTCGTCACCAGCGGCGTGAACGATCGGCGAGCGCTGCGTGATCGGCGCGAACAGCGTCGTCACGCGCGACATCGAGCCGTTCTCAGTCGCCGCCGGCGCGCCGGCCAAGGTGCTGCAGGAAGATCGACTACGACAGCTGCGCGTGCAGCTCCGCCAGCTCGGAGGGGTCGATCGAGTAGGTGTGCTCGGGCGCCGGGTAGCGCCGCGTGCGCACGTCCTCGGTGTAGGCGGCGACGCCGGCGTTCATCTCCTCCTGGAGGTTGGCGTAGCGCTTGACGAAGCGTGCGCCGAGGCCGTCGCGGATGCCGAGCAGGTCGTGGAACACGAGCACCTGCCCGTCGGTCGCGGGGCCGGCGCCGATCCCGATCACGGGGATCTCGATGCGTAGGCATCAGCTCGTCGGTGACGGCGGCGGGGATCGCCTCGAACACGAGCGCGAAGCAGCCCGCCTCCTGCAGCGCGAGCGCCTGCGCGCCGATCTGCGCGGCCGCGGCGGCGGTGCGGCCCTGGGCCTTCCAGCCGCCGAGCGCGGTCGCGGTCTGGGGGGTGAGGCCGACGTGGCCCATCACGGGGATGCCCGCGGCGACGATCGCGCGCGCGCGAGCTGACCGAGGACGGCCCGCCACCCTCGAGCTTGACGGCCTCGCAGCCGGCCTCCTTGACCATGCGCATCGCGTTGGAGATCGCCTGCTCGTCGGAGACCTCGTAGGAGCCGAACGGCATGTCGCCGATCAGCAGCGGCGTGCGCAGGCCGCGGCGGGCGGCGCGCGCGAGCACGAGCATGTCGCTCGAGCTCGACGGGCGTCGTCGAGTTGTAGCCGAGCACGGTCGTGGCGGCCGAGTCGCCGACGAGCACCAGGTCGACACCCGCCGCCTCGGCGGCGCGGGCGGACGGGTAGTCGTAGGCGGTGACCATCACGATCGGTTCGCCGAGGCGCTTCTTCTCCGCCAGCAGCGGCAGGGTCATCGGCAGGCGGCCGGGGTCGGATGGGGCGTGGACGGGGGTGTGTGGCTGGACATGGTGTGATTCCTCTCTGACGCGGTTGACGCGGGCCTCACGCCAGCAGGGTCGCCACCTCGTCGTCGATCGTGATGATGCGGTTGGTCTGCGCCTCGACGTGAACGACGCGAGGCTCGTAGCGGGACAGCTCGGCCTCGTCGTACTGGCCGTAGGAGATGACGATGATCGTGTCGCCGTGGTGCACGAGGCGGGCGGCGGCGCCGTTGACCTTGATCTCGCCCGAGCCACGCTCGCCGGGGATCGTGTAGGTCTCAAAGCGCGCGCCGTTGTCGACGTCGACGACGTGGACCTGCTCGTGCTCGAGGATGTCGGCGGCCTCCAGCAGGTCGGGGTCGATCGTGATCGAGCCCACGTAGTGCAGGTCGCAATCGGTGACGGTCGCCCGGTGGATCTTCGACTTGAGCATCACGCGCTGCATGTGGTCATCGCCTTTTCTGTGTGGGGAGCGTGTCGGTACGGCAAGGGGCTCGAGAATCAGGTTGTCGATCAGGCGCGTGGCGCCCACGTGGGCGGCGACCGCGAGCAGGGCGGGCCCGTCGAGTTGCGGTGACGGGCTCCAGCGTGTCGGGGTCGACGAGCGCCAGGTACTCGGGCTCGACCCCACGCGCGGCGATCGCTGCTGCGCGCGGCCTCCAGCAGGCGCGCCGGCGGAGCGCTCGCCGGCGGCTGCGCAGTCCGCGATCGGCGTCGAGCGCGCGGTACAGGGACAGCGCCTGCGCGCGCTCATCGCGCAGTCGAGCAGCGCGTTGCGGCTGGACATCGCCAGGCCGTCGGGCTCGCGCACGGTCGGGCAGACCTCGATCCGGACCGGCAGGTTCAGGTCGCGGACGAGCCGGCGGATGACGACGACCTGCTGGGCGTCCTTCTGACCGAAGTAGGCGGCGTCCGGGAGGGCCATGCAGAGCAGCTTCGTGACGACGGTGCAGACGCCGCGGAAGTGCTCCGCGCCGCGGGCGGCGCCCTCCAGGCGCTCGGTGACGCCGAGCACCTCGACGGTCGTCGCGAACCCCGGGGGGTAGACCTCCTCGACCGACGGCGCGAACAGCAGGTCGGCGCCGGCCTCGCGCTGCCAGATCGCGCGTCGTGGGTTTCCTGACGGGGGTAGCGCTCGAGGTCGGAGCGCTCGTTGAACTGGGCGGGGTTGACGAACAGCGAGACGACCACCCGGTCGCACTGCTCGCGCGCCCGCTCGATCAGCGAGAGATGGCCCTCGTGCAGCGCCCCCATCGTGGGGACGAGGCCGATCGTGAGCCCGGCGCGCGGTCGGGCGCGAGCGCCGCACGCAGCTCCTCCACAGTGCGGAGCGTCTTCATGGACGAAGAATGGTTTGCTCTGCTCATCTGGCTCGGTCCAGTTCCCTCGGGGATACCGGTCGCGACTGGTTAAGCATACCGCTCAGCGAGGACGCTTGGAACGATCTGTGCGCAATCGCACATGCGCGGCTGCTCGTCACCAGGCGTCGATGTTCGGGCGCTTCTTCCCCTCCCGTCGCCGCCACTGACCGGTGCCTCTCGTCGAACAGCGTGGCGATCCAGCGCCGCGAGTCGGCCGGGTCGATCACGTCGTCGATCTCGCCGTAGGCGGCCATGTTCAGGCCCTGGCCGTGCTCATAGGCCGCCGCGACCGTCGGCCTGGAACACCCGCTCGCGCTCCTCGGGGTCCGCGATCGCCTCCAGCTCGCGCTTCATCCCCAGGCGCACCGCGCCCTCCAGGCCCATGCCGCCGAACTCCGAGGTCGGCCAGCCGACGGTGAACAGCGGCGCCTTGAAGCCGCCGGCCGCCATCGCCTGCGCGCCCGAGCCCGTAGCCCTTGCGCAGCACGATCGTGCCCGTCGGCACCGTGAGGTTCGCGCCGGTCACGAACATCCGCGCGAAGTGGCGCACGGTCGCCGTCTGCTCGGCCGCGGGGCCGACCATGAAGCCGGGCGTGTCGCAGAGGAACAGCAGCGGCAGCTCGAACGCGTCGCAGAGCTGCATGAAGCGCGCCGCCTTGTCGGCGCCATCGGCGTCGATCGCTCCGCCCAGGTGGGGCGGATGGTTGGCCACCACCCCCAGCGCGCGGCCGTCCACGCGGGCGAGCGCGGTGACGATGCCCGCCCCGAAGCCGCGGCGCAGCTCCAGCACGGAGTCCTCGTCGAACAGTCCGTCGAGCACCTTGCGCACGTCGTAGATCTGCCGGCGCCGCTCGGGGACGATGTCCCGCAGGAGCCGTTGGTCGGGCACGCGCACGTCATCCGCCGGGCAGAGTCGCCGAAGTAGGAGAGGTAGCGCTTGGCTGCCGCGACCGCCGCGCGATCGTCCGCGACGCGCAGGTCGACCACGCCGTTTGCGTCCTGCACGTCGATCGGGCCGACTTCGGCGGGCTCGTAGACGCCCAGCCCGCCGCCCTCGATCATCGCCGGGCCGCCCATGCCGATGCTCGAGTCCTCGGTGGCGATCACCACGTCACAGCACCCGAGCAGCGCGGCGTTGCCGGCAAAGCAGTTCCCGGAGGCGATCCCCACGAGCGGGACGAGCCCGCTCAGGCGCGCGAACAGGTTGAAGGCGCGGCAGTCCAGGCCCGCGACGATCGGCACATCGACGTCCCCCGGTCGCCCGCCGCCGCCCTCGGCGAACAGCACCACCGGCAGCCTGCGGCGCTCGGCGAGCTCGAACAGGCGGTCCTTCTTCTGATGGCCGCGCATGCCCTGGGTGCCGGCCAGCACCATGTAGTCGTAGGACATCGCCACGCAGCGCTGGCCGTCGATCTCGCCGATTCCGCCGACCAGGCCATCGGCGGGAGTGCGGGCGATCAGCTCCTCGCGTGAGCGCCGACGCTCCTGGGCGGCGAACACGCAGCGGCCCGTACTCGACGAACGTGCCGCTCGTCCACGAGTTCCGCGAGGTTCTCGCGGGCGGTGCGCCGCCCGCGCTCGTGGCGCTTGGCGACCGCCTCGGGCCGGGCGGCGTCCAGACCGATCTCGTGACGCTCACGTACCGCCTGGAGATCCGCGCGCTCGCACGCTCGATCCGTCTCGGCCGTCCGGACTCGGAGGGTGGCGCCATCGCGAGATCATCGCTCATAGCATGCAGGCTGTGTCAGCCCAGGAGAGCGAGCTGTCTGCCGCCGAGCGGCGTGAGGCCCTGAAGGAGGTCTTCGCCCAGGCGCGGGGCTGCGTGCGCTGCACCGAGCTGGCGGCGACGCGCAAGACGGTCGTGTTCGGCGCGGGCAACGCGGACGCCGATCTGATGTTCGTGGGGGAGGCGCCGGGCGCGAGCGAGGACGAGCAGGGCGTGCCGTTCGTCGGCGCAGGCCGGCAAACTGCTGGAGAAGCTGCTGGGGGAGATCGGGATGGCGCGCTCGGAGGTGTTCATTGCAAACGTGCTCAAGTGCCGTCCCCCGGCAACCGCGACCCACAGCCGATCGAGATCGACAACTGCCAGGAGTATCTGCACCGTCAGGTCGAGCTGATCCAACCCAACGTGATCTGCACGCTCGGGAACTTCTCGACGAAGCTGCTGCGTGGCGATCCGACCGGGATCACGCGGCTGCACGGACAGCCCGAGGTGCTGACGCTGGGCAGGCGCGCGGTGCGGCTCTATCCGATCTTCCATCCCGCCGCGGCGCTCTACACGCCGCGCATGCTCGAGACGCTGCGCGAGGACTTCACGCGGCTGCCGGAGCTGCTGGCGCTGGGCGCCCCTGAGCAGCCGGACTCGGCAGAGATGCCGGAGGTGGTCCCAGAGGCGGCATCCGAGGCGGCACAAATAGCGGTTGAGGAGCAGGGCTCCGAGATCGACCAGCTCGGGTTGTTCTAGACGCTTTTTGGACGCCATTTCCCCCGGAAAGAGGGGATCTTGGGGAAATGTCGAAACTTTCGAGCTAAGGGCTAAAGCAAACCGCGATGGTTGCCGATATGAGCCCTGTCTCCATCCTCCCAAGCAGTAACGACCGGCCCGCGCTTTCCCTCTCCCGCGGGCCGGTCGTGTTTAAGGCCCGCGGCGTCTGGCGCCGCTGAGCGTCTCGTCCGCGTTTGAGGTGGTCTCCCCGCGTTTGAGGTGAGATCCGCTCTAAGGTCTCGGCGTGAGCGTGAGCGTCGTCGAGACGAATGATCCCCTTGAAACGGAGGCGCTTGGCGCCGAGCTGGCCGCCGGCCTGCGGGACGGCGATGTGGTGCTCGATCCGCGGCGAGCTGGGCTCGGGCAAGACGACGTTCGTGCGCGGCGCCGCGCGGGCGCTGGGCGTCACCGATCCGATCACCAGCCCGACGTTCAGCATCGGCCACCGCTATAGGGCCGCGCAGACACACCGTCTCGCACCTCGATCTCTACCGTCTGGCGGACGGTCTGCAGGCCGAGGATCCGGGCCTGCTGGATGACTATCTGGGTCCCGGGCGGATCGCTTTCGTGGAGTGGCCGAGATCGCGGGACAGCGCCGAGCTCTCGAGATGCGCGCGTGCGGGTGACGTTGGCTCATCTGGGCGAGGACCGCCGGCGGATCGAGGTGGTGCAGGGATGATCGTGCTCGGCTTCGATACCGCCACACGGTCCACCGCGGTCGCGCTGCGCCTGGGCGACGGGAGCACGCTGCAGGCGCGCGATGATCCCGCAACCGGCGAGCATCCCGGACATGCCACACGACTGCTGGCGATGGCGGACGAGCTGCTCGGCGAGCGCCGGGCATCGGCTGGAGCGCGATCGACCGGATCGCCGTTGGGCTGGGGCCGGGCACCTTCACGGGCCTGCGCGTCGGGGTCGCGACCGCGCGCGGGTTGGCGCAGTCGCTGGGGGTGGAGCTGGTCGGGGTGTCGAGCCTGCGGGCGCTCGCCGAGCCGGCGCTGCGAGTCCGGATGCCGGATGGCTCAGCAGCCATCGTGTCTCGCGGTCCTGATGCACGCCGCGGAGAGGCGTTTGCGGCTGCGTACTGAGATGGACCGATCGGGGCATCGGCCGAGGAGCTCGTGCCGCCCCGCGCACTGGCCCCCGAGGATCTGGGGAGCGTCGTGGAGCAGGCGCGAAACAGTAATGGGAGACGAGCGGGGCAGGCGGTGGCAGGCGATCGGCGACGGGGCGGTGCGCTTTCGCGGACGAGCTACAGGCCGCCGGCGTGCGGTCCCGCCCGATTCTTCGCCGCTGCACCTGCGTGAGCGCGCGAGGCGATCTGCGAGACCTCGGCGCTCCGCGCGGAGGCGATCGCGTCACGTGAGGCGATCCTGCCGGACTACCGGCGCCGGCCGGATGCGGAGATCGCCTTGGAGCGCAAGCAAGCGCTGGCGCTCGCGCAGCACCTGACGGCGCGCCATCGGGGAGGATGCCCACCGTGACCGAGCCATTCACCCCTCGCCCGTGACAAGCGATCCTCTGTCGGTGAAGATCCGGCGGCTGGTCTATCCCGACCTGCCGCAGGTGATCGCGATCGAGCGCCGCGTGTTCCCGACGCCGTGGTCGCTTGCGATGTTCGTGTTGGAGCGCTCCAAGCAGTCCGGGATCTGCCTGGCGGCGGTGCTCGACTCCACGCACGGCGGGCGGCTGGCGGGGTATCTGATCTGCTCTCGCTACGAGGAGGCATGGCACGTGATGAACGTGGCTGTCGATATCGACTACCAGCGCCTTGGGGTGGCCTCGGCGCTGCTCGCCGAGCTGTATGCGCAAGTCGGGGATGAGCGATGCGCGCTTCACGCTGGAGGTGCGCCGCTCCAACCACGTCGCGATCCATCTATACGAACGAGAGGGCTTCCGGGCGGCCGGCATGCGCCGCCGCTACTACCAGGACAACGGCGAGGACGCGATGGTGATGTGGCGCACCCCGGCCACGCTGCGGGGCTCGCTCGATGACGTGCCCAACCCTGGGCCGGTATGAACATGATCCTCGCGCTGGAGAGCAGCTGTGACGACACCTGCGCGGCCGTGCTCGGCGCCGACGGGCGGCTGCGCTCGAACGTGATCTCATCGCAGGGAGTGCATGATCGCTTCGGGGGAGTCGTCCCGGAGATCGCCTCGCGCCAGCATCTCGAAGCTGATCAACCTCGTCGTCGAGCAGGCGTTGAGCGAGGCGGATATGACGCTCGAGCAGATCGGGGTAGTGGCAGCTACGCAGGGGCCGGGGCTTGTGGGGGCGTTGCTGGTTGGGTCTGTCCACCGGAAAGGCTCTGGCCGCGGCCCGTGAGCTGCCGTTCGCGCCGGTCGATCATCTGCAGGGGCACGTCGCGGCGAACTTCCTCGATCGGCGTTCGAACCGCCGTTCCTCTGCCTGATCGCCAGCGGCGGGCACACGCTGCTGGTGCACGTGCGCCGAGCACGACGGATACGAGGTGCTCGGCCGCACGCTCGACGACGCGGCGGGGGAGGCGTTCGACAAGGGGGCGAGGATGCTCGGGCTGGGATACCCGGGCGGCGCCGCGCTGGAGCGTCTGGCCGCCGAGGGAGATCCCGAGGCATTCTCCTTCCCAGGCTCGCGCGGCGAGCGCTCCCGTGGCGGGCGGGGGCCGGGCCGGGCGGCATTTGCGCGGAGCCTCGACTTCTCCTTCGCCGGGCTGAAGACCGCGCTGCTCTACCGGCTGCGCGAGCTTTCCGAGGCGCGAGGCCCGAGCGCGTCGCGCCGACCTCGCGGCCTCCTATCAGGCGGCGATCGTGGACAGTCTGATCCTGCGCGCCGAGCATGCGCTGGAGCAGACCGGAATCGGCCGTCTGGCGGTGGGCGGTGGCGTGGCCGCCAACGGCGAGCTGCGCCGGCGGCTGGGCGAGCTCGACGCGGAGCTGCATGTTCCGCCACGCGTGCTGTGCACCGACAACGCCGCAATGATCGCGAGCGCCGCGCGCTTTACGCGGGCGTTGCCCTACCCGGAGTACCTGGCGCTCGACGCCTACGCCACGGGCGAACGACCGAGTCACCTCGCAACCGCCGGCCGTCGCCGGAGCGAAGCATCCTCTAGAGTCACGGCGATGACCTACAACGAAGTGAGCACAGGAGCGGAGCGCTGCCGGGCGCGGCGGCAGGATCTCCTCGAGCGAGCGGCTGTCGCTCGGCGTCGCGGCGCGCCTGTCGCGCTACCTGCAGGTGCTGACGCAGGCCAAGAAGATGGGCAAGGAGACGATCTCCTCACAGGAGCTCTCGGATTACACCCACGTGAACTCGACCCAGATCCGTCGCGACCTGTCCGGCTTTGGGAAGTTCGGCAAGCGCGGCGTGGGCTACAACGTCGAGGCGCTCGTGTCGCAGATCCGCAAGATCCTGCGCACGGCGGGCCAGCACAACATCGCGCTGCTCGGCGCGGGGCATCTGGGCAAGGCGATCGCCTCCTCGGACATCTTCGCCGACCATGGGTTTCGGGTGGTGGCGATCTTCGACGTGGACGCGGCGAAGGTCGGCACGAGCGTGGGTAGCCAGGTGGTGCGCCACACCAGCGAGCTGCGTCAGGTGGTGGAGGACGAGGACATCGTCGTGGGCGTGCTGGCGGTGCCCACGGACGCCGCCCAGGGGCTCGCGGGCGAGCTGGTGGAGGCGGGCGTGAAGATCATCTTCAACTACTCCGAGTCGCTGCTGGACGTGCCGCCCGAGGTGACCGTCCACACCTCGAGCCCGGCCGTCGATCTGCTCTACGCGCTGTACTTCTATCTGACCTGAGACCTGCCCAACTTGACCTGTGCCTGACGATCTGATCTGACCTGCACCTGAGCGATGACCAGCCTCGACCTCGACAGGGTGGAGCAGACCTTCGCCGCGGCGACCGACATGACGGTGGGCGTCGAGGAGGAGTTCTCGATCCTTCACCCGCGCACGCTCGATCTGGAGCCGCGCTTTGAGGAGCTGCGTGCGGCCGCGGAGGGCGATCGGCTGCTGCACGAGCACATCACGGGTGAGCTGATCTCCTCGGAGATCGAGATCATCTCCGGCGTCGGCGCCGACCTTCACGACGCGCTGGCGCGCCAGCGCGAGCGCCGCAGAGCGCCTGTTCGCGCTCACCGCCGCTCACGGCGCCGCGCTGGGGGCCACCGGGACGCATCCGTGGGCCGACTACCGCGAGCAGCCGATCATCGACACCGAGCACTACCGCCGAGTCGAGGAGGGGCTGAAGTACGTGGCTTGGCGCAACAACACCTTCAGCCTGCACGTGCACGTGGGCGTGCGCGACATCGACCGCGCGGTGCGCGTCTGCGACCGTCTGCGCCCGCTGCTGCCGGCTGCTGCTGGCGATCTCCGCGAACTCGCCCTGGCTGGACGGTCTGGAAACGGGGCTGCACTCGGCGCGGACGCAGAGCTTCACCAAGAGCTTTCCGCGCTGCGGGGTGCCCGACGCGTTCGGTGGCTGGCGGGCGTACCGCGAGTACATCGAGCTGCTCGTGCGGACACGCTCGATCGTCGAGTTCACCCAGGTGTGGTGGTCGGTCAGGCCGCATTTCAGCTTCGGCACCGTGGAGGTGCGAATCTGCGACGCGCAGGCCACCGCCCAGGAGTCCGACGCGCTGGCCGCGCTGATGGTCGCGTGCATCGCCCAGGCGATGCGCGACGTGGACGAGGGTGTCCCGTTCGCCGATCCGCCGCCGCGAATGATCGAGGAGAACATGTGGCGGGCGATCCGCTTCGGGCTCGACGGCAGGCTGATCGACCTGGAGCGCGGCGAGGAGTACCCGGCGCGCGCGGCGATCGAGCGCCTGGCCGCCTGGACGGCGCCGATTCGCGCTGAGCTGGGCATCGAGCCGGCTTTCCCGGAGCGCAACGGAGCACAGCGCCAGCGTGAGAGGATCGAGGCGGGCGCCACGCGCGAGGAGGTGTTCGCGGCCTCGGTGGCGGAGACCCGGCAGACCTATTCAGAGGAGGTGGCGGTGTGAGGCACGCACCACGATCATTACCCGACCGTGGCGCAGGCGAGGAGAGGACGACCGATGAGCACCGATCCAACCGAGGTGCAGGCGAGCAAGGCGCTGGCCAAGCGCAGGGCCAGCCGAGCGAGGAGGAGCTGCGCGCGGCCTACGAAGCGGAACTGAGCCGCATCACCAGCGCGGACATGATCCTGCAGGCGGCGGTGTCGTTGCTGAACCTGGGCGGTCGCCGCCTGGGCTCTGGCGTCCGGGCGCGGAGGGTGAGCGCGACCTCGAGCAGGTGCGCGACGCGGTCGACGGCGTGCGGGCGCTGCTGGGGATCCTCGAACGGAGCGTCGCCGCTCAGGAGCTGCGGCCGCTGCGCGACGCGCTGTCACAGCTGCAGATGGCCTATGCGCGTGAGGCGCAGGGCAGGCGGTGGCGCGCCGGGCGCACAGCGGACGGCCGGCCGGAGAGTCGAGTACGCCCGTCGCGGAGGGGAAGACCGGCGCGCCGTCCGGCGCGGATAAGCCGGATGCGCCACCGGCGGAGGGCAAGCCCGGCCCCGGGCCGGCGGAGTCGAGCGGCAGGCTGTGGGTGCCGGGAAGCTGAGCCAACGCTGAGAACGCTTTCCCGAGGCCGGCACGATAGACTGCGCCCGCCTTTCCGCCGGGGAAGCGCTTTCGACGAGCGAGCCGGGGGACATACGATACGTACGCGCGAAATCCTCGCGCGGCACGCTAACAAGACCGCGGAGGATTTCTGTTGAGTAGCTTTCTGACGAACCATGGGGTCGTCGTCGCCCTCGTCTGCGCCGCCTGCGCCGTGGTCTATGGCCTGGTGACCACACGCTCCCTGCTCGCGCTTTCGCCGGGCAACGAGAAGATGCAGAGCATCTCGCTGGCCGTCCAGCAGGGCGCGCGCGCCTATCTGAACCGTCAGTACACGACGATCGCGGTCGCCGGCGTCGTGCTGTTCATCGCGCTGATCTTCATTCAGAACATCGCGGTGGCGTGTGGATTTGCGATCGGCGGCCTGCTGTCCGGCTCGACCGGCTATATCGGCATGAACGTCTCCGTGCGCTCGAACGCGCGCGTCGCGGAGGCCGCTCGCGGCGGGGTCTCACCGGCGCTGAAGGTCGCCTTCCGCGGTGGCGCGATCACGGGCCTGCTCGTGGTCGGCCTCGCGCTGATCGGCGTCGCCGGCTACTACGGCGCGCTGACCTCGTTCTTCAACGACAGCCCGAAGACGGCCGTCGACGCGCTGATCGGCCTCGGCTTCGGCGGCTCGCTGATCTCGGTGTTCGCCCGGCTCGGCGGCGGCATCTTCACCAAGGCGGCCGACGTCGGCGCCGATCTCGTCGGCAAGGTCGAGGCCGGCATCCCCGAGGACGATCCTCGCAACCCGGCGACGATCGCCGACAACGTCGGCGACAACGTCGGCGACTGCGCCGGCATGGCGGCCGACCTGTTCGAGACCTACGCGGTGACCGCGGTCGCCGTGATCCTGCTGGGCGTGCTCACGTTCCACGAGTCCACGCAGGTCGCGCTGTATCCGCTCGTGCTCGGCGGCGTGGCGATCATCGCCTCGATCATCGGCACGTTCGCGGTGCGCACGAACTCCGACAACGTCGAGCGCGCGCTCCTGCAGGGCCTGATCGTCTCCGGCGTGATCGCGGCGGCCGCGTTCGCGCCGATCACCTACTGGCTGATGCGCAACCTGACCTTCAAGGACGTGGGCAGCGCCGTGAACACTCCGAAATGGTGGCACCTGTACCTGTGCTCGCTGATCGGGATCGCCGTCACGGCACTGCTATTCGGAATAACGGAATACTATACTTCGACCCGCTTCTCGCCGGTGAAGAAGACCGCCAAAGCGTCGATCACCGGCCACGCCACGAACATCATCCAGGGCTTCTCCTCGGGGCTGCAGGCCACCGCGCTGCCGGCGATCGTGATCGTGCTCGGGATCCTCGGCGCCTGGAAGCTCGCCGGCGGCGGCGTGACCGGCATCTACGGCATCGGCGTCGCGGCGATGGGCCTGCTCTCGCTGACCGGGCCTGATCGTCGCGCTCGACGCCTTCGGCCCGATCACCGACAACGCCGGCGGGATCGCCGAGATGGCCGATCTGCCCGAGGAGGTGCGCAAGGTCACCGATCGGCTGGACGCGGTCGGGAACACGACGAAGGCCGTCACCAAGGGCTACGCGATCGGCTCCGCAGTGCTTGCCGCGGTCGTGCTGTTCGCCGGCTTTCAGAAAGAACTCGAAGCCAAGCTCGGACACGCGATCTCCTTCGGCATCAACGAACCGCCCGTGCTGATCGGACTGCTGCTCGGCGGGCTGATGGTGTGCCTGTTCGCCTCGCTCTCGATCGAGGCCGTCGGTCGCGCCGGCGGCGCGGTCGTCGAGGAGGTGCGCCGCCAGTTCCGCGAGCACCCGGGGATCATGGACTACACCGAAGAGCCCGACTACGCGAGGTGCGTGGACATCGTCACGAAGACCGCCCAGCGCGAGATGATCCTGCCGTCGCTGCTGCCGATCGTGCTGACGCTGATCGTCGGTCTGATCGACCAGCAGGCGCTCGGCGGCCTCTTGATCGGCGTGATCGTCGTGGGCTTCTTCTTCGCCGTGCTGATGACGGCCGGCGGCGGCGCATGGGACAACGCGAAGAAGCTGATCGAGGACGGCGCGTTCGGCGGCAAGGGCTCCGAAGCCCACGCCGCCTCGGTGACCGGCGACACGGTCGGCGATCCGTTCAAGGACACCGCCGGACCGGCGATCAACCCGATGATCAAGGTCGCCAACATCGTCGCGATCCTGATCATCCCGCTGATCACCTGAGCCAGGCGATGCTAGGTCCGCGCTCGGGCGCTCACCAGGTCTTAAGCTCAGTCGAAGATGACCGGCCGACAGGCGCATCGCTCAGCCACGCTGATGTTCTCCCTGGTGATGGCGGTCATCGGCGTGGCGCTGATCGTCCAGGCGGTGGACGGGACACGGGGGCGTCATCTCTCCGCGTCTGCTGCTCGGCCTGCTGTTCATCGCGGCGGGCGGGGGCCGGATGTATGTGGAGGCGAAGCGGGGTAGGGGAGGATCGTGAGCATGCCGGGCGGATCAAACCCCCGCCGCCGCGCCGCGGGATGAGGTCCGCGCGCGCCCGGGTACGGCGGCCGAGGCCGAGCGGGCCGCGGCGGAGATGGCGTCACGCTCGCGCGTGACGCTGCGTCGCAGCATCGGCTCGCCGGTCCTGTTCACGGTCGTCTACACGTCGCTGGCGAGCGCGATCTACTTCTCCCTGGGGGTGATCGCCGGCCACGCGCTCGGGCTCACGCCGCTCGTGTTCCTGCTCGCGGCGCTGCTGTTCGTGCTGACGGCGATGACCTACGTGGAGGGCGCCTCGCTGCACCAGGATCGCGGCGGCTCGACCGTGTTCGCCCGTTATGCGTTCAACGAGCTGGTGAGCTTCATCGCCGGCTGGGCGATCCTGCTCGACTACATCATCCTGATCGCGGTAACGGCCTTCTCGGCGACCCAGTACCTGCGCGTCTTCTGGCATCCGCTGGGGCATCGCACGGAGGCGCTGCTGCTCGCGCTGGCGTTCATCGCGCTCGTCGTGCTGGGCAACATACGCGGCTTCGGCAGTGGCCGCGCGCGACGGATCGGGCTGCTGGTGGCCGGCGATCTGGTGCTGCAGCTGTTCATCGTGGTGATCGGGCTGGTCCTGTTCTTCAACCCGCACAAGCTGCTCGAGCCCGATCCACCTGGGCAGCGCGCCGAAATGGTCGGACCTCGTGTTCGCCCTGACGGTCGCCGTGATCTCCTTCACCAGCCTGGAGTCGGCCGCCGGCCTGGCCGGAGAGGTGCGGATCAGCCGGCGTGGCCTGAAGCACATGGTCGGCAGCGGCGCCGCGACGGTGATGTTCGGCTATGTGGGCATCGCGCTGGTGGCGATCACCGCGCTGCCCGTGCACGACGGTCACACGGCGCTGGCGACCCGCTACCTGAACGCTCCGGTGATCGGGATCGTCACGCAGGTGCACCCGCACTGGCTGGCGCATACGCTCAGATACGTGGTGGGGGCGCTGGCGACGCTCACGCTGGTGGCCGCAGCCAACTCGGCGATGCTCGGCCTCTCGCGGCTGGCGTACTCGCTCTCGACCAATCGCCAGATCCCGAGTGGCCTGGGGCGGCTGCATCCGCAACGCTCGACTCCGTATGTGCTGATCATCCTGGCGGGTCTGCTCGCGGCGGCGCTGGTGGTGCCCGAGGACCTCGACTTCCTCGTCGGGATCTATGCCTTCGGGGCGATGCTGGCATTCACGATCGCCCACCTGTCGATCTGCCGGCTGCGCTACTCCGAGCCCGATCGCGACCGCCCCTACAAGGTGCCGCTGTCGGTGCGGCGTGCGCGGCGGCGAGCTGCCGCTGCCCGCGGCCTTCGGAGCGCTGGTCTGCGGCGCCGGCTGGGTGGCGGTGATGGTGGTCCACGAACCGGCGCGCTACGTGGGGCTTGGATGGATGGCGGTGGGGATCCTCGGGTATGTCGTCTACCGGCGTGCGGATGAGACCTCGCTGTTGCGGCGGGTGACCGTCTCGCCGCAGATCCTGCGCGCCGAGCCGCCGAGCGAACGCGACTACGGTTCGATCCTCGTGCCGCTGTTCGGCATCAAGCTCGACGAGGACATCGTGCAGACGGCGGCCCTGCTGGCCGCGGGCGAGCCCACCGACGAGGCGGCGATCGACGACGGCGACGATCGAGGCGGTGTGGATCTTCGTGATGCCGATGTCGCTGCCGCTCGACGCGCGCCTGCCCGAGGAGCAGATCAAGCATGCCCGCCAGGCGCTGGCGCGGGCGAAGGCGGTGGGGGAGGAGTACGGGGGCGTGTACGTCGCCACGGCCACGGTGCGCACGCGCCGCGCGGGGTACGCGATCGTGGAGGAGGCGCGCCGTCGCGGCGTCGAAGCGATCGTGCTCGGGGCGGAGGAACCTTCCCGGATTCGCGGCGGCGCGGGCCTGGGGGGACGCGGTGGGCCGCTGGAGAACTTCGTGGGCGAGATCACCAAGTACGTGATCAGCAAGGCCGCCTGCCGCGTGATCGTGACCGCGCCGGCGGCCCGCTCGCCGGAGGATCGCTCCGCGCCGGAGCAGCCGCCCGGGGGGCCGCGGCGGACAGAGGCCCGCATCGTCTAATCTCCGCGTCCGCGCGATGTTCTGTACTGAACTTCATGTTCGTCCTGATCGTCGGCGCCGGCCGCGTGGGCTCGGCGGTCGCGAAGTCTGCGCTGGCGGCGGGGCACGAAGTCTCCGTGCTCGACGAGGATCCGCTCTCGCACGAGCGTCTGGACGCGGGCCAGAGCAAGAGCTGGGAGGACGCCGCAGGGCCAGTTCACGGTCGGCACGGCGCTGGAGGTCGATGCGCTGGTCGAGGCTGGGATCGAGCGCGCCGACGTGTTCATCGCTTCGACCGGCGGCGACAACACCAATCTGATCATCGCCCAGATCGCCCAGAAGCGCTTCGGCGTCGCGAAGGCGCTCGTGCGGGTGATGGATCCCGCGCGCGCCGGCTGGTACGGCGCAGCAGGGCTTGCAGACCATCTCTCCCACCCGGCATGCGATCGAGATGTTCGAGAGCGCGCTGGAGATTCAGCCGGCCTGAGGGGGAGACGGTGTACGCGATCATCGTCGGCGCCGGCAAGGTCGGGCGCAACCTCGCCCGAGAGCTGATCGTGAAGGGTCACGAGGTGACCGTGATCGAGTCCTCGCGCCCGTGCTATCTGGCGATCGAGGAGGAGTTCGAGCACGCCGCGCAGTACGGCGACGCGACCGAGCTGTGGGTGCTCGAGCGCTCGGGGATCCAGCGCGCCGACCTGGTCGTCGCGGTGACCGGCGATGACGAGGACAACATGCTCGTCTGCCAGGTGGCGAAGGAGAAGTACCTGTGCGACCGGATCATCGCGCGGGTGAACAACCCCCGCAACCACGATCACTTCAGGCTGCTCGGGATCCAGCCGGCGGTATCGGCCACCGATCTGATCCTGCGCTTGATCGAGCACGAGGTTCCCCGCTATGGGCTCGTGCACCTGCTGGCGCTCGAAGAGGAGCGCCTGGAGATCATCGAGCTGGAGGTGAGCGACGACGCGCCGGTCGTCGGCGAGAGGGTGGCCGACATCGCGCTGCCCGAGGGCAGCCTGATCATCTCGGTGCTGCGCGACGGGTCGGGGTTCGTGCCCAAGCCCGACACCGTGATCGAGGCCGGCGACGAGGTGCTGCTGGTGCTCGATCCGGGCCTGGAGGAGGCGATCACCGCCTTCTTCGCGCCCAACGGGCACCCGGCCGATGTGTAGCGACCGTCGCTATCCTTGAGCGTACCTGTCCGGGATAGTCCAATTGGCAGCACGCCCGGCTCTGGTCCAGGAATTGGGGTTCGAGTCCCTGTCCCGGAGCTCAGATGGGCCGGCGGCCTGCGAGGCCCAGTCGCGGTACAGCTCGAAGTAGCGCCCGCGGGCGGCGATCAGCTCGTCGTGGGTGCCCTGCTCGACGATGCGCCCGTGCTCGAGCACGACGATGCGACCGGCCTGGCGGATCGTGGAGAGGCGATGGGCGATCACGATCGAGGTGCGACCCGCGAGCAGGCGGCGCAGGCCGGCCTCGATCCGGCCCTCGGTGTGCAGGTCCACGTTGGAGGTCGCCTCGTCGAGAATCAGGATGCGCGGGTCGGCGATCAGGGCGCGCGCGAACGCGATCAGCTGGCGCTGCCCGGCGGACAGCTGCGCGCCGCGCTCGCCGACCTCGGTGTCGTAGCCGTGCGGCAGCTCTGCGATGAACTCCTCGGCGCCGACCGCCGCCGCGGCCTCGCGGATCTGGGCCACATCGGCGTCGGGGCGGCCGAAGGCGATGTTCTCGCCGATCGTGCCGGAGAACAGGAACGCCTCCTGTGGCACGATCCCCATCTGCGAGCGCAGCGAGTGGCTCGAGACCTCGCGCAGGTCGTGTCCGTCGACGAGCACCCGCCCGCGCGTGGGGTCGTAGAAGCGCGCGGCGAGCTTGGCCATCGTCGACTTGCCTGCGCCGGTGGCGCCCACCAGCGCGACCGTCTGGCCCGCGGGGATGCGCAGGTCAACGTGCTCAAGCGCGAGCACCTCCGGCTCCTCGGCGCTGGCGGTGGCGCCGTTGCCATTGCTGGCGCCCGCCGCCGCGCCGCTGCGACCGCGGCCGGTAGGCGAAGGAGACATCCTCGAAGCTGACCTCCCCGCGGATCGGCCCGAAAGCGGGCGCGTTCGGGCGGTCTTGAAGGTCGGGCTTGGTGTCTAGCAGCTGGAAGATCTTCTCCAGCGCAGCCATGCCGGACTGGTAGGTGGTGTACAGCTGGGAGAGCTGCTGGATCGGTTCGAACAGGAACGACAGCGTCGCGACGAACGCGACGATCGTGCCGACGGTGATGTGGCCGTCGATCGCCTGGTAGCCGCCGTACAGCACGATCAGCGCGAGCGCGATCCCGGAGAGCATTTCCACCGCTGGGAAGTACGTGGCGTTGAGACGCACGGTGACCATGTTGGCCTCGCGGTTGTCCTCGTCGAGCTCGGCGAAGCGCGCCTCGTGGACGGGCTCCTGGCCGAAGCTGCGCACGACACGGATGCCGGACAGCGTCTCCTGCAGGTAGCCGGTGATCGAGCCGATCGTCTCACGCGTGCGCCGGAAGGCGCCGGCGGAGATGAGCCGGAACCAGATGCTCGCGGCGGCGACGAACGGGACGACGCAGAACGTCAGCAGCGCGAGCTTGACATCGAGATAGAGCAGCACGCCGATCGCTCCGATCAGCGTGAGGCCAGACTGGAACAGCGTGACGACCGAGTCGGTGACGAGGCTTTCGAGCGCCTCGACGTCGTTGGTCATACGCGAGATCAGCACGCCCGCGGGGCGGCTCTCGTAGAAGCCGATCGGCTGGCTCTGCAGGTGGGTGAAGATGCGGATGCGCAGGTCCGCGAGCGCGCGCTGTCCGACCCAGCCGACGAGGTAGGTCTGCGCGTAGGTGGCCACCCATACGAGCAGCGCCGAGACCAGGAACGCGAGCACGACCACAACAAGCGTGTGGATGTGGTGCTTTTCGATGCCCGAGTCGATCGCGAGCTTGGCGAGCAGCGGCGGCGCCAACGACGCGGCGGTGCCGAGCACGAGCGCGACGAGCATCGCGGCCGTGCGCAGGCGGTAGGGACGCAGCAACTCGAGCAGCCCGCGCAGGTTACGTCCGCGGCTGCCGGGGCTGGGGCGCTCGCCGGTCCACTGCTGTCCGCCGCGCCCGATCGAGTTCCCACCCACCCCGAGCCCGCGCCCGCCGCCACGGCCGCCGCCACCGCCCATACCGCCACCCATGCCGCCGGGAGGGCTCATAGCGCCTCGCCTCTGGATGACGCGTTGATCACGAGCTTTGGGCCGTCGTCTGCCTGCGCATCCGGGGTCGCGCCCTGGGCGACGATCTCACGGTAGAGCTCGGACTGGCCCAGCAGCTCCTCGTGCGCGCCTTGGGCGACTATGCGGCCGTGGTCGAGCACGACGATCTCATCGGCTAGCGCGATCGTGGACAGGCGGTGGGCGATCACGAACGTCGTGCGCCCGGCCATCGCCTCGGCGAGTGCGAGCTTGATGCGTTGCTCGGTTGAGGCGTCGACGGAGGAGGTGGCGTCGTCGAGGATCAGCACGCGCGGATTGGCGACGAGCGCGCGAGCGATCGCGAGACGCTGGCGCTGTCCGCCGGAGAGCGTGACGCCACGCTCGCCCACCTGGGTGTCATATCCCTGTGGCAGGCTCGAGATGAACTCGTGCGCCTGTGCGGCGCGCGCCGCCTGTTCGATCTCGGCGGCCGGCGCGTCGGGTCGCGCGTAGGCGATGTTCTCGGCGACGCTCGCAGAGAACAGGAAGGGGTCGTCGCTGACGACGGCGACGGCGGCGCGCACGGAGCGCACCGTGACCTCGCGCACGTTGGCGCCGTCGAGCAGCACCTCGCCGGCGACGGGGTCATACAGCCTAGAGATCAGCGCGACGAGGCTGGTCTTGCCCGAGCCGGTGGGCCCGACGAGCGCGACGGTGCGCCCGGCGGGGACGTCGAGGTCGATATCGCGCAGCACCGCGCGCCCGCTCTGCGGCGCTGTGTGAACGGCGTCCACGAGCGCGCTCGCGCCGAGCTCGTCGTGCGGGTCCTCGTAGCGCAGCGTCACGTCGCGCAGCTGCACGTGCCCGTTGCCGGCTGGCAGTGCGGGTGCGTCGGGAGCGTCGGTGAGGTGCGGCTCGCGGTCGAGCAGCTGGAAGATGCGCGCGCCGGAGGCGGTGGCGCGCTGGGCGAGGTTGAGCGTCACGCCGAGCGCGCGCATCGGCGTGATCAGCATGTTCACGTACAGGTAGAAGGCGGTGAACTGGCCGAGCGTGAGGTGCGCGTGGATCACGTACTCGCCGCCGAGCAGCAGCACGGCGGCGAGGCCGAGCTGGGGCAGGAAGCCGATAATGGGGTTGTACGTCGCTTCCAGGCGCGTGGCGACCATCGCCTGGTTGAACACGCGCCCGACGGTGTCCCGGAAGCGCGTCAGCTGCCGGCTCTCGCGCGCGAAGGCCTTGACGACGCGCACGCCGGAGATGTTCTCCTCGGCGTCGGCGGTCAGCTCGGCGATGCGCTGCTGGGTCTCCTGGATCGCCGGGCGCGCGCGGCGGCCATAGCGGTAGGAGATCAACACGACGAACGGCACTGGGATCAGGACGATCAGCCCGAGCCCGGGATTGATCGCGAGCATGACCGCGCCGGCGAGCGCGATCGTGAGGATCGACTGCAGGATGAACACGAGCCCGTAGCCGAGGAAGAAGCGCACGGCGGCGAGATCGACGGTCGCACGCGACATCAGCTGTCCGGTCTGCTGGTGGTCGAAGAAGCCGAGCTCGAGGCGCTGCAGCTGGCGGTATATCCGCTCGCGCAGGTCGTATTCGACCGCCAGCGACACGCGTCCCGCCACGATGCGACGCCAGTACATGAAGCCCCAGCGTGCGAGCACGACGCCGAGGATCACGAGCGCGAGCACCAGCAGCGTGTGGCGATCGTGGGCGCGCGAGGCAGCCGGGTGTCCGTGGACGCGCACGGCGCCGTTCTTGATCGCCTGCACCGCCCGCCCTGTGAGGTAGGGCACCGCGACCGTCATCACCATCGCGAGGCTGGCGAGTCCCCAGGAGATCGTCAAGCCTCGCCGGTAGGGGCGCAGGAATCCAAGTAGTCGGTTGAAGGTCTTCATAGTTGTATGGTCAACGATTATTGCAGGAGCCGTCGCGGGCGGGGCTACGCTGCGGTCATGCCCGCTGAAGCGACTCCTCCGCCAAGCCGTGACCCGCAAGGACTGTGCGCCAAATGCAGGTACCAGCGGGAGGTGAGGAACACCCGCGGATCGACGTTCTCGCTCTGCGAACGCTCGCGCGAGGACCCAGCCTATCCGCGCTATCCCCGGCTGCCGGTGCTCGCCTGCCCGGGCTACGAGCAGCGGCCAGCGGCTTGACGGGTGGGCCCGCCGTCAAGCCGGTGCGACCTCCACCTGCACCGGCTCCTCACGCTCGCCTTCGGGTGGCGCGGAGGCCACGAAGTCGCGGCTACGCACGAGCGTGAACGCCAGCAGCGCGCCCGCAAACGCGATGCCCACGGCGATCAGCAGGATGCTGGTGAAGGCACCGGTGAAGCCCACGCGGTAGGAGTGGAACAGGGTGGCCTGGGCGGTGGGGGAGAGGTGGCGCGCAAGCGCCTTCACTTCGCCAGAGACGAGCGCGCCGGCGAGCCGGCCGTGCGCGGCGCTGAGCACCTGGCGACCCGGGCCGCTCAGGGCCAGGGCGGTGTGCGTGTTGCGTGTGACATCGTGCTGGAACACCGCCCCGAGGCCGGCGATCCCGGTGGCGATGCCGACCTGGCGGAAGGTGTTGTTGATGCCTGAGGCCATGCCACTGCGCGATAATGGCACGACGCCGACCGCAGTGGAGGCGAGCGGAGGGTTGATCAGCCCGACGCCGGCGCCCGCGAGCACGAAGCCGGGGATCAGCGTCGTCCAGCCCGAGGCTGCGTCGACGGCGGTCATGGCCAACAGGCCGCCGCTGACAAGCAGCAGCCCGGCGCCGAGGAGCAGGCGCACGGGGATGCGCACGCTGAGTTTGCCCGCGATCGGGGCGACAACGAACGAGAGCAGCGTGATCGGCAGGAAGCGCAGGCCCGCCTGCAGCGGGCTATAGCCGAGCACGTCCTGGATGTAGAGAGTGAGGTACAGGAACATCGAGAACATCGACGCCGAGACCGCGAACGCGACGATGCTCGCCCCGGCGAACGCCGGGCGGCGGAACAGCGTCAGGTCCAGCATCGGGCGTGCCTGGCGGTGCTCGGCGATCAGGAACGCCGCGAACAGGACCGCGGCGGCGATCAGGTAGGAGACGATACGCGTCGAGCCCCAGCCCTTTTCGTTGCCCTCGATCAGCGCGAACACCAGCAGGAACAGCGAACCCGAGAACGTCACCAGGCCAAGCCAGTCAACGCCGGTGGCGTTCGGGTCGCGCGACTCGCTCACCCGGCTGAGCGTGAGGAACACGGCGGCCACGCCGATCGGCACGTTCACGAAGAAGATCCACTGCCAGCCGATGCCCGAGGTGATCACGCCGCCGACGACCGGGCCGACGGCGACCGCCGCGCCGATCACGCCGCCATACACGCCGAAGGCCAGGCCACGCTCCTTGCCGCGGAACGCCTGTGCGATCAGCGCCAGCGAGGTCGCGAACATCATCGCCCCGCCGGTGCCCTGTACGGCGCGCGCGAGGTTCAGCGCGAGCGGGCTCGCGGACAGGCCACAGGCGGCAGAGGAGATCGTGAAGACGACCAGGCCGATGGTGAACACGCGCCGGCGCCCGAACAGGTCCGCGAGCGCGCCGGCGGTCAAGAGGAAGGCGGCGAGCGTCAGCGAGTAGGCGTTGACCACCCATTGCAGGTCGGAGAACGAGGAGTGCAGCGAGCGCTGGATGTCGGGCAGCGCGACGTTCACCACGGTGATGTCGAGCAGCAGCATGAAGATCGCCACCGAGACCGCGATCAGGGTCCACCACTTGCGCTCCACTCGAGCTCCTCTGCTGTCGAAAATCCGGTTCCCTCACCTTACAAACCGGTGACGGTATCCCGGCCGCCTCGCCCATACCTCTCAAACGTCTGGCACGGGTTCCCGTGGTGTCGGGGGCGGTGGTGGAAAGACGCCCTCGGCTTGGGCGTCGAGCTCGCGCAGCTTGCGGCGCACGCGCTTGTGCGTCTCGCACAGCTCCTCCTCCAGCTTCGCCAGCTCCGCCGCGCGGCCGCGGACCAGCTCGAGCTGGCGGTCGATGTGGCCGAGCGCCTCGCCCAGCAGCTCGCGCCGGCGCTCGGGGTGGACGTCCTCGCGGCGCAGCTGGGCGCGGACCGCGGCGCGCGCCTCCTCGGCGGCGAGCAGCGTCTTCAGCTGCTCGAGCGAGACGCCGAGCAGATCCTTCAGGCGCATCACCTCGCGCAGGCGCTCGACCTCGGCGTCGGTGTACAGCCGGTGCTGGCCGGACGGGCGCGCCGGCGCCTGGGGGAGCAGGCCGATCTCCTCGTAGTAGCGGATCGTGCGCGGCGTCGTGCCGACCAGCCGGGCGACGTCGCCGATGCGCAGGCTGGGCTCGATGCTCGTGCTCACGCGTGTACTCGCGCCTGCGCCGCGATCTCGCCTGCCCCGACCTCGGCTGCCGCATCTGTTCCAGCTCCGCGCGCAAGGGCCCCGGTGTGGCGTGCTCCTCGAAGGACAGCGTGGCGGACTCCGCGACGGACATGTGACTGGGGCGCAGCAGGCAGACGCACGGCGCCCACCAGCGAGGTCGCGGCGAGCACCCACAGCGCGACGTGCATGTTGTCGATGAACGGCGCGAGCTTCTGCTGCGGACAGGCCTTTGGCAAGACCGGAGAAGACCGCGAACAGCGTCGACTTCGGGACCGCCGAGGTGATGATCGCGAGCACGAACGCGATCGAGAGCACCGCGCCGGTGTTCTGCAGCAGCGTGCGCGCGCCGGCGGCGATGCCGCGGCGCTGGGCGGGGACGGCGCCCATCATCGCGGCGGTGTTGGGGCTGTTGAACATGCCCGAGCCGACGCCGACGATCAACAGCCACAGGGTGCTCTGCCAGTAGGGGCTGTGGACCTGGAGCGTCGTCATCGCCGCGAGGCCGGCGGCGCTCACGAGCATGCCCAGCGCGGCCAGGCCGCGGGAGCCGTGGCGGTCGGCGTAGATGCCGGCGAGGGGCGAGGCGACGAGCATCCCCAGCGCGAGCGGGATCAGCTTGATGCCGGCGTCGATCGGGGTGTTGCCCTGGGCGCCCTGGAAGTAGAAGACGAACAGGAACATCAGCGCGAAGCGCGCGAGCCCGTTGATGAACGCCGCCGCGGTGGCGGCGGCGAACAGGCGGTTCTTGAACAGCGCCAGGTCGAGCATCGGCGCGCGCGAGCGGCTCTCGATCAGCACCCAGATCGGCAGCAGCACGACGGCGGTCGCGAGCCCGGCGATCACGATCGTGTCGTTCCAGCCGCTCAGCCCGCCGCGCGAGACCCCGAGCACCAGGCCGGTGAGGCCGAGGACGAAGGTGACGTTGCCGAGCACGTCGTAGCCGCGCACCTGGTCGGGTTTGGCGAGCTCGCGCAGGATCAGCGCGCCCCAGGCGGCGCCGGCGAGCGCGAGCGGGACGTTGAACCAGAACACCCAGTGCCAGGAGATCGCCACCAGCGCGCCGCCGAGCACCGGGCCGATCGCCAGGCCGATCGCGGCGACCATCGTGTTGGTGCCCATCGCGAGGCCCGAGCTCCTCCTTCGGGAAGGCGTCGGTGACGAGCGCGGCGGCGTTGGCGAACAGGAAGGCCGAGCCGATGCCCTGCAGGATGCGCCACAGGATCAGCACGGTGGCGTCGGAGGAGAAGCCGGCCCCGAGCGAGGCGAGCGCGAACACGAGGAAGCCGCCCGACGTAGGCGCGCTTGCGCCCGAACAGGTCGCTCAGCCGGCCCGCCATCAGCACGAGCACGGTGGCGGCGATCAGGTAGGCGAGGATCACCCACACGAGCGCCAGCAGGCTCGCGTGCAGCGAGCGCTCGAGATCGGGCAGCGCGATGATCAGCGTGCCCGAGTTGGTCGCCGCGAGCAGCATCCCGAGGCTCGTGCACGAGAGCGCCCACCACTTGTAGTTCTCGTGGCCGGCGGCGACGCCGAAGCGGGATCGTCCCGCCGGGTCCTGGCTCGCTTGTGTGATTGGCGCGGCGGTCAAGTCGACGTACTCCCGAGGGCCATCGCTGAAATTGACGTGAACGTAAAGATCACGATAGCAGGGCGCGTGGGATGGATACGGATCCCGCGCGGCGGTGCTAGAACTGATCGGGATGAGTGAGCGACCGAAAGTCGAGAAGTCCGAGCAGGAGTGGCGCGAGCAGTTGACGCCCGCCCAGTACGACGTGCTGCGCAAGGCCGGGCACCGAGGCGCCGTTCACGGGGGAGTACGTCTACCACAAGGCCGACGGCTCCTACCGCTGCGCGGCCTGCGGCAGCGATGCTGTTCGGCTCGGACACCAAGTTCGACTCCGGCACGGGCTGGCCGAGCTTCACCGAGCCGGCGGTCGCCGAGGCGGTCGAGCTGCGCCCGGACAACGGCCTGTTCATGCGCCGCACCGAGGTGATCTGCCGCACCTGCGGCGGGCATCTGGGTCACGTCTTCGACGACGGGCCCGGGCCCGACCGGCCAGCGCTACTGCATCAACTCGGCGGCGCTCGCCTTCCAGCCGGAGTCCGCTCCGGGAGCGGCTGCCGAGACGGGCCGGACGCGGGCGCCCCGGCTGCGACGGACGCATAGCCGGCACCGCTGCGCCAGGCACGCCCGCACCGTCGTGATAGGTAGGCTCGCCGCGCCATGATCATGATCGATCAGTCCAAGCGGCTGTCCGAGCCGCTGCGCTGGGGGCGGCGCGAGCGGACCGTCGTAGCGGTCGTGCTCGCGTGCGTGGCGCTGGCCGTGATCGGTCTCGGCGCGTACGCCCTGACGAGCGGCGCGCCCGCGCGCAGGGACTGCATCGAAGTCACGTTCGCCAGCACGCTGGGCGGCGCGCACCGAGCATGCGTGCGGCGCGCAGGCCAGAAGCGGTGTGCGCCTCGCCGGGCGCGTTCAGGCATGTCGCCGGCGAGCTGCGCGCGGCCTGCCGCCGCGCCGGCTTCCCGTTCGAGCTGACGACTCGCCACGCGCGCCTCGGACGGCTCGAGAGGCGTCTATACAAATGTCGAAAGCCCGCGCCCAAGTGTTGGCCACGGTGTCCCTAGCCGCGCTGCTTCGCATGCCGGATTTCATACCCGGACTGTAATTGGCGCGTGCTCCGTCCGTGCTGGGCAGGGCGTCGCCAGATCCACAACGGCAGGGAAACGGAGGCACATGACCTGGCTGTCATACCCAAGTTGGCTGAACGCCGGTGACAACGCATGGCAGATGACCGCGGCGACGTTCGTCGGGCTGATGAGCCTCCCGGGCCTCGCGGTTCTGTACGGCGGCGTGATGCAGAAGCGCTGGTCGGTCAACGCCATGATGCTCACGTTCGTGGCGTTCTGCGTGACGCTGATCGTCTGGTGCCTGTGGGCGTTCAAGATGGGCTTCGGCCATCCGATCGCGCAGAGCGGCTCGGGCATCTTCGGGACCAAAGGCTTCCTGGGGACGTTCCTCGGCGAACCGGGCAGCGTGCTCAGTCACGTCGGTGAGGAGGGCCAGGCGGAAATTCCGTCGATCACGGAAGGTCCGCCGTTCCACTTCCCCGAGGCCTCGCTCGTCTACTTCCAGTTCGTGTTCGCCGCGATCACGCCGATCCTGGCGCTCGGCTCGGTGCTCGGGCGGGTCAACTTCAAGGCGTGGATCCCGTACGTGGCGCTGTGGATCACGTTCGTGTACGCGGTCAACGCGTTCCTGATCTGGGGCGGCGGCTACTTCGCGGCGCACGGCGCGCTGGACTACTCCGGTGGTTACGTGATCCACCTGTCCGCGGGGATCTCAGGGTTCGTGTTCGCCTGCGGTGATCGGCCCACGATTGCAACGAGATCGCGAGGTCGATGCGCCCAACAACCTGCTGATGGTCGCCGTCAGGTGCCGGTCTGCTGTGGCTCGGCTGGAACGGCTTCAACGGCGGGGACTCCTACTACGCCGGCGCCGACGCCTCGGCGGCGGTGATCAACACCAACCTGTGCACCGCCGTGGCGATGATGGTGTGGATCGCGTGGGACTACATCTTCCGCGACAAGCCGTCGATGATCGGGGCGGTCAACGGGATGATCACGGGGCTGGTGGGGATCACCCCGGCCGCCGGGTTCGTCAACGGCTAGGGCGCGATCATCATCGGGGTCGTCGATGCGACGATCGTGTGGATGGCGATCCGCTACCTCAGTCGAGCGCGACTGTTCAGACACGTCGACGATACGCTGGGGGTGATCTATACCCACGGTATCGCCGGTCTGTGCGGAGGCTTGATGGTCGGGCTGCTGGCCGATCCCAGCGATCGTCGAGTACATCGGCGTGCACGGCGCAGCGAACCTGCCGGGGAAGATCGGGGCTGCTGCTCGGCGGCGGCTGGACGCTGCTGCGCTGGCAGGCGGAGGCGGCCGTGTGGGTGATCGCGTACACCGCGGTGGTGACGTTCATCATCCTCAAGGTGATCGGCATCTTCATGCCGCTGCGGCTCACCGACGAGGAGCTGGAGATCGGCGATCACGCGATCCACGGCAACGAGGTCTACCCCTCGGACGTGCCCACGCTCGGCGGCCCGCAGCGGTCCGACGTGGCAGCCAGAACCCGGCGGCCGGCTAGTCCGCGCCGCGAGACCTCGGGGGCACGGATGCCTCCGGAGGTCAGTTCGGGTCCCCTCAACCCACGGTCAAGCGGCCCCGCTTCGGCGGGGCCGCCGCTGTTAGCTGGGCTGCGGGGCCGGCATGGGGGCGCGAGGCGACGTCGGCTACGGCTGCCGTCAGCTGCTGACGAGACCCGACCGGACAGCTCACGCCGGTGCCGCCCACGCCGCAGTACCCGCCGGGGTTCTTCGCCAGGTACTGCTGGTGGTAGTCCTCGGCGTAGTAGAACGGGTGGGCGGTCGCCCGGCGCGATCTCGGTCGTGATCTCGCCGTGGCCGGCTGCGCGTCAGCACCTGCTGGTAGGCATCGCGCGAGGCCTCCGCCGCGGCGCGCTGGGCCTCGTTCTGCCAGTAGATCGCCGAGCGGTACTGGCTGCCGACGTCGTTGCCCTGGCGCATGCCCTGGGTCGGATCGTGGCCCTCCCAGAACAGCTTCAGCAGCTGCTCGTAGCTCGTGCGCGGCGGGGTCGAAGACGACGAGCACGGCCTCGGTGTGCCCGGTGCGTCCCGAGCAGACCTCCTCGTAGGTCGGGTTCGGCGTGAACCCGCCCGCGTAGCCGACGGCGGTCGTGTAGACGCCGGGCGCCTCCCAGAAGACCTTCTCCTCGCCCCAGAAGCAGCCCATCCCGAAGACCGCCGTCTCGATGCCGTCGGGGAACGGCGGCTGCAGCGGCGTTTTCAGTACCTCATGCAGGGCGGGCACATCCATCGCGCGCTCGCGGCCTGGCAGCGCGGAGGCGGCGTCCACCATGCTTGCCGGTGGCCGGGTGAAGAAGCGCATCGTCCTCAGGCTAGCGCGCTCGGGCCGCGCCTAGGTACTGATTGCGCGCCAAGGGTCCGCCTGCTAGCGCGGCTCCAGCACGAACAGCGCGGATCTCGCGCGTCGTGCTCGCGCTGTAGTCGTCAAAGCCGCCGTACTGGACGTTCATCTTCCGCCACAGCTCCTCGCGCTCCTCGCCCGCGGCGATGCGCGCGCGCACTTTCTGTCGCTCGCTGGCGAGCTCGACTTCGGCGTCTGGGTTCGCCTCGAGGTTCAGCGACCACGCCGGCGCCTTCTCGTGGCCGGCGTTCGAGCCGATCACGATCAGACGCTCGCCGTCGGCGAGATACAGCACCGGCGCGGTACGCGGCTGTCCCGAGCGGCGACCGAGCTCGTGAGCAGCAGCACCGGGGTGCCCGCGAACTGCCCGAACAGACGCCCCGGCTGAGCGCGATAGAGCGGGACGTTGAGCTTGCCAAAGGCCTTCAGCGCCCTGGCGGAGGTCGTCGAGAGACGCGTATACAGGCGATCGCTGGGCATCTGCGGAGTATCCCACCAAGGCCTGCTCGTGGCATCCCTCACAGCCGGATCGCCCATAGCCAGATCTCGCACGCCTCTGCCCCTATAATCGGCGCTCGCGCGGATGTAGCTCAGTTGGCTAGAGCGTCTGCTTGCCATGCAGAAGGTCGAGGGTTCGAGTCCCTTCATCCGCTTACTCGGAAAAGCCTTGCGAAGCGAAGCGCGAGTCCTCGCGTAGCAGCTCTCCGCTCACCTGCCCGCAAGGCTCTCCCTCGGCACGTACCGTCCGCCGTCTCCGCGCGTGAGCAGCCCCATCAGCTCGAGCTCACTCAGAGCGAGCAGCACCTCGCCGGCGTCTGCGCTTCCGGCCGTCAGCTTGGCGGGCGTGTCCCGCCGGCGCCCACCTGCTCGAGCGTCGCCCTCAGCCTCGGCTCCAGCTCGGTCGGCTGCGGCGCGCTGGTCAGATCTGCCGCGCCGTCCTGTCCACGGCTCCGTGGCGCGTTCGGCTGGCCAAGCAGCTCCAGCGCGTCCCCCGGTCCTCTCACCAGCGCGGCTCCCTCCATCAGCAGCGCGTGCGTTCCCCTCGACACCGGCGAGGTCACACGCCCGGGGACCGCCGCGACTCCTCGTCCCAGCGCCTTCGCGATCCGCGCGCCCAGCAGCTCGACCGGATCCTCGTCGGCCTCCACGACGATCGTCAGCTCCGCCAGCTCCGACCACGATCCGCTCGCGCGCCGATCGTGGCACCAGCCGCCTGGAGTCGCAGCCGCACGGCAGCTCCGCCACGGCGCAGCCCACGCTCCGCACACGCTCGTACAGCGCGCGTCTGCGCGCCGGGCACGCCACGTCCAAGCCGCCATCCATCACCGTCAGCGTCTTGCCATCCACTTCGAGCGCGCCCGCCTGTGCGGCGACGGCGATCCCATCCGACAGTCCCCCGGCCACCGTCACGCCGCTCGCGGCCAGGCCACGCGCCAGGCTCCGCGCCATCTCCATGCCGTAGTCCGTCGCCCTGCGGCTCCCCACGATCGCCACGGCGGGTGCGGCTCGCAGTGCTCCCAGTCGCTGCGTCCCGCCCGCCACGTACAGCATCCGCGGCGCCCGCTCGCCCGTCAGCGCACGCGGGTAGCCGTGGTGGTGCCGGCAGATCGCCTCCACGCCCGCGCTCGGACCGATGTCCTGCGGCTCAAAGCGCGCGTATCGCGCTCGCAGCTCCCCCCGGCGCCTGCCCCCGATCGCCTGCACCAGCTGCTCATCGTCGAGCGCCAGCAGCTCGAGCAGTCGCTCATGATCGTTTGCCCGGTACTCCAGGCGGCTGCTCAGCTCCGCCAGCAGCCAGCTGCGGCGCAGACAGTCTCTACATGCGTCCATCATGCCGCGCGACTTCCCGCATGCTGAGCTTCGGAGCGCATCGCCAGCGCCGAGCCGACGTCCCGCGCGCGCACCTGCTCGCTGCCGTTCAGGTCGGCGATCGTGCGCGCCACGCGCAGCACCCGGTGCTGTCCGCGCGCGCTCAGCAAGCCCCGCTCCTGGTTCTTGCGCAGCAGCTCCTCCGCCTGCTCGCTCGAGCCGCACGTGGCGCTGCAGCATCCGCACGTCCATGTGCGCGTTCACCGTCACGCCCTCCTCCTCCAGGCGCGCCGCCTGACGCTCGCGCGCCAGCATCACCCGCTCGCGTGCCTTCTCAGAGCTCGTCAGCGGCGCCGCGCTCAGGCCGAGCGTTCCCTCGTTCTCCAGCTTGACGAGGAGATCGATGCGGTCGAGCAGCGGGCCGCTCAGCCGGCGGCGGTGCCGCGCCAGGTCGGTTTCGCTGCACCTGCATCTTTCCGAGTCCCCCGCGTAGCCGCACGGGCATGGGTTGGTGGCCGCCACCAGCATGAACCGCGCCGGGTATACGGCCGAGTGTCGTGCTCTGACGATCGCCACCCGCCCGTCCTCCAGCGGCTGGCGCAGCGCCTCGAGCGTCGGGCGCGCGAACTCCGAGAGCTCGTCCAAGAACAGCACCCCGTTGTGCGCCAGCACGATCTCGCCGACCCATCCGCGCCGCGCGCCGCCGATCAGGCCCGCGGTCGTGATCGAGTGGTGTGGCGCCCGGAACGGCCGGCTGCTGGCCAGCTCGCCCTCCCGGTCGCCCGCGATGCTGTGGATCCGCGTCACTTCGATCGCCTCCGAGCGGCTCAGCGGCGGGAGGATCGAGGGGATCCGCTGGGCGAGCATCGTCTTGCCCGTTCCCGGTGGCCCGCTCAGCAGGCTGTTGTGGGCGCCCGCGGCCGCCACGATCAGCGCCCTCACCGCGTGGTGCTGGCCGCGCACGTCGCTCAGGTCCGGACCCGCGAGGCTCGTCGCGGTCGCGTCCTCGTCTGCTGGACGCGGGCAGCGGATCGCCGGGGCCACCGCCGAGGACGCGCACTGCGCTTGACAGACGCTCGACGACGGCCACCTCCAGGCCCTCGACCAGCCGCGCCTCGCGTGCCCGCTCGGGTGCGAGCACCAGCGTCGGCAGCCCGGCTTCAGCGTCCGCCTGCGCCACTGCCAGCGTGCCCTGCTGGCAGGCCCGCACGGTGCCGTCGAGCGCGAGCTCGCCGAACAGCACGTGGCTCTCCAGCCGCTCGGCCGGAAGCTGCCCGCTGGCCGCCAGCACCGCGCACGCGAGTGCGAGATCCAGCCCCGGCCCGATCTTCGGCACGTCGCCCGGGGCGAGGTTCGCGGTGATCCGCCTGGCGGGGAACTCATACCCGGAGTTGACGGATCGCCGCCTGCACCCGCTCGCGCGCCTCGCGCACGGCCGCGTCCGCCAGCCCGACGATCGTGAACGCGGGCAGGCCTGGGCGGATGTCCACCTCGACGGTCACATGCCGCGTCTGCAGACCCTCGATCGTGAACGTATGTGCTCGTGCAAGCATTGCTCTCTCCTGTCGCCGTTTTCTGTTCGGGACAGGCAAGCTAGGCCGAGCTTGGGACGGGATGCTCGATCGGGTGCTTTCAGCCTCTTTCTGAGGTGCTCTGCGGAAGCTGTTTGGGCCTACCGGACCGGCGTTTTCACAGCCCGGCGGGGTGGCGCTCGACGAAGCCGCCGCCGTCATCGCCGGACGAGCTGGCCCAGCGCGAGCCGTCTTCCTGCAGCGCGACGGTGTCGAAGCGGCGGCCGTCGATCGTCATGTAGGCGTGTTCGGCGTTGGCGTAGATCGTGATGTACCTGCCCGGTCCGGGTTCGCCGTAGGACTCCAGTCCGCTCGAGTCCTCGGGCGAGCTCAGCAGGCCGCCGCCGTGCAGCGCGTAGGAGACCGAGCCCGAGCAGTCATAGCCGGTCGGACTCGAACGAGCCGTGCCCGCCGCCGTACACGTACGGCCTGGTCGCGATTTCATCCGCGGCCGCGATCACGCGTGCCACCACGCCCGAGGATTCGCCTTCGCCGCCACTCTCGGTGCTGCCGGTCGAGTTGCTCGATCCTGTGCTGCTGGGCGAGTCGCTGCGCCCCGGCCCGAACCCGGCGAGGGCGCTCGCGGGCGGCGTGAGCGTGCTCTCGTCGCTGACGCCGATCACGCTCCACGTCGAAGGGCCGACGACGCCGTCGACGGTCAGGCCATGACGTTCCTGCAGGCGGCGCACTGCGGCCTCGGTTTCCGGGCCGAATTCGCCGTCGACCGGCAGGTGCAGCGCCTGCTGCAGCCGCGCGATCGGGTTGCCGCCGTCCAGTGGGGCTGTGTTGCTCGGCGTGCTGGTGGGCGCGCCGGTCGCGGCGGCGTCCGCCGCGCCTGTGTCCACCGTGGCTGCATGCTGTGGGGCCGGCTGGGGCAGAGCCGAGGGGGGAGGGGTCAGCGTTTCCTCGCCGTGCACGCCGATCACGCTCCAGGTCGCTGGGCCGACGACGCCGTCGACGGTCAGTCCGTGGCGGGCCTGCAGCCGGCGGATCGCCGCCTCGGTTTCGGGGCCGAAGTCGCCGTCGACGGGGAGGTGCAGCGCCTGCTGCAGTCGTGTAACAGCATCCCCTGTGGACGCATCTCCCGCGGAGCCGCTCGTGGAAGACATCGCGGTGGCGCTCGTCGCGGCGCTCTGATCCGCGCTTATGTCCGTAGCTTCGCCTTCGCCCGCTTCGGTGCCGCCCGTCGTGACCGTTTCGCCTTCCGCAGCACCGTCGTCGGGCGTTGCGCTCGACGCGTCCGTCACGAGCTCCGCGGCCGGCCGTCGAAGGCGTGTTCGTGGACGGTGCTTCGCCGGGGAGCGTGTCGTCGAAGCTCTCAAGCGTCGCGGTCGTCGCGGTCTGGTTGCGCAGCGCGGCGCTCGTCAGCGGCCCGACGACGCCGTCGACCGTGAGCCCGTTGCTCGCCTGGAAGGCGCGCACCGCTTCTTCGGTTTCTGGTCCGAAGACCCCGTCGACTTTGATGGAACCCAGGGCCTGCTGCAGAAGCTGGACCTGCCTGCCTTCGCTGCCAGAGCTGAGCAGGATCGAGTGTTCGGTGGTCGTCGGCGGCTCGGGCGTGGGAGCGGCAGGGTTGGCGGTCGTGTTGCCGCTCGCAATGCTGGCGGTGGGGCCGACGGTGAGCGCGACGAGCGCGCCCAGCGAGACGCGCTTCGCCCGCGAGCTCGCCGGCACGAAGCGCAGCTCGGCGGCGCGGCGACGCGCGCGGGAGCGGCCCAACGAGAGCTGCCAAGGCTGCTCCTCGGCCAGGTCGCGCGCGGCGTGCAGGTTGCGCGCGTCCAGCAGCGCCGAGAGCGAGGAGGTGCAGACGTGCTCGGCGGCTGGCCGATCTGCGATCGGTCGCGTACGCCCGCGCCCGCGTCTGACCCCGGATCGAGCGGCCCGCCCGGATCGAGCGGCCCGCTGGCGGCGCTCGCGCGAGCGATGGAGCGAAAGCTCCCAGGGCTCGAGTACGGCAAGATCACGCGGGAATCCCGACATGTGTAGGCGTCCTTTCAACGTCGTTGCTTGGCGCCTACGGGGTTAGCTGTCGGGCTCGCGTACCTCTTACGCTACGCCACAAATGTGGCGATTCGCCCCCGCAGCCTATTGGCTGCACTGGGTCCCCCGTTCCTCAACCCCATGGGGCCAAAGACTCGGCACGAACGGGCAGGAACCTAACAGGTCTTGGTGCAAGATGCATCACATGGGAAGGGATGCAACATTTCTTGCCGACGGACCATGTCCAGCACTGGATTGCGGGGGAGCCTCGAGGCGATGCTCGCGGCTAGCCGTGTGGGGCGGCTTTGAGTTTCGACCACTCCGCCTTGTGGATGCGCTTGGCCGCCTGGTAGTCGGTGAGCGCCTGCGGCGAGTCGACGTCCCCGAGCGTGGGGTGCGCCGGCACGAGCTCGGCGGCGGCGTCCACGCCGTAGCGCTTGGCGAGGACCGCGCTCAGCGACTTGACCTTCATCTCGCCGAAGCCCGGCAGCGCGGCCAGGTTGTCGTGCAGGCTGCGGGAGTCTGTCGCGTCGGTCCACACACGCGCGGCGTCGCCCGCATAGTGGTCGCGCACGTGTACCGCGAGTTCGTGCACGCGCTGGGCCATCGAGCCCGGGAAGCGGTGAATTGCCGGTTTCTCGCGGAACAGCGGCTCGAGGTCGGCAGCGGCCAAGGTCGAGGCGTCGAGTGCGCCGAGGCGCTCGCGCAGCGCCAGCGGCCCGGCGAATGCCTTCTGGACTGTGACCTGCTGGTCGAGTACGAAGCCGATCAGCAGCGCCATCGCGTTCGAGGCGAGCAGCGCGTTGGCCTCGTCGGAGTCAGTGAAGTACAGGCGGTCGGGCACTGCGGTGTCAGGCTTCCGTGGTGCGGGGCGCGTAGCGGTGGTGGAGCATCAACGCATTGCCATCGGGGTCCGCGAAGAAGGCCATGTGGCAGACGCCGGTATCCAGCGTCTCGCCCGTGAACGCGACGCCGCGCTCTTCCAGCGTTGCGCGCGTCTGCTCCACGTCCTCAACGTGCAGGGCGACGGCGTTGTGGCTGAGGTGGTGGCCGATGCCCATCCGCTCTCCGTTGATCACGCTGAGGGTGAGGTTGCCGGTCTCGAACTCCGCGAAGTTACGCTCGGGCATGTAGACGGAGCGCCGCAGCCCCAGCACCTCGCCGTAGAACTTGGCCGCCGCGGCGACGTCGTGTGTCGACAGGGGCACGAAATCGACGCCCCCTATCAGCTCCTGGTCGGTACTCATCTCGCCTCACTCTCGGTTGGTGAAGGTTGGCAGTCTGAACGCTCTTGCTTGATAGCACGTACGCTTGCCGATCCCGCCCAAGCTGGCTCGTTAGCCCTATTTTTGGCTCAGACCATCGTGGAGCGCATCTACCGTATAGGGAGGCGTGCAAATAAAAACGACTGGGAGATTAACGGTGAGTGAGCTGGCGACGTACGAGCGCAATGACCGGATCGCGACGATCGCGATGGACGACGGCAAGGTCAATGCGTTCTCGATCCCGATGCTGAAGGCCGTCCACGCCGCCTTCGACCAGGCCGAGCGCGACGGCGCGATCGTGATCCTGACCGGCCGCGAAGGCTACTTCTCCGCGGGCTTCGACCTGAAGATCTTCGCCGGCGGCGATGTCGAGGAGGTGATCGAGATGCTGACGCTCGGCGCCACGCTGGCCGAGCGCATCCTCGGATTTGCGACTCCGGTGATCACGGCCTCTCCCGGGCACACCGTCGCCGCCGGGGCCTTCATGGCGCTCGCGGCCGATCTGCGGATCGGCACCGACGGCCCTTTCAAGATCGGTCTGAACGAGGTCAAGATCGGGCTTACCGTCCCCTGGTTCGTGATCGAGCTCGCCCGCCAGCGCCTGAACCCGGCCCATTTCAATCGCGCCGTGGTCAGCGCCACGATGTACGGGCCGGCCGAGGCGATCACGGCAGGCTTTCTCGACGAGGTCGTCCCGGCCGACGAGCTACGTGCGGCAGCCCTCGACGCCGCCGCGAGCCTTGCCGAGCTGAACCCCCAAGCGCACACGGCCACCAAGCTCCGCGCCCGGGGAGACGCGCTGAAGGCGATCCGCACAGCGATCGAGACCGAGCTCACCCCCGAGGGCCTGGGCGGGTGAAGTCCCCGGAAGGTGCACTGGTCATGTTGGCCGAGCTTCGCTTTGGTCTCTCGCTCGAGATCTTCGAGGCGCCTCTCGATTGCGGTGTAAGAGGTCGCGGCGCGCTGTAACTCCACGAATGCCCGCATGATCCTGATGTTGACTGCGATCGCTGTCTTGCTCCGGAGAACACCGGACAGCATCGCCACGCCTTGCTCTGTGAAGACGTAGGGGGCGTAGCGACGTCCACCGTGTCCGTCACTTGAGGTCGCAGATTGCGATCTCAAAGCGGTGGCCTCGTCTTTCGTCAGCTGGAACATGAAGTCCGATGGGAAACGGTCGATTTCCGCTTGACCTGCTCGATCGGACGGCGTGTCTGCACCCCGTAGAGCTCTGCGAGGTCCTCATCGAGCATCACGTGGCGCTCGCGAACGACCAGGATCCGCTGCTGGATCGCTGGGAGCGGAATCAGCTCCAGCGAGCCCTCTGCCTCGGTTCGATCAACCATTTTGCGCAGAGTGCCAGATGCTGCGGACCCTAACGCTCACTTGAGGTTTTTTGGGAGACAACAACACAAGTCGCCCGAAACACAGGTGAGTGTCGCCGGTCACAGGGGTGGGATGGTCGAGTCCGAGGATCAGGGACGAGAGCCAGGAGTCCGCTGAGTACGCTTTCGCGGCCATTGTTCAAGCGCTTGCCTATTTGCGTTAGTACCCGGCCCTGGCATCGGCGCTGATAACGCAGCTGCAAATGAATGACGCGCTGCCCGAGGCTTATTAAGGATATACTGCCTTCTCGTAAATACCGTTCGTCTCCTCTCGACGTTAGGAAGGTCCAGGTTTGCCCACAGATGACCATCGCGCCGGGCGGTTGGTGTCCCAGCCGTCGGGCTACCGTGCCTTCATCCCGGCTCCGTTGCCGCCCGACCCCCCGGTAGCGCTGGACGGCGATCTGCTGGCGCTGCTCTCGCAGGCGGATATCTCGCTGGGCCGTCTGGATGGGATTGTGAAGGTCATCCCTGACCCGGACTTCTTCGTGGGCATGTACGTGAGGCGCGAGGCGGTCCTCAGCTCTCAGATCGAGGGCACCCAGAGCACCCTGGAGGATCTCCTGGAAGTCGAACTGGACCCGGGCGCCCAGGGGCGTCACGGGGATGTGGGCGACATCGTGAACTACATCGCGGCGATGAACCATGGCCTGTCGCGCCTTCACGAGCTGCCGCTCTCCCTACGTCTGATCCTGGAGATCCACGCCGAGCTTCTGCGTGGTGGCCGAGGCTCGCAAGCTACGCCGGGCGAGTTCCGCAGAACGCAGAACTGGATCGGCCCAGCGGGTGTGTCGCTCAGTCAGGCCACATTCGTCCCCCCGCCCGTTCCCGAGATGAAGCAGGCCCTGGGCGACTTCGAGACGTTCCTGCATTCCGAGCAGCAGACCCCGCTCTTGATCATGGCCGCTCTCGCGCATGCGCAGTTCGAGACGATCCATCCCTTCCTCGACGGCAACGGCCGCGTCGGCCGGCTGTTGATCACGTTCCTGCTGGTCCACAGCAGGGCCCTGAGGGCTCCCCTGCTCTACCTCAGCTACTACTTCAAGCTTCACCGCGCCGAGTACTACGACCGCCTGATGGCGGTGCGTATTTCAGGGGATTGGGAGGGGTGGTTGCGCTTCTTCCTGCGGGGTGTGGCCGAGACCGCGGAACAGGCGGCCGACACGGCCGAGGGCATCTTCGAGCTTCGCGAGCGAAACCGCATGCTCGTGATGGACGATACGGGTCCCAACGGCCTGAGGTTGCTGTCGATGCTCTTTCAGCGGCCGCTCGTCAACGTGAACGCCGTAAGCCGTGATCTCGAGGTGTCCTTTCCAACGGCAAACCGGCTCGTGGCACGCTTCGAGGAGCTTGGACTATTACGCGAGGTCACCGGAGGACGCCGCTCGAGGCTCTTTCGCTACGAGCCCTACCTCCAGCTCTTCGATGAGCCCTCGCCGGTGGACGGGAACGTTTGAAGATGGGAATGAAAAGGTGTGAGGAACTAATAAACGACCTCACCCCGCGGCCAGCACTACTGCCGCGGTGTCGGTCTCGTAGGAGGCGATCGTGTTTTTGCCATGCGCGCGTGCGCTGAGGAGCTTGGGTGGGCGTTGGTGTGGGTGGACGTCGATCGCGAACTCGATGTCCAGTGTTTGCGCGAGGCGCGCGAGCGTGTCGATGGTGGGGTTGTGCTCGCCGGCCTCCAGGCGCGCGACTTGTGGCTGGGTCATGTCGAGCTGTTTTGCTAGGCCTCGTTGGGAGAGGCCGTGCTCGGTGCGGTAGGCGAGCACCTTCAGCGCGACGGCCCGTGCGATCGCGGTTCGGTCCCACTCTCGCTTGAAGTCAGGGTCGCGCAGCTCCTCGGCCAGTACCTGCTCGCTTGTCTTGAGGTCGGTTAGCTTCACGCTGTTCCCTTGGTCTCACCGGCATGATAGCAAGCTTGTTATCGGATGTGATCTGGTGTTACCGACCTAAAGCTCAGCAAAGAACTCAGAGTCAACCGCAACATCCTCGATCTGCCGCACGCTGCAGTGCACACCAAGCTCGTATTGCTTGAGCAGGTCGCAGAGCTGATCGCCGTCGATCAGATCGACGGGCGGCGCTCCGTCACGGGTGGACTCGCGCTTGGCTTCGGAGGTGTAGGTGCCGGTTGTGATCAGCAGGCCCTTCTCGCCACGCCCGCTCATCGCCCCACGGAAGTCGCGCACCGCACCGGAGCCGACGCTTCCCCCGTAGCGCTTGCATTGAAAGAACACGGGAAAGCTGAGTAGCGATACGCGATAGACCCCGATGCCGTCGATCCCTCCGTCCCCAGCTTTTCCGGTCACGGTGGCAGAGACGAATCCGGCCTCGAGCAGCAGCCGCCGCGCGAGGCGCTCGAACTGATCCGGCGAGATGCCTTTCTGGAGTATCAACAGAAGCCGCTCCTTCCACTCCGACGATCCTTCAGCGTCAACCGTTCCAAGCGGATCGTGCAGATCATCTGGATCGTCTTGTGCACGGGCAGCCTTCTTCAGTCGCTGGGTCTCACGCAGTTGCGCCAAATATGCGGCATAGACAGCTGGGATCTCATCTGGAGCGATCGTCCGTCCCAGTTCGGTCGTGCTCCATACACCGCGCTGGCTGTTCTCGAGGAGGGACATGCCCTTGAGGTAGCTGCGCGCCCAGGCGAGCCGATATTCGATCAGGCCGCTGCGGCCGTTGTTCGCCGGCACCGCGAGCTGCTCCTCGGTGAACCCCTCGTTGGCGATGACCCGCTCGACGATCTCCTCGTTGGTCCCACTGTTGCCAATCTCCCGCACCGCACGCAGCGTCGGCCAGAGCAGGTCGGAATACGCTGGTATGTGCAAGCCGTCGCTCACGGGGCACAACCTACAGAGCCTTCCGGATCCCAGAAGACTCCCGCCATCTGGCAGTGGTCATGGGTTGATCTGCCCCATGCGGTCGATCTCGCCAAGGGGTTGGGACGGGAACGTTGAGGGATGGGGATCAGGGGGGTGGTTTTGGATGGGAGACAACAACACCACCCGCCCGAAACAGAGGTGAGTGTCGCCGGTCACAGAGCTGGGAGGGTCGAGCCAGAGGATCAGGGACGGAGCCAGGAGTCCGTTGAGACGCAGTGGAGCTGTACAGTAGATCGGCGCCCGATTCAGGACGCGAGTCGAACCCGCTGACCGAGACGGGTCGCCTTCTGATCGGCCACGAAGACGAAATGGCAGCGCTGATTTAAGAAGGCTTCGGCGACAAACGGGTGCTTGGATCCGCGGGTGTCCGGAATCTGCACTATCTTGCTCGGGGGGTCGACTGCGACGTGAGAAGCGCGCAGGATCTCTGCGAGGGGAGCCCGATCACCGTCGGTATATAAGAGCTTGCCGTCCGGGAGGCGATCCTTGAGGCGACCAAAGCGGCGATGAAAGGCTGCCGACTCGATACTGTGCCAATCGGGATCGAGCCGTCTTCGTGCTGAAAGCGTCCAGCGATAAGCAGCGCAACGACGTCAGGGTGTTCCTCGACGTAGTAGTGGAGAGTGGCGTGGCGTGAAGCGCCGTACTTGCCTGACAGCTCAAGCGGTGTACGTATCGACACTTGGTCTTTAAGTGCTCGGCGGTGGAAGCGGCCTCCTTGGAAATGAGGTGGCCGGCGCCATAGTTTGCCTCGGCCTCGACACCGGCGCGCAGCTGCTTGAACAACGTGTTCTCATCGTCGAGGCGCAGGATCTCGGCATGCCAAGGGCACATGGCGTGGGTGCCCTCGTGCGCGTCGGTCCAGAACAGGCGGTGCTCTGGCTGCTCCGGATCGATGAACACGATTCGCTCGTCATGCCAGTAGGCGCCGAGGACACGCGACATAAAGTTCGGCTTCTTCGCTGCAAGCGCCTCCGGCAGCTCCCGGCATCTTGATGCGCTCGGCGCACCGACGGCCTCTTGGACAGCCGTGATCGGCGTAGGAAAGGTGCCCACCACGTCCGCGCGGCGCAGCGTCTGCTCGGCAAGGCGAGCGATTCGCTGGCGCGTAAACGGTGAGAGTTGCGTGTCAGTCATCTGTTCCGCGTGGTCCGGAGCTCGGCCATGTAGCGCAGTGCGTCGTCCTGCTGTTTCGGTGTTTTAGATCGCCCATGGCACGCATGGCGACGGACATCCGGCGCCGCTGTCTCCCGGAGTTCTCCTCTTCGTCGCCGTAGCCGGGGAGCGTCAAGAGCTCTGCATAGTCGAGCTCGTAGAGTGCCGCGAGCTCCCAGAGCATGGCCATCTCTGGTCGCGTGATGACGTTGTTCTCGATCTGCGAAAGGTGGGCATTGTGGATTCCGGTGGCACGCTCAACCGCCCGCAAGCTCAATCCTCGCGACTCACGAGCTTGCTTGAGGATGTCGCCGAGCGTCTTCGCCATATCTGTCTCCCCTTCGTCGTTGGATGGCCTAAGTATGCCACAGCCTGCTAATCGACTTTGCACGAGTTGCTCAGTGGCCCGGCGTAGTAGGGCGCTAAGGGTCTTAGCAGTATGCTAAGCTGCTTAGCAGCGCTGGAATCAACTGGCGCGTAAAGAAATTTGGAGATCTATGACGGCTCAAGCAACTCATTGAACCGCTCCGGGAAAGTTGGAGGCGGTTTTTATTGAGTGGTCTGTCTCGCTCTCGTTTGCTCGTACTCGACGGGGGTGAGCTTGTCGCAGCTGCCGTGTAGTCGCTGGTGGTTGTACCAGTCGACCCATTGCAGTGTGGCGAACTCGACTTGCTCCATCGTCTTCCATGGTCCTTGCTGGTTGATCAGCTCGGTCTTGTAGAGCCCGATCGTTGACTCGGCGACGGCGTTGTCATACCCGTCGCCGATGGATCCGATCGAGGCGTCAGCGCCGGCGTCGACGAGGCGCTGGGTGAAGGCGAAACTCGTGTATTGGCTGCCGGCATCGGAGTGTGCAATCAGGCCCTCCGGGACGGGCTGTCCGTGGTGGTCACGGGCCCACAACGCCATCTCGAGCGTGTCGAGCACGAGCGGTGTTTTCATCGTCGTGTCGGCCTTCCAGCCCACGATGCGGCGGGAGAACACGTCGATCGTGAACGCGACATACACCGTCCCCGACCACGCCGGCACATACGTGAAGTCCGATACCCACAGCCGGTTCGGGGCGCGGCGCTTTGAAGTCACGGTCCACGAGATCCGGGGCCCGGGTTGATTGCCCGTCGGGGATCGTGGTGCGCCGCTTCTTGCCGCGGATAGCGCCTTTCAGGCCCTCGCGGGCCATCAGGCGTTCCACCGTGCAGCGAGCGACCTTGACGTCTTCGCGCTGCAGCTGCCACCAGACCTTGCGCACGCCATAGACGCCGAGGTTCTTCTCGTGCACCTCACGGATCCGTGCCGGCCAGCTCCTCATCGCGAACAGCCCGCGCTGAGGGAGACGCCTCGCGGGCCTTCACTGCGTAATACGTCGACGGGGCGATCCCCAGAGCTCTGCAGATCGGCTCGACCCCAAACTCGTCACGGTGCGCGTCCACCATCCTGCTCATCTCCTTGGCTGCGGGTCGAGCTCCCGCGCGAAGAAAGCCGACGCCGCCTTCAGGATCTCGTTCGCCCGGCGCAGCTCCTTGTTCTCACGCTCGAGCTCCTTGATCCGCTGCGCCTCCTCGCTGCTGATCCCCGGACGGCGACCGCCATCGATCTCCGTCTGGCGCACCCACTTACGCAACGTCTCCGCGGTCATCCCGCACTTCTGGGCGATCGAGGTGATCGCCGCCCATTCGCTCTCATACTCCCCTCGGTGCTCCAACACCAGCCGCACCGCACGCTCACGAACCTCTACCGGATACCTCTTGCCCTTGGTTGTCATCGCCCAATCCTCTCAAGCGATCAGGCCTCCAACATTCCCGGAGCGGTTCACACCTCTGTGACCGGCGACACTCACCTGTGTTTCGGGCGACTGGCTTTGTTGTCTCCCACAAAAAGCACCCCCTGACCCTCATCCCTCAACGTTCCTGTCCCAACCAAGTGGGGAGATCAACGCCGAGCGGGTGCGCAATCGCGGATATCTCGTGTTCGCCACCGACCCCTCCAAGGGCATCGACTCGGCCGAGTACCAGCAGGTCTATGCAACCGAGGCGCGCACGCCCAACCAGGCGATCGCGAAGGTCCGGCCGCTGGCCGAGGGTCGCCGTCTGCAGGCGTTCCTGACCACTGGGAAGTACCGGGACGAGCTGGCGGACGCCCGGTGGGTGGCGTAGAAGAGCCACGTAGCTCTCAGCGTGAGGCGGCCTCGCCGTCGGGGCACCAGTGCAGCCGCCCGATCGTCAGCTGGAGCGGCACATCCCTCTCGTCTACGGGATCAAGCTCCGAGTCGCCAATCATCGCTCTGGACGTTCGCCGCTGAAGTCCTTTGGCGGTTTTGCCGCTTGCTGCACTTCGTCCCCCATTTGATTCCAGCGGGTACTCAAGATCGAAAGTCGCACCTGATCTGACGGCGCGCCGGCATCGCCGTGAAGCCAAGCCGCGAAGTCGCGCTCGCGGAAAGCCCCCTCGGTCTTTCGTGCCAGCATCTCTGGTAGATCCTCGCCGGCCTCTATCAGGCCAAGCAGCCTCTCATAGTCTTCTATGCCGAGGAACTGCAACGGCTGCACCTTCTCGTTACTGAACGAGGTGGTCTTCGCTGAGTCCATCGTGGCACGTACGTACTTCCACAGTGTCCGAGTTTGCATCACATCGCCTACCGCGACCACCACCGGCCAGATTCGCTCAACGTTAGCTATATCCGTCTGCGGGAGACACGCTGTGCCATCCAACAAGGCGGCAATGCACTGCCCGACTTGGTTGACCTTCTTTACCAGTAGCTTCGAGATCTCGACCGTCGCCTGCGCTGGGCTCCCGGTGATCGCAGCCGTGGCCGCAACCCGGCGCGCGTGGATCTCAAACAAGATGAGGTCAGCCCCCCAAACCACGATGACATCGCTGGTGAGCCTTTCGTCTCCATCGTCGTAGGCTTGCTCACCTAGCACCCTCGCGGGCGGCGCGATTGCCGCCTTCGCTAGGTCTAGCGCATATCTCTCCACAACTTCACCCATGTAACTGGTGAATTTCTGCGTGGTGCCCGCGCTTTGGCTTTGCTGACCATAAGCCATTGGCCGGTAATAGAAGCCCTCTCCCAGCCAACTCAATAGCCAGGGCAGGCCGAGCAGCAGAAGATCGCCGTTGGTCAACCGCAGGAATGGTGTCCTCTTGAACGGTCTGAACTCCCACGCCAACACCGCGTCACCACCATCGAAGCCAGCAAACTCAGCCCGGAGCTCCTCCCTTGAGGCGGCGATGACGTGGAGCTCGCGCGAGTCCTCACCGAGCCCGAGCTCGCCGAGCGCTTCATCCACTGTTGTGGCCGGCAGCCTTGGCTCAATAGATTCACCGAAGGCGCTCGTCAATGCGGACAAAGCGAACCCGATCTTCCATTGCTCCTCTCCGGTCATGCCGGCGGCGGCCAGCCACTCATCGACTGGAACACGGTTCACCGACGACTGTAGTCGCTCGTCGGTAACTGCCAAGCGCAGCAGCTCACGGTGGCGAACCATCGTCTCGAGCGGCACGGGTCGATGAAAGAAGCTTGCCGCCTGAACTTCGTACGCGAGAATGTTCTCCGTTGATGGCTTGGGGAGAGCCTCAACTTTCGATTCAAACGCGGAGTGGGCTCCGAGTACCGCCTGGCGCAAGATAGCTCCCTCGACCTCAGATAGCTCTCGCAGAGGCTCTTCTTTCGCGTGATCGATCAATACACGCATCAACAACGCGATCGGCTGCCAAGAAAAAATCAAGCGAGTAGGGAACTTCTTCTTAAACTCGGCGTACCGCGCGAGCAGATCTGGTTGGGCTTCGTAGAACCATTGGGCGAGCTTCCATTGCCCTTCCGGACTTTCTAGCACCGGCTCAAGCCGTGCGCCGAGCAGCGCAACGTTCACCATTGCCCCCTCGAAAGGCAATGCTTCAGCCAGAGATCGCAACTGCACCAACGTCGTCTCAGGCAGACCCAGATCGGGCTCGACGATGAAGATATGCATCTGGTCCATCTCAGTCGGCGCGTGGTGTTGCTGAACGATCAGCGGTCTTGAACGCACCGGCGGGGCCTTCGGCACGGAATGGCTGCGAGCCTTACGGCTCTTTTCATGGAGCTTCTTGTTTCTGCGTCTCCTCGACGAGGCCATGGCACATTGAAGCTACACCTTCGTGGGCCACGACGAAGGCCCTTTTGTGCAAGCTCCGATCACATGCTCCACGGACCGAAGCCGCGAAACGCGGTACCGCCCTTTCGGCTGAGGCGGCGTCGCTGGCACTCCATGATGCAGAGCTGCAAACTGCCCAGGTGTGGAAAGATTCAGGGCTGCGGTTTGGGAAGTGGTACGGAGCGTTACGGCGTACCGTTTGGCAGCAGCTTCACGCTGCACAATTGCTCGATCCCGCTTGGTTCTACTTTTTGCCAGTCAATCTGATTCGCAGCGCTTCGGGTGCAGGACGTGCGCACGGCAGGCCATTTGACCGTCTTGCCCCCGACGGTTGACAGTTCCAGCCATGATTCCACGGTTGCTTTCTGAACGCGATGGTCCGCGAACAGCGCGTTGAAGACTTTTGCTTGCGTTTCAAGCAGTTCGCCCTCCGCCGTATGTTCGCCGCCCACGATTTTCTGGACGATCCCGTTCGGGTCAGGGTTGTAGTCGTTGATCTGGACGTTGCAGCCCTGCCCGTTGCACGTAACGCCCCGGACTCCTTCGCCGATCTGTTCTTCCTTGACGTACCGACGGATTGACGCTGGTGTCGCCGTGAAGGTTCCGTGCTGGACGCTTGCCTTGAGGGCTTCCTTTTCCTTTTCCTTGCGCGCTTCGCCGGTTTCTTCTTCCTTGTGAGCCCGTTCGGCATCGGCTGCTTCTATCGGCTGCGCGATTGCGTCTATGGCCGTGGAACAGGTTTCCTGGATGGTTTCGAGCGATTCGGAGTCGCCGTGTTCCTTGAACACGGCCGCCATGCGCGTCACCAGCTCCGGTGTTGAGATGCCGGTCTTGATCTTGCGCGAAACGCCCCCGTGGTACTGAGCGGCGCAATCAGAGGTTAGTTCTTCCTTCTGCGTCGCCGTGAGGCTGTTCCACAGGCTCCAATGTTGGCTCGTCATGGAAGCCGTCACGGCGGCGGGACGCGAAGGCCCGCTGCTACCGCAGCCGGACGCGGCAGCAAGCGCGACAACGCTCAGCGTTGCGGCGATGATCGGGCTCAACTTGGCAGCAGCCGCCCCCATACGTGCTGCGGCAGTATGCCACTTGAGGACGCGCGGCTCTAGAATGACTACCATGAACGAGGACAACCTGGCGCCTGCGTGCGAGGCCATCAAGAACGCGCTGCGTGGCAACACGGCGCGGCTACGTCTGATGATTGGACGCGGATCGCGGGCGAGTTTGGGGCGGAGGCAGGACGGGCGCTTGATGTTCTGCTCGGGGACGGCTCCGTGTATAGCGATCATCGTGGCAAGCTCCGCTTGCGTCACGGTGCCAGCGTCGAGCCCAAGCTGGCTTAGCCCGCTCATCGGGATGCGCACGCCAGCGAGCCGAGCCCGGCGCCGACGAGTAACTGCGATGCGGCCCGTTCGTTGAACGGGCCGGTGAGTCTAACGGCGCGGACTAGGCCGCGCCGAAGCCAAACCCTGGCCCGAACTTGCCGAGCAGCACCTCAATGAGCGCTGCAAGCAAGCCCGAGATCTCAGCAACACCCTTGAGGTGGTGCGCGAGCTTACGAAGGAACTCCCAGAACTTGTCCATGCGGCGATGGTAGCGCTGAGGCGCGTCCCGTCCGCAAAGACTGACGCTCTGCAAGCTGATCCGCGCGGTCACGCAGGTCTAGTGGAAGCTGTCGGGATGCTGCATCAGGCCCAGCAACTCCTTGAGGGGAACGTCCCGGACGATCTTGCCCCGCCCCTTGCACTGCTCGCATATCCGGCCCGATTCCACTGATCGGCTCATGCCGGCTGCTTCCACCCGTGGGGGCATTTTTCCGGCACCCCCGCAGGTGGGGCATGGTTCGAGCTTGACCTCCACGGTGGGTTCACTCATGCCGACGAAACACTAACACCAGCGCCGAGCGCTGCGTAGCTCGCTGCTAGCCGCTGGCATGTTGAGCGCATACAGGCCGCCACTGGGGGCAGACAAGCATCAGCTGACAAACACGTCGCCGTGCCGCCCAGCAGCCGCGCGGGCGCGGGGGTCCGTGGAAGAGTGCCGAAGTATCGGTGCGTGGCGTGGTAAGCGTGGGGGCGTTCGCGGGTCACGCCAAGACATCGACCACCGTGCATGTGTACTTCCACCTTCTGCCGAAGCGAGCGCACGAGGCGGCGCATCGGATGCGCTCGGTCTCTCACGAGGCGTCTCTTTAGGGCTCGTAGATAAATAACGTTGCAGGTTTCGCCTCACTTGTGTGGAATAAAGAGGCATGGTCGATGAGTGTGCGATCGGTGAGCGGTTCAGGTCGCTGGCGGGTGAGCTCAACGAGCGTCAGCGTCGCCTTTATGTGGCGGCCGAGGCGCGTGCGGCGGGATGGGGCGGTGTAACGGCGGTCGCGCGCCAGACCGGGGTGAGCGTACCTACGATCCGTAAGGGCATCGCGGAACTGGAAGCGAACGAGCATCTTCAGGTCGGGCGCGTCAGACGGGAGGGTGCTGGCCGCAAGCCGTTGACCGAGGTCGATGTGACACTGCTCAAGGATCTGGAGCGGCTCGTGGAGGAGAGTTCGCGTGGTGATCCGGAGTCGCTTCTGCTCTGGACCTCCAAGAGCGTGCGTCATTTGGCCGGGGGGTTGCACGAGCTGGGCCATCAGGCGCACTTCACGACCGTGGCGCAGTTGCTGCGTTCACTGGGGTACAGCCTGCAAGCGAACGTCAAGACGAGGGAGGGAAAACAGCACCCCGACCGTGATGCGCAGTTCCGTCACATCAACCGGGTCGCGAAGGCGGCCGTGACCGCTGGCCTTCCTGTCATTTCTGTAGACGCGAAGAAGAAGGAGCTGGTTGGGGACTTCAAGAACGCAGGCCGTGAGTGGCGTCCCAAGGGGGAACCCGAGCTGGTGCGCGTGCATGATTTCAAGGACAAGCAGCTGGGCAAGGCGAACCCTTACGGGGTCTACGACATTGGCGCCGATCAGGGATGGGTGAACGTCGGCATCGATCACGACACGGCGGCGTTCGCAGTGAACTCGATCCGCGCTTGGTGGGAACACCTCGGCGCCGAGCGCTACGCGAACGCCCCCTCTCTTCAGATCACCGCCGATTGTGGCGGATCAAACGGCAACCGTACGAGGCTGTGGAAGGTGGAGCTGCAGGGGCTGGCCGACGAGACCGGCCTGGAGATCAAGGTCTGTCACCTTCCACCTGGAACCTCAAAGTGGAACAAGATCGAGCACCGCCTGTTCAGCTTCATCACAATGAACTGGCGCGGTAAGCCGCTCGTCTCGCTGGAGACGATCATCAACCTGATCGGTGCGACCAGGACCACCAGCGGCCTGGAGGTGTACGCCCGTCTCGACGAAGGCACCTACCCAGCCAAAATCAAGGTCACAGACGCCGAACTGGACGACGTCAACATTCACGGCAAGGATTTCCATCCCGAGTGGAACTACGTGATCGCGCCACGCGGGTAAAAAATGCCATTGACGTGAACGTCAAAATGAAATGTTATTTATCTACAGGCCCTTAGTCGTCAGAGCCCGGCCGGTTCCCATGCGACCAAAGTAGGTGGTCGAACGACTACCATCGAAGAGACGTGAGCCAGTCCCTGAACCAGCCCGGATTGACGCCCGATCCGGGCGCAGACTCTGCGACGCCGCTAACTGCGCGCTCGCTGTTGGCTCCCACGGCCGCCGTCGTGGAACGGGCCCAGGCGGCGGCCATCTGGATCGACAATCATCGGCCGGACATCCGTGCCTTTGGCCGCGACGTCAAGCAACGCGGAGGCCCCGATGACCCGTGGCGCTACCTGTTCACGAAGGTCAGCGGGAACACCGCGCTGACCATGAAGGCCGCACTTGAGCTAGAACGTCGCCTCACCCCAACCAAGCGCGGCGACACCCTGACGCTGCTGCTTGACGGAGCAACCAGCGATCCCGAGTTGCTCCAAGAACTGCAAACCGAGGTCGCCCGCGCGCCAATCAGCGTGGTCCGCCGGGACCAGCTTTGTGAAGCTCTAGCCCAGATCGGCGCAGGCCGTCATCATGTGGCCGTCCCGCTGCTGATCAACGCGATAGAGGGAATCTTCTGGACCGCCGCTGCCGACGCCGGTCTCATTGAGCAAGACCAGCACGGCAAGTGGCAGTGCACAGCAGGTACCAGCATGCCTGGAAAGGCGACGCACAGCGTAGAGCACGTGCTCGTCCTTCCCGAGCTTGGGCTCGAGGACGCCTTTCGGGCCTTTCTAAAAGCCGTCGTCTACGGGGGCGACGGAAACCCGTTCCGCCACGGCACTGCGACCGGCGGCTGGCAGCTCCGCGCCTCGTTCCTCACGATCGCGTTGATGGGATGGCTAGAGACCCAGGGCAGGTTCAGCGTTGACAGGGCGCTGTGTCGTGCGTTCGCCCGCGCGGCGGCTCACAAGCGTGCCAAGAGTCCAGGTCTGTGACTAGGAGGTTTGCCGAAACGATTGGCGAAATCATCTTGCTGGGTCCATCGGGGGCTTTGTTGTTTGCGACATGATCGTGTCGCCGAGTTGCCTTGCGTCCGCTGCATTCAGGCTTTTGATCCACTTGAAACTTTCTGGGCCGCCAGCCGTCGAGAGGGTGACGCTTCCGGTGTTGTACGGCGAGCAGTGCACCGAAACGTCTTGGATGAAGCGCAGAGGTAGGGCCACTTCTCTCTGACTGAAGATGCCCTTTCTGGTTATGAGCCGCCGGTCGGTTACGACGTACCACTTGACGTTCCACCAGGGGACGTAAAGGCCGAGGGTGACGATCTTGGCGAGAGTGCCTTCCCAACTAGTTTCCCTAAGCGCCAAGAGGACTTTCTCCCCATCTTGGAGCCGAACGCCAGTCTGGTCATCGACGAACTCAGACATCGACTGCTGAGTGTACCGGCTGGGCGGGGCGCTTCTCATCGGGCTCGCCTGTCCTGTAGATCGACGTTCTCTTTCGCGCGCTGTTCAGCGCGCCGCTGAATCTCCTTCTGTTCCTCGCCGTAGGTTGCGACATTAAGGCGGTCATCATCCTGCGCCAGGGGTGGCTCGGGTTGCGCAGCACGGCGCATCTGCTCATCGGCTGTTTGGTCCATGTAGTGCAGGGCGTTGCCGAGCAGGCCATGCTGCGACGGTCGCCACGCCTGGTCCTCTGCGAACCGGGCGTTGCGTCGGCGAGAAGACCAGCCGAAGTGATCCCCCACGGGAGTCCAGAAAACCAGCGCCGCCGATATGGCCAGGAAAACGCAGACACTTCCAGGGAGCACACCCTTGAAGAAGAAGCCTGCGGCTGCGAGCGCAAGAGCGATCACGATGCCCAACTCTCCCAGCGTAGGTTTGCGCACGGGAGGTAGTCTAAAGCTGAAGTCTTCTGTCCGACGGAGCGGCATAGTTCTTTGTTCTACATCTATAAGTGACCCGCGCGCGATTGGTGTCGCCGGGGGTCTGGATGAAGGAGTTGCAGCCTCCATGACCTCCCTCAACACAGCACGGCGACCCGTCGCCGAACAGCCGTCGGACATCCTCGACTTGCCGGAGGTTTCCCACCTCGTGGATGGGCTTCAAGCGACCCGCGAAGCCGGGCGGCCCGGCTACCCGCTCAGTGACACCTTGAAGGCATTACCACGAAGGTCCTATCACACCCCTCCCTGAGAGATCGGCTTACGCCTTCAAGCAATTGAGGATCTCCCCTTACGGGGAGCACTGATTTCACATTATCAATTGCTTGACTCTCCTTCCGGGGCGTGATCAGCAGAGGGCACATTCGCAAGCTCACAACAGAAAGGTGAACTTCACGATGCGCCCCCACACATCCATACCTGGCCCAGCGACCCCCGAGCAGCTCGTGTATCTCTGGCTCCTCGCTCGGCAGACCGGCACGACGTTCTCACCGGCACAGACACGGCAGCAGGTGAGACGCGAAATCCAGTTGCTGGTCGAGCTGAAGGCAGGCCGCGACGAGTGCACCGAGCCCCCAGCCACGCAGAGCTCCGCGCCGGCGCCGCGGCGAGCCGAGCGCGAGCCGTTCGAGCTCGGGCGCTACCAGACGCAAGCGGGCGAGCAGCGAGCGCTATATGGGGTCCTCATCGAAGGCGGGCCGCGGATCGTTGACGCGTCCGCCGAGGGTCCCGGGCGCATGTACACAGTCCAGGAGCAGCTCGGCGACGACCACGGCGACGAGGCGCCTCGAGCAGATCGTCGCGGCCTACATCGCCCAAGCGCAGCGGCTCGGGCCATCCCGCTGGCCCCCCCGCAGCAGTGAGGTTCACACCCCAATTGGCTGCCGTGCCGCCCAGCCTGGGCACGAGCGCAGAAAAGGCAGCAATGATGTTGTCAGCATAAAACTGCCATGCTGACGACTACCTCCATTATGGGCTGGGTAGAGGGATGGGGGTCGCGGCGTCAAGTCCTTGTTCTACCTTGACCCCGCTAATCGGTCTCCGTGAACGCCCTTCACCTTTAGCCCCCATGCACGTGCCCAGCTAGGCCGCGGCGCGTTCCAACGCTCGCTCGCGCAGCAGCAGGTAGAGGGGGATTGCGAAGCACATTCCCACCAGCAGGGCCGCGGGTATGGCCGCCCACCAGCGGCGCACGTTCGACCGTTCTCCGTCCGGCCTCACCCAGGTGATGAAGGCGACGAGCCCAAGCAGCAGATCGACGAACAGTTGTGTTGAGGGCAACGTTTCGAACCAGTCGCTGAAGTAGCGCCCCAAGTCGAAGCTGTGCTGTGCGAGGAACACGATGAACATCGTGTTCGGCACCACGAAGCCCACTACGGTGAGCACGAGCAACGCGCGCATACGTACAGGTGACATGCTCTTTCTCCTCATGTGTTTTCGCGGGCTGGTAGCCCGATCGGGCGTTCCAGCCTAACCCATCCGCTACCTTGCTCAGCATGTTCGCTGCGGTCTGATTTGAGAACCCACGGAGGCCCCTCGCGCTTCGCGCTGGCAAACCGAAGAGGTCAAAGGCGCCAAGGACGCGCTGCCGTCTATCCAGAAGGCTCGCCGCAAGCTCGCCGCCTGACGCTCGAAGTAAGTCGTGCCCGCCGGAGTCTTGCTCATCGCGGTCGGCCTGTTGACCATCGCCTGGGGTCACTGGCTGCTGCCCCGACGGCTCAGACGGGTTCGACAGCGGTTCAGCCCGGCCGCCCGCGATCTTTTCGACAGCCGTATGCAACGCCCCGTCGCGCGTCTCTTCTTTGCACTGCCGCTCCCAGTCGGGACGATGGCCGTGATCATCGGAGTGGTCTTCCTGCTGACCGAAGTCTAATACGAAGGTCGTATCACACCCCTCCCCCGAGACCGGCTTACGCCTTCAAGCAATTGAGAATCTCCCCCTAGCGGGGGAGCACGACAGTCACATTATCAATTGCTTGACTCTCCTTCCGGGGTGTGATGAACGCAGGACACGTTCGCAAGCTCACTACTGAAAGGTGAAATGACTGATGAGCAAAACACGGCAACACATCACACTCGACGAGCAAACGATCACGGCTCTGAGGGATCGTGAGGCAAGGCTCAGGGCGCTCTGGCAGATGACGGTGAGCCAACGCATCAACGCGATGCGCAAGGGCCAGCTCTCACTGGAGCAATGCGCGGCATGGGCAGCTAGATACCCCGAGCAGATGCCACTGCTCAACGGCGAGTTCGAGTACCTCGCGGCGTTCATCCCGGAGGTCCGCGAATAACCCACGCACAGCGGCGCCACACGGTCCCTGCTCCGCACCCTGACCCATCCCCGCCGGCGGGTACGATGATCCGGTGGACCAGGACAGAATCATCGTCGCTCTCGAGGTCACACTTGGTGGAAAGCGGGTGACCAGCGAAACGACCGCGGTCTGTGCGGGGCCGGATGTGCTGAGCATCGTCACGGTGCTCCCCGACCACGGCGTCTCCTTCGAGCTCACCTCGACCTTCATCGGTTACGAAGGAGTCGATACCCACGTCACCCATCTCGTGCTCGGCCCTCCCGGCGAGGACCCCGAGATCCACAACGACGATCACCCGCACGAGCGGCTCAACCCAAGGCACGATCCCAAGGCCTGCGCCTACGAGCACATCCGCGCCCTCATGGAGCACCTCAGCAAGCTGGGGCACGAGCCGGCGATCGACCTACCCGACGACGCCTTCGAAGACCTGGAGCGCGTCGAGCCCTGAACTCCCGCCGCGTTTTCCTGCCGATATCGCTGTCGTCGTGCGAAACGTAGTTTACTGTACGAAAACTCGCCAGCTCGCCCACCAGGCCCTGACGCGCCCCGCAGCGAGTTTTCGTACAGTCTTTGCTGTGAAAGACAGGACAACCACACCCATCAAATGAATGTTGGGAACCTACAAAAACAAGTTCCCCGTCAAACTCACGGCGGCTGGCTGCGGGGGTCTTGGATTGGGTACTGCCGATGGGTCCGGCTCATGCGCCAACGCGGTCAGCTGGGCGGCACATACACCCGTCAATCCCCGGCGACTCCGAGAACATTGCCATCTCAGTGGCGAAGCTGCGTGTAGGCGCGCACGACCTCAGTGATCTCGCTGGCTATCGCCTCTGGGGTGACACCTGGCGGCGGGCGCAGCACGAGGCGGTGGGTGAGGCCCTCCATCGTGCTGATCACGATACGAGCGGACAAGCGAAAATCGGCTGGAGAGGAGTCGCGATCGGCAGCGAGTGCGCTGGCCGCCACCTCCACGAGGCGATCTTCCAGTTCGTCGAGCTCTGCGCGGAGCGTCGGTGGTAGCTGGGTCTCCTCGAAGAGCACGCGGTGAAGGCCCGGTGCGAGAGCGTGCATCGCGACCATCGCGTGAACGATGTCCGGGAGGACGTCGTCAAAGCCTGCGCCTCTGTTCAGTCGGTCGAGATGTGGTTGGAGTGCCGCTGTGCTCTCGGCGAGGTGCTGGTGAACGAGCGCGACGAGGATCGCGTCCTTGTTGGGGAAGTACTGGTACAGCGTGCCGATCGACACGCCGGCTCGCTCGGCGATGCGGTTCGTGGTGCCGGCGGCGTAGCCGTGGCGCTCGAAAACCTGAGCAGCCGCCTGCAGGATCGCCTCGACGGTGGCCATCGAACGCTCCTGGACGGGTCTGCGCCTTGGCTTGACGTCCGTCGGGCGTGCCATTTCAGTTGTCCAGAGAAAGCGAGTAGACAAACACGAGCAATCATTCATAATACCCAGCGATGAACGTCACCGTGAGCACCGAGCTTGCCATCCCAGCCGAGCGCGCCTACGAGCTAGCGCAGCGCCCCGCAACGGTCCAGCATGTGCTCTGGCCGTGGCTGACCATCACTCCCGACACGGAGGTGCCTGAGCGGATAGTCGAGGGCGCGCGCATTTCGCTGCATTTGCGTTGGCTGGGGTGGATCCCCGCTTGGACACATGAGATCCGCATTGAGCGCTTCACACCTGAGGAGATCGTCTCGCATGAGTACGGTGGACCGATCGCCGTGTGGAACCACCGGCTCACGTTCGTACCGACCTCCCCCACAAGCTGTCGCTACACGGATGCCGTCCAGATACAGGCACGTACGCGCGCGCTCACGCCCCTCGCGGCCCTTTTCGCGGCGCTGATGTACCGCTATCGCCAAGCGCGCTGGCGTGCGCTCGCGCGCGTACTGGCCCCGTAGCCTTCGCCAAAGTTTGGCGCCCGACGCGCCCTACGCCACCCCGCGGTTGGCGTCCAGAACGATCACCGAAGCGATCCTCCTGACGATAGCCGTCGAGTTGCATGTGCGGCTGCTCGAGGAGCCCTACCTCCTGCGGGTTCACGGCGAGCATTACGCCGCCTACGCCGCCCGAGTCGGCCGCTTCATCCCAGGGATCGGCCGCCTACACCCGGGCGGTGACGCTACGAGAGCCAGCTGCTGAACGCCCGGGCTGGGAGACTCGACACCCACCTCACCTCTACCCAGATACCGGCAGGTCGTCGTCAGGCGCCCCTCGGGTACCAGCCACGGCCTTTCTTCTCCAACTTGCCTTCCTGTTCAAGACTCGGAAGCACCCTGTAGAGGTAGTTCTGCTTGATGCCCATCTTCGCTGCGAGCTCAGGGATCGTGATGCCGGGCTGACCCTGCACGAGCGAGAGGGTCTCCAGCGCGCGGGTGCCACTGCCTTTGCGGCGTCCCACTTTGCCTTTGGGACGACCTACTTTGCCCGCGGGACGACCAACTTTTTTTCCGGACCCGGGAGGGCGACCTGGTTTTTTCCCGCTTCCCTTGGGGCGACCCGGCCTTTTGCGCCCCACCACGGCTGAGGCGGCGTCTGCAGTGACCGCCGCCGTCGCGGCTGCGGTGCTGGCGGCCGGCGTGCTGGCCGCAGTGCCTTTACGTGCACGTTTACCGGAGCCGCGCCGGCGTCCCCGTCCACGGCGGCGAGTGACGGTTGCAACGGTCACCGAGGTGGCCTCAGATGCAGCCGAGCCGATCACCCCGACGAGGGCCTCGGCGGCGGCCTCGAGTCGGTTGAACTCGTCCACCACGGGCTTGAGCTCCCTCAGCCGATTGGTGATTTCTTTGCGCCTGTCGTCAAGGAAGTCGGACACGGTTCTCGCCTCCAGCTGGTCGGTTACTTACCTGAGAGAGACCACCGTATAGGAGATGCGTCCTTGCTTACTTGCTCGTACCCAGCTGCCGCGCCGGTGAACGAAAACGACGCGGTTCCGGGCCGCTTGAGGAACCCACTCCCAACTGACCCGAAGGCCCGTCGGTTTGGGTGGCGCGGCCTCACACCTCGGTGGCCTCGCTCTTTGCGGCTCGGTTCCGCGTCGAGGAGCAACATACGAAGGGCGGGCAGCGCCCGCAAGGCCCTGGGAGCCCCCGTTCCCGCAATGTGCAAGAAAATGCGTAGCGACACAGCCTGCGCTTTGCAGGTCATCCCTCAAGCGCAGCCACCACCGATCCTCGGTTACGCCGAGGCCGCCACCTCGCGTACCTCGCTGCGCACCACGGTCACCCCCGGACCAACGCTGGTACCCACGCTCACCTCCGAGCTCGCCGCCTCGGCATGCTCCTCCGTATCGAACACGACCAAGGCGGTCCCCTTCGCGTCGCCGAGCGGCCGCAGCCAGTACCCAGCCTGGAATCCGGGCGCCTGACTGACTCTGGGCACCGTCTCCTCCCGCAGGTTCTTCAGCCCCGCCTGTGCATCAGGCTGTCCGCTGGTATCTACCTCGATCAGGACTGCGTGCATCGGATACCTCCCTTTGACGGTGTCTTGGACCTGACGGCAAACTATCGCAACAGACATCCCGTGTGCCGGCGCAGCCTCACTCACCGGGATCTGAGTCGCCTGTGGACATGACGCCCTGGCGGCGGCTGCGCCGGCGCCGCCAGGGCTTGGACAACCCTGCGGGTTGCCCACATGACCACAGGCGCTGCTACTGACGTTCTTCACTCGAGCGAACCGAGTAGTTGCAGCTGTTCTCCTCACTCATCGACTTCGTTCTAGGTGACGGCTCTCATCGCTCCTCCGGGGTGTAGTCTTGGTTTCGATGCTCAAGATCGCGGTTTCTGCCAGTAACGAACCGGAGGCGCAGTTGGTTTGTAGTCGTCTATCTGCTGCTGCTATTCACTCGATGCTGCAAAGCAGTGGCGCTGGCGGCGCCAGAGGATTGGGCGCTGGGGGCGCGTGTGACGTATACGTCGAGGAGGCGGATCTCGAGAGAGCGCGCGAATTGCTGAAGACTGAACCAGTAAGCGAAGAGGAGCTCATCCACGAAGAGGAACTCGCGGCGTCGACCGGCCCCGTGGATCCGGATGTCGGTAATCCGACGGGGACCACCGCGCCTGAGAAGCATCATTTGTTCCGAGGGTTCGGGAAAGACCGTTCAGACTAGATCGAGAACAAACAGGCTGTACCGAATCGGGGGAGACCGGCTGCTGGGAGACGGTCGAGGGGCCCTCAGTTGATCTACGTTGCTCTCGCGATTCCTCGGGAGCTAGATCTGGTTGGCGGCTTCGCTGTGCTGCAACTCCTCTGGACGCCCTTTCTCTTGCGTTACCTGAAGCGGGACATCGACCGGCGGACCGTGCGATCACAGGATCTTCCGGAGATCGGGCTCTAGCGTCAAAAGCCGGCCGGGATCAGCAACTCAGGTCCTTCGGGCGAGTTGACGCTGTTGACGGCCTGACTCGCGGGTGTCGCGGACATCCGCCCGCCCGCCAAAGGCTCACAGAGCGTCAGCGCGTCCGCCGCTGAGATCGAAGGATCGAGCCACGCCCGCCACAACTCGGGATCGGGAAGGATCACAGGCATCCGGTCGTGCACGGGCCCGACGACCCTGTTGCTTCTGCCGTCACACGTGATGATCGTGCAGCTCTCCACCGCTCCGCCCTCGACATGAGGCGCTGTCACCCAGAGCCCCGCGAAGCAGAACGCCCGCCCCTCGTCGACCTTGAAGTACAGCGGCGCGGGCCGAAGCCTGCGTTTGGCGTCCTTGTCCTCGATCGCCAGCCACTCGAAAAAACCATCCGACACGATCAAGGCACGGTGCGCCGCATCGGGTTTCACACCGAAGTAGCCGCCCTTCGAGCGCAGCGTCTCCACCCTGGCGTTGATCCACGGCCGCTCCGTCTTGATCGTGGTGGCGCTTGCGGGCACCAGCCCCCAGCGCAGCATTCGTGACTCAGGCTGCCCGTCGCTTGCGACGATCGTCAGGACATCCTCGGTCGGCGCGACGTTGTACCTACGGGTGCCGGCACTGTCGCGTATCCGCACGCCGAGCTGGTCACCGATCTGTTTGCCGATCTCTTCAGGGCCTTGGGTGTTCGTATAGCGCCCGCACACGGTTTCACGCCATCGCTTGCCCGGCTGCGTTGGCCCGGCCGTCACCATCGACGGCATCGCCTCCGGACTCCCGCGCGGCCTCCACGTGGCTTACAAGGCCGATGTCCCCGCCCCGAAGCTGTAACCACGCGGCCGAGAGCTCGGGCCCCATCCGATAGGCGGCCTGGTTGGTGCCATCGGGTGACCACGCTCGTTCGAAGGGCGGGTTGCTGCGCTTGAACCTGGACTTCACCGTCAGCCCGAACCCGCCGAGTTGCCCGGTACCGCTCGCCGTCGTTACCCCCGCTCTTGCGTAGACGTCGTTCGCCCCGATCCAGGTGTCCGGAGAGAGGGCGCACAAGTCCACGATCGCGAGTGGGGTGGCGTTCGCCACGCTCGCGAGCTCGAGGAGATCCTCCTCGCTCCACGGAATCTCGGGTAGGGAGACTATGGGCTGGGCCTTCCTGCTGGTGTGCGGCGCCACCTCGAAGTCCGCGACCTCGCGCACCGGATAGAGCTGGGACACCGTGAGCACGATGTGCTCGCCGCTGGTGCGGTAGCCCTGGTAGCGCATGAGCGTGAGATCGACTCCCCGCTCGTTCAGCCACACTGCAGTGGCGGTCACGGTTGCGGGATAGGACTCGGCGAGCAAAACTACGCGTGGGTTTATCAGCTGGTCGGGCAGCAGGCCAATTTCCGAGTGCGTTTCAAGCTTGGACAAAGACTCCGCCTCGGTGAGCGGCTCCGCCTGACGAGCGTTCTGAACCTTTCGCTGGCTGAACTTCGCGTGATACTCGGCCAAGAGTCGCGGGGTAAAACGGCTCGCCATCGCCGCGTACTTCAAGGCCTGCATGTCAACGGTGTCCGGTGCCTGCCCGCGCTTCAGCTCCGCGACCACGATCCGGCCATCTTCGCCAAGCCCGAGAATATCGAGGCGATCCTTCTGTGATCCGGACGCCGAGGACCAGTGGTCGAACTCGAACGTCACGATCATCACCCCGGGTCCGATGATCTCGGGGTGAGCGATCACCCACTCTTGGAGGTGCTCACGCTCCCTGAGGCCGGCTTCAGCCAGGCTAATCCGTTGGGCGGGGTCGGCCGTGGACCCCGCCACGGCGAATACAACCTCATCTGGACTATCGCTCGCCACGAGTCCTCCTCACGCCAACGACGGGAGCCAAAGACTATCGACTCGGGCCGGCCCGACAGAACGCGGCGCGCTCGCGTCAGCTTGGCGGCGATCAGAGGCCGGCTAGGCTCACAGCGAGTGTCTCCGTCTACGTTCACCGTGGGCCTGCATCCGACGAGCTCCGGGTCCGCGATTTGGCAAGGCGAGCGCTTCCGCTTCGCTCCGCGTGAGCGGCGCGCACCGACCCTCAGTCAGCGTGCTCGGAAATCGTCCGATCCGGGCGTCTCAGACCTAACGCCCAGGCACTCGCATCTCACGCGTTGCGGTCGCCACGAGGCCGCCTGACCGGATGAGTCAGGGTTCGGGCCGTACGCTAGGCGCTGGCAGTCCGCCGCCTGGACACGCCTCTATGTGTCGTATGATCACGGGCACGAGTTACCGTGCCCGTCAACAGCTCTCCGTCCGTTGTGGGAGCGAGCGGCGCCTCGGCGACCATGACCGCATCCACGAAAGGCTGTCACGCAAGCGGCGACGCGGTAGACTCCGCGTGCTGCCGTGACTGGCGCGCAAGGTGGAGCACCACTGGGGAGCGGCAGCCGAGTAAAGCCGCGCGCCTGGGCACACGTTTCCGAGTCCTGGAGGTGTCCATGAGCGCGCAAATCTTGACCGAGTCGGTTATTCGTCACACCGATCCCGAGGTCGCCCGGCTGGTCGAGCTCGAGTTCGAGCGCCAGTCGAGACGCTCTGCCTGATCCCGTCCGAGAACCACGTCTCGCGCGCGGTGCTCGAGGCGATGCGGGACGTGTTCACGAACAAGTACTCCGAGGGCTATCCGGGCCGGCGCTACTACGAGGGCCAGCAGGTGGTCGACGAGCTCGAGCCGCTCGCGATCGAGCGCGCGAAGGCGCTCTTCGGCGTCGAGCACGCGAACGTCCAGCCCTACTCGGGCTCGCCGGCGAACCTCGCCGTCTACCTCGCCTTCCTCGAGCCGGGCGACACCGTGATGGGGATGGCGCTGCCGATGGGCGGCCACCTGACCCACGGCTGGGGCGTCTCGGTCACCGGCAAGTGGTTCCGCGCGGTGCAGTACGGCGTCGCCGCGACGACCGGGCGCGTCGACCTCGACGAGGTGCGCGCGCTCGCGCTCGCGGAGCGGCCGAAGCTGATCTTCTGCGGCGGGACCGCGATCCCGCGCACGATCGACTTCGCCGGCTTCGCCGAGATCGCGCGCGAGGTCGACGGCGGTGCTCGTCGCCGACATCGCCCACATCGCCGGCCTGATCGCCGGCGGCGCGCACCCCTCGCCGGTCGGCCACGCCGCGGTGATCTCGACGACGACGCACAAGACGCTGCGCGGGCCCGCGCGGGGCGATGCTGATGTGCGGCGCCGAGCACGCCAGGCGATCGACCGCGCCGTCTTCCCCGGGCTGCAGGGCGGGCCGCACAACCACACGACCGCCGCGATCGCCGTCGCCCTTCGACGAGGCGCTGCAGCCCGCGTTCGTCGGCCTACGCCCGCAGGTCGTCGCCAACGCGAAGGCGCTCGCCGACGGCCTGCTCGAGCGCGGCTTCGAGCTCGTCTCGGGCGGCACCGACAACCACCTGATCCTCGTCGACCTGACCTCGAAGGACGTCCCGGGCAAGCTCGCCGCGCAGGCGCTCGACCGGGCCGGGATCACGGTCAACTACAACACCGTCCCCTACGATCCGCGCAAGCCGTTCGACCCGTCCGGGATCCGCCTCGGCACGCCGGCGGTCACGACGCGCGGCATGGGCGAGGCCGAGATGGCTCAGATCGCGCGCTGGATCGACGAGGGCGTCGAGGCCGCCAAGCGCGAGGACGAGGTAACAATCAACCGTATCGCCACGGAGGTCAGTGAGTTCGCAGCCGCCTTCCCCATCCCGGGCGTCCTCGTCTGACCCGAACAGAAATCGTGGTACGGTCCGGCGGCGCCCGCGGGCTCCTGCCTTGCGCGAATCGCGAGCGTCCGCTGGGGTTCGCTCCAGACGCCTGCTCAGGACGAACTTCGGGCGCGTCGACCGACCATCGGCACACGCCCGCTTGCGCCGCGTGAAGCGGAAGCGCTCGCCTCGCCGCGCCTGTAAATCCGGTCTTCGTCCGTGCCATTAGACCTCTTGACAATGATGGGAACATATGTTCGTGTTGGGTCCACGAGCGCCTCATATCCCCTTCTCCCGCGCAGAGGCGGCGCGGCTGGCTGGCCAGCTCGATTGGATCCTCGCCCACGAGACGCAGATCACGATGAGCCCGGCGTACGAAATCGGGGTCTACCGGCTGATCGCGGCGCTCGACCCGGCCCGGGATCGGCAGCTGCTCGACGCGGCCGCGGAGTGGCTCACGGGGTTCGCGGGGCGGCTGCTCGAGCGGTTGGATGAGCGGTCCCAGGCGCCGAGTGATCGGCGGGAGGTCGGGGGGTGAGACGCCGCGGGGAGAGTCGGGGCCCGCTGGATCGTGTGCGTGCACATCCCGCGCTTCCAGCTGCGCGTCGCGGCGGGCGGCTCCCAGGATTTGCTGGGGCGGGCGCTGGCGATCGCGCCGACCGGTGGCGGGGCGATGGCGATCGGCGAAGTCTCTCCCAGCGCCCAGGCGCAGGGCGTGCGAGCGGGGATGGCGCTGGGTGAGGCGCTCGGGCACTGCCCGACGCTGGAGCTGATACCGGGCGACCCGATCAAGGTCGCGCGGGCGTGGGACCAAGCCGCTCGGGCGCTCGGAAGGGATCGGCGCGCAGCTGGAGCTCGCCCGGCCCGGCCTCGCGTTACTTCGACGGCGACCGGGCTGGAAGGAATCCACGGGGGTCGGGACGGGGTGATCGCCGCCGCCGGCAAGGCGCTGCGCCGGCCCCCACGGATCGGCGCCGGCCCGACGCGGTTCTGCGCGCTCGCGGCCGCGCTACAAGCGCGCAGCCGTCGCGCGAGGGTGATCGGCGACCGAGAGGCGAAGCGGTACCTGGCGAGCAGCCCGTCGGCACTCTCAGATACCGCCCCGAGACGGAGCCGCTCGTACCGGCGCTGGAGCAACTCGGGGTCGTGCACGCTCGGCGGGGTCGTGAAGCTCGGCGCCGCCGCGGTCGCTGACCGCTTCGGCGAGCCCGGCACGCTCGCGCGGCGCCTGGCGCTCGGGCACGACACGCCGCTGCAGACCCGGCGCGTCGAGGACCGCTTGGAGGAGTCGATGGACCTCGCGCGAGGCGAACTCCGGGCTGCTGCTCGAGCGGACGCTCGGGGTGCTCGTCGACCGGCTGCTGGCCCGGCCTGAGCGGCGGGGCCGCACGATCCGCGCGCTGATCCTCTCCGCGCGCTTGGTGGAACGGGGCACGTGGTGCGAGCACGTGGTGTTGCGCGAAGCGATCTGCGACGCGCAAGCGGATCCTGCTCGCGCTCACAGCGCCGCTCGGGCTGTTGCCGGCGCCGGCGGTCGGCGCTGGGCTTGGCGGTCGATGGAGTTCGGGCCCGGCCACCGGCGGACCAGACGACGCTGCTCGATGGGGAGCGCACGCGCACGCGACGCAGCGCCGCCGCAAGGCCGTCGCGCAGGTGCAGGCGCTCGCCGGCCCGCACGCGCTGTTGCGGGTGCTGGTCGTGGAGCCGGACTCGCCGCTGCCTGAGCACAGGAGCGCTGCTCGACGCCGTGGCTGGGATGAGACGCACTCGGTCTCCTGCGCCGGGCCGATCGAACGCGCCGCAAGCCGGTCCGGGTGCAGGTCGACGCCCGGGGCAAGCCGATCGTCGGTCGCCGGTGTGCGGGTCGAGACGGTCAGGCGCGACTGGTTGACGGGTTCGCGTGGTGGACGGATGAGCCGTTGCGCCGCCGCTACTACGAGGTGATCACGGTGACCGGGCGGCGACGTCGTGGTGTTCCGCGACATGCTCACCGACAGGTGGTTCAGCCAGAAGGCGTGGGCGGGAGCAGATGCCTGGGACGCCGCCGTATGTCGAGCTGCACGCTCACTCCGCCTACTCGCTGCTGGACGGCGCCTCCACGCCCGACGAGCTGATCGCGCGGGCCGGGGAGCTCGGGCACACCGCGCTCGCGCTGACCGATCACGACTCGCTCGCGGGCGCGATGGAGCTCGCGATGGCCGCCCGCGACTCCAGGACCGGGGAGCACCCGGTGCGCGCGATCTTCGGCGCGGAGGTCACGTCGAGCCTCGCGCCGGCGCGCAGAGCGGCGAGCACCGGCACGTGACGTTGCTCGTCCGCGACGGGCGGGGGTGGAGCAACCTGTGCCGGCTGCTCACGCGCGCGCACGCGCACACGCGGGACACGAACGATCGCCGCGCCGGCCAGCCGTCGGTCTCGCTGGACGGCGGTGTTGGAGCACTCCGAGCGGCCTGGTCTGCCTGACCGGCTGCCACGAGCACGGCATCGAAGACGAGGCGACCGCGCGGCGGCTGCTGGACGCGTTCGGGCCCGACTCGCTGCGGGTCGAGCTGCAGCGCCCCTATGCCGCTGCGGACCTGCAACGCAACCGCGCACGCGAGCGCCTGGCGCGCGAACCTCGGAGTGCCGACGGTCGCGACGGGTGACGTGCACGCGCACAGCACCGAGCGGGCGTATGCTGCAGGACGCGTTCGTCGCGATCCGCCACGGCCAGACGCTCGATGCGAGCGAGGTGCAGCTGCGCCCCAACGACACCCACGTCCTCGCGACACCCGCCGGGATGGCCGCGAGGTTCGCGGAGTTCCCGGGCGCCGCCGCGGAGAGCGTGCGGCTCGCGGAGACGCTGACGTTCGATTTGACGGCGGACTTGGGCTACCGCTACCCCGGGTCCGAAAACGAGGACGCGGCGCGGCGAGCTCGCGGGGATCTGCCACGCCGAGTTCGCGCGCCGCTACCCCGCCGGCTACCGCCGCCACGGCGAGGCCGCCGCCCGTCTGGAGCAGGAGCTTGCAGTTGATCGACACGCTCGGCCTGGCCGGGTTCTTCGTGCTGCACTTCGAGATCCTCGAGCTGGCGCGCCAGGTCGCGTTCGAGGTCCGCGGGACCGGACACGGCGCGGGCGCTGCTGCCGCCCGGCCGCGGCCGAGGCTCGTCGGTCTCCTCGATCGTGTGTTACCTCGCGGGGCTCTCGCACATCGACCCGATCGAGAACGACCTCGCGATCGGCCGGTTCCTGCACGAGGACATCACCGGGCTGCCGGACATCGACATCGACTTCCCCCGCGATATCCGCGAGCCGCTGCTGCCGCGGATCCCCGAGCACTTTGGCCAAGACCGCGCGGCGCTCGTCGCGACGTACCCGAGCTTCAAGGCGAAGCGATCGATCAGAGAGCTCGGCATGGCACTCGGGCTACCCGCGGCGGAGCTCGACCGGGTCGCCAGCGGCTCAGAGGGCTGGGGCGTCGCAGGGCACCGTCGCCGAGGACATCCGCGTCGCGCTCGGCCCCGAGCGCCTGCGAGCACACCCGCTGGAAGTGGCTCGCGAAGCTCGCCGATGAGGCCTACGGGCTGCCCCGCTATATCGGCCAGCACCCCGGCGGGATGGTGATCTCCACACGGCCGCTGATCGACTGCGTCCCGATCGTGCCCTCGGCGATGCCCGGAAGGCAGATGGTGCAGTGGGACAAGGACTCCTGCTCGGACGCCGGGTTCCTGAAGATCGACATCCTCGGGCTCGGGATGCTCAGCGCGGTCGAGCGCTGCGTGGAGCTGATCGCCAAGCGCACCGGCGAGCGGGTCGACCTCTCGCGCATCCCGTTCGACGACCCGGACGACGTTCGAGCGCGATCCAGGAAGCGGACACGACCGGCGTGTTCCAGATCGAGTCGTCGCGCGCAGATGGGATCGCTGCGCCGCACCCGTCCCGCGACGCTCGCGGACCTCACGATCCAAGTCGCGCTCGTCAGGCCCGGGCCGATCGTCGGCGGCGCCGTCAACACCTACATCGAACGCCGCCAGGCGCTGCTGCGTCGACCCGAGCTACGAGGTCCCGTTCCTGCACCCCTCGCTACGCGAGTGCCTCGCGGAGACGCTCGGCACGATCGTCTTCCAGGACCAGGTCATCGAAGTCTCCCAAGCGTTCGCCGGGTTCAGCGCGGGGCAGGCCGAGAGCCTCAGACGCGCCATGAGCCGCAAGCGCTCCGCGGAGGCGATGAGGCGCCACCACGAGCAGTTCCTCGTCGGCGCGCTGCAGACGCATCCCGACGGCAGGACGAGGTGATCGAGCTGCGTCTGGAACATGGTCGCCGGCTTCGCCGGCTTCGGGTTCCCCAAGTCTCATGGCGCCGCGTTCGGCCTGCTCGCCTACCAGTCGACATGGCTGCGCGTGCACCACCCCTGCGAGTTCCTCTGCGCGCTGCTCTCAGAGCAGCCGATGGGCTTCTACCCACCCGACACGCTTGATCCACGAGGCACAGCACCGCGAAGTGATCGTCCTGCCGCCCGACGTCCTGCACAGCGAAGCCGAGTGCACGCGTCACCAAGACCGGCGAAATCCGCGTCGGGCTTGAACTACATCAAGGGCGTCCACGCAGAGGACATCGAACGGCTCGTCGCATCCCGGCACGCGGGCGGCGGCTTCCGAAACCTGGCGGACTTCGCCGCCCGCGCCGGCGTCACCACGCCCACCCTCGAACGCCTCGCCTGGTCCGGTGCCTGCGACCTGCTCGCCGGCGACGGTCGTCACGCCCGGCGCACCGCGCTGTGGCAACTCGGCGTCGCACGGCCCGCCCTGAAAACGAAGGGCGGCCAGCAGCTCGCGCTGGAGCTACCCCTGCCCGATGCACCCGCCCTGGACCGGCGCTCACCGACTGGCAGGCGATGATCGCCAACTACCACGCGACGGCGATCTCGATCGACCGCCACCCCCTCGCACTGCTCCGCGAGCAGCTGAGCGCCGACGGCGCGCTGTCCACCGCCGACCTGGCCAACGGTCCGCCACGAGTCGCACGTGAAGGTCGGCGGGCTTCGTGATCGCCCGCCAGAAACCCCAGACCGCGAACGGCATCACGTTCCTGCTGATCGAAGACGAGCACGGAACGCTCAACGTGATCGTTCCGCAGAAGCTGTATGAGAGGTACAGGACGATCGTCCGCACCGAGCCGATCATCCGCGTCGACGGAATCCTCGAGCGCCACGCAGACGGCGGCGGCGCAATCAACCTCCTCGCCAAGTCCATCCACCGCCTCACCCCCCACTTCGGCGACGTCGAAGCCACCGTCAAGAACCTCCACAAGCCCGACGAGCCGGCTGCCGGCGCCGAAGACTTCGCGATCGTCGCGCCCCCCGCGATGAACTTCGCCCAGGGCCGACGGCGATGAACCCGGCGGCGGATGCCGTGCACGCGACCTTGCGCCGACCGCCGCCCGCCTTACGTCCAACGGACCGTCGCCACCGCTGCTTTGCTGGCCTGGATCCCCTCGTTGATTCGCCCCAGGTCGGGCCTTCGAGTCCGAGCTGCTTTCCGAAGACAAGTGTCCGCTGCTACGACTTTCTGCTCCGAACACTGCCCGAAGCAAAACTGACTCGGCCCGACGGCTCGACCATAGATCTCGTCCCCTACAGGGTGCCCTCCGGGTCCATGGAAGCGACCCTCCCCGTCGGCGCTCGAGCGTACCTCGAACCCCTCTCAGGTACACGGAGTCGGTCGACATCGTGATCGTCAACTCTCCGAAGCGGCCCAGCAGGGGGATTGCGGCCCGGTCCCTCATCCCGCCAACCAGACTTCAGTTGTGTCGCGGTCCCTCAGAAGTCCAGCGTCAGGTTCTTAAGCGGATCGTCGCCGGCTGGAGACACCATCTACATCAAGGATGGCCACGTCTGACCGCACGGAGTACGCGAGCAAGACCCCTCCATCAAAGCCGCGGGGCCGACCCCGATTGCGACGAGCATGTCGGTCAAGATGCTCCTGGGCAGTCGTTCATGAGTAGCCAACCGCTCGCGAATCCGACGAAGCGATTCTGGGACCGAGCCCTCCCAGCTGGATCATCGGCACCGTTCGCAAGTGCTCAGCCCGGCGCCGCTTGCCGCTTGACTCTCGGTCTCACGCGAGTTGATCGCCCGCCGGTCAGATTCGCTCCCGGATCGGCCACGCGAAGCCATGTTCAGAGGCTGGGCCTGATCCAGGTCCGCACTAGGTAGTGCGGGCGGCTCCGGGACCGGGACCGTCGCCACGGCGACCACGCCCTGAGCCACCCAGGCCTCGCCCGCCGCAGCGACCGCCGGTCACCACGCAACAGCGACGTCACACCTCCAACGCGCAGGGGTCTCCCACGGCCGACAGTCGCCAGGGCGACCGTCGGTTTGACATCGGGCGGGGGGCTCGGCGGGCGGAGACCCGGGCGGGGGCTTCTACCGCACGTGGGAATGCACGCACCTTCGGAGCTGGGAACTGCAAGTTAGGGCCCTTCGGGCCGGAAGGTGTACAAGCCTAGTTACGGCCTTCGGCAGAATCGGTGACTGCACGGATGCAAAGTGGTTCTGAAGGGAGGCATCCACGCAGTCACCTTTCCAGGCAGACCAGACGCACTAACAAGAGCTTTAGATAAAGGTTATTAGCGTGAATTACGGGGAGTTAATTCAAATTCAGGTTTCACTTCCGCTTCTCTTGCGAATAAAAGGCCGCATCTCTACGTTCGATGGGTGCAGACGACTCACAAGATCGAGGCATCGTCGGCGACGAGCTACGCGGAATACTTGACGTCGACGACGAACCGGGCTGAGTACTACACGGCTGATGGGAAGATCGATCCGAGCCTCGTCGTGCCGAGCAAGTGGCATGGCTCGGAGAGGGTCCTTGAAAGAGCTCGGCCTGACCGCTCGGAGAAACGTGACGACTCGTGATCTCGTGATCACGATGAACGGGTTCAATCCGCGTCACAGAGGAGCCGCTGCGGCCGGCTGGCTCTAACGGCGAGCGGGTCGCGGGGATAGAGCTGCAGATGGCGCCGCCCAAGACGGTCTCGGCGGTGTGGGCGACGGCGTCTCCGTATCGTCGTGCGCAGATCGAGGCGGCGCATCACGCGGCGGTCGCGAGTGCGCTGAAGCGCACCGAGCGGGAGGTCGCTCTGGTGCGGAGGAAAACGGGTCGCGTGACCCGCTTTGAGAAGGCCAAAAGCCTGTTCGCGGCGGAGCTCGTGCATACCTCGAGTCGTTTGGCTAAAGACCAGGATCGCGGTGGGATCCCCGACCCGCAGCTGCACTCTCACGTGATCGTGATGGCGGCTGAGCGCCAGGATGGCAAGCTCGCGGCGGTCGAAAGCAAGCGGCTGTATCGGACCGCGCGGGAGAACGGCGCGTGGTATCGCGCCGAGCTGGCGAACAACCTGAAGGACCTTGGCCTGCGGCTCGACCGGCGGACCGGGAACGGCGAGCGCTACTTCGAGGTGCATGGCGTCTCGGAGGATCTTGCTCAGCGGTGGTCCAAACGATCCGAAGACGTCCATCGCGCCGCCCGCGTATTTCGACAGAGATATGGCAGGGAGCCAAGGGGCGGCGAGCTCTCCTCGCTGACGACCAGGACCAGGGGGCCGAAGAGCACCGCGTCGCCGATCGACATCAACGCGGCGTGGAAAGCACAGGGCGAGGAGTTCGGGCTGACCAAGGACTACGTCGAGGGGCTCTTCAACGACCGCAACATCCAACAACATGCCAGCGTCGATCTGCGCAAGGAGATCCTCGCGGCGGTCACCAGCGAACGCTCGATGATCACCGGCCAGCGAACTCAAAGCCAAGGCATATGAGATCAGCGCCGGCGTGGGACGTCCCGCTGAGGGCGACCGTGTGATCGAGGAGCTCACTCGCTCCGGGGAGATACTCGAGCTGGAGGACCACACCTGGACCACGCGCGAGCTCCGCGAGCTCGAGCAAGCGACCGTCGATATCGCCGAGCGACGCGCGAAGGAGATCGTCGCGCCTGTCAGCGAGGCCTCGCTGAAGCAGGCCCGCCGGGAGATCGGACGAGAGCTCAAAGGCTCGTTGAACCAGGAGCAGCGCGAAGCGCTGGACACGATCACCGGTCCAGGCGGTATGGCGCTGCTCGTCGGCCGCGCGGGCACGGGGAAGGGCGTCACGATCTCCGCCGCCGCCCGGGCGTGGAAACTCGAGGGCAACCAGGTGATCGCCACCTCGATCGCCGGCAGCACCGCGGAGCTGCTGAAGGACACGACGAAACTCGACAAGGCCTACAACGCAACGAGCTGATCAACGGCATCGAAGACGGCAGCATCAAGATCGGGCCGAAGACCGTCGTGGTCTTCGACGAGGCCGCGATGGCCGACACGCCGCGCCACGAGCGACTCGCCGAGCTCACCGAGCAAGCCGGCAGCAAGTTCTTCGGCGCCGGTGACCCCGCGCAGCTCTCAGCGATCGGCGCCGGAGGGATCTACAAAGAGCTCCTCGGCCGTGCGCCGACCGCCGAGCTCAAGAAAGTTATCCGTGCCAACCACGCGTGGGAGCGCAAGGCCTGGGAGCAGGTCCGCAACGGCGAGCCCGGCCCGGCGCTCGCCGCCTACCAAGCCCACGACCGCATGCACATCCACGACACGCGAGTGCGAGGCCACTGTGGCGATGGTCGAGCACTGGGACAAGGTCCGCAAGACGCTCCCCGGCAACGAGGCGGTGATGATCACCGACGCGACAAACCTCGAGCGAGACCAGGTCAATGCGATGGCCCAAGAACGCCGCATCCAAGCAGGGGAGCTCGGAGCGCATCAGGTCGAGCTGCCCGGCAAGCCCTACGGCCTGCGCGCCGGGGACGAGGTCATCTTCACCGCCCAGTTCCGCGGTCCCCGGCCAGCCCCTGGTCAAAAATGGGATCTCCGCCACCGTGATCGACACCAGCCGCGCGACGAGGATAACCGGGTCACGCTCAAGACCAAGCAACTCGAGCCCCGCGAGGTGCACGTCGATACCAGCGAGTTCTCAGACCTCTCCCTGCGCTACGCCGTGCACATCGTCAAGGCCCAAGGCATCACAGCCGAGCGATCGGGGATCATGACCGGCGGCTGGCAGACCGACCGCGAGCACATCTACACCGAGCTCACCCGCGCCCGCGAGGAGACCCAGATCTACGTCTCGAGGGAGGATCTCGGCGAGCAGGGATTCGACATCGGCGCGATGGAACGCCTCGCCGAGACGATGCAACGCAGCCGCGCACAGGAAGCCAGCATCACCAAGAAGATCGCCAAGCGCGGTCCGGAGCGCCAGCAAGCTACGGAGCGCCCACAACAGCGCGAGCACGCGACCAACGTCGACCGCAGCGGCGACGTAGGCGAACAGGCTCGCGAAGTCGAGGCGATCGAACACCTCGCCGAACACCTACGCAACGAGGGAGCCAGCGAGGCCACGATCACCCAGGAGATCGCCAAGCAGACCGCCGGGCGCGAGGTCGACTTGGAGCGCAACACCCAAGCCCAAGCCGAACACGAGCGCTACATCGACCAGGTCCTCCAACAGCAGCGACAACGACTGCTCGACGAAGAGCAAAACCTCGACCGAGACCGAGACAACGACTTGGGCTTCGGGATCGAGTAGCACCCCGGCCGTAGCCGATAGCGTTCGGTCGTGGCGTCAGAGCTTGATCCAGCGATTGCTGCGCACTACCGGCACGATCCCGAGCGGGATCGGTTGGAGACGTGGGCTCGGCTGGAGGGGATCAGGACCCGCGAACTGCTCAGCCGCTTCCTGCCACCAGCACCTGCGGTCGTGCTCGACATCGGAGGCGCAAGAGGCGCCTACGCCCTTCCCTTGGCGCAAGAGGGGTATGAGGTCCACCTGATCGACCCCTACATGCCGCACGTCCAGGCGGCAATGGCGGCCTCGGCCGCGCAACCTGACGCACCGCTCGCCTCGGTTGCCGTCGGTGATGCCCGCGAACTGCCGTTCGCAGACGCGAGCGCGGATGCGGTGTTGCTGTTCGGGCCGCTTTATCACTTGCCAGCAGCCGACGATCGCGCTCACGCACTCGTTGAGGCGTGCCGTGTGCTGCGCAGCGGAGGTGTGCTGCTCGCCGCTGGCATCTCTCGCTTCGCGTCGACGTTTGACGGTGTGCGCTTGGGGCTGATCGCAGATCCCACATTCGAGGGGATAGTCGAGGGGGACTTGCGGGACGGGGTGCATCGGAACCCAGATCCAGATGGACGCCCTGAGTGGTTCACGCTCGCGTATTTCCACCGGCCAGAGGATCTACGCGACGAGTTTTGCACGGCCGGACTGGTGGACGTACAGGTCCTGGCCATTGAGGGCCCGGGCTCGTTTCAGAATCTCGGGGCTCTGCTCGAGGACCCGACATCGCGGGCCGCCGTGCTGAGAGCGATCCGACGCGTCGAGACCGAGCCCACACTACTCGGCGCCAGCGCCCACCTCATGACTATCGGCCACACCCCCTAGCATCGCTGCAGACCACGCCGCCGGGCTCCAGACCCCGTGCATCTCCCTCAGCACCTGCTCCTCGTTTCTTAAGAGCAGCGACGCGGAGGGACCAACGGGCGACCCTGCAGGCCGGCCTCGAACATGCACACTCTCGCCGTCCGCTTTGGCGGCATCGATCCCTCACACCGTCGAGTCTCCCTGCCGATACCGATGCCATGGCGATCGACAGGAGTGTCACGCGCGCGGGTCGTTACGCCGAGGACCGCTATCAGCGTGGCCTAGAGAGCTGGCGGCGCAAGCTCACTCCGGTCCTGGCGGGAGTCTTTGGCCCTTTCTTGATCGCTGGGTTCGTCGTTCTGATCGTCGAAAGGCAATTGCTGTCGTGGTTCGCGGGAATGATCTTCGGTGTGCTCGTGGGCGTGTGGCTGTGGCTTCGTGACAGCCCGCCGCGTTACGTTGAGAAGTGGCACGACGGCGCTGAAGGAGAGCGCAAGACGGCGAAAGCGCTGAAGTCTCTCAAGCGGAGGGGATGGACCGTCGTGCACGACATTCAGCAGCGGCACGGCAACTACGACCACGTCGCGGTCGGCCCGACCGGCGTGTATCTGCTGGAGACCAAGAACCTTCAGGGCATCGTGGAGATCAGAGATGGCGCGCCCCACCTCAACCGGCGCCACGATCCGCAAGCTGGCGAAACGTTCCGGCGGATTCGCCCTCGGGCACTCGATGCGGCCAGGCAGATCAAGGCGGACATCCAGCAGCGCACCGGGCACTGTCTGTGGGTGCAGGCGGTGGTCGTGTTCTGGTCTGAGTTCCCCGAAGGGCTCGTGGAAGAGGGCAAGTGCGTGTACATCCACGGCTCCCGCTTGAAGGCGTGGCTCGCCGCAGCGACCCGAGCAACTGGATCCAGCTCGAGTCCAGGAGATCGCCACAGCTATCCAGCGTCTGGCTGAGGGATAGGGATCTGCTTTGCAGCGGCTTGGCAACCCTGCAACGGTCTATCGTGAAGTCGATGAGCAGCGTCACTGATATCAGCCCCGGCGAGCGCGAGCGGATCCGCTTGGGCTTCTATCGCGCGTATCGGGCCCAGGATGGCGTGTCCTCAGTTGGCGTGCGGCGCGACCGCGAGCGTGATCTCTGGTTTCTCGACGTCGGCACGACCGCGCCGGTGGATCTACCGAACAGCTATCGCGGACTCGAGGTTCGCATCAAGCACGTAGTTGGCGGTGTGAACGCCGTCGCGCGTCTGGACCAACTCCTCTAGTCCTGACGTCGCGATCGATCAACGTCGGTCCTGGGGACTCGCTCGACATCGGGGCGCGCTCCACGAAGCTCTGCCCGCCATCCCCCAAAGTGGCGGGGTGAATGCATAGGAGGGATGGCGGGCTTGGTGTCAGAGAGGTTGGAAGTAGGTTGGAAGTTCCAAGCTAACTTCCAACCAGTTGGCGAGCCGCGCGGTTACTGCGGTGAACCCTAGAAAAGCTGAGGCTCGACACTCGGCCGAGCCTCGCGCCCAGCCAGCGAAGTGACTGGGGATATCGTGGCGACAGCATACAAACGATGGGTCCCGATCGCTGTTAGCGGCGTGGCAGGAGCCGACCGAGGATGCGAGACGCAGAACCGCCTGAGACGTGGGACACCGCCACCAGGAATGCGGAAGAATGCGAGCGGTGCCGCGGGTCGACTGGTCGAAGTCCATCAGCATCGCCGAGGGCATCGACGTAGCCCGCGACGGTGGAGGATCAGCGGTGCGTCAGCTCGTCAAGCGGCGCGGTTAGTTCTTCCGCTTCGCTTGTATCGATGCCCTCCAGGCGGGATGCGAGCAGGCTCGTCAGGATCCCGACCTTCGCCGCGAGCTTGACGACCGGGTCCTCCATGACACCGCGGTAGAACTGGAGCTCGTGCTGGCTGGCGTTCGTTATCGAGAACGCGGTGATCAGCCCGACCGTCTCGAACTGGCGCCGGCTGCCCTTGCGCCAGTGCGCGATCAGCCCGTGGTCAGCCCAGTATCTGACCTGCCGCTCAGACATCCCCGTCAGCTGCGCGATCTCGCCGCTGCTCAGCGGGTAGCGGTGACCGGTCGCTGCGCTTGGATCGAGGACGACCTGTTGCTGGCGGCGCTTCAGCCGTGGCCACAGCGCACGCACGCGCGGGTCGCGCAGCACGCGAGCCTGGTCCAGGCGCTCCCGGCGCTCCGGCGAGATCTTCGCGGGGCGCATACCCCCGCGGCGAGGCGCCGGCTGCTTCACAACGCTGTTCTGTCCACCTCTGCTCACGTCGCTCATCCTAGCACAGAAACTTACAAGTGGTTGTCAATCGGCGTCGATGATCGACCAGCGGCTCCCGGTGAACTGAGCGGTCGCGATGTAGATCCCCTCGATATGGACGAGCTCGAGCTTCCCCGTCGGCAGAACCCACTGGTACGGGTCGTCGGTCTGCTCGAACTGAAGCTCGCCGGCTGAGCGCCGGACCGCGACCGCGTGGCTCACCTCCGCCGGCGTCGCCTCGCCTCGGAAGCAGTGGACGATGACGTCCTCGATCGTCTCCACCCCCGTTGGCGCGATGTCTGTCGCGTAGATCCCGAGCCCCCGTGCCACCCCCGGACCGGAGACGAAGCACCGATCCTCAATGATCGCATCGGCGCGCGCGGCGTCCGTGTAATGGAAAAGAAACTCATCGCCGGCGCCCGCCTGAAGTTGCCGAAGTGTCACGGCCGGACCGTATCGAGTGAGGCAGATCGCCGGGGTTTAGCCGTTGAACAGACGATCTACACCGGCTCGCCGGAGAATCGCGCGCCGTCCCTGCGGGGACCGGGGGCCCTCTGCGAAAGCTCTCCCCGCGCAACCGGCGCCCTGGCGTGCAAGCCCCATCCACTCTACAGGCATCATGCGTGGCGGCGCGCGCTTGTAGGCGACCTTGAGTCCCATGGCAACACGAGTTCTACGGCGATTTGGCTGTCACTAATGGATCCATATCGTGCCCCCGCTATGCCGCTGACGGGGACCACCGTGGTCCCCGTCAGTATTTCCGGGGCAAGCGCGGGTCTACTCAGATCTATTTCCTAGATCCATGTGTTTGCTGTTCTAGCAAACTACTCAAACAAGAGAAGTTCCTGCTAGACTTGCGTTTGCTATGACAGCAAACATGGCTCTAGAGAGAACTAATCTGGTCGATGGGGCTGTTGCGGGGCTGCGCGGCATGCTACCCGTGAGTTGGGATGTAGAGCGCTCAACCGGGGCTGAGTTGGCCGGGGGTACGCCGCCGGAGGGATCAGCTTTGGTGGACGACGCTATCGATCTTCGTGCCCGAGACGGGACGATCGTGACCTTTGTGGTCGAGGCCAAGCGGTCCTTTGACCCCCGCGCCGCTGAGCAGCTATCCGCGGGCTTCCGCGGATGCTCCGCTCGCTTGCTGCCAGGTTCCCGATTCTTGTCGTTGCTCCGTGGTTGAGCGCCCGAACCCAGGAGCTGCTCGCCAGGGAAGAGATCAACTTCATCGACCTCACGGGCAACGCGTTCATCAGCCTGGAGGACCCGGCCCTGTACATCAGGGCGGCTGGTGCTACCCGAAACCCCGAGCCTCCGCCTCGCGGCCGAGCGACGGTTCGCGGCCCAAGGCGGCAAGACTGATCGGCTGCTCGTAGACGTGCGGCCTCCCTACGGCGTGAGCGAGATCGCGGCTGCCACCGGGCTCGCGCCAGGGTATGTCTCGCGACTGCTCGACGCGTTGGATCGAGCTGCCCTCGTCGAGCGCGCTCGCCGTGGACGCGTCGAGGACGCCGACATCGCGGGCTGTACGGCGGTGGGCGGAGTCCTACGACGTCCTGAAGACCAATGAGGCGTCTCTGTTCTGGCGCCGAGCGGGGCGAAGGAGGCGCTGTCGAGGCTCGCTGAGCTGCCTGACCGGCACCGGTCGCCATTACGGGATCCTTCGCCGCGGTGCGCCTTGCACCGGTCGCGGCACCGGCGCTGCTCATGGCGTACAGCAAAGACGTCGAGGCGGTTGCTAAGGAGCTCGGGCTTCTCCCGGCCGACGAGGGAGCCAACGTCGCCTGTTCCGAGCGTTCGACCCCATCGTCTGGGAGCGGGCAGCGAGGAGTCGGGCTTCGCTACGTCGCACCATCACAAGCCGCCGTTGATTGTCTGACGGGCAACGGTCGATGCCCGCCGAGGGCGAGGCGCTCATCGCGTGGATGACGGAGAACGAGCCGCGCTGGCGGCTGCCTTCGATCGAGGATCTCAGCGTCTCCACAGGCGCCCGATGAGCGACGCAAATGAAGTCCCGGAGCCGCTACGGGCTCGATGAGCGATATGTCGTCGCACGGCGTGTCCTACTCGACGCCCTGACAGCGCCCTCACCCCAGGGTGACGCTGTCATCCTGGCCGGCGCGCAAGCCATCTATCTCCACACGGGACCGCCGATCTCGCTGTCGCTCCCTACACGACCGACGGCGATCTCGTCCTGGACCCGCTGCTTCTCGAGATGCGCCTGAGCTCGAGGCCGCGATGACCGCCGCCGGAATCTATCTTCAGCCCCAGCTGGCGGTCATGTCGAGCCGGGGATTTGGCTGACCAGAGCGTCGGCGGGAGGAGAGGAGATCCTCGTCCCGGTGGACCTCATCGTCCCTGAGGGCGCCGCCTCGGGAGAGGGAAGACGCGCCGCTCGCCTGGGGGGTCACGGCAAGCCGCGCTGCCCGCCGGCAGTCGGACTCGAGGCGGCGCTCGTCGACCGCAGCACGATGACCATCGCGGCGCTCGATCCGAGCGACGGCCGGTCGCTCCAGCGAAGGTGGCAGGCCCCGCGGCCCTGTTCGTCGCGAAGGCCCACAGGCTCGACGACGAGCCGGAGCGGCCACGTCGGATCGACTCGACGACAAGGACGCCGCCGATGTCGTGCGACTCATGCAGACCACGAACCCGGAGAGGTCGCAGCCACGCTCAGCGCCCTCGGCGAGGACGCGATCGCCGGGGCACCCTCAAAGGAGGCGCTCAAATAATCGAGCAGCTGTTCGGCCGACGCGGAGGTCCCGGCATCGAGATGTCCTCAAGGGCACTGCGAACCGCCATGCCAGAAGACCGGATAGAGGCGATGTGCACCGCATACGTCGCGGCTCTGCTCGAATCTTCCCGAGACCACCCGAAGTAACCTAAGATTGAGGATCTGGTCGCACGGTAACGCACGAGGCCCTGTGCCTCCTAACTTAGGCACAAAGCTTCTTCGATGCGATGGGTACTTTCTTGGATAGGGGTTTCCACCCTGTGCCCGTTCTGCTGTTGACGGGAACAAGCTCTGCAGGCACGAAGGCCTTCGGAGCGCAAGGTTTTCGTGTTCTCAAAGGCTCGCGCGACGGCCTCGGTGACGGTGGCACTGAGGGCGATGTGGCGCTGGGCCTTGTCGAGCTCGACTCGTAGCTCGAACGCCTGGAAGACCAGTCGCTTGATCTCGGGGGTCGCGTCGCGTAGCTGTTGGGTGAGGTCGGGGATTCGCGCCAGACGCTCGGAGAGGTAGTTGTCTTCGGCCTCGACCTCTGCTGGGAGGATGGCGTCAAGTGCCGCCCGCGCAGTCTGTTTGTCGGCGCTCAGTTCCTCGATCCTTGCTTTCACGACCTCGATATCGACGCCGGCCTCGATTGCTCGGACCTGAGCGGCAAGATTGCGGTCGGCGTCGGCGATCTGTTGGCGCAGGCGAGTGGCAAGCAGCTGGCTTGCCTTCTTGCGCTCGCTGTTGTGGCAGTTCAGTTGATGTGTGAGCTTCTCAAGGCGTAGCGGACCCCGAATGCGTTCCTTGAAGAACTGTTCGACGAGCGGAAGCAGGGTGTCCTCGCGTAGCGAGACCCATTTCTGCCCGGCGTGGATCTCGGTCGCGGCGGTGTCGCCGTAGCTGTTGCTGTAGCCGCAGGCGTGGTAGGCATGGCCCTTGCGTGTCTTGCCCTGCATCGCCAGGCGCTGGTGTCCGGAGACGCAGTAGACCAATCCCGCGAACATGTAGCGGCTGCCCTTGCTGACTCGGTTGGTGTGCTGCGTGCGGGGGCGTGTCTTTTGAAGCGTTCTTGGGAGCGATTGAATGTCTCATCAGAGATGACGGCGGTGTGCGTATCCGGTGAGACCACCCACTCCTCCTCGGGGCGGAGGTGAGGAGTGCCACCGTGCTGGCGAGCGGTGGCGCAGTCGAGCCGGTTCCAGATCAAGCGGCCGGTGTAGACTGGGTTGCGCAGCATCGATCGCAGCGTGCTCGTGGCCCAATGGCCACCCTGTTACGGGTCTTATCGACGTGGGAGGGCGAGGGTGGCCCTCCTGGCCGATTCAGGTGGCTGGCGATGGCCTTCAGTCCCCAGCCCTGGCTGGCGTG
>CAWJFR010000003.1:0-4140 GCA_963842205.1 uncultured Solirubrobacterales bacterium
ATCTCTACCCGGACGACTGCTCTGCGATCAGAGCATCACTGTCGGGGTTCGGCGGAGCGCTGTTGGTTTCGGTGCAAGCCAGCAGCGTTCGGAGGGCTCATCTACACGTTGCCTCCGCTGCTGCCAGGCGTCCCGGAAGCGGTCTTCAGGGTTAGGTCGGTCCACACCTAGGGTGGCTATTGGTCGGGGCCTTCGGGGCGGACGATGGTGGCACAAACCAACACCGCCCAAGGAGGCACACATGTTCACCATCACCCACAAGCTCCACACCATCGTCGCCCTCGGCGCTGTCGGCGCTGCCCTCGCGGGCAGCGGCGTGGCCTCAGCGGCCACCGTCCACAAGCCCGGCACCGGTACGACTGTTGTCGCCAGCCAGCCCACCACCGTCGCCCAGGACATCGACCCGAGCAAGGTCGGTGCGGGGGAGCGGACAGTCCACCGACGAGCAGTGCGAGGCTCTCGCCAACGAAATCAACAGCCTCAACAACGACGCCCAAAGCAATCTAAGTGGCAACGACATCAGCGGTTTTGATCTGGCGGTTGCGGAATCCGCTCTGGCCAGCGAGGAGACCCAGCAGCTCAACGACAACTGCCTGGTCATCGACTGATCCGCCTCGGCGACAAGTTCCGGCCTCTGCGTTGAAGCCCCGCCTGCCCAGGCGGGGCTTCAGTCTTGATCGAGGACCCGCCAACCCTCAGCGGCGCCGCTGCGTCTGAGCAAAGGCAACGCTCTCAGGCCTACCCCGCCAGATCGCTCCTTCGGGCTTACAAGCAGCAGCCCGGAAAGCGTATTCCGTGTGGATCGCGCCCAGGCTGCTGCAGGTCGATCGATGGGGCACTCTCCATCGAGCGGATTCAGGAGCCTCGTGGCCCCAGGTTGCCGCCTGCGAGTTCGTTCGTGACCCGCAGCCAAATGTCAGCTCCGGCTGGCACTGGACGGTGGGGGAAGCACCCGGCCGGACTAGGCGCTGCGCAGCGCTGCGCCGAAACGCTCCACGATCGCTGCCGCCGGCTCGACCGCGGAGATCGCCCCGACGCTTTGGCCGGCGTACATCGCCATCGCCTCAACGTCACCCTCGATGCTCGTGCTCGGCAGGTTGGACGCGTAGCGCGGTACGCCGCTGGCGACCTCCTCCCCCTCGCCTGGGCGGTCACCCGAGGGCGGGCAGCCCGCCGCCTCCCAACGCTCGTAGGTGCTGTTGCGCAGCACGCGATGCGGCGACTGCGGCCAGCCCACGTCAAACAGTTCGGTCAGCACCGTGTCCCGCGCCTGGGCTTCGACCAGGCGTGTCTTGTAGCGCTCGTGGGCGTCGCACTCATCGCTAGCCACGAAACGGGTGCCCATGACGACGGCCACAGCACCGGCAGTGAGCGCGGCCCGCGCAGATGCCGGGTCGCCGATCCCGCCCGCGGCAAGCAACGGGATCGACACGGCGCGTCGCACCTCGGCCAGCAGCGGCAGCAGACCCACGACGCTCTGCACATGCCCGCCAGCCTCGACACCCTGCACGATCAGCGCGTCGGCGCCCGCATCCGTCGCCGCTCGGGCAGCGTCCGCCGAGCCGACTTGCACAAACACTCGCGCGCCTCCAGCACGCGCGCGTGCGACGAGGTCCGGACGCAGTCCGAACGAGAACGACACGATCGGCACGTGCTCCTCAAGGGCCACATCAAGCCGCTCGTCCTGCTCGAAGTCCAGAACAAGGTTCACGCAAAACGGCCGGTCGGTCACCCGACCGATCGATCGGACCTGTTCGCGCAGGACCGCCGGCTCGGTCCAGGACGCTCCCAACGAACCGAGGCCGCCTGCCCGCGATACCTCGCTGGCGAGCTGCGGCGTGGCAGCGCTGGCCACCGGCGCCTGCATCACGGGAACCTCAAGATCAAGCACGGTCAAGATCCGACCCTACAGGGTGTAGAGCCGGCAGCGGTTGGGCCAACCATCGCACGCACCGAGGCAAGACTGTCGCAACGGGCTTATAAGCAGCAGAGACTGAGGAACCGAACTTTGTGCGAACATACGTTCGCGTGCGCTCGTTCTCGTTCACGGTCACCGAGCATGATCCGGACCGGCCCTGGATCGTGACCGGCGTCGAGCAGCAGACGGTCGAGCTCGAGGACGACGTGGACTTCTTCGCCTGGGCGGCGGAGCGATGGCCTGCGGAGCGGTTCACGGTCCAGCTTGACCCGTGGGAGCTCTCGCGCTCGCTGGCCGATGGCCGCGACGCATGATGTCTCTCTATTGATGTGCGACGATCCGCTGCGGCCACCACGGGCGCTTCGCCTGGACCCGGGGCCTCGGGGCAAGGAGATCGGGATGAGACTTTACGTGGGGTTCACGGCTTTCCAGACCTACATCGACCCATCCGACGTCGCTCGGCTTCGGGCGAAGGTCGGCGAGAAGGTGCAGGCGTGGCAGCAGGCCGGAAGCTGGAGACGGGCGGTATTTTCGCCGGCAACCGCAAGGGGTTTGCGGTGCTGAACGTCGCCTCCGAGGACGAGGCCTTCGAGTTGCTCGGCGATATCGCCGACTTCGCCGTTGTGGACACCCATCCGGTCGTTTCCTTTGAGACGCTCGGCAGGTTCTTCGCGGAGCATCCTGCCAGCTGACGGCGCACGATCCCGGCCAAGCAGATGCCGGGCGCGTCCGTCGGCCTCAATTAGAGTCAGATGTGCCACAGAGTTCTTGACGGTCGCTGAGATCGCTGAGCGGTTGAGGCTGAACCAGCAGACGGTGCGCAACTGATCGACGCCGGCGATCTTCCGCCGTGCGCGTCGGGAAACGGCGTGTGCGGGTTCGCCAGTCCGACCTCGACGCGTTTATCGCTGCCGGTCCACTGAGCGCCAGGATGCTGAGTCGCTACCTGCGGAGGAGGTCGACGAGGGCTCTGTGACCGCGTGGGCGACGTTCGGGGCGGCGATGGCTGAGGCGACAGCGACGCTCGAGTCAGCCGACCGGCGAGCTCGTGGGCGTCCTGGAGCGGCTGACGCAGGCGACGCAGGCGCTCGTGGATTCGCTCAGGGCGGACGCCGCGCCGGAGCGTCAGGTTGCCCCTCGCAGCCCGCACGCCAGGTGGAGTCGCCCGGTTTGGGCGCGGTTCGTGATGCTCTGCGCGAGCACGACGCGGGCTGAATCTCACGCGATGGCTATTCGCCGCCGATAACACATTGCATGAGCTTCGTGCTAGTCCGTTCGGGCGTCGCGCTTGCGGTCGCGGGTGCCCTCGCCGGCGTCGCGAGCGGCGGCGGCCATCACCAGCAACGCGCACGGTAACAGTCACGAAGACCGTGCAGGCGACCACCACGCAGCCTGGCGTGCCCGCTCTAGTTTCGCGACGTGGGCCGACCGCTGGACCTTATGTCGCGAAGCCGTCGAAGCTCGACCTCGTTGATGGATATCTCTCCGACATGGCTGCGGCACACCTCGAGTGGCTCGACTGGGGACAGCCGGTGGCGTTGCGACCGGAGACATCCTGTACCAAACCTCAAGCGGCGGCTTTGAGTCCGTTCCTGGCGCGCTCGTGCTACGGGTCTGATCGCCTGCGGCGGAAAACCGACCTACTACTACAAGGCGGCGACCGCGTTCTCGCCAACGGACAATATCAAGGTCAGAGTGGGGGGAGCCCCAGCTGGCGAGTCCGTGCTAGACGCTTGCGCGCTGCAGCCCGCACGTCCCTACTGATCGGCGTGGGTTGGTCGTCAGGAACGCGAACGCGCCATGATTGGAGCGTGGAAGGCCGCCACAACGAGCGCGAGCTATACCGCGAGATCATTCGTCGCGCCAAAAGGGGTCGTGAGCGCGCTGCCCGAGGCGCTAAGACGATCCCGTGCGCAGGATCCTCGACGAACAGACCACCGCCGCTAGAAGGCGGCGCAGGCGTCGCCCCGAAGGATTGACCGGACCAGCGCCGACGCCGGTGGTCACCACCGGGTTCGCGGAGCGCGTCCCGAACGACACCCAAACCAGGCGACGACCGGGCCGAAGGCTCGGCGGCCGCTGAAGCTGGCTGGGGAAGCTCCCGCTCAGCATTTGCGCTGAACGAATCGACCAGCGCCTGCGTCGCCTGCATCAGCCGCTCCAGGACACGCACGAGCTCGATCCGGTCGGGGGTTGGTCTTGACGATCAGATTATATGTCCA
>CAWJFR010000004.1:0-87777 GCA_963842205.1 uncultured Solirubrobacterales bacterium
TCTTCGGCCAGTTCCTTCAGCCGGGCGAGCGTCTCCGGCCCCAGCACGCGGAAGCGCCAGGGGTCGGTCAAGTGATGATTCGGCGCCCAGCGCGCCAGCTCGAACAGCTCCTGAAGCACCTCCGGCGCAACCGGCTCGGGGCCGAATGCCTTGTGGGTGCGGCGGCTGCGGATCGCGTGATCTAGCTCCATCGCAGCTAAGCCTAGAAGCGAGGGGTCCTCGTTGCCCCTCCCCTGCTCTTCTCAGGCGGGCGTGTCGACGGGCAGGCCGACCAGCTGGGCGCTGTGCTCCCAGAGACCATCGGCGAGGATCTCATCCCGGGCCTGGCCGCTGGGCTGGAGCACCTTCTCGTCCTGGACGTACTCGCCGGTGAGCGCGCCGGCCTCCTCCGAGAGCGAGAGCCAGACCAGTGAGCGGGCGCCGCGCTCCGGCGAGCGGAAGAACGGTGAGCCGAGTGTTGTGAGGACCTTCCAGATCCCGTTGTCGTTCTTGCCGAAGCCGGTGCGCACAACGCCGGGGTGAAAGCAGTTCGCATGCAGCTCCGGTGCGCGCCTGGCCAGCTCGCGCGTGAAGAGGATGTTGCAGAGCTTCGAGGTGCCGTAGACGCGCATCGCGGCGTATGACTTCTCCGACTGCAGGTCGTCGAGATCCAGGCGCCCGCCCTTGTGGGCGTCGGATGCCGTCGTGACGACGCGACCGCCGTCCAAGCGATCGCGCAGCAGGTTGGTGAGTAGGAACGGCGCGAGATGGTTGAGCGCGAAGGTCTGCTCGAAACCCTCGGAGGTCACCTTGCGCGAGGCGAACAGCGCCCCAGCATTATTGGCGAGGACGTCGATCTGCCCGTGGCGCTTTCGAACCTCCTCCGCGAGCGCTCGAACGTCGGCCATCAGCATCAGGTCGGCGACGTGCTCGTGGACCGCCGCGCCCCCGCCAGCCGCCCTGGCCTCCCGCGCGACAGCCTCCACGCGCTCTGTCTCGCGGCCCACGAGCGCGACCTCGGCCCCCTGTCGAGCCAGGTCGATCGCCGCAGCGCGGCCGATACCGCGAGTGGCTCCGGTAAGCAGGACAAACGTCATGTTGTGGACTCTACTTACTTGCCCTCATGCAGAGCCGCAAACACGGGCGAATCGCTCCTCGCGAAAGCTCCTGTTTTCGGGCTCTTCTCCCCGTGTTCGCTGGGATTCGCGGGAAGTAAACCAATCGGGGCGCCGAGATTCGAACTCGGGACCTCACCGACCCGAACGGTGCGCGCTACCAGGCTGCGCCACGCCCCGACGCACAGTCAGTATTCCATACGGCTACCGTGGCTGTCCTGCCTGCCCGCGGCAGGGAAGTCTCAGCGTCGCACGAGTAGCCCTGCGAGGACTAAGATCCATCTGTTACTTCAGCCTGATCGAGGAGGAGAGTCGTTATGGAGGCCACCGCCACAGCGTTGAGCACGGGGTCAAGCACAGTCGCCGACCTGATCCCGCGCACTGCCGCTGAGCACGCGGACAGCACCGCCGTGCGCTTCAAGCGCGACGGCGCCTGGCACGACGTCACCTACGCCGAGCTCGCCACGATCGTGCAGGAGATCGGCCTCGGGCTGATCGATCTCGGGATCGAGCCGGGCGAGCGCGTCTGCATCCTCGCCAACACACGCCCCGAGTGGTCATACGCCGACCTGGCCGCGACCGCCGCGGGCGCCGTCGTCGTGCCGATCTACCAGACCAACTCGCCCGAGGAGTGCCTCTGGGTCATCTCCGACTCCGACGCCTGCGCGATCGTCTGCGAGGACGCCGAGCAGCTCGCGAAGATCGCGGCCATCCGCGACACGCTCCCGAACCTGCGCACGATCATCGTGATCGACCCCCCATCCGGCGAGGACGCCTCCCCGGAAATCGCCGCACTGGAGGCGATCCCACTGGAGGAGGTCCGCGAGCGCGGACGCGGCGGGCGGACTCACTGGACGGAAGATCTCGACGCGCGCCGGGCCGCCGTGCGCCCCGAGGATCCCTACACGTTCATCTACACCTCCGGCACCACCGGGCCGCCGAAGGGCTGCGTGCTCACCCACGGCAACTACCGCGCGATCATGGACATGGTCCGCGAGATCGGGCAGATCCGCGAGGACGATGTCACCTACCTGTATCTGCCGCTCGCCCACTCCTATGCGCTGCTGATCCAGCTGATCGTGTTCGACCTGGGCACCACGCTCGCCTACTTCGGCGGCGACACCAAGCAGATCGTCGGCGAGCTGATGGAGGTCAAACCAACCTACCTGCCCTCGGTGCCGCGCGTGTTCGAGAAGGTCTACACGCTCGCCCACGGCGCGATCGAGGCGCAGCCGCCGGAGGAGCAGGAGCGCTCGCAGGCCGCGATCGAGCTGGGCGTCGAAGGTGCGCAACATGATGCTCCGCGGCGAGCCGATCCCCGCCGAGCTGCAGAAGCCCTTCGACGAGGCCGACGAGCAGCTGTTCAAAAACGTGCGCGCGATCTTCGGCGGGCGCGTGCGCCACGCCACCAGCGGCGCCGCGCCGATCGCCGGCGAGATCCTCAAGTTCTTCTGGGCCTGCGGCGTGCCGGTGCTCGAGGGCTACGGCATGACCGAGACCGCCACGGCCGCCACCGTCTCGACGGTCGAGGACCACCGCTTCGGCACCGTCGGGCGCGCCCTGCCGGGCGTGGAGCTGAAGATCGCCGACGACGGCGAGATCCTGATCAAGGGCGCGAACATCTTCGCGGGCTACCACAACCGCGCGGAAGAGAGCTTCGGCGCGGTCGAGGACGGATGGCTGCACACCGGCGACCTCGGCTCGATCGACGAGGACGGCTACCTCTCGATCACCGGGCGCAAGAAGGACATCATCATCACCGCCGGCGGCAAGAACCTGACGCCCGCGAACATCGAGAACGACCTCAAGCAGTGCCGCTGGATCTCCCAGGCCGTGATGCACGGCGACCAGCGCCCCTACCCGGTCGTGCTGATCACGCTCGACGAGGAGGAGATCCCCGTCCTACGCGCGCGAGCACGGCCTGCCGAGGACATCCCCTCGCTCGCGCGCCGCCCCGAGGTCACGAGCTGATCCAGCAGGAGATCGACCGCGCCAACGCCAAATACGCGCAGGTCGAGCAGGTCAAGAAGTTCGCGATCCTCGACCACGACCTCTCGCAGGCGACCGGTGAGCTGACCCCGACGCTGAAGGTCAAGCGCAACGTCGTCAACGAGCAATACGCCGACCTGTTCGACTCGCTTTACGCGGGCTGAGCGTGTCAGGGAGACCAAGTGCGAACATAGGCAGCGATGCGCACCGATCCCATCCGACAACGGCGGGCTGTTCGTCGGGCGCCGGCCCGGCACGGCGCCGATCCGCTTTCGCGAGCTGCCCAAGCGTGGTGGCAGCGCTACGCCAGCGCATCGACGGCTCGCTGGCCGGCGCCCTGCTCGCCGCGATGATCGTCCTCAGCCTGCTCTGCTGGGGACCGATCCCGCTCGCCTGCCTGTGGGTCGGCTCGCAGGTCGACTACCTCTCGGGCAGTGTCAGCTTCGGCATCCTCGTCGCCGTTCGTCGGCCTGCTCGTGTTCCTGTTCGGCGCGCTCGCGATCCTGCGCGCCTCGACCTGGCATGGATCCTCGTGCGGCGCGCCGCCGGCCACGACCAGCGCACCGGAGCGCTCGGGCGGATCTTCGCGGCCACCGCCGCGATCTGCGGCCTGGTCTTCACGTTCTGGTTCGTTGTCATCACACGGACCCGGCGAATTCTCCGGCGGAGGCGAGTTGCCAGATCAGCGACACCTGGATCGGCCGGGCGCCGCGCCATTCCAGACGACCGCTGCTGAGCTATGGGTCTGCTCGACTACTACCGCCAGTTCGAAGGGATGTCTGAGGAGGAGGTCAACGCAGGGTCTGCGCGCGCAGGCCGCCGAGCGCAAGCGCAAGGCGCTCACCCAGGTGGAGACGCTCGACCTCTCGCAGACGACCTGGCCGGAGCTCGCCCCACCCGAGCATCGTCGACGCGATCACGTTCGTCGCCCGGCGCGGCCTGCACCACTATCCCCACCTGCGCGGCTCGGAGCTGCGCAACGAGCTGGCCGCTCGCCACGATGTCGAGGAGGGACGTCTGATCCTCGGCAACGGCGCCGCCGAGCTGCTCAGCTCCGCCACGCGCGCGCTGATCGCGCCCGGACAGCGGCTGATCACCTCCTGGCCCTCCTACCCGCTGTTCCCGATCATGGCCCGCCGTGCACACGGCCGCGCCGTGCCCGTGACCGGCGGCGTCGACGCGCTGCTGGAAGCGGCCGGCGAGGACGAAACCCGTGTGGTCGCGCTGGCCAGCCCCAACGACCCGACCGGCGAGCTGCTTGAAGGCGCCGAGCTTTCGCGGCTGCTCTCCGGGCTGCCCGACGGCGTGGCCGTGCTGCTCGACGAGTCGCTCGTCGAGTTCGCCGACGCGCAGCCTCCGGACACCTCGTTGCGTCTACTCGAGAACCACCCGCGCCTACTCGTCTTCCGCAGCTTCTCCAAGGCCTGGGGCCTCGCCGGACTGCGTGTCGGCTACGCGCTCGGCGCCCCCGGCTCGGAGGACCTGCTCGCCGAGCTCGCGCCCGACCTCGGCGTCTCCGAGGTCTCCCAGGCCGGCGCGCTGGAGGCACTGCGCAGCTGCTCAGAGCTCGTCGCAGAACGCGTGCGCCTGATCTCCCAAGAGCGCATCGCGCTGACCGCCGCGCTACGCGAGCGCCACTTCGACGTGACCGACAGCCAGGCCAACTTCCTCTGGGCCGCGCACCCCACCGTCGACGGCGGCGAGCTGGTGGCGCGCCTGGCCCGCGCCGGTGTGCTCGTCGCCGCCGGAGACGCACTCGGCGAGCCCCGCCACGTGCGCATCGGCGTGCGCAACGCGGCGTGCTCAGAGCGCCTGCTCAGCGCGCTCGACAAAGCGCTCCTCTAGCGTCCGGACTAGCCCGACCCCGCCTGGCGCAAGAGCGCGCCGGTCGTGCCCTCGAGGATCTTCCGCCAGGCGCTCACCTCCTCCTGCTCGGCGTCGAAGTGCTCGACCACCTTCCTCACCCGCTTGGCGGAGATCTCGATCCCGTGCCGCCCACAGATCTCGCGGTAGTGGTCGTATTCGCCTGCGAGGTGCTTCGTCACCGACTGGAAGCCGTGCCGCGCAATCTCCACGCGCGAGGCAAAGTTCATCATCGAGGTCTGGAACATCAGCTCGTCCGCCGGCTCGGGCTCGATCAGCACGATGTCCACGCCCGGATACCGCCCCTCCCAGCCTTTCGCCATCTCGTGCAGCCGCTGATGGGCAAGTAGCTTGAACGCCTGATATCCGATCTGCGCAAAGCCCATGTCCGAGACCCGTCGCGGGCGTGTCCCGCGCAGCGTCCGCACCCGCCCGGCGAAATCGTTCACGAACGGCACGATCGGGTTGATCACCACCACCAGCTTGGCGCCCGCCTCGACGGCGATGTCCAGATTCGTCGTCGACACGATCCCCCCGTCGATCAGCTCGCGGCCCTTCACCTCCACCGGCGCGTACACCATCGGCAGCGCGCCCGAGGCACGCACCGCGGTGGAGATCGGCACGTCGTCGTATCCCTCCGTGCCGAACACGATCCGCTCGCACGTATCCAGATCGACGGCCGTCAAGTACAGCTCGCGCCGCAGTCCAGCAAACTCGTCGCTACGGCCCGGCTCGCTCAGCACCTTTTGCAGATAGCTCTCGATTCCGGCGCCCGTATACGCGCCTGAGGGCAACCCCTCCGCGAGCCCCGACAACACGTCCATGAGCGACACCTGCCCGCGCTGGGCCACCACCTGGCGCGCCAGCGACGCCACGCGCAGCGGCAGCAGCACGCCCGTGCGTGCGAACTCAAGCAGGTTGGGGCGCAGCAGGTCGCCGATGTCGATGTCGCGAAACGGCGCTTTCCCCTGGCGCGTGACTACGCGCATCATCTCCTCCGGCGTCACACCGTTGGCGCATAGCGCCGCGATGAACGAGCCCGCCGAGGTCCCCACATACACGTCGAACTGGTTGACCGTGCTGTTCACCGCCATCAGATCAAGCGCTCTCAGCGCACCGATCTCATACACCCCCCCGGTGAAGCCGCCACCCCCCAACACGAGGGCAGTCTTGTTGCGTCTGGGCCGCCGGCGGCGGTCGATCGATGCCGGCTGCCCAACACCACGGGGGGCGATACGGCGAGCCTGGGTTTTCTTGACCGCCCGGCTCTTAGCCGCAGACTCTCCCTTGGCGATCGGTTCCAGCTTGACAACCTTGCCCATGCTCGATTCATTTTACGGTTCCTTGCCCCGGAATCGCCTCCCCTCGCCCACTGCCTTACCCACACTGGTCCGTCGCGCACTGCTCGCCACGTTCTGCGCCTGCCTGTTCGCGCCCTCCGCGGCGAGCGCCTCAGGCGCTTTGGCAGGGTTGCAGGCCGATCTCAGCCATCAGCTGGCGCTCGCGGGGCCGGCGGACGGCGCCTACGTGTACGACATCACCGCCAAAGCACCGCTGTTCTCTGAGCGCGCCAGCACGATGCGCCCACCGGCGTCGGTGGAGAAGCTCTACACCGCCACCACCGCGCTTGCGCGCATGGGTCCGTCCGCGCGTTTGAGCACGACCGTGTTCGGGACTGGCAGGCTAGCGCCCGGGGGAGTGTGGGAAGGCAACCTTTACCTGCGCGGAGGCGGCGACCCGACGTTCGGCTCGAGCGGGTTCATCCGCTCCCACTACGACGGCGTCGGCGCCTCCGTGTCGACGCTCGCGACCCAGCTCATGCGCACCGAGGGCATCCACCGCATCACCGGCTCGGTGCTCGGCGACGAGTCCTTCCTCGACTCGCTCCGCGGCGAGCCCTCCAGCAACTACGCCCCCGACCCGTTCCTCGAAGGCACTCTCTCAGGGCTCGCCTTCAACCGCGGCGCCACCGGCTCCGAGCGCGGCCCGCACGCGCCCGCCGCCTACGCCGCCCACGAGCTGTGGGCAGCGCTGAAGGGCGACGGCGTGAGCATTGCCGGACACAGCGCCGCGGCCACCACGCCGGTCGGGGCGAGTCAGCTCGCGCAGGTCGCCTCGCCCACGGTGACCCAGTTACTGGGACTGATGTTGCCGCCGTCTGACAACTTCTTCGCCGAGACGCTCGTCAAGGATCTCGGGGCGCTGTACGGCGGCGCGGGGACGACCTCGGCCGGCGCGGCGGTCGTACGTGAGACGATCGGCTCGCTGCTGGACATCCACCCCCAGGTGGTGGACGGCTCGGGACTCTCGGAAGCCGATAAAACCTCGCCATATCAGGTCGCCGACCTGCTCGTGGAGCTCGCCTCGACCCCGATCGGCCCAGTGCTGCGCGACAGCATGGCCGTGGCCGGAGAGACTGGCACGCTCGCCGAACGGATGCGCAACACCGGCGCCGCCGGACGCTGCCAGGGCAAGACCGGAACCCTCACCGGTGTGTCCAACCTCGTCGGCTACTGCGACGCCGCCAACGGGCATACGCTCGCGTTTGCGATCTTCACCGACGGCATCCCGACCGAGACCGCGCACGTCTTCCAGGACCACATGGCGATCACGATCGCCGACTACTGACCGAGTACCTCGCGTAGAGCACCTTCGTCGAGCACCCTGACCCCCAGCCGCTCGGCCTTTTCCAGCTTCGATCCCGCACTCTCGCCGGCAACCAGGAAGTCGGTCTTCTTCGACACGCTCCCTGTCACGCGCCCGCCGGCGGCCATGATCAGCTCGGTCGCCTGCTCGCGCGACCAGTCGGGCAGGCTGCCGGTCAAAACGAGCGTCTTTCCGGCCAAAGGCCCCTGCGACGGCGAGGGCCCCTCCTCGTGGAAGCACAGACCGATCTCGCGCAGGTCGGCGATCAGACTGCGCATACGCTCGTCGTCGAGTTGCGCGCGGATCGATTGCGCCATCTTCTCGCCTACGCCGGGAATCTCGGCGATCTGCTCGGCCGAGGCCCGCAGGAGAGCGTCGATGTCGCGGAAGCCGTGCGCGAGATTGCGCCCGGTCACCTCTCCGACCTCCTCGATCCCCAGCGCGAACAACACGCGCGCGAACGGACGCTGCTTGGAGGACTGGATCGACTCCAGCAGGTTGCGGGTCGAGACCTCGCCAAAGCGCTCGAGCGCCACGAGTTGCTCCTCGGTGAGCCGATAGAAGTCGGCCGCCGTCGTGACCAGCCCCTCCCGCAACAGAATCGCCGCCTGCTTCTCACCGAGGCCGTCGATGTCCATGGCTCCCCGTGAAACGAAGTGCCTGAGCAGATGCCGCGCCCGTTCCGGACAGTCGCGGTTGGGACACTTGGTGAACACCGCATCCTCGGTCTTAACGGTCGGTGTATCGCAGAACGGGCAGCGCTTCGGCGGGCGCGGGCGCTGCGGGCGGCCTTTCTGCTCGACCACATGCGGCGCCGGTGAGACTACCTGCGGGATGACGTCCCCGGCGCGCAGCACGATCACGTCCTCGCCCTGCCTGATGTCCTTCCTAACGATGTCCTCCTCGTTATGGAGGGTCGCTTTGGTGATCGTCACGCCGCCCACCGCCACCGCCTCGAGCAGCGCATAGGGGCGCAGGTCGCCGAACTTGCCGACGTTCCACATGACCTTCTGCAGGCGCGTAACGGCGGTCGTAGGAGGGAACTTCCAGGCGATCGCCCAGCGCGGGTCGCGCCCCACCGAGCCCAGCCTGCGCTGGAGCGCCAGGTCGTTCACCTTGACCACCACGCCGTCGATCTCGAAGTCGAGCTCGCCACGGCGCTGCTGCCATTCCAGGCATTGCGCGACCACCTCGTCCTCGCCGCCCAGTAGCTTGATGTCGCGGTTGACCGGGAACTTGTGCTCGCGCAGCCACTCCAGGGCCTTCAAGTGCGTCGTAAACGACAGGCCCTCGGTGACTCCCACCTGGTAGGCCCACATCGACAGTGGCCTGCTCGCCGCGTCCGCCGGGTCGAGCTGGCGAATGGTGCCAGCAGCCGAGTTGCGCGGGTTCATGAACGTCGATTCGCCCGCTTCGGCCCGGCGCTCGTTGAGCGCGGCGAAATCCTTAAGCGACATGTACACCTCGCCGCGGACCTCCACCAGCGGGGGCGCGTCGCGGATGCGCAACGGGATTGCGCCGATCGTCCGCAGGTTGTGCGTCACGTCCTCCCCCACCTCGCCGTTGCCGCGCGTGGCGCCCCGCTCCAGCACGCCGTCGCGATACACGAGGCTGATCGCCAGCCCATCGATCTTCGGCTCTACGACAAACTCGAATTTCGGGCTCTCGATCCCCTCGCGCGCTAGGTGATTGCGCATCCGCTCTATCCATGCCCGCAGCTCGTCCTCCGTCCTGGCGTTCGGCAGCGACAGCATCGGCTCTAGGTGCCTGACTTTCTCCAGCTTCCCCACCGGCTCTGCCCCCACCCTTTGCGTGGGCGACTCCGGGGTGGTCAACTCCGGGTGATCCCGCTCCAGACCCCGCAGCTCGTCCAGTAGCGCGTCGTACTCCGCGTCCCCGATCTTCGGGTCGTCGAGCACGTAGTACCGGTGGGCGTGCTCCTCCAGCGCGCTTCGCAATGCCTTCGCGCGCGCGGCCGTCTCCCCCGCTACGTCGCTCACAGCGCTTCTGTTTGTCCGGCCGGAGCGAGCAACGCCTCCAGGTCGAAGCCCCTCAGAGCCTCCAGTCCCGGTCGGTCGGTCAGGTCGAAGTGGATCGGGGTCACGGCGATCCGCCCGGCCGCCACTGCCGCCAGATCGGTGCCCGGCTCGTCGTGAAAGCCTGGGTCCGAGCCGTAGATCCAGTAGCGCCTCCGGCTGTCCTCCTCGCGCTCGAGCTTCAGCTCGTCCTTATAGATGCGCTTGCCCAGGCTCGTCACCTCGACCCCCTTTGGCACGCCCGCGGGCACGTTCACGTTCAGCAACGTAGTCGCCGGCAACGGCACATCCCCGATCCGTTCCACCAAGCCGGCCACGAACGTGGCAGCAACCTCGAAGGAGAAGCCGCCGTCGAAGCGGTAGTCGAGCGCCCGCGCCCGCGACTGCTGGGACACCGCGATCGCCGGCAGCCCCAGCACAACCCCCTCCAAGGCCGCGGCGACCGTGCCCGAGTAGGTGATGTCATCGCCCAGATTCGCGCCGTGGTTGATGCCCGACACGACCAGGTCCGTCTTGAACCCCTCGACCAAACCCAAGCTCGCCAGCCGCACGCAGTCCACCGGCGTGCCGTCGGTCGCGTAACCGACAGTCCCATCGGCGAACGGCACCTCAGCGACCCACAACGGCCTGCGCGTCGTAATCGAGCGCGCCATCGCCGAGCGGTTGCCGTCCGGCGCGATCACCGCCAGGCGCACGCCCTCCACCGAGGCCAGCGCGCCGCGCATCGCCTGCAGGCCCTCGGCCTCGATCCCATCGTCGTTTGTCAGCAGCACGTTCAGCATTTTTCTGCACCTTTCAGCATCTGTTTCCCCAGCATAGGGTGCGCTTCGGTCCCCCGTGTTTACTCGTAGGACACGCTTGCCAGTGCCAAACCATGCGCCGGCGCGGTCCTGCCGGCCTCAGCGCGCGGACGACCTTCGAGCAGGCCCTTGAACTCGGCGAGCGTCCGCCGCCCGCTCGCGACGTCGAGCATCGTGCCGACCAGCACGCGATTCATGTGCCTCAGAAACATGTCCGCCTCGATCCACAGCTCGAGCAGATCTCCCGTCACCACCCATTCCGCGCGGCGCACGTCGCAGGTGAACCACGAGTGCTCGGTCTCGCTCGGCGTAAACGCTCTGAAGTCGTGCCTGCCCTTCAGCACCGTGGCGCACTGGACGAGCGCCTCCCGGTCGATCGCTCCCGGGCACCAGAAGGCGCGCCTGCGCTCGAACACGCCGCGGCTGCGCCTGGCGAGCACGCGGTAGCAGTAGGTCCTGCTGGTCGCGTCGCGCCGAGCGTCGAATGTCTCTGGCGCCGGCTCAGCCGCGAGGATCGCGACGTCGTCGTCGAGCAGACCGTTCAAGCGCAGTGGATCAACCGCCTCGTGTCGGTAGCTCGCGACCTGCCCCCAGGCGTGCACCCCGCGATCGGTGCGCCCGGCGACCGTCAGCTTCAATGGTGCGCCGTCGTGGGTGGGTGGGGTTTCATCCCCGAGCACCGTGCGCAGCGCGCGCTCGAGCTCTCCCTGCACCGTCCGCTCACCGGGCTGGCGCGCCCAGCCGGCGAAGTCGGTTCCGTCGTACTCGATCGTGAGCTTGGTGACCATCACCGCGTCGCATCCCCGCGACGCCGCCGGCTCAGACGAGCTCGATGAAGACCATCTCGGTCGCGTCGCTCTTGCGCGGGCCAAGCTTCAGGATGCGCGTATAACCACCCGGCCGATCCGCGTAGCGAGGCGCAACCTCCTCAAACAGCTTGTGCACCGCGAACTTGTCCTGGGCGAGCGTCGACAGCGCCTGCCTGCGCGCATGTAGACCATCGCGCTTGGCCAGCGTGATCAGCTGCTCGATCTCCGGCTTCACGGCCTTGGCCTTCGCCTCGGTCGTCTTGATCCGCTCGTGCTCGATGATCTCCTTGCTCAGGTTCATCAACATCGCCTTACGGTGCGCGCTTGAGCGGCTGAGCTTGTTTCTGGTCTTCTGGTGTCTCATGATTACGGGCAGTTTAGTCCTGACGTAGATCCAGGCCGCGCGAATGGAGGGTCTCGATCACCTCGTCGATCGACTTCTTGCCGAAGTTCGGGATCGCATTCAGCTCGGCCTCGGACTTGGAGATCAGGTCGCCCACGGTCTGGATGCCGGCGCGCTTGAGGCAGTTGTACGAGCGCACACCGAGCTCGAGCTCCTCGATCAGGATGCTCCACTCCTCACCCTGCAGCGCCGCCGGAGCGCCGCCGCCGACCGCGAGCCCATGGCCGTCGAGCGCTCCGCCCGGCACCGCCCGCAGCTCCTGGATGCGATCGGCGTCGGTGAAGATCGCGAGCTGTGAGATCAGCAGCTCGGCCGCCTCGCGCAGCGCCGCCTGCGGATCGATCGAGCCGTCGGTCTCGATATCCAGGGTGAGCTTGTCGAAGTCCGTCTTCTGACCGACGCGCGCACCCTCCACCGCATAGGCCACCCGCCGCACCGGCGAGAAGATCGAATCGATCGGGATCACCCCGATTGGCTGGTCTGCGGACTTGTTCTCCTCCGCCGGCCGGTACCCGCGGCCCCGCCCGATCGTCATGTACAGCTCGAGCTTCGTTTTCTTCTCCAGCGTCGCGATATGCACCTCGGGGTTGAGGATCTCAACGCCCGCCGGCAAATCGATGTCCTTCGCGGTGATCTCACCTGGCCCGGTCACCACCAGTGGCGCCTCGACCTCACTCGCGTCGGAGTGCATCCGGCAGACGATGCCCTTCAGGTTCAGCACGATGTCGGTCACGTCCTCCTTCACGCCCGTGATCGTCGAGAACTCGTGCGCCACACCCTCGATGCGAACGCTTGTGACGGCCGCGCCGGCCAGGGAGGACAGCAGCACGCGGCGTAGCGAGTTGCCGAACGTGTAGCCGAAGCCGCGATCGAGCGGCTCGATCGTAAACGTGCCACGGTTCTGCTCCACGGACTCGCTTGTGATCCGGGGGATTTGGAAGTCGAGCATCAGAGTCCTAACCTCGTTTTGGTCTCGCACCGGCGTCGCACAGACGCCGGCTCTGAAGCGCCTACGCCGCCCTCAGGCGGCGTCGGCGTGGGTAAAATCTCCTACTACTTCGAGTACAGCTCAACGATGAGCTGCTCCTGCACCGGCGCGGCGACCTCGCGCCGCTCCGGCTTGCGCAACACCTTGGCCGTGAGCGACTCATGGTCGGCTTGGAGCCACGCGGGAATCTGTCCGGTCAACTCGGTCGCGTCTCTGACGACCTGCGTAGCCGGGGTATCTGACTTGATCGCGATCACCTCGCCCGAGCGCACCTGATAGCTGGGAATGTTCACCCGCCGACCGTTGACCGTCCAGTGGCCGTGACGGATCAGCTGACGTGCTTGCCGGCGCGAGGCCGCGAAGCCCAGCCGTACCAGCACGTTGTCCAGCCGGCACTCGAGCAGCGCGAGCAGGTTCTCGCCGGTTATACCGGGCTGGCGCGAGGCCTTTTCGTAGTAGCCGTGGAACTGCTTCTCCAGCACGCCGTAGTAGCGCCGCGCCTTCTGCTTCTCGCGCAGCTGCAGGCGGTACTCGCTCTGTTTCTGCCGGCCGCGGCCGTGCTCACCCGGCGGATAGGAGCGGCGCTCCACGCCGCACTTGTCCGTCAGGCAGCGCTCACCCTTGAGGAACAGCTTTTGTCCCTCGCGGCGGCACTGCTTGCATTGGGGGCTCGTGTCTCTGGCCATGTCTACACCCTCCGCCGCTTGCGGGGACGGCAACCGTTGTGAGCCTGTGGGGTCACGTCCTTGACGCCCGTCACCTCGAGACCAGCGGCCTGCAGCGAGCGAATCGCGGTCTCACGGCCCGAGCCCGGACCCTTGACGTAGACCTCGACCTTCTGAAGTCCCTGCTCGAGGCCCTTCCGCGCCGCCGCATCGGCGGTCACCTGAGCGGCGAACGGCGTCGACTTGCGGGAGCCCTTGAAGCCCGCGCCTCCGGCCGACTCCCAGGCGATCACATTACCTGTGGTGTCCGTCAACGAGACGATCGTGTTGTTGAAGGAGGTCTTGATGTGGGCCTGTCCGATCGGGATGTTCTTTTTCGGCTTGCGTCTCCCGCGGCCGGGACGTTTGGGAGCGGGAGGCACTACTTCTTGCCGGCTTTCTTCTTGCCGGCCACCTGCATCCGCTTGGGGCCCTTACGTGTGCGTGCGTTGGTCTTCGTCTTCTGTCCGCGCACGGGCAGTTTACGACGGTGGCGCATGCCGCGGTAGCAGGCAATCTCCTGCAGCCGCTTGATGTCCTGTGACTGCTCGCGCCGTAGATCTCCCTCGACCGTCAGCGTCTGGTCGATCGCGTCGCGCAGCTTCGAGACCTCGTCCTCGGTCAAATCGCGCACGTAGGTGTCGGGGCTGACCCCCGTCTCCGCCAACAGCTTGTTCGACTGCGCCCGCCCGATCCCGAAGATATAGGTCAGGCCGATCTCCGCGCGCTTGTTCAAGGGTAGGTTGACCCCGGCGATTCGAGCCATTTAGACGATCGCTCCGGTCATCCTTGGCGCTGCTTGTGGCGCTTGTTCTGGCAGATCACCAAGACCGCTCCGTGGCGGCGGATGATCTTGCACTTCTCGCACATCGGCTTGACCGACGGTCTTACCTTCATGATCCCTTTCGGCGGCTGGGTTCCGGCGGCTCGGCTCTGGCTGCCGTTGTGGCCGCCGCTACCGGGTCGTGGAGATGCCCTCACGCGCGCAAACCACCTCGCGTTTGAGCAGGACCCCGGATGGTAGCAACTTTCGGCTCGCGGGGATCTCTCAGCCCGTATCCGCCGCGCCCTGCGGGACCGGCTCGGCCGTCCGATCCTCCGGCACGAGGTGCCACGGTGTGAGGATCTTCGGCCCCTCCCTGGCGATCGCCACGGTGAACTCGAAGTGCGCCGCCGGCGAGCCATCCTGGGAGAGGATCGCCCAGCCGTCGCCCGCCACGCGCACCGCGGGCCGTCCAGCGGTCGTCATCGGCTCGATCGCGAGCACCATCCCCTCCTCCAGCCGCGGCCCCTTACCCGGCTTACCGTAGTTGGGCACCTGCGGGTCCTCGTGCATGCTGCGCCCGACTCCGTGTCCCACCAGCGAACGCACAACCGACAGCCCAGCGCCCTCCGCCACCCGTTGGATCGCGCTCGACACGTCACCCATGCGGTTGCCCACGCCGCACTGCGCGATCCCGGCGTACAGTGCCTCCTCGGTCGCGTTCAGGAGATTGCGCGTCTGCTTGCTGATCTCCTCCACCGGAAATGTGCGTGCGGCGTCCGCGACCCACCCGCCGAGCGTCACGCCCACATCGATTGAGATTATGTCGCCGCGCTCGAGGCGGTAAGGGCCCGGGATCCCGTGCACGACCACCGCGTTCGGCGAGGCGCAAATCGAGCCGGGAAAGCCGCGATAGCCATTGAACGTTGGCACCGCGCCTCGCGAACGGATGAAGCGCTCCGCCGCCTGGTCGAGCTCGGCGGTGCTCACGCCCGGGCGGATCTTGCCCTCCAGCAGGTCCAGCGTAGCGGCAAGAATCGCGCCCGCCTTCGCCATCTTCTCGATCTCCTCGGGACTCTTCTTGATGATCACCCGAGGAGCTTAGCTACAGCTTCTCCTCCAGGCGCAGCGTCGCGAGCGCGGCGCGGATGTGAGCGTGCACCTCCTCGGCGCCCCGAGAACCGTCGAATCGGCGCAGCAGACCGACACGCTCGTAGTAGTCGACCAGCGGCGCGGTCTGCCGGTGGTAGACCTCCAAGCGGCGGCGAATCGTGTCCTCCGCGTCGTCCTCGCGCTGGATCAACCGCGCGCCGTCCTGATCGCACACGCCGTCGTGCTTGGGCGGATCGAAAGTCACGTGGTAGATGTGGCTGGGGTTCTTCACGCACACACGGCGCCCGGCCAAGCGTCGCACCACCTCCTCGTCCGGCACCTCGACCAGTAGTGCAGCAGTCAATCGCCGATCCAGACCCTTCAGCGCCTGGCCCAACGCATCGGCCTGCTGAGCGTTGCGCGGAAAGCCGTCGAGCAGGAACCCTTCGCGGGCGTCCTCTCCAGCAACGCGGTCGATGATCATGCCGATGATCACCTCGTCGGGCACGAGCTCGCCCGCATCCATATACCCCTTCGCCTTGCGCCCCAGCTCGGTGCCCTCGGACACCTGAACGCGCAGCATGTCCCCCGCGGAGATGTGCGGCAGAGCGAAGTCCTCGCGCAGACGCTCCGCCTGCGTCCCCTTACCCGCACCCGGCGGGCCGAGCAGTATTAGGTTCAACTCCGACACTTCCCCAAGCAGCCTACCTGCTCGTGACCGGCCGAGGCAGCCCTGTGGCCTGCTACTTGAGGAAACCCTCGTAACTTCGCATCATCAGCTGGGCCTCCAGCTGCTTCATTGTTTCCAGCGCCACCCCGATCACGATCAGGATCGAGGTACCTCCGAGCTGGAAGTTCTCGTGTGTGCGGTCGAGCAGAATCGTTGGCAGCGCCGCGACGGCGGCGAGGAAAAGTGCACCGGGGAAGGTCAGCCGCGCGAGGATTCGGTCGAGGAACTCGGCCGTCGGTCTACCGGGTCGCACGCCCGGGATGAAGCCCCCGTACTTCTTCAGGTTGTCCGCCTGATCGACCGGGTTGAACGTGACCGCAGTGTAGAAATAGGTGAAGACAAGGATGAAGATCGATTGCCCCACCAGGAAATGCCAGCCATTGGTCGCGAAGAAGTCAGAGAGCTTTGTGCCCCAGTGGGTTTTGACGAGCTGACCGATGGTCGGCAGGATGGTCATGATGCTGACGGCGAAGATCACCGGAATCACGCCGGCCATGTTCACGCGTAGCGGCAGGTAGGTCTGGCCACCCTCTGACATCCGCCGCCCGATCACGCGCTTGGCGTACTGCACCGGGATCCGCCGCTGGCCCTCCTGCACGAACACGATCCCGGCCACCACGGCGAGCACGAGGAACGGCATCATCACCTTGAAGACTTGGTCCTGGCTGGTCCACCAGAGTTCGATGCCCTGCGGCAGGCGCGAGACGATCGAGGCGAAGATCAAAAGCGATATGCCGTTGCCGATCCCCCGTTGGGTGATCAGCTCACCGATCCACATCAGCAGCACACAGCCCGTCGTCAGGCAGATGACGATCAAGAAGATGTGCGGCAGGTCAAAGTGGGTCACCACCGATTCGCCGGCTTTGGCCTGCTCGGAGTGGAACAGGAACACATAGCCAATCGACTGCGCGAACGCCAGGCCGACCGTCAGGTAGCGGGTGTACTGCGTGATCCGCGCCTGTCCGACTTCACCTTCCTTGGAGAGCTTCTCCAGCGACGGCACCGCCACCTGCAGCAGCTGCAGGATGATCGAAGAGGTGATGTAGGGCATGATCCCCAACGCGAAGATGGCAAGTTTGGACAGGCCCCCGCCGGAGAATAGGTTGAGCAGCCCCAGGATGTTCGAGCCGGCGAAGTCCTTCTGGATGTTGTTGACGGCCGTCAGGTTGACGCCCGGCACGGGGATGTGCGAGCCCAGGCGGTAAATCAGCAGCATGCCCGCCGTGAAGGCGAGCTTCTTGCGGATGTCCGCTACTTGGAAAGCGTTGAGGATCGTTGAGAGCATGGTTTGCGGCCGTTGGACGAGGGTCGTCCGCGGAGCGTTCGATTCTAGCTCTCGACGATGGTGCAGGTGCCGCCAGCTGCCTCGATCTGCTCACGCGCGCTGGCGCTGAAAGCATGGGCGTGTACGGTCAGCGCCTTTGACAGCTCGCCCTTGGCGAGGATCTTGATCGGCACATCCTTGCGGGTGCCGAGGCCCTTGGCCTTCAGCAGCTCGATCGTGACCTCGGCGTCAGCGTCAAAGCGGGCCTGCAGATCGGCGATGTTCACGGGCTGAGTATGCGTGCGGAACATCTCAAACGGCATCGACTTCTTCATGTGCGGACCGCGCAGCTTGCGCATGCGCATGTGGATCGGCATCTGGCCGCCCTCGAAGCGCGCTCTCCGCTTGGAGCCCGAGCGCGATCCCGCGCCCTTCTGCCCGCGGCCTGAGGTCTTGCCGGTTCCCGAGCCTTCGCCACGCCCGACGCGCTTGCGCGGGCGGCGGCTGCCGGGCGCGGGCGCGAGGTTGTGCAGCCCAATGCGCTCCTCGGTCTCCTCTTTGGCTTCGGCAGGGCTCACTTGCCCTCCTCCGAGACCTCGACGAGGTGGCGCACTGCGTGCAGCATGCCACGCGCCTGCTCTGAGTCCTTGACCTCCACTTTGTGGCCGATCCTTCTCAGCCCCAGCGAGCGCAGCGTGTCGAGCTGTTTCTTGTTCGCGCCGTTGCGCGAGCGCAACTGAGTGACGTTCAGCGAGGACATCAGGCCGGGGTCTCCTCGACGGCCGGGGTCTCCTCGACGGCCGGGGTCGCCTCGGGAGCGGGGGTCGCCTCGGCGGCAGACTCTGCGGCCTCTGCTGGAGCAGCGCCATTGATCGTCTCGGTCACAACCTCAGTCTGCTTGTCGGCGAGACCGAGCACCTGGTTGATAGATAGCCCCCTCAGCTTCGCGACCTCCTCGGGAGTGCGCAGCCCGCGCAGCCCCGCGACCGTTGCCTTCACAAGGTTGATCGGGTTCTGCGTGCCCAGGCTCTTGGAAAGGATGTCGTGGATCCCCGCGAGCTCCAGCACCGCCCGCACGCCGCCGCCGGCGATCACCCCGGTACCGGGGGAGGCGGGCTTCAGCAGCACGCGGCCGGCGCCGAACACACCGGTGGTCTGGTGGGTGATCGTCGAGCCGTGCTTGGGCACGCGGAAGAGATCCTTCTTCGCCCGCTCGACGCCCTTCTGGATCGCCAGCGGCACCTCGTTCGCCTTACCGTAGCCGACGCCGACGATTTCGCGCTCATCGCCGACGACCACCAGCGCGGTGAACGAGAAGCGCCGCCCGCCCTTGACCACCTTGGCGACGCGGTTGATCTCGACGACCCGCTCCTGCAGGTCGAGGCCGGACTGACTTACTGAGCGATCTGAAGTTATTGCCATAAGTAGTAGGGAGAGGGTAGCTGGAGGATGTGTTCTAGACGGTGAGGCCGGACTCGCGAATCGCCTCGGCGAAGGCGCGCACGTGACCGTGGTAGCGGTAGCCGCCACGATCGAAAACTGCTTCGGTGACGCCCGCCGCCTTGGCCCGCTCGGCGAGCGCCTCACCAGCGCGCTTGGTGCGCTCGTCCTTCCCGAGAGCGCTCAGCTCGGGCTCAAACCAGTTGACCGCGGCCAGCGTGCGACCAGACATATCGTCGATCAACTGAGCTGACAGGCCCTTGTTGGAGCGGAAAACGGAGATCCGCGGACGTGCCTGAGTGCCCGAGATCTTCGCGCGCACCCTGCGGCGGCGCTTCAGGCGGCGGTCGCCCTTGGTGATGACGCTCATCGCAATATCTCCTCGTAATCCACACCACGCCCGCATGGGCTCGTAGGCCAAGCCAGACAAGGACGCAGTGAGCGTGGCGTGCGATAGCACGCGAGCGAGCGAGGACGCAGTATGGCGCCGGCATACGAGCTCATGCGCGCTTACCGACCTTGCGGGCGACGTACTCGCCCTCGTAGCGGATGCCCTTGCCCTTGTATGGCTCGGGCGGACGCTGCTTGCGGATGATCGCGGCGGTCTCTCCCACCAGCTGCTTGGAGATGCCCTTCACCACGACGCGCGTCGGTTGGGGCACTTCGAACTCGATGCCCGCGGGCGCCGGGATCGGCACCGGGTGCGAGTAGCCGACGGCGAGCTCAAGGTTCTTCCCCTTCAGCTGCGCGCGGTAGCCCACCCCCTGGATCTCCAGGTGCTTCTCGTATCCGTCGGTCACCCCCTGCACCATGTTCGCCACCAGCGACCGGGTCAGACCGTGCAGCGCGCGATGCTCGCCGCGGTCCGTGGGTCGCGAAACAAGCAGCCGGTCACCGTCCTGGACGACCTCGATGTCGCGGGAAATACGCTCTGAGAGCTCGCCTTTCGGGCCGTTCACGCGCACGCTCTCCGGCTCGATCGCGACGGTCACGCCGGCGGGCACGGGGATTGGCTGTCTACCGATTCTCGACATGACTCATGCTCACCAGACCTGGGCGAGGACCTCGCCGCCGATGCCCGCCGCGCGCGCGTCGTGCCCGGTCATCACGCCATGTGAGGTCGATACGATCGATGTACCCATCCCGCCGAGCACCTTCGGAATGTGCTTCGCGTCCACATACGTGCGCCGCCCCGGGCGCGACACGCGCCGCAGTCCTGAGATCGCCGAGCGCCGGTCCTCGGTGTACTTCAAGCGAATCTCCAGCAACTGCCCTGCCGCTCCCTCGGGGGCGGGCACGACCGACCACGAATCGATGTATCCCTGCTCGGCCAGGATCCGCGCGAGCTCAGCCTTCGTTTTGGATGCGGGGACCTCGACCGTCTCGTGCGCGGCGTGGATCGCGTTGCGAACCCTTGTAAGGAAATCAGCTATGGGATCGGTCATGGACATAGTTCAGTGGCTATTCAGAAGTAGTGATGTTTGGGCCCTACCAGGAGGACTTCGTCATCCCGGGTATCTGGCCATTGTGGGCGAGCTCGCGTAGACATATGCGGCATACCCCGAACTTCTTGTACACCGCGCGCGGGCGTCCGCAGCGGTTGCAGCGAGTATAGGCGCGCGTCTTGAACTTTGGCGTCCGCGCCTGCTTGACGCGCATTGAGGTCTTGGCCATCAGTCAGTGCTCTCTTTCTCGGTGGTATCCGCGTCCTCATCGCCGGGGGCGTCCTGGAGCTCGGTCGCAGAAGCCTCGACGGCCTCCGCCTTCGCGGCCTCGGTCTCATTCGATGCCTCCTCAGCCTCAGTGGGCTCAGCCTCCGCCGCAGGCGACTCGACCGCCTGGGCCGCTGGCGCCGCGGACTCCGATGCGTCCTGTTCAGCCTCCTCCGCCACGGCGTCCTCACTCTCACCGGTGGGCCGTTCGGCGGCCGCGGTGGTGGAGACTCGTGCGCCATCCTCGTCGGTCGGCTCCGACTCGACTCCGATCGCCTCGTCAAAGCCCTTAGGACGCCATTTGGTCGAGAAGGGCATACCGAACGCCACCAGCAGGGCGAACGCCTCGGCGTCGGTCTTCGCGCTGGTCGTGATCGTGATGTCCAGTCCCCGCACCTGATCGATCGAGTCGTAGTCGATCTCGGGGAAGATGATCTGCTCCTTCACACCCAGCGTGTAGTTGCCGCGGCCGTCGAACGAGCGCGGGCTCAACCCGCGAAAATCTCTGATCCTGGGGATCGCGATCGACACCAGCCGGTCGAGGAACTCATAGCCACGCTCGGCGCGCAGCGTGACCGCCACACCCACCGGCATGCCCTCACGCAGTTTGAACGCGGCGATCGACTTGCGCGCACGGCGCACGCTCGGCTGCTGGCCGGCAATCGTCGCGAGCTGATCCTGTGCCGCCTTCAGCATTTTCGAGTCCTGCTTGGCCAGACCGACGCCCATGTTCAAAGTGATCTTCTCGAGCTTCGGCGCCTGCATCACCGAGGAGTAGCCGAAGCGCTCGGTCAGCGCAGGGCGGATCTCCTCCAGATAGCGGGTCTTCAAGCGGGCTTTCGTGGTGGTCTCGGTCATGTGGTTGCCTCAGTCAGTCGATTCTCGTGCCCGTGAGCTTGGCGATACGCAGCGGCTTGCCGTTCTCGCGCTCGATCCGCACCCGCGTCGGCTGGCCTTTAGCGTCCAGCAGCATCACGTTCGAAACGTGGATCGGGCCCTCGCGCTCGATCACGCCGCCCATCTGCTGTTCTGACTGGGCGCCTGCGACCTGCTGGGGACGGGTATGGCGCTTAATCATGTTCAGTCCCTCGACGAACAACCGCTCCTTCTTCGGCTCCACGCGCAGCACGCGACCGCTCTTGCCGCGATCCTTGCCGGCGATCACCTTGACCTGATCGCCCGAGCGAATCTTCAGCGAGCGGCGATTCGGGGCTGTGGCAGTACGCGCCATCACAGCACCTCGGGCGCCAGCGAGACGATCTTCATGAAGTTGCGCTCGCGAAGCTCACGCGCGACCGGTCCGAACACGCGCGTGCCGCGCGGCTCGTTTTTGTCGTCGATGATCACCACTGCGTTCTCGTCGAATGAGATGTACGTGCCATCCTCGCGGCCGATCGGCTTCTTCGTGCGCACCACCACGGCGGTCACCACCTCGCCCTTCTTCACGGCCCCCTGCGGATTGGCCTGCTTGACGGTCGCGGTGATCACGTCTCCGACAAACGCATACCGTCGCCTGGATCCACCCTTCACGCGAATGCAGAGGATCTCGCGCGCGCCCGTGTTGTCAGCCACGCGCAACCGTGTCTCATTCTGGATCATCGCGCTCGCTCCAGCACGTCGACCAGCTTCCAGCGCTTGCTCTTCGACAGCGGCCGGCTCTCGACCACACGCACCACGTCACCCTCGTGCGCCTCGTTCTCCTCGTCGTGCGCATGCAATGTGCTCGAGCTGCGCACGATCTTCTCGTAGCGCCGATGCCGGCGAGCGAAATCGATCCTCACGGTGATCGTCTTGTCGGCCTTGTCCGATACCACGATCCCCTGCCGCACGCTGCGCTTGCCCTCCACGGGGGCGTGCACCGGCGCGAGCTCCTGCGCCAGCGCAGTCGTTCCGCTCTGCCGCCTATCAGCCCTTTTCGCACGTTCCTGTAGCCGCCGCGCGCGCCGCGCTGCCGCCTTCGCACGACGCTCTGCCAAGCGTTCGGTATGGCGCTCCTCGGGTGAGCGTGCCGCACGAGCCTCGCCGGAGTGCGTCGAGCGCGCCTTGCGGCGGCGCTCCTTCGGTGAGATCGGTTCTGCGGGCTCAGCTGGGGCGGCCGTGGCTGCTGGCGCATGGGGAACCTCAGCTTCAGCGTCATCAGTCTCGGCCACCGGGGTCTCCGCGTCAGGGGTCCCCTCGTCGGAGGCCTCAGCCGCCTCGGGAGCCTCGGCCTCGGTGTCAGGGGTCTCTGCCTCGGGAGGAGTATCCGCCGTCTGAGTCTCGGGGGCCTCGGCCTCAGTTGGCTCAGAGGCCTGCTCGTCGGCATTCTCGGGTGTCTCGTTGTCTGGTTCGTCAGCCATTTCGTTCTTTCTCACGCGCAACTGTTAGTGCTCGTGCCAGATCGCGCTTTGCGCTTCCCAGCCCAGCGGTGTTGTCCAGCTCGCCGGTCGCGTTCGCGAAACGCAGACCGAACACCTCTTTGCGCAGCGTCACGATCCGCGCGGCGAGCTCGTCATCCTCTAGATCTCTGATCTCCTTGGCGTTCATCGTCGCGCTTCTCAGTCCTCGCGCATCACGAACTTGGACTTCACGGGCAGCTTGTGCGCGGCAAGCCGGATCGCGTCGCGGGCCAGCGGCTCGGGCACTCCGGCCAGCTCGAACATCACGCGCCCGGGCTTGACCACCGCGACCCAGCCTTCGGGGTTGCCCTTGCCGGAGCCCATCCGCGTCTCTGCCGGCTTCTTCGTGACCGGCTTGTCCGGGAACACGTTGATCCATACCTTCCCGCCACGCTTGATCTTGCGCGTCATCGCGATTCTGGCGGCCTCGATCTGACGGTTCGTGAGCCAGCCCTGCTCGAGTGACTTCAGCCCGTACTCGCCGAACTGGACCTTCACCTGGCCACGAGACATGCCACGACGGCGCCCACGATGCTGCTTGCGGTGCTTCACACGCTTTGGAGAGAGCATCAGCGCGCCCCTCCGCCACGGGATCCGGACCCGCCCGCCCCACGTCCACCGCCACCCGGGCCACGTCCGCCGCCGCCGGATCCGGACCCACCCGCCCCGCGACCGCCACCCTGGCCGCCAAATCCGCCTGGACCACGTCCTCCACCGCCCGGACCGCCGCCGCGTCCGCCGCGTCCCGCGCCGCCGCCGCCACGGCCACGGTCGCGCCCGTCGCGGCCACCACGGCCGTCGCGGTCGTTACCGGGGGGCGCTGGTGCGGTCATGTCGGTCAGGTCCGCACCGGTGTAGCCCTCGGGCATGATTTCGCCCTTGTTCACCCAGCACTTCACTCCTATCCGCCCGAATGTCGTGCGCGCCTCATAGAAGCCGTAGTCGATGTCCGCACGCATCGTGTGCAGCGGCACGCGGCCGTCGGAGTAGCTTTCCGTGCGCGCCATCTCGGCGCCTCCCAGCCGCCCTGACACCTGCACCTTCACGCCCTTCGCGCCCGAGCGCATCGCGCTGGTCAGCGCGCGCTTCATCGCCCGGCGAAACGCGACGCGGTTCTGCAGCTGCTCGGCGATTGACTGCGCCACCAGCTTCGCATCGAGCTCGGGACGCTTGATCTCCAGGATGTTGACCTTGATCTGCTTCTTGGTCATCTTGTGCAGATCGCGGCGCAGGGCGTCCACTTCGCTGCCGGACTTCCCGATCACGATGCCCGGACGGGCCGTGTGGATGTTGACCTCGAGCTCGTTTGTGTCCTTGCGGATCGTGATGTCCGCCAGGCCCGCATGGGCCAGCTTGGCCACGATGTGCGCGCGGATCCGGATGTCCTCGTCGAGGTACTCCGCAAAGTTCCTCTCGTTAAACCAGTTCGACTTCCAGTCGTGGATGTAACCCACGCGCATCGCCTCTGGATGAACCTTCTGTCCCATTGTCGCTTCGCTCTTCTCTCTGTCTCAGTCTCTCGGTGTCCGGGCGCGTGCCTAAGAGCCCGGGGTCAGTGTGATCGTCAGATGGCTCGTGCGCTTGCGGATCGGCGTTGTCCGTCCCATCGCGCGCGGGCGAAAACGCTTGATCGTCGGACCCTCGTCGGCGTACGCCTCCCGGACAACCAGGTCGTCCTCGAGCAACTCGTGATTGCTTTCGGCATTCGCCACCGCAGACTCCAGCAGCTTGCTCCAGTCACGCGCCACCTCACGAGGGGTGAACGCGAGGATAGCGCGTGCCTCCTCTACGGACTTGCCCCTCAGGTGCCCGCACACCATCCGCGCCTTGCGCGCGGAGGTCCTTACGTAGCGCGCCTGAGCGCGAACCACCTGTCGGCGCGGTTTCAGCTCAGCGCCTTTTCCGACTCGCCGTACGGGTTTTTTCGCAGGCTTCGTGGCCTCCTTGGCGGCAACGGGCTCTTTTGCGGCCGGCGTTTTTTTGGCGGCCGGAGACTTTTTTTCAGCGGGCTCTTTCTCAGTCTCAGCCGTCTTTTTCTCAGCCACAGGATCTTTGGCCGCAGACGCTTTTTTCTCGGCCGCAGCAGGCTTTTTGGCAGCAGCTTTTTTCGCTGGAGCTTTTTTCGCGGCAGCTTTCGCCGCCGCCTCGTCCTTGGCGTCCGCTTTCGGATCTTTCTCGTCGGCGGCACTCATCGGACCCTCCCTGACCCAACATGCCCGCGATAGGTCCGCGTCGGCGCGAACTCCCCGAGCTTGTGCCCGACCATCGACTCGCTCACGAATACCGGCACATGCTTTTTGCCGTCGTGCACGGCGATCGTGTGCCCCACCATCTCCGGAAAGATTGTCGATGCCCGTGACCATGTCCTCAGCATTTTTTTGTTGTTCTCCGCGTTCAGCGCCTCGATCCGCGCCATCAAACGCTCTTCCACCCACGGGCCCTTCTTGCTCGATCTGCTCATCTTTGCTTGCCCTTCCCTCGCCTGCGCCCGCGCACGATGTACTTGTCGGAACCCTTGTTCTGCTTGCGCGTGCGATACCCGAGCGTCGGCACGCCCCACGGCGTCACCGGATGGCGCCCGGCCGTGGTCGAGCCCTCGCCACCACCGTGCGGATGATCCACCGGGTTCATCGCGACACCGCGCGTCTGCGGGCGCACCCCCATGTGGCGCTTGCGTCCAGCCTTGCCCACCTTCACGTTCTGATGCTCGGCGTTGCCGATTGTGCCCACCGTCGCCCGGCACTCAGCGCGCACGAGGCGCATCTCGCCCGAGGGCAATCTGAGCGTCGCCATCTCGCCGTCCTTTGCCATCAGCTGCACCGACGCGCCGGCCGAGCGCGCCAGCTGGCCGCCGCGGCCGGGCGCCAGCTCGACGTTGTGCACAACCGTGCCGACCGGCATCCGCGCGAGCTCCATGCAGTTGCCGGTGGCGATGTCGGCGCCATCGCCGGAGGCCACGGTCGACCCCACCATCAAACGCGCCGGCGCCAGGATGTAGCGCTTCTCGCCATCGGCGTAGTGCAACAGAGCGATGTAGGCGGAGCGGTTGGGGTCGTACTCGATCGCAGCGACCTTTGCAGGAACGCCATCCTTGCGCCGCTTGAAGTCAACCCGTCGGTACGCGCGCTTAGCGCCGCCACCGCGATGGCGCGATGTCTTGCGCCCATGCGCGTTTCGCCCGCCGCTCTTCTTCAGCCCTTCGACGAGCGTCTTCTCAGGGCCTGACTTGGTGATCTCGGCGAAGTCCGGGTATGACACGAAGCGCATACCGGGGCTTGTGGGCTTTGGCTTACGGATGGCCATGGCGATCTGTCGCTCTCCCTCTACCTCTAGGACTCCAGGGCCTGCAGGCCCTGGAAGATCGGAATACTCTCGCCGTCGCGGATCTGCACGATCGCCTTCTTCCACGTGCGCGAGCGACCCTTGATGTTGCCGCGGCGCTTGGGCTTGGACTTCACGCTCAGCGTCCTCACCTCGACCACGTGTACCTCGAACAGCGCCTCCACCGCCTGGCGAATCTGCGTCTTGTGCGCGTCGGGATGGACTCTGAAGGTATACCTGTTCGCCGCCGAGAGCACATAACTCTTCTCGGACACCACCGGCCTCAGGATCACCTGTGAATGCTCCATCAGGCCTTCGCCTTCTCGGTGGCCGTGGATCCAGCGCCGGCGCGCGCGCTCAGTGCGTCGAGCGCCGGTTGGGAGATCACAAGCGTCGCCGCCCGCACGAGATCGGCGACGCCGACGCTCTCGTGCGTCAGCACGGCCACTCGCGCGAGGTTGCGGAAGGACAGCGCTGCGTTTGACTCCTCCGCGGCGAGCACCACGAGCGTCGAGCCGCCCTGACGGGTGGGTGGGTTCCAAGCATCGAGCAGGTCAAAGGCCTGCTTGGTCTTCGGCGCGCTGAAGACGGATGCATCGAGGATCGCTATCGATTCCCGCTCGGCGTGCAGCGACAGCGCACTGCGCAGCGCCGCGCGCTGCTCCTTACGGTTGACCTTGAACGTGTAGGAGCGCGGTTTTGGTCCGAACACCGTGCCTCCTCCCGTCCAGATCGGCGAACGGGTAGAGCCGGCGCGCGCGCGCCCGGTGCCCTTCTGCTTCCACGGCTTCGCGCCGCCGCCGGAGACCATCCCGCGGGTTTTGGTCGCGGCGGTCCCGCGCCGGCGAGCCGCCTGCTCGGCGCGCACACTCTGGTGTACCAACGCGCTTTTAAAAGGCGCCCCGAAAGCGCTCTCATCGAGCTTTACCTTCTTGGCAGCACTGGCTCCGAGCACGGCAGCGTCAGGCATCGCTCCGCACCTCCACCAGGGCGCCCGTCGGGCCAGGCACCGAGCCGCGCACCATCAGCAAGTTCCCCTCGGTATCTACCGCGACGACCTCCAGGCCCTTCTGCGTCGCCCGCTTGTTGCCCATCTGCCCCGGGCCGCGGATGCCCTTGAATACGCGCGAGGGCGTCGCCGAAGCGCCGATCGAACCAGGCGCGCGCACGTTGTGCGATCCGTGTGACTTCGGGCCGCTCGCGAAGTTGTGACGCTTGATCGTCCCCTGAAAGCCCTTCCCCTTTGAGGTCCCAGCGACCTTCACGCGCGCGCCCACCGCGAAGGACTCGACGGTCACCGTCTCACCGACCTGGAGCTCGGCGGCCTCATCACGGAACTCAACCAGGTGGCGCATCGGTCCCGCGTCGGCCTTCTTCAAGTGCCCGAGCTCGGCTTTGGTCAGATGCTTCTCCTTCGTGGCACCAAATGCCAGCTGGACGGCCTCATAGCCGTCGCGCTCGATCGTGCGGATCGCGGTCACCGGACATGGTCCGGCCTCCAGCACGGTCACACGCGCTACGCGGCCATCTTCCTGGAAGACCTGGGTCATGCCGAGCTTCTTTGCCAGGATCGCAGCCATCGGATCAAGTCAATTCGCCAGGCGGATCTCGATGTCCACACCCGCCGGCAGGTGATCCAACCGCTGCAGAGAGTCCACCGTCTTCGGCGTCGGCTGATGAATGTCGATCAGCCGCTTGTGGGTGCGGATCTCAAAATGCTCGCGCGAGTCCTTGTCCTTGAACGGCGAGCGAATAACGCAGTACACGTTCTTCTCGGTCGGCAACGGCACCGGCCCAGACACGCTCGCGCCGGTGCGCGTCGCCGTCTCCACGATCTCCTTCGCCGCCGACTCGATCGCGGACGTGTCGTACGCCTTCAGCCGGATGCGGATCTTGTTCTGGGTGGTGGCTGCCATTTTCTGGTTCTCTCAGGTTCTTAGTTGCTTTTGGGACTGTCGTCTTCTCTGTGGGCGTTGCGCCATCCGGCGGCGGAGCGGACTCCTCACCGGAGCCCCTTCTCTGAGACCGGCAGAAAGAGCGGAGTGGACGGGCTCCCATCCGGGCAATCCACCCCCTAGCCACTCAGGCGGGGCTGTCTTCGTCGTATCGGACTACCAATGGGCGCGCCCCCGGTGTCTCTCAAGGGCGCGCGCGTGCTACTCGATGATCTCGCTGACCACGCCCGAGCCGACCGTGCGCCCGCCCTCTCGGATGGCGAAGCGCAGACCCTGATCCATCGCGATCGGCTGGATCAGCTCGATCTCCATCTGGACGTTGTCTCCGGGCATGACCATCTCGACGCCCTCAGGCAGCTTCGCCTGGCCGGTCACGTCGGTCGTACGGAAATAGAACTGCGGCCTGTAGCCCGTGAAGAACGGCGTGTGGCGGCCGCCCTCCTCCTTCTTCAGGACATAGACCTCGGACTTGAACTTCGTGTGCGGCGTGATCGATCCTGGCTTGCACAGCACCTGGCCGCGCTCGATCTCCTCGCGCTTGGTCCCGCGCAGCAGGCAGCCCACGTTATCGCCCGCCTGTCCCTGGTCGAGGATCTTGCGGAACATCTCAACGCCGGTCACAACCGTGCTGGAGGTGTCATGGATACCAACGATCTCCACCGTGTCGCTGGTGTTGACGATGCCCTGCTCCACGCGACCGGTCGCCACGGTGCCACGGCCGGTGATCGAGAAGACATCCTCGACTGGCATCAGGAACGGCTTATCGAGCTCGCGCACGGGCTCGGGGATGTAGCTGTCGAGCGCCGCGGCCAGCTCGACGATCTTCTCCTTGTAGGCCTCGTCGCCTTCCAGCGCCTTCAGCGCCGAGCCGGTGATGAACGGGATGTCATCGCCGGGGAAGTCGTACTCGGAGAGCAGCTCACGAACCTCGACCTCGACCAGCTCCAGCAGCTCCTCGTCGTCGACCATATCGGCCTTGTTCAGGAACACGACGATGTAGGGGACGCCGACCTGGCGAGCGAGCAGGATGTGCTCGCGTGTCTGCGGCATCGGCCCGTCAGCCGCGGACACCACAAGGATCGCCCCGTCCATCTGCGCCGCGCCCGTGATCATGTTCTTCACGTAGTCGGCGTGCCCGGGACAGTCAACGTGCGCATAGTGGCGGTTCTCTGTCTGGTACTCGACGTGCGACGTGGCGATCGTGATCCCGCGCTCCTTCTCCTCCGGAGCGTTGTCGATCTCCTCGAAGCTGCGGGCTTCACCGCCCATCTTCTCCGCCAACACGGTCGTGATGGCAGCGGTCAGCGTCGTCTTGCCATGGTCGATGTGACCGATGGTCCCGACGTTGACGTGCGGCTTGTCGCGCTCGAACTTCTCCTTCGCCACTTTTTGTTCGCTCCTCAATCGGCTTGTTTAGGCTCGCCTCTTGAGGGCGAACCGGGGAAATCTATCTAAATGCGTTGGTTCGTGTTCGCTGGTGCTCTCGTGCTACGTGGTGGGGTGCTCTCGTACCTCGGCGGGACGGTTGCTGTTTGCACCCAAACTCAAGCCTTTACGCGGGGACCGGTTCCCCCGTGCGCTGTTCGGTGATCTTCTCCGCGATGTTCGGGGGCACCTCCTCGTAAGCCTCGAACTGCATCGTGTAGTTGGCGCGCCCCTGGGTGTTCGAGCGCAGGTCGGTCGCGTAACCGAACATCTCTGACAAAGGCACGCGTGCCGTGACGGCCAGCGCGTTGCCCTGACGCTCCTGTCCCTCGACACGCCCACGGCGGCGGCTAAGATCGCCGATCACCTCGCCCAGGAAGTCCTCCGGGGTGACGACCTCGACCGCGAAGATCGGCTCCAGCAGCACCGGCTTGGCGCGCCGAGCGGCCTCCTTGAAGGCGATCGAGCCCGCGACCTTGAAGGCGATCTCCGATGAGTCCACATCGTGGTACTTGCCGTCGACGAGCGTCACGCGCATGTCGACCATTGGATAGCCGGCCTTCACGCCGTTCTCCAGCGCCTCTTCGACGCCCTTCTTGACGGCGGGGATGTATTCGGAGGGGATGTTCCCACCCTTGATCTTGTTGATGAACTCAAAGCCCTCGCCGGGCGCCGGCTCGAGGTTGATGTAAACCACCCCGAACTGACCCGAGCCGCCGGTCTGACGCACGAACTTGCCCTCAATCTTCTCGACCGTGCCCCGGACAGTCTCCCGGTAGGAGACCTGCGGGCGCCCGACGTTCGCCTCAACCCCAAACTCGCGCTTCATACGGTCGACGAGCACCTCGAGGTGCAGCTCGCCCATGCCAGAGATCTCGGTCTGGCCGGTCTCCTCGTTGGTGCGCACCTGAAAGGTCGGGTCCTCCTCGGCCAGACGCCCCAGCGCTACAGACATCTTCTCCTGATCGACCTTCGTCTTGGGCTCGACCGCGACCTTGATCACCGGCTCGGGGAAAGTGATGTTCTCCAGATGGATCGGCGCGTCAGGGGCCGCGAGCGTATCGCCCGTGACGACCTGCTTGATGCCGACCGCGGCGGCGATGTCGCCGGCGAAGACCTCGGAGACCTCCTCGCGGTCGTTCGCGTGCATCATCAGAATGCGCCCAATCCGCTCGGTGCGCCCGCTGCCGACGTTCAGTACGCGCGCGCCCGCCTCGAGGTGGCCCGAGTAGACACGGAAGTAGGTGAGCTTGCCGACGTAAGGGTCGGACATGATCTTGAACGCGAGAGCCGCAAACGGCTGCGAGTCGTCGGCCTCGCGCGTGATCTCGCGCTCTGACTCCTCGCCCTTGACCAGCTCGGTTCCGGTCACTGGGGGCACGTCCAGCGGCGAGGGCAAGTAGTCAATCACCGCGTCCAGTAGGGGCTGCACACCCTTGTTCTTAAAGGAGGAGCCGCACAGCACCGGCGTCAGCTTCGTCGAAAGCGTTGCCTTGCGGATCGCCTGCTTCAGGCGCTCCTCGGAGATATCCTGCTCTTCCAGGATCAGCTCGACTAGACCATCATCGTGGTGAGAGACTTCCTCGAGCATGTGCTCGCGCGCGCGCTCGGCAGCCTCCGCGAGATGCTCGGGAATATCGACGATGTCCTGCTCGGTACCGAGCTCGTCTTTGTAAACGATCGCCTTCATCCGCACAAGGTCGATCACTCCAAGGAAGTCTGACTCGGAGCCGATGGGAAGTTGGATAGGTACCGGCTGGGCGCCGAGGCGATCGATCATCGTCTGCACGCCGCGCTCGAAGTCCGCGCCGATGCGGTCCATCTTGTTGATGTAGGCGATCCGCGGCACGTGGTACTTGTCGGCCTGGCGCCACACGGTCTCCGACTGCGGCTCGACGCCAGCAACCGAGTCAAACAGGGCGATCGCGCCGTCGAGTACGCGCAGCGAGCGCTCAACCTCGACCGTGAAGTCGACGTGCCCGGGCGTGTCGATGATGTTGATCCGATGACCGTCCCACTCGGCCGTCGTCGCGGCGGAGGTGATCGTGATGCCGCGCTCCTGCTCCTGCTCCATCCAGTCCATAGTCGCGGCGCCATCGTGCACCTCACCGATCTTGTAGGTGCGCCCGGTGTAGTACAGGATGCGCTCGGTCGTCGTCGTCTTACCGGCGTCGATGTGCGCCATGATCCCAATGTTTCGGGTCTTTTCGAGAGAGAACTTACGTGGCATGGCTCAGGTGGGAATGGTCGTGTGTTGTCTCGGGCCGGCTTTGAGCGCTGACTGGAACTGCGACTGGCTGTTTTCAAGCAAAAAAATGGGCCCCTCGGGCCCACGCGCGCGCTGCTGGTCTTATCCGGACCGGTTCGCGTCGTTATCTGCTCGAGGTCTCCATCTTTGTCTTGGCCCCGCGTGAGGCATGCACGCACTACCGCGCCATCCGCAAGGGCGGGGCCGACTATAGCAGAGCAATCCGGGCGTTTGGCCGACCTGAGAAGGGTTTTTGCTAGGCGCCGAGCGGCTCGACTGCCGCCTCGGCGTTCGCGGCATCGTGGCTCGGTCGTGCACGTGGGTTCTCGGCACGGAGTAGCACCAGGCAGGGGATCAGCCCGAGTGCGGCGGTCCCGAACGACCACCAATAGGCGGTGTTGAACGCATGCGCCAGGTGCGTGACCGAAGGTGCGTGACCGCTTGCGCGCTGCAGCACCACCGCGAGCACCGCCGTCCCGATCGCCCCGCCGATGCGCTGCAGCACGTTCAACTGCGGGGTCGCGTCGGAGAGTTGCTCCGGTGCCAGCGACGCGAACGCGGCGGTCATCGCGGGCATGAACGAGAAGCCGATGCCCACGCCCCGCACCAGCAGCACCATCGATATGCCCGCGATCGAGGCGCCCGCGCCGATGAACGCCAACGGAATCGTGCTCAGGCACAGAACCGAGACACCACCCAGGGCCACGCAGCCGCCGCCGAAGCGATCGGTCAGGCGCCCGGCCACCGGCATCGCGACCAGCATTCCAAGGCCCTGCGGTCCGACCAGCAGCCCGGTCGCGATCAGGCTCTCATGGCGAACTTCCTGGTAGTAGAGGGGCACGAGGATCATCGCCCCGAACAGGGCAGCGCCGAGCGCGAACGTCGTGAACGACGCTGCCGCGAAGATCCTGTTGGCATACAAACGGATGTCGAGCAGCGGGCGCTCGATGCGTAGCGCGTGCCAGCAGAAGACGCCGCTCAGCAGCAGAGCCGCGATGATCGGCAGGACGACGATCGGCGCCGTGAGGCTAGTGTTGGGGGTGCCGAGCTGGGCGAGGCCATAGACGACGGCGGTCGACGCCGTCGAGAGCAGCGCCAGACCGAGGACATCGAGGCGCCCGGCCTCGCCGGATTCGGTCTGGGGGAGCATCCGCCAGCCGAGGATGAACGCGACGAAGCCGATCGGAACGTTGACGAGGAAGATCCACGACCAGTGCAGGCTCTGCAGGATCGTCCCGCCCAGCACCGGCCCGAGGATCGGACCGAGCATCGCGGGCATCGCCACGATGCCCATCACGCGACCCATCCGCTTAGGACCCGCGACCTGAGCCATGATCAGCTGAGCGATCGGCATGATCATGCCGCCGCCCGCTCCCTGCAGCACGCGGAACAGCACGAGCTCGGTGGTCGTCGTAGCTATCGCGCACAGCGCTGAGCCCATCGTGAAGAGAACGAGCGAGGTCAGGTACACGCGCTTGGCTCCGAATCGCCGTGCGGCCCAACCCGTGATCGGGATCACGGCAGCCAGCGACAGCAGATAGCCGGTGATCACCCATTGGGTCTGGGCGAGCGAGCTGTGCAGGTCGTGTCCGAGCGTTCGCAGCGCCACGTTGACGATCGTCGTGTCGAGGATCGACATGATCATCCCGAGGATCACCACGCCGGCGATCTTCCAGACGTAGGGCTCGATGCGCTCGGAGGCCTCTGGGTGAAAGCCCGGACCGGTCGTCGTAGTCGAGGAAGACATTCGGTACCTAGAGCTTAGGCGCCAACGCCTTCTCCCCCAAGGGCGTGAGAGCAATGCGTGTGAGCGATCGCACGCGCCCCGAGGCGCCGCGGTGTCTACCAGCGATAGTGGGCGAAGGCCTTGTTGGCCTGCGCCATGCGGTAAATGTCGTCCTTGCGCTTGTACGCCCCGCCCTGCTGGGACTGCGCGTCGCTCAGCTCGTTCGCCAAGCGCTGGGCCATCGTCTTCTCGCGCCGGTTGCGGGCGAACTCCACAAGCCAGCGCACCGCCAGCGTGCGCGCGCGCCGGGCTGGCACATCAACGGGCACTTGGTAGGTGGCGCCACCGACACGCCGCGAGCGAACCTCAAGCACTGGCGTAAGCGCCTTGATCGATGTCTCCAGCATCTCCACCGGGTCCTTGTCGCCGCGCTCTGCGAGCAGCGCCAGCGCGTCGTACACGATCCGCTCGGCCGTCGACTTCTTGCCGTCGAGCATCACCTTGTTGATCACCTGCTGGACCAGCTTCGAGCGATGAATTGGGTCCGCCTCGACTGGGCGGATCTGGGCGGCTGCGCGGCGGGGCATCGGTTATTTCTTCTTCACGCCGTACTGCGAGCGCGCCTTCTTGCGATCGCTCACGCCAGCCGCGTCAAGCGTCCCACGCACGACCTTGTAGCGGACGCCCGGCAGGTCCTTCACGCGGCCGCCGCGCACAAGCACGACCGAGTGCTCTTGCAAGTTGTGCCCCTCGCCCGGGATGTATGCGGTCACCTCGATCGAGCCCGAGATCCTGACGCGTGCGACCTTCCGCAGCGCGGAGTTAGGCTTCTTCGGCGTCGTCGTATACACGCGCGTGCAAACGCCACGCCGCTGGGGCGCGGCGACCTTCTTCTTGCGCCCTTTCCCGGACTTCAAGCCCGGGGTTGCGAGCTTTTTCTTAGGGGCGACACGACCCTTGCGGACGAGCTGAGAGGTGGTTGGCATTCGGCCGGGATGGTAGCAGCGCTACTAAGCGCGCGCCGTCGCTACTCCGGCGGAGCGCACGGGCGCGGGCATCAGCCCGGCGGCGACGACCACCAGCACGAACGCCGTGGCCTGCAGCACTACCCCCAGCGCACTGCCCGCCATCGGATCGCCGAACACGACGATCCCCCCGGCGATCCCGGCGATGTTCGCCGCGGTTCCCGTCACGGCGATCACCGGCACGGCTTCGCCGTCCTGCAGTCCCCGCGCGGACGCGTAGAACGCAACGATCGAGGCGAGCACCGCCACCAGCAACCACGGGCTCAGGGCGAGCCCCACCAGCCCGTGCGCGCCGGTGATACCCGTGAGCGCCTTGATTGCGGTATCCGACACCCCGAACAAGATGCCCGCAGCGGCCCCCAGCATCACGCCGTGATGCTCGACCGGACCGCCCATCCGCGGGCCCATGATCAAGAGGCCACCCAAGCCGAACAGGCCGGCCTCGAAGGAGATCATCGCCGCCTGGGAGAACTGCGAGTGGGCGCCGTGCATCGCCGGTAGCGTCAGCCCGAGCATCACCAGCCCGATCGCCGTCAGCGACAGACCGATCCATTGACGGGGGCCGACGTCGAAGCCGAACAGTCGGTCGGCCATCACCGCGATGAACACCATCCCGGCCGCCAGCGCCACCTGGATCACCGACATCGGCGCCAGCGCGAGCGCGACCACGTGCAGTCCCCAACTCGCTGTGGCAACGATCATGCCCAGCGCGAACCAGCCCGAGGAGAAGAGCGCCTTGAGGCTGCGCAGCGGGTGGCGGACCTCGACCTTTGCCACCGCGTTGGCGCCCCGGTACTTATAGAAGAAGCCCAGGTTGGCCACGAACGCGCAGGCGAGCGCCAGCAGGATGCCGATCTCGAGTTTCATCGCTGCGCGAGTCCCTTCGGCGCGTGGGCGATTTTAGGGGTGTGCTTTTTCATCAGAAAGTTCGGTCGCTGCGCTGTGATTTCGAGGGTGCTCGGAGAGACTTGGCTGCTCGCCCCGCTCCGTTCGGGGTCCATCGGCGGCGACGGCGTGCTGCTTTACTTGCCGCAGTCGATCCAGGCAGATTACTCCGAGGAACCTGTATGCAAGCTAAAGAGCCCTCCTTGTGCGATTCCTCATCCACCGGCTCGGACGGAGGCAGGCCGCTACTGATGGTCGATATCGATGGCGTGATCTCGCTGTTCGGCTTCGACCGATCGGGGATCGGCCCACACGCCCGTCCAGACGGCACCTTCCACACGATCGATGGCATTCCGCACTTCCTTTCGCGCGGCGCCGCCGCGCACCTGCTGAGCCTCGCGGAGCATTTCGACCTGGTCTGGTGTAGCGGCTGGGAGGAGAAGGCCGAGGAGTACCTGCCGCACCTGCTCGACCTGCCCGTGGGCCTGCCGTTCCTGCGCTTCGAGCGCGAGGCGAACGCAACCAGATCGACCAACGCGCACTGGAAGCTCGCGGCGATCGACGCCCACGCGGGCTCACGGGCGCTTGCCTGGATCGACGATACGTTCAACGACGCCTGCCACATCTGGGCCAAGGCGCGTCCGGCGCCGACGCTGCTGGTACAGACCGTTCCCGCGCGTGGCCTCACCTCGCAGGAGGCGTCGCTGCTCGGATCCTGGGTGCGGGGACTGGCGCCGAGCTTGTGATGTCCGTGTGGACACTACGACCAAGCAATGTCTACGACCAAGCAATGCCCGGCATGCGAAGGTGACCAAACGCTCGACCTAGAACTGCGGCTTGCCCTCGGAGAGGCGTTCGAGCCCGTCGTCGGGGATCGGCTCCCACTCCGCCACGTAGGCCACGTATGCGCGCCAGCTGGGCCGCACGCCGGGGTCGCCGTCGAAGGCTCCCATGCGCACGCTCATCTGCCTGTGATCCTCCGGGTTGCGGCTGAACAGATGCGCTCCGCACTCGCAGCAGAAGAGCTTCTCAAAGCCACCCTCTGGGTGGCGCCAAGCCTTCACCAGGTCCTCTCCCTGTAGCAGCCGCAGCGTGCGGCCATCGATGCGCGCCTGCGCCGAGGCCGCCGTGCCGGTCCGGCGCTGGCAGCGGGTGCAGTGGCAGTAGCCGGCCGCGGCCGGCGGCTCGGTGAGCTCGAAGCGCACGCCGGCACACAAACAACCGCCCGTTTGCGAGGGATCGCTCACGGCCGACAGGCTATAACGCCGGCCCGTCTGCCTGCCCAGATTCGACGTCCTGTATGTGCCGCACAAACCGCGCCCTGTGCTGTTGGTGCTCATAGCCGGAGGCCCGCCAGAACCCGAGCGCGACCGGATCCTCGTCGATGACAATCGCGGTGAGCCTCACGGCACCCCGTGCTCGCAGGTGACGCTCGCCCTCCCGCAGCAGCGCGGTCGCGAGGCCCTGCCGCCGACGGTCGGGATGCACCACGAGCTTGTAGAAGCTGCCACGCCACCCATCCCACGCCGCGATCAACGACCCCACCACCACACCACCCGCCTCCGCGAGGAGCAACGCATCACGATCGCGGGCCAGTAGGCGCGAGAGGCCCTCGCGCGTATCGCTAACGCTCTGCGGAGAGCCCGCCGTCTCCCACAGACTCAAAACGGATTGGATGTCACGCACAGTGGCGCCACGAATTGTTCGGTCTGACACTGTCAGATGAATACCATCACCGCCATCACCGGCCCGCTCGGGTCAGAGCCGACACCAGTTGCCTCCCGCAAGCAGCCGCGGCCGGACATCAGCCGGGGTCGCATAAAGAGCTACTCCTCGGAGGACTCCTCCGGGACCGCCAGATCGGCCAGCTCCTCGACGAAGCTCGGATCGGTGCCGCCCGCGCCGATCTTCTCGAGCGAGGCCAGATCAGCGTCGAACTCCTGTCCGTAGCCACCATCGCCCCCACCCGACAGTCCCAGCTCGGCGGCGATCTCGTCCTGGTCGAGCAGGCCGACATCGTCGATCGCGCGGGGCAGCGGTTGCGACGGCTCGATCTCGATCCGCCGGTAGCGCTTCAGCCCGGTCGCCGCCGGGATCAGCTTGCCGATGATCACGTTCTCCTTCAGCCCGTTCAGACGATCTGTCTTGCCCTCCAGGGCCGCATCGGTCAGCACCTTCGTCGTCTCCTGGAAGGAGGCCGCCGACAGGAACGAGTCGGTGTTCAGCGACGCCTTCGTGATCCCCAGGATGATGTCCTCGAACTGGGCGGCCTCGCCCTTCTTTGCAATTACCTCGTCGTTGACCTTCGCGAAGTCGAAGCGATCCACGAACTGGCCCGGCAGGTAGTCGGTGTCGCCCTTCTGGTCGACCCTGACCTTCTTCAGCATCTGGCGCACGATCAGCTCGATGTGCTTGTCGTTGATGTCCACGCCCTGAGACTTGTAGACCTCCTGGACCTCCTTCACCAGATACTGCTCGGTCTCCGTGCGCCCACGGATCGCGAGCAGCTCGTGCGGATAGACCGAGCCCTCGTTGAGTTGCTTGCCCGCCGTGATCTTCTCGCCCTCCGCTACGAACAGCCGCGTGCGCCGCGGGAAGGCGTGTTTGTGCTCCTCGCCGGCCTCGTCGGTGATCGTCACGGTCAGCGCCTTCTCGGTCTCCTCGATCGAGACGACACCATCCTGTTCGGCGATCTTCGCCAGGCCCTTCGGCTTGCGCGCCTCGAACAGCTCCACCACGCGCGGTAGACCGTGCGTGATGTCCGCTCCGGCGACACCACCTGTGTGGAACGTACGCATCGTCAACTGCGTGCCGGGCTCGCCAATCGACTGCGCCGCGACGATGCCGACCGCGTCGCCGATCTGCGCGAGCGCACCGGTCGCCATCGCCCGGCCGTAGCAGGCCTGACACACGCCGCTGGGCGCGCGGCACTTGAGCACCGAGCGCACCGGCACGAGCACATTTGCGCCCTTTTCGCGGTCCTCCTTGAACGCCTCCACGATTTCGGCGAACTCGGCGCGGCCGATCTCCGCGCCCTGCTCGGCGAGCATCCGCCCGCGCTTGGTCGTGACCGGCAGCGCCGCGATCCGTCCGACGAGATCGTCGTTGGGGTCACCGCCCGCCTTGAAGGCGGCCATCTCGATGTACTCCTCCGCGCCACAGTCGGCTTCGCGGATGATCACGTCCTGGGCCACATCGACCAGGCGCCTTGTCAGGTAGCCGGAGTCGGCGGTCCGCAGCGCGGTGTCCGCCAAGCCCTTGCGCGCACCGTGCGTGGAGATGAAGTACTCGAGCACAGACAGGCCCTCCATGAAGTTGGCCTTGATCGGCCGCTCGATGATTTCGCCCTTCGGGTTGGCCATCAACCCGCGCATCCCCGCCAGCTGGCGGATTTGCTTGAACGAGCCACGCGCGCCTGAGTTGGCCATCATGAAGATCGGGTTCAGGACGTCGAGGTTCTCGATCATCGCCTCCGCCACCTCGTCGGTCGCCGCGTTCCACTTCTCGACCACGGCCTCGTGACGCTCCTCCTGGGTGATCAGGCCATCGTCGTACTGATCGGTGATCGCCCCCACCAACTTGTCGTACTTGTCGAGGATGCCCTGCTTCTCGGGCGGGATCACGACGTCGTTCTTGGAGATCGTGATACCCGCCTGCGTGGCGTACTTGAAGCCGAGATCCTTGAACGCATCGAGCACCAGCGAGATCGTCGTCGCGCCGTAGGTCTGCACCAGCGCGTCGATCAAACGGGTCGTATCGCGCTTCTTCATCGACTGGTTCACGAACACGTACTTGCCGGCGTCGAACTCGTCGCCCAGCGCCTCCGCCAGCGCCCGCTCGATGCGGTCGTTGTAGATGATCCGCCCGATCGTCGTCAGCACGTGGCCGCCCTCGCGCCCGTACGGACGGAACTCGGCGATGTCGTGCAGCTTCACCACGCCGCCCTCGTAGGAGAGCTCCGCCTCCTGCGCGGTGCGGAACACATGCGGGCGCGGCTCGTGCGTAGCCCGGTCGATCTTTTGAAGCTCCTCGGCCTCGAGTCCGTAGGTCAGGTAGTAGGCGCCCAGGATCATGTCCTGCGTCGGCGTCGCCAGCGGCGCCCCGTGCGCGGGCGAGAGGATGTTGTTGGAGGAGAGCATCAGGATCCGCGCCTCCGCCTGCGCCTCGGCCGAAAGCGGCAGATGGACAGCCATCTGGTCGCCGTCGAAGTCGGCGTTGAACGCATGGCAGACCAGCGGATGCACCTGGATCGCCTTGCCCTCGACGAGCAATGGCTCAAACGCCTGGATGCCCAGACGGTGCAGCGTCGGTGCGCGGTTCAGCAGCACGGGGTGCTCGTGGATGACCTCCTCGAGCACATCCCACACCTCGCCGATTCCGGAGTCGACCATCTTCTTGGCCGCCTTGATGTTCTGCGCGGACTTGCGCTCGACCAAGCGAGCCATGATGAACGGCTTGAACAGCTCCAGCGCCATGATCTTCGGCAGCCCGCACTGGTGCAGCTTCAGGTACGGGCCGGCCACGATCACCGAGCGCCCGGAGTAGTCAACGCGCTTGCCGAGCAGGTTCTGGCGGAAGCGTCCCTGCTTGCCCTTGAGCATGTCCGACAGGCTCTTCAGCGGGCGGTTGCCAGGCCCGGTGACGGGCCGCCCGCGGCGCCCGTTGTCGAACAGCGCGTCGACGGCCTCTTGCAACATCCGCTTCTCGTTGTTGACGATGATCTCCGGCGCGCCGAGGTCGAGCAGCCGCTTGAGGCGGTTGTTGCGGTTGATCACGCGGCGGTACAGGTCGTTCAAATCAGAGGTCGCAAAGCGCCCGCCATCGAGCTGCACCATCGGGCGCAGCTCCGGCGGGATCACCGGCACGGCGTCCAGCACCATCATCTCGGGCTTGTTCCCGGACTGGATGAACGCGCAGACGACCTTCAAGCGCTTGACCGCGCGCGCTTGCTTCTGGCCTTTGGCGGTCTTCACCTGATCCTCGAGCTCGACACGTTCGTCCTCGAGGTCGACCTGCTGCAGCAGGTCGCGCACCGCCTCGGCGCCCATCCCGCCGCGGAAGTACTCGCCGAAGCCATAGGAGGAGCCGAAGCGCTCCTTCAGCTCGCGGAAGGTCGTCTCGTCGTGCTCGATCTGCTTGGGCTCCATCGTCTTGAACAGCTCCCAGACGCTGCGCATCCGCTCGGCCCCGTCCTCGATGTAGGCCTCGGTGTCGGCGATGTCGGCGTCGAAGGCCTTGCGCAGCTCCTTGGCGAGCTTCTCGCGCTCCTCGTCGGAGATCTTCGCCAGGTTGATGTCGAGCGAGTCCGCCCACAGGTGGTCTTCGTCTGAGAAGTGAGTCTGTTTGCCGTTCTAGAGGTACTTCTCACGGCGCTTGAGCGACTCGCGCAGCTCAAGCACTCGCTCCTCGCGTTCGGCCGCGTAGGCGTCGAGGACCTTGTTGACCTCCTTCTCGAGCGTGTCGAGATCCTTCGTGCGCGCCTCGTCGTCGACCCAGGTGATGATCGACGCCGCGAAGTACAGGACCTTCTCGAGTTCCTTCGGCGCCATGTCCAGCAGGTAGCCGATCCGGCTGGGTACGCCCTTGAAGAACCAGATGTGGCTCACCGGCGCGGCCAGGTCGACGTGGCCCATGCGCTCGCGGCGCACCTTCGAGCGCGTGACCTCCACGCCGCAGCGCTCGCACACGATGCCCTTGTAGCGAACCCGCTTGTACTTGCCGCAGTAGCACTCCCAGTCCTTCGTCGGACCGAAGATCCGCTCGCAGAAGAGGCCGTCCTTCTCGGGCTTCAGCGTGCGGTAGTTGATCGTCTCGGGCTTGATCACCTCGCCCGAGCTCCAGCTGCGAATCTGCTTGGAGGAGGCGAGTGAGATCTCGATCGCGTCGAAGTTGTTTATGTCGATCACGGTGTGTCCTCCACAGTCTCGTCAGTTGCAAGTGCGTCGTCGTCGATCGCCGCGGCCTCTCCGAGCAGCTCCTCGACGTCGAGCTCCTCAACGGTGTCGTCCTCCTCGTCCTCTGCCGGCAGCACCTCGAGGGACTCCTCCACGCTCGCTCGCGTCCGTCGCCTCGGCCGCCGCGTCACTCTCCCTCCTCGCCCTCCAGCTCCGGCGCGGGTCGCGTCGGCGACGGCGCACGCACGCCGGAGAGGTCGATCCCGAGCTCCTCGGCGGCGCGCAGCAGATCGTCGTCTTCGTCGCGCATCTCCGTGCGCTGGCCTTCCTCGGAGACGACGTTCACGTCGAGCGCCAGCGACTGCATCTCCTTCAGCAGCACCTTGAACGACTCGGGGATCGACGGCTCGGCGATGTTCTCGCCCTTGACGATCGCCTCGTAGGCCTTCACGCGCCCGACGGTGTCATCGGACTTGATCGTCAGCATCTCCTGCAGCGTGTAGGCGGCGCCGAATGCCTCCAGCGCCCACACCTCCATCTCGCCGAAGCGCTGGCCGCCGAACTGCGCCTTGCCGCCCAGCGGCTGCTGGGTGACCAGCGAGTAGGGGCCGGTCGAGCGCGCGTGGATCTTGTCGTCGACGAGGTGCAGGAGCTTCAGGATGTACATGTAGCCGACGGTCACCTGTTCGGCGAACGGCTCGCCCGTGCGGCCGTTGAACAGCGTCATCTTGCCCGAGGCCTGCTCGCCCGGGCGGCGGGACTTGTCGACGTCCATGCGGATCCGGCCCTTGTGCTCGTCCTGCCAGCGCACGAGCGCCTGGTCGACGTCTGCCACCGTGGCGCCGTCGAACACCGGCGTCGACACGTACACGCGCGCGCGGATTGCGCCGCCGTTTGCCGTTCGTGGGCTTCCTTGTAGGCGTCGGTGCCGTCGTCGTACCAGCCCTGCGCCGCGGCCCAGCCGAGGTGCGTCTCGAGGATCTGCCCGACGTTCATGCGCGAGGGCACGCCCAGCGGGTTGAGGATCACGTCGACCGGCGTGCCGTCCTCGAGGAACGGCATGTCCTGCTCGTCGACGATCTTCGAGATCACACCCTTGTTGCCGTGGCGCCCCGCGAGCTTGTCGCCCTCGGAGATCTTGCGCTTCTTGGCCACGAACACGCGCACGAGGTCGTTCACGCCCGGCGGCAGGTCGTCGCCCGCGTCGCGGCTGAACGTCATCACGTCGATCACCACGCCGCCCTCGCCGTGGGGCACCTTCAGCGAGGTGTCGCGCACCTCGCGCGCCTTCTCCTTGAAGATCGCCCTGATCAGCTTCTCCTCGGCGGTCAGCTCGGTCTCGCCCTTCGGCGTGACCTTGCCGACGAGCAGGTCGCCGGAGAGCGACCTCGGCGCCGACGCGCACGATCCCGCGGTCGTCGAGGTTGCGCAGCGACTCCTCCGAGCGGTTGGGGATGTCGCGCGTGATCTCCTCCTCGCCGAGCTTCGTCGTGCGCGCGTCGATCTCGTACTCCTCGATGTGGATCGAGGTCAGCTCGTCGTCCTTGACGAGGCGCTTGGACAGGATGATCGCGTCCTCGAAGTTGTAGCCCTCCCAGGACATGAACGCGACCATCAGGTTCTTGCCGAGCGCCATCTCGCCCTTGTCGGTCGAGGAGCCGTCGGCGAGCACGTCGCCCGCCTTGACCTTCTGGCCGGTCTTCACGCGCGGCTTGTGGTGGATCAGCGTGCCCTGGTTGGAGCGCATGAACTTCTGCAGCTCGTACTCGTCCTTCTTGCCGTCGCTCGTCTCGACCACGATCTGGTTGGCGTCGACGAAATCGACCGTCCCGGCGTCTCGCGTCAGCAGCACGTCGCCGGTGTCGAGCGCCGCGCGGCGCTCCATGCCCGTGCCGACCAGCGGCGCGTCGGCCTTCAGCAGCGGCACCGCCTGGCGCTGCATGTTCGAGCCCATCAGCGCCCGGTTGGCGTCGTCGTGCTCGAGGAACGGGATCATCGCCGTCGCGACCGACCAGATCTGCTCCGGCGAGACGTCGACCAGGTCGACGTCCTTCGGCCCGACCGTCACGTACTGGCCGGCCTGCGTGCGGCACAGGATTTCGGTGCCCTTCAGCTTGCCGGTCTTCGGGTCGACCGGCGTGTTCGCCTGCGCGATCACCAGCTCCTCTTCCTGCGTGGCGTCGAGGCGCTCGACTTTGTCCGTCAGCACGCCGTCCTTGACGACGCGGTAGGGAGTGGTCACGAAGCCGTACTCGGACACCTCGGCGAACGAGGACAGCGAGCCGATCAGACCGATGTTCGGCCCCTCCGGCGTCTCGATCGGGCACATGCGCCCGTAGTGGGTCGGGTGCACGTCGCGCACCTCGATCGGCGCGCGCTCGCGCGTCAGGCCGCCGGCCCCCAGCGCCGACAGGCGCCGGCGGTGCGTGAGGCCCGCGAGCGAGTTCGTCTGGTCCATGAACTGCGAGAGCTGCGAGGAGCCGAAGAACTCCTTCAGCGCCGCCACCACGGGCGGATGTTGATGATCGTCTGCGGCGTGATCGTGTCGGCGTCCTCGGTCGTCAGGCGCTCGCGCACGACGCGCTCCATGCGGTAGAGCCCGATCCGGAAGGCCTCCTGGATCAGCTCGCCGACGGTGCGCAGGCGGCGGTTGCCGAAGTGCTCGTACTCGTCGAGGTGATCGGCGACCGGCTCGCGCGGCATGCTCATCGCCTCGGCCGCGTAGTCCTTGATCTCGACCTCGCCGTCCTCGGGCATGCCGAGGCGCTTGGGCAGCGAGACGAGCTCGCGCACCAGCGCGAGGATGTCGTCGTGCGTCAGCGTGCGCGTGTCGATGTCGATGTCGAGGCCGAGCCGCGAGTTGAGCTTGTAGCGACCGACGCGCGTCAGGTCATAGCGCTTGGGGTCGAAGAACAGCTGGTTCGAGCAGCGCCTTGGCGTTGTCGACGCTCGGCGGCTCGCCGGGGCGCTGCTTCTTGAACAGCTCGACCAGCGCGCCCTCTTCGGTGCGCGTGACCTCGGTGTCGGACTCGATCGTGTTGCGGATGTACAGCGAGTTCTCGAACAGCTGCAGGATCTCCTCGTCGGTCGCGTAGCCCATCGCGCGCAGCAGCACCGTCACCGGCAGCTTGCGCTTGCGGTCGATGCGGACGAAGACCTTGCCCTTCTTGTCGATCTCGAGCTCCAGCCACGATCCGCGCGCGGGCATCAGGTTGGCGATGAACACCTGCTTCTCGCGGTCCTTCGGCTCCATCAGGTAGGCCCCGGGCGAGCGCACGAGCTGCGTGACGACCACGCGCTCGGTGCCGTTGATCACGAACGTCCCGCGCTCGGTCATCCACGGGAAGTCGCCCATGAACACCGACTGCTCGCGGATCTCGCCGGTCTCGCGGTTGATGAACGCGACGGTCACGGTCAGCGGGCGCGCGTACGTCAGGTCCTTCTCGCGGCACTGCTCGAGGTTGGCGACCGGCTCGTCGAAGACGAACTCGCCGAACTGCACGGCGAGGTTGCCGGTGTAGTCCTCGATCGGCGAGATGTCGTCGATCGTCTCGCGCAGACCGCCCGTCTTCGGGTCGGTCAGCCACGTGAACGAGCGGCGCTGGATATCGATCAGGTTGGGGACGTCGACAGACTTGGTCAGACGCGCGAAAGTCCGGCGCGTCCGGAGAGCATCAACAGCAGCCAAGAAACGACTCCTTCGGAGGGCGATGAAACGGGCAGAGGAGGGCGCCGAAGCGCGACCAGCAAAGATAGCACAGACCATCGGCGCCCTTAAGTGGGCAGCCAGCGCTCACGGACCCCGCCCTCTCGATCATCGCGTATGTGGCGCGGGATCGTGCTGCTAGGAGCGGCTGCGACTATTGGCCAGCGGCGGGCACTTTACCGGAAAATCGGCGCTTTTGTTAGGCGCGGGTAAAGAAAGGGCCCCGACTGCGCGGGGCCCTTCATATACGGATTGCGGCTTGAGCCGGTCGCGCTACTTGAGCTCGACGGTGGCGCCGGCCTCCTCCAGTTCCTGCTTGAGCTTGTCGGCCTCCTCCTTCTCGATGCCCTCCTTGACGGGCTTGGGAGCCTCGTCGACGAGCGCCTTGGCCTCTTTCAGCCCGAGGCCGGTGGCGGCGCGCACGACCTTGATCACCTGGATCTTCTTGTCGCCCGCGGCCGTCAGGATCACGTCGACCGTGGTGCTCTCTTCCTCCTCGGCGGCGCCGTCGCCTCCGCCTCCGCCGGCGGGCGCGGCGGCCGGTGCGGCCATCGCCGCGGCCGAGACGCCGAACTCCTCCTCGAGCGCCTTGATCCGCTCGGCGAGCTCGAGCACCGAGATGCCCTTCAGCTCCTCGATCCACTTCTCTGTGCTTGTGGCTGTTGCCATGTGCGTCAGTCCTCCTTGGTGGGATTCGTCTCGGCGTCCTCGAGCTGGGCCTCAGCCGAGGCATCCGCCTGGTTGTCGTCTTCTTGCGCCGGCTCGTCCTGCTCCGGCTCAGCTTTGTCCTCTGGCTGCGCCTCCTCAGCGACGGGCGCCTCGTCCTGCGGGACATCCTCGGCGGCCGGCTCCTCGGTCGGGGCCTCCTCAGCCGCAGGCGCGGCCTCGGCAGCGGGCGGCTCGCCCGCGGGAATCTCTCCCGACTCCTTCTTCTCGCGCACCTGGCCGAGCGCGACGGCGAGGCCGCCGAGCAGCCCGCCGAGCGTGCGCACGAGCCCGCTGATCGGCGAGGCGACGACGCCGACGAGCTGGCCGTAGAGCACTTCGCGCGAGGGCAGGCGCGAGAGCGAGCGGATCTGCTCGGGGTCGAGCGCCGCGCCGTCCATCAGGCCGCCCTTGAACGGCAGCAGCTGCGTGGCGCGGCCGTAGTCGGCGACCGCCTTGGCGGCCGTCGCGATGTCGCCGCGCACGAACGTCAGCGCGGTCGGCCCTTCGAGCAGCGCCTTCAGCGTCTCGGCGCCGACCTGGTCGGCGGCGCGTTCGGTGAGCGAGTTCTTGACGACCTTGAAGGTCGCGTCGGCCTCGCGCAGCTTGGCGCGCAGCTCGGCCACCTGGGGCACGGAGATGCCGCGGTAGTCGACGGCGAAGACCGCCTGGGACTCGTCTGATGTTGGCGGCGATCTCGGCGATCGCCGCGGCCTTCTGGTCTCGGTTCATTGCTGGCTCCTGTCCCGGTCTTCTGCCGGCCGATCTTCAGATCGGTCAGGCCGCCGAGGGTCTCTCGGTGGCCTGAGGAGATGACGCTAAGCGGCGATCGTAGCCGCGGGCGCCTCCTCGAGGATGTCACGTGTGCGGCTCGGGTCGACCTTCACGCCCGGCCCCATCGTCGAGGTGATCGTGATCGAGTGCAGGTAGCGGCCCTTCGCGCTCGCCGGCTTGGCGCGGATCAGCTCTTCGATCACCGCCGCGTAGTTCTCGAGCAGCGGGCGCTCGTCGAAGCTCGCCTTGCCGATCACCAGGTGCACGATCGCGGTGCGGTCGGTGCGGTACTCGACCTTGCCCGACTTGGACTCCTCGACGGCTTTGGCGACGTCCATCGTGACCGTGCCGACCTTCGGGTTCGGCATCTTGCCCGACGGCCCGAGCACGCGGCCGAGGCGACCGACGACCGACATCATGTCGGGCGTGGCGATCGCGACGTCGAAGTCGTCGAAGCCCTCCTCGATCCGCTTCGCGAGGTCCTCGCCGCCGACCACGTCGGCGCCGGCCGCTTCGGCCTCGGCGACCTTCGCACCCTGGGCGAACACGATGATCTTCACGTCCTTGCCGAGGCCGTTCGGCAGCGCGATCGTGCCGCGCAGCTGCTCGTCGGCGTGGCGCACGTTCAGGCCCGTGCGCACGTGCAGCTCGACCGACTCGTCGAATTTCGCGCTTGGCGAGGCTCTTGACGAGCGCGACCGCCTCGGCGGGCTCGTACTCGCGCTCGCGGTCGACCTTCCCCAGCGCCTCGGCGTAGCGCTTGCCGTGCTGGGCGCTCACGACGCCACCTCGACGCCCATCGAGCGCGCCGTGCCGGCGATGATCTTCGCCGCCTGGTCGACGTCGTGGGCGTTCAGGTCCTCGAGCTTGCGCTCGGCGATCTCGCGCAGCTGCGCCTGGGTGATCGTGCCGACCTTCGTCGCGGTTGGGCTCGCCCGAGCCCTTGCCGATCCGCAGCGCCTGCTTGATCAGCACCGCGGCGGGCGGCGTCTTCGTGACGAACGTGAACGAGCGGTCCTCGTAGACGGTGATCACGACCGGGATCACGGTCCCGGTTTCGCCCTGCGTCTGGGCGTTGAACGCCTTGCAGAACTCCATGATGTTGATCCCGTGCTGCCCCAGCGCGGGACCGACCGGCGGGGCGGGGCTCGCCTGCCCGGCGTTCGCCTGCAGCTTGATCGTCGTAAGAACCTTCTTGGCCATGCGTCTAGAGCTTTTTGACTTGGTCGAACCGACCTCGACCGGGGTCTCCCGGCCGAAGATTGATACCAGCACCTTGAGCTTGGCCGCGTCCTCGTTGATCTCGGAGATCTCGCCGGAGAAGTCCGACAGCGGGCCGGAGACGACCTTGACGGACTCGCCGATCGTGAACTGGGCGCGCGTGCGCGGCGCCGTCGCGACGTCGTCTTGTGCAGCAGCCGGTCGACCTCGCCCTGCGTGAGCGGCACCGGCTCCTGCGAGGCGCCGACGAATCCGGTCACGCCGGGGGTGCCCTTGACGACGCCCCACGAGTCCTCGTTGAGCTCCATGTTCACGAGCACGTAGCCGGGCATCGTGCGCTTCTCGACGGTGACCTTCTGGTTGTCCTTCATCTCCGAGACCGATTCGGTCGGGACGACGACGTTGCGCACCGCGCGCTGCTGGCCGAGCGAGATCACCCGGTGCTCGAGGTTGTGCTTGACCTTGTTCTCGTGACCGGAGTAGGTGTTGACTACGTACCAACGAAACATTCAGGAGTCCTCAGAGGATGAATTCGACGATTTCCTTGGCCACGAAGTCGGCCAAGCCAAGATACGCGCCGGCGATCGCGACGAAGCCGAGCACGACAGCCGTCGCCTGGAAGACCTGACGGCGATCGGGCCACTGTACGCGCTGCAGCTCGGCCCAGCTGGCGCGCAGGAAGCCGATCGCACGATTGCCCGCCCGCTGAGGAGCGCCCGAGGGCTGGTCGGCTCAGCGCCGACGATCGCCGCCGTCGCCGACTCTGCCGCCGCCGCCGGCACCTGCTGCCCTCGTGAGGAGTCCGGAGCCTCGCTGAGGTCAGCTCGGGCATCGGCCTCGGGCTCGCTTCGTTCTCAGGACGTCATCGGCGCATCGGAACGCCACCGGCGCCGCGCACGAGCGCGGCGTCGAACTCGTCGACGTCTCCCGAGGCGTGGTCGAGCGCGCCCGGCACATCCGCGCGGACGGCGGCTGGCCGACCGGCGCCTTGCCGACCGACGGCCCCGAGGCCTCCCCACGTCCGCGGCGAGCACGGCGCTGCTTTGCGCGTTTACGATCACGGGCCACAACAGCGCTCCCGCGCTAGCGAGTCTCCCGGTGGCTGGTGTGCTTGCGACACCAGCGACAGTACTTGCGCAGCGACACCCGATCCGGGTTGTTGCGCTTGCTCTTGTTCGTTTGGTAGTTGCGATGCTTGCACTCCTCGCATGCGAGGGTGATAGCGATTCGAACGTCTCCGCGGGCCATGTGAGAAATCCCTGCGTGGTCGTGGACAAGCGGCCTTGGGCGAAGAAAAACCCCGCCCAGGCGCGAGGTGTCGAGCAGTCTAGCGCGCTTGGGTCTGAGGAGCCCGCCCGCTCGAGCGGGTGAGCACTCTAACCTTGACGCGACTGCGGAAAACGGCGAAGCTCGGAGTGTTCGGTTGTCCCCCGCCCCGCCATCGAGCACCCGCGCAAAGGAGACCCACATGCATTTGCCCGAGCCGATTCCCGCGAGCGTCCACGATGAGACGTTTGCCGGCGTGACCTACCACATCCGCGGCGAACTGGTCCCGGAGCTGCAGATCGAGATCGGATCACAGGCGGTGATGTTCGAGCACCACGTCCTGCTCTGGAAGGAGACCCAGCTGAACGTCGAGCTGAAGAAGCTCCCGGGCGCGATCAAGCGCAAGATCGCGGGTCTTGAGTTCTTCGTCACGCGCACGTCCGGCTCGGGACGGATCGCGTTCTCGCGCGACTCCCCGGGCCAGTGCGTGCCGATGCACCTGCGCAAGGGCGAGGGCCTGGATGTGCGCGAGCACCAGTTCATCGCGGCGACCGACAATCTCGACTACAGCTTCGAACGAATCAAGGGCGTGCAGAACATGCTCCTGGGGGGCTCGGGCTTCTTTATGGACAAGTTCCGTGCGACCGACAGCGACGCGCTGGTCTGGCTGCATGGACATGGGAATGTGTTCCTCGTCAACCTCGACGAGGGCGAGCAGCTCGACGTCGAGGCCGGGGCGTGGCTGTACAAGGACCCGACGGTCAGCCTCGAGGCAGTGACGATGGGCCTGAAGACGGGGATCATGGGCGGCGGCGGCAAGCTCACCTGGAACCGCTTCACCGGCCCCGGCCGCCTCGCGATCCAGACGCTGTTCATCGCGCCGCTGGAGGGCGTCGAATCGAACACCAGCGCGGCGGCGACCGGCGGCATCGCCGGAGCGCTGATCGGAGGACTGGCGGGTCGCTGAGCCGCAGTTCCGCGAGCGCCTGGAAGGGTCAGTGACGGGGCTTCGCGTGCCGGAGCTTGTGCTTTTTTGAGCCGTGCTTCTGGGGCTGGCTGAAGCGCACGCCGTCGAGCAGAAAGATGAACGGAGTGCTGGTCGGCGATGCCTCGTTGGCCAACAAAAAGGCCGAGATCGCGTGGAAACGTCGCAGCAGCGCTCGGCCGGTCGAGTTGAGCTTGACCGTGAACGTCGCGGTGGCGCCAGCGGCCAGGGCGAACGACGCCTGGCCGAGCCGGACGGAGGCCCTGGTGCGATGACTCGCGGTGACGGCGAGCACCTTCTTGCCCTGCAGAGTCTCATTGGAGGTGAGGAAGATTGTCCCGGAGCAGCCCAGACCATCCGTGCTAACGCAGCTCAGCGTCAGCGCAATACCGGTGGAGGTGAGCTTGCGGCCGATGTAGTGAGTCAGCCCGGGGACGGGAGGGCGAGGTCCGACTGGGGGTGGACAAGACGGCTCCGGGGCGATGAACTCGCCGGCGCCCATGTCGACGACCGCCGGGAAGCCCTGCGAGCAGCCGGCGTGTCCGGGGAGGATCCTCGGGTCACCGAAGGCATCCGTGGTCAGGCCTGCCGGCACGAGCGCGTTCGAGCCGGCGTCGATCGTCGGGCTGGATGCGGTCTCTTGCACGTCGCCGGTTTCTTCGCTGACCAGCGACGGTCCCGCGCAGATGTTGCCCTCACCCGGCAGCGGAGTATTTGTGCTCACGCCGGGTGTGCACGCGTCGCTGAACGAGGACGCCAGCGATCCACCTTCGGTTGTTCGAAAGCCACCGATGTCGGCTTGGCCCGTGGGACTCCTCACGATCGAGTTGGCCAGCGCCAGCTGGTCGGTGTCCTCGCCGTCGACGCCGGCGACACCCCCGGGGGCCTGGTTGCCAGCGACCGTGGAGTCGTCGAGCGTGAGGTGGAAGTGGCTGTTGGGTTCATTCGATTCACAGGCGGCGTAGATGCCCGCGCCCGCCGATTCGCCGTCTTCGCTGGCGGGGCCGATCGTGTTGGCGGCGAACACCGCGTTGTTCAGCACCACCGATGGCGTCACTTCTTTTGAGCAGGCGGCCGAGGTTACGCCCAGGCCGGCGCCCTGGCTGGAGGCATTCATACCCTGCGGCCCCGGCAGTGAGTTCTTGACGAAACGATCGCCGGTGCTGGTCAAGTCGATCGAAGGTGCCCACTCGCCGCCACCGCCGTAGACAGCAGTCGGCGTGGGCGAGGAGATCGTGTCTGCTTCGAAGATGTTGCCGCTCTGGGTGGCCGACACCAGTGTTTCCGGCGAGCTATTGCCCAAGAACAGCCCGCCGCCGAGGGCTTCCCTGCCCCCGGTCGTGCCGATTCCGTCTTCGACAAAGGTGTTCCCGTCGAGGATCGCAAAGTCGATCGGCGCCGAGGGCGGGTTACAGCGTATTTCCGCGTACGCGGCGCCCCCCATATCACGGTTGTTTTCTGTGGTTGAGGTGTCCGCGATGTGATCGCCTTTGAAGAGGGAGTCGGTGATGCTCAGCGGAGCCGTGTAGGCGCAGGTGCCGTTGGACGCTGAGATATAGAGAGCCCCACCGCGGTTGGAGTTGTTGGACGTGCTGTTGGTGTCGTCGATAAAGTGATCGGATTCGATCCGCGGCAACGCGCCTTCGTTGGAGTTGAGCGTGACGGCGGATTCTTCGTTGAGCGAGTAGTTCTCGACCACGAGGTTGCGCAGGACCACGCCGTTGCCCGTGCCTTCCAGCGCCGAGCCGCTGACTTCCGTTCCGTCAAAACCGGCGGTCGTGCCCTGACCTTCGATCGTGAGATTGGCCACGGAGGGCAGCCTGAAGGAGCCTTCGGCTTCACCGGAATTGGTCTTTGTACAGAGAGCCGCAAGCGTGATGACATCGCCCGGCTCAGCACTTTTGAGCACATGCTGCAGCTGCGAGCATTCGCTCACGGTGACATCCGCCGCCCCGGCCGTGGAGACGGCCGTCAGAGACGCGACCAGCGTCCCGGCGAGCACGGCAAGCGTTAGAAACCGCGGCCGCAAGGTGGTACGCAGATGTGCTTGCCCGATGTGCGACACGACTAGCTCCCTCGCGTTTCCCTCGACGCCGACTAGCGAGTCTACCGCGACTAAACAGGCATCACTCGAACATGGCGACGACGGCCACCAGCACGTACAGCCCCGCCAGCGCCCAGCCCTCGAACGCCTCGGCCTCCCCGTCGCCGGTGACCTGCCGCACCGCGATCGCCATCAGCGCGAGCGCACCGATGTACACCGGCTGTAGCGCGAACGTCAGCCGCGTATGCAGCAGCAACGAGATCAGCACCAGCAGCGGAAACAGGAAAGCCGCGATCTGCGCCACTGAGTTCTTCACTACCGAGATCGCCAGATCGGACTTGCCCTTCCACGCCAGCACCACCCCCACGGCGTTCTCCACCGCGTTGCCCGCGATCGCCACCACGACGAGACCCACGAACGGCCGCGAGACTCCCAGCGCGCCAATCGCTGGATGGACCGCGTCGATGAACCAGTCCGAGACGAACGCCGCGCCGACGCCGGCCAGCGCGAGCAGGGTCAGTGCGAGGCCGAACGGGACGCGGGGAGTCTCGTGGGCGCCCTCGGGCCGCTCATCCGAGCGCAGGTACGGCACGAGCCAGGTGACGTAAACGATCAGCAGGCAGACCGCGCCGACGATCGAGATCGCCTGCACGTGGTGGCTCGCCGGGTCGTGCGAGCCGAGCGAGAGGCCGAGCAGCACGATGATGAAGACCGTCACCATCAGCAGCGTCGCCGTGTCGTTGGGCAGCCCCTTGGAGAAGCGCATCACCCCGTCGCCCGCGCGGCGGGCGCCGACCACGATCACCATGCCGAGCACGAGCAGCGCGTTCGCCAGCAGCGAGCCCACGATCGCCGTCTGCGCCACGACCAGCTGGCCCGCGTTCAGCGCGAAGATCACGACGAACAGCTCCGGCAGGTTGCCCATCGTGGACTGCAACAGGCCCGTGATCGCCGGGCCGAAGCGCTCGCCGACCTGCTCGGTGCCGAACGACACCACCCACGCCAACCCCGCGAGCGCCAGCGTGGCCACGGCAAAGCGCGGGATCGCCGGCCAAACCTGATAGTTGGCCACGCCCGCCAGCGCCGTGAGCACGGCAACCAGGAACAGTGTCGAGCGCTCGAGCGGAGTCAGGGTGGTCATCGCACCGGGCGGGCGGGGTGGCTCGTCAATGACTGTCGAGGACCCGGTCGATCAGGCCGTACTCGAGCGCCTGATCGGCTGAGAAGAAGCGGTCGCGCTCCATGTCGGCGCGCACCTCCTCTGTCGGTTTGCCGGTGTGCTCGGCGTAGATCTCGTCGATCCGCTCGCGCACCTTGAGGATCTCGCGCGCGTGGATCTCGATGTCGGTCGACTGCCCTTCGAAGCCAGCCGATGGCTGGTGGATCAGGATGCGGCTGTTCGGCAACGCCGCGCGCTTGCCCTTCGTCCCCCCCGCCAGCAGCAACGAGCCCATCGACATCGCCACGCCGACGACCATCGTCGCGATATCCGGCTTGACGAAGTTCATCGTGTCGTAGATCGCGAGGCCCGAGTAGATCGAGCCGCCCGGCGAGTTGATGTAGATCGAGATGTCCTTCTCCGGGTCCTGCGACTCCAGGTGCAAGAGCTGGGCGACGACGAGGTTCGCGACCTGATCATCGATTGGCGTGCCCAGGAAGATGATGCGCTCGTTGAGCAAGCGCGAGTAGATGTCGAACTCGCGCTCGCCCCGCGCGGTGCGCTCGATGACCATCGGGATCAGCGGCATGCCTGCACCCTACCCGTCCCGCCGTGTCGGTCCCGGCTCACAGGTTGACCGAGCGCATGCCCTGCTCGTCGTAGCGGTCTCCGGCCGCCTGCGGCAACTCGGCGTCGATCCGTGCGAGCTCCTCCTCGGTCAGCTCGACATCCACGGCGGCGATGTTCTGCTCGAGGTAGGTGCGGCGCTTGGTGCCGGGAATCGGCACGAGATCCTCCCCCTGGGCGAGCACCCACGCGAGCGCCAGCTGCGCGGGCGTGACGCCCACCTCGTTCGCGATCTCTTCGACCTTCACTGCCAGCTTCAGGTTCTCCTGGAGGTTCTCGCCGGTGAAGCGCGGGCCGTAGCGACGGAAGTCGTTCGCATCGAGGTCGTGCGGCGATTTGAAGCGACCCGACAGGAAGCCGCGCCCCAGGGGCGAGTATGGGACAAAGCCGATCCCGAGCTCGCGGCAGGTCGGCAGGATCTCCGCCTCCGGGTCGCGCGTCCACAGCGAGTACTCCGTCTGCAAGGCGGCGATCGGGTGCACGGCGTGCGCGCGGCGGACCGTCTCGGGCGAGGCCTCGGAGAGGCCGATGTGCAGGATCTTGCCCTGCTGCACCAGTTCGGCCATCGCACCGACCGTCTCCTCGATCTCGACGTTCGGGTCCACGCGGTGCTGGTAGTAGAGGTCGATGTGGTCGGTTTTGAGCCGCTGCAGCGAGCCCTCGACGGAGCTGTGCACGTGCTCGGCCGAACCGTCGAGTGGCCCGAGCGTGGACAGGTCGCCGGGCGTCGCCGCGTCGGTGCGGCGGGCGAACTTCGTCGCGATCACATACTCGTCGCGCCGGCCCTCAATCGCGCGCCCGACCAGTTCCTCATTCGTCATCGGCCCGTACAGCTGCGCCGTGTCGAGGAAGTTGCAGCCCAGATCGAGCGCGCGGTGGATCGTCGCGGTGGCCTCTCCTTCGTCGGTCGATCCGTAAAACGCCGACATCCCCATACAGCCCAGTCCGATCGCCGAGACCTCGAGTCCGTTCGCTCCGAGTGTGCGCTTGTTCATCGTGTCTCCTCGTCGGGTCGTGTTGCGAAGGTCGGGCCGTGTCGAAGGCGTGAGACCGATACTACGACGCACGCCGAGCACCGCACGACGGATGGTTGATGAAGCGCCACATGACGGCATAATGGGCGCTCGATGTTTCCCCTGAACCTCCCCAACGTCCTGACGGTGCTGCGGATCATGCTTGTGCCGGTCGTCGTCGTGGCCCTGCTCGGGAACACACCAGCAGGAGACGTGCTCGCGGCGGTGGTGTTCGCATTGGCCTCGTTGACCGACTTCATCGACGGGCGCCTCGCGCGGGCGCGCGGGTCGATCACGACCTTCGGCAAGCTGATGGACCCGCTCGCCGACAAGCTCCTGATCATCGCGGCGCTGCTCTCGCTCGTCTCGCTGAACCGACTCGCCGCGTGGGTCGCAATGGTCATTATTACGCGCGAGCTCGCTGTCACGGTGCTGCGCCTAGGCGCCACGCAGGCCGGCGTGGTGATCGAGGCGAGCATGTTCGGCAAGGTCAAGACCTGCATGCAGATTGCCGCGATCCTTGCCGTGATCGCGGTGCACGGAGAACCGCTGTGGGTCTCGCTGCTGCTGTACGCGACGGTCCTGGTGACCGTGCTGTCGGGCTTGGACTACTTCTTCGGCTTGCGCCGGCAGATGCAGCAGGCGCACCTCCGCGCGCCCGGCTGAGCCCGAGTCAGTCGCCCGCGGCGGCGCTACCGCCGAGCCACTCGTCAAGCGTGGTCTGGCGCAGGGCGAGCTTGCCCGAGTCGATCTCGCAGCGCAGCTCGCTGAGCAGGCCGTGACGCTCGGCGACTACGTTGTGCTGGTGGATCGTCTCCAGGTTCTCTTGGCGCGCGGAAACGAAGCTCGCGCCGTCCAGCTCCGGGAAGCGGGCGACGACGCCGGCGATCATCTCGCGCACGCAGTCCTCGACGAAGCGCGGGCGGCGGTGGGCCTTTTCCACGACCTCGACCTCGTCGGAGCGCTTCATCAGCTCGTAGATCTCCGAGGACATGCTCGCCTCCGCGATCTCGAGCAGCGATGTCGCGTCGATCTCGGCGACGCACTCCTCGATGCAGCCGATCTGCAGCGTGGCCAGCCCGCGCTGGTTGTGGGTCGCCACCGGCACACGCTCGATGATGCGCTCGATCTCTCCCGCGGAGAATCCGTCGGCTGCGAGGCGCTCCCGCGCGCGTGCGGCCACCAGCTCCTGCGCGCACGGACACGCGGTCATGCCGGTGGCCGATACCCCGACGATGCGGCGTGTGCCGTGCTCGAACGCGACCGCCCGCCCGCGGAGGGTGTAGATCTCCTGCGTCGCGATCCCCGAGACCGGCGCGGGCTTGTGCTCCGGGTAGCGCGCCGCGATGCTCACCTCCGCGCGTACCGCGCCCTGGCGGGCGCGCACCAGCTCGGCGATGTGTTGCGCGAGCGTCTCCGCCCGAAACGGCGACTCTGAGAGAACGACCTCGCCGATCGCCTCGTTGATCACCTCCTCAAAGCGCGACATGTGCGCGCCCTTCTGCTCACGGCTCAGATCGACAAAGCACTCCAACCGCGCGAAGAACAGCTCGTCGCGGATGCGCACGACCTTCTCGACGCCCGTCACACCCACGCGCGAGAGTCCCACCGCGACACCGGGCGGGCGGGCCTGGACATCCTCGCCGGCGCTCTGCGCCGAAGACAGCGGAGGGGTGAGCCGTGTCGCCTGCACCGCCGAGAAGCCTAGCGCTGCGGCATGAAGGGATGGGGAGAAGACGTCCGCGGCCACGCAAGGCGCCGGTACGACCCGGGTCATCCGGCCTCTTCGGCCGCGGATTCTGGTATCACTCCGCACTTGGCAGGGGAGGTCGGGGCGGAGATCGCTCCGACGGGAAGACGGATGGATCCTTGGGGGTTCGAGTGAGCAATATGGTTGAGGTTCTGCTGGAGGCTACGGACACGGCCGTGATCGAAATCGACGATTCGCTCGGTGGGAATCCGGGCGATTCCTTGCTTACGGGCGTCGGCGAGCGTGAGGAGGGACTGGAGGAGAGGCAGGCGCTGCACGCGCGCTTGGGGGAGTTCAAGAAAGGGGAGCTCGACCTGAGCGTCGAGCAGAGCCTGGACTCACTGCGCCTGTATCTGCGCTCGATCGGTCGCGTGCCGCTGCTGAGCGCTGAGGAGGAGGTGTGCTTGTCCAAGCGCATCGAGCGCGGCGACATCGCAGCCAAGCAGCACATGGTCGAGGCGAACCTGCGCCTGGTCGTGTCGATCGCCAAGGGCTACATCGGGCGCGGGACTCACGTTCTTGGACCTGATCCAGGAGGGGTCGCTCGGGTTGATCAGGGCAGTGGAGAAGTTCGACTACCGCCGCGGCTACAAGTTCTCGACCTACGCGACCTGGTGGATCCGCCAGGCGGTGACCCGTGCGATCGCGGACAAGGGACGCACGATCAGGATCCCCGTGCACATGGTGGAGCGCCTGAACAAGGTGATCCACGCCGAGCGCCAACTGATTCAACAGCTGGGACGCGAGCCGAGCACCGAGGAGATCGCCGCGGAGCTGGACTACAGCACGCACGAGGTGCGCGAGGTCATGCGCATGGCCCAGCAGCCCATCTCGCTCGAGAAACCGGTGGGCGAGGAGGATGATTCGGCGCTGGCCGACTTCATTGAGGACGCGGCGGCCGAGTCGCCGTTCGAGATCGCCTCGGAGGCGCTGCGCCGCGAGAACGTCACCCGTGTGCTCGCCTGCCTACCGCCGCGCGAGCGCGAGGTGATCGAAATGCGCTACGGCATCACCGGCGAGCGCTCACGCACGCTGGAGGAGGTCGGCCGCGCGTTCAACATCACGCGCGAGCGCGTCCGCCAGATCGAGAACCGCACGCTGAAGAAGCTGCAGACGCTGCCCGACGCGCAACAGCTGCGCGAGGCGAGCTGAAGCGCGCGCCCTGAGGCATTAGACTCGGCTTCTGCCCACGGCACTCGCCGGGGATGCCCGGTGGGGTGTCCGAGTGGTTAAAGGAGACGGGCTGTAAACCCGTTGGCTCTGCCTACACAGGTTCGAATCCTGTCCCCACCACTGCCGTGAGCTGCTGCGCGAGCGCCTCGGCTTCGGGCGTGCTCACGAGCACCCGCCGGAGTGCCCCGTGGTTGCGCACCGCGAACGACAGGGCCGGCACGCCGCGGCGCACGATGAAGGCCTGATCGAGGCGGATCGTGCGCGCCACGTAATACAGCCAGGGCAAGCGCAGCCCCGCCTTCATGCCGGCGCTCATCGCCTCCCGCAATGGTTCGGGCACCACCTGGACATCGCTCACGTCCGCGCGCGGCACCGTGATGTTGCCGAGCAGCCCGACCACCTTCTCCCACGGCGCGAGCAGCACTTCGACGGAGTCATCGGTGAGATACACGCGCATCGCGAAGAGCGTATTGCACTGGCATTCCGGGCCTGCGAGTGGGATCATGAAATCAACCGTTCAGCCAGAAAGGAGTTCCAGCCATGGAGTCCTCCATTCCAGTTCGCGTACTCGTGGTGGCACACAAGACCGCCGCCACCCAGCCGCTGCTCGATGCGGTCAGGGAGCGTGCCGGGCGCGGCCCTTGCGTGTTCACGCTGCTTGTCCCCAACGCGACCCACGGCCTGCACAAGGTCGTCGACCCCGAGGATCAGAGCGCGGACGAGGCCAGCGCCGTGATCGACCACGCCGTGCCGCTCTTGGAAGAGGCCGCCGGGTCGCACGTCGAGGGCATCGTCGGCGCCCCCGACCCGGTGGTGGCGGCCCACGACGCGATCAATCTGCGCGGCTTCGACGAGGTGATCGTCTCGACGCTCCCCACCAAGCTCTCGCGCTGGCTGAGACTCGACCTTCCAAGCAAGATCTCCGGCGCCGGACTGCCAGTGAGCACCGTCACGCCCGAGGAGGACGCAACCAACTCAGCATCTGGCTGAAAATGGAGCCATCGCAGACAACTGTCTGGCGGGCTCTTGTCTGTAGACTCTTCGTCTGCACGGTGCGACAGTTGGGGCCATGGAATCAGCGCGCAAGCAGTTCGCCTTCAACCTCCGCCACCACCGGCAAAGAGTCGGCCTCTCGCAGGAGGCGCTCGCGAAGATCTGCAATCTGCACCGCACCGAGATCAGCCTGCTGGAGCGCTGCAAGCGCTCGCCAAGACTCGAAACGATCGTGATCCTCGCCCACGGACTGGAGCTTTCCTCGCCGGGAGAGTTGCTCGAGGGAATCGACTAGGCGCTACAGTCCCGGCTCGTGCCCAGCTAGCTCAGTTGGTAGAGCACTTCCATGGTAAGGAAGGGGTCATCGGTTCGAGTCCGATGCTGGGCTTGACTCGCCAGCGGGGTCTTTGGGGGGTCCGTGGGGGGAGCCCGCTCCCCCCACGCCAAAGGTTGGGGTCATCCGTTCGAGTCCGATGCTGGGCTTGACTCGCCTGCGGGGGTCCATGGGTGACCGTTACTCCGCGTCGGGCCAGGCGGCGGCGCCCATCTCGCCGTCGCCATCCCCGGGCCTGGGACCGCCCACGGCGATGATGTCCAGTCCATCCGGGCCCGCCTCGAAAGCGCGCACGACCTCGGGCGCTACGCGCACGGCATCCCAGAGGCGCAACTCGTGGACCTCGTCATCCAGCAGCACCCGCCCGGACCCGGCGACGACGACGTAGGCCTCCTCCTGCTCACGGTGAGAGTGGCCATCGGACTGCGCAGGTTCGCCGCATAGCGAAAGTGGCTGACCCCGAGGTCACGCGAGTCCAGATGCTTGCGGCCGAACCGGCCCTCGATCCCGGGAGCCCGCTCTCCGACGGAGTCCTCGACTTCCAACAGGTTCACGGTAGAGAAACGGGACATTGGTCTCCTTTGGCAGAACGGATGGTTGTCTTCCATCTCCACCTTAGCTCCGCACCGCAGCGGCCAGGACTCGGGCGGTGAGTCTCTTTCTGTAGATGTATCGGAAAGCCCCCGGAAGGAGTCGAACCTTCGCGCCCGGGTTCGTAGCCCGGTGCTCTGTCCTCTGAGCTACAGGGGCACTGAGGGCGTCTCTGCGAAGGGGTGGCCGACCGGGATCGAACCGGCGCCGCGAGGATCACTACCTCGAATGCTGCCGTTACACCACAGCCACCATGAGAGGCGGGGATGACCGGATTCGAACCGGTGCGCACTCGCTCGACAGGCGAGCGCTCTGCCGCTGAGCTACATCCCCGCAGTAGCGCGGGCAGGAGTCGAACCTGCTGTCTCGAGCCCATGAAACTCGCGAGATGGCCGTTTCTCTACCGCGCACGTATGGCCAGCCGGGATCGAAACGCGCGCCCTGTTCTTCAGAGCGCCCTTGCGGGGTGTCCCTGCCAGTCTTTACTGATGTGACGAACATCGTGCGCCCTCCACATCAAAATCTTTACATCACTTTTCGGAGCCACTCTCCCACCCTTCGACCCTGGATCATGTCCTACGTGGAGGGGTGCTGGAGCCCGGTGCCGGCGCACGTGCGCCGGGCCTTTCTCTCGCGGGAGGGGCCTGTATCGATTCGGTTTTTTTTCAAGCTGGGCATCACCTGCGCACGTGGTTCGTGTGTTTGATCGATGAGTCGGCGCAACAAAAAGGGCGACCCGTTGGGATCGCCCTCGTCTGGTCTGCGCATGCGGTCTGTGCTACTAACGCATGAGCCTCCAGACGAGGGAAGAGCGATCAGGATGGCGCCGGCCACTCGTAAACGAGCACGAGCTACCGGCACGCGCCGCGTGCGCCTTCAGGGAGTTAATTTGGTCAGGGCAATTCATGGGCGTTCGCGGGCACAATACCTCAAAGCTCCAGCAGCGTCAACTCGACGCCGTAAACGTCGCCGTCATCGGGCCAACCAAGCAGCATAATTCTCGCATCGCCCGTCCAGCTCCCCTCCCCGGTCACGATCCCGAGGTACCGTCCCACGCGACTGGGTCGGCCGGGCGATCGACTGGATCGAGCCGGTGAGGAACCCGGCGAGCGTGATCTATGGGGTGCTCGCGATCGGCGCGCTGCTGGCCGCGGAGAGCGGGCGTCACGAGAGCTACGCGGACACCCTCGGCTCGGTGGTCATCGCGCTCTGTCTGTACTGGCTGGCGCATGCTTACGCGGACGTCCTCGGAGGCCGCCTGCAGACGCACGAGCGCCTCAGCGCCAAAGCATTGTGGCGGGCGCTGATCGACGAGGCGGCGATCCTCGCGGGCGCCGCGCTGCCACTGCTCGCGCTGGCGCTCACCTGGGTGCTGGGCGTCACGCTGGCGAGCGGCGTCGAAGTGGCGCTGTGGAGCGCGGTCGGGAGCCTGATCGGATTCGAGCTGCTGGCCGGGATTCGCGCCCAGGCGACGCCGGGCGAGCTGGCGCTCGACGCCGGCGTCGGGGTGACGATGGGGCTGGCGATCCTCGCGTTGAAAATCGTGCTGCACTGACGCTAGCGGCTTTGCCCCCGCGCTCGGCGAAGTGGGTGAGCACGATGCCCACAAGCAGGGAGATCACGATCACGATGATCAGCGGCGCCTTACCGCTGCCGAAGATCCAGTGGACCTTGACCTTGTCGGTGTTCAGGACGGCGAACAGCGTGACCAGGATCGCCAGCACGACGAGCGCGCCGGTACGAGCCGTCTCGCGCCGGCTACGCCGCGAAGCAGACCCCCTACGCCCCGGCGGTGTCTGGATCGGCGAGGCCACCAGTTGATCCTATCTCCGCTACCGCTCAGCGCAGCTCGGCTTGGATCCAGGGGCAGTCGACCGACAATTCCTCGACCCCCAGCGCCGCCGCCACGTTGAGCGCCATGCCGTGCCTGACGAAGTCGTCCACGCGCTCCGGCTCGGCCCCGGACAGCTCTCTGACGAGATCGACCAGCTGCGCGTAGCGGTGACGCACACGCGCGCGCACGAGCTCGTCCTCGCAGGCGGCGTAGGACTGGTGCTGGAGCATCAGGTAGTCGCGGTCGGACGCGAGCAGCTCCTTGTAGGCCATCCCCATCGCTCCCATCGCGTCCTCGCACTCCTCCGGCCCGCGTCCCTCGCGGTAGTCGGCCGCGGCACTTCGGAACGTGTCAGCCAGGCGTTCGAACCCCCGCTCCAGCGCCGCCAGGAACAGCTCGCGCTTGTTCTGAAACAGGCTGAACACGTACGGCTGCGCGACACCCACGCGCCGTGCGATCCGCTCCACCGGCGTGCCGTGCAACCCACCTTTCGCGAACTCGATCACCGCCGCGGAGATCAGCTCCTCGCGGCGCTCGGCCGCGGGCACCCGCCGGCGCACGGGCTCGGATGTCGTGTCGGTCATTCGATCTCCAATCTTAGCGAGTGCTAACTACGTTTCGCAGGAACTTAGCAGTCGCTAATAAGAACGTCGGGTGAGGAGGTGTGTGTCCCGCAGCGAATACCATCAGGGTCATGGGACGAAGCTTTCGCTCGACGCTCACGCTGGGCCTCGGAGTCGCCTTCGTGGCGCTGCTGGCTGGCTGTGGCGGTGGCACAAAGACGGTGTCCATCGCGAGCGCCCCGCCGGTGCAGAGCACTGGCACGCCCACCGCGCCGCGGACGCACACGCGCTCGACGGCCACCACGCCGACGAGCACAACCCCGCCGGCGAGCACCCCGAGCGGCGGAACCTCCAGCCCGACCACCACCCGCACCGCCCCCGCCCCGGCGTTCACCCACACCGAAGGCGGCTCTGGCTCTGACAGTGCCGCCAGCGCGGCGGCCGTGGTGCGCGAACACGGCTACACGCCCAACGACACCTCCGAATACCACCCCAACCAGACCCTCCGCGTGCTGATCGGCACGCGCACCGGCTCCTCCGCCGGCAACGGCCAGCAGGCGTTCTTCTTCGTCGACGGTCGCTATATCGGCACCGACTCAAAGCAGCCCAGCGCCCAGGTCCACGTGGTCAGCCAGGGCGACACCGAAGTCACGCTGGCCTATGCCCTCTCCAGCGGCAGCCAGGCGAGCGTGCGCTTCCAGCTCAACAACGGCAAACTGGTCCCGCTCGATCAGATACCGCCGGCCAGCAGCCGCCAGTAGGAAGGCCCTATCGTGGTGGTGGTCAAACCACCACAGGAAAGGGTCGCCCGATGAGCGCAACGATCGATGGTCGTGCCGAGGAGCTGCTGAAAGGGAAGAACTTCTGCCACGTCGCCACGCTGCGCCCCGACGGGTCGGTGCATGGTGTGCCGGTGTGGGTCGACGTGCAGGACGGGCGTCCAGTACTGAACACGGCCGAGGGACGCGCGTGGCCGCGCAACCTGGAGCGCGATCCGCGCGTGACGCTGACGGTCCAGAACATGGAGAACCCGTACGAGTACGTGGAGATCCGCGGGACGGTCGCCGAGCGCACCCACGAGGGCGCCGACGCGCACATCGACGCGATGGCGAAGAAGTACATGGGCGCCGATGAGTACCCGCTGCGCCAGCCCGGCGAACAGCGCGTGATCATCCGCGTCGAGCCCGAGCACACGAAGGTTTGGGGAGGCTGAACGCGTCAGCACTGATTGCGTTGCGCGGCCGTCGCTTCGCTGTCACGAGTGCGTGACGTGGCCCGCAGGAAGTTGTTGTTCCTTTTTTAACTGCGTATTACTATAGCTATACGCATCCCAGATTTTTTATGCAAACCCGCCCCTTGATCTTTCGATAAATACTATAGTTATACTCATTTTTCCCCCATCAATCGCCGCCACAGCGACGGCCCGCGCGGCTGGGTCTGAAGCCACTCCTCGCGCAACGGGAGCTCTTCGCGCGCGCGAGCGGCGAGCACGCACTCGCTGTGGGCGTGCCGGCGGCGGCGTGTATCGCCTTCGGGCGCGATCAGCATGTGCTCGCTGAGCGCGGGTAGATGATGGCCGCAAATTGGACAGCGGTACGTCGCCGGCTTGCGGTTCGCCGCACGGCGAACCGTCCACCACGGGGCAGGCGGCAGGCTGGACACAGCTCCATTGTGGCGCCGCTCGCCGCCACTATCGCGGCGAGCGTGGCGGTGGGGGTGGGCATCGCCCTGGCCCAGGCCGAGCGCGCCCGTCGCGCGGCCAAGGCCCAGCGCGCCTGCGAACGCCGCTTCGCCTCCCTGCCCGGCGAGCCGCTGTCAGAAGGGTTGCGGCGGATGGCGCTCGGCCAGCTCGATCTCGCGATCGAGCTGCTCGGAGGCGAGGGCAAGATGACGGTCGCGCGCCCGACGAGCGGGCGATCCACGAGACGCGCAAGGCGCTCAAGCGCCTGCGCGCGCTGCTCCGCCTGCTGCGCGCGCAGCTTGGAGAGCGGCGCTTCGCGCGCGAGTACGAGATCCTGCGCGACGCCGCCCGGCGACTGGCGGGTGCACGTGACGCGGAGGTGATGGTCGACACGCTCGACGCGCTCCTTGAGCGCTCCCCCGCGAAGCTCGCGCGCCGCCGCGCCGTGAGTGAGCTGCGCGAGCGGCTCGTCTGCGAGCGCGCGGCGGCCACACGGCGGACGCTCGGCGATCGGGCCACACGTGCGGAGGTGCTATCCGAGCTCGCCGACCTGCGCGAGCGCGTCAGGCTTTGGAGCCTCCCCGAGTGGCCCGCTATCGCCGTCGTGGAGAGCGACTTGCGCCGGATCTACCGGCAGGGCCGTCGCCGCCACCGGGGTGCTGGCCGATCTGGGATCGGCGGTCACGGCGCGGGCGGCACACAGGCGCTTCACGAGTGGCGTAAACGTGTCAAGGACCTGCGCTATGCCCTCGAAGCTCTCGATATCAAGGGCCTGCCGAGCAAGCGCGTCGCCAAGCTCGCCCGCCGCGCGAACGGACTCGGGGAACTTCTCGGCGAGGAGCACGACCTGGCGCTGCTCGCCGCGCTGCTTCCTCCGCCCGGCTGCGCGCCCTTCAAAGGCAAGCGCGGAAAGCGAGCGCGCCGCGCTCTGCTCAAGCAGATCGCGCGACGTCGCGCCCGCTTGCGCAAGCGCGCGCTGCGCGAGGGCGAGCGCCTGTACCGCCGCAAGCCCAAGAAGTTCACCCGGCGTGTCCGCCGCGCCCACGCGCGCGCCTCGCGCGTGTAAGGAGGGAGAGGACACTCCAGGATCGGAGCACTCCAGGAGCGTGCGCAAACGGTCGATGTAGAAGGGGCCAGCTCCGGCCATGCGTGCTCGAACGACACCATCGAACCTCTTCCTCGCCTTCCTCCTCGGAGGACTGGGAGTGCTGGTGCTGCACACGACCGTCGGTCTCGGCGGGAGCCGCCTGAACGACCTGTTCGACAACGGCGTCTACAGCGTCCTGATGTTCGGCGCTGGACTTGCCGTGCTCGCGCGCGCGATCACGATCAAGGCGCAGCGCCCGGCCTGGCTGATGATGGCCGCGGGGGTTCTCTGCTGGAGCGTCGGCGAACTTTATTTCACGCTGTTCGTCGAAGGGCGCGGTGCGGCCTCGGGCAGCGTCTCCCCGCTGACGCGTTCTACGTCGCGTTCTATCTCTGCGTCTACGCCGCGCTGATGCTACTGCTCGGAGCGCACCTGCGCGAGCTGCGCATCAGCATCTGGCTGGATGGTCTGATCGGCGGCCTCGGCGCCGCCACGCTCGCGGCGGCGGTCATCCTGCCGCCGATCATCGACAGCGCTCACGGCGATGTCGGCTCGGTGGCAGTCGCGCTGGCCTATCCGATCGCCGACCTGCTGCTCTTGATCTTCACGATCGGCGCACTCGGCATCACCGGGTGGCGCCCGGGGCGCGTGTGGCTGCTGATCGCGGCGAGCATGCTCTTGACCGCGATCGCCGACTCGACCTACCTCTACCAAACGGCCACGCACTCCTACCGAGCGGACACCTGGGTCGAGAGCCTGTGGCCTGCCGCGGCGATCCTGCTGGCGATCGCCGCCTGGACCCCCTGGCCACGGCCGACACGACGGCGGGTCGAGGACTGGCGATTGGTGCTGGTGCCCGCGCTGTCGCTGCTGGCGGCGCTGGGGGTGCTCGTCCTCGGCAACGTCCCCACCATTCAGCTCACCGCCGTGGCTGTGATCCTGGCCACGGCGACCGTGCTCGCGGTGTGCGCGCGGCTGATGTTCACCGTGCGCGAGAACCTCGCGATGCTCGTCGGCTCGCGGCGCCTGGCGCTGACCGATCCGCTGACGGGCCTCGGCAACCGCCGGCAGCTGATGGAAGATCTCAAGCTCGCCTGCAGCCTGGGCAGGGTAAGCGAGCCGTGGCAGCTGGTCCTGTACGACCTGAACGGGTTCAAGCGCTACAACGACACCTACGGCCACCCCGCCGGTGATGCTCTGCTGGCGCGGCTGAGTGACAAGCTGAGCGCGATCGTCGCCGCGCAGGGAACCGCCTACCGCATGGGCGGCGACGAGTTCTGCGTGCTGTTCCGCGCCACGGTGACAGACGATGCGCTGATCGGCTCAAGCGTGGCGGCGCTCTCCGAGCGCGGGCCGGGCTTCTCGATCGGCGCGGCGCACGGCGAGGTGAGCATCCCCGCCGAGGGCAGCGACTCGGCCGCGGTTCTGCAGCTGGCCGACCAGCGGCTGTACGCGCGCAAGGACCAGACACGCGAAGGCAGCGCGGTGCTGCAGCTGCGCGACGTGCTGCTGCAGGCATTCCGCGAGCGCTACCCCGACCTCCAGGAACACCAGCGCGGGGTGGGCGCGCTGGCGCTCGCCGTTGGACGGCAGCTGGGCCTGGACGGGGAAGAGCTCGACGTGCTCGCCCGCGCCGCTGAGCTCCACGACGTCGGCAAGATCGCGATCCCCGACGCGATCCTCAACAAGCCCGGCCCGCTCGACGAGGAGGAGTGGCGGTTCATGCGCCGGCACACGATTCTCGGCGAGCGCATCCTGATGGCGGCGAGCGCCCTGCGCCCCGTGGCGCGGCTCGTGCGCTCGAGCCACGAGCGCTTCGACGGCGGCGGCTACCCTGACGGGCTGCAGGGCGAGGAGATCCCGCTGGGAGCGCGCATCATCTTCGTCTGCGACGCCTACGACGCGATGAGGACCAATCGTGCCTACAGCCGCGCGATCGCCCCGGCCGAGGCGATCCGGGAGCTCGAGGCATGCGCCGGCACGCAGTTCGACGCCAAGGTGGTGGAGGCGTTCATCGCCACCCTGGCGGAGCCCGCCCGCAGTCTGGCTCGTTGCCCGAGGGATCACGCACGCCCACTGGCGCGGGGACGCCTCCCAACGGCGCGGGTACACCTCCCACAGCGCGGTACGCCAGCGCGAGGGCACCGGTGGCCGATCTCCGATCGCTCAGCCGACGCTGAGGACGGTGTACAGGCGCTTGCCCTTCGGCAGCGCCACGGAGGCGCTGTCACCGGGACCGCGCCCGAGCAGGGCTAGCGCGACCGGGGAATCGGCCGACAGCCGCCCCTCCCCTGGAGCGGCGTCATGGGAGCTGACGATCCGCCAGGTGTGCTCGGCGCCGTGCTCGTCGCGCACCTGCACCGTCGAGCCGAAGCCGACCACCCCACCCGCGGCGGGTGTCTCCTTGACGACGACCGCCGTGGCGATCTTTTCGCGCACCCGCGCGATCTTCGTCTCCAGATGCGCCTGCTCGTTCTTGGCGTCGTGATACTCGCTGTTCTCCTTCAGATCCCCCCACTCGCGCGCCGTTTTGATCCGCCCCGCGATCTCCCTGCGCCCCTCCCCCTCGAGCTTCTCGAGCTCCGCGTTCAGGCTCTCCAGCCCCTCGGCGGTGATCAGGTTCGGCGCGTCGGTCATTCGCTGGAAGCCTACTCTGCCCGCGTGGGGCGGACGTCGCGCGCGGATGAAGGGGCATGCCCACACACCAGTCATGCTATCTAAAATGGCCTATCTAAACTTTATGTTCGCTCAGAAATAAGTGCTCGGGGGCGAGGACAGCAGCGCATAGTCCTGCACGATCGCGGCCTGCACGAGCAGCTGGGCGGAGGCGGGCGAGCCGAGCACGAACACGTCGTCGCTCAGCCGCAGATGTTCCCATGCGTAGTTGACATAGCCCTGCACCAGCGCCGGCCCGGGGGGATCGTGGGTGACGGAGTCCAGGTACAGCACGTTGCGGAAGTAGACGGACACGAAGAACGGGTTTTCTTTGCCCAGCCGTTCGGCGGTGTAGTAGGCGAGCGCCGCCTTCGCGGTCTGGCGCGCCTGGTAGAGGTAGGCGCCGTTGCCGGTGGCCTGGTAGAGCAGCACGCCGGCGCCGATCATCGTGCCCTGGTTGTAGCTCCACTCTTCCGGTTCGATTTTCCCGTGCACGCCGATGTGGTCGGCGTACAGGCCGTTCGGCTCCGTCAGGCAGGTGCGCACCCATTCGTAGGCCATCTCGGCGAACTGCAGGTACTGGGCGTCGCCGGTCAGTTTGTACAGCTGCACCCCGAGCTCGGCCGTGGGCGCGTTGGTGACCGTGTTGCGTTCGATGTCTTCGGGCGAGTTGGAGAATGGGATGCCGCCCGGGCAGGCGATCCCCGGCTCGGTGTCCCAGCCCGCCATCTCGAACGCCATGATCCCCTCGGCGCCGCCGAGCAAGGCGGCGTTGTGGGTCAGCTCGTCCATCCGCGCGAGCTCGATCCCGATCCACGCGTTGTCGTCGTAGTACTTCGCTCCGCCCGGACCTCCCGGCGGCGCCACCGTACCGTCATATGCCGCGAGCGTGCTCGTGAACGTCCCTTCGGGGGCGCCCGAGTTGTTCAGGTCCAGGTAGGATTTCAACCCGACCAGTCGCGCGCTCAGTTCGCGCATGAGGATCGCCGTCAGGCCGGGGATCTTGGCGATGCCTTCGACGTGCGCCATCGTCACGGTCGCCGCCAGCGCCTGTGAGAACGGCCACAAAAACGAGAATGGTTCCCCCTGGTAGAGCCCCGAGCCCGGGATGTAGTAGGCCCGTTGCATCGCTTCGAACGCGACCAGCGCACGCGCGGGGTTGCCGTGCAGGACCGGCTTTGGTTTCCTCTTGGGGCGCTGCTTGGAGGTGCGCTTGGACGAGCCGGTCGTGGACCTGGACGAGCCGCTCGTGGGCGCGGAGGAACCGCCTGTGGGGGCGGAGGCGGCGTGGGCGAATTCGGAGGGCTTGGCCACGCGCAGCGGTCTAGTGGCGCCCGCCGGATAGGGCGAGACCGCCAACGCGGGCGCGGGGTTCAGGAGCGAGACCGCCACCAGCGCCGGCGCGCAGATAGCAAGGCGACGGAGCACCTGGGGAATGTTTGCAAGGATGCGCCCTTGCGGTCGCACATGAGCAGGCATTGAAATGGAACTTGCAGGGCGACCGGCACCTGACGCAGCACCTGCAGCGAGGTCTTTCGACTACGTCACCGTTGGCCACGTGACGGTCGACGTGCTAGCTGCCTCCGGGACGCGCCGTCCCGGCGGAGGCGCGTTCTACAGCGCGCTCCAGGCCGCCCGGCTCGGGCTGCGGACGCTGATCGTCACCCAGGGCTCGCCCCCAGAGATCGAAACGCTGCTGGCGCCCTATCGCGAAGAGCTCGAGCTGCGCATCCTCCCGGCGCCGGCCACCACGACGCTGCACACGTCCGGGTCGGGTGCCGCGCGCACCCAGCGGGTGCTCGCCTGGGCCGGGCCGATCGCCGCGACGGTCGCGGTGGACACTCAGATCCTGCACTTCGCCCCCGTCGCCCGCGAGACCTCGGGCGCGTGTTTCGATGCCAACCCGCCCCACGCCGACTTCGTCGGCCTTACCCCCCAGGGTCTCGCGCGTGCGTGGGACGAGGACGGCGAGATCCTCCCGGCGTCGCTGCCCACCGACTCGAGATCGCTCCGCGGCCTACTCCCGGACGGACTCTCCGCGGTCGTCCTCAGCGAGCACGAGCGCGCCACCTGCGCGCCGCTGCTCGCCGCGGCGGCGGCCACCGGCGCCGTGCTCGCAATCACCGCCGGCCCAGGCGCCACGAGCGTCCAGGAGCCCGACGGCCGAGTCTCCCAAGTGCAGACTCCCGCGATCGCTCACCCTCGCGATGACCTCGGCGCGGGCGATGTGTTCGCGGCTGCCTTCTTCATCGCGCTGCACGAGGGCCGCTCCCCCGCGCGCGCCGCTGCCTTCGCGGGCGCGGCGGCGGCGATCCGGATCGAGGGCGCCGGAGCGGACGCAATCGGCGATCGGCGTGCGATTGAGGCCCGGCTCGCGGGCAGGCGGGCGGGCGGTGGCGGCGGCGGTGGCGGCGGTGAGGAGGAGGAGCAGTAGAAGAGGGACGTATGTCCAGCGGTGTGTTTGTTCTAGAAGCCCCAATCTTAATTTAAGAAGCGGCAAAAAGAATATAGAGAGGGGACATATGTCCACATAAGCCGTATGTTTGCTCGAGAAGCTCCAACTGAACTTTAAGAAGCGGCAAATTGGATAGCCAGACATCGGCGCGGGCTTCAGGCAGCCACGCCGGACTCGGCGGCGAGGGCTTCGTCGATCAGCCTTGCGATCTCCTCGCTAGTCAGCGCTTCCTCGCGCCCACACGCGCGCATCGCGAGCAGCAGACTGCCGCCGACAGCCGCCATCTCCACGACCGACACCTTCGCCTGCGGGGCAAGTTCGTGCACGGCTAGCTCCAAGGGCTCGACGAACACGGCGCCGGCCTTGAAAGCGCTCCCGATCAACCCCACGGGAAAGGAGCCCTCGAGGCCCGTTTGGCGGATCACCACGGCGATCTGCCTGCCCAGCTCTTCCGCCCCGCGCTCAAACAGCTCGCGTGCGACCGCGTCCCCCCTCGCCGCGCACTTCGCCGTCTCCGTGGCGAACGCCGCGATCTCGCTCTTGCCCAGCGGCTTTGTCGAGTACACGCGCGCCGTCACCGCCTCGACGCTCCGCACCCCGAAGAACCTCTCCGCCGCCCCACTCAGCGCGGTCTCCGGGCCGGAGCCATCACGGTCGCGCAGCGCCGCCTTGATCGACTCGATCCCGAGCCAGTAGCCGCTGCCCTCGTCTCCCAGCAGATGCCCCCAGCCGCCCGCGCGCCACGCGCGTCCGTCCGTGCCGACGCCGAGCACGTTGCTACCGGTGCCCGAGATCACCCCGACCCCTGCCCGCGCGCCCGTCGCCGCGGCCCATGCAGCCACCACGTCGTTGACCACGATCCAGTCCTCCTGACCCGACCGCGCCGAGCGCAAATGCCGCGCCACCCCGTCGGTATCGGTACCCGACAATGCAAGCACCGCCGCGTCCAGCCGCCCGGAGGCGACACCGGCCCGCTCGATCGCCTGATCCGCGGCCCCCAGCAGCGCATTGACCGCACTCCGCGCGCCGACCGCATCCTCGTTGCTCGGACCCCCCTGCCCCAGATGCACCGCCTCGCTCTCCAAATCGAGCACGGCGGCGAGCGTCTTCGTCGCGCCGCCGTCGATCCCCAGCACGAAGCGCGCGCTCCCACGCTCCCCGGTGCTCGGGCCGGGCTTCGGCCGGATCAACGCGGGCGGGAGCTCGACGAGCGGGTCGCGGTTCACGCCCCGATCTTCGCAGGCACTGCGCCTGGCCCGAGCTCGGCGCGCACGTCGCGCACCGCGAGTGGCTCGCCGCAGCGCGTGCATGTCCGGCGCTCGCCGAGCTCGCCGCCGCAACCCATGTGCCGGATCACGATCGGCGGCCCCGCCGCGGGCGCGGCGTAGCGGTCGCCCCAGCGCAGCAGCTCGACGATCACCGGCCACAGGTCCAGCCCCTTCTCCGTCAACCGGTATTCATGCCGCGCCGGACGCTCCTGATAGGGCACCTTCTCGAGGATGCCCTCGCCGACCAACCGCTCCAGCCTTGCGGCAAGCACGTTGCGGGCGACGCCCAGGTTCCGCTGCAGCTGATCGAAGCGCCTCAAACCCAGGAACACATCGCGCAGCACCAGGATCGTCCAGCGCTCGCCAACCAGCTCCAGAGCACGGGCTATCGAGCAGTTCTGGCTGCTGTAGTCACTCCCCAACACGGGGTCATCTTACCACTTAGTTGCGTGATAGGACTCTCTGTGTTAGCTTGAGTCTCGTGATGCAACCTATTGGGGACGAGGACAGCTCGCTCGCACCATGGCAACTCTGGTCAGCGGCCTGAATCCAGTCGCAGCCCAGCCTGGTAATGCAATTCGAGACAGGAGCGTGAGACTGATGGAACGCAGATGGCAGGTGCTGATGGTTGTGGTGGCGGGCGTGTTCATGGCGGGCCTGGACCTGTTCATCGTCAACATCGCGTTCCCGCAGATTCGCCTCGACTTCGCTGGTACGAGCCTGGGTGCGCTCTCATGGGTGCTGAACGCGTACACAATCGTGTTCGCGGCGTTCCTGGTCGTGGCGGGGCGCTGGTCGGACGCGTTCGGCCGCAAGCGTTCGTTCCTGGTGGGGGTGGGGTTGTTCACGGGCGCCTCGGCGGCCTGCGCGGCTGCGCCGTCGATGGAGTTCCTAGTCGGGGCGCGGGCGGTTCAAGGTCTGGGCGCGGCGCTTTTGATGCCGGCATCGCTGGGGCTACTGCTGCCGGAGTTTCCACCGGAGCGCCGGCATGTGGCCATCGGGGCGTGGGCGGCGGTCGGCGGGATCGCGGCGGCGGCGGGGCCGCCACTGGGAGGCCTGCTGGTGCAGGCGAGCTGGCGCTGGGTATTCCTAGTCAACGTCCCGGTCGGCTTGGCCGCGCTGGTGGCGGGCTGGCGGGTGCTGCGCGAGGTGCGCCATCCGGAGCCGAGCACCCCAGACTTCCTGGGCGCGGGGGTACTGACGGCGGCGGTGGCATCGCTGGTGGCGGCGATCGTGGAGGGTGGACAGTGGGGCTGGGGCAGCGCGCAGATCGTGGGCCTGTTGGTGCTGGCGGTGCTACTGCTGGTCGTGGTCGCGCGGCGGATCGCCACCCACCCAGCGCCGATCGTGGAGCCAGCGCTGCTGGCAGTTCGTGCATTCAGCCTGGCGACGATGGGGTCGCTGCTGTTCTTCGGAGCGTTCGCCGCGATGCTGCTGGCGTGCGTGCTGTTCCTGACCGGCATCTGGCATGAGTCGACGCTGACGGCCGGCCTGATGATCGCCCCAGGGCCGGCATTGGCCGCGGCGAGCTCGATCCCGGGGGCACGTTTGGGCAGGCGCTTTGGCCCGAGTCGGGTCGGAGCGGTGGGCACGGTGCTGTTCGCACTTGGAGGCGTGTGGTGGATCGTCAACCTGGGGGCGGGAGCGCACTTCGCGGCTGACTTTCTGCCGGGCATGCTGATCGGGGGAATGGGGGTCGGTCTGGTGATCCCCTCGCTGACGGCGATGGTCGCGGCGACGCTCCCGCCGGAGCGGCTGGCGACGGGCATCGCGGTCCAGGTGACAGGCCGCCAGCTCGGCTCAGCGCTGGGCGCGGCAGCCCTGGTGGCAGTGGTGGGCACAGCACACACGGCGCAGGACTTCGCGGGCGCCTGGCGCTTCATGCTCGCGGCCAGCCTGCTCGCGGGATTGACGCTGGCGCTGGCGCGCCGCGCACCGGCGACCGCCGCCACATCCAATTCGAGCGAGCCGGCACCGGCCGAGGCCCTTGCCTGAGTCGACCTCTGCGGGTCGTGAGATGAGGCCATGCCGACCGAGGCCCTTGCCTTGAGCGGGGCCTCCGTGGTGGCGCTGTCGATTTTGTTGCTCCTTAAATTTATGTTGGACAAGAGACATCTACACGTTCTTGTTATTGACAGAGAGAAGATTTTTGTATAGGCTGTTTACGTACCGTCCATAGCTGACCTGAGGAGACGCGCGCCTATGGCCTCGATTCCAACCACCCAGACCGCCGCCCATCCAGTCCTGCCGGCGGAGCTCTAGAGGAGGAATCGGTGCTTGCGCACCCGCGCTGGCGCGACCGCAAGCGCTATGCGTGGCTCCTGGGGCTGTTCGTCCCGCTGCTTGCCGTTCATCTCCTGGGGCCTCGTCGAAGCTGAGCGGCCTCGGCGTCTTCTGGTTCTACGGCCCGTTCCTGATCTTCGCCATCTTCCCGGCGCTCGACACCATCGTCGGGCTGGACGCCTCCAACCCGCCCGACAGCGTGATCAAGTGGCTCGAGCAGGACCGCTACTACCGCTGGTGCACCTACGCCTACATCCCGATCCAGTACGCCGGCCTCGTCTTCGCCTGCTGGATGTGGTCTCACGGCGGTCTTACGGCGATCGACTCGATCGGCCTCTCCCTGACCGTCGCGATGGTCTCCGGCGTGGCGATCAACACGGCCCACGAGCTCGGCCACAAGCGCGCGAGCTCCGAGCGCTGGCTGTCCCGCGTCGCGCTCGCGCAGACCGGCTACGGGCACTTCTTCATCGAGCACAACCGCGGCCATCACGTCCGCGTCGCCACGCCCGAGGACCCCGCGAGCGCGCGCCTTGGTGAGAGCTTCTACGCGTTCTGGCCGCGCACCGTGTCCGGCAGCCTGCGCTCGGCCTGGGAGCTCGAGCGCACGCGCCTGGCGCGCATGGACCGGGGACCGTGGAGCATCCGCAACGACGCCCTCAGCGCCTGGGCGATGACCGGCGTGCTGTTCGCGCGGCCTCGCAATCGCGTTCGGCCCAGTCGTCCTGCCCTACCTCTTGATCCAAGCAGTGGTCGGCTTCTCGCTTTTGGAGGTCGTCAACTACCTCGAGCACTACGGCCTGCTGCGCCAGCGCCGCGACGATGGACGCTATGAGCGCACCGCCCCGGAGCACAGCTGGAACTCCAACAGCGTCGCCTCCAATGTCCTTCTGTATCACCTCCAACGCCACTCCGACCACCACGCCAACCCGATCCGCCGCTACCAGGCTCTGCGCCACTTCGACGAGGCGCCGCAGCTGCCCACGGGCTATGCCGGCATGATCGTCACGGCGGTCCTGCCGCCGCTGTGGCGGCGAATCATGGACCACCGCGTGCTCGCCCACTACCAGGGGGACCTCGCCCGCGTCAACATCAGCCCGCGTGCGCGTGCGCGCATACTCGCGCGCTACGGCACCGGCACAGCTGCCGCCGGCACTGGCGCAGACCATGCCGCGGGTGCGTGATGAGCCGCTGGCAGTGCCCGGCCTGCGGCTACCTCTACGACGAGCAGGCCGGCCATCCGCACGAGGGCTTCCCTGCGGGCACACCCTGGAGTGAGGTGCCCGAGGACTGGGTCTGCCCGGACTGCGGCGTGCGTGACAAGGTCGACTTCGAGCCGGCCGAGGACTAGAACGATGCCTCACCTCGCGATCGCCGATCCGCGCACGGACCCGAATCGGCAGGCCCTCAGCACGACAGCGCCAGCCAGCCCCGAGCGCACGCCCTACGCGCTCGCCGCACGCGAGCTGTTGCGCAACACGCTGCTCGACGCCGCCCGCGACGAGCTCCAGCACCGCCCCTGGGGGGAGATCACGATGGCCGATATCGCCGCCGCCGCGGGCGTCAGCCGCCAGACGCTCTACAAGGAGTTCGGCTCGCGCGAGGCGTTCACCCAAGCATTCGTGCTGCGCGAGGTCGACCGCTTCCTACTCGCCGTCGAGCAGGCCGTGCGGGAACACCTCGACGATCCCGCCACAGCGCTATCAGCCGCCTTCGACGTGTTCCTCACCGCAGCCGCCGAGGATCCACTCCTGCGTACCCTCCTCTCCGGCGAGGCCACCCACAACCTGCTGCCGCTGATAACCACCCAAGGCGAGCCCGTCGTAGCTAGCGCCGCCGCGCACCTCTCCGCGATCATCCTCTCCGGCTGGCCCTCCGTAGCGCCGGCCGACGCCCAACTCCTCGCAGAGTGCCTCGTGCGCCTCGCGATCAGCTACGCAGCCCTTCCCGCCGGCCCCACCGGCATGACCGCCGCCTCCGTCACCACCCTGCTCGGACCCTTCATCGAGCGGGTGCTCGCCGAGGCGAGGGACGGGCGCACGGGTTAGACGGGCCGGGCTCAGCGACGAATCGTGCGTCCCCTCGACCTGCTGGACCACCCGGCCGTCAGGTCGAGGAGTCGCCGCGCGGCGGGTTTAGATCGAGTGTTAGTAGAACTCGGCCTGCGTGTCGAGCTCATCGACCGCCGCCCTCCGCGGGACACCCCCGCGCTCGCCCACCCGGACGATACCCGAGCGTTCGAGCGCGGGCCTGCGCGGCGCCGACATCAACCGGGCGACCTTCGCCGAGACCAGATGCTCACGCGCGGGCCGGGCGGGAGCGGCCAGCCGCCGGGCGATCTTGTTCGAGACCGCGTGCGTAGGCGCGAGCTCGCGCCTCGCCGGAAAGCAAATGACTGTCGCGTCCGGCTCAACCTCGGCGGCCGGCTCGGGATAAATCGGACGCGCGGGATCTGCGTCCAGGGCCGTGGGCCGTACGGGCTCGAAGGGCGGCACGGGCTCGAACGGCAGCTCGAGCTCAAAGGGCGGCTCGGGCTCACACAGCCGCCGGGGAACGGCGCCGAGCGCCGCGGGCAGCTCGGGTTCGGCGTCCAGCGCCGCGTCCGGCTCGGGATACACGCCCGGCGCGGGTTCGGCGTCCAGCGCAATGAGATCGGCTTGCAACCGATCGCGCTCCTCCACCGCGCCCCACAACTGCCCCATCCGCTCCTCCAGCTCTCGCTGGATCCTTGTCAAAAGATCTTCTGCCATCGGACTGCCTTTCTCGTCTCGAGGTCGGTTCTCACTGCACGACTCCAACGCTAGGCCGCGCTTGAGACGGCATGCCACGGCGAGGCTGGAGCTTGGTGTAGGCTCCTGCCTATGCACCGGGGGAGCATGCGTGCGCAGACGGGGGTTTCGCGACTTGCGGCATGGCTGCCGCGGCTGCTCTGCTGCCTTTTGGTCGCCGCGGCGCTTGTGGACGGCGCGACTGCCGATGCGACGACGACAACGCCGAGCGTTGCCGGTAGCTGGAGCTGCTGCGGCGCGGGCGGAGCGGCGGAACAGAGTTTTGCGATCACAGAATCCGGGGGTAGCCTGTCCGGCACGGCGTCCACCAGCGCAGGTCCGTTCTCCCCGATCAGCGGCTCGATCAGCGGGACATCGGTGACGATCGTCACGGGTCCTTACACGACCGACCCGGGCTACACGGCAACGTTCCTCGGCACGCTTTCCGCCAACGGCGAATCAATGTCCGGGACGTGGTCGAGCAACATCGGCCAGTCGGGGACCTGGTCGGCCACGCGGACGTCCGGCAGCCCGACCACGACGACGGAAACGCCGCAGGAAAAGCAAGCCAAGGAAAAGGAAGAAGCGGCCAAAAAGAAGCCCAAGGGCAAGCAGCCGACGACCATGATCATTTTCTGCAATCAGGAAATGCCGGACACTCCCACCGCCTACTTCGAATGCACAGTCGAAGTCATCAACGCGAGCCTCACCGAACCGCTGGCGGTGCCGTCGGGATCTGTCTCGTTCGCCGTGAACCCCGGCGGATCGGGCGGGTTCCGGGGCTCGAACGTGTGCAACCTCAAAGCCTCAGAACTCGCCAGCAACTCGTCTTTCTGCTCGATCATCTACCTGGCGGTACCGCCCGGCTCGATCCCGATCGGCTCACAGCCCCCGATCACGGGGACCTATTCGGGTGACAACGTGTTTGCGTCGAACACAGCCGAACCGCGATCCCCCCTGCCCGACGTCCCCCAGGTGAACGCGCAGGCGACCGGCTCAGACGTGCCGCTCACGATGACCTGCCCATCCCAGACAATCTGCACGGGAACCGCACAGATGACCGCCACCGGCACGCAGGCATCCGCCAAAGGCTCGGCGGCAGCAGCCGCCACGGTGCTCGTCGCGAGCGGGCGCTACTCCATCCTGGCCCACAAGAAAGCCAAGGTCAAGCTGCGTCTGAGCAAGCGGGGCAAAACGCTGCTGAAGAAGCACCACCGCCACCTGGTGCTGACGCTCGAGATCAAGCCCAAGACCGGCGCGCCCGTCAGCAAGGCGATCGTTCTGAAGTAGGCGAGCGCTCTTCGCGATGGATCGATGGCAACTGCAGCGTAAGTGAGGGCGCCGCGACCGCAGAACTCAGGCCGCAGCGCCCTCGAGGAGCCGGGTGCGGCAGTGGGAGGCACCCGACCCTCCCTCAGGCGCCACCGGAGAGGGGTTAGCGGCGCCCAAGCATCTAAAAATGACCGGATCCGGGCACCAACAAGCCTGGCCCCGAGCCATCTTGTTAGCTAAACGATCCCAGACCCAAACTACCTCTCCGCGCGCGCAACAACCACGCATCCCCGACTCATTGCTGTAGCGAGACGAAACTATACGCCTCAGCCGATCATTCGCCAGCTCGCGGACGGCGACCCATTCGCCGGGCTGACCGAGCCGGCGGCAGGAATCGCCTTCCTCCAGGCTGAATAGGTCTCTTGTGTCCGGTGCCTGGGTTTATCTGCTGCGCTGTCGCGACGGCTCGCTCTACACCGGATGGACCAGCGACCTCGATCGGCGCCTCGCACGCCACCATGCCGGCAAAGCCAGCCGCTATACGGCCAGCCGGCTGCCGGTGGAGCTGGCTCTGGCGTTGCCGATGACAGATCGCAGCACCGCGCGTCGTGAGGAGGCAAGGATCAAGACGCTCTCCCGCGCGCACAAGCTGGCGTTGCTCAGCGCCGATATCATGCGCGATCCATGAAGGTCACACAAACAGCAGCTGGGACGCCTGTCGTTGACTTCACCAGCGAGGACATCAAGCTGCCGCGTAGAACCGCACAGGACTTCGTCGAGGGCGGGTAAGCACTGAGAAGTGGACACTGCACGGCTGTTCGTAGCGGTTGACCCTCCGGCGTCAGTGCGCGAGGAGCTGATCGCCTGGGCGCGCAGCGCATGGCGGGCTTGGATTCGATCGAGCCCGCTGCGCCTGCTGGGGCCCGATGCGCTGCATGTGACGGTGTGCTTTCTCGGCGAGCGCCCGGTGGCGGAAGTCGAGTCGATCGGCGCGGCCTTGGAGGAATGCGCAGTGCCCGTGGGCGAGCTGTCGATCGGTGCGCCGCTGTGGCTGCCACCGCGCCGACCACGAGCGCTCGCGGTCGAGATCAAGGATGACGGGGGAGGGCTGAGCGCGCTGCACGAGGCAGTGGTTGGCGCGCTCGCCCAAGCGAGCGAGGGGGAGCCCCGCACGCACCGCCGCTTCACGCCCCACCTCACGCTGGCGCGCCTGCCTGGTGGCTTCGCGCCTCGCGAGCGGCACCTGGAAGCCACGCCGGCGCTGTCGTTCACGCCCGCGGCGCTCGTCCTGTATCGCTCGCGCCTATCGCCCGCGGGTGCGAGCTACGACGCGCTCGAGAGCTTCGAGCTCCAGCCTCTCGGGTCCCCGAGAGGGGCCTAGCAACAAACCATCTCAACAAACCATCTCAAGCGCCGCGTAACGTTCTCGGCAGGGGGTCAGCCCATCGATGAACGGAGACCATGGATGCCCAGCCTCACCATCAACCGCGTCGTTCTGAGCGGATATCTCGCAAAGGATCCCGAGCTGCGCTCGCTGCCCTCCGGCACGAGCGTGTGCGACATCCGGATCGCCTGCAACGCCACCCGCCGCGACGCCGATGGCGACTTCTAAAGAAGCCCAATTACTTCGACGTAAGCGTCTACGGCGCCCAAGCCAAGAAGGTCAGCAGCTACACGCGCAAGGCCAGTCGCGTCGCGATCGCCGGCGGGCTGGAGTGGCGACGGTGGGAAACCTCCGACCAGCAGATCCGCCAAGCGGTGAGCGTCGTCGCCGACACGGTCCAGTTCCTCGACTTCCCCGGCAGTCGAGTGGGAAGATAGCTTTTGTGGAGCGATCGGATCCATTGACCCCCGCGACAGGCACCCACTCCGCGCTCTCTTGGAGCGGCGGCAAGGACTCGGCCCTGACGCTCTGGACGCTGCGCCGCGAAGGGGTGGAACCGGAGGCCTTGATCACCACCGTCACCGATGGCTACGACCGCATCAGCATGCACGGTGTTCGCCGCGAGCTCCTCGCCAGGCAATCCGACGCGGTCGGCATCCCCCTCGTCGAGGTTCGCATTCCGCCAGCTTGCGTCAACGATGTCTATGAAGCACGCATGACCCAAGCGTTCGCCTCGCCACCCCTGTCCAGTGTCGAGGCGGTCGCTTTCGGCGATCTGTTTCTCGAAGATGTCCGCGCCTACCGCGAGCAGCGACTCACCGCAAACGGCAGGCGCGGTCTCTTCCCGCTGTGGGGACGCGACACCGGCGCCCTGGCACGAGAGTTCATCGCCGCCGGCTTCCAGGCGAGGATCGTCTGTCTGGACCCGCGAGCGCTCGACGCCTCCTTCGCGGGGCGTGCGTATGACGAGCAGCTGCTGGCCGACCTGCCCGCCGGCGTCGACCCCTGCGGCGAGAACGGCGAGTTCCACACCTTCGTCCATGCCGGACCGATCTTTGCCGAGCCGATCGCATGCGAGACGGGCGAGATCGTCGAGCGTGACGGCTTCGTCTTTTGCGATCTGGCGGAGCGCTGAACGATGCGCCTCGCCACATACGACGACGGGCACGGTCCACGCGCCGGAGTGCTCATCGGCGACGAGCTCGTCCCGCTCGCAGCGCTGGACTGCGCCGGCCGACTCCGTTCGCGGGTTGCTGAACACGCTGGACGCGGACGCCCTGGCCGAGCTGGGCAAGCGCGCTGCCAATCACGACGAGCGAACCGCGCTCGCCGACGCGACCCTGCACGCCCCGGTCACCGACCCGCAGAAGATCATCTGCATCGGCCTCAACTACCGCGACCACGCCGAAGAGACAGGCCAGGAGATCCCGACCGCCCCGATGTGGTTCGCAAAGTTCGCGAACTCGCTCACCGGCAGCGGCCAGGAGATTATGCTGCCTGCCGCGCACGCAGAGTACGTCGACTACGAGGCCGAGCTCGCCCTCGTGATCGGACGCACCGCCAAGAACGTCAGCGCAGAGGATGCGTTGAGATACGTCGCCGGGGCGATGCCCTTCAACGACGTGAGCGCTCGTGATCTGCAGCTCCAGAACCCACTGTGGACGAGTGGCAAGGCAATCGACACCTTCGCCCCATGCGGGCCCGCGCTCGTGACTCTCGATGAGATCGACAACCTGGCCGCGCTCGGGTTGCGCACCCGGATCAACGGAGAGATCTTGCAGGAGGGCACAACCGCAAATCTGATCTTCGGCCCCGCCGAACTCGTCGCATGGCTCTCGCGCACGATGACACTGCTACCCGGCGACATCATCGCGACCGGCACTCCGGCAGGCGTCGGCGCCGCGCAAGGACGCTTCCTGCGCGACGGCGACATCGTCGAGGTCGAGATCGACGGGCTCGCCAAGCTCGTCAACCCCGTACGCAACGAATGAGCGCCTCAACCAAGCTGCGCATGTTCCTCGAGGTCTCCGGATAGAGTCTCGCCAGCGTGGCTCTCCAGCACCTGCCGGGTATCGCGTAGCAGGGTGGGCACGACGGCGATCGCCGTGGCGGTCAGCGCCGCGGCGATCCAGAAGGCGAGGTGATATCCGCTGGTGAGCGCCGCGGCGGTGGAGCGACCTTGCGTGATCAGGTGCTGACTGCGCGATGTCGAGAGCGTGGCGAGCACAGCCAGCCCGAGCGCCCCGCCAACCTGGGCGGTCGTGTTGACCAGGCCGGAGGCGAGACCGGCATCCTGCGGGCTCGCGCCGGTCATGGCGACGTTCATCAGCGCGGGAAAGCAGACGCCGGCGCCGATCCCGAGCAGCAGCATCGAGGGCATCACATGGACCAGATAGCCGCCGTGAATCGGCGCCTGCGCGAACAGGACGAGCGCGAGCATGATCAGCACGAGGCCGGGCACGAGCATGTTGCGCGCGCCGAAGCGGGTAACCAGCCGCTCGGAGTAGCGAACCGAGATCACACCCATGGTGAGCGATACGGGCAGGAACGCGAGCCCGATCTGCAGCGCGTCGTAGCCGAGCACCCGCCGCAGGTACAGCGCGCCGAGGAAGAACATGCCGAACATCCCGGCGACCGACAGCACCTGGATGACGTTGGCGCAAGAGAGGTTGCGCGAGCGGAAGATCCGCAACGGCACCAGCGGGTTGCGCGCGGTGGCCTCGCGCGCGAGGAAGGCAGCGAGCAGCGCGAGCGAGACGCCGCCGAGCGCGAGCGTGCGGCCAGCCCCCCAGCCATAGTCGGCGGCGGGCTTGACGATCGTGTAGACGCCGAGCATCAGCGCGCTCGTGATCAGGACCGCGCCGGGCACGTCAGCGCCCTCGCCGAAGCCGATGCCGGCGTCGTTCTCGAGCAAGCGCGTGGCGAACACGGCGGTGAGAATCCCGATCGGGATGTTCACGAAGAAGATCCAGTGCCAGTCGATCGACTGCGTGATCACCCCGCCGGCGAGCAGGCCGACCGAGCCCCCGGCGGAGGCGACGAACGCGTACACGCCGATCGCCTTGGCCTGCTCGCGCGGCTCGGGGAACATCGTGACGATCATCCCGAGGATCACCGCGGAGGTCATGGCGCCGCCGATGCCCTGCACGAAGCGGGCGGCGATCAGCAGCGACTGACTCTGCGCGAGGCCGCACAGCAGCGAGGCGACCGTGAACAGGCCGACGCCGGCGAGGAAGATGCTCCGGCGCCCGATCAGATCGCCGAAGCGCCCGGCGAGCAACAACAGCCCGCCGAAGGCGATCAGGTAGGCGTTGACGACCCAGGCGAGGCTCGAAGTGGAGAAGTGCAGGTCATCCTGGATCGAGGGCAGCGCCACGTTGACGATCGTCACGTCGAGCACGATCATCAACATCCCCACGCACAACACGTAGAGGGCGATCCAACGCTCGTCGCGGGGCTCGCTATCGCACCTGCGCCGCTCGCTGGGCGGCTTGCGCTCATGCTCCGTCTCCCGCGCCCTGGAGGTAAGTGGCGAGCGTGTCCAGCAGCTCTCCGGTGCCGTGCTCGCGCTCGGCCGGCGTGTCCAGTCCATCGAGGAAGACGCCCTGCTCGGTCATCGTCAGCTTCGTCCCAGCGCCCGCCGCCTGGAACTCGACGGTGGCCACCGACACCGAGATGCGCTCGTGCGTCACGGTACATCTCATAGGTGTGGACGAACCGCTCGCCCTCGACTATGTCCTGGTAGCGGGCGGCGAAGATGTAGAGCGCGCCGTCGGGCACCTGCACAGTCATGCGCTCGATCCCGCCCACGCGGAACTCGAACTCGTGCTCGGGCTTTTCAAGCACCCGTGGGCCGAACCACTTGAGCTTCTGCTCGGGATCCGCCCAGGCCCGCCACACCCGCGCAGGCGGGGCGTCGTAGGTCCGCTCAATCACGAACGTCGAGTGTGTCGTGGATCGCTCGCTCACTGTTTGCTCCTTTGCTCTGGTTGGTCGGGGTTCTCGGCCAGGTATTCGCCGAGGCGGTCGAGGCTTTGCTCCCAGAAGGTGCGCCGCTCGGATATCCACTGCTCGGCCGTCTGCATCGCGGCGGGCTGGATGTTGCAGGTGCGAACCCGCCCAACCTTCTCCGATCGCACCAGGCCGCTGCCCTCGAGTACGTGGAGATGCTGGACGACCGCCGGCAGCGACATGGTCAGCGGCCGGGCGAGCTCGCTGACCGAAGCCGGCCCGCGGCTCAGCCGATCGACCATCAGCCGCCGCGTGGGATCGGAGAGGGCTTGAAAGAGAAGATCGACCTCCCGGTCAGCGGGCTCGCATTGCTTAAGCATTGCCTTAAGTATTGCACATGCAGACCGGCGACGGCGCTGAGCTCGCCTGCATCACGTTTAGCGACGCCCGCTCCGTCGCGGACCACACCCACTTCACGCCTAGCGTCGATCCTGATCTCCGCATATGATCACCCTTGCCTGCACTGGCGCCAAGACTGAGAGCAGACGATGAGCACCACACCGATGAGCGACCCCAGCTGAGCTCGATGAACGGGGCGCCACACACAACAGTCACGGTGTTGGAGGCTCGCGAGGGTTTGGCGCTGGACGCTTCGACGTTGTGCGAGGCGTTTCAGCAGACCGCCGAGTACCACGCCGTGGAGGTCGCTTTGCGGACCCCCGGTGGAGCATGCGAGATCAGCTGGGAGGAGTATGCGCAGCGCGTGCGCGGGCTGGCCGGGGGGCTGGCCGCCCGCGGCATCGGTCGCGGCGACACGGTGGCGATGATGCTCACAAACCGTCCCGAGGCGCTGATCGTGGACAGCGCGGCGCTGCACATCGGTGCGGTCCCGTTCTCGATCTATAACACCTCGGCGCCCGAGCAGATCGAGTACATGTTCGCGCACGCCGAGTGCAGGGTGGTCGTCACCGAGGCGCAGTTCGCTGATCGGGTGCTCGCCGTGCGCGAGCGGTTGCCGGCGCTCGAGGAGGTGTTCGTCCTCGACGGCGCCCCGCAGGGGACCCGGCCATTTACAGATCTGGAGGCTGGTGGACACGAGGGCTTTGACTTCGAGCGAGCCTGGCGGGCGGTGACGGGCGAGGATGTGGCGACGCTGATCTACACCTCGGGTACGACAGGGCCGCCCAAGGCGGTCGAGCTGACGCACGAGAACCTCATGTGGCAGTTGCGGCTTGTCGATCGGGTGTTCTCGGTCAAACCCGCCGGACGGAGGATGTCCTACCTGCCGATGGCGCATCTCGCCGATCGCCTGAGCCACTACTTCAGCATTGTGTCGGGCGCGTCGGTTACCTGTGTGAGCGATGTCATGCAGGCCGTCGCGGCGCTTCCAGACACCCGTCCGACGACGTGGGGCGCGGTGCCACGAATCTGGGAGAAGCTCAGGGCGGCGCTGGAAGCGCAGGGGATCACCGATCCGGGGACACTGCCCGAGTCCCAGCGCGCCACGATCCGCGCCAAGCTCGGCCTCGACGAGGCCGACACGCTGATCTCAGGGGCCGCCCCGATCGCTCCCGAGGTGCTCGAGTTCTTCGCCGCGCTGGGCCTTCCGATCTGCGAGGGCTGGGGGATGACCGAGACCACGGCGATCACCACGATCAATCCCACGGACGCGATCCGGATCGGCACGGTCGGCCGAGCGCTCCCCGGCGTCGAGGTCGTTCTGGCAGACGACGGCGAGCTGCTGGTGCGCGGCCCGACGATCATGCGCGGCTATCGCAAGGACGCCGAGAAGACGGCCGAGACGATCGACGCCGAGGGCTGGCTGCACACGGGCGACATCGGCGAGATCGACGCCGATGGGTACGTGAAGATCGTCGACCGCAAGAAGGAGCTGATCATCAACGCCGCCGGCAAGAACATGTCACCGGCGAACATCGAGAACAAGCTCAAGGCAGCTTGCCCGCTGATCGGGATCGCGGTAGCGATCGGCGACCGCCGTCCCTACAACACCGCGCTGATCGTCCTTGAACCTGGCGCTTGCGCAGCCTTCGCCGTGGCGCACGGTCTCTCCGATGCCTCACCAGCGGCGCTCGCCGGTGAGGCTGCCGTCCAGCAAGAGATTCTTGCCGGCATCGAGCGCGCCAACGCGCAGCTCAGCCGCGTCGAGCAGATCAAGCGACATGAGATCCTGCCCCACGACTGGGAGCCGGGCGGCGACGAGCTGACACCGACGATGAAGCTCAGACGCAAGCCGATCGCCGAAAAGTACGCCGCGGAGATCGAGGCTCTATATGCATGAGCAGGGCTCAGAGCCGCCGCCGGGGAAATCTTCCATAGCGGGGGCGGGATTCGATACACCTACCCGCGACCTGCTCCGCATCGAAGAACGCTGGGATCTATCGGCTCGAAGAGCGCTGGGATTTGGCAGCGGAATGCTGGATTGCTTGACAACGGTCGCGCGGGCGTCCGTACGGTGTACGTATACATAACACCTAGGGCGCGGCTTACTGATGACGAGCGCCAGCTCGACCCCACGGCGCGACGCTGAGCAGACCCGCGAGTACGCGCTCGTCACCTAGCTCTCGTCGTCGTGATGGTCGCCGTTCTGCGAGTCCCAGCGGCGTAGTGGCTTGCCGTCTGGTCCGAAAATCACGAACCCTTTGTTTGGCCTTCCACCTTTGGTTTTCCGGGCTGAGGAGCATCTGCTTGGCCTTCGCGTAGAGATCGTTGGTCAGATTCGTCACGAGGCTGGTTGCGACGGTCGGGCCGACGAAGATGGCCGTCCACTCAATCGGGCCGAGACCGACGCGGCCCGGCTGGCGCTCCGTGATCTCGAGATCCACGCTGAGGCCCGTCGCACGCAGATCCTCCGTAAATGCTTCCGTGGCTAAACGGCGCTCGTCCTGCATCGCCTCGTAAGCCTTCCCGATGGCGATGCGGATGTCGGCTTCAGGCTTCGGCGTGATGTCGCGATACAGAAATCCCTCAATCTCGCTCGTATCCGATCGCTCCACCCAGCCTACGGTCGAGATGTCGCCCCCAGGGACCGGCATCAGCATCGATCCCTCCGCCGCTCGGCTTGCCGAACGAAGATGCCATCAACCTGATTGCCATCGATCTCGACCGTCACGTGCTGACCGCGTCTGAATCCGTCCTCGTTCATCCCAACACGATGGCGCGCCCGGCGGACAAGCTGATCGTCTTCGACCACTACCGCACAACCTCATGCAATGAGATCGTCGAGAACCGCAGCACGCTCGGTAACAGAAATGTCGTCGAGGCGGGCTACTTCGACCAGCAGCTTGCCGGGTCGGCCAGACGCCACAGAGCCATCGGCACATGTAGAAGACCGGAGGCGCCGCGGATGATCGTGCCGGCGCGGACTACCTCACCGTCATCAGTCGCTTCTCCCAGGAGTCCGAGGGTACCGAGCTCCTGCACTTCCTCGCCCAGCCCTGTCTGGAGACTTGTGACCCCCGACTCGGTCTGATCGAGATCGCGGCGCGCGAACTTCTCCTCGGGCGGATCGGAGAAAATCGAGAGCACAACAAGCTGCCGCCAGGTCAGACGATCGGCAAGCCGGCCTAGCCAGTGACCGTCGGCCGGCGATACATCTGGACGGACCGCAAGGCTCGGAAGAATCGCTCCCAAATGCCTTAGGACTCCCGTCTCCTTAGCTTGCGCTCTTCGTAGGCATTGGCAGCTTGAAGGAGTACGCCCTCAAGTATCTCCTCGGGCATCGGAACGCCATCCCTCGCCGGAGTCAAAGAACCCGTCATCTCGAACCTTCTCGCCATCTTTCGCACGGGTTTGTGCGTCATCCAGGGCCACGGCGAGAACCGTGCCGACGCGTTCCTGCTGACGAGCCACCAGCAACCGGTCGTACACCTCGACTCCCACCCGGCGTATGGTCTTGGTGATGGCAACACCGGCGGCTGCGCCAACGATCGAGCCAGCAGGGCCGCCTACGACGCCGATGGACACACCGGCTACGGCCCCAATCAGATCACTTGAGTTCTCGATCAGGTCACGGAGACGACGACTGTCAGCGTCGGTAGGTTCGTCGCTGTCCTCAGTCATAATCGCTAGGGGTAACCGTGTCCTGGCGGGCGTACCGCCAGTGTTCAGGGCTCACGTGGGCGCACAACGAGCTGCGTGGTCGCCATGGGCGCTGGCTGCTCTTCGACGTCATAGTCGACCAGTGCAGATCTGATGGCCGCAAGCATCTCGTCTTCCGGTTCGTCGCAGACAACGACGCCCGGTGATGACGTAGCCGGGAGCCCCGGCAGGCATCCGGGAGCCTGCTCTGGCCCGGAACACCCACAGTGACTGAGCCTCGCTGCCCTAGAGCCTTCTGGATAAGAGTTCGCACGTACTCGGCCCACTGACGGTCAGGCGCATCGAGCAATAGTGGAAAGTCGGGCATGGGTGAACCATACTCGTGTCGATATCCAACCGTCGGGAAGCAGAGTGGGAAGCGCTAAGTCGCCACCCGCCCATCGGTGCCATCGGTCGGCGCAAGGTACTGCTCGACGTAGGCGACGTATGCCAACCCAGACGGAGTGATCTCGTAACGAAGCCTCGTATCTCCCCTTGGTCAAACCGCCGGGCGAGTGCGGGGTACTGCTTAAGAATCTTATTGGGCGTTGTTGTGACGGATGGCTGCGCCGGATTGACTGGTGCGCGCCTCGATCTCGTCGGTCGACAGCGGGCCCGCGGCTGCCTTTAGCGCCCCAAGGCATCGGAACAGCTGCGCGCGATCCGCGCGTTGACCGGCAGGAGTGCGTCCGTAGCCAGGAATGGCGCCGACGTCCCAAACCGGCCAGAATCGCTTCCAGATCTGCTGATGGTACGGACGTGAGATTCTGGTCATTCAAGAGTCTAAAGTCAGCTAGCTGTGAGCCCACAGAACAAAAAAGCCCAAGCGACGCCTGTCCCCTCGTCAATCCTTAACAACTCCTGGCAACGGCAGCGAGTCAGTCTCGGCCCGCTTGCGGTGCAGATATCGCTCGTAACGAGTTTTAGCCGGCGCTTCCCACGTAAATGAC
>CAWJFR010000005.1:0-189711 GCA_963842205.1 uncultured Solirubrobacterales bacterium
CGGGATTCGAACCTGCGACCTTCGGGTTATGAGCCCGACGAGCTACCAGACTGCTCCACCCCGCGTCGCTCCTTATGTTCTAGCAAAAAACCGCGCCCCCCACAGGACCGTGCTTGCAACGGCGGCCACCGTTCTCAGCGGACTTCCAGGTCCGTCCCTCATCCTGTGACTCGACCAGCCCACCTCTGAGACCGGCCACACCCACCGCGGGACGGTTAACTGGCGTCCTGGTCTCCCACAAAAGACCCACCCGATCCCCATCCCCCGACGTTCCCATCTAGCATCCCCGCGCATGACCGTCGCCGTCATCGACATCGGCACCAACTCGACCCGCCTCTTGATTGCCGACGTCTCCCCCTCGGCCGAGGTGGTCCAGCTCGTGCGACGCTCCACCGTCACGCGGCTCGGGGAGGGGGTCGACGCGTCCGGGGCGCTTTCGGCTGAGGCCTGCGCGCGCGTGTTCCGCACACTCGAGGACTACTCCCGGGAGATCGCCTCGCACGACTGCACCTCCAACCTCGCCGTGCTCACCTCCGCGGTCCGTGACGCTTCCAACGGGCCCGCCTTCACCGCCCGCGTGCGCCGCGACTTCGCCCTCGACGCGCGCACCCTCTCCGGCGATGAAGAGGCCCAGCTCACCTTCCTCGGCGCCATGCACGACCGTCCCCCTTCCTCCGAGCCGACCGTCGTGATCGACATCGGCGGCGGCTCCACCGAGTTCATCATCGGCCACGACTCCACCGCCGACTTCCACGTCTCCCTCCCCGCCGGCGTCGTGCGCATGTCAGAGCGCCACATCCACACCGACCCCCCCTCACCCACTGAGCTTCAGGCCCTCGCCCGCGACACGCGCACCACCTTCCTGGCCGGTCTCCCTCCCGACCAGCGCGCCCCCGTCACCCGCGCCATCGCCGTCGCCGGCACCGCCACCGCATCCGCCTCGATCGCCCAGGAGCTCGATCCGTACGACCCTTCCCGCGTCCACGGCTACCCCCTAGCGCTCGCGACCGTCGAGCTGCTGCTCGCACGCCTTGCCGACATGGACGAATCGGAGCGCCGCACGGTCGTCGGCCTGCACCCCGATCGCGCCCCCACGATCGTCGCCGGCACGATCCTGCTCTCCGAGGCTCTGCTTGCGTTCGAGCTCGACTGCGCCGAGGTCTCCGAGCACGACATCCTGTTCGGCGGGGCTTTGCGCCTCGCGGGGTATCGGCTAGAGACCGGATTGGTTGCGTGCCATGGGGGTGGGCAGGCCGTTACGCGGGTCACAGACGTCAGGCGAGGTTGGACTTGCGCGGGTAGACGACCGCCGGGTCCGTCAGCACGTTCACCAGCGCCGGCTTCCCCGCGCTGAACGCGCGCTCGAGCGCTCCCCTGAGATCCCCTGGACGCTCGACCAGCTCGCCGTATCCGCCGAGCGCCTCCACGACCTGGTCATACCTCGTCCCCGGTCGTAGCTCCGCCGCGACCGAGTACCCGTACAAGAACTCCATCGGGTGCTTCTCGAGCGCCCAGATCCCGTTGTTCCCCATCACACCGACCACATTCACGCCGTGGCGCGCGAGCGTGTCGAACTCCATCCCGCTGAACCCGAACGCCCCGTCTCCGAGCAGCAGCACGACCTGACGGTCGGGATGGGCGAGCTTGGCTGCCAGCGCATACCCGCAGCCCGTGCCCAGACAACCGAACGGTCCGGGATCCAGCCAGCAGCCCGGCTGGTAGGAGTCGATCATCTTGCCCGCATACGACACGAAGTCGCCGCCATCGCCGATCACGATCGCGTCGCGATCGATGACTTCGCCGAGCTCTCTGTACAGCCGCATCGGATGCAGCGGCGCCCTGTCGTCATCGAGCTCCACCCGCTCAGCCTCGCGCCGCTCGGTCTCCCCCGCCCGCAACTCCGTGATCCAACCCTCGCTGGCCAGCGCCTTCGCCCCAGCCGCCGCGCGCAGATCGCTCAGCGTGCTCGACAGCTCCCCGTAGCACTCCGCCGCCACCGCTCGTGGATGTGGGCGCACCGGCTCAGCCACGTCGATCACGACGATCTCGGTCTCATCGCCGAACGACCCCCCGAAGCCCAGCCGGAAGTCCATCGGCACGCCGATCACCAGCGCCACGTCCGCGCCCTTCAGCGCCTGTCCTCGCGCGCGCGAGTAGAACAGCTCGTGGTCAGCCGGCACGCACCCCCGCGCCAATCCGTTCAGAAAGACCGGGATACGCAGGGTCTCGATCAGCTCCAGCAACGCCTGCTCGCCGTGTCCCCAGTACAGGTCCGTACCCGCCATGATCACCGGGCGCTCGGCGCCCTGCAACAGCTTGGCCGCCCGTTCGATCTGCGCGCCGTCCGCGCCTTTACTCCCGCGCGCCGGCGATCCGTCGAGCACGTCGTCCGGCTCGGGCGCCTCCGTGAACACGTAGTCCATCGGGAAGTCGACGAACGCCGGCCCTCCATATGGCGCGAGCGCAGTCGTCAACGCCTCGTCGACCAACCCCGGAATCTCGGCGGCGCTCTCGGGCGTCGCCGCCAGCTTCGTCAGCGGCCGCACGAACGGCACGTGATCGATCTCCTGCAGCGACCCCATCCCCCAGCGTCCCGCGGGCGCGCGCCCGCCGAGCACGACCATCGGCGAGTGGTTTGACTGCGCGCTCGCCATCGCGCTGATCCCGTTGGTCACGCCCGGCCCCGCGGTCAGCGCGCACACGCCGACCTCGCGCGTGACCTTCGCCCAGCCCTCGGCGGCGAACGCGGCCGTGGACTCGTGCCTGACGTCGACGATCTCGATCCCCTCTTTGAGAGCGCCGTCGTAGATCGAGAACAGGTGCCCGCCGGAGAGCGTGAACAGCTTGCTGACCCCATGCGCCTTCAATCGCCGCGCGACCAGCCGCCCGCCGTGGAAGGTCTCAGTGGCCTCGTGGGTGCTCTCCTGAGTAGACATTGCCGCGACTCTATCTCCTCGCGCACGCTGATCCCCGCTTGACAGCTCGGGCAGATTGCCGTACGGTGTGTATCGTTCGGTCCATACGATACAGGAGGAATGATGTCCACCGCCGCACCTGCCACTGCCTCCACCCCCGCATCCGCCCCCATGGCTTCCCTGACCGAACCGAGTCTCGGCTTCTCGACCCTCGAGCACGAGGTGGTGGTGGACGATCTGCCACTGAGCGGCGAAGTGCCGCCCTGGCTGGGAGGCTCGCTACTACGTACAGGCCCGGCGAAATTCGAGATCGGCGAGCAGCGCATGCGCCACTGGTTCGACGGCCTGGCGATGCTGCACCGATTCACGATCGCCGACGGGCGGGTCTCCTACGGCAACCGCTACCTGGAGAGCCGTTCCTACAAGGCCGCACGCAAGAAGGGCCAGATGATGTATGGGGAGTTCGCGACCGACCCGTGCCGCTCGCTGTTCAAGCGCGTGCAGACGCTGTTCACCTCGGGAGGCGTGCTACCGGACAATGCGAACATCAACGTGATGAGGCTGGGCGAACGGTTCGTCGCGATGACCGAGACCCCGCTGCCGGTGCAGTTCGACCCGCATACGCTGAAGGCGGCGGGAGTGCGTCCGTATGCGATTCCCGGACAGCTCTCCACCGCGCATCCCCACTCCGATCGCGCAAGCGGAGGGATGCTCAACTACGCGGCCAAGCTGGGGGCACGCAGCAGCTACCGCTTCTACGCGATCGATCAACTGGAGAACGACCCGCACGGGAGAAAACCCCGCGCGATCGCCTCACTGCCGGTGTCAGAGCCCGCCTACATGCACTCCTTCGGGCTCACCGAGCGCTGGCTGGTGCTCGCCGAGTTCCCCTACGTCGTCAACCCGCTCGCGCTGGCGCTGTCCGGGCGCCCCTACATCGAGAACTACCGCTGGAAGCCAGAGCGCGGCACGCGCTTCACGCTCGTGGATCGGCTCAGCGGCGAGGCGAGGACGGGCTTCCAGACCGATGCCTGCTTCGCCTTCCACCACGTCAACGCCTACGAGGACGGTGGCGAGGTCGTCGTCGACCTCTGCGCCTACCCCGACGCCTGCATCATCGAGGATCTCTACCTCGATCGCCTGCGTGCCGGAAAGCCGGTGACACCGGCCACGCTGACCCGCTTTCGTCTCGGCCTCGCCGACCGCTCGGTGCGCCGCGAACAGCTGGCCGAGCAGGCCATCGAGCTGCCGCGCATCAACTACACGCGCTGCAACGAGCGCCCCTACCGCTACGTCTGGGGAAACAGCAACGGCTCGGAGGGGTGGATCGAGCAGATCCTCAAGATCGACACACCGACGGCGCCACGCTCTCCTGGTCACAGCCGGACTGCTATCCGGGCGAGCCGGTGTTCGTGGCCCGTCCCGATGCCGAGCACGAGGACGACGGGGTGTTGCTGTCGGTCGTGCTCGATGCCGAGGCGGCCACGTCCTTCCTGCTCGTGCTCGACGCCGCCGATCTGAGCGAGCTTGCCCGCGCGCAAGCGCCCCACCACATCCCTTTCGGCTTCCACGGCCAGTTCGCGCGGGCGTGAGCAGGCGCATCCCCACCCACCCGAGTGCCCGCGCAACCGCGCCGGGGTCGATGCGTGACGGGGGCGATGCCCGGGGTGGGACTCGAACCCACATGCCCTTTTACGAGCCGCGGATTTTAAGTCCGCTGCGTATACCGATTCCGCCACCCGGGCCTAACGGGGCAAGCCAGTGTATGGGAGCCTGCGAACCGCAACTTCCCACTTGCTACCGTGTATTGGAGGGTAGAAAGGAGTGGACCGACCGTGGAGGCCACCGCACTAACACACAGCAGCATGCCGGGCCTTTCGAGGCCCTCTCCGTTGCTGCGCCTCCAGTCCGACGAGAAGCTGGTCGCACTCACCCGCCGCGGGCAGCACGCCGCCTTCGAGACGCTCTTCTCGCGCTACCAGTCGCGCCTGCTGTCCTTCTGCCGGCACATGCTCAGCTCACGCGAGGATGCCGAGGATGTGCTGCAGGAGGTCTTCACCGCGGCCTTCAACGCGATCCTCGCCGATGAGCGCGAGATCAACGTGCGCCCGTGGCTCTATCGCATCGCGCGCAACCGCTCGCTCAACCACCTGCGCCGCGCCTCTGCGGTCGGTGTCGATTCGATGGACATCCACTTCGCCGAGGAAGGCATCTCGACCGGCGAGAAGGTCCTGCGCCGCGAGAGCTTCCGCCAGCTGATCACCGATGTCCAGCAGCTGCCCGAGACGCAACGCACCGCGCTCTTGCTGCGCGAGATCGACGCGCTCTCCTACGAGCAGATCGCCACGCGATGGAGACCACCGTGCCGTCGGTGAAGTCGCTGCTCGTGCGCGCCCGCATCTCATTGGCCGAGGCCGCCGAGGCGCGCAAGCTGAGCTGCGAGGAGGTTCGTCTGGAGCTCGGCGAGGTGGCCGAGGGACTGGCCAAGCTGGGCGCGCCCGCGCGCCGCCACGTGCGCGACTGCGAACGCTGCCATGCCTTCAAGAAGCATCTCAAGGCCAACAACCACGCGCTCGCCGCGATCTTCCCCGTCGGCCCACTGCTGCTGGTCAAGAAGCTGATCCTCACCAAGCTCGGCTCGACCGCCTCGGCGGGCAGCGCGCACGTCGCCGGTGGCGCCGGCGCCACCGCCGGGGCGAGCGCCGGAGCAACCGCGGCCGCCGGCGCCGGAGCGGCCGGGGGAGCGGGCGCCGCCGGCAGCATTCTCACCGCCGGAGCGGGCGCGCTCGCCACCAAGGCGGTGGCAGGACTCGCCGCCGCCGCGCTCGTCACCGCGGGCGCCGTCGCGGCCAACCACACCGGTCACGGAGCGCGCCACCATCCCACCGCTCCCGTCAGCACCGCCCGCGTATCGGCGGCGAGCCCCGCCGCGATGCCGGTTGTCGTTCGCGACACGCCCCAGCCGGTCAGCTCCGCCGCCCGCCCGCCTGAGTCGGTCGCCGCCGTCACCCACCGCACCGGGCGGCGCCATCCCAGCACGAAGGCCAAGACGGCCGTGCCCGTCGCCACCGAGCCAGCGACCTCTGTGCCCGTCGCCGCGGTGTCCCCACCGGTCACGCAGGTCACGACCGAGACCACCGAGCTGCCCGCCACGGCCACAGCGGAGCCACAGCCGACGCACTCCCGCGGCGCCCGCCGCGCGCGACGACATCGACGACCCCAAGCGAAGAAGCCTCACAGCCAACGCCGACCCCAGCGGGCAGCGAAAAACCGGCAGAACCGGAACCGACTCCAGACCACGCCCCCGCCCACCGGCGAAACGCCCGACAACGCCCACCACACCCCCGCCTGCGGAAAGCGGTAGCTAGTCGAACGTGAAGGTCTCGAGCGGCCTTTCCAGCACGCCGTCGAGCGCCACTTCCACCGGCGAGTTGATCCGCGGACTCGCCGTCGTCGATGCCAGCATCTCGATCGCAACCCCGTCGCGCACACCCGGCCGTTCCGGCAGCAGCAGCACGTCGCGCCCGTACATCTCGCGCCCCTGCACCGTCGCGGTGTAGAGCACGTCGTATGCGGGGACCGTATTCACCCTGGTCTTGCCCTCGCCGCGCAGCACGAAGGAGCTGTACTTCCTGCTAAGCTCGCCGATGTAGCCGCTCGCGTACAGTGGCAGCTCGCCGCTGAGGCCGCCCGCGTAGCGCGGCAGTCGCAGCGGGCTCACCGCGAAGGAGTCCTCCAGCCGGCCGTGCGAGCGACGCTCTATCCGCACGAACTGACCGGGCGCGGGAGCCGTCCGGTAGAGGCCCCGGTAGCTGAAGTGAAACGGCGCCGCGCCGCCGTGGGAGATACGTGGCCGGCCAGAGCGCGAGGGCCGCCGCGATCGGCAAGCGCCGACCAGAGCCCCGCCTGCCGCGATCACCACGCCCCGGACGGCCCTCGGCGCCGCATGCCAGCGGGGCGCGAGCAGCTGACCGAGCGTCGGCCCGTACTGCGGCTTCAAGGGCACGTCGCCACGCGACGCAGCAATAGCGCGCCTATTCGCCGATGGAGAACAGCGACTCGAGGTCGTGGCGCGAGAAAGCGGCAAAGGCGACCATCGTCTGCGTGCGCGTCACACCCGCCAGCCCTCCGATCTCGGCGGTCACAACATCGGCCAGCTGCTCGTGATCGGCAACGCGCACGATCGCGACAAAATCCCACTCGCCCGTGACCGAATAGGCCTCCGCCACGCCCTCCACATCCGCCAGCGCGCCCCCCAGGGTCGAGAGCGCGTCGCGCTCGGCCTCGATCAGCACGACGGCGTTGGTCATCGTCATGGCCGCCTCCATCGCGTCCTGCGCCGGCGGCGGTCAGCGGGGTGGGCGGGCATCTCTGCGCACAGACGGATCGCGCTCGGAGGGATCCTCATGGCGAATGGGTCTCTCCCGGCGCCAGCACCACCACCTGCGAGGAGGTGTCCGCCTCGACGTCAGCCTTGAATGCCTGCACGTCGGTCTCAATCACGGGGAACGTGTCGTAGTGGCAGGGGATCACCTCGCGCGCGCCGATCAGCTTCACCGCCTGCACCGCATCGACGCGATCCATCGTGTAGTAGTCGCCGATGCACACCAGCGCCACATCGATCTCGCCCACGCGCTTTGCGATCAGCTCCATGTCCGAGAACAGATCCGTGTCGCCCAGGTGGTAGATGGTCTTCCCGCCGAGCTTTACGATCAGGCCGGCCGGAGCGCTGGCGGTACCCTTCGGGGTGGTCGAGGAGTGCCAGGCCGGCACCAGCTTCACCGAGCCCCAGCCGAACTTGACGGTTCCCCCGATGTTGGGCTCGTGGACCTTCTCGAGGCCCTCCCCGGACAGCTCTCTGGCGATCTCCACGATCGCCACGACCTCCGCACCCGTGCGTCTGGCGATCGCCACCGTATCTCCGAAGTGGTCTTCGTGGCCGTGCGTGAGCAGGATCGCGTCCGCGCTCACCTCATCGGCGCTGACCGCCGCCTTCGGATTGCCCGTGAGGAACGGGTCGATCAGCACCGTCGTCTCCCCATCGGTGAGCTCGAAGGCCGCGTGGCCAAGGAAGCGGATCTTCATCTGTCCTGCTCCTCTTCTGTCGGGGTCTGCGTGAGCCCCCATCATAGGAGCGTTCGGCGTCAGCCCTCCGCGGGGTCGAGGTGTGCATGCCAAACCCCAGCACCAGCCCGATCACCCCGCCCGTGATGCCCGCCAGCCAGCTCGCCTCCGGACGCGCGAAGGGCATCGCCAGCAGGAGCGCGGCGATCGCCGCGACACCGAGCAGATCGCCCTCATAGTAGTGGCCCGCCCGGGCGTCCTTTAGGTCGGGGACCGCCCAGGCGGCCAGCAGGCCGAGGGCCGCTCCGTTGCCACCGCTCACGAGTGCCTCGGAGTAGACGGCGCTCGCCACCAGCGCCCCCGTCGCTCCCGCCCCGAGGAACACAGCGAGCGTCACGACCGGGCCGCGGCGGCGCTCCAACAGCCAGCCGAAGATCGCGACGGCGAGCAGCGTGACGAACGCGTAGAGCCCGTTCAGATAGGCGAACTGGGCGGTGAAGAGCTTCCACCAATCGCCACTCAGGGGGCCGATGATCACCAGTTTGCCGAGGCCCAAGTAACCGCCCCGCAGCGCAACCCATACCGCACAGCTGATCGCCACGAGCGTGATCGTGGCGTAGGGCAGCGCATCGGCCCGCGTGCTCACTCCACGACGGGCCGAGCGATTGCGCGAGCGTGCAAGCACGGACTCGGAGCCGAGGAGTCGGGACATGCGCAGGCGCGGCACGCGCAAGTGTCGCGGGGAGCCCTCGGACTTCTCGCGCGGCAGATCGGGGGCGCGCCGACGCAGCCGATGGCCGCAGTAGGGGCACTCAGTTATGTACGGGCTGACCTCCGATCCGCACTGCTTACACACCACGAACAGATCGGGGCCAGAGGACATCTCTCCTGCATTCTAAGGACCGACCCCTCCAAGCCCGCACGTCCTCCCGGAGAGGCCCGCGGTGCCTCTTGCTCTCGGCCGGCACGCCTTTGAAATACTCAAGCGATGAAACCAGGCTACGACCAGAAGCTCTACATCCTCGCGTTCGACCACCGCGGGTCATTCCAGAAGAAGTTCTTCGGCATCGAGGGCGACCCCGATCCCGAGCAGACGGCGATGATCGCCGACGCCAAGCACCTGATCTTCGAGGGCCTTCAGCAGGCGGTTGCCGCCGGCGCCGATGCCGCGGTTACCGGCGTGCTCGTGGACGAGCAGTTCGGCGGCGCCGTGCCCGAGGAAGCACGCGCGCAGGGCCTGAAGCTGGCGATGCCCGCCGAGCGCTCGGGCCAGAACATGTTCGACTTCCAGTACGGCGAGGAGTTCGGCGCGCATATCGAGCGCTTTGACCCCGACTTCACCAAGGTGCTCGTCCGCTACAACCCGGACGGGGACGCCGCCGAAAACGGCGAGCAGCTGAGCAAGCTGAAGCGCCTTTCAGACTGGCTGGGAGCGCACGATCGCAAGTTCCTGTTCGAGCTGCTCGTGCCCGCCGAGGACGCCCAGCTAGAGGCGGTGGACGGCGACTCAGAGCGCTACGACGCAGAGCTGCGTCCCGAGCTGATGCGCCGCACGATCGCCGAGATCCAGGACGCTGGAATCGAGGTCGACATCTGGAAGATCGAGGGCGTCGACGAGCGCGCCGACTGCGAAATGCTCGTCGCCCAAGCCCGAACGGCCGGACGCAATGGCGTCGTGTGCGTAGTCCTGGGCCGGGGCGCCGACGATGCGAAGGTCGACCACTGGCTGACGCAGGCCGCCCCCGTCGACGGCTTCGTGGGTTTCGCAATCGGTCGCTCGATCTGGTGGGATCCGCTGAAGGCCTACGTCGACGGCAAGATCGACCGCGCCGCGGGCGCGCGGAAGATTGCCGAGAACTACCTGCGCTTCGTCGCCGTCTACGAGCGCGCCAAGACCTCCCCATGAGGATGCGCCAGAGCCTGAGCGAGCTCGAGCGGGAGTTCGCCAAAGAGATCTCGCTCGAGCGTCGCCGCCGTGCCTCACTGCGCCGCACGACCGAGCAGCGCGCATTCAAACGCGAGGTGGACCGGCGTCAGCGGCGCGGCTCGGTCCGCTTCGTCCTGCTTGTCCTCACGCTGATCGCGACCGCGGTGATCGTCACCGTGGTCATGTTCCGCACGCTCTATTTGCTGCTTGGCTGAGAGCCCTCGCCCAGCTCGCGCAACGCATCGCTCACCTCGCCGCGAACGTCCTGCTCCGCCCGCCCTCCCCATCCTTGCGGTGGATCTCCAAGTAGATCTCCGTCCGGAACACCGGAACCTCCTGCGGCGCCTGAATACCGATGCGCACCTTGTCGCCCATCACGGACAGGACCGACACCTCGACATCGTCCCCGATCATGATGCTCTGGTTGGACTTGCGCGTCAGGACCAGCATTCGGTGCACCTTCCTCTTTGCCTACAGCCAACCGGCCCGCCCGCCCCCGCAGCCGATGGGCCTTAGCATAGTCTGAGGGCCGGGAGAAAGCGACCCCAGCGCATTCGAGCGTGCCGCTTTCGGGTCGCAAGCCAGGTCCAGAGCGCCCCGCCACGAGCCGGGATTCTTTGCCTCCGCGCGCCGCCTCCGCGATGCGCTAGTCTCCCGGACCGTCCATGGCTCGTAGATCCCTGCGCCCACATTTGAACCAGATCCGCGCCTGGGTACGGCAAGGCCGCACCGACGCCTGGATCGCTCACCAGCTCGAGGTCAGCGTGCAGGACATCGAGCAGTTCAAGCACCAAAACGAGCTCGCAAGCGATGAGGAGGCCGCCGCGGGCGCCGGCACGACGGATTATGAGGAGATCGACCTCCGTGCCGAGGATGACGCGCTGATCGCCGCCGAGCTCGAGGCGGCCGAGATCGAGGCCGAGCGCGTGAAGGCGGAAGCTCCGCCAGAGGATGAGGATGACAACGAGGACGGAGCGGACACCGACCAGCAGGACGCCGCCCCCAAACGCCGCCGCAGCAGGCGCGGTGGCCGCGGGCGCCGGACTGGACGCAACGCCGGCCCCCTCGAGGGCACCTTCGATCACGGCGAGGAGGGCTACGGCCTGTGGCTCGACCCCGCCGTCCAGGACAACCCAATCTACGCCGAGCACTGGGCCGGCCACCGCTCGATCGAGGTCCTCGTCGAGGAAGACCGGATCGTCATCAGCCGCGCGGGCACCGACTCCGACGATACCTAGGCGTCAAAGAGCAAGCGAGGCAAGGTTAGAGGCCCGCCCACCCGCGTGGCGACCGAGGACGCCGCCTCGCGCTGGCCGAAACGGGGATGCGAGCCGAAGGCGAGTGCCTCCCGGCTTCGGTCAGCGACGCCTAGGCGTTGATCTCCCTGCGACCCCCGGCGTAGTCGGCGGCCTCGCGCAGGTATCTCCCAAAAGCGGCATCGACCACGATGCCGCTGTCCCACGCCCACGGATCCTCCGGAGCCACCCTCATCGCCGCCTGTAAGCACCAGCCGGTGCCGCATCCGTATAGCTCCACGAGCTCCTGCGCCGAGAACCTGCCCCCCAGACGCCTGCGCAGCTCCGCGACCAATGTCTCAGTCACGCGCTCCAGCTGCCCCCTGCGCTGCGCTGAGGAGCCGCGCAGCCGACGCTCCCCCTGCTGCCACTGATAGATAGCGTTCTCGAAGGACACCCGCGCCGAGGTTAGCGGGCTCGCACTTCGCGCCCATGCGAGCACCAGCCCCGGGCCGATGAACTGCAGGTCTCTAGTTGTTGGGCAGACCGCTGATGATGTACGGCCGCTCCCCCGCCCTCATCATGCCCAATCGCCGTGCCTGCGCTTCCACCGTCGCGGGGCTGCCCAGCGCTTCGTGCTGGCGTTTCAACGTCTTGTTTTCCCGCTCCATGCTCGCCACCTTCGCGCTCACCGCGCGCGCCTGCCGCCACGTGCTCACCAGATGAACTCCGGCGCTCAGGTACAGGTATCCCAGCACCATCAACACACACAACATCGCCACACGTCCCAGCCGATCCCAGCGCACGCGCGCGCCGGTGCTTGCGCCGCGGGCGGAGCGCCGGGCGGAGGCGCGCGCGGTCGAGGCGCGGCGGGCGGAGGCGCGCGCGACCGAGGCGGAAGCGGAAGGCATCCCCTCGCATTCGCCCCACACCGCGTGCTTCCTTCTCTGGGTGGATAAAGAGATGTTGATCAACTTTTTGGAGTGCGTATAACTATTGTCATACGCACTCCAAATTTTCTGTCACCGGCGGAAAACAGAGCGCCCAGGGAACTCCGCATCAGCTCCCAACTGCTCCTCAATCCTCAACAGCTGGTTGTACTTTGCCACCCTGTCCGAGCGCGACGGCGCTCCGGTCTTGATCTGCCCGCAGCCCGTCGCCACAGCGAGGTCGGCGATCGTGACATCCTCGGTCTCACCTGAGCGGTGACTCATAACCGCCGTGTACCCCGCCTCGCGCGCCATCGCGATCGCGGCGAGGGTCTCCGAGAGTGTGCCGATCTGGTTGACCTTGATCAGGATCGAGTTGCCCACCCCGAGCTCGATGCCCTTGCTCAGGCGCTCGGTGTTGGTGACGAACAGATCGTCTCCCACCAACTGCACCGAGCTCCCCAGGCGCTCGGTGAGGGCCTTCCACCCGGCCCAGTCCTCCTCATCCATCCCGTCCTCGATCGACACGATCGGGTAGCGCCCCGCCAGGTCGGCCCAGTAGTCGGCCAGCTCGGCCGCGCCGAGCGTGCGACCCTCGTGCTCGAGCACGTAGCTGCCGCCACTAAAGAGCTCACTCATCGCCGGATCCAAGGCGATCGCCACGTCGGCCCCAGGCTCATAACCGGCTGCCTCGATACCCGCCACCAGTACCCGCAGGGCATCCTCGTTGGAGTCCAGATCGGGGGCAAATCCGCCCTCATCGCCAACGGTGGTGCCCAGACCCCGCGCGCGCAGGGTGCCCTTCAGCGCATGGAACACCTCGGTGCCCATACGCAGCCCCTCAGAGAAGCTCTCAGCGCCGCACGGCACCACCATAAACTCCTGGAAGTCCACCTTGTTGTCGGCGTGCGCCCCGCCATTGAGCACGTTCATCATCGGCACCGGAAGCACCCGTGCCGACTCGCCGCCGAGATAGCGCCACAACGCAAGGCCCTCCTCAGCCGCCTGCGCGTGCGCACTCGCGAGCGACACGCCCAAGATCGCGTTGGCACCCAGCCGTGACTTGTCCGGCGTACCGTCGAGCTCGATCAGGGCCTCGTCTAGACCACGCTGATCGGAGGCGTCCATGCCGTTGACCGCTCGCGCGATCTCGCCATTGACGTTCGCCACCGCGTCCGTCACGCCCTTGCCCTGCCAGCGGGCTCCACCATCGCGCAGCTCCTTCGCCTCGAACTCGCCCGTCGAGGCCCCTGAGGGCACCGCCGCGTGGCCATGCGCGCCGGAGCGCAGCCCGACCTCGACCTCGACGGTCGGATTGCCCCGGCTGTCGAGTATCTGGCGAGCGTGAACCCGCTCGATCTGGCTCATACCAGCGGCCCTTCAGTCACGGGAACGACCCGGACCCGACCTATTTTTTGGTCGGCGTGACGGGTACTTTGGTCGTCTGCGGCGGCGCGCTTGTCTGCGGGACCGCCGTGCCAGCGCCAGTGGAGAGCGCCGACGTCTTGGGTGCTTTATACCCCTTGCAGTCCGCGACCATGTAGCTCGCGCGGCATTCCGTTTTGCCCATCCACTTCTTTTTGAATTCCTTGACGAACTTGCTCAGCGCCGTCTGCTGCTGCGTGGCGGTCAGCTGCTGCTTGATCGACGCTTCTGACTGCGCCAGCGTCTGCTGAGTGCCGGGCGTAGTGCTTTTGACCTCGAAGATGTAATAGCCGAAAGGCGTCTTCACCGGGCCGCTGAGGACGTTCTTGCTGGCGGAGAAGATCGCCGTGTCAAGCGCCTTCTCCTCCTCGCCTTTGGTCACTTCCGGCAGCAGGCCGCCGTTTTTCTTGCTCGTCGGATCGGTCGACACGCGTTTGGCCACGCTCGCGAAGCTCTTGCCCGATTCGACTTCCTTCTTGGCGCTCTTCGCGGCCGCTTCAGTCTTGGTGAGGATGATCTCCACCGCGCGCTTTTCCGGCGTACCAAAGCGCGACGGGTTTTCTTTGTAGTACTTGGCGATCTCGGCCTTGGTGGGAGTGCCTTTGCCTTGCGCGACCTTCTTCTGGATTCTTTGCGAGAGCAGGTTCAGCTTCACGCGCAGCAACAGGTCCGAAACACTTTGACCAGAGGTCGCTAGGAATTTTTCGAATTCCGCCGGCTTGGGGAACTGCGCGTTCTTGATTTTTTCGAATTCCTTCTTGACTTCCTTGTCGCTGATCTTGACTCCCAGCGAATTGCCTTCGCCGATGACCCACTCGGATGAGATCAAGAAGCCGAGCACCTCTGTCTGCAGAGATTTGTACTGCGTTTCGCACTGCGTCTTGAGCGACGCTTCGGTCGGGGGAGCCTGACCCTTGGCCGGCTTGGGCGCGATCGATTTCTCGTACGCGATGCAAGCGGTGTAGCTCGGCGGAACAGGGACAGCCGGCTTGGCAGCGGTCGTGGTGCCCGTGCTGCTCGAGGCAGCCACGCTCATCCAGTGTTCGAACGTGGCTTTCGTGATCGGCGTGCCACCAACCTGCACCACGGCGTTTCCAGGGATGCCCCCGCCGCACGCCGAAAGGGCGAGCGAAGCAAAGAAAACGGCGCCTAGCGCCGGTATGAAGCGGAGCGTCTTGGACACGACGCGGGCACTCTAGCGGAAGTTCACAACTCGTGCTTAAGGATCTCCTCAAGACGCCCCTCCCGCCGATTCTCCGCCGGCCCTCAGGCGGCCTCGCGGCTGATCGCGAGCAGCACGTCCGCCGCCCTGACGACGGTGGGGAAGCGCTCCTTGCCCTCCTTGGGAACTCGCACCGAGACCTGTGAGCGCCCGGATTCGTACAGCGCCTCCGGCAGCTCCTCGCGCAGTCGCTTCGCGCGCGCCGAATCGAGCTCGACCGGCGTCACCGCCAGACGATCACCGCGGAAGCTGACCGTCCGCACCCCCGCCTGGCCAAACTTGATGCGTGCGCGCTGCAATGCCAGCAGGTTGCCCAACGGCTCGGGCACCGGCCCGAAGCGGTCTTCGAGCTCCTCGCGCAACCGCTCCACATCGGCCACCTCAAACGCCCCCGCCACGCGGCGGTGCACCTCGATCTTGGCCTGCTCGTAGGGGACGTAATCGGCGGGGATGTAGGCGTCGACGTTCACGTCCAGACGCACGGGCTCCGCCGGCTCCCCGGGTGGGTGGGATCCATTCGCATCGCCGTCCGCTCCGTCGGCGTGCACCGCTTCGTCGAGCATCTGCATGTACAGCTCGAACCCCAGCGCCGCCACATGCCCGGATTGCTCATCGCCGAGCAGGTTCCCCGCGCCGCGGATCTCCAGGTCGCGCATCGCAATCTTGAACCCGGCGCCCAGCTCGGTGTAGTCCGACAGCGCCGACAGCCGCTGGGCCGCTTCCGGCGTGAGCGCCGCCGCCGAGTCGTACAGCAGATACCCGTAGGCACGCTCGCGACTACGTCCCACCCGCCCCCGGATCTGGTACAGCTGGGCCAACCCGAACGCGTCCGCGTGCTCCACGATCAACGTGTTCGCCTGCGGGATATCGATCCCTGACTCGATGATCGACGTGCACACCAGCACGTCCGCGCCACCACGCAGGTAGTCCATCATCACCTCCTCGAGCTCCCCCTCGGCCATCTGGCCGTGCGCGACGGCAAAGCGCACGCCTGGGCACATCGCCCGCAGCCGCTCGGCCGTCTCGTCGATCGTGTCGACGCGGTTGTGCAGGAAGAACGCCTGCCCACCGCGCTCGTGCTCGCGCACGATCGCGCGCTTGACGAGCTCCTCCTCGTACTCCCCCACATACGTCTTCACCGGCCGCCGACCCTCGGGCGGCGTCTCGATCACGGAGATGTTCCGCAGCCCCGCCAGCGACATCTGCAGCGTGCGCGGGATCGGCGTGGCGCTCATCGAGATCACGTCCACCCTCAGCTTCAGCTGACGCAGGAGCTCCTTCTGCTTGACCCCAAACCGCTGCTCCTCATCGACGATCAACAGCCCCAGATCCTTCGCGCGCACGTCGCGCGAGAGCACCCGGTGGGTGCCGATCAGGATGTCCACACGGCCTTCGGCGAAGCCCTTGATCGCAGCTTTCTGCTCGGCCGCCGAGCGAAACCGCGAGACGTGCTCGAGCGTGAACGGGTAGTCGGCCAGCCGCTCGGCGAATGTGCCGTAGTGCTGCTGGGCGAGGATCGTCGTCGGCACCAGCATCAGCACCTGCTTGCCCTCGTTCGCCGCCTTGAACGCCGCGCGCAGCGCCACCTCGGTCTTACCGTAGCCCACGTCGCCGCAGATCAGCCGGTCCATCGGGCGCGGCGCTTCCATGTCCGCCTTCACCAACTCGATCGCCTCGCGCTGGTCGGGGGTCTCGGTAAACGGGAAGCGCTCCTCGAACTCGCGCTGCCAATCGGAGTCAGGCTCGAACGCGTGACCGGTGCGCCGGCGGCGCTCGGCGTACAGGCTGAGCAGCTCGCCCGCCAGCTCCTGTGCCGCGCGCCGCGCGCGCGCCTTCATCGTCTCCCAGCGCGTGCCCCCTAACTTGCTCAGTGGCGGATGCTCGCCACCCCCGCCCACATATCGAGAGATCTTCGCCAGCTGCTCCGTCGGCACGAACACCCGATCGTCCCCCTGGTATTCCAGATACAGGTAATCGCGCGTGACGCCAGCCACGGTGCGCGTCTGGAAGCCGGCGAAGCGCGCCACGCCGTGATCCTCGTGCACCACGATGTCGCCGGTGCGCAGCTCGGTGAACGAGCGCAGCGCGCCCCTGCGGGCGCCGCCCTGGCCGCCGCCACTGCCGTCCAAGCCCGGGCCATGGGGTGGGTGGGCATTTAATCCTGCCCGGCGGCGGCGCAGCAGACGGTGTTCGGGGAACACCGCCAGCTTCAGCCCCGGCGCGACGAACCCCTCGCGCAGCGACGCCGTCGCAAAGCGCAGCGACGGCTCCAAGACCTGGTGGCCGACATCCACGCCTTCGCCGAGCCACGTCGCCTGCAGACGTCCCAGGTTGTATGCCGCCCGCTCGCCCTCGCCGCGCTGGGGAAACGCCACCACCGTGCGGTAGCCCGAGCGCACGAGCTTCTCGAGCTCTGGCTCGGCCTCCCCCAGTGAGCGCGCGGCCGTGTCCGCACTCTGCGCGCGCAGCTCGATCTGCTGGCCACTGTCGAGCGCAGACAGCCAGATCCGAGCGCGCTCGCGCAGTGCCGCTTCGATCTGCTCGGGACTCACATACAGGTGGTGGGCGTCCTCGTCGTGGAATGCCGCGCACACATCGGTCCAGTGGTCGCTCAGCGCCGGCGCGAGCTCCTCCTCGGCGGCGATCAGCAGTTGCGTGTCTTCACCGAGCAGGTCGAGCAGCGCGCCAAAGCGCTCCACCGGCAACAGCTCGGCGATGTCCGGCCGGCCCGACGGATCCTCCAGGGCGGCGATCTCGGCCAGCTCACGGTGCTCGGCCGCCAGCTCAGCGGCGGGCGCGATCTCAACCTCATCGACACCCCCCAGCGAGCGCTGCGTGAACGTCGAGAACCAGCGCAACGACTCGATCTCCACGTCGAACATGTCAACCCGCACCGCGCGCTCCTCGGTCGCTGGGAAGACATCCAGCAGACCGCCGCGCAGCGCGAACTGCCCGCGCTCCTCCACCTGCTCGACGCGTTCATACCCCGCCGCAACCAGCTCCGCGGCGCACTCGTCCAGGTCGAGCAGCTCGCCCACCCGCAGCGTGAACGAGTGCGGGCGCAGCGCCGGGTCGGGCACCTTCTCCGACAGCGCCACCGCGCTGACCACCACGACCGGTGGCTCGGACTGCGCGTGCACTCCAGCAGGTCCACCCACCTTCCCGTCATCTGCCACTGCGTGCGTACCGCCGGCCCGTGGAGAGGAACCATCAGCGCCGGCCAGCAGCGCGTCGAGCGCCGCCACCCGCAGGCCCACCAGATGTGCCGGCGGCGTCAGGTGCGACTCATACGCCACGCCCCGCGAGGGGTAGTAGCGCACCCGCCGGGGCGCAAGCCATGCACGCAGGTCCGCCGCCATGTCGCGCGCCGCGCGATCGTCGCCCACGACCACCAGCGTCGGCCGGGCCCGCTCGGTCGGGCCAACGTCGGCCAACGCCGCGATCACGTACGGGCGCAGCGAGGCCGACACGAACGCGTGGCCACCCTCCTGCGCCAAGCGCTGCGCTGAGGCCTCTTGTCCGATCAGCCCCAACAGCGAGCGCAGCGCCATCGGCTACTCGCGCTCTCCCGCGAGCACCCGCTCGACCGCCGCGACGCCATGCTCGATCAGCTCGCCGACCTGTGCTTGGGACTCGCGAAAGCGCCCCAACACGTATCCCACGACCATCTCCGGGTCCGTGCTGCTCGGCCGGCCCACCCCGACTCGCACGCGCATGAACTCCGTGCTCCCAAGCTCTCGCTTGATCGACTTCAAGCCGTTGTGACCGGCCAGCCCCCCGCCCAGGCGCGTGCGTATCTCGCCGAACGGCAGGTCGATCTCGTCGTGCACGACCAGCACCCGCTCCAGCGGGAGCTTGAAGGAGCCGCGCGCGGGCCCCACCGAACGGCCCGCATCATTCATGAACGTCTGCGGCCACAGCACCGCCACGCGTGGGGGTCTATGGCCGTGAGCACTCACCGACGCGCCGCCGGAAGGGACATCGATCCGATCGCCGACCGATCCACCCGCGCGTCCTTCAGCGATCTTGCCCCGGAAGCGCTCCTTCGGCCGCCCAAGCCCCCAGCGCTCCGCGAGCGCGTCGGCGACGTCGAAGCCGATGTTGTGGGGTGTACCTGCGTACTCGCTGCCGGGGTTGCCGAGCCCGACGATCAGCCAGTCGAGGGGCCCGCCGCCGCCACCGCCCCCGAACGGTCGCCGCAGGAGCTCGCTACTCACCGCCGCCGGAGGAGGCCTCGGCGTCGCCGGAGGTCTCGGCGCCCTCAGCCGGCTCCTCACCCTCGCCGACGAGCTCCGTCTCGGCCTCGATTTCCTCCTCCACCTCGGCCTGCAACCGCGGTGGAGACAGGGTCGCGACGACCGTGTCCTCGACATCGTCGAGCAGTGTCACTCCCTCCGGGATAGCCACCGCGACGAGCCCGATGTGATCGCCGATCTGCATCTCGCCGACGTCGTGCACGATCGACTCGGGGATCGCCGTCGGCAGAGCCTCAACGTTCAACTCGCGCGTGATCTGCTCCAGCACGCCGCCCTCCTTCACGCCGGGCGCGTCGTCGGTGCCCGTCAGCTCCAGTGGCACGACCGCGTGGATCGCCTGATCCAGGCGCACCCTCAGCAAATCGACGTGGACCGTCTCGCCACGCACCGGGTCGCGCTGTGTCTCCTTCAGCACCACCGGCGTCGCCTTCGCGCCGTCGACGCTCAGATCGAGTACCGCACCCGAGCGCGCCAGGGCGAGGCGCAGCTCGCGCGCGTCAGCGTCGAAGCCCACCGAATTCCCACCACCGCCGTACAGCACCCCGGGCACGCGGCCGCTGCGGCGCAGGCGCCGCGCCGCGCGCGAGCCGCCCGCCGCGCGGCTGCGCACATCAAGCTTGGTTGTCGTCGTCTCGGCCATGATCGGAGGGTGACTCTAGCAATCTCCTTCGCCTGAAGATCGTCCTTGACCTGAGATCAGCGCCTAGCAATCTCCTTCATTGGGGATCGGCGCACTGATCGACACCAGCGTGACCGCGATGCCCTGCAAGAAGTTTCCCGTGCGCCTGACCTGCACGCATTGCACAACCGGCCGTTTCCCGATCACCGTCCACCCCACCCTGGTCTTCCCGGTGGCGCCGGTCAGGCTGTAGGCCGTAGCGGATGTAAGCGTCAGGATCTTCACGGCTCCGCTGCGGCGCAGCATCATCGCGTTCGCGCGCGTCGTCTGGACGCACGACGGGCTACTGCGGCAGCCGGCCTGACGATCGAGCATGCCCTGCAGATTCCCGGTCGCCTGCGCCTGCAACACAGCGACGATGTCGTCGCGTTCGACTCCCTCCGCCGAGAGGAACCTGGCCAGCAAACCGCTGATCGCCACGAACAGCACGATGCCGACGGTGACCCCCGCGATGCGCCTGGCGCGCGGGATCGCAGCCCACCACGACGAGAGGCCGCCTCGCTGCGAAGCCGCTTGCGGGATCCCTGGTTCTGAGGGAATCGTCAACGCGTTAGAACAACTGGTTCTCGCCGCCGAACACCTCGCTCACCGAATCGTCGATGAAGATGCGCCGGATCGAATCTGTCAACAGCTCCGCGCACGGCAGCACACGGATATTCGCCGGCCGCTCCGGGCTGACCGGAATCGTGTCCGTCACCACGATCTCCTCCAGCCCCGATGTGCTCAGGTTCTCGAACGCATCCCCTGAGAACACGCCGTGCGTGGCCGCCGCATACACGCGCGCCGCGCCCTCCTCCAAGACCGTCCGCGCCGCCGCCTTCAGCGTCCCCGCGGTGTCGACCATGTCATCCACAATCACCGCCGTCTTGCCCTTGACATCGCCGATCACGTACCCGATCTCCGCCACCTGTTGCGCCGGGCGCTCCTTGTCGAGGATCGCCAGCTCGGCACCGATCTTGGAGGCGAATTTCTTGTTGAGCTTCACGCGGCCCGCGTCCGGCGCCACCACCACAAGGTCTGAGAGTCCGAGATCATCGAAGTACTGCGTCAACATGAACAATGCGGTCATGTGATCCACAGGCTTTGAGAAGAAGCCCTGGATCTGGCCCGCGTGCAAGTCCATCGTCAGCACCCGGTCGGCGCCGGCGGCCTCGATCATGCGCGCCACGAGCCGCGCCGAGATGGGCTCGCGCGGAGAGGACTTCTTGTCCTGTCGTGAGTAGCCAAACCACGGCGTGACGGCGATCACACGATGCGCTGAAGCGCCGACCGCCGCATCGATCATGAACAGCAGCTCCATCAACGAATCGTTCGCCGTCACCCCTGTCCCCGGATTGCCGCAGGTGGGCTGCACGATGAACACGTCCGCGCCCCTGATCGAGTCCTCATAGCGACAGTACACCTCGCCGTTGGAGAACGTCTTAAGCGTCACCGGACCGAGGTCCACGCCCAGCTTGCCCGCGATGTCCACGGCGAGCTGCGGGTTCGCGCGCCCGCTGAACAACATCAGCCGCTTGTTGTAGTCGAAGGGCAGGCTCGTCTGCGACTGGGTGCTCGTATCCATCGCGCTGCTCATCTCCGCTCGGAGTTTACGGATTCGTCCTTGCGCCGCTGCGCGTAGCCCGCCCTGTTGACCTGCCGCGCACGGGCGATGCCGAGCGCCCCGGCAGGGACGTCCTCGTCGATCACCGATCCTGCCCCCGTGTACGCCTCATCGCCGATGCTCACCGGCGCCACGAACGACACATGCACACTGCTCTTCACTTTCTTGCCGATCGTCGTGCGGTGCTTGCTGGCGCCATCGTAATTGGCGGTGATCGTGCTCGCGCCCAAATTACTTTCCTCGCCGACGTCCGCGTCGCCGATGTAGGACAGGTGCGGGATCTTCGCGCCGGAACCGATGTCGGAGTTCTTGATCTCCACGAACGTCCCCGCCTTCGCGCCCGCGCGCAGGATCGCCCCGGGACGCAGGTAGGCGAATGGTCCGACGCTCACGCCGTCCTCCAGCACGCAATCCACCAGGTAGGAGTGCCTCACGGTGCAGCCTGCGCCGATCTTCGTGCTCCCGGAGATCGTCGTAAACGGCTCGATCACGGTGTCCCTCCCGATCTCCACGTCGATGTCGATCACCGTCGCGCCGGGATCGACGATGCTCACGCCCGCGCGCATGTGCCGCTCGTGGATCGCCAGCTGCGCGAGCTTGCGCACCTTCGCCAGCGCCACCCGGTCGTTGACCCCAAGCACCAGCCTCTGATCCTGCAGCGGATGGGCCACCACCGCCCGCCCGTCGGCCCTGAGGATGTCCAGCACCTGCGGCAGGTACAGCTCACCCTGGGCATTCTCGGCGGTGAGGCGCGGCAACGCCTGCGTCAGCGCGCCCGCGTCAAAGGCGTATATACCCGTGTTCACCTCTCGGATCTCGAGCTCCTCTGCGCTCGCATCGCCGTCCTGCTTCGTCTCCACCACGCGCTCCACCGCGCCGCCTGCGCCGCGCACCACCCGCCCGTAGCCGGTCGGATCCTCGAGCACCGTGCTCACCATCGTGGCCGGCGCGTCACCCTGCGCGTGCGCCTGCACCAGCCCCCGGATCGCCTCCGCGCTGACGAGCGGCACGTCCCCGCTGAGGACCACCACCGTCGCTGAAGGATCCGGGGCGGCGAGGGCACCGCCATCGAGCATCGCCATCCCGGCGGCGACCGCCCCGCCGGTGCCGTCCGAGCGCGGCTGCACGGCCAGCTCCACACCCTCGGGAAGTACTCCCTCGAGCGCCCTTGCCGCAGAGTCGACCACCACGACCCGCCCTGCTCCAGCCTCCATGGCGGCATGCACAGGCCACAGCACCATCGGCCTGCCACACAACTCGTGCAGCACCTTCGGCGTCTGCGAGCGCATGCGCGTCCCCTGGCCCGCGGCGAGGATCAGGACGGTGGGAGCCAGCGTCACTCGAGAGACTGTAGTGCGCCACAAGGTCACAGGCAATTACGGCACTGGCAGCGTGACCGAGCGATCGCGACTGGGGAGCAGGGATTCGAACCCCGATTCTCAGGACCAAAACCTGATGTCCTGCCATTGGACGACTCCCCAAAGGTCCCCACATCGTACGGACAATGCGGGCACCACCGCTGCGAGCCTTCACGCTGACGCAACACGTTCATCTGCTTGCTCTGCAAGGATTCCTGCACTCTGTCCTGGGGAGAGCAGACATTGGGGCGAACCATCAGCGCTGTGCTCGCACCGCTGCTGGTCGTGCCTGTCGCAACGCTGTGGGCTCTTGCCGCTGCGCTGCCGATGCCCGCGCTCGCGCTGGCCGCAAGCCCCAAGACGAAAGCGCCCTACTGCACCCACGCCAACCTGCGGCCCACCTCCGCGGATACGGCGAGCGTCGACGCGGCAACCCTGTGCCTGCTCAACCAGATGCGCGCTGCCCACCACCTGCTCCCGCTGCGCTCCAACCACGAACTGCAGGCCGTAGCCACCACACAGGTCAGCAGTATGGTGCGCCGCAACTACTTCGGCGAGGACAGCCCCTCCGGCCGGTCGCCGGCGGCACTGATCGAGACCATCCCCTACGGAGCGCATGCGCCGAGCCTCTCCACCGCTCAGAATCTCGGCTGGGGCACGCGCTCCGATGCCACCGCGGCGGGCATCGTTGCGGCGTGGATGCGCTCCCCTCCACATCGGGAAATCATCCTGACCGCTGAATTCCGCGACGCCGGCGCCGGCGTGGCGCCTGCCGTGCCGTCGGTGCTCGCCCGCGACAAACGTGGCGCAACCTACGCCGTCGAGTTCGCCGCGCGGGGCTAAGAGCGCCGGCTGGACCCCCCGCGCGGGACGCGGCCGCCCTCAGCTCCGGCCTCCAATGCGGGCCCGCCGGCGGAGGAGATGCCGAGCACCCGCATCGACTTCAGCCCCAGGCTGAGCTTCTCCCGCCCGTCGCTCGAGCTGACGTCGAGCCCCGAGAGCTCACGCACGCGCTCCAAGCGGTAGTAGATCGTATGCCGGTGGGTGAACAGCCGCTGGGCGGTCCCCGCGACATTGCCGTCGGCCTCGAGGAAGGTCTCGAGCGTGCGCATCAGATCGGTCTCGTACTGCTCGTCGTAGGCGACCAGCGGCTCCACCGTCTCCGCGTAGAAGCGCTGCAGCTCGGCGGGGTTCTCGCTCATCGCGCTCAACAGCAGCCGGTAGGCGCCGGTCTGCTCGAAGGCGAGCGCCGGGCCATCGTTGCCACCCTGCGCCACGTTCGCAGCGAGCATGGCCTCGCTGACCGCGCGTGGCAGATCGGCGGGATCCCCCGCGATCCGGCTGCGCCCGATCGCGAACGCATACCCCTGAAGCCCTGCCTCCAGCTCGCGCAGGACCGCCTCGGCAGCGCGCGCCGCGATCGGCTCCTCGCCCCCCGGCACCAGCAGCACCACCTCAGCCCCGACCGTTCCGTCCCGTTCGGACAGGGCGGCAATCGAGCGGTTTACGACGGCTCGCGCGCCACGCTCGGCGACCGCGCGCACGCGCACGCGCCAGCCCTCATCGGTGGGCGACTGCGGAAGGGCTCGCGCAACGATCACGCTCGCTCCATCCTGCACCTCCAGCGACAGTCCACGCGCCTGGGCGATCAGCTCCTCGCGCTCGCTCAGCTCGCGCCGCAACAGCGCACCCAGGAAGTCGGCCGCGGCGTTCTCTGAGAGACGCTCCGGCGCCCGCACCCGCTCGACCTCCGAGGCGATCATCGTCACGAGCAGCCTTCGCATCGAGGCACTCGGCTCGATTTTCGTGCGCATGTGAAGCGTACCAACGACCGCGTCAGCCACGCGCAGGGGAATGCTGATCACGCCGTCCCCTTGCGAGAGCAGCGCGCGCTCCTCCGCCGGCGAGCGGGCCGCGACCGCGAGCGTCGCCCCCCAGGCATCCGCCACCGCGAGGCTTGCCTCCAGCGCCTTGCCCGCCGCGCGCACCACTTCCGGCAGCCCCGCCCCCGATTCGACCGCCTCGGTGATCGCGTCCAGCGCCGCGAGGTCGCCGCCCCCAGCGTCGGGGGCGGCGGCGGGCTCGCGGCGCCGCGTCGGATTCGCGGCTGGATCGGGCTTGGTGGGCAAGTCGGGCATCATCGTCTCCGGACTGGCCGGAACTAATGCGTCCGATTCGCGGATGGACCGGGCGTGGTAAGCAAGTCGGGCATCGTCGTCATCGCATGGACTGGGACTAGCCCCAGTAGTAGACGACGGCGAGCGCCCCGGCCACGCCGATGCCGACGAGCACGGCGAGCACGTACAACGACAGGATGCTCGCGGCGACCCGTTCCCACAGGCGCGAGTAGGCGCCCCACGCCGGCACGAAGATCAGGCCGGCGTAGAGAGCCAGCCCGAACACACCCGCACAGACGGCTACGAGGTCATTGATGGCTGTCCTGCTCATCGCGTGCCGGGATTGTGACGCACGCAGATGTCGCCCGCATGCTCCGGGCGCCGTTCGCGCACAAGCACGCCTATCCCGTGAGACCCCGACCCGCGTCCAAGCGGGGCTCCGCAGCGGTCCTCGCACGCGCAAACTCCGCATCCACCGGGGTGGCGCAGACCGGCGCCGGCAGACGCCCCTCCAGGCCGGCCACGGCGCGCTGAGCACCCCCGAGACCGTTCGCGCGCGGGAACAGGCCCACGACGGTCGGCCCCGAGCCGCTCACGAGCACCTCCTCCGCGCCCGACTCGCGGGCCTGCTCGAGCGCGCCTGAGATCTCCGGGCACAGCGAGATGGCGGCCGCCTGCAGGGCGTTGTGCAGCAGCCCCTTCACGACGGGAACCGGCGCGCCGACCTGGAGCGCCGCTGTCAGGGCAAGGCGGCGCTCTTCGAGCTCTCTCGGCGTCCGCCCCAGGCCCAGCCGGTCGGCCTCCGCGTAGACCGCCGCGGTCGACAGCTCGGCCGCAACCGGCAGGACGAGCACCCCGAACGACCGGCTCGGGGTCGGCAACTCGAACAGATGCTCGCCGGCGCCGGTGGCAAGCCAGCGCCCGGGCGAGATCTGCGCTGGCACATCCGCGCCCAGCGACGCCCCCAGCTCGCGCAGCAGCTCCTCATTGCCGAGCCCCGAGGCGTAGGAGGCCAGGCGCAGCGCGGCAGCCGCGTCCGCCGAGCCTCCGCCAAGCCCAGCGGCCACGGGAATCCGCTTGACGATGCTCAGCCGCAGCGCCGGTCCGTCCCAGCCGGTGGCCGCGCGAAAGGCGCGCAACGCCGCATGCGCCAGATTCTGCGCCGGTGGGCCGGACACACCCGGGCATACGACCTCGTCCTCCGTCACGCCCGCCGACGCTCGCTCGAGCGTCAGCTCGTCGGCCAGTGAGATCGATTGCATGACCGTCACCAGCTCGTGCCTACCGTCCTTCACGCGAGTCGGCCCGACGAGCAGCCCGAGGTTGATCTTTGCGGGGGCGAGCGCCCGCGCGGGGAGGGTTCCGCTCATAGACCCAGCAGACGCGCGAGCGCCCGAAAGTCCTCGGGGGAGAGACGCTCGGCACGCACGTCGACGGGCTGTCCAAGCTCGACGAGCGCCGCGCGCACCCGCTCACGTGTTCCGTCCGGCGCGCCGGACGCCAGCGCCAGCGAGCCGGCCAGCGCCTTACGGCGGTGGCCGAATGCCTGGCGGACAAGTTCGCGCAGCTCATGGGTCGCGTCATCACCCTCGTGGCGCACGAGCAGCAGCAGCACCGAGTCGACGTTCGGCACCGGGTGAAACACGCTGCGTGAGACGATCCGAACGACGCGCACCTCGCACGAGAGCTGCGCGAGCACCGACGGCACTCCATACGCGGGTGTCCCCGGCTTGGCGGCGAATCGCTCGCCGACCTCACGCTGGACCATCGCCACCCAGCGCGTCATCGCCGGATACAGGCCGATCGTGCGCAAGATCAGCCCCGCCGCAATGTTGTAGGGCAGATTCGCGACGAACTTCCTCGGCGACGGCTCGAACGCCGCGATGTCGAGCTGCATCGCATCGCCCCAGTGCAAGCTGACACTGTCATGCGAGTCAGTGGCGTCGCACAGCGCATCGCGCAGGCGTTCGTCGAGCTCGACCACATGGACGTGCGCGACGCGCTCCGCGAGGTACTCGCTGAGAACGCCCAGCCCGCCGCCGACCTCCAACACAACGTCCTCGTCGGTCAGCTCGGCGGCGCGGCCGATCACGCCAAGGATGTTCGAATCGATCAGGAAGTTCTGCCCCAGCTCGCGATCGGGTGCAACGCCGAACTGCTTCAATCGCCGCAGGCTGGGTTGGATCGGCGCCGCGGGTGCGCCGGTCGGCCTCGCTGCATGGCCCCGGCGCGATCGGGGGGCACCCGCCACGAGCCCGCTCACCAACCGAGCACGCGAGCCGCGTTTTGCTCCACCGTGGCGCCGAGCTCCACCACGGAGACCCCACGCAGCTCGGCGAGGAAGGCGACCGTGTGGGCGACGAAAGCCGGCTGGTTGCGCTGCTTGCGCACCGCCTGCGGCGTCAGGTAGGGAGCGTCCGTCTCCACCAGCAAACGCTCCTCCGGAACCCGCCGCGCCGCCTCGGCCAGATCGGTGGCGTTCTTGTAGGTGACGTTCCCGGCGAACGAGATCGCATAGCCCCGCTCCAGGCACTCATCCAACCGCGCGGGCATCGAGAAGCAGTGGATCACCACGCCGCACCCCTCGGCTTCGCTTGAGAGCTGGGCGAGCGTCGCGTCGTCGGCGGCGCGCGTGTGGATCACGAGCGGCTTCCCGGTCTCGCGCGCGAGCGCGATCTGCGCGGCGAACGCGCGCTCCTGGTCAGCGCGCGGGGCGGTGTCGCGGTAGAAGTCCAGCCCGGTCTCGCCGATCGCGACGCAGCGCTCGTGCGCCGCAAGCGCTTGCAGTTCAGCCAGGTCGGCGTCGTCGAAGCCCTTCGCCGCATTCGGATGCCAGCCGACGGCCGCGTATACCTGCGGGAATGCCTCGGCCGCGGCGAGCGCCAGGCGAGAGGACGCGCCATCGGTGCCGACCGTGAGCATCCTCGTCACGCCCACCGCTTCGGCGGCGGCCACCAGCTCCGTGTCGGGTGGCTCGCAGAGATGCAGGTGGGTGTGTGAGTCGATCACGGACGCTCACAACTCCTTCGGGAAGAGCGACTCGATCTTCCCGACGCGCGCGATCTTCCCCGTCCCGAACGCGGCGCCCGCTAGCGATAAATCGAGAGCCCCCCCACCCGCGCCAAGCGCCTCGAGTAGCCGCTCCGAGCTCGCCGGCAGGTAGGGCCAGAGCAACACAGCGACCACGCGCAGCCCCTCGACGAGCGTCCCGAGCACGCGGTCGAGCTCCGGCGCGCGGGAGTCGTCCTTGGCGAGCTGCCATGGCGCCCGTTCCTCGACGTAGCGGTTCAAACGGCGCACACGCTCCCAGATCTCCTCCAGCGCGAGCGTCAGCTCTGCCTTGCCGATCAGCTCTTCGACGCGCGCCGTCAGGCCGTCGAAGTCGGGGACGAGCACCGCGTCCATCTCACCCGCGGCCACAACCCCGTCGCGGTAGCGAACGATCATCGCGAGCGTGCGGCTGGCGAGGTTGCCGAAGTCGTTTGCCAGCTCACTCGAGTAGCGCTGCTCGAAGGCTTCCGTGGAGACCGACCCATCCTGGCCGAAGGGCACGTCGCGCAGCAGGTAGAAGCGCAGCGCGTCGGCGCCGAAGCGCTCGATCACCGCAAACGGGTCGAGCACGTTGCCGAGCGACTTGCTCATCTTCTCGCCATCCATCAGCAGATACCCATGCACGAAGATCCGCTCGGGCAGCTCCAGGTCGGCCGCCATCAACAGCGCGGGCCAGTAGATCGCGTGGAAGCGCAGGATGTCCTTCGCGATCACGTGGTAGCTCGCCGGCCAGAACTCGTCTGTCAGGTCCTCGCCAGGGCGCGCGTAGGAAAGCGCCGAGTAGTAGTTGAGCAGCGCGTCGAACCACACGTAGAAGACGTGCTCCTCGTCCCACGGCACGGGCACGCCCCAAGTGAGCTTGTGGCGCGAGAGCGGCACGTCGTGCAACCCCGAGCGGATGAACGACAGCGCCTCGTTGTAGCGCGTACGCGGCGCGACGAAGTCCTCGCGCTCGGCGTACAACCGTTCGAGCGGCTCCTGGAAGGCGGAGAGCTTGAAGAAGTAGCTGTCCTCCTGCTCGCGCGTGAGCTCGACGTGGTGGATCGGGCAGCGGTTGCCCTCGTCGACTTCGTTCTCCGCCTTGAAGTCCGCGCAGCGCGGGCAGTACCAACCCTCGTAGGTGCCCTCGTACACGTACCCGTTCTCGCGCACGCGCGTGAGCACCTCCTGGACCTTCGCCATGTGCTCGGGGTCGGTCGTGCGGATGAAGAAGTCGTTCGCCGCCCCGAGCTGCGGGACGAGCGCCTTGAAGCGCTCGGCGTTCTTGTCGGCCAGCTTCTGTGGCTCGATCCCGAGCGCGTGCGCCGCATCGGCGACCGGCTCGCCGTGCTCGTCGGTGCCCGTCAGAAAGAACACGTCCTCGCCGCGCTGGCGATGATGGCGCGCGAGCGCATCGACGGCGATCGTCGTATACGCGTGCCCCAGGTGCGGGGCCGCGTTGACGTAGTAGATCGGCGTGGTTACGTAGAAAGAGGACATGCTCGCCTCAGGCTACTGGCCGAGCCGCCGCTCCGAGAACCAGCACGACCTCTCCCTTCGCGGGGCGCTCGCGATAGCGCTCCGCCAGCTCGGCCGCACCCCCGCGCGAGACTTCCTCGTGCAGCTTGGTCAGCTCGCGGCACACCGCCACGGGGCGCTGCGGGTCGAGCCGCGCGAGCATCTCCAGGGTGGCAGACAGACGCTTGGGAGACTCGAACGCCACGAGCGTCTCGGCGGCGTCCGCCAGCAGGCGTTCGCGCTGGCCGCGCTTGCGCGGCAGGAACCCGACGAAGCACCAGCGATCCACCGGCAGGCCGGAGGCGACCAGCGCGGTCGGCGCCGCGCTCGCCCCCGGCAGCACCTGCATCGGCAACCCCTCCCCGATGCACTCTCGCACCACCACGTACCCGGGATCTGAGATCAGCGGCGTGCCGGCGTCGCTGACGAGCGCGACCGTCTCCCCCGCGCGCACCCGCTCCACCAGCTCTTTCGCCCGCGCGCGTTCGTTGTGCTCGTGCAGGCTTGTCAGCCGCGCTCCGGCGATCCCGTGACGATCGAGCAGCACCCGCGTGCGGCGGGTGTCCTCGCAGGCGATCACGTCGGCTTCGCCGAGCGCCCGAAGCACGCGCAGCGTCACGTCTTCGAGGTTGCCGATCGGCGTCGCGCACACAAGCAAGCGCCCGTGCTGGCCGATTTTTTTTTGGGATCGATCGGGCACAACCGCAGGGTTCTCGGCGTCCATCTCGCAAATATAGGTTGCCCATGCCCTCCGATCCCGACCAGCCCCCGCAATACACCCGCTATCGGGCAGGGCGCCGGCTGCTGCCCCGCCGCGAGGAGGACGCCCCAGGACCGGGACGCTCGCAGTGGATACCCAGCCGCCCCTACCGGGACAAGCACGCTCGCGCAGCCCGCTGGCGCCGCTGGGCCAAACCGAAACGGATCGTCCTCACCCTGCTCGCACTCGCCGCCTTCTGGCTGTTGCTCTCGCTCGTGCTGTTCCTGCTCAGCTCGCACTTCGAGCGCACCCCTCCCCCGTCGAATGTCGCCGCGGTGCTCGACCCGGCGGGCTTCCCTTTGACGAGCGCCAACAACATCCTCGTGCTCGGCTCCGACCGGCGTCAGAAGGACTCCAAGGAACCGGGCGCCGAAACCACCGGCTTTGGCCGCTCGGACACGATCATGCTGATCCGCACCGGCGGCGGGCACGCCGCGCGCCTGTCGATCCCGCGCGACACGGTGCTCGAAATCCCCGGCCACGGCCTCCAGAAGATCAACGCCGCGCACGAGTTCGGCGGCCCGGCCGAGTCGATCTCGGTGATCGAGAACTGGCTCGGAATCCCGATCAACCACATGGTGGAAGTCAACTTCGAAAACTTCCCGGCGCTGATCGAAGCGATGGGCGGCGTCAACTACACCGGCGGCTGCATCGTCTCCAAGCTCGACGGCGGCTTCAGCCAGGGTGGCTTCACGCTGCGCCTCACTTCAGGTACCCATCATCTCGACGGCAAGCAGGCGCTCGCGCTCGCGCGCACGCGCGAGAACCTGTGCGCGCCGAACGAGACCGACATCCAGCGCGAGGAACACCAGCAGGCGCTGTTCAACGACATGAAGTCCCAGCTGCTCTCCCCCGCGAGCTTCCTGCGCCTGCCCCTGATCGCCTGGAACGCCCCCCCGGCGATCATCTCCGACATGACCGGGCCGGAACTGCTCGGCATGTTCGCTGCGCTGGCCGCAACTGGGACACCTCAGACACGCGTCCTGGAGCCGACCGGCCAGACCACCCTGCCCGACGGCGAAGAGGGCTTGACGGTCTCCGAAGTTGCTCGCCGCACGGACGTCGCGCGCTTCCAGGCCGGCTGACGATCGTCAGCTCTTGGCCGCGACGGGCTTGGCGTCCTTAGTGGACTTCGTGGAGTCCTTCGCGCCGGAGTCCTTCGCCTTCTCGCTCTTCTTCGCATCCGACCCGGACGAGGAGCTCTCCGAGGAGGAAGATGTCGAGTCCGAGGATGCTGCGGAGTCGCCCTTCGCCGAGGAGCCCTCCGCGGAGCTCGACCCCTCCGCTGCCGCCGCGGTCTCGCGTTGACGATTACGCGTGCCGTAATCGGTGTTGTAGAAGCCCTTGCCCTTGAAGTGCACCGCCGGCGCGTGCAGCACGCGCTGCACCTTCACCCCGGTGTCGGGATCATGGGTCAGCGTCTCGTCGCTGAAGGACTGCTGGATCTCAAACGTCGTCCCGTCGGGACGCCGGTACTCGTAGATGGGCATCCCGTCCGATTATAAGTGGCGTCACTGAATGGCCTGCGGGAGTTGTTGTTCTTTTTAACTGCGTGTTACCATAGTTATACGCAGTCTAGATTTTTTATAAGAACACCCCAGCTCTTTATTTTGGTAAACACTATGGCGATACGGACTTTTCTTTCTCGTCAGTCGGCCAGCAGCGCCCGCGCGCAGAGGATGCCCGCCTGGATCGTCGCGGTGAAGTCGCGCTCGGGCTCGGCGAGCATTCGCAGCGCGAACCCATCGCCGAGCGAGAACAGGATCTCGGCGACCGCCTCGGGCTCGGCGTGCAACCGCAGCACCCCCTCGCGCTGCGCCGAGGCCAGCATCCCGGCGACCTGATCGCGCGTGCGCCGCATCAGCCCGCCGTACTCGGCGGCGATCTCGGCGTTGCGCCGCGAGAGCGTGAACAGCTCGAACACGAGCGTCACGAAGTCGGGGTCCTCGCGCACGGTCTCCTGCAGGTGCTGCGCCATCAGGTCGATGAAATCATCCGCCGTCTGCGCCCCCGCGAGCTGGCGCTCGAGCAGCTCCATCCGCAGCTCGCAATCGCGGCGCACCGCCTCCACGAGCAGCTGCTCCTTCGTGCCGAAGTAGTAGTGCAGCAGTCCGCGCGACACACCCGCCTCGCGTGAGACATGCTCAAAGGTCGAGGCCGCGGCGCCGCGCTTGGCGACGCTGCGCCGCATCGCCTCGACGATCCGCCGCGCCTTCTCGCCCGACAGCGACCTACCGCCCGCCACCGGCGCCGAGGTGCTCGAGCCTCCCGCCGCGGCATCCCGCTCCGCGGCGTCTCTCTCCACGACGATCCCCTCCATGGCGGCGGTCCTCCTTCTATTCGGAGCGCTTACTCAGGCGGCAGAGGCGCCGACCGGCGCAGGCTCCGCGGGAGCGGTGCTCGAGCTGTAGTCGAACTCCTCCTCGGCCCCGAACAGCAGGTCGAGCACCTTCGAGCGCAAGCCCTCGCTGAACACCAGCGCGAGCCCACCCGCGACGGTCAGCAACAAAAGCGTTCGCCCCAGCCCGCCGCGGCGGCGGCGTCGCTTGGGGCCCTCCTTGAGCGAGCTCGACGCGTCCCTCAAGGCGTTCGCCGCCTCACGCAGCTCGCGCTGGAGCTTCTTGTCCTCGAAGATCGCCTTGCTCGCCGGCTTGCCGTTGCTCATACGTCCATACGCGCTGCGCGCCGCGCCATACGCGGTGAGCAGGCTGCCGCGCAGCTCCTCGTCCTCGAGGAGGCGCTGTATATACCGGTTGCGTTGCGCCTTGCGCGCCGCCTCGCCGGCCTTGCCGATGCTGTCCTTTGCCGCCATCTCGCCACCACCTATGCCGAAAGATTTTTGGTTCGATCCAATATACCCCCTTCGAACCGCAGTTCTCTAACCGCCGACACACGGACGCCCATATAAACTTTTGAAACTGCGTATAACCATCGTTACACGCAGTTCAGATTCTTTATACCAACGCCCAAGCTCCTGTACCAGGCCCGCGCGAACTGAGGGCATCCTGTTACGCGTGCAGCGCCGCCTGCTCCTGCGCGGAGGGAAATGCCCACGCCGCCCGCGAGCGGCGCTCCTGGCGGAACACGAACCGCAGCTGCTGTGGCGGGCGCAGCTGGGCCTCTGAGGGACGGAAGGTCGAGCAGGGCTCATCGACCTGGAGCGCGCAGAGCAGGTTGGTGTGGAAGTAGCAGTCCTCGCAGGACACCTTCCGCACTGACCGCTTCGACGGTCTTGTGCTCTGCTTCGTCGGCACTTACTCCCCCTTGCTTCGCGGCTCTTTGGTGGACGGACCAGCCGAGCCATCAAAGCACCGCTCGCGAGCCCGCACAAGGCGCGCCGAAGGGCCTTCCCGCAAATCGCAGAGAAAACAATTCCTACCCGCAAAGAGCCTTAAATCAGTCACTATCTCGTGACGATCAGGCAGTTTTTTGCGCACTTTCCGGACGTCGGCGTCATCATCTGAGGCGATGCGCATCCTCGTCACCGGCGCGAGCGGCTTCGTCGGCTCGCTGCTCGTTCCACGCCTGCTGTCCGAGGGACACGCCGTCCGCGCGCTCGGTCGCGATCCCGCGCGAGTGAGCGCGGCCCTGCAAGAAACCTCTCCAGATGACGCCGCCGAGGTTGAGGTGTTCCGCGGTGACGCGCTCTCAGGCGAGGGACTCGCCCGCGCGCTTGCCCGTGTCGATGTCGCCTACTACCTGATCCACTCGATGGAGCGGAGGTTGCCCGTGCAAGGCTCCTTCGCCGAGCGCGAGGAGCTCGCGGCGCGCTCCTTCGCCACGGCGTCCGCCCGCGCGGGCGTCGCGCGAATCGTCTACCTCGGCGGGCCGCTCCCGCGCGATCGCGCAGCCTCGCCGCATCTCGCCAGCCGCGAGGCGGTCGCCCGCATCCTGCTGGAAGCCGTCCCCGCCTCGGTCGCCCTGCGCGCCTCGATCGTGATCGGCGCGCGCTCGCGCTCGTTCCGCCTGCTCGTCCGCCTCGTCGAGCGCCTGCCGGTGCTCGCACTGCCCGCATGGCGCTCCTTCCGCACCCAGCCGATCGACGAGCGCGATGTGATCGAGCTGCTCACCGCCGCGGCAACCGCCACCACAGTGGCAGGCCACTTGCTCGATGTGGGCGGACCCGACGTGCTTACCTACCAAGAGATGATTTCCCGCATCGCCGAGTTGATGCTCGTGCGGCGAGGAGTCCTCGGGCTCGCTGTGAACATGACGCCGATTGCGGCGCGCGTCGTCGCGGCGATCGCCGCGGAGGACCCCGAGCTGATCGTGGCGCTGATGGAGAGCCTGCAAGGCGACCTGCTGATGAGCGATGATCACGCTGCCAAGCTGCTCGGCGTGGAGCTGCACTCCTTCGACTCCGCGGTCGAACACGCCCTGCGAATGTGGGAGCAGTCCGAGCCACTGGCCGCCCGCTGATGAGCCTCGTCACCGCTTCGATCCAGATCGCCGCCCCTCCCGCGGATGTGTGGAAGACGGTCATGGATCCGGCGCGCCTAGGCGACTGGGTAACGATTCATCGCGCCCTGCACCACGCCGACGACGGCCCGCCGCGCGTGGGCTATGAGATGGACCAGCAGATTCATCTGCGTGGAGTCAGCCTCGAGGTTCACTGGAAGCTGGTCGACTGCAGCCCCTGTGAACGAGCCGTGTGGGAGGGTCGTGGACCGGCGCGTTCGCGCGCTCGCACGGAATACGTCTTGCGCGAAGCCGACGATGGAGGCACACGCTTTGACTATCACAACGAGTTCCGTCCACCGCTCGGACCGATCGGGGCAATCGTCAGCCGCGCGCTGATTGGCGGAATGCCGGAACGAGAGGCAAGACGCACGCTCGATCGTCTGCGTACTTTCCTCGAGCCTGCCTGCGACTGATCTTTGGTTCTACGGGTAGTTTCTTCAAATCTCCAGAGAAAAATCGTGTAGGGTAACGCAAAATAATAATGTGACTTAGCTCGCATTTACACTAGTGAAGAGGATGCAACCGTGACTGACTTTCTTGACGAGAAGCGCCGAGAGATCACTGATCGACTGAAGGAGCTGAAGCCCGCGGTGGACGAGTACAGCCGCCTCCAGGCCGCCGCTTCGGCACTCGCCAAAGTGGGTGGATCGGCGCCCGCCAGCACCGCCGCCGCTCCTCGCCGCCGTGGACCGGGGCGCCCGCGCGGCTCCGTCAACCTTGCGAGCAAAGCGACTCCGGCCAGCGCGCCAGCCGCCGCTCCGGCGGCCACTCCGGCCGCCACTCCGGTCAAAGCCGCGCGTAAAAAACCAGGTCGCCCCAAAGGAAGCGGGAAAAAACCAGGTCGCCCCAAAGGAAGCGGGAAAAAAGTAGGTCGTCCTCCCGGATCTGGGAAAAAAGTAGGTCGTCCTCCGGGCAGCGCCACCAAAGCCGCGTCTTCTTCGACGAAACGTCGCGTCGGACGGCGCAAAGGCAGCGGCACACGCGCGCTTCAGGCACTGTCGTTCGTACAGGGACAGCCCGGCATCACGATCCCCGAGCTGGCCGCGAAGATGAACATCAAGCAGAACTACCTCTACCGCGTCCTCCCCGGCTTGGAGCAGGAATCAAAGCTGGAGAAGAAAGGCCGCGGCTGGCACCCCAAGGGGTGAGGACTTTCAGCCCATTCGGTTGAATAGCCGGTTGAGTAGGACATTAAGGCGGACACATACTGGGGGGTGCGCGAGCAAGTCTTGCCGCACCCCCCTTTTGCGTGTGTATGACTTTGTAAACTGCGTAAAACTATGGTATTGGCTAGATCAGACCCTGACCTTTGACCGTGTCGCGCTCGTCGGTGAGCTCGGCCACCGAAGCGTCGATCTTGCCGCGCGAGAACTCGTCGAGATCCAAGCCCTTCACGATCGACCACCGCCCGCCCGCACAGGTGCAGGGGAAGCCGCTGATCAGACCCTCCGGCACCCCGTAGGAGCCGTCGGAGGGCACGCCCATCGAGACCCAGTCCTCGGTGCCATTGACCCAGTCATAAACGTGATCGATCGCCGCGTTCGCGGCCGAAGCGGCACTGGAGGCGCCGCGCGCCTCGATGATCGCCGCGCCCCGTTTGCCGACGTTCGGCAAATAGTCGCTCTCGATCCAGACCTGGTCGTCCACCAGCTTGGCCGCCTGCTCTCCGCGCACCTGCGCGTGGAACAGATCGGGGTACATCGTGGGCGAGTGATTTCCCCACACGCCCATCTGCGTCACGTCGGTCACCGGAACCTCCAGCTTGGCCGCGAGCTGGGCGATCGCGCGGTTGTGATCCAGTCGCAGCATCGCGGTGAACCGCTCACGCGGGATGTCCCCCGCGTTGTTCATCGCGATCAGGCAGTTCGTGTTCGCCGGGTTGCCCACGACGAGCACCTTCACGTCCTGCGCGGCGCGCTCGTTCAGCGCCTTGCCCTGCCCGGTGAAGATCTTGCCGTTCTCTGAGAGCAGCTCGGCGCGCTCCATGCCCTTCGTACGCGGCCGCGACCCGACCAGCAGCGCGATGTTGACACCGTCGAAGGCGTCGTTCGGGTCATCGTGCAGGTCGAGCCCGCTCAGCAGCGGCAAGGCGCAGTCGATCAGCTCCATCGCCACCCCCTCGAGCGCGCCCATCGCGGGCGGTATCTCCAAGCAGACGCAGATCGACGGGCTGCTCGGGCCCGAGCAGCTGTCCGGAGGCGATGCGAAACACGAGGCTGTAGCCGATCTGACCGGCGGCACCCGTGACGGTGACACGTACTGGTTTGCTCACTGATTCATCTCCTGCTCGAGGTTGTCGTCGATTGACGCGAGAAACTCCTCCGTCGTCTGCCACGCTTGCTCTGGGCCGATCAGCAGCGCCAAGTCCTTGGTCATCTTCCCGCTCTCCACCGTCTGCACACACATACGCTCGAGGGTCTCCGCGAACTCGCTGACCGCCGGCGTGCCGTCCATCCGCCCGCGGGCCTCCAGCGCCCGCGTCCACGCAAAGATCGAGGCGATCGGGTTGGTCGAGGTGGGCTTGCCCTGCTGGTGGCGACGGTAGTGGCGGGTGACGGTGCCGTGCGCGGCCTCGGCCTCGACGGTCTTCCCATCGGCGCTCATCAGCACGCTCGTCATCAGCCCGAGCGAGCCGAAGCCCTGCGCAACGGTGTCGGACTGCACATCGCCATCGTAGTTCTTACACGCCCACACATAACCGCCCTCCCACTTCAGCGAGGCGGCGACCATGTCGTCGATCAGCCGGTGTTCGTATGAGATACCGGCGGCCTGGAAGTCCTCCCTGAACTCTGCGTCGTAGATCTCTGCAAACAGATCCTTGAAGCGCCCGTCGTACCGCTTGAGGATCGTGTTCTTCGTCGACAGATACACCGGGTAGCCGCGCTCCAGCCCATAGCGCAGCGAGGCCCTGGCGAAGTCGCGGATCGAAGCGTCGAGGTTGTACATCGCCATCGCAATTCCCGGTCCCGGGAAGTCGTACACATCGAGCTCGATCGGCTCACCGCCGTCCTTCGGCGTGAATGTGAGCGTCAGCGACCCTTCCCCCGGGACGACCAAGTCGGTCGCGCGGTACTGATCCCCGAACGCGTGACGGCCGATCACGATCGGCTTTGTCCAGCTCGGCACCAACCGCGGGATGTTCGAGATCACGATCGGCTCGCGGAAGATCACGCCCCCGAGGATGTTGCGGATCGTCCCGTTCGGCGATTTGTACATCTCCTTCAACCCGAACTCCTCCACGCGCGCCTCGTCGGGCGTGATCGTCGCGCACTTCACGCCCACCCCATAGCGCTTGATCGCCTCAGCGGCTTCGACGGTGATCTGATCGTCGCTGCGGTCGCGGCTTTCGATGCTCAGGTCGTAGTACTTCAGCTCCACGTCCAAATACGGCAGGATCAACTGGTCCCTGATAAACGACCAGATGACCCGCGTCATCTCGTCGCCGTCGAGCTCGACAACGGGGTTCTGCACCTTGATCTTGGTCATGTGTGGGGTCCTGGGGAGAGGGGGGATGAGGGAGAGAGAGGACGGGCCGGCAGATGGGACCGGGACTGTGCGGACGGGCGGGCGATGCTATCGCGGTATCGCGGGCGGGCGGGTACTCTGTAGCTGATGGCCACGATGCCGAGAGCAGCGACGGGTGAGGGCAGCGCGCCGTGGCGGACCCATACGGTCGCAAACCAACCGCCGCCGCTTCAGGGACGGGACGTATTCTCCGACAACACGCCCCTCGTCGAGGCGACCGAGCGCGAGGGAGCGGGCTGGGTGCCGAGCGGGCCTCGGCGCTCGGACGGTTCGTGGGCGAGGTGGGCGGGCCTGCGCTGCTGTGGGGGCGGCTGGCGAACGAGAACAAGCCGATCCTCCACACGCACGACCGCTACGGCAACCGCATCGACGAGGTGGAGTTCCACCCCGCCTGGCACCAGCTGATGCGGATGGGCGTCGAGCACGAGCTGCACTCGCTGCCGTGGACGAGCGATGAGCCGGCGGCGCATACGGCGCGCGCGGCCCTGTACATGACCGCGATGCAGGCCGAGGCCGGCTTCTGCTGCCCGATCACGATGACCTTCGCGGTCGTCCCCGCGTTGCGCGCCCAGCCCGAGCTGGCGGCAGAGTGGGAGCCGCTCGTGACCGCCACCTCCTACGACCCCCGCTCGATCCCGGCAGCCGAGAAGGGGTCCGCGATCGCGGGCATGGCGATGACCGAGAAGCAGGGCGGCTCCGACGTGCGCGCCAACACCACCTTCGCGCGCCCGTTGAACGGTGGCGGTGGCGGGGCCGAGTACGAGATCACCGGCCACAAGTGGTTCTGCTCGGCGCCGATGTCGGACATCTTCCTCGTGCTCGCCCAGACCGGGACGACGGCCTCTCCTGCTTCCTCCTCCCCCGGATCCTGCCCGACGGCGCACGCAACGCCTTCCACATCCAGCGCCTCAAGGACAAGCTCGGCAACCACTCCAACGCCTCTTCGGAGATCGAGCTCCACGGCGCCTGGGCGCAGATGGTGGGCGAGCCCGGCCGCGGCGTGCCGACGATCATCGAGATGGTCGGCCACACGCGCCTGGACTGCGTGATCGGCGGCGCCGCCGGAATGCGCGGAGGCGTCGTCAACGCCACCCATCACGCAGCGCACCGCGCGGCGTTCGGCAAGACGCTGATCGACCAGCCCTTGATGAGAAACGTGCTCGCCGACCTGTGCCTGGAGTCCGAGGCCGCCACAGCGCTCGCGATGCGCCTGGCGCGGGCCTACGACGAAGCCGGGGCGGAGCACGGCGCCGGCTCAGACGAGTTGAGCGACGCACATCTGTTCAAGCGCCTGGCGACCGCCGTCGGCAAGTACTGGGTCTGCAAGCGCGCCCCGAACCACGCCTTCGAGTGCCTGGAGTGCCTCGGCGGCAACGGCTACGTCGAGGAGTCGGGGATGCCGCGCCTGTACCGCGAGGCGCCGCTGGCCTCGATCTGGGAGGGCTCGGGCAACGTCATGAGCCTCGACGTGCTGCGCGCGCTGGTGCGCACGCCGCGCTCGCTCGAGGTGTTCCTGGGAGAGGTGCGCGAGGCCCAGGGCGCTGACGCGCGTCTGGACGCGCACGTTCAGAAGCTGGAGGGGCAGCTCGCCGACCCGGCCACGCTCGAGTCTCGCGCCCGACGCGTGGTCGAGTCGATGGCGCTCGCACTGCAGGGCTCGCTGCTCGTGCGCCACGGCGCGCCGGCCGTCTCTGAGGCCTTCTGCGCCTCGCGCCTGGCCGGCGACTCCGGCCTGGAGTACGGCACGCTGCCCGCGGGCACCGACTTCGAGACGATCATCGAGCGGAGTCGGCCCCACTAACCGCGCCTACCGAGCCTGCGCCTACCATTCAGGTATGGCTCCGCGCACCAACTTCCAACTCGCTCGCATCTTCGGGATCCGCGTCGGCGTGGGCATCAGCTGGTTCGTGGTGCTGTTCTTCTTCATCTTCGCGACCACCCCATACTTCCACGAAGTGCTCGGGGGTTCGCGCACGACCGCCTACCTGGTCGCGGTCGCCTCCGTGCTGTCGTTCTTCGCCTCGCTGATCGTGCACGAGCTCGGCCATGCGCTCGTAGCCCGCCGTAACGGCCTGGGCGTCGTCGGAATCGATCTGTGGGCGTTCGGCGGGATCACGCGTACCAGCGGCCTGGTCGAGGGCCCCGGCACGGAGTTTCGCGTGGCGGCCGCGGGCCCGCTGGCGACGCTTGCGGTGATCGTCGTGTGCATCGCCGCCGGCTTGCTGCTGACCGACAGCGGACACTTCTTCAAGGTGGCTGTGGGCAACACGGGCGTGCATGCCACGCCCGCGCTCGTGTGGCTGAGCTGGGTGGGAACGATCAACGCGCTCGTGCTGATCTTCAACCTGGTCCCGGCCTTCCCCCTCGACGGTGGACAGCTCGCCCACGCCGCGATCTGGCGGAGCACCGGCGATCGCAACCGTGCCACGCGCTACACCGGCCGCGCCGGTCAGGGCTTCGCATTGGTGCTGGGCGCGCTCGGTCTGGTGGGGCTGGCGAGCGACTCCTCATTCGGGCTGCTGATGATGGTGCTGGCGTTCTTCCTCTACCAGGCGGCCGGCCAGGCGGTGGTGCAGGGCTCGCTCGGCCAGCGCATCCAGGGCATCACCGTGGCCGACATCATGGACCCTGAGCCCGTGACCGTCCCGGCCGGGCTGACGCTGCTCGATGCGCAGGAGCAGTTCTTCCTGCGCTACCGCTGGCCCTGGTTCGCCGTCGTCGATCCGGCACAGCACTTCCTCGGGGTCGTGCGCGAGCGACGCGTTGAGGAGGAGATCGCCGCGGGACGGCCGGCCCTGCCGGTGGTCGACGTACTCGAGCGGGATCTGCCGGTGCGGATCGGCGTGCAGGCGCCGCTGGAGTCGCTGCTCGGCTCCGAGGGGCTCGGCCGCCTGGGGGCGATGGTCGCGGTCGACAAGGACGGCGTGCTCCAGGGCGTGGTCACGCTCGCACAGGTCCGCCAGGCGCTGCGCCCAGCCAGCGGTATATAGAGTCCCGGCCGATGCCATCACACGACGTATTGATCATCGGCGCGGGCCTCGCGGGCCAGCGCGCCGCCCTCGCCGCCGCACAGACCGGCTCCAGCGTCGCGATCATGAGCAAGGTCCACCCGGTGCGCTCGCACTCGGTCGCCGCCGCCGGCGGGATCAACGCCGCGATCAACGTCGCCGACGACTGGCGCTCGCACGCGTACGACACGGTCAAGGGCTCGGACTTCCTCGGCGACCAGGACGCAATCGAGATCATGTGCTCCGAGGCCCCAGCTGAGGTCATGCACCTGGAGCACATCGGCGTCACCTTCCACCGCAATGAGTCCGGCGAACTGGACCTGCGCGCGTTCGGCGGCGCCTCGATGAAGCGCACCGCCTACGTAGCTGACATCACAGGCCAGGCGATCCTGCACGTGCTCTACGAGCAGCTGATGAAGCACCACGAGACGGTCGAGAGATTTGAGGAGTGGTTCACGACCTCACTGCTCCAAGACGAGCATGGCCGCTGCTGCGGGGTGGTGGCGCGCGACGTGCGCAGCGGACGGATGGAGACCTTCCACGCAAAGAACACGATCCTCGCCTGCGGCGGCGCCGGGCAGGTCTACCGTCCGACGACCAACGCGCTGATCGTCACCGGCGACGGGATCGCCCAGGCCTACCGTCTCGGCGCGCCGCTGATGGACATGGAGATGGTCCAGTACCACCCGACGACGCTCGCCGAGAACGGCATTCTGATCACGGAGGGCGCGCGCGGCGAGGGCGCGGTGCTGCTCAATTCCGAGGGCGAGCGCTTCATGGAGTCGTACGCCCCCAACAAGATGGAGCTCGCCTCGCGCGACGTCGTCTCGCGCGCCGAGCAGACCGAGATCCTCGAGGGACGCGGCGTCGGCGCCGAGCACTCGGGCATCTGGCTCGACATCACGAAGGTGCCGCGCAAGCGCACGCTCGAGGCGCTGCGCGAGATCGTGAACATCGGCAAAGACTTCGCCGGCGTGGACATAACGCGCGAACCGATCATGATCCAGCCCGGCCAGCACTACATCATGGGTGGCGTCAAGACCGACGTCAACGGCGCCACGCAGATCGAGGGGCTGTATGCCGCCGGCGAGGTGGCCTGCGTATCGGTGCACGGTGGCAACCGCCTCGGCGCCAACTCACTGCTGGACACGCTGATCTTCGGTCGCCGCGCCGGCGAGCACGCCGCCGCGCGCGCAGCCACGATTGGAATGCCCAAGGCAACGGACGCGCAACTGCGCGAGGACTCAGCCACGATCGACGCGATCATCGCGCGCGATAAGAATGGGAGCCCCACCCACCCACGCCGCGTCTCGGAGATCAAGCAGGAGCTCGGCGACACGATGAACCAGTACGTCGCCGTCTATCGCGACCAGGCCGGTCTGGAGCAAGCTCTGGAGATTGTCAAGCGCCTGCAAGTGCAGTCGCGGAGCGCCTACATCGACGACCGGGGCACGGTCTTCAACCAGGACGTGCTGGGCGCACTCGAGCTCGGCTACATGCTCGACTGTGCAGAGGCGATCGTCGTGGCGGCGATCGAGCGCAAGGAGTCCCGCGGCGCGCAGTTCCGCACCGACTTCCCGGAGCGCAACGACGAGCAGTGGCTCAAGCACATCGACATCTCTTTGCATGGCGATGGCCCTGAGGTCTCCTATTCGCCGGTGACGATCACCCAGTGGCAGCCCGAGGAGAGGAAGTACTGATGGCCGAGGTCCACAAGCCGCCGGAGCAGTTCACCCTCAGGTTGCGCCGCTATGACCCCGAGTCGGGCGAGGCCCCCTACTGGGACGAGCACACGATCGAGCTCGAGCCCCACCGCTCGGTTTTGGAGGGGATTCTGCAAGCGAAAGCCGCCTCCGACGGCTCGATCGGCATCCGCTGCTCCTGCCGCGCGGCGATCTGCGGCTCGTGCGGAGTCCGCATCAACGGCGAACCGGGCCTTGCCTGCCACACCCATCTCGACCACGCGCGCTCCTCGGCGGGCGCCGACGGCGTGATCGAGGTCGAGCCGATGGGGAACATGCCCGTGATCAAGGACCTGATCGTCGACATGGACGCCGTCCACTGGAAGAAGGTCCAGCGCGTCACGCCGTGGTTGATCGCCAAGCAGCCCGTGCCCGAGCGCGAGTACCTGGTCGAGAAAGAGGCGATGGTCGACATCACCCAGTCGATGGCCTGCATCCAGTGCGGCGCCTGCGTCTCAGACTGCCTGGCGATGGAGGTCGACCCCGGCTTCATCGGCCCGGCCGCGCTCGCCAAGGCCTACCGCTTCGTCGGCGACCCACGCGACGATCAGCAGGACGTCCGCCTGCTCGACCTCGCCGAAGATCCCCAGGGGATCTTCGATTGCACCCACTGCTTCAAGTGCGTCGAGGCCTGCCCCAAGGGCGTCAACCCGATGGGCCAGATCATGCGCCTGCGGCGGATCGCGATCGACGACCAGAAGATCGTCGACAAAAACAACGGCGAGCGCCACGAGGCGGCGTTTACGTCGCTGATCAAGAACAACGGCATCCTGTGGGAGGCCGAGCTCATCCCCCGCTCCTACGGCGGCAACTCGTGGTTCGGGAAATTCGCCCCCGCGGCGAGTAAGGAGCTCGTGAGCTCGATCCCGACCGCCATCAGAGGCCTGCTGCGCAGCAAGATGACGATCCCCAAGATCCTCAAACCGCACAAGATCCCCAGCAAGGACCTGAAGGCGGTGCAGTCGATCTACGAGCGCATCGAGAGCCGCCCCGAGCGCTACGAGTTGAACCTGTACATCAGCGGCTACGACGAGCAGGACGAGACCCCCGTCCCCGCCATGGCCATGGCGAGCGACGGCGGCGAGAGCCCCGACGCGCCGGAGACCGAAGGGAGCGCGAGCTGATGAAGGTGGCCTACTGGCCCGGCTGCGTGAGTCGCGGCTTCACCCCCGAGCTGCACGGCTCGATGGCCAAGGTAGCGCCGCTGCTGGACATCGAGCTGGTCGAGCTCGACCGCGCCTGCTGCACCGGCGCGGGCGTGATCGCCGAGCACAACCAGGAGCTCGCGGACACGCTCAACGCGCGCACCTTCGCCCTCGCCCAGCAGGTCGACGGGGCAGAGCTGATGATGAACATCTGCTCCACCTGCCAGGGCGCCCAGTCGGAGTGCCAGGAGCGCTTGGACGCCAACGCCGAGTACCGCTCGCACGTCAACGAGACCCTCGCCGCGGAGGGTCTCTCCTACGAGTTAGGCCTAACCAACAAGAACTTCCTGTGGCTGGTCGTCGAGGAGATCGGCCTCGAGAACCTCCGCTCCCGCGTGAAGCGCCCGCTCACGAACCTCAAGGTCGGCCCCTTCTACGGCTGCTACATCGTGCGTCCGCGCGATCGTCTGGGCATCGACGCCGAGCGCCCCCGCGACCACTACCTGCACCAGGTGATCGACGCGCTCGGCGGCACCGTGATCGAGTACGCCGGGATGCGCAAGTGCTGCGGCTTCCCGATCATCACGATGAACAAGGAGGTCTCGCTGAAGCAGGCCGGCCGCCACCTCGGCGACGCCGTCGACGCCGAGGCCGACTGCCTGGTCACGCCATGCCCGCTCTGCCACCTGAACCTCGACCTGCAGCAGCCCGTGGCCGAAGGCGTGGTGGGCCGTCAGCTTGAGATGCCGATCCTGCACCTGCCCCAGCTCGTGGGCTTGGCGCTTGGACTGGAGCCGAAGGAGCTCGGTCTCTCCCGCCACGTGGTGCGACCGACGTCGGTGATCGACTGGTCGACATCGGTTGTGGGCGCCGCAGCCTAGTGTTCCAAGTCATAAATTCGGCGAGACATTCCCGGCGCCATGCCCGTGGTCAGATCACGACCATCTGGCCGGGAACCGTCACCGAATTTATGACTTGGAACACTAGGCTGCAACCGTGAAGATCCTGACCGTCGTTGGAAACCGGCCACAGTTCATCAAGGCGGCCGCCGTGTCGGGGCCGTTACGCAAAGAGCACGAGGAGGTGCTGGTGCACACCGGCCAGCATTACGACGACTCCCTGTCGCGAGTGTTCTTCGCCGAGCTGGGGCTCGCCAAGCCGGAGCGCGAGCTTGGCATCGGCGGCGGGACGAACACGTCGCAGACGGCGCGGATGCTGGCGGCGCTGGAGCCACTGCTGGCCGAGGTCAAGCCGGACGCGGTGCTCGTTTACGGCGATACCAACTCGACCCTGGCTGGCGCGCAGGCGGGAGAGCACGCACAGGCGCCCGTCATACACGTGGAGGCGGGGATGCGCTCATTCGATCTCACGATGCCGGAGGAGCGAAACCGCATCGCGACCGACCGGCTGAGCGAGCTGCTGCTGTGCTCCTCGGAGACCGCTGCGGAGAACCTCCGGGCCGAGACGATCTCGGGCCGCGTGGAGGTCGTGGGCGACGTGATGGTGGATGTCGCGCTGCGCTGGCAGCCGGTGGCCCGAGAGAGGACGGCAGACCTTGCCGAGAACCTGGGCGTGCAGCCAGGCGAGTATCTGCTGGTCACGGCACACCGGGCGGGTAACGTCGACGACCCCGCGCGCCTCGCCAAGCTGATGGATCTACTCCAGGCCCTGCCTGCCCCTGTGGTGTTCCCCGTACACCCGCGCACGCGCGAGCGCCTGCGGGCGGCCGGCTTGTGGACGCGGTTGACGGAGATCGCGGGGATGCGCGTGACTGAGCCGCTGGGCTATGCCGAGTTCACCGCCCTGCTCTGCGGCGCGCGCGCGGTCCTGACCGACTCCGGGGGCGTCCAGAAGGAGGCGTACCTTGCCCGTGTGCTCTGCGTGACGCTGCGCGCCAACACAGAGTGGGTCGAGACCGTCGCTACCGGCTGGAACACGCTCGTGGACCTCGACGCACGGGCGGCGCTCGCGGCCCTGGAGCGCTGGCCGATCTCTGATCGGTCGCCCGCCGAGCATCCGTCGCTGTACGGCGACGGCCATGCCGCCGAGCGCTGCGTCGAGGCGATCGGGGCGCTGTGAGCGAGGGACAGCCGATACGCGTCGGGGTTGTCGGCCTCGGCTACTGGGGCCCGAACCTCGCGCGGAACTTTGCCGCGACTTCAGGCTGCGCCCTCGAGTGGCTGTGCGATGAGTCGATGCAGGCTCGCGACAGGCTGGCCCCGTCGTTCCCCGGAGCCCGCACGACGGACAACCTGAACGACCTGCTGAACGACGAGGAGCTGGACGCCGTGGCGCTGGCCACCCCGGTACCGACCCACGCCGAACTGGCAATCCGCGTCGTCGAGGCAGGAAAGCACTGCTTCGTCGAGAAGCCGCTCGCCACCACCGCCGCCGACGCCGAGGAAGCGGTCGCCGCCGCCAAGCGGGCCGGACGGATCCTGATGGTCGGCCACCTGCTCGAGTACCACCCGGCCGTGGACCGGCTGAAGGAGCTGATCGAGAGCGGTGAGCTGGGCTCGCTGTACTACGTGTACGGCAACCGCCTGAACCTGGGCAAGCTGAGAGCCGATGAGAACGCGCTATGGAGCCTGGGCGCGCACGACGTATCGGTGGTGCTTGCGCTGATCGACGAGGAGCCCGTCGAGTGCTTGGCACACGGCTCGTCGTTCGTGCGCGAAGGGGTCGAGGACGTTGTCTTCTGCTACCTGCGCTTCCCCTCGGGCGCGGTCGCGCACCTGCACCTGTCGTGGCTCGATCCGCACAAGGAGCGGCGCCTGACGGTCGTGGGCTCAAAGCGCATGGCGACGTTCGATGACATGCAGATTGAGGGCAAGCTGACCGTCTACGACAAGGGCTTCGACGAGGACTCGCGCTCGTGGGGCGAGTACATCGCCCGCTCCGGCGACACGTTCTCGCCGCGCATCGCAAACGCCGAGCCCCTACGCCTGGAGTGCGAGCACTTCGTGGAGTGCATCCGCGACGGGACCACGCCGCGCTCGGACGGGCACAGCGGGCTGCGTGTGGTGCGGGTGCTCGAGCGGCTGCAGCACTCGCTCCAGCTCGGCGCGAAGTAGCGCTCTAGGCCGTCTGTGACGGCCGCCAGATCCAGCCCAGCTGCACCATCGTGCAGGATTCGGCAGGAAAGTAGCTAAAGACCGTAAAGAGCCCCTGTGGTCTACCGATCTGACGATCGGGGTCTATCCGTATGGCTACCCGCCTACCTCTTAGCGATCCTGAGCGTCGCTCGCGCCGCCCTGAGCTCCGGTTGAGGGATCTCCGGCGTTTCTTGGTCGCGGCGTCGACGCTTGGCGTCCTCTGCGTGGCGCCCGCCGTGGCGGGCGCCACGGGTCCGGTGGTGAGGCTCACCATCCATCAAAGCTCCGGCTCGCCCTTGAGGTATTTCAAGGTGAACGCAGCCCCGGGCAGCGTGGCGAGCGCCGGGTCGCTGACGGTCACCAATCCGACAAGCCATACCGTGAAGGTCCGCCTGGACCCCGTCAACGGACTCACCGACGGCATGCTCGGCGCTGACTACGCGCTCGCCGGCAAGGCGCCCAGCGAATCGACGCGCTGGCTCGATCTCGGCGCTCGTCGCCTGAGCATCGGAGCGCACAGCAGCAGCAGCGTTGCGGTCTCCCTCCTCGTCCCGGCCTCGGCCAAGCCGGGGGACTATCTCAGCGGCATCGCCGTCCAGTCCCAGGAACGCGCACAGGTCACACGAGCGGCTCACGGCATGGTGATCGGGGAGACCTACCGCTACGTGATTGGCGTCGAGGCCAGCGTGCCGGGCCCGCGCCGGGCCCACATCCACTTCACGGGCGCGCGCGTGGTGCGCTGGCCAGCGTCGGTGGTATTCCTGATCTCGGCTTCCAACGACGGCAACGTCATCCTCAAGAACGTTTACGGCGACGCGCGCATCACGCAGGGCAGCCGGCAGGTGTCCTCGATGACGATCCCGCCAGGCACGTTCGTCTCGCACACTGCTATCCAGATCCCGCTGTCGACGCCACGCGAGCACCCGAAGGCGGGCAGCGTCTATCGCGTGCGGGCCAAGCTCGTCTACAGCGGCGGTATCGCCTACCTCGACACCTACGTGACGTTTGGCCGCCACGCGGCTTACGTACAGTCGCAGTACACGCCTCACCGTCGACCTGGCGCCGGCGGCGGCGTCTCGATGGCGGCGCTCGGCGGCGCCATCGGCGGCCTGCTGGCGTTGGTTCTGCTGATCTTGTGGTGGCGCCGGCGGCGGCGCCAACCGCTGAGCCCGAAGGCGACGCTGGCGCTGCTGCGGCGCCGGCTTGCCGATAGTGGCAGGCACGGGCTGCCGCTGAGCGTCATATATCTCGATGTCGTGGCCGCAAGGGGCGTGGAGCGCCGGCTCGTCAAGGTGCTCCGCCCGGCGCTGCGAGGCGCCGATGTGATCGGGAATCTGGGGAACGGGCGCCTGCTGGTGATCCTGCCCGAGACCAGCGGCGAGCTCGCGCGGGGCATGGCGAGCGAGCTCACCGCCGTGCTTCACCGAGCGGGTCTCGGACAGGAGGTCGGCCCCACCCACGTTCTGACGGCCCCCGCCGGACTCGACGCCGAGCAGCTGATCGCCCAAGTCAACAATCAAAGAGGCGATGATCAGCCAACCGGATACCGCGCGGCTGAGACGCCCGCCTAGCGGGGGCGGCAGCCACCGCCTGCGCCGCTGCACAATCACGGCGCTCACGGGGCTGCTCGCATTCGCCACGCCCTTGTTGCTCGCGCCCACAGCGAGGGCGCTCACCGCGATCCCCGACTCGGGTTACGTGGCCAACGGCGAAGTCAAGGCGATCGCGCACGCCGGCGCCATCACCTACATCGGCGGCGCGTTCACCGAAGTCGGGCCGGCCACCGGCCCGGGGGTGGCCCTGAACGCGGAAGGCTCCGAAAGCGGCGGCGAGAAGGGGTGGGCGCGGATCTGGGGCGCCAGCGGGTCGATCTCCGCGGTGGTGAGCGATGGCTCCGGGGGCTACTACATCGGCGGCAGCTTCAGCGAAGTGGCCGGCCACGCCGCCGAAAACCTGGCTCACATCAAGTCAAACGGCGAACTCGACACAACGTGGCTGCCCAAAGCGAACAACACCGTCAGTGCGCTGGCGCTCTCCGGCGAAGTGCTCTACGTCGGCGGCACCTTTACGAGCATTGGCAGCCCGGCGGTGACCCGTGACCGCGTCGCGGCGCTGAAGGCAAGCGGCGCGAGCGGCGCGGGCGAAGCGACGAGCTGGAACCCCAAAGCCAGCGCCGCCGTCAACGCCCTTGCGCTCTCCGGCGCCTCGATCGTGTATGTCGGCGGTACATTTACGACGATCGGCAGCACGGTAGTGACGCGTGACCGGATCGCGGCGATCAAGACCAACGCGACCGCGACCGCGACCGCGGAAGCGACGAGCTGGAACCCGAGCGCCACCAGCGGCGAAGTCAGCGCGCTGGCGCTGTCCGGCACCTCGATCGTCTACGTCGGCGGGAGCTTTGAAACGATCGGCACCAATGCGGTGACGCGTGACCGGATCGCGGCGATCGACACCAACGCAGAAGCGACCGCGACCGCCGAAGCGACGAGCTGGAACCCCAGCGCCAGCGCCGCCGTCAGCGCGCTTGCGCTGTCCGGCACCTCGATCGTGTATGTGGGCGGCACGTTCACGACGATCGGCAGCACCGTGGTGACCCGTGACCGGATCGCGGCGATCAAGACCAACGCGGAAGCGACCGCGACCGCCGAAGCGACCAGCTGGAACCCCAACGCCAACGCCGCGGTCAAAGCGCTTGCGGTCTCCGGCACCTCGATCGTCTACGTCGGCGGCACGTTTACGACGATCGGCAGCACCGCGGTGACGCGTGACCGGATCGCGGCGATCAAGACCAACACGGAAGCCACCGCGACCGCCGAAGCGACCAGCTGGAACCCCAACGCGATCAATGGCGAAGTCAAAGCGCTGGCGGTCTCCGGCGCGACCGTGTACGCCGGCGGCACCTTCCAGAGCATTGGGCTCAGCAGCCAGGTACGCGACCGCGTCGCGGCGCTCAACGCGAGCAATGAACCGACCTCGTGGAACCCCAAAGCCAACAACACCGTCGATGCACTGGCCGTCTCCGGCGAAAGAGTCTATGTCGGCGGTACCTTTACGACCATTGGCAGCACCGCGGTGACGCGTGACCGCATCGCGGCGATCAAGACCAACGCCGAAGCCACCGCCACCGCCGAAGCCACGAGCTGGAACCCTAAAGCCAGCGCCGCCGTCAGCGCTCTTGCGCTCTCCGGCACCTCGATCGTCTATGTCGGCGGGAGCTTTGAAACCATTGGCAGCACCGTGGTGACGCGTGACCGGATCGCGGCGATCAAGACCAACGCGGAAGCGACCGCGACCGCTGAAGCGACCAGCTGGAACCCGAACGCGACCAGCGGCGAAGTCGGCGCGCTGGCGGTCTCTGGCACCTCGATTGTCTATGTCGGCGGGAGCTTTGAAACGATCGGCACCAATGCGGTGACGCGTGACCGGATCGCGGCGATCGACACCAACGCGGAAGCGACCGCGACCGCTGAAGCGACGAGCTGGAACCCGAACGCGACCAGCGGCGAAGTCGGCGCGCTGGCGCTCTCCGGCACCTCGATCGTCTATGTCGGCGGTACCTTCACGACGATCGGCACCAATGCGGTGACGCGTGACCGGATCGCGGCGATCGAGACCAACGCGGAAGCGACCGCGACCGCCGAAGCGACCAGCTGGAACCCGAACGCGACCAGCGGCGAAGTCGGCGCGCTGGCGCTCTCCGGCACCTCGATCGTCTATGTCGGCGGTACCTTCACGACGATCGGCACCAATGCGGTGACGCGTGACCGGATCGCGGCGATCGACACCAACGCGGAAGCGACCGCGACCGCCGAAGCGACCAGCTGGAACCCCAGCGCCAGCGCCGCGGTTGCAGCGCTGGCGATGTCGGCCTCGGGCTCGAGGCTGTACGTCGGCGGCGCCTTCCTCACACTCGGCACCGGCAATCGCGCGTACTACGCCTCGTTCACCTTCGGGGGGCCGACCGCGGCGTTCAGCGTCAGCGCGGGGCCCTACACCGCCGGCGTCACGACGGTCGCGTTCACGAACGAATCCACCGACGCCACGAGCTCGATCACCTCCTATGCATGGTCCTTCGGCGACACCGGCACCGCCACCAGCGCGAGCCCGACCCACGAGTACAGCGCGCCGTGCAGTCCCTGCACGATCACGCTGAAGGTGACCGACGCGGAAGGCCTGAGCGCGGAAGTCAGCCACGCGATCACGGTCGCCGAAGGAACGCTGACCTTCTTCACTACCTCGCCGGCACTGCCGGTGCTCCCGGGCGTGACGCTCAACGGCGAACCCCAGACCACGACCACGACGATGAGTAACTTCACCGTCGACGACGCGAGAGGCGGAGCCGGCGCGGGATGGAACGTTACGGTGGCCAGCCTCGCGACCGTGGGGAGCACCGTGAGCGAAACATTCAAGGAGTACTGCAACTCCGCAGCGCCATGCGGTCCAAACGCCGCCGAACACTACGTCAGCGGTGGCCGCGAACTGCCGGCCAACTCGCTGACGCTCAAGAAGACCACCGCGAGCTTCACGGCGCTCCCCGGAGGGACCGGCAGCGCGCCCACGCTGGAATGCGCGACCGAATGCCACGTCGATCACAGCACGCCAGAAAAGGTGGTCACCGCCGCCACGGGAGGCGCCGGCAGGGGCGGATGGCAGACGACCGGCTTCAGCGCAGCGAGCCTCTCGCTCGCCACCCCGATGAACCTCTACGTGCTCCCCAACGCCAACGAAGTCTACCGCGTCGACATCGTCTGGACACTGAACAGTGGGCCGTAGCCAAGGACAGACCTGGACCTCGACCTTGCCCGTCCGAGATGGACGAATCTTGGCCCGCTGCATATTCCCATGCGTCCAGGGAAGCAGGTAAAGGCCCACCGCTCCGATGCCGATAGCCACGCATCGAAAGCCATTAAAGGAACCGTCGGCGCGGAGTCGAAAAGCAAAGGGCGGCAGAACAAAAATGACTACCACCAGACCAACGATCGCTCTTCACAGAGCAATCGCCCTCGCCCTCGTCGGCGCCGCGCTCGTGTCGCTTTTCCTCCTCTTGGCGGCCAAGGCCGAAGCGAACAACGACAAAACCTACTTCACCGTGACGGCGGGAGCGCTGGAATTCGCCACGGCGCCGGCGCTGCCGGTGCTCACCGGCGTGACGCTCAACGGCGAAGCCCAGAATACCCACACGAACATGACCAACTTCAAGGTCAAGGACGCGCGCGGAACCGGCGCGGGCTGGCATGTGTCGGTGAGCAGCGCTAAAACCGTTGGGACGACCGTGAGCGAAAAGTTCAAGGAGTACTGTGAATCCGCATCGGTCTGCGGCGCAAACGAAGCCCATCACTACGTCACCGGCGGCAAGGAACTGGAAGCCAACTCGCTGACGCTCAACGCCACCGGCGGTACGTTCACGCCGAGCGATGCCAACGTGCCCACCTACACCGCGGAATGTCTCGCCGGCTGCACGATCGACACCCCGGAAGGCAGCCCCCACAAGCTGCTCTCAGCGGCCGTAAACAAGGGAATGGGCACGTACGAAACCGCTTTCAACAACACCGAACCCCACGGTCTGATGCTCGCCACCCCGATGAACCTGTCCACGCTTCCCAACGCGAACGAAGTCTACCGCGTGGATGTCGTCTGGACGCTTGCCACCCTGCCGTAAGCAGAGGGACGGGCGCAGGCCCAGCCTGGCACGCCGCACATCTCCGCTACATATCCCCATCGCCTAGCCGCCCCTGCTGCCGCGCAGAACCGAGTCGGTCCCGGCCGCGGCCTATAGAATCGCCTCGACGAGGACGATGGAGGAGCGGGACGTGATCTATTCCGGCGGGCAGCTCGGGGCTGAGATTCCCGATGTCGACCTTGCAAGCTTTGTGCTGCGGCGCGCGCGGGAGCTGGGCGAGAAGCCCGCGTTGATCGACGGCCCGTCCGGTCGTGCGCTGAGTTACGCCGAGCTCGAGCGATCGGTGAGCAGCTTCGCCGCCGGGCTGGCAGCACGCGGATTTGCCAAGGGCGACACGTTCGCGATCTACATGTCCAATGCTCCCGAGTACGCGATCGCCTTCCACGGTGTGATTGCGGCCGGCGGGCGCTGCACGACCGCCAACCCGCTCTACACAGCGCGCGAACTGGCCCATCAGCTTGCAGATTGCGGCGCGAGGATGCTGCTGACGGCGCCGCCGTTCCTCAAGGCGGCACGCGAGGCGGCGGAGCAGGTGGGGAATTGCGAGGTGTTCGTGCTCGGCGAGGCCGACGGGGGGGCGTCGTTCTCGGAGCTGCTCGGCGATCCCGCCGCGGCGCCCCAGGTGGCGATCGATCCCGCGCTCGACATCGCCGCGATCCTCTACTCGAGCGGCACAACCGGGGTGAGCAAGGGAGTGATGCTCAGCCATCGCAACCTCGTCGCCAACACTGTCCAGTCGGAGACGGTGCTCGCCCTCTCACCGGACGATGTCGCGATCGCCGTGCTCCCGTTCTTCCACGTCTACGGGCTGTCCGTGATCATGAACCTCGGGCTGCTCGCCGGCGCGACGCTCGTCACGATGCCCCGCTTCGAGCTCGAGCAGTTCCTCGACCTGCTCGAGCGCCACCGGGTGACGCGTGCGTATGTGGTACCGCCGATCGCGCTCGCGCTCGCCAAGCACCCCGAGGTCGATGGCCGGGACCTCTCGGCCCTGCGGCACATCCTCTCCGGCGCCGCTCCGCTCGGCGCGGAGCTGGCCGAGGATGTCGCTGAGAGGATCGGCTGCTCCGTGAGTCAGGGCTACGGCATGACCGAGATGAGCCCGGTCACGCACACGGCGCCGCCGTTCAGCGCCGCGCAGAAGCCCGGCTCGATCGGACCGCCGATCCCGGGCACGGAGTGCCGCCTGATCGATCCCGGACACCGGCCAAGACGCCCCGCCCGGAGAGCGCGGCGAGCTCTGGATGCGCGGCCCACAGGTGATGCAGGGCTACCTGGGCAACCCGCAGGGCGACCATCGCGATGATCGACGAGGACGGCTGGCTGCACAGCGGCGACGTCGCGATCGTCGACAACGACGGCTGGTTTGCGATCGTCGACCGCGTCAAGGAGCTGATCAAGTACAAGGGCTTCCAGGTCGCTCCCGCCGAGCTCGAGGCGATCCTGATCACCCACCCGCAGGTGGCGGATTGCGCGGTGATCGGCATCCCGGACGACGAGGCCGGGGAGCTGCCGAAGGCGTTCGTCGTGCCCGCCGGCGACGATCTCGACACAGACGCGCTCACCACCTTCGTCGCCGAGCAGGTCGCCCCGCACAAGCGCATCCGAGCGATCGAGCTGGTGGAGGAGATCCCGAAGTCGCCGTCGGGGAAGATCCTCAGGCGCCTGCTGCGCGACCGCGAGCGCGTGGCCTGAGTGCGACAAGCGATACCCGCCCCGGCTCGCGGTGGGCCGGCCCGCTGACTGCGATAAGCCATGCATGTTGATCCGTACATAGTTCTCGGGAGCGCCATCATCGGGTTTCTGGTCGGCATGACCGGAGCGGGCGGTGGCGCGTTGATGACGCCGATGCTGATCCTGCTGTTCGGTGTGACGCCCTCAGCGGCGATCTCGAGCGATCTGGTCGCTGCCGTCGTGATGCGCCCGATCGGGGCGACGGTGCACTTCAGGAAAGGCACCGTCAACCGGGCCCTGGTGGGCTGGATGGTCCTCGGCTCGGTCCCGAGCGCGTTTGGCGGAGCGTATCTGCTGCACCTGATGGGAAACGCGAACTCGGCCCAGGAAAACATCGAGGTCGCGCTCGGCGCGGCGCTGCTGCTCGGCGCGGGCGCGATGGTCCTGCGCTACATCCTCGACCGCCGTGCCGGCGAGACCCGCACGGGCGCGGTCCACGAGCTGATCGCCCGCCCGCTGCCAACGGTGATGATCGGGATCTTCGGCGGGATCATCGTCGGCATGACCTCCGTCGGCTCGGGATCGCTGTTGATCGTCCTCCTACTCTTCCTCTACCCCACGATCGGCGCCAAGCAGCTCGTCGGCACCGACCTCACCCAAGCGGTGCCTCTCACAGCCGCGGCAGCGCTCGGAGCACTCGCGTTCGGGCACGTCGAGTTCGGGGTCACCACATCACTGATCATCGGCAGCGTCCCGGCCGTCTTCGTGGGGTCGATGATCTCCTCGAGCGTCCCCGACCGCTACACCAGACCCGTCATCACGTTCGTGATCTTCGCCTCAGGCCTGAAGTACGTCGGCCTCGGCACAACGGCCCTCGGCTGGACCCTGTGCGCCATCCTGCTCACCGCTGCCGTGGCCTGGCTGGCAAACACCCAGCCGTGGCGCAAGCAAGCACTCTGAAAATCGCGAGTTGCCCGTGGGGTTGACCGCGCGAGGATAACCACCACGCGGGTCGAGGACGAAGCGGACATTTCTTTCGGAAAGAGGGCGCTCCGCGTCGGTTCGGCGAGTATTTCGTCCGACGAGCGGGTAATGATGCTCATGCACCCTTCGTCACATCTGCCTCAATGATGCTGCTCGCAGCCATAGCCATCTGGCTCACCTTGGTCCTCTTGTTCGTGACCCTATGCCGCGTTGCGGCATCCGCGGAGCGCAGAGACATCGGAGAGATCACCTCCACTGAGCGCTATCCCAGCGGTTCCGCGCCGGGATCTCGCACGCTCGCGACCGGGCTCGTCCTGTTGGAGGAGCAGCCCGCGCCAATACCGCAGGACCTGCGGGCAAGACGCCCCGGCGCCCGAGGGCGTCGTGCGGTCCGGGCATGAGATCCAGCCTTTTTTGGTCCCCTGTTCAGCGCTCGGAGCGTGAACTCCGGCCATCACCGAACGTTGAAGGAGGGTGTGCCTCGATTCCATCTAATCCGATCGTGAGCGATTCGCCCCCGGGGGGCGGCCGTGCGGACGACCTTCAACGCATGCGTGCCGAAGACCCTCCAGGCATCCGCGAGCAACACGAGCTGACGCTGGCGCTCGGCGACTTCGCGCACGAGACGATCGACGAAGAGGCAACCCGCCTGGGAATACCGGTGGAGGAGCTCGTCACCTTCGCTGTCCTGTACTACCTCGCAGACATCGACAGTGGACGCATCGCGCGGCAGGTCCCCGCCAGCCTCTACCCAGGCATCGCTCGATGAACGGGCGACCACGCGCGGACTAGCCGGAGAGGTCGGAGAGGTCTGCGGAGAGGCGTCGCGAGTCCGCCGTCGATGGCGCCGCGCCGCGGCTTACCAGCTCAGCCTTCAACGCCTTGCGTCCGCGGTGGTGCAGCCCGTGGATCGACCCCTCCGAGCGGCCCGTGCGCGTCGCGATCTCCGTCGGCGAGAGCCCGGCGACGTGGCGCAGAACCAACACTTCACACTGATCCCGGGGAAGCGTGGAGAGGGCGTCCCGCAGGTCGTTCATCCGCCCGCCTCCGGCCGGGTCGCCACCACCCTCGTCGCTCTTCCTGACCTCCTCGACGGGAATCAGACGCTGGCGGCGAATATGGTCGACGGCGACATTCCGCGAGACCCGCAGGATCCACGCGAAGAACGGGACATCGCGCTCCTCGTATTTGCCGATCACACGGATCAGCTTGGCGAAGACCTGCTGGGTGACGTCTTCGGCCTCGTGGTGATCGTGGACGATGCTGCGCACGTAGCCGTAGACGTTGTCGGCGTAGTGCGCGTAGAGGAATCCCAGCGCCTCGCGATCCCCAGCCTGAGCGCGCTTGACGGCCCGCGATACAAGCCGGGTCGAGAGCTGCGGTTGAGTGCGTGCGCTTCGCTCACCGCCCATGCTGGCAGCGCCGCTCACCCTGGCCGCACGGTTACGTCTGCGAGACTCGAGAGCGTCGGTCTCGATCGTGTCGGGCCTGTTCGGATACGGCCCAGAGACGAGCTCCTGATTTGCCGAAGGTACCGCAGAGACGTTGCCGCTCATGCTCTGACTCCCATGTTGGTCGCTTCCATACAACCACTCCCCGTCAACGCCTTAGCTCCCCATACCTCTCCCAGAGAAAGCTTTGGAGAGCTTCGCTTGAGCGGCACCGTACCAGAACGGACGAATGTTTTCCAACGCAATGACGCAAGCACTGCCGCCCCATCTCCCGTCTCGCCCCTCATAGCGTCTCCTCAGCCTCCTTGCTTGCGATCATCGATCCACGCATGATGGGCACCGCATCTCAAACAGATGTTGAGATCCCGCTATCAAACTCAAGGCGGGAATCCAGGCCGTGTCGAGCCTTACTGTTCAACCAGGAATGATCGACCTGCACTCTCACGTGCTTGCCGGCATCGACGATGGACCCGCCACGATCGAGGGCTCGCTCGCACTGGCTCGCGCCGCCGCGGCCGCGGGCACGCGCGTACTCGTGGCCACACCTCACGTCAGCTGGAACTATCCCAACGACGCCGACACGATCGCCGCACTCGTGGAAGAGCTGAACGCGCTCCTGATCGCGGAGGGGATCGCGCTCGAGATCCGCGCCGGCGCCGAGATCGCGATGACGCGCCTGATCGACATCGCGCCCACAGAGCTCCTGCGCCTGCGCCTCGGCGGCAGCCCCTGGCTGCTGATCGAGCCCCCCTTCACCCCGGCGGTCACCGGCCTCGATTCGATCCTGCTCGACCTCCAGCGTCAGGGCCACCAGATCCTGCTCGCCCACCCCGAGCGCTGCCAAGCCTTCCACCACGATCCGCAGATGCTCTCCTCGCTCGTCCGCGCCGGCGTCCTCACGTCGATCACCGCAGGCTCGCTCGTCGGGCGCTTCGGCGGCAAGGTACGCCACTTCGCGCTGTCGCTTGTGCGCGATGGCCTGATCCACAACGTCGCCTCCGACGCCCACGACCCCGTTCGCCGCCCGCCGGGAACGGCCACTGAGCTGCACCAAGCCGGTCTCGAGTCGCTCGCCGATTGGCTCACCGAGCAGGTCCCCGCCGCGATCCTCAGCGGCGAGGAGATCCCGCCCCGGCCCGCGGTCGAGCTCCCGGGCATCGAACCGACGCGGCGAGCATGGCGGTGGTGGCGCCATTAGACCGAGCGGCTGCGTCGCAAAAGCCCCGACCTCGGGCATGAAGCCCTGCCCTGGAGCCGGTTCTGCTTACGAACCTTTCGAGCAGCTGTCAGGAAACACGCCGCTCATTCGTATCAGTGCTCACTAGGTTTTTCCGCCGCACCATTCCGCCGCACCGTTCATTTAGGCAAGGAGGCCAACATGAGGCGCAAGGACGACGCACCCAGGGACGGCTCCGGCGCTCGCCGCCTCGCCGTGACATGCCTGACCGTCGGCCTGCTTGCGGCCAGCACGGGAGGCGTGCTCGCCGCCGTTGGCGCGGTGCGGCCTTCCGGCAGCGCCGCGGTCGCTCAGTACGGTGTTCCCCCCTCGCAGCCCCCAGTCGTGATCGTGCCCCCAGCCTCCACCGGTCCCACGGTGGCCACACCCACCAACACAGGTCCCGCGCCGATCACGGTCACACCGATCGCGGAAGAAACCAGCAAGCAGCACATCAAGATCCACATCGACGTCCCGCACGACGCGAAGCTCAAGAAGGTGACCATAGAGGTCAACGGCAAGGTCATCTCCGTCCTAAAGGGCAAGAAGGCCTCGGCAAACCTCAACCTGGGGAGCCTGCCCTGCGGAGGAGGAACCACGACGGTGGTTGTGATCGCGGTGACCAACAGCGGCAAGACCGTCAGGAAAAGACACAAGTACCACCTGTGTTAAGGAACTCCGAGGGACCCGACCCGGTCGCTTGAGAGGCCCTGAGCTCGGCCGCCCTCCGGGAGGGGCCCTGGGCTTATTCCGGGAGCGAGGTGCCGGGCCCGGAGAGCTCGAACGCGGTGTGCAGCGCACGCACAACACCATCGACGCGGTCGCGCGCGATCACGCAGGAGATCTTGATCGGCGAGGTGGAGATCATCTCGATGTTCACGCCCTCCTGCGCGAGCACAGCGAACACCTTCGCCGCGACGCCCGGGTGCGAGCGCATGCCGGCGCCGACGATCGAGACCTTGCCCATCTCCTCATGCGCGTCCAGATCGACGAACGCCACACCGGATAAAGGTTCAAGAGCGGCGTGCGTGACACGCAGATCCTCGTACGGGAGGGTGAACGAGATCTCGGCCAGCCCGCCGGCCGAGGTGGGCTCGTTCTGGACGATCATGTCCACGTTCACATTCACTTTGGCCAGCGCCTGAAAGATGCGCGCCGCGGCGCCCGGCTCGTCGGGGACGCCGACGAGCGTCACCCGCGCCTCGGATGTCGAATGCGTAACGGCTGTGATCAGGGGCTGCTCCATGGTTTCTGCCTCGGCGAGCACAACGGTACCGGGCGAGTCGTCGAAGGACGAGCGGCAGTGGATGCGCACCCCGTGGTTGCGCGCGTACTCGACCGCGCGCAACTGCAGCACGCCCGCGCCCGAGGCGGCCATCTCGAGCATCTCCTCGAAGGAGATCGTGGCCAGCTTGCGCGCGTCGGGGACGATCCGCGGGTCGGCGCTGAACACGCCCGGAACGTCTGTGTAGATTTCGCACACCTCTGCGTCGAGCGCCGCCGCGAGCGCGACCGCGGTCGTGTCCGAGCCTCCGCGCCCGAGCGTGGTGACATCGCTGGAGTCAGTCGAGACGCCCTGAAACCCAGCGACGAGCACGACCCGATCCTCCTTCAGGGCGGAGGAGATGCGATCGGTGCGCACGTCGATGATGCGCGCTCGGGTGTGCGAGGCGTCGGTGACGATGCCGGCCTGCGAGCCCGTCAGCGAGATCGCCTCATGGCCGAAATCGTGGATCGCCATCGCGCACAACGCACACGAGATGCGCTCGCCGGTGGAGAGCAGCATGTCCATCTCGCGCGGGTCCGGCGCGGTGGAGACCTCCTCAGCCATCGCGATCAGCTGGTCGGTGGTCTTGCCCCTGGCCGAGAGCACCGCGACCACGCTGAAGCCCGCCTCGCGCTTGTCGACGATACGTCGCGCCGCGCGCTTGATGCGCTCGGCGTCAGCGACGGACGTGCCGCCGAACTTCATCACGACGATCTCGCTCATGGCGCCAGGATATAGGCGCATCAGCGACGAGCTGAAGGCGTCGGCGGTCTACCAGGCGCGACGCGCGCGAACGGCCTCGAGCGAGTAGCCGGCGAGCGAGATCGGTGACATCACGAACTGGTAGCAGAAGAAGTAGAACAGCAGCCCACGCTTGTTCTTGCGCACGCGCAGATTCACGGTCTTGAAGACGCGGCGCTGGTAAGCGAACATGATGCTGCCGAGCACCATGTTGAGCGGCAGCACCAGCAGGGTCATCGGCCCGACGATCACGAAGTTGCCGGTTATGGCCAGCAGGACGCCGGGGATAAACGCGAGCGTGAAGCTCAGGTCGACGAACGGAAACAGGAAGTTGACGGCCACCGCGTGCGAATAGAATTTGAGCTGGCCGAGCATGCCCCAGCCGTGATCGCGTAGACCCTCGATCATCCCCCGCGCCCAGCGCCGGCGCTGGCGGACGAACGCGCCCCACTCCGAGGGCGCGTCGGTGAACGCGACGGCGGTCGGCTCGAACACGCTGCGCCCGCCCTGCAGCAGCATCCGCCAGGTCAGCACGATGTCCTCGCCGATCCGGTTCGGCCAGCCGCCGACGAGCTTCAGCGCGGTCGTGTCATAGACGCTGAAGGCGCCCTGCGCGACGAGCGTCCCCTGCAACAACGCCTGGCCGCGCTTGACGGAGGCGATGCCGAGGAAGTAGTCCCACTCCTGCGCGCGCGTCAGCATGTTCTCGCGCGAGTTGCGCACGAGCACCGCCCCCGCGACCGCGACGGTGTCGGGCGGTGAGACGAGCAGGCGCGCGACGGCGTGCTTGAGCGAGTAGGGCATCAGCAGCGTGTCGGCATCGATCGTCGCGGTCAGCGGCGTGCTCACGGTCTCAAGCGCCGCGTTGAGCGTGTTGGCCTTGCCGCCGTGGTCGGCCGCGAGCAGCCGCACGCACGGATAGCGCTCAGCGTACTCAGCGACGATCTCGCGCGTACGGTCGGTCGAGCCGTCGTCCGCGACCACGAGCTCGAAATGGGCGGGGTAGTCGGTCCGCAACGCGTAGTCGAGCGTCTCGGCGATCGAGTCCTGCTCGTTGTAGGCGGCGACCAGCAGGGTGATCCGCGGAAAATCGACGTCGAAGCGCAGAGGCCGCGGGTTGTCGAGCAGGATCGAGCTGATCAGCTGGATGTTCAAGTAGCCGGGGATCAGCGCGATTCCGGCGATCACGAGGATCGCCAGCGGCGTGGAGATGTCGTGCCCGAGCGTCATGATCCAGCTGCGCGACAGCCATAGCGAGAAGCAGAACCACAACGCGCCCGCGACGAAGGTGAGCACGATCCGCAGCTTTAATGGGATGTAGACGCCGTGGCGCCGTTTCACGCCAGGCGGGCGCCGCCGGCGCTCGGCGCGGGACACGAGCTGCGGGGCTGGGGCGCCGAGGAGCGTCGCCGAATCGGAGGTCGGGAGATCGGACGGGAGTTCCCGCGTCGTGGGGCTGTTTCCGAGGAGTCGCATCGGCTGGGCGGTGCATCCGCCCAGCACGGTTATCGACACGGCTCCAGCGCCCCTGAAGTCGCTCGTCGACGTTGGCCAGCTTTAGGATGGCGGGCGGATGAGGCAACGAGGGCGACGAGCTGCCGGGGTATGGCTGAGGAGGGCGAAGGCGCTTCGCTTCAGCTCGAACTGACCAACCGGGAAATCGAACGCGCGAGCGGCTTCGATCCGTGCCTGTTCCGTCCCCCGTATGGAAATCTCGCGCCCGCCATCCGGGTCGCCTGAACGCACCCGTTCGATCGACGGGTGAGTAGGCCGCCCACGATCACACAGCCCGGCGCCCGGCGAAGGCCTTGCCGAGCGTGACCTCGTCGGCGTACTCGAGGTCCGAGCCCACCGGCAGGCCGCTGGCCAGGCGCGTGACCGTAAGTGCGGGCGCGCGGACGCAGAGCTCTTCGGCGATGTGCAGCGCGGTCGTTTCGCCGGTCGTCGTCGGGTTGGTGGCGAGGACCACCTCGCGCACGGCGCCCTGGAGCGCAGGGTCGGCCTGCGCTCCATCCTCCTCCACCTGCCATTCCCAATCGCGCCGGGCGTTCCGGCCGAGGCTACGCGCGCGAAGAGCTCGGCGATCTTCAGGTCCTCGGGGTCGATGCCGTCGATCGGCGAAAGCGCCCCGCCGAGCACGTGGTAGACGCCGCAGTACTCGTGCGTGCGCTCCATCGGGATCACGTCGGTGGGCTCCTCCACCACGCAGATCAGCCCGTGATCGCGGCGCGTGTCCTGGCAGATGCGACAGCGCGCCTCGTCGGTCAGGTTGAAGCACACCTCGCACAGCCCGATCTTCTCCTTCACCTCGCGAATCGCCTCCGCAAGCGCGGCGGCGTCCTCGCCGGAGGCGCGCAGGATGTGGAAGGCGAGCCGCTGGGCCGTGCGAGAGCCGATGCCGGGGAGCTTCGACAGCTCGGTCACGAGCCGCTGGACGGGAGGGGCGTAGCTGCTCACAGGCCTGGTAGGCCCAGTCCGGGCGGGATGGGTCCGAGGCCGCCGAGGTCGAGGCCGCCGGTGGTGGCGCCGAGCTTGTTGGCCGCGAGCTCCTGGGCCGAGCGCAGCGCCTCGTTGACGGCCGCGAGCACCATGTCGGCGAGCATCTCCACGTCCTCGGGGTCGACCGCCGCCGGGTCGATCTTCACCGCCTGGATCTGCAGGTCGCCGGAGATCCGCACGGTGACCATGCCGCCGCCGGCGGAGGCCTCGACCGTCTCGTGCTTGAGCTCCTCCTGGGCGCTCTCCATGTCCTGCTGCATCTTCTGCACCTGCTGCATCATCTGCTGCATGTTCGGCATCCGCTGCTGCTTTGCCATCACGCCTCTTTCTGTTCGCTGTTTACCGGCGTCTGGTCGCCATCCTTGGCCGCGCCATCGGCCGGCGCTCCGGCGGCCGGCGTGATCGCCGAAGAGCTCCTCGGCGTCGAACTCCTCCATAAAGCGCGCCACCCACTCCTCCTCCGTCGGCGCCGGGAGCTCGGACGCGGCGTCAGCGTCGGCCTCGAGCAGCTCATAGGACAGTCGCCAGCGCCCGCCCGAGAGCTGGCGCAGCGCGTCGGAGACGATCGCGCGGTTGTCGGGATGTTCGGCCTTCTTCTTCAGGAACGCCGCCGAGGAGGCGAACGCCACGGTCAGGTCCTCCCCCGCCATCGCCACCGGCCGCGTGTCCACGAGCACCGCGCTCAGCATCTTGTTCTCCGTCCCCACCAGCTCCACCACCGCCGGCCACAGCGCGTGCAATGACTCGAGATCGGTCGCGCGGGACCACCGCGGGCGCGTCCTGGCGCACGACGCCAGCCACCGGCGCGGGCTCGGGCGCCGCGTCCGCGACCGGTGCCGGCTCGGGCGCCGCCGTGCAGCCGGCGCCGGCTCGTCGCAAGAGCCTCTGAATCCGCCTCGGCTCCGGCACCGGACTGGCGAGCACTCCGTTGCCGGCTCGGCGCTGGTCTCGGCTTCCCCGGTCCGCGAGCCTCATCGCGCCACCTCCGGCGACCTGCCTCACTGCCGGCACCGCCACCACCCGATCCACGGCGACGGCGGAGACCCCGCGCTCGCGCTCCAAGCGCTCGATGCGGGCGAGCAGCGCCGACGTGGAGGAGTCGACCTCGGGGCGCGCCGCCTTGACCAGGGCCAGCTCCAGCCGCGTGCGCGGGTCGGCGCCCGCGCGCACGCCCTCCAGCGCCGCGCCGAGCAGCTCCAGCAGGCGCACGACGACCGCGCGATCCACGCGCTCGGCCTGGGCGCGCAGGCGCGCGTCGGCCTCCTCGGTGAGCGCGAGCTCGGCGGGCAGCTCGCCCAGCGTCTGCACCACCAGCAGCTCGCGCGCGTGCACCTCGAGGTCCGCGGCGAACGAGCCCGCGTCGCGACCGCTCTGAACGCAGCGCTCCAGCGCGAGCAGCGCCCGGCGCGCGTCGCCCGCGTCGACGGCGTCGACGAGCTCTTCCAGCAGGCCCGCATCGGCCACGCCGAGCACCGCCAGCACGTCCTGCGAGCGCGATCTCGTTGCCGCTGTAGGTGAGCAGCTGCTCGAGCGTGCCGAGCGCGTCGCGGAAGGAGCCCGTCGCGGAGCGGGCGACGGCGGCGACCGCCTCCGGGGGAATCTCGATCGACTCGGCCTGCGCGGCGCGGCGCACGACCGACGCGATCTGCTCGACCGTCGGGCGGTGGAAGTCGAAGCGGTGGCAGCGGTCGACGACCGTCGCCGGCACCTTCTGCGCCTCGGTCGTCGCGAGCACGAACACCGTGTTCGGCGGCGGCTCCTCGAGCGTCTTCAGGAACGCGTTCCACGCGGCCGTCGAGAGCATGTGGGCCTCGTCGAGGATGTACACCTTGCTGCGCCCCGACACCGGCGAGTAGGCGACGCTCTCGCGCAGCTCGCGGATGTCGTCGACCGAGTTGTTCGACGCCGCGTCCATCTCGATCACGTCGAGCGAGCTCGCGCGCGCGATCGAGACGCACGATTCGCACTCCCCGCACGGCTCGATCGTCGGGTGGGCGGGGTCCGGGCTCCGCTCGCAGTTCAGGCACGCCGCGAGGATCTTCGCCATCGAGGTCTTGCCCGTCCCGCGCGAGCCGACGAACAGGTAGGCGTGGTGCACCTTCCCGCGCTGCACGGCGTTGCGCAGCGTGCGCACGACCGGCTCCTGGCCGACGACGTCGGCGAACGTACGCGGCCGGTGCCTGCGATACAGGGACTGAGCTTGCTCGGCTTGCTCCTGTGGCTGGTCGATCGGCACCGTTGTCCTGAGTCTACCCACGCCCGCTCCGTCGCCCGCCCGAGCGGATAGCGTCCGCCTGATGGCCAGCGCCTCCGCCGAGCGCCCTCCTGGCACCCTCGAACGCCTCGCCGCGCCGCTGGGATCGCCGCCGGGGCGGTCGTGCTGTGGGTGGTCTCCGGCGTGGGCTTCGCCAACTACGACACCCTCTACGCGCTCACCTGGGGCGGACAGCTCGCGCGCGGGGAAACGCCCCAGTACGGGATCCCGATCGCGCCGACGCCCCACCCGCTGGTGGAGGTGCTCGGGGTGATCCTCTCCCCGCTCGTCCCCGCGGCGATCGAAGACGTGACGGTCGCGCTCGGCTTCCTCGCGCTGTCCGCCTGCGGCTGGGTCGTCTACCGGCTCGGCTCGGCGTGGTTCGGCCGCGCGGCGGGGGCCCTCGCGGCGCTGATCCTGCTCACGCGCGTGCCCGTCCTCTCCTACGGCGTGCGCGCGTACGTGGACATCCCCTACCTGCTGCTCGTGCTCTGCGCCGTGCTCGTGGAGTCGCGCCACCGGCGCTGCGCGCGGGCCGGCCGGCCGCCGGTGCTCGTGCTGCTGGCGCTCGCCGGGCTGCTGCGTCCCGAGGCGTGGGTGTTCTCGGGGCTCTACTGGCTGTACCTGAGGGCCTGATGCGCGACGGACCCTGCGCACAGCTGATCGGCGGTGCGGGCATCGTGGCGCGAGCGGCCGGCTCGACAGGGAGATCGCGCGCCTGGCGCTGCTCGCGGTGGCGGCGCCGCTGGTGTGGGTGCTAAGCGACTGGCTCGTCACCGGCCACCCGCTGTGGTCGCTCACGAACACGCGGCACACCGCCAAGACGCTCGGTCGCGTGACCGGGATCGGCAACGTGCCGGAGTACATCCCGCGGCGAATCGGCGAGATCCTGCGCCCGGCGGTGCTGGTCGGCGCCGCGCTCGGCGGGGTGCTGTCGCTGTGGCTGCGTCGCCGCGCGCGTCTCGGCGCGGTTGTCGGGGTCCTCGCGGTGGTGGTGTTCGCCGCTTTCGCCACCGTCGGCCTGCCGATCAACACGCGCTACGCGTTCCTCGCCGCAGCGATCCTGTGCATCTTCTGCGGCGCCGGCGTGTTCGGCTGGACGCGCCTGCCACGCGGAGGACCCGCGGCGACGCTGGTGGATGGCCGGCGGCGCGCTCGTATTCGTGGCGCTGCTCGCTTCGGCTCATCGCAAGTACCGCACGGCGCACCGCGAACTGAGAAAACTGGCCCGGCAGGAATCGATCCAGAACGAACTGCTGGCACTCGTGAAAGACGGATCGATCACGCGCCGGTGCGAGCCCGTGGGCGTGCCCAACCACGCGCCGATCCCGCTGCTCGCGCTGTATCTGGAAACGAGCCCGCGGCAGATCGTCAGCGCCGAAGTCAGCCCGATCACCCACGGCACCTACGTCGACCCGGCGAGCAAGGAAATCGAAGACGACTACGTGCTCGACCCCCACGACCCGCACCTGCCGGTGACCGTCCCGCCAGGCTTCACGGAGGCCCACGCGAACAGCTCGTGGTTCATCTTCGCGCGCTGCATTTAGTGGGTGGCTCTTTTCCGGCAGTGGGTGGCTCTTTTCCGGCGAGATGGCCCGTGAAGTGGCCCCTTTTAGGGATAAAGCCGGCGTGAAAGATGTTGTACTTTTTTATCTGCGTGCAACCATAGTTATACGCACCACATGGTGCGAACGTAATAAGGACCGTGCACCCCTCGTCGAGATCCTCGCCACCGGTCACCGATCGCTGCCCGCGACTCCGGTCCGGGTGTTCCCGCTGCGCCTGCCGGGGATCGCTTAAGGCTGCTTCCTTCCGGACCTGACCTGGTTCACAAGCCGACACCGCGCGGGGACCCGAACCATCGACGCCCCGAACAGCGGAGCAACCGGGGCAAAACCCCTCAGAGAGGAATTCAGCCCCGCTAGAGCGGATTGCGGATTCAGGGCACCGCTACCTCCCCGCCTAGCACGGTCCGCGGCAATCGTAGCGCGGGCACCTGGCGCGTCGTCAGATCGAGCTGGAGCGCCGCAGCAAGGGCGCAGCTCGCGCCGGGAGATAAATGGAACATCAAGAACCCAAGTTCCGCTAGGCTGCGCCACCGTGACCTACTTCAAGAGCATTCCAATTCGCCCCACCACCATTCTCGCCGCGCTCGGCACCGCGATCCTGATTGCCGGCTGCGGCTCCGGCGGCTCGAGCAGCACGATCGGCGTCGGCAACGAGAACACCTCCGACAACGCGCTCGCCACATCCACCTCGACCACGCCCGCGACCTCGACGAGTCCCTCGACAGCGAGCATCAAAACACCCGCGAGCGGACCCCTGTCGAAAAAGCCAGTAGTGAGCGTTCCCACCGGGCCGGCCCCGACAAAGCTCGAGATCAAAGATCTCATCAAGGGCACCGGCCCCGAAGTGAAATCGCCGTCATCCTCCGTAACGGTCAACTACGTCGGCGTCCTCTACAAAGGCGGCAAGGAATTCGATTCCTCGTGGAAGCGCGGCGAAACGGCGACGTTCGCGCTCACCGGTGTCATCCCAGGGTGGACGAAAGGCATTCCGGGCATGAAAGTCGGGGGACGGCGCGAGCTGATCATCCCGGCCGCTGAAGCGTACGGCGCCAAAGGCTCACCACCCACGATCCCGCCGAACTCGCCGCTGGTGTTCGTGATCGATCTGCTCGCGGCTTAGACGAAGATTCGCGTGAAAGCGCTCCGCGTCGCGGCGCTGTTGCTCACCGTGAGCAGCGCCGCAGGCGCGGGCGGCGCACTCGCCGGCTGCGGCAGCACAAACAGGGCGACGAGCCCAGCCGAGGCAGGCTTGGAGCGCGAAGACCTCGTGGCCGTGAGCCGCGACCTGCGTCAGGCCGAGAGCTCTCTCCGGCGAGAGATGGCCGCCACGAGGATCGCCTGGCCACTGGTGGCCAACGGCCTGCCGACGAGCATCTCGGCGACGACGAGGGTGGCAATCACCAACGCGAGCAGAACCGCACAAGCGATCGTCGTGCCAGCGTTGATGAGCGAAGCGCAAGCGCGCTCGCTGACCGGGCCGGCGGCCGGCATCGCCAGCCTATTTGAGCCGTTTCAACGGCTGACCGAGCGTGGCTGGACGCTGACCGGGGCCGCGGCCGATGAGATCGCAAGCGGCACGCCGGCAGCAGCGCGCTTCGCGCGCGAAAACGTGGCGCTCTACATCGACAGCATCTACGACGGCCACTTCGACGCGGCGCTGATCGGCAAGAGCCTGCTGACCGGCTATCGCAAGCTCGGCGGAGAGAAAGCCTTCGGCGCAACGCTCCCCCAAGCGGAAGTCGACGCGCTCGCGCGCGCCTACTCGCTGGTCACCGAGCGCCTGCAGCCCCATCCGGGGGCTAAGCTGGGGTCATAGACCGCTCCGCTCACCGCGTGGCGCCGAGGCCCAATAGAATCGCTGGCCCAGGGCGCGTAGCTCAGTGGGAGAGCGCTCGCTTCACACGCGAGAGGTCGCAGGTTCGAAACCCGCCGCGCCCATTTCTGGGGAAGATGCACACCGTCAGAGCTTTGTTGCTCTGACGGCGGTTCCGTACGCGCAGATCTCCGTCCAGATCGAGCCGAGCTCGGAGGTGTCGAAGCGGAATGCGATGACCGCGTTCGCACCTTTCCCCTCCGCCTCCGCCACCAACCTGTCGGTGGCGTCCTGGCGGCCCGCCGCGAGCATCTTCGTCATGCCCTTCAGCTCGCCGCCGACGAGCGACTTCAGCGTCGCTCCGACCTGGGAGCCGAGGTTGCGCGAGCGGACCGTCAGTCCAAACACCTCGCCAAAGACCTCCTCGATCTGATAGCCCGGCAAGTCATTCATCGTGGAGATGATCACAAAGACAACGCTACCAGCATCGCAATCAACGAGATCAAAGCCTTGCCGATCCCAGCCATCGCCACGGCTTGCCCGCAACCCGCAAGATACGCTCCCGTGCTGTCACGCAGTTGGGATCCGGGCCGCTTGACAGGTGACTATATAGTCACGTATAATTGATGGCGTGGACGATGTGTTCAAGGCCCTGGCGGACCCGACTCGCCGGAGCCTGCTCGACGAGCTGTTCGAGCAGGACGGGCAGACCCTCAGCGCGCTCGAGCAGCGATTGCCGATGACGCGCTTCGGCGTGATGAAGCATCTGAAGGTGCTCGAGCAGGCCGGTCTCGTGACCACCAAGAAGCGCGGCCGCGAGAAGCTGCATTTCCTGAACGCCGTGCCAATCAGGCTCGTCCACGACCGGTGGGTGAGTAAGTACTCAGAGCCCTGGGCAGCGGGGCTCAGTGGGCTAAAGCAAGAGATCGAGGAGGAAGCGGAATGAGTGCCGACACGCAGAGCAGTGGGAAGCGCCCCTGGACGGCCGAGCCGACGGAGAAGGTCTTTGAGATCTTCATCAAAACGACGCCAGAGCGTCTCTGGGAGGCGATCACCGACGAGGAGCGCAGGCGCAAGTACAACTTTGGCGCGAGCGCCAGCTCCGACTGGAGCACGGGCTCCGACTATCGGCTCGCTGCCGCCAACGGCAGCATGCTCCTAGCCACTGGCGAGAACCTGGAAGTCGATCCGCCGCGCCGGCTGGTGCAGAGCTTCACGGCGTTGTGGAGCGAGGACGTCAAGCGCGAAGGGACCTCGCGGGTCACCTGGGAGATCGAACCGGTTGGCGAGGATTCCTGCCGGCTGACGGTCACCCACGATCAGCTGAGTGAGGACACCCACGGTGAGATCTACGGCGGCTGGCCGATGATCCTCTCCGGCCTGAAGACGTTGCTGGAGACCGGTGAGACGCTCACCACACCCGGCTCGCTGCGCTGGCCGATCCCGGACGATCGGTCCCAAGCCCCGCAACCGGCTGCTTGAGAGCGCACCGGCCCGATCGAGGCGCCGCCGCGGCTCGGCGGCGCCTCGATCCGGCGCTCGGCAATCACATCCGCTCTCGAGCGAGCGCGAGCGCAATTCAAACATGCTTCCCGCGCGGTCGGGCTGGGTCAGTCGTGCGATCGTAGGAGTCGCCCATGACCATCCTCCTCGCCCTTTTCGCCTCTCTCTTCATCGGGATCTCGGACTTCCTCGGCGGCACCGTCAGCCGCACACGCAGCCCGCTGGAAACGAGCCTCGTGGTGTTCATCGCCGCGCTGGTGACGCTGGTCCCGATCGCCGGCTTGCTCGGCGCGAGCAATCTCACGATCCACGACCTGGGCCTGGGCGCCGTGAGCGGCATCACGACCAGCATCGCCTACGTGGGCTTCTTCGCCACGATCGGCCACGGACGGATCAGCATCGTCGCGCCGATCTCGGCGGCCGTGACCGCGTTGCTACCCGCGATCGCCGGAATCGCCGAGGGCAACACCCTCTCGACGATCGAGCGTGTCGGCATCCTCTGCGCGCTACTGGCGATTCCGCTCGTGGCTTACGAGACCGAGGACGGCGAGGCCAACGACGACTGGTCCACCAGGCGGCAGGTGCTCATATCGGTCCTCTGCGGGATCGGCTTTGGGTTCTACTTCATCTGCATCGGCCACACTCATCGCGCCGCGGGACTGTGGCCGACCGTGGCGACGCTCGTCGTAGGAATCGTGGTAATCGTCCCGATCGCCGCTCGTGGCGAGGTGATGCCCTCATTGGCCTCCCTGTCGCGCTCAGCCGTCGCGGGCGGTGTGGCGCTGGGCGTCGCCGACGCCGGACTGACGACCGCGCTGCAGCGAGGGCCGCTGACCGTCGCCTCGGTGCTCGGCAACCTCTATCCGCTCGTCACGATCGCCCTTGGTGTGATGGTGCTCGGGGAGCACGTGCGACTCTGGCACGCGGCGGGGATCCTGCTGGCGGTGGCCGGCGTGGCGATGATCGCGGCGGGGCAATAGGGAACGCATCTGGCGGCCAGCGCGTCTGGCCTCTTGCGGTCCTGGCGTCGGTTACGTCACGCCAGCCGTGCGCCCCAGCGGGTCGTGAGCGACTGTTCAGGCTCGAGCGCGATCAACCCATCGCCGCTTTGAAAGGCGTTTGGGGCGCACGTCATCGGCTCGACCCCCAAGCCCCGGCGCCGACGTGACCGACCGAGGGTGTCCCCGCTGTAGAGCTCGACGATCGAATAATGCTCATCCACCCACAGCTCGGCGCACCCTCCGTCCGGCGCCGAGAGCCTCGTGACCGCATGCCCATCGTCGTTACGGGTCAGGTCGGTGAACGCGAAGTCCATGCGCTCCTCACCCAAGCGCCGGGCGTCACGGAAGTCAAACGGCGTGCCTTGGACGGACTCCTTGCCGGTGGGCAACTGGCGCACGGCGTCGGTCACGATGCGCGTCCGGGCGGGGACCTCCAGCTCGCAGTCGTCGATCAGGCCGCTCCCCGGCGAGAGATAGGGATGCTGGCCGGCGGCGTAGGGGCAGGTTTGCTCGCCGATGTTGACGGCGGTCGTGGACACCGCGAGGCCCGTGTCGCTGAGCTCATAGGCCACGCACACATCGAGGGCGAACGGGTAGCCATCCAGGGGATAGAGCCGCGTGCCCATAACGACGCGATCTGACGCTCGCTCCACCGCCCGCCAGGCCCGCCAGCGCAGGAAGCCGTGGATCGCGTTGTGCTTGATCGGCTCGGTCAACGCGACCTGGTAATCGACCCCTTCGAAGCGATACCGACCATCGGCCAGCCGGTTGGGCCAGGGGATCAGCGGAGCGCCGTGAGCGCCGTCGCAGATCTCCTGGACGGGATAGGGGTCGAGCACATCGCGGCCCGCGACCGAGTACTCGCGCACGCCGCCACCGACCTCGACGATCGTCGCTCGATGCTCCCCACTCGTGATCTCGAACTGCTCGCCCGACGGCGCGATCTTCATCGCAGGCCTCCTCAGGATTGGGTTCGCCGGTCTGGCCTTCTGGCCTCACGCACGCGCGTGTTATGGGGCGTGGAGGTTTATATACCTTTTGGAGTGCGTATAACTATGGTTATATGGTTCTATGGGTCTTTCCTTCAAAAACATCCAATCCCATAACGGTCCCCTCACGCGTATAAGGTGGCCTCAATGTCGGGCTATGCTGCGTTTCTGCGGGGGATGAACGTCGGGGGTCATCGGATCTCGAGCGGCGAGCTGCGCGCGCGCTTCGAGAGAGCTGGGCTTTCGAGATGTGAGCAGCTTCCGTGCCAGCGGCAACGTGATCTTCGCCACCCCTGCCGACCCCGAGCCCCCTACCGAGATGACCGCTCGCATCGAAGCTGGGCTCGAGGCCTCGCTCGGCTACGAGGTGCCCGTCTTCCTGCGCACCGCGAGCGAGGTCCGGGCGATCGCCGCGTCCCAGCCATTCCCCCAGCCCCTGATCGCGGCCTCCCAGGGCAAGCTCCAGGTGGCGATGCTCTCCGCGCAACCTTCACCGCAGGCGCGCCAGGAGGTGCTGGCACTGTCGAGCGATGAGGACAGGCTCGCGTTCGGCGATCGTGAGCTCTTCTGGCTTCCCAGCGGAGGCATTCTCGACTCCGTCCTCGACTTCAACAAGGCGCTCGCGAAGCTGCTCGGTCCGGCTACGACGCGAACCAAGAACACGGTCGACCAAGTCGCTGCCAAGTACTTCTCCGAATGACCAACCCGCTTGACCCCCTCCGGTGACACCACGCCCACGCGCTGGCCGTGGAGCACCACTGCTCATGGCCCGCTTCCCGTCCTCCTGCTGATGCTCAGCGTCGTCACGGGCCTGGTCGACGCAGTCAGCTACCTCGCGCTCGGCCACGTGTTCGTCGCCAACATGACCGGCAACGTGGTGTTGCTCGGCTTTGCCCTGGCGGGCGCCCCCGGCCTGTCGGTGCCAGCGTCGCTCGCTGCCCTGGCGGCCTTCCTGCTCGGCGCGCTCGCCGGCGGGCGGATCGGCACCCGGCTCGGCAACCACCGTGGCCGGCACCTGCGCACTGCAACCGCCTGCGCTGTCCCGCTGTTGCTGATCGCATTCCTCGTGGCGGTGCTCGCCGGTCAACCCGTCTCCTCGGGTGCTCGCTACGTGCTACTCGTCCCGATGGGACTGGCGATGGGCCTGCAGAACGCCACCGCGCGCCGACTCGCCGTGCCCGACCTCACCACAACCGTCCTGACGCTCACCCTGACCGGCATCGCGGCCGACTCACAGCTCGCGGGCGGCCCCGGCGGACGTCCCGCCCGTCGCGTGATCGCGATCGCGGCGATCCTCCTCGGAGCGCTCCTCGGCGCCCTGTTCGTCGTCCACGTCGACCTCTTCGTCCCACTCGCCCTCGCGGCTGCCCTGACCCTCGCCACCGCACTCTCCGCGCATAGGCTCGCCAGGTCAGACGCCGCCTGGACGCGAGCGCCCGGGGCCTAATCAAAGCCCGGCGAACTCCCCCGCCCTGTAACCGCGCCGTTCGCCCAGGCGGGCGAGCGGACCTACGAACGGTCGCTGCAAGAAGGGCGGCGGGCTCAGGAAGATCACCATCTCGCGGTAGTGGTCAATCAGGATCGCGCCCTGCAGCAATCCCTTGAAGCTCGTTGGGATCCCCCGCTTGGTGAATCTCCCCGCACGGGCGAGACCGGCGGCATCTTCGAGAAACCGCTGCAGCTCTGCATCCGGCGGACTGGCCTCGCACATGATGTGGGCCTCCACCTTGCCGGTGTTTTGATAGCCATGCCGCACGCCCGGGGCCACCACGGCCTGCTCGCCAGCGCTGGCGAGCACCCGCTTGCGGCCCACCAGGAAGGTCACCTCACCGGAGAGAACCTGGAAGCGCTCCTCCATACGGGGATGGATATGCGGGATCAGCACTCCCCCGCCCGGCTGCACCCAAGCCTCGACCTGCAGCACCTCGCGGCCATCCTCGGCTGCGGCTCGCCGAAAGATGTATCGCTGGGAGAGAACCGGATCCTCGATGACGCGCTCTTCCATCTCGACTCCTTCCGTCGTGATCCCACACTAACCTAGTCTTTGTTAGGCGAATAAAAAGTACCTAAGGAACGTTAGGTTGTCAACTCAGACCAGACACTCAACCCAAGCGGCGAAGAGCAGCAAGCCGCGCACGCGGATGACCGCTCAAGCGCGACGCGATGTGATCGAACAGGCAGCCACCGAGGTGTTCGCCGAGTCCGGCTATCGCGGAGCGTCGATCGATGAGATCGCCAAGCGCTCTGGCGTCTCACCCCCCGTCGTCTACGACCACTTCGAGTCCAAGAAAGATCTGCACACACGCCTGCTCGAGCGCCATCTCGCCGAGCTGCGACTGGTCTGGCGCGAGCAGCTGAGCGGCGACGACCCCCAGGAGCAGCGGATCGCGCGGGCGTTCGACGCGTGGTTCGCCTACGTCCAGACACGCCCCTACGCCTGGAAGATGCTCTTCCACGACACCACAGGAGAGCCAGACGTGCAGGCGGTCCACCACGAGATCCGGGTGCAGAGCCGCGCGGCGCTGCTGCCCCTCCTGGCTGAAGAGCTGGGCACCGAGGACGCCGGCGAACCGGTCGACGACGACGCGCTGGAGATGGCCTGGGAGCTCCTACGCTCGGCGCTTCAAGGTTTGGCGCTGTGGTGGCACGATCATCAATACATCCCACGCTCCCAGGTGGTCGCGACGGCCATGAGCGGGCTCTGGATCGGCCTCGAACGCGCACGCAGCGGCGAGCACTGGCAGCCATCGTGCCCGGACACCGTCGAGGGCTCGCGCGGTCGTCCGCGTCTCTACTCGTGTGCATAGCCGCTCTCGTGGGATCCTCCGTGGGCGCAGCAGGGACAGCGAGCGCGCCGGTTGCGGAGGGCGCGCCGGGGACGACGGGAACGACGAGCGCCGAAGGAGTGGCGGGCGCTGGGACGGGCGTGGGAAAGTGGTCGCAGCCGGCGACGCTGAGCAGCTGTCCGGGGACGGGCATGCCGTACGTGGTGTTTCCCAGCGACAGCCCCACCCACGGCACCGGCCCGGGCGCGATCGTGTGGAGCGCCTCACTACCGTGCCCCGACGGCGCCGGGGTGCGCCTGGCGGCGATCGACCCCGAGGACATCCCCGGGCAACCGGCCGAGCCGCACACGGCGGCGGGCCGGCCGATCGCACTGCGCGGGCCACTCGCCGCGACCGCCGGCCCTTACGGGCGCGTCGTGATCGTGGCCTCCCCCGCCGGGAAACCCTCCCCGTTGGGTGGGCTGCTGCTCACCGAGGGCCCGGCGGGCGGGCCATTTGCACCGCCGCTTGCGATTGACGGTCCGGCGAGCACCTTCGCGTTCACGACCGCATATCTCGGCGATGTCGCACTCCTCTCTCCCGATGCTGGCGGCGTACAGTTACGCGTCCAGCGCCACCATGCAAACCGCTTCGCCGCACCAGCCCAGGTGAGCACCGGCGCGGGAGCGAGCATCAGAGCGCTGACGGTCGCGCTCGACTACCGCAGCGACGCGCTTGCCGTGTGGGCGCAAGGAGGCTCGGTCTACGCCCGCGAGCTGCCGCCCTCCGGCGCGCCGCACCCCGTGCAGCGGCTCGGGGCGGTGGGGCTCGGTCCTGCACCCGGCGCCCAGATCGCTGCTGTCCTCAGCGACGACGATCGCGCAATCGTCGCCTGGGCCGATCGGCACGCCGGCCAGACGCGCGTGTACGTCGCCCGCTCCGAGCCCGGCGTGCGCTTCGATCGTCCCCAGCTACTCGAACGCTTCTCCGACCCCCCCGACCTGCCGGCCTACGAGGGCTCACCCCGAATCGTGCGCCTGTCGTTCGAGAGCGTGATGATGGCCTGGACCGGCGCCGAAGCCGATCACTGGGTCATTCGCACCGCGGCGATCGACCTGGACGGCGTACACACGCCGAGCACGATCTCCCCTCCGGGCAGAGATGCGTTGCTCGCCGCTCTCGCGGCCGGACCCGACGGTGAGGCGCTCGCGCTGTGGACCGAACCGCAGCAGACACCAGCTGGCCTGGACCTCGGCCGGCAGGCGATCTTCGCTGCGCGGGGGTTCGACGCCTACCCGGCACAGACGATCTTCGCAGCGGGCGAACAGGTGGCGCCGCCGGGACCCAACAGCGATGCGACCGTCGCACTGGATCCGAACAGCGATCGCGCGATCGCGGTCTGGCGCACGGCCGCCGGCGCAATCGCCTACGCGATCCGCGCCACCGGCGCCCCGTGAGCATCATCCGCGCGGGGGTCGCACCGCGTCGAGGACGACCCATCAGAGAAGATGCCACAGGATGGAGCGGGAGTACGAGCTGCAGACGCATCGCGCGGAGGATCGCCACTGGTGGTACCGGGGGCGGCGCAGCGTGCTCGAGGGGGTCCTCGCGCAGTTGCGTCTGCCCGCGCGTGCGCGCATCCTCGACGCCGGCTGTGGCAGCGGGCGCAACATGGTCGAGCTCGCCCACCACGGCACGGTCACAGGAATCGAGCTGTCCGCCACGAGCGCCTCGCTTGCGCGCGCGCGTAACACCGGCGAGGTGATCGAAGGCTCGGTGCTGCAGATGCCGTTCGCCGCTGAGCGCTTCGAGCTGGCCGCGTCGCTTGACGTGATCGAGCACCTCGAGGACGACCTCTCCGCCCTGCGCGAGCTGCGCCGCGTCGTCGCACCCGGCGGCGCGCTGCTCGTGACGGTCCCCGCCTACCAGTGGCTGTGGTCGGGCCACGACGAGATCAACCACCACCATCGCCGCTACACGCGCCGCTCACTCCTCCAGGTCGCCGAGCAGGCCGGCTGGAAGCTCGTCCGCACCACCTACTTCAACTCGCTGCTGCTCCCCGTCGCGATCGCGCTCCGCGGCCTCGACCGGTTCAGCTCCTCCAAGACGACCGAGTCGAGCCTCGACCTGTGGGTCCCACCACCACCGCTCAACTGGCTGCTCGAGCGCCCGCTCACGCTCGAGGCCGCGCTCATCAAGCGGGGCGGGCGCATCCCCGCCGGGCTGTCGCTGCTGGCCGTCTTCCGCTAAGCGTCGCTGTCGGCGACCACGGGAGCGTGTACACGAAACGTCCAGGCGCGATTTACGAAGAACGTCGTGACAGTGACCACGGCGGTAGCGAAGACCTGCGCGAGCAGCTTGTCGAGGTGACCGTCGTGCACGAGCAGGTACAGCAGCACCTCGTCGACCCCCAGCCCGCAGGTCTGCACGACTCCCCAGCGCACCGGCGTCAGCCTGTCGCCGACGTGCTCTTTGAACGTCCACTTGCGGTTCAGCAGGAAGCCGTTCGTCGCTCCGACGATGAAGCCAATCGCCGACGCGGCCAGATACCAGACGCCGAACACCTTCAGCAGGACCGTGTACGCGACGAGGGTGAGCAGCGTGTTCGACACACCGACGATCCCGAACTTCACGAACTGGATCGCCACGGGTGCGTTTTTTAGTACGGGCAAAGGCCTGTCCCTTAGTCTTTGCATCGATCCCTACTTAATCAGCTTCGGAAGGCAGTCATGTCGCAGGCAACGCCCCGCACCTACTCGCTCCTCTCGATCGTCGCCCCCGTCTATGACGAGGAGGAGCTCGTCGAGGAATTCGTCGCGCGCACCTGCGCGGCCGTCGCTGCTCTGAACTTCGAGCTCCTGCTCGTCAACGACGGCTCCTCTGATCGCACGCCCGAGCTGCTCGACCAAATCGCCGCCTCGGACCCGCGCGTGCGCGTGATTCACCTGTCGCGCAACTTCGGCCACCAGGCCGCGCTTACCGCCGGGCTCGAGCACGCCGCCGGCGACATCGTCGCGATGATCGATGCCGACCTGCAGGACCCTCCCGAGCTGATCCTCGAGATGATCGAGCGCTGGCGCGCTGGCGCCGACGTCGTCTACGCCGTGCGCAAGCAGCGCGAGGGCGAGACCGCCTTCAAGCTCGCCACCGCCTCGTGGTTCTACAAGCTGTTCGACAAACTCGCCCAGGTCGACCTCGAGCCCAACTCCGGCGACTTCCGCCTGCTCGACCGCCGCGCCCTGGATGCGCTGCTGGCGATGACCGAGCGCTCGCGCTTTTTGCGCGGCATGACCGTATGGGTCGGCTTCACCCAGACCGCCGTCCCCTACGAGCGCGACGCGCGCCACGCGGGCGAGACGAAGTACACGCTGCGCAAGATGCTGCGCTTCTCGCTCGACGCGATCGCCTCATTCTCCCATCTCCCTCTGCAACTGGCGACCTACGTGGGGATCCTGTCAGCCGGTGTCGCCTTCATCGCAATTCCCGTCGTGATCCTGCTGCGCATCTTCGACTCCTACCTACCCGGCTTCGGCTCGATCACGATCGCGATCCTGCTGCTCGGCGGGATCCAGCTGATCGCACTCGGCGTGATCGGCGAGTACGTCGGCCGCATCTACGACGAGGTCAAGCACCGGCCTTTGTACATAGTGCGCGAGGAGCGCAACCGGCCCGCGGATCTCGACGGTCCCCTGCCGGCGCCCAGCGCCCGCGCCGGCCTGGCCGCCCGCACACCCGAACGCATCGGCTGAACCTCTCCCTCCAGGCGCGACGCGCCTACCATGCAGGTTGCTCGGCCTGTCTCGCTAGCTCTCTCCAGCGCCGCTCCGTCTACCCCCGTCGGGTGTTCTGGGGCTATCCCCACGATCGAAAGGTCTTTTACATGCACCGTCCCACGCTGTCTCTCGTCGCCATCCCCGCCGTCCTCGGCGCGCTGGCCATCGCCGTCCCGGCGCTCGCGGGAACGGGCTCGAACTCCACGGCCCATACTGCCCGCGCGCACAGATGCAGCACAGTGATCGTCATCAGCCACGGCCACCGCGTGCGCGCGTGCCTGCTCCGTGGACCGCGTGGCCTCACGGGACCCGCCGGTCCGAAAGGAGCGACTGGCAAAACCGGGGCGCCCGGAGGCAAAACCGGCCCGGCCGGAAAAAACGGCACGAACGGGAAAAACGGCACGAACGGGACCAATGGGACGAATGGGACGAATGGCGCTAACGGCACAGCCCGAGCCTACGGGGTTGTGCAGCCCAATTCGGCGACAGTCGCCACCCTGATCTCTGGCCAGACCTCCAACCTCACCGGCGTCACCGAGACCAGCGTAGGTGGTTCGAATGGCGGCGTTTACTGCATCACTCCCGCCGCCCCGATCAACCCGGCTGTAGAGACGGTGGCCGTCTCGCCTGAGGTCAGCTACAGCCCCGGGGGAGCGTTGGGTGTGATCGCTGTCAATGTCCAGCACCCCAACTGTCCCGCAACCGCCTTCGAGGTGGATACATACGCTCAAGGAAGCGCGGTTCCCAGCGACGGGTTTGCATTCACAATCGTCGTTCCCTGATCCGACGCCCGTTCACATCCTCACCCACTGAGGCTTGAGAACATTCGGTCGATGCACCGACCGATCCGCCGACTGACCGCCGCCCTCGCCACCGCACTCGCGCTGGCGGGTGGTGGCGCGGCGCTCGCGGGGGTCGCTCCCGCGAGCGCCGCGCCATGCCCAGGCGCGAACGGGGAATGCCCGTATGCATCGGCCGCGATCATCGGGATGCGCGCCGAAGGCGTCCTGCGCTTCCCCGAGGCGGTGGCGGTCGACGCGTTCGGCGACGTGTACGTCGCCGACCAGCTCAGCTATGTCGTGCAGAAGTTCTCCGCCGCCGGCCAATACCTCGGTCAGTGGGGATCCTACGGCGGTGGCCACGACCAGTTCGGGCCGATCGGCGGCCTCGCGACCGACGCCGCCGGGAACGTCTACGTGGTCGACTCCGCCCACAACCGGATCGAGAAGTTCAGCCCCTCCGGTGAATTCATCAAGGACTGGGGCCACTTCGGCAGCGAACTGGGCCAGTTCAACTTCGGCTCCTCGCAGGATCCGACCAAGCCCCCGGGCGGCGGAATCGCGGTCTACGGCAACTACGTGTACGTCGCCGACTCGGGCAACAACCGGATCGAGCGCTTCAACCTCGAAGGTGGGGAAGCACTCGAATGGGGCTCCTACGGGACCGGCGGCGGCCAGTTCTCCTATCCGCGCGGCGTCGCCGCGAACGCCTCCGAGGTGCTCGTCACCGACGACGATAACCACCGCATCGAGAAATTCAGCCCCGCCGGCCAGTTCGAAGGTCTTGACGGCTCCGAAGGCACGACGGGCGACCGCTTCGACTTCCCCTACGGGATCGCGCTCGACGCCGCCGGCAACGTGTACGTCGCCGACGACATCAACCACCGCGTCGTCAAGCTCAGCCCCTCGCTCGACTACCTCACCGAATGGGGCGGCTTCGGCTCCAAACCGGGCCAGCTCGCGTTCCCGCGCGGGCTCGCCGCCGACCCCGCCGGCGAAACCTTCGTCGCCGATACCGCCAACGACCGCGTCGAGGTGTTCGACCCCGAAGGTCACTACCTGCGCACGCTCGGCACCTCTGCCCGCGGGCCCGGCCCTTTGACGGTGCCGCGCGGGCTCGCGATCGACCCGACCGGCCGGCTGTTCGTGTCCGACACGGACGACAGCCGCGTCGAGCTGTTCGCGCCGGTGACCGACGCCTTCGAAGGCAACCTCGCCTCCCCGGGGGGATACACCTCCGGCTTCAACCGCCCGGCGGGGATCGTTGTGGACCCGCGCGGCTCTGTTTACATCACCGACCCCGCCGACGGACGGATCTCGCGCTTCTGGGGCGACGGCACCTACCTCTCCGAAATCGGTGGCCCGGCCGACGTCGGCGGCGCCGGGCTCTCCGAAGCCGGCTCGGCGGCCGTCGCCTCGAGCACGGGCGACCTGTACGTGGCCGACACCAACCACAACCGGATCCTCGTCTATTCCCCCGCAGGCCAGCTGCTCGCCCGCTTCGGCGCGAACGGTGGCGATGGGTCCCCGGGCTCCGGGCCGGGCGAATTCAACCACCCCGAGGCGGTCGCCGTCGATAACGCGGGCGACGTGTACGTGGCCGACACTTACAACAACCGGATCGTCGAGCTCTCCCCGTCGGGCTCGGTGCTGGAGCAGTGGGGCTCGCGCGGCTCAGGCGACGGGCGTTTTCACTCTCCCACCGGCATCGCCCTCGATGCCGCTGGCAACGTCTACGTCGTCGACTCCGAAAACAACCGCGTCGAGGTGTTCGACTCCAGCGGCCACTTCCTCGAGAAGTGGGGCGAGCGCGGGATCGGCCCCGGCGAATTCTCCCAGCCGACCGCGATCGCCGTGGACTGCAACGGGGATGTCTACGTCGCCGACACGAACAACAACCGCGTCGAGCGCTTTGACCCCGTCTCCCCGTCCGGCTCAGGCTGCCTGGCGCCCGGCCTGTGGCCACCGCCGCTGAACGTCGCGCCGGTGCTTCAGGTGAGCCTGCCACGGCCCGCGGGAGTGCTCGCGCGGGGGGCGGTTACGCTGCGGGTGGGCTGTGCTCGGGCCTGCAAGGTGCTGATCTCCGCGACGCTCTCAACGACCCGCCCGCGGCGGACCGTGCGGCTGCTCTCAGTCGCCGGCCCGCTCACGCCCGCGCACGCCGGGCTGCTGCGCGTGCGCGTCGGCCGCGCGGCGCTGCGCGCGTTGCAACGCGCGCTCGGCCATCGCAAGAGGATGCTCGCGCGCGTGGAGATCGTCGCGGCCGGCCCCACCGGCCTGCGGACCACCGTGTACCGGACCTACGCCGTCACGCGCTGAGACCACGACCGGCGGCGCTGAGCACCAGAGGCGATAATGGGCTCATGAGCACTGTCGATCCTCAGTCAGAGCAGGACCAGTCGAACATGGACCACCGCCAGGAGCGCATCCGGATCGAGACCGAGCGCCACCGGATCGAAGGCTCGCTGACGCTCGCCCGCGACGGCTACCGCAGCCGCGTGTCCGACGTGCTGAACGCCTCCGAGCGCGACTTCCTGACGCTCACCGACGTCACCGTCGAGCCGCTCGCCGGAGGCCCGGTGGAGCTCCACCCGTTCCTCACCCTCGCACGCCGGCACATCGTGTTCGCGGTCGCCGCGTCGGAGATGCCGGAGGACGGATAAAGCGCCAGGGGCGATAGCTTTGGGGGTGACCGTGCCGGACCCGCCTGCTCTCTACATCCCTGATCTGCGCGACCGGCGGTTGGGCTTGTCGCGATGAGCCGCGCGCGGGCGGCCCGCTTTGCGCAGTTGGCACGCAAGTCGCTCGTCGGCCTGTGGCTCTCCCGGCACGCCACGCAGCCCAGCCGGCGACTGCCGATCGTCGGCAATCTTCGCTCTCGCATCATCTGCAAGGGGGGTGCACGCTTGGAGGTCCGCGGACGGCTGTACCTGGGGGACGCTCCGACCTATGTTGGCTACGTCGCCCGTGGCATGGCACCGGTCATCGAATTGCAGGAGAACGCAACGCTCCTGATCGAAGGATCTGCACGTGTCGGCGACGGCGCGAGGATTCTCGCCGGACCCGGTGCGACCGTCACGATCGGCGACGACACCCACTTCGATGGCGACTCGCGTCTGATCTCTGCAGCGAAGGTCTCAATCGGGGTCGGATGCGCCATTGCTTGGGAAGTACTGATCATGGATACGGACTTCCACCGCGTCGACGGGCGTGTTACCGGCGATGCCCCGACGACGATCGGCGACCACGTCTGGATAGGGGCTGCCGCCAAGATCTTGAAAGGCGTGACGGTTGGTGACGGTGCGGTGATCGCCGCTGGCGCAATCGTCACTCGCGACGTTCCCGCCGGTGCGCTTGTCGCTGGAAATCCCGCGCGAGTGGTGCGCGAGGGCATCACCTGGGATTGAGCCACGGCAGCCGCGATGCGCCGTGCCGAAGCCCGCCTGCTCAGTTCGCCTGCCCAACGCCGACCCCGAGGATCGCGCGGGCCTGCGCGGGTGTCGCGACGGGCCTACCGATCGCCTCGCAGAGGGCCCTCGCGCGCGTGACGAGCTGACCGTTGGACTCCGCGTACTCGCCGGGCGCAACGTAGACAACGTCCTCGAGACCGGTGCGGATGTGACCGCCGAGCGAGAGCGTGAGCGCCATCGTCGGGAAGTGTCGAGGAATCGCAGTCACCATCCACGGAACGCCCGTGGGTACAAGCTCGGCAAAGAGCGACACCGTCGCGGCACTCGCCGGAGCGCCGCCAAGCACGCCGAGCACCATGTGCATCATTCCCGGCGCCCCGCTCGCCGAGCTCGCGAGCTTGGCCGCCGTGACCGCCATGCCCACGTCGAAGCACTCGTACTCGGGGACGATGCCGCGCTGGGCCAGCTCCTCGGTCAGCTCGGTGATCAGCGACCGGGGATTCATCAAGATGTCATCGCCTGAGCCGAAGTTCATGCTGCCGCAGTTGAGGGTGGCGAGCTCCGGCTGCGCGACCAAGGAGCGACGGCTCTCCTCGGCGGCCGCGCCCAGCTGTCCACCCGTGGCGAAGTTCAGAACAACATCGTCCACCTGCTCGCGAATCGCCTGCTTGATCGCCAGATAGTCCTCGGGCGCCTGGGTCATTTCGCCGGCCGGCGTTCGGGCATGGATGTGCACGATGCTGGCGCCAGCCTGCGCCGCATCGACCGCGGCCGCGATCACGTCATCTTGGCTAACCGGCTGGTTGGGATTGCTTGTGACCACCCCCCCGGACACCGCACACGTCAGCATCGCGGGCTCCTCGGCCCGCACGGCGGCAGTCCTCGCAAAGGCCCGAGCGGTCGCCGCGCCAGCCCGCAAGCTCATGCTGCGAGAACCTCTTGCATCGGTCAACAGTAGCGATCCATCCAGCGAGCGCCTCGGACTTGATATGCGAGGATACGACGCACATGGCGATGCGTGTGGGGATCGATCTGGTATCCGTGGACGCGGTGCGTGAGTCATCCGCGAGCACGGCGCTCGCTACCTCAAGCGCATATACACCGAGGGCGAGTTGCGCGACTGCCGCACCGATCAGGGCATCATCGCCGAGCGCCTCGCTGCCCGCTTCGCTGCCAAGGAGGCGACTCTGAAGGTGCTCCGTCCCGTGGACGAGGCGATCCCCTGGCACACCATCGAGGTGATGCGCCACGGCGCCGGATGGGTCGAAGTTGAGCTCAGCGGCCGCGCAGCCGACTTGGCCGCCGAGGGTGGCCTCAGTGATTTCGCGCTCAGCATCTCCCACGAGGCGGACTACGCATCGGCCATCGTGATCGCCGAGTTGGACTTGAGAGATCAACGCAGCGATCCGATGATGAACACATGAACGAGGATATTCGCCAGATCATCGCTGACACACGGGCGACTTTCGGTCGATGTCGCCGCGCTCGCGCCGGACGCCGACCTCTACCACGCGGGCATGACCTCCCATGCCAGCGTGAACGTGATGCTCGCACTCGAGGACCACTTCGATATCGAGTTCCCCGACCGGATGCTCAAGCGCAGCGTCTTCGAGAGCATCTCGGCGATCGAACGCGCGCTCACCGAGCTGCGCACCGAGACGCCAGTGTCATGAGCGTTTCAGTCGACCGCGACCAGGCGTTTCTCGACACCGTCCGTCACGTGGCAGACGAGTTCGCGGCGCCCAACGCGGTCGCGGTCGACCGCGACGCGCGCTTCCCGACCGAGGCGATCGAGGCGCTGCGCGGCGAGGGGGCGCTGTCTGCCTTCATCCCGACCGAGCTCGGCGGTGGCGGCGTCGCGTTGGAGACGATCGCCGCTGCGTGCTTCGAGCTGGGACGCCGCTGCGGCGCGAGCGCGATGGTCTTTGCGATGCATCAGATCCAGGTCATCACGATCGCTCGCCACCTCGACGACGCCCCGTGGTTCGAGGAATATCTTCACGCGGTCGCTAACGAGCAGCGACTGATCGCATCGGTGACATCGGAGCTCGGTACCGGAGGGGACATGGGGCGCTCCGTGGCCGCCGTAACCGCTACCGACGACGGGGCATGCACGTTCGAGAAGCAGGCGCCGACGGTCAGCTACGGCGCATATGCAGACGATCTATTCGTCACGCTCCGGCGCACACCCGGACGCAGAGCCCAGCGACCAGGTCGTGCGCTGCTCGCCCGCAAGGAGCAGCATCGCACTCGAGCCGACCGGCACATGGGATCCGCTGGGCATGCGCGGGACATGCTCGCCGGGATACGTGGTCCGGGCCACGATCGGACGCGAGCAGGTTCTCGCCACGCCGTTCCCTCGCGTGTCGGCCGAGTCGATGGTGCCGGTGTCGCACATCCTCTGGTCGCACCTGTGGCTTGGCATCGCAACGGATGCCTTCGACCGTGCGCGCGCGTTCGTGCGCGCCGCAGCCAAGCAGAAACCCGGAGCAGCCGCCACCGGTGCGCTCTGCGGCTGTCGCACCTGATGAGCGAGCTGTCGCTGCTGCGCGCCGAGGTCTCCTCGGCGCTGGCTGAATTCGTCGAGGCCTCTCGAGGAGCCCGGCCGCGAGCGCCTCTCGACGATGGTCCTTGCGCTGCGCTTCAACAACCTCAAGATCGCCGCCTCCGAGCAGGCTCCTCGCGTCTGCCAGGGCGCGCTCGGGGTGTGCGGGATCATGGGCTTCAAGAACGACACGCCGTTCAGCGTTGGACGTCACCTGCGCGACACGATGTCCGCCTGCCTGATGGTCGCCAACGAGCGCATCCATCAGACGAACGCCAGCCTGCTGCTGATCGCCAAGGACGTCTAATGCCGGGCGTTCGCCCGGCCAGTCCCGACCAGGCGGCGCTGCTCTCGAGAGCTCGTCGAGCGTCGCCTGCTGATCGAGACCGGCGTGCCCGGCGTGTACGGTCGCGGCGGCGACTTCGAGGATGTGCGCGAGCGGGTCGCCGCCCTCGTCACCCGCGCCGGCGCCGACGAGCAGCCCGAGCAGCTGCGCTTCCCTCCGGTCATGCCTCGCCACGATCTGGAGACGGTCGGCTACCTGAAATCTTTCCCGCATCTCGCGGGCAGCATCTTCGCGTTCGACGGGCTCAGAGGGCCAGGCCGCCGAGCAGTACGAGCGCGCGAGCCGTCACGAGGACTGGAGCGAGTTCCAGGGCATGACCGATCTCGTCCTCACGCCGGCGGCCTGCTACCCGGTCTATCCGGCGATCGCCGCCCGCGGCCCGCTGGCGCCCGGCGGCGTTACGATCGATGCCGGCGGCTCCTACGTCTTTCGCCACGAGCCCTCCGGGGATCCGGCGCGCCTGCAGATGTTCCACCAGCGCGAGATCGTCCGCATCGGCGAGCCCGAGACCGTCCAGGCGTGGCGCGAGGTCTGGCGCAACCGCGCCGTCGAGCTGCTGGGCACGATCGGCCTGGAGGTTCAGCTCGAGATCGCGACCGATCCGTTCTTCGGGCGCAGCGGCCGGATGCTCGCCGCCAGCCAGCGCGAGCAGCAGCTGAAGTTCGAGGTGGTGACCCAGATCGCCGGGCCCGAGCCGACCGCCGTGGCCTCGTTCAACTACCACCAGGACCATTTCGCCTCGGCCTACGGAATCAAGCTTGCCGATGGCACCGAGGCGCACACCGCCTGCCTGGGATTCGGCCTCGAGCGGATCACGATCGCGCTGTTTCGCCAGCATGGGCTGGAGATCCAGGCGTGGCCGACCGAGGTACGCGACCACCTCTGGGAGCGATGAGCAGATGAGTCCCTCGACCACAGGGCTCGTGAGCCTGCTGGGGCTCGATCCAGCGGACTACCGCCCCCATCCGGTGCATGCCACGGAGCGAACATACGTCGAAACCAACTGCTATACCGACATCCTGATCGAGCTCCTACACGCCCGCGGCGAGGAGCCCCTGGCGGCGATGGGCTGCACCGTGCGAATGGACTTCGAGGGCGATCAATGGACGTTCTTCAAGCCGTTCGTCGAGGATCTCGAGCTCCTGTTCGGGGTGGACGTGCACGAGATGCAGCCCTACCGGCCGCTGCCCGAGCAGGCGGCCGAGCAGATCGCGGAGGGCCGGACGTTGATCGTCGAGCTCGACTCGTGGTATCTGCCCGACACAGCAGCGACCAGCTATCGCAGCGAACACGTCAAGACCTCGGTGGTGGTGGAGGGGGTCGACCCTGAGGGCGAACGGCTGCGCTACTTCCACGCCACGGGGCTGTACGAGCTGGCAGGCGAGGACTACCGCGGCGTATTTCGGCTCGGGCGAGACTTCTCCGATGACGTCCTGCCTCCCTACACCGAGCTGGTGCGCTTCGATGCCGGCCGGGCCTTGCGGGACGAAGATCTGCGCAACGCCGCCCGAGCGCTGCTTCGCCGCCATCTCGAGCACCGGCCGGCCACGAACCCGTTCGTGCGCTTCGCCGCGCAGCTCGAGCGCGACCTACCGCGGCTGCTGGAGGGCGATGCCAGCGAGTATCACGCCTACGCGTTTGCGACCGTGCGGATGGCCGGCTCGGCATTCGAGGTCGCCGGGACCCAGGCCGAGTGGCTGCTCGGTGACGAGGCGGCTCGCGCCTGCGAGGCGCTGGGAAGGATCGTGGAGGGTTGCAAGGTTCTCTCGTTCAGGCTTGCCCGGCGCCGTGCGTTCGATCCGGGCGAGACGCTCTCTGCGCTGGCCAGCGCATGGGACGAAGCGATGGGCCGGCTCGATGACGCAACCGCTTGACCGGGTGGTGGCGCCGGTGTCGAGTACCCTCGCCTGCGTGGACGGCCACGAGCTGCGCGAGTGCTCGGCGGGCTGGCAGGCGGCGCGGGCGTCTGCGGACCTGCACGTCAACGCCGCGAGCATCGACTCCTTGCACTGGATCCCCGCACGCGTCCCGGGCACGGCGGCAGCCGCGCTTGCACGACGCCGGTCTGTGGCAAACCGGCGATCGGTATGACTTCGACGCCGAGGACTGGTGGTTTCGCACGAGCTTTGACGCCGAGCCGGCGGCGCCCGGCGAAGAGGTGCGGCTTTGCCTGGACGGAATCGCAACCGTGGCCGAGGTCTACCTGAACGGCGAGCTGGTGCTCGAGAGCGACTCGATGTTCGCAGCTCACGTGCTCGACGTCACGGGTCGGTTGAGCGCAAGCAACGAGCTGGCGATCCGTTGCCGCGCGCTCGGCCCGCTGCTGGGTGTGCGCCGCCGTCCCCGTGCGCGCTGGCGCACACGGTTGGTCGCCGATGGCAACCTGCGCTTCTTTCGCACGATGCTGCTCGGCCGGCTGCCCGGCATCGCGCCCGGCCCGGCGGCCGTGGGTCCGTGGCGGGCAGTGCGGCTGGAGCGCCGCCGGAACCTGGAGGTCAAGGAGCTCACGCTGCGCTCACGCCTGCAGGGCGAGGAAGGTGTGCTGTCGGTGCTGGCGCGTCTGCGTCCACTGGGCGAGACAGAGGTGGGTTCCGTGGAGGTCGAGCTGAGCGGGCCTTCGGGGTCTCACCGCACGCAGCTTTCCCTCGATGCGGTGCACGACTCGAGCGAGCCGACCAACGACTCTGGCGAGAATTACCTGACCGCCCGCGGCGAGCTGCGCGTTGCAGACGTGGCGCAGTGGTGGCCGCACACTCATGGCGAGCCGGCCCTGCACGACGTGCGTTTGGTGGTCCACCCGGCGGGCGACGCCGGGGAAAGCGGCGCGCAGGAGCCGATCGCGATCGACGCCGGGCGGGTCGGCTTTCGAGGCTCTCGCGTTTGGAGCGGCGCCAGATCACGACATCGAGCAGGACGGGCTGGACCTGCACGTAAACGGCGTCCGCGTGTTTGCCCGCGGGGCGGTGTGGACCCCGATCGACCCGATCGGCCTGGCCCCCTCGGAGGATGAGCTGCGCGCGGAACTGAACCGCGTGCGCGACGCCGGCATGAACATGCTGCGCCTGCCGGGCACCGGCGCATATGAGACGAGCGCCTTCCACGACCTGTGCGATGAGCTCGGCATCCTCGTATGGCAGGACTTCATGTTCGCCAACCTCGACTATCCGATCGCCGACGAGCAGCTTCCGCGCTAGCGTCGAGCGCGAGGCGACCGACGTGCTGGGCGCGCTGGGGGGACGCCCGAGCCTGGCCGTCCTGTGTGGCAACAGCGAGGTCGAGCAGCAGGCGGCGATGATGGGGCTCGACGCCTCACTCGGGCGCGGTGAGCTGTTCGGCGAGCTGCTGCCGGCGCTCGTGCGCGAGAGCGGCGTGGATGCCCTCTACATCCCCTCGGCGCCGTGCGGGGGCGATCTCCCGTTCCGCCCCGACCGCGGGATCGGCACCTACTACGCCGTCGGCTGCTACCGGCTGCCGCTCGAGGACGTCCGCCGCGCGGGCGTGCGCTTCGCCGCGGAGTGCCTCGCCTTCTCGCACGTGCCCAGCGAGCAGGCGATCGAGGAAATGCTGCCGCAGGCGCCCGCGCGGCTCGCCGGCCACCATCCGCTGTGGAAGGCCGGGATTCCACGCGAGAACGAGGCCGACTGGGACTTCGAGGACATCCGCGACCACTACCTGCGGCTGCTTTTCGGCGTCGACGCCGCCGATCTGCGCCACGTCGACCGCGCGCGCTACCTCGAGCTCTCGCGCGTGCTCACGGGGGAGATCCTCGCCGAGGTGTTCGGCGAGTGGCGCCGCGCCGGCTCGCCCTGCGGCGGCGGGCTCGTGCTGTGGCTGCACGACCTCCTGCCCGGCGCCGGGTGGGGCCTGATCGACCACCGCGGCCGGCCGAAGCTCGCCTACCACCACCTCGCGCGCGCGCTCGCGCCAGTCGCCGTGTGGACGATCGACGAGAACCTCGGCGGCGTCGTCGCCCACGTCGCCAACGACGGCCGGCGCCGTTGGGCGCGTCGCTGCGCGTCGCGCTCTACAGGGAAGGCGAGCAGTGCGTCGAGCAGGCGCGCGTGCCGGTCGAACTCGCGCCGCACAGTCAGGGCGAATGGAACGTCGAGGCGGTGATCGGGCACTTCGTCGACGCTGCGTGGGCTTACAAGTTCGGGCCGCCGGCACAGGACGCGATCGTAGTCACGCTCGAGCAGGACGGGAACGAGGGAGCGAGCATCCTCTCCCAGGCGATGCGCTTCCCCGCGGGGCGGCCGCTCGAGCGCGAGCCGGCCGAGCGGCTCGGCCTCGCCGCGCGGGAGCAGGTGTTGCCGGACGGAAGCGTGCGGGTGGCGATCTCCAGCCGGCGGCTCGCCTACGGGGTGGAGGTCCACGCGCCGGGGTTTGTGGCGGGCGATGCCGGCTTCTCGATCGAGCCGGGAGGTGAGCGGGTCGTGGTGCTGCGACCCAGCGGCAGCGACGATTCAACGGAACCGGGCAGGATCGGCGCGGTCAACATGAGCGGCCGTGTCAAGATCGCTCTTGAATGAGCACCTCACAGACGCCAAGACCCTTCTACCTGCAGGCGGGCACCCGGCCTGTGTTCGCGATCTTCCACCCGAGCACCGGACCGCTCCGGCAGAGCGCCGTCCTGCTGTGCCCGCCCTTCGGCTGGGAGGACATGTGCTCCTACCGCAGCCGTCGCGACTGGGCCGAGCGCCTGGCGCTCGCCGGCCACCCGACGCTGCGGCTCGATCTCCCCGGCAGTGGCGACAGCGCAGGCAATCCGACCGATCCGGAACAGCTGGACAGCTGGACAACTGCGGTGACAGGCGCGGCGCAGTGGCTGCTCGAGACCACCGAAGCCGCCCGGATTGCGAGCATCGGCATCGGCCTGGGCGGGCTGGTGACCTGCCGTGCAGCGCTCAGCGGTGCGCCGATCGACGAGCTCGTGCTCTGGCACGTACCAGCGCAGGGACGAACCCTTGTGCGGGAGCTGCGGGCCTTCTCGGCACTGGAGGTCGCCTACATTCCGGACCCGGAGCAGCCCGAGCCCCAGCAGGGACCGAAGCCCCTTGAAGACGGCGCCCTCGTCGCCAACGGCTACCTGCTGAGCGCCGAAACGGTCGCCGAGCTCGAGCGGCTCGACCTCCGGGAGCTGGTACACGCCCCGCCGGGGCCACGGCGGGTCCTGCTGCTGAGGCGCGACGGGCTGAAGGTCGATGCAGACCTGTGCGCGGCTCTCGAAAGGACTGGCACCTCAGTGACGGTCGCGGATGGAGTCGGCTACGCCGCGATGATGGTGGAGCCCCAGGATGCCCGCCCACCCGTGGCCGTCTTCGAGCTCGTGGACTCGTGGTTGGCCGAAGGAGAGGCTAACGCGGGCGCAGCAACGTTGCCTCAGGATGCGGGCGAGACGCTTCGCGCGACAGCGGTCCATGCTTCAGCTCGCGAGGATATTAAGCTCTTGTGCTCAGGCGTCGAGCTATGCGAGACGCCCATACGTATAGAGGCGCCTGACGGACCGCTCTTCGGCATTCTCACCGAGCCGCTCGGCGAGCGCAGAGAGCTTTGCGCGGTGTTGATGAACGCCGGGCCTCAACGCCGCATCGGACCCAACCGCATGTGGGTCGAGATCGCGCGCCGCTGGGCCGCTCGTGGCGTGCCAACGCTGCGCTTCGACTTGGCGGGCATCGGCGACTCCGACGGGGACGCGGCGGCACTCGTGCGCGTCGCATCACTCTACGCACACGCGTATGCCGACCAGGCACGCGCGGCGCTCGACACGTTCAGCGCACGCGGCCTGCCGGGACGCCTCGTCGTGCTCGGCCTGTGCGCCGGCGCCTACTGGTCGACACACACCGCTTTGGAAGACGAGCGGATCGCAAGGGTAATCATGCTCAATCCGCGCAGCCTGATCTGGGACGAAGGGGTCTACGCCATGCGGCGCACGCGCGAGCTCAGGGAAAGGCTGCTGCTGGCGTCGACCTGGCGCAAGGTGCTCCGTGGCGAGATCACGCTCGCGCGACACCTCGAAACGGCTCGCGGTCTCGCGGTGCGAGTGACGGGCTCGCCACGACGCATACGTGAGCGACTCCTCGGGTCGCGAGGCGAAGGCGTCGATCAAGGCGAAGCGTTGGGACAGATCTTCGACCGCCTGCGAGATCGCGACCAGCGCGCACTGCTCCTCTTCACGGGCAGCGAGCCACTGCACCGGGAATTCACGACGAAGGGCCTACTCGACCGTCTGGATCGCTGGCCGAACCTCGAGCTGGCGATTCTCGGGACCTCCGCCGACACGCACACGCTCACCCCTCTGTGGCTGCAACTCCAAGTTCACGAGCTCGTCGATCGGGCCCTCGAGGAGGAGCTGAAGCGACTACCCGAGGGCGTAACGTCCTGATCGTGTGGCGCCTCAGTCCACCCCCCGGGACGCCGTAGCAGGCTTGGGTAGCCGCAGCGCGTCGGCGATCTGGTCCAAGCGCGACTCCCACGAGTGAGACTGCGCCAGCCGCGAGCGTTCAGCCCTGAGAGTGTCGCTGTCGCTCTCCATAGCCTCCTGCAGACGTTTGGCGAACTCCTCTGCCGTTGCAGCCTTGATCACCTCGGGGACGTCGTCAAGCGTTTCCAGCGGGGTTGAGATGACTGGCCGGCCGGCCGCCAGATACTCGTAGGTCTTCATCGGGAAGACGCTGCGCATCTCACCGTCGAGCAGGTAGGGAACGATGGTGGCATCGGCACCGCGCAGCACCGACGGCAGCTGCTCGTAGGGACGATGACCCAGTAGGTGGATGTTCGCCAGCCCTCTCAGTGCATCGACGTTGGTCCGTGGGTCCCCAGGCCCAACCGGACCGACGAACGCGAATGTCCAATGTGGGCGAAGACGTGCCAGCTTCACGACGAGATCGAGGTCGATCTTCGCGGCCAGGATGGCGCCGACGAAGACAATCCGTGGCCCTGGCAACGCCGCCAGCTCCGGGTCGATCGGCCCATCCTCCAAAGCCTCGGCGAAGAGCCGCGTGTCCGCCACGTTGGGAGCGTAGAGGACGTTTCCATTGAGGACGCGCATGCGCGTGAGGAGCTCAGGGGCGCTCGCCAGGATCACGTCCGAGCGTCGCGCGAAGCGCCGCTCGGCGGCGAGGAAGCTCTCAGTGTCGATGCCGGCCTTGGCGGCGTAGTCGTCATCGGTGTAGTAGAGAATCCGCGAGAGGTCCAAGCGGTCGATTAGAACCTCAGCCTGGGGTACGAACGAAAAGAGCACAGGCTTGTGCAGTCCGACCTTGCGCACGGCCCACGAGCAATAGCGGGTGAGGAGCTCGGTATTGATCGTGCGCACAACTCGATTGGTGTGAAGTGGGATGACCACCGGAGACAGCACGTGCAGCCCATCAACCTCGCGCAGCGGATGCAGGCCATCACGCAGCCGTCGCCCTATCCGGCGCAAATCCCGCGCAGCCAGCTGGGGACGACGCAAGCCGAGCGACTCGACGAACAGGATGTGATTGTGCTCGGCCGCGCGCTTCAGGAGGTGTTGCTGGTTGGTGAGCAGGTCGGTATGCCAGTCGGCTGCACCGATACACAGGATGTCCAGGCCGCTGAGCGTCATGGCGTCGGAGATTAGACGGTCTCGGGACGACTCCGCATCGAGTCTCCGCACGCCGCTCATCATGGCTTACTAAGTCCTCTGCTACAGTGCCGCTGGTGGTGGAGGCGGGCTCTCAATCGTCGGTGCCGGGCTTCGATGGAGAGCGCGCAGAGCGCGAGCGCCAAGCCTACGACGAGCATGATGTTGACGGAGCGATGCACGCGTGGCACGGTCGCTTTCCCCACGTATTCCAGAGTCCGAACACGCGTCGCGCGGAGGACCGCTTCGATGCCCTGACACGGGCAGCCGTGGCTGATCTCCAAGTACTCGATATGGGCTGCGGAGAGGGCCGGAGTTCGGAGCGACTCCTGGAGATGGGGGCCGCCCATGTTCTCGGCATTGACATCTCGCAGACCGCTATCGAACAGGCGCAGGCTCGCGCGCAGCCCGGTCGCCTTGAGTACCGACTCGGAGATGTGACGACCGAGCTGGAAGGCATCTTCGGCTGCATCTTCGGGCGCTCGATCCTGCATCATCTCGATTACCGCGTGCTCCTGCCGCACCTCTACGAGCACCATCTCGCACCAGGGGGCACGATGCTGTTCATGGAGCCACAGGGAGAGAACCCCTTGATTCGTCTCTACACACGGCTCGTCGCATCTGCCCATACCCCGGATGAGCGTTCCTTCATGCAGGACGACCGCGACTGGCTGCGCCTGCACTTCCAGGACATCGAATTGCATCCGGTAAATTACCTGACGTTTCCCGCCGCCATTGTCACTTCACGTCTACCGCTCGCTCCGGAGAATACGCTCCTGAGGATCTGCGACAGCGCCGACGAGTGGCTCGCGACACACGTGCCTCGGCTGCACTCGCAATACCGACAGACGATAGTCGTAATTCGCAAGCCGGCGAGCTGAAACACAGTGTTCCGTTTGCGCGCTGCATGTACTGTGCTCGATCTCGCGCACGGCCAGCGCATGAAGTGATTCTCGCTTGGGAGGACGCGCTCGCTCACAGTTCTCGGCCGCGGTCTTGTGACGGTGCCACAGCCATGCATCGGTGACACATGCGCGGGTCGGCATACGCGTTCGGGCGCGAGGGTTTGTTCAGATCCTCTGTGGCGGCTCACCGCTATGAATATTCTTGATCACATGCACGGGACCGTAGAGCCCTGCGATCTTTACTCGCAGGCGTAGATCATCGATTGACGGATGGATTGGCTCGCGCGGGATCGTGAGAGCCCGCCAAGGACCGGGGCCTGTGCAACAACAAGCAACCTCGTAGCCAGCCTCCCGAGCCGCACGGATCGTCTGCTCACTGGCCTGCCCGTAGGGATATGCCATCGAGGTCACCGCCTTGCCAGTAAGGTCCTCCAGTACCGCCCGACTGCGACGCAGTTGGTCAAGGACGTCCTCGTAGCGCATCCGGTCCAGGTGTGAATGGTCGACGGAGTGTGCTCCGATCTCCACACCCGCTGCGGCCAGTTCGGCAACTTCAGGACCCGTCATGATCATCTCTCCGTCGAGATCGGGGTGCGGGTGCCCCATCAGACCCGTGGCCACGAACATCGAGCATGGCATCCCACGCTCCAGGAGCGTGGGGATCGCTTCGCGGGAGGTCCTGACGAGGGCATCGTCAAAGGTGATCGCTCCGCGGCGGTCGGCGCCCAAGCCACCCTGCACCAGGCGCCAGAGATCTACGACGTTCACCACAAGGTAGCCGCGCCCGACGATCAGATCGAGGTGGTGCTCGAACATCTCGCTACTGATGAACAGGCCGTGCGGGTCCGCAACGGCGGAGGTCGATCCCACCCCGTGGTAACAGAGCACGAATGGGTGGCGGCGACCGATCGCCGTCCCCGCAGCGAGGGCCAGCCATCGGTGGGGCGCGATCATGCGGCCAGGCGCTCGGCGAGGGACTCGATCGAATACTCGAGCTCTGCCAGTCGCGCGCCCCGCGCTGCCATGTCGGCTCCCCCGTCGCGCAGGACCTCGACGATTGCCTCGGCAAGCGTCGCAGTGTCCTTGCCCTCCCGAAAATGTACCCCGGGACGGACCTCGAGACCCTTGGCGGCCTTCGGTGTGGCAACCACAGGCACACCATACGCGAGGGCTTCGACAAATTTAAGCGGCGATCCGGCGCCTTCGGTGATCGGGACGACGACGCAGTCCGAGCGTGCATAGAGCACACCGAGATCCTCTACGAAGCCGGCTACCTCGACCCGCCCGTCCGGCGCACGCCAGTCGCCCATCCCGCGGCCCGCGAGCGTGAGCCGGACCTCGGGCAGGGACTCCCAGACGAGCGGCAGAATCGACCGTACGAGCAGATCGCGACCGCTGCGGTTAGGCGCATAGGTGAAGTCGCCGACCATCAGAAGCCGCGCGCGGCCTCCACGACGATCAACGCCAGCCTGAGCACTCGATCTGATCGCCGCCACATCCACGACGTTCGGAACATAACGCACCCTCGCGCCCGGAACGAGCTTACGGGCCGACTCGACGTCAGGGCGGCTAACCATCCAGGACTCCGAGGCGCGGCCGAGCAGCTTCTGCTCGTAGCGACGCATCGCAACGCGAGCAATCGCGTGCAATCCGGGCTGGCTGCGCACGTAGTCGGACTCGAAGTTCTGGGCGTTGTAGATGATCGGTCGCTCCTTGGCCATCCCAATCAAGGCGGTCGCCGAATTGCCGTCGGCGACAATCACGCGTCCGCGATCGGACCTACGCGCGAGCGCTTCACCAGCGGCGATGAGCTCCGGGCTCGTGCCCCTGCAGCAGCCGGCTGGGGTGCCCTGTACGCGCTTGCTCGCATAGAGCATCGCGCGCCGAACGCCCCTCGACGACCTGATCTCGTGAAGCTCCAGGTTCTCGATCGTCTGATACTCGATGCCTGGCTCGTCGGCGTCATGATGGACGTAGGCCAGATCCACCGGCCCTAGCATTGCAAGCGCTCGCACGCATGTGTACGTCCTCATGTCTCGTCCGGTGCCAAGCACAGGGGAGTTTGTCACCACATATAGGTCTCTAGCTCGTCTCATTGAGGATCGGGGTCGCGTTCCTCGCGCTCCCGCCAGTTCACCGCCTGAGGGGCCGTCTCCTGCGTCACTCCGCGCATGTGTCCGCGTAGGGCAGGGGGAAGCGCGCGCAGCAGCAGGCGTCCCCTGCGACCAAAGGCAACGACGACGTCAATCGGGCGCAACTGGTCCTCCGCGTCGAGTGCCCTGATCACCGCCAGGGGACCGAGGCGGGACACCTGGCGAGTGCGGACCGCACCCCCGTCTGCCGAGAGGCGTGCGACGAGGACGGCGTCCGCGCCCGCCTCCTGGGCGCGCTCGAGCCACGCCTGCGCGACCGCCGCCGAGGGGTCCGCAGTGATGCCGACGACCCTCACACAACCGCGATGGAACCTTCGCGAACCATAGTGCGCGTCTCCGTCAACCCCCGAGTGTCCGCGCTCGCTACCGCGCCACCCGAATAGGTGGCGCGTCCAGACCACCGAGTCCGTTGCACAATCGAGTGAGATGTACGCCAGGCCACGCCATCCGTCCTGCCATCCGCCGTTCACCACAAGCCTATACACGAACTTGATGGTCGGGCGCAAAAGCCCACCCTTCAACGACGCCCGCAGCGACCGTCGTGCTTGAAGCTGACCGGCCTCGAGGCGGGCGTAGCGCCACGCGTCTCCCACAGCCTCGCTCCAGCTCGTCGCCACGGCATGGATCAGGTCTCCCTCGAGCGGCTGAACGACGCCCACAGGTACGAAGCCCTCATGGACGGTGCGGTCCTCGTCGTGTCGATAGGTACCCCGGCGCAGCAGGCGGTGGCCGTACTTGGGGTACTTGGCCGAGTGTCCGAGTGCGCGCCCCAAGAAGATTTCGCGTCGCGGTATGCCTGCGATGTCCACCCGGTCCGGCGGGTTCGCCAGAAAACGCTGTATCTCCGCGCGCAGCGACTCGCTGGCGCGTTCGTCGGCGTCGATCTCGAGCACCCATTCGCAGCTTGCGTGGTCCAGCGCCACGTTGCGCTGAGCCGCGAAGCCGAGCCATGGCTGCGCAACGACCAGCGCCCCCGCACCGCGAGCGATCTCAACCGTCGCGTCGGTGGAACCGGAGTCCACGACCACGATCTCATCGCAGAAGGCGACGCTCGCCAAGCAGTCCGGAAGGTTGCCAGCCTCGTCGCGGGCGATGATGCAGGCCGACAGCGTCGCCGCCGTCGGGCTGTCTCGGGGAGCGTGTGCCACAGGCGGCATGATGCCTGAAGGCCTACGCCACCGCTCGCCCCCGCGGCGGACTGCCATATCGCGGTCGCGCGTCGAACAGGCCGCAGCTCACGCCCGTCGGGCGTCAACGCTACATTGCCTGCATATGGACGCTCTGATCGGGCTCACCGCCGAGGATGACGTTCAGCTGCGTGTCCACGCGACACGCAGTCTCCGCTGAGGTCGTCGCCCGAGTCGATGTCGAGCGCAGTTCATCACGTCAGCGGACAGCGCGCTGGCCGCGACATCGCCATGCAGGTCATCGTGCGCGTCGTCAACCTGGCTCTGGGCGTGGTTGTCACAGCGCTGCTCGCGCGTACGCTCGGAACCGTCGGTTACGGTCAGTGGTCGACGGACCTAGTCGTCCTCTCGCTCGTCGGGTATTTCGCCAGCTTTGGGATGGAGACCGTAGCGCTACGCGAAGCCGCCCGCGACCCTGAAAGCGAGCACGAATGGCTCGGCGCGGTGATGCTCCTGCGGCTCTATATGCTCGGACCTGTGGTGGTGCTTTCAGCGCTCGCCGTCGTGCTGTTGCACCACAGCCACCAGATGCTGATCGCGGGCCTGATCCTCGTGATCACGATGCCGTTCAACGGCGTGGGGGCATTGCAGCTCGTCTTTCAGTTGCGGGTGAACAACCTCGTGCCGATGCTCGTGCTGACGCTCAGAAGCGTCCTGTGGGCGATCGCGGTGGGGGTCATCTACTGGCGTGGCAGCAGCATGGTCACGCTGGCGATCGCCCTGACGGCCACAAACGCGGTCGGATCCGTCGTACAGGCGGTCACGGCGCTACAGGCGGCCCCGCGGAGACCTCGACCGTCACGGCGGCGGCTGCGTCCACTCGTGCGCCACGGCCTACCACTCGGCCTCTCCGGAGTTCTGATCATCTGCTACGCACGCATCGATCAGGTGATCGTCTTTACGGTCAGCGGCAGCAGAGCCGCAGGGCTGTACGGGTCTGTGTATGGCGTCCTCGACCAGGCTCACTTTGTGCCGATCTCGGTTCTGACGACGCTGACCCCGATCATGGCCTCTGCCTGGCCGCTGGATCGTGCGCGACTGCTTCGCGTGGTGCGAATGGCGAGCGAGTTGATGACAGTTGCCTCGCTCGGAGCAGTGGCGTTTGCCGGTGCTGCCGCCGGGCCGTTGATTCGTCTCTTCTTTGGTTCGGAATTCAGTGCCGCCGCTCCGGCACTACCCGTGCTGGCCGGAGCTTTCGTCTTCATCTGTTACGGCTACTTGAATGGCGCTCTGATGGCCGTGCTCGGCCTTCAGACGCGCTTGCTGCGCATTAGTTTGGTCGCGCTTGTGGTCAATCTCGCGGGCAACTTCATCCTCGTCCCTGCTTTTGGCTTCATGGGCGCTGCCTGGATGACCCTCGCCACCGAGATGGTGGTATGCGCACTCAGCTCGCGGGTGATTCTCCGCAGTCTCGAGCTTCCGCTTCCGAAAGTGGGCCGGGTAGGCCGAACCGTGCTGGCGGCCGCGCTACTAGCCGCGGGGCTGGATGCGTTGAGACTGATCGGCGCGCCCCTCGCCCTTCTGGTCTTCGCGGCATGCTTGTGCTATCCGCTACTGCTGTTTGGGCTGCGCGCGCTCAGCATCGACGATGTGCGCATCCTGTTCCGTCGCGAGTCGCTGACCTCAGCTTCCCACCGCGAAGTCTGATCGATTGCTCCGGCAGACCTCGCGCAGATACCCAGCCAAGCGAGTGAACTGTGTTCTGGCGTCGTAGTGTGCTTCACAACGGAGGCGTGCACGGTTTGCCAGCTCTGCGCGCCTGCCTGGGTCGGTGAGCAGATCACGCAGGACCGCGCCGAGAGCGCGTGGGTCACCGTAGGGTACGAGTACCCCTGCGTGGCCATGTTCGAGCATGTCAGGGATCCCGCCAACGGGGGTGGAGACAACCGGCGTTCCGCATGCCATCGCCTCGAGCACCGCCCAGGGGGCGGCGTCCCCGTAGGTCGGAAGGCACATCACGTCTGCCTGCTGTTGCAGATCGAGCAGTCGCTCGTCGCTGGGGCCCAGTCGATGAACGCGCACGCCTGGGCGCTCAGCGACGGGCACCGGCGTGACGAGGTCCAGATCGACCTCGCGCGCGAGCTGATCACCGAGCGCGGCCAACAGATCCTCGCCGCCCTTCTCAGCGAAGCGACCGCCGACGAAGAGCACCCGCGGGCGGGGACGTTCCCGACGTGGGGCGGGCAGATAGTGGTCCAGGTCGATGCCGGGGTGATGCTCGACGACGTTCGCACCAGGCGCTTCCCGCTCGACTGACCGGCGTGCCCAGTCACTCCATGCGAGCACCAGCGCCGCGCGGCGAATCACGCGGCGCTCGAGCGCACGGCTCGGGGCGGTCGTGATCGGCGCGCCGGCGGAAGCTGCCCAGGCCGGCATCGACCACCAGTCGCGCACTGTCGTGTCCACTGACAGCAGGACGGGAAGCGAGTGCATCGTCGCTGCCATCGCCATCGCGACCGACTGGCTGTGAAGGTGCACCGAATCCGCGGACCATGTGCGCAATTGGTGGCGCAGCTGCGCTCTCGCCCGTAGCGATTGCACCAGATGCCAGCGAAACACCACGAAGTCGAGCTGTCGTTTTGCGAGTGGTTCCAAACGCCGCATCGCCAGGGCATTTGTCCATCGTCCCATCGCTGACAGCCCGGCAAAGCGTGCCTCTATGTCTGCCGCACCCGGGAGCCCCACACGCAGAGCGGCCTCCAGCTGACCCTGCCCCATGATATGAGTGCCGAGGTTGCCCTCGTTGAAGAACAGGACCCGCACCGAGCGCTCACCGTAGCTCATCCCTTGCGGCCAGACGGATAGGGTTCTCCCTCTGTGCGCATTCTAGTCGTTTCAACACTCTATCCACCAGTTGCTCTCGGTGGCTATGAGGTCGAGTGCTCTTCCGTGGCTGAGCGCCTGGCAGAGCAGCACGACGTGCTGGTGCTGACCAGTGCAAATGCGCACAGTGATGAGATCGCGGTGGACAGTGCGGCCTCCAAAATTCGCGTTCGGCGCGAAATGACGTTGCTGACATCTGACGAGACCGGCGCGCTTCGAGCCCCGCTCGCATCGCTGCGTGCTGCCGGAACAGCGCGGCGGGCGCTCGAGTGGAAGCCCGATTTCATCTACTCCTGGAATGGTGCATCGATCCCGCAGTCAGCCTTGCGCATCTTCGCCGACAGCGGCGTTCCGCTCGCCTTTCGCGTTTGCGAGCACTGGTTCGGGGGTCTGTTCCTGCGCGATCAGTTCATGCGTGAGCTGCTCCCGGTGTCACGGGGCCCGGCGCGCACGTTCTGGGCCGCTGGCTGCCGCGCGCTGAACCTGCTGCCGGCGTTGCGACTCGATGCAACGGCGCCAGTCCGAACGGCGGTCTCATGGAACTCCGAGGCAATCAGGGAAATGGTGACAATGCCACCGTTTGTCGAAACGGTGCTCGAGCGTATAGGCCATTCCGTTCCACGCTACGGCGACCTCTATGCGGACATCAAGCGTGAGCCTGCGCCCGAGCCGCGGATCGTCTTCCTCGGCCGGGTCACTCCGTACAAGGGAGTTGAAGTTGCAATCGAAGCGCTCGCGCTGCTCCATTCGGAGCTCGGGGAGCCAGTCGGCCTTGACATTGTCGGCCCCGCGGATAGCGATTATGGCAAGGAGCTGCGCAGGTTGGCGGAGGACCTCGGGGTTGGGCCGGCGGTGCATTGGCACGGCCAGACGAGCCCTGCGGAGGCAGCCGCCGTGCTCGCGCGCGCTCACGCTCTGATCGTCCCATCCACATGGGACGAGCCATTCCCGCTGGTCACCATCGAGGGCGCTCTCGCCCGCGTACCGCTCGTTGCCTCCAATGTAGGAGGCATCAGTGAGGGGATGCACGATGAGGAGCACGCGCTGCTGTTCGCGCGCGGGGACGCCGGAGCTGCCGCCGCGGCGCTCGCACGCACGCTGCGTGACACCGAGCAGACGGCCGCCCGCGTGCGGCGCGCGCGCGTGCGTGCGCAATCGTTTCGACTAGGCCCGTACCTCGAGGAGCAGGAGCGCTTCGTGCTCGACGCGCTCAGCGCCCTGCGCGCGGCTGCGGGCTCACGCCCATAGGCGGCGCAGCATCGCGCGGCGGCGCGCTTTCGACCAGTCGAACATGCTGTCGTTTAGTTCGTAGTCCCCGCGCTGGGCCTCCGGGACGTTCCCCGTCTCGATCCGTTCGATGAGGCCCGGGAGCGCGCCGTAGAACCGCTCGGAGCGATACGGCGGGTGCAATGACCACATGCCCGGCGCGGCGCCGAGCAGGTCCACTCGGTAAAGGTCCGCTCGCGACATCGCCTCGCTGATCGTCAGCTCGGCCGCTCTATACGGCGGGTTGCCATGCAGACGCGCCTTGGCTCTGCTCAGTTGGCGGACCGGCCCGAGCAGGAGCAGCGGCAAAACCCGCTCGCGCAGACGCTCGAGGTCGATCAGGAGCAGGCGGCTGCTCACCGCATCGAAGCGAAAGGCAAGCGAGCTGTGCTCGAAACGCGGGGCCGGCTGCCGGCGCAGCCGACCATCGGACGTTGGCGGCCCCGGCAGCGGAGCGCAGGCCAGTACGTCGCTGTTCTCTGCCAGCAACCCGACAGCCTCGCCGATCCAGGTCTGGCTGCCGCCGCCGAACATGAGATCGGAATCGAGATGAAAGACGAGGTCGTTGCGCGCCTCGTGCAAACCATAGAAGTACGGGTAAAGCGGCGCGCCCTTGGTGTCCTTGGCGGGGATCAGCGTGCCAGCCGTGAATGCGGCCGCGACCTCGCTCATCTTTTCCGGCCCGTAATCGACCTCGGAGATACGCGCGTGTGGGTGATCTCGGCAGAGACCGTCCAGCAGCGCCCGCATCGGCGCGAGGCGCTCCTCCCATCCCTCTCCGAAGCGGCCGCCTCGTGCCGTTCGGTGAAGATCGAACGTGAAGAGGACCTCATCCACCTGCCCGGCCCACTGGCGCAGCTGATGGGGAAGGATGTGGACGGCGTGGGGGAAATCCGTCGGTGCGACGTTGATCTGCAGCGTCACAGGATCCGTCTGCGCCATCTGCCGACAGCCTACCAACACCCTTTTGCAGCCGGGCAGACCGCTGGCGGTCAGCCGTATGGCAGAAGAGCTGGCTGGGAGGTAGTTCTGGTTACGTAGCTGAGAGTTTTGCGAGGGTTTCGGCGAACACGGCCGCGGATGGCTTGGCTTGCAGGGGCCATTTGTAGAGGCCATAGCCGCCTTCGCCGGTGTCGATGGCCTCGTAGAGGTAGATCGAGGCGAGTCCCCCATTCGGCGGCCTGCGTGAGGTACTGCTTGACGTCCGCGGCCTGTTCTGCTTCGGTGACAGCCGTGTTGCCGTCGGTACCCTGGTAGGTCGGCTGGCCGACCTCGGTGATGTTCAGCGGCGCGTAGTCACCGGCCTTCTTGAGGTCGGCGATCATCCGCGGGACGGTTGCCCAGCCGAATGGCTTACCACCGCCGAGCGGACCGTCCGCGTTCATCGAGCCGTAGAAGTGGCCCGACCACCGTCGGGAACGCCGCCGAGAGCTTTGCAGAACGCACAAACCAGCCTCGGCCCGCTTCCCACCTGGGACCATTCGGTGCCTGTGTAGTAGTCGCCCCACGGCATCCGCGATCAGAGAGATCCCGCTGCCGGCTAGAGCTTCGTGCGCGGCGCGGTATTGGGCTGCGTATTCGTCTGCGGTGGAGCCGTGGTAGTAGACCTCGTTGCCAAGCTCCAGTTCGGTGAGACCGAGTTCGCGCATGTCGGGAGATAGCTCTTGACGCCTTCAGCGACCGCCGCTGGCGACATCCCCGCATGTCGGGGTCGTAGAGCACCAGAGGAGTGATCCCCTCGCTGACCTCTTCCTTGGTACGACGACCCCAACCCCCTTCCCAATCGGATTCCCCCTGGTGTACTTCACCCCAGTGGCCTTCCGAATCGTTTCGCTAGGCTCGGCGCCCCATCCCCCGAAGCCGATCAAACCAACCTTCAAAGACGTGGCCGGCTTCGAAGGTACTTCTTCGACCGGACCACCCAGGCCACCCGAGCCGGTGCCGCATCCCGAAGCACCGAGCTGCTCCGATTCCGGGCCGCCGCTACTTCGACTCCGAGCCGTTGCCGGACGCCTGAGCCTAAGCCGCTCTGCCCGACCACGTCGCGAGCGCACTGCCGGACCCGGCGGCGCCCGACCCGCTTGGGTTGAAGCCGGCGCCGAGGACTTGGTCGATGCTGCCGTGCGCGGTGTAGGTGATCGTCACCGCGTGCGTCCAGGCGCTCCCGGAGACATCGGTTTTCACGCGGTAGCGGACCGTTGCACCCGGCACGGGCTTCGGCGTTATCGAGTTCTTGGCAATCACCCGATAAACACTTGCATGGCCGAGAGGCTGGCGAGCGAGCACGTAGGCGCTGACCCCCTCGGCTCGTGACCAGATCAACTTATGACCGACGACCTTGATACGGGGGGCGGCCAGGCGAGCAACGCGAGCCCGGGCCGCGCTGCTGATGTGGGCGTTTGGAGTAGCTGGCCCCGGCAGACGCGGTCGATCGTCGGCACGATCAAGCACGCGGCGATGACCAGCCCGATGGGCAGCGTCCTCGAGCTTCCGCAAAGACGAGCGCGGATGGTCGTCATCGAACTTCTCCTTAAGTCGCTGGGCCGTCTCGAAGAGACCCCTGGCTTTGCGACCCCGCCTCGCGACGGGTGTGCCTTTGTTGTGGATTACGTGTGACGACCCTGAGGCCGGAACTTCGTCAGTGGTCGTATCGGCGCCTGCCGGCGTCGGTATTAGTCCTGGGCCCACTCGGTGTCACGGCTCCTATCGGCGCCGGACGGCATGACGAGACGAAGGAGCCCAGAGATGGACTCATGTCCGACCGGCAAGCGGCGGAGGAGGCCGAAGGGGGCGGTATCATTGCGCTCGCTGTACCCGCCCACGGATGGAGAGATCATGGCGGCGTGATCTCAAGTCGTCGCCACGAGTCGACGATAGGAGCCTAAGATGAGAGGGACCCCTGTCCACGTAAGCCTTCAAGCCTCCAACAGGCTGCCTGCATGAACGCTTCCGGTCGGACTGAGTCAAAGCCGGTCTCATCCTCTGAAGGCAGGGGCCGTGGTCAGGGTCTCGCCGACGACCTCGCGATCCTGCGCAGCCGCTGGCGGCTGATCGTCGGTGTGGTCCTGGCGACGGTGCTCGTGTTCGTCATCGCCCACGAGCACAAAGCGAAGTCCTACACGGCGACCGCCAGCGTCGCCTTCCAGAGCAATACGCTCTCGGGCGCAGCTCTCAACATCGCCACCGCCGGCAGCAGCGAACCACAGCGCGAAGCGGACACCGAGGTGCTGATCGCACACTCCGCCGAAGTGGCACAGGCGGTCCGCAGCCAGCTGAAACTGCGGAGCACGACCAACGAACTGCTTGGAGAGGTCAAGGTCGAAGCGGCGCCGACCGCCGATGTGCTGAACGTGATCGCCACGACCGCCAATCCGCAAGGGTCAGCGCTCCTCGCCAACGCCTTCGCGGCCCAGTACATCGCGTTTCGCACGAATGCGCAACTCGCCGGCGTCGCGGCCGCACAGGCCCAGATCCAGCAACAGATCGCCGCGCTGCACGTCGCCACGCCGGAACATCCAACGCCTGCGCAGACCGAACGCGCAACGCTCGCGCAGACCGAACGCGCAACGCTGGAGCAGACGTTGGAGCGCCTCGGCTCGCTGCAGGCGGTCGCCAGCGGCGGCGCCAACATCATCAGCAGCGCAACCGCACCCACGAGCCCCAACGGCGGCGGCCTGTCGGAGACTCTCGCGATCGGCCTCCTGGTCGGCCTGGCGATCGCGTTCTCGCTGGTCTTCCTCCTGGAGTCTCTCGACCGACGCGTCAAGACGATCAGGGAGTTCGAGCGGGGCTACCGGCTTCCAGCGCTCGTCGCGATCCCCAAGTCGAGCTCGCGCGACTTACAGGCAGATACCTCGGAGCTGCTAGAGCCCTACCGCATCCTGCGCAGCGCACTCGACTTCACGGCCGTGACTCGTCAGCTCGACACGTTGATGGTGACGAGCGCGGTATCGGGCGAGGGCAAGACCACGGTCGCTGTGAACCTGGCCCGCGTGGTCGCCCTCAGTGGGCGCCGCACGGTACTCGTCGAGCTCGACCTGCGCCGGCCCGGAACCGTCGGGCCCTTCGAGCTCGGGGCGGGGAGGGGAGTGACAACCGCAATCACCGGTTCGGCGAAGCTGGAAGAGCTGCTCGTCTATCCGCTTGCGGACCTCCTCAATCTGCGCGTCCTACCCTCTGGCACTCTTCCTCACAATCCATCTGAGCTGCTCGGATCGCAACGCATCACCGACCTGATCTCCGAGCTCGCCTCCGACGGGAGCATGGTGATCATCGACGTGCCGCCACTGAATCCGGTCGCCGATGCGCAGGTCCTGCTCAACAACCCGGTAATCAACGGCGCGATCCTCGTGGCACGTGTCGACCGGACCACGCACGAAGAGGTACGCCTTGCCCGTTCGATCCTGGATCACCACATGGTTGAGCCCGTAGGGATCGTCGTGACAGGCGTGCGTGACACCGGTAATTATGGCTATGGCTACGGCCCCTACGATGCAGCTGGGCCGACCGTCGACGTGGAAATTGAGGCGCAGGCCGGTCGATCGAGTCGCATCCGCGACGAGCAGCTGAAGGTGCCGGCTGGTTCGGGCAGCGGCTCCAGCCTTCGGCGAACGTCCAACTAGAGGCTCAGCACGGTGGTTCTGCGATGGCTGAGGCTGCCGGCGCCACCCCGTCGGGAGACGCTGATCGCGGGCGGAGCCACCGTGGCAACCGCGCTGGTGGTCGCTGCCTCCGTGCACAAGCTGGGGACCGTGGGATTGCTCGTGCCCCTGGCAATGCTCGGAGCGGTGATCCTGATCAGGCGTCCGGTGCTGACAATGACGCTCGTCGTTGCATTGACGATCCTCTGTGAGGGTCCGGACTTCGGTCTTCTGAACTTCACCTCGCATCTTTACATCCAGCTATACCGCGGCCTCTCGCTGCTCGATCTGCTCGTCGGACTGGTGGTCGTATCGGCTTTTCTCGACGTGTTGCGCGATCGCCGAGCGGTGAGGCTGCCGCGGGCGCTCACGCTTCCGCTCGCGCTGCTTGCGCTCGCGATGGTCGCGGGCGCGGTCACCGGCCATGCGGCCAGCGTGAGCCTGCGCTACTCGATCTTCTCTGAGCACGTGCTGGCTTATCTGCTGTTGCTCCCGATCGCCATTGCAAACCTCGAGCTCGACGAGCGCCAGATCATGAGGCTGCTCGGCGGTGCGATGACACTCGCGATCGTCAAGGCGTTCATCGGCCTGGTCGAGGTGTCCGAGCATCTCGGCAAGCAGATCGAAGGATCCTCGACCCTCACCTACTACGAACCGACGGCCAACTGGGTGATCATGATCGCCCTGCTGACGCTACTCGTGGCGGTGATCGTACGGGCCAAGCCGCCCCTGTGGATGCTGCTCGGCAGCCCGCTGCTGATCGCGTGCCTGCTGCTCTCCTATCGACGCTCGTTCTGGATCGCCTCGGTGCTCGGCGTCCTGCTAGTGCTCCTGCTCGCAACCACGCCGACGGGACGTCGCATGATGGTGCCCGCCGGCCTGGCAGTCGTGGCAGCGATCTGGCTGCTGGGATCGATTCACTTCCAGTCAAACCTGCCACTCGTGAAGCGGGTAACCTCACTCTCCGCTTCCAATTTGGAAGCCAACGCCGAGGACCGCTACCGCCTCGACGAGCGCGCCAACGTGCTCAACGCGATCGGTCAACACCCGATCACGGGTCTTGGAATGGGAGTGCCGTGGCAGGCAACAGCCGCTCCTCTCTCCGTTGAACATGAAGAAGGCCGCCAGTATGTCCACTTCGCGGCCCTGTGGTTCTGGCTGAAGCTGGGGGTGCTCGGTCTGTGCGCCTACGTGGGCCTGATCGCCGGGAGCCTCGTGGTCGCGTGGCAGGCATGGCGACGCAGCCGTGAGCCGTTGCTGCGTGCCTTTGCCCTGGCGTCGGTGTGCGGTATAGCCGGTCTCGTCACGATGGATACGACCGCGAGCTTCACCGGAGTCGAAGCTCGCTTCACGCTCGTACTTGGGGTCCAGATCGGCCTGCTCGCGCTGATCGCGCGGCGAAGCGCGGACGCCGCCGCCGAGCACTACGAGCTCGGTCTGATGCCCGCAACCGGGGACGACCTGATCGAAGACCTGCGCGCGCGGTATCCCCGCGTCGCGATCGTCCACGAGTGGCTGACGATTCCCGGTGGCTCCGAGCAGGTCGTGATCGAGCTGCTCGAAGATGTTTCCCCAGGCCGAGCTGTTCACCTCGATCTATGACCCCGCGCCGTGGCCGAGCGCGATCACAGAGCGATCTGTCCATGCTTCTTCTCTCAACCGCATTCCGGGTGCGAGGCGCCATTACCCGAAGCTGCTGCCGCTGATGGACAGGGCGTTTCGCTCGTTCGACCTCTCAGGCTTCGATCTGGTGCTCTCGAGCAGCCACGCGTGTGCGAAGAACGTGCGCACGCTCGCCAGGCACATTGCACGTCTGCTACTGCCACACGCCGATGCGCTACGCCTGGGAGGAGGGATTTCTGGAGGGCGAGGAGGTGGGGCGAGTGACGCGGCTGCTGCTTCCCCTCCTGCTGAGTCGGTTGCGCCGGCAGGACCTCGCAGGGTGCGCGCGGACCGGATGTGTTCGTGGCAAACTCCCGTCACGTCGCCGCGCGCATCGAACGCTACTACGGCCGCTCCACCGAGGTCGTGCATCCGCCGGTGGACGTCGAGCATTTCCTGACGTTGGCACACGCGGCTGAGGACTTCTATCTCGTGTTCGGGCGGGTCGTCCCCTACAAGCGCGTTGACCTCGCCGTGGCCGCGTGCGCCAAGCGTGGGCAGTCCCCTGAAGGTCGCGGGCGACGGACGTGCGCTCGAGGCGATCCGCGCCGCAGCGCGGGGCGAGCGGGGCGAGTTCCTCGGCCGGGTCTCCGAGGACGAGCGGGACGAGCTGCTCGAGCGGCGCACGCGCGCTGCTGTTCCCTGGCGAGGAGGACTTCGGGATCGTGCCCGTCGAGGCCCAGGCGGCCGGCGTGCCGGTGATCGCCTACGGCGTCGGCGGTGCAGTCGAGTCGGTGCTCGACGGACAGCACCGGCGTACTGTTCGACGAGCAGAGCACCGCTGGTCTGGTGGCGGCGATCGAGCGCTTCGAGGGGCTCGACCTCGACGAGGAGGCGGCGCGTGAGAACGCCAAGCGATTCGGGCGTGAGCGTTTCCGTTCCGGAGATGGCTGAGGTCATCAACCGCGCCTGGCACGCCCGCCCCAACACGGGCGAGCTACGCACCGACAGGAGCCAAGCGGGAACTTGAAGCACAGCCGTCTCGCGGCGATCAGGTGGTGCGGATGATCAGCACCGAGCAGGGCGCGTGGTGGGAGACCTTATTGGGCACCGAGCCAAGCAGAAAGCGCTTCGCGCCGGTCATCCCCTTGTTACCCACGACCACCAGATCCGCCTCCTGCTCCTCGGCGACATCGAGAATCGCGTCAGCTGGATCGCCCTGGCGTGGGTAAACGTTCACCGTCACCCCCGCCTCGCGAGCGACCGCGGCGGCGGCCTCCAGCGTCGCGTCGACGTCCTCGCGGGGATTGATCGCCCACTGCAGATCCTCCGGGGCCTCGCGCCGTTCCTCCTGCAGCCGCTGCGCCGGCACCGGCTCATAAGCACTCACCAGCTCGAGCTTCGCCCCCACCGAGCGCGCCAAGTCAACCGCCTGTCGCACGGCTTGGGTGGCCGTATCGGAACCATCGGTACCAACCACGATCGATTTGAACATGATCCTCCCTTGCCTGTCGCGGGACCGAATGCACTGCCGGGCGGAGCGATCATACCTACGCGCGCGAGCGCCGTCATCGCCCCTGGCGCGGGGCAACCACAGTCATACCTACACGCCGGAGGCGCGCTCAGGCGAGCTTTGTGATCGCTATGACCATCCCGATCAGCACGAACACGACGATCGCGATCTGTGTCCAGATCCAAAATGGCGACACGGCGAGACAGCGTATCTGGACAGGTTCGGTTGGGCAGGTACTTGCGCTCTTCTGAGCGCACGCGACTATCTTGTGAGGATGGCAGGACGCCAGCGCACCAGGGCAGGATGCCCACGTACCGATGGCAGGACGCCCACATAAGGTGTTGCTCGCGCTGACGCTCCCGCTGTGCATGCTCGCCTGGCTTGCCCCGGTCGGTCGCGGCGAGCACATCGCAAAAGCACATCTATCCACCACCGCCCCCCTCGGCGGCGTGAATGTCGGGGCCGTCTACAGCGGCAGCCAGCCCAGCCAGCGCGGACCGGGAAATCGCCCTTGCCCGTGCGCTCCACGCGAAGGTGGTGCGCCTCGAAGTGCCGTGGTCGGAACTCGAGCCGTTCGGGCCGAACCAGATCGATCCGCGCGCGCTGGCCTACACCGACCGCCTGACGAGCGACGCGGCAGCAGCCGGCATCGGGGTGATCGCGATGGTTGAGAGCACTCCATGCTGGGCTTCCTCGGCGCCAGCGTCGCTGTTGCGGGCCTGCGTGCCTGGAGGATCGAGCAAGGCCAACGCCTGGCCGCCGAGCGACCCCGCGAGCTACGCCGCCTTCGTCGCCTATCTGGCCCAGCGCTATGGCACGCGCCTGGCCGCAATCGAAGTCTGGAACGAGCCCGACCAGGCCAACCAACTCTACTTCGCCGGTCCTGAAAAACCCCAACGCTACGCCGCGATCCTGCGGGCCGCCTACCCGGCAATCAAGCAGGCGAACCCCAGCGTGCCCGTGCTCGCCGGCTCGCTCGTCGGCGCAAACGGCGTATTCCTGCGTGCCCTGTATGCCGCCGGCATCAAGGGCTACTACGACGGCCTCGCCGTGCACTTCTACACCCTCACCCTCGCCTCGTTGCGTTCGATCCATGAAGTGCAGCTTGCCAACGGCGACACGAAGCCCCTGTGGCTCGACGAGTTCGGCTGGAGCAGTTGCTGGCCGCGCTACAGGATTCAACAGGAACAGGCATGCGTGACTTCGCAGATCCAAGCGCTCAATATCACCAACACCTTCCGCTCGCTCGCACGCACTCCATACATCGCCGCCGAGGTGATCTATCAGCTGCAGGGGTCGATCGCCGAAAACTTCGGAGCCCTGAATGCGAACGGAACCCACAAGCCAGCGTTTGCGGCGCTCTCGCGAGCGCTCGCCTCGCCGTTCGGCCACGTCAGCCCGATCACCCTGAGCCTGCGCAAACGCGGCAGCCGGGTGCTGGCGAGCGGGTCGGGACCCGTCGGGGACTACATGGAGCTTGAAGCCTTCCAGGGCAGCCTCTTGCGCTACCGGGCCCTATTCACGCTCAACCGCTTCAACCGCTACTCGATCAAGCTGCCATCGGTGCTCGGCACCAGCGGCCTGCGGGTGCGCGTCTATCAGTATTGGGCGGGGCTCGACAAGGGCGCGCAGCGCAGCATCTGAGGCAGACCTCGTCCCCATCGCGCCTGTTGTGGCCAGGGAGATCTTTGGATCACTCGGCGTTGTTGCGCAACAGCGCTATGAGGGTAAGAGCGAGGATCTTCAGGTCGAGGCCGAGCGACCAGTGGGCGATGTAGTAGTTGTCCCACTCCACCCGCTCAGCCAACGAGGTCTGTCCGCGCAGTCCGTGCACCTGCGCCCAGCCGGTGATCCCCGACTTGACCCGGTGGCGGTCGTCGTAGCGATTGATGTCTTGATGGAACAGCTCGACGAACTCCGGACGCTCGGGTCGGGGCCCGATGATGCTCATCTCTCCGCGCAGCACGTTCAGCAGCTGGGGCAGCTCGTCCAGCGAGCAGCGGCGCAGGAAGCGGCCGATCGGAGTGCGCCGATCGTCTCCCTCTACTCCTCCCGGTGCGGTATCGCCACCGAGCAGGAACTCGAGCGCGGTCGAGTCGTCGCCGCTCAGCGCCGTCTGCTCGGGCTGCAGGCGCATCGAACGGAACTTGTAGAGATCGAATTCCTTGCCGTCGCGGCCGACACGGCGCTGGCGAAAGAACACAGGTCCAGGCGAGCTCAGGCGCACGGCCAGCGCCGCACACGCGATCACCGGCGAGAGCACCACCAGCAATCCCGTCGCGAACATCCGGTCAAACGCGTGCTTGAGCGCGAACTGCACTCCCCTTGGGTTGACCGTCGTGAAAGACATCAGCGGCAGCCCGCCGACGGTGTCGTAGCCCACGCGGTTGTTGATCGTGTCGAACATCCTCGGCACCACCGAGACCTCGATGCCCAGCTCCTGGCAGCGCTGGATCAGGCGACTGACGCGAGCGTCCGCGACGGACGAGAACGCCACGATCAGGTTCCTTACGCCCGTCTGCTCGACGGTCTCGTCGAGGTCCTCGACGGTGCCCACCACCGGCACGTCGCGCCCACCCACCTCGGCGACCGTGCGCGGATCGTCGTCCAGGAATCCGACTCGGGTAAGCCCATACTCGGGATGGCTCTCCAGGCGACGTGCCACCTGCGCTCCGACCACTCCCGCGCCCATGATCAGCACCGGCTTGCCGACCAGCCGCCGCGCTCGCGCCCAGCGCTGGGCGAGGGATAGAACCACACGCCCCGCGCCAACTGCGAGCAGCGCGAACAGCCACGTCCTCACCCAGTCAGCCTGGCTCGGGACGCGCCCGTTGACGAACAGGCCGAGCATCGCGACGGTCATCGCCGCGACCGACACGGCACTCACAACAGGCGCCACTCCGTCGAGGAGCAGCGCACGCAGGCGCGTACGATAGAGCCCGCGCAGGTAGAGCAAGAGCATGACCAGTGGTGGCATGACCAGCAGCGGCGCGCGAACAGCAGTGGCATGCAGTACGCCATGCACGCCACCCAGGGCTAGCACCACTGCCAGGCACAACAGTACGAAGTCGACCGCGGGACGCAACACGCCCCAACCAGGCCCGTCGAGCAGCCATTGCAAAGGCCCGCTGAAAGCACCGCTCCGCAGCGCGTGCGGCTGTGGGGCGTCTCGCGCAACAGGAAGCTGACCGGTCAACGGCAGCGTGGTCGATGTTTGTTGGGAGATGCGCGGGGTATCCATAGTCAGAGGGACTCCTATCCCTCACTCACTACTCGGGTTTTACGTCGCCTCGCTTTAGCCACCACACGCCTTCCGGGCGCGTCGCCCGTGCCAGCCGCCTCGTGACCACGCCGATCAAGGCCAGCGCCCCGAGCGTCAGGAGCACGTATCCGAGATCCTCGCCGGACAAGCCCAGCGCTTCCATTGCTCCAGTGGTATTACCCCGGGACACGACGGGATACGCGCGAGCAGCATCGCCGGATGCATCTCCGCTCGTGCCCCGTGAGCCAGATGTCCCGGCGGCAGCCCGCCCGCGAGCCATTGGGCCACGCCCGCTCGAGCCGCTGAGCGCGGCGTTTCCCACGCCAGCTTGGACGCCGACCCCCGCCGCACCGGTCGCTGAGGACCCATCCAACCTGGAGGAACCGCTTGAGGAGCCGCCCGCGCCACCGCCCAGCAGCGCCGAGCCGAGGATCACCTGATTGCCCTCGCCGGGACCGCCATAGCCGCTGAGCAGGGAACCGGCGAGGGCGGAAGACGGCACGACGGTCGTGAGAACCGCCAGCAGGGTCAGTGTTAAAGAGATCATGCGATGGCTTGTCATACGCTGCTTCCCAACCTTGGGGTTCATGCTTTTGGCACAGGCGAGATGGTTGTCGCTCCCATGCTCGGTAACCGCCATCGCCTCACCTCCTCCGATCAGATCTTCGAGTGCGACAGCTCAAGCGAGTGGTTCGACTGGCCTGCTTCACAAGCTAGCGAAAGCCGACAGCAGTGTCGAGCCGGAAACCCCTATAACACAGGAGTTTCATGCGAGTTGCTGAGCCTTGAGCAGGATTGAGCGGTTCAGTTCTTCGATACTCACGCGCTTGCCTTCCCGCACCAGCCGTAGAGCCCGTCGAGTGAGCGGGTCCCGAGGGTCTAGCCGTGCCGCTCGCTCGAGCAGCTCGAGCGCGCCACGGCGGTCGTTCTCGGTCGAGGCGATCGCCCCGCGCTCAAGCGTGGCATAGGCGTCGCCCGGCGTTCGCCCGAGCGCCAGCGCGAACTCGTGGTCGGCGCGCGCCAAATCGCCGAAGCGCAGCGCGATGCTCCCGGCCACCAGATACGCCTCGTCGCTGAGCGGGTTCAGGTTGGCGGCGTGCGCAAGCGCGCGTATGCGCTCTGGGGCGCACTCCTCCAGACGCGCGCCGCGCTCTGAACCTCCAGCTGACTCAGCCAGGGAGCCGTCAGCGACAGGGCCGCCAGCACCGCCACGATCGCGCCCACGCCGATGCCCAGCCGGGGAGGACCGGGAAACCGCCACAGTCCAGAGAGCCCCGACGTCTTGGCAAGCTGGTCAGCTTTGTGAGTCGATCGGGCAGGCACCCTCGGGGCAAGCGCACACGCCAGGCCGAGCAGTGCAAACGCCGGCGCCCCCAGACCCGCAAACTCCCAGAACCAGTCGAACGAACCGTGCACCATCCAATAGGCGAACCCGCCCAGCGCCGCCGCCGTCACCGCGCAGACGAGCGGATCTGGGCTTCGCAGAGCGCGCGCCGCCGCCAACAGCGCCGCACCGAGGCCGATCAGCGCCAGCAGCGTCCCGATCAAGCCCGTCTCGCGCGAGCGTGCGCAGCTCGACGCTGTGCGGATAGTGCGGCGTCTCTTCGCTGCGCCCGTGGGCGAGATACTGTTGCTGGAAGTTGTCCGCGCCGATCCCGACCAGCGGATGGGCGACGAATTCGTTCAGCGCTACGCGGTAGAAGTCGTAGCGCTGAGCTTCCCAGCCCGCTCGTCAGCCGATTGCCCGTGCTGTTGGCTGCGTATCCACTGCCGCTCTTGAAAGTGTCCCACGCGTGACGCGCCCGCGTCACGGGATTGCCGGCAGCCACCCAACCTCCCCCGAGCATCGCCACAAGCACGACGAGCGCAACCGCGGCTACGCCCCAATGCAGCCGTCTTGCGGAGGACTCCGAAAGCGTGCGTCGCCCCTCGACAACAGCGCTCAGCGCAACTACCAGCGCAACCATGACGGCCGCGAGGAATGTCGCCGTCGTGGCTGTGTGCATGGTGGCAGTGGCGTTTTGTCCGTGTTCTAGACGTTCGCCAACGCGCAGCACGGACGGCGCGGCAGCCCCAATCCCGGCCACTACCGGCACAAGCGCCGCGAACGTGCGCGTGCGGCCCGGCAGCAGCGCGAACACAAGCACGAGCATCACCGGCGTCGCGTACAGCGAACCCCGGCTCACGCTGAGCAGGGCGACCTCGGCCAGCAGCACCGCGCCGCCGGCGAGCAGCCCGCGCACACTCCAGTGCAGGCGAGTCTCCCGTGCGAGCAGCAATGCCGGCCAGAACGCCATCAGCCACTGGGCGGCATTTGCGTTGGCGTAGCCCGACGGGTAGACCAGGCGCCCCCCAGGGAGCAGCTTTTCCAGACGCGCGGTGCTTCCAGCGGCGGCGTTTACGTGCAGCGCTACGAACGCTGCCAGGCCGATCATCGCCAGCGTCCAGGCCCCCATCAGCACAGCCGCGCTGCGTCCACGCTGCGGCCAGAGCGCGAACAGCGCGAACACGAACAGGTAGAGCAGCGTCCGGTTCGCACCTTCCCAGGCGTCCCCCGGCACCGCAGCCCACAGGATCGAGGCGAAGCTCAGCGCGGTGTAAGCGGCCAGGCACCCCAGCGCGATCTTCACCGGGGTCGGCACGTCGCCCGCGCGCAGCCCGACCGCCCACAGCGCCAGCCCGAGCAGCGCCAGCACGATCAGACCCCCTGGCGCCCAGTGCGTTACGGGGTAGCCCGCCTGATCGGTTGCCCACACGACGAACAGCGCGAGGGCCGCGAGGGCCGGCACCGTCGCGGGCACCTCGCGCAGCGACGCCGTCAGCTTGGCCGTCATCGCCCCACAATAATCCTCGGCGTGGAGGAGCCGAGTCAGCTGGCATGATTCTCGACGTGGGTATCCGTTTCGCTGCGAGTCCACCCTCCGCCGTCGAGGCACGCCCCGGGTCGGTGAGCGGTGTGGCTCGCCGGCAGACAGCCTGGCGATGTCCGAGCCCGGTCGAGCTCGTGGTCGCGCTCACCGTGCTCGGCGGGATCCTGCGCTTCGCGACGCTGAACGTCTCCAGCATCGAGTTGGACGAGTCGGCAACCCTGATCCTCGTCCGCCATGGCTTCGACGGGATGCTGTCGCGGATCGCGCACGGCGAGTCGACCCCGCCGCTGTACTACTACGTCGTGTGGGCCTGGACGAAGGTCTTCGGCACCGGCACGGTCGGCTTTCGCTCGATGTCAGCGCTGATCGGCACGATCACGATCCCGGTGATGTATCTGGCAGGACGGGAGATCTCGCCCCGCGTCGGCCTGTGGGCGGCGACGCTGACGACGCTCAGCCCGTCGATGTTCTTCTTCTCCCAGGAGGCTCGCACCTACGGCCTGCTGGTCCTCTTCAGCGCCGCCGCGTTCGTCGCCTGGCAGCGCTCCCTGCGCGAGCCCAGCGGCCGCCACCTGGCGGCGTGGGCGCTGCTGTCGAGCCTGGCTCTGCTCGCGCACTACTTCGCCGCCTTCCTGTTCGTCTCGGAGGCGTTCATCCTGATCCTGCGCCTGGGCTGGCGACGGGTGTGGGCGCCAGGCGGCGCGGTGATGCTCGTCGGTCTCGCGCTGTCGCCACTGGCGTACGCCCAGCGCACCGAAAACAAGACCAACTGGATCGAAGAACTGTCGCTGCCCAGACGCGTCGCAGAAAGCATCAAGATGTTCACCGTCGGCGTCTACGGCCCGCTGGTGCTGTTCGCGCTGATCATCGCCGTGGCGATCGCGATCGCAGCAATCGTGCTCGTGCTCCGACACGGTGACCAGCACGAGCGCAGCGGCGCACGAGACGCAGCGCTGGCTGCGACCGGAGCGATCGCGATCCCATTGGTGCTGGCAGCGACACACCTCGTGGACGTCTACGACGGGCGCAACGTGCTCGCCTTCTTTGTACCGCTCGCCGTGCTGATCGCTGTCGGCCTGGGCACGGCAGGCGCTCGACGCAGCGGAAATCTGCTCGGCGGCATACTGTGCGCGATCTTCCTGGCGATGATCGTCTCGGCCATCGTCATCCCCGAGTACCGGCGCGATGACTGGCGCGGCGCGGCGCAGTCGCTGTCCAAGCCGACCACGTCGCGTCTGATCGTCGCCGAGGCACACGCCGTGGATCCGTTGTCCGTCTACATGGGAACGTTGAGCAGCGTCAAGTCGAGCGCTCCGCCCGTACGCGAAGTGGATTTCGTCGCGCTGCGCCATCTGCGCACGGTCGGCCCGCCACAGGCCGCAGTCGTGCCGAGCAGCCCGCCTGCCGGCTTCCGCTTCGCGGGAGTAACCCGGAAAGAAGCGTTTGCGATCTCTCGGTTCGTCGCCGCCAGGGCGACGACGCTGACGGTCGCCTCACTGAGTCGCACGAGCGGCCTTGGGAGCGCCGAAGTCATTCTCCAGCACTGAGAGCGGCATGCCCGACCTCTCTGAGCTTGTCCGCTTCTACGACGAGGCCTATGCTCAGCAGGACCCTGCGCTGGCGGCGCTGTATGCGCGCTGGCGGGCGCTCGGGGCGGTTGGCAAGGCCGATCACGTGCTCGCCCTGTGTACGAAGGCGGGCGTGAGTCCGGCGAGCACGCTCGAGGTCGGCTGCGGCGATGGCGCTTTGATCTGCGAGCTTCACCGTCGCGGCTTCGGCGGCACCCTCACCGGGGTCGAGATCACGCAGGCCGCGGTGGACATCGCGCGCGAGCGCCCAGAGATCGATTCCGTCGAGCTCTATGACGGGAGCCATCTGGAGACGCCCAACCAGACCTATGAGCTCGGCATCCTCTCTCACGTGCTCGAGCACGTCCCCGATCCTCCAGCCCTGCTCGCCGAGGTCGCCCGCGCCTGCCGAGCGGTGCTCGTAGAGGTGCCGCTCGAGGAGAACATCTCAGCCAAGCGCCCCTCCAAGCGCGAGCACGCCGACGAGGTCGGCCACCTGCAGCGGCTGGATCGCGAGGGGGCGCGCCTGATCGTCGCGCGCGCCGGCTTGCGGATCGCCTGCGAGCTGGAGGACCCCCTGCCGCTCGCGGTCCACCGCTTCTTCGCCGTCACCCCCTCCGCGCGGGCCCTCGCCGCCGCCAAGTGGACCGTGCGCGCCGGCCTTCACCGCGTCGCGCCATCCGCGGCCCGGCGCCTATTCACGGTGCACTACGCATGCCTGTGCCTGCCGGACGCGTAGCCCCGGCGAACAGCAACGACAGCACACGCCCCATCAGATCGTCGGGCACCGCGTCGGGGTCGGCGAGCTTCTGCCGAGCGATCCCGTCCGCGAGCGCGTCGATCGCGATCGCCAGCTGCTCCGCCGGGATCTCCAGCTCGAGCTCGAACTCGCGCGTCCCGTCGGCGATCAGCTTCGTCAGCACCTCACGCATCTGCGCAAACCGCACGGCCACCTTCGGGCGCATCCGCGCGTCCCGCACGCCGTAGGCCCAGAACTCCATGAACAGCAGCAACAGCTCGGGCTCGCGCTCAATCATCGTCATCCACTGCCGCGCCCCACCCGTCGCCCGCTCGGCCACCGACGTGCGCGCCTGGACAGCCTGCGCGATCTCCCGCGCATGCCCCTCGATCTCGCGGTCCATCAAGGCCAGGAACAGATCCTCCTTGCCGTCGAAGTTCGAGTACAACGCCCCCGTCGAGAACCCCGCCTCAGCGGCGATCTCCTCGACCGAGGCTCCGTGAAAGCCGCCGCGGGCGAACACCGTGCGGGCCGCGCTGAGCAGCCGCTCGCGCGTATTTGCCTTGCTCTGCTCGCGCGTCATCCTCGATGTGCTCGCCATCCGCTGGGCCTCCATCGGTCCGATTGTACTTGACAGAGTATTCGCTATTACGATAGCGTCTGTTATCCGACATATGGTTCTATGGGTAGTTTCTTCAACCCATCATCCCGTGGTATCGGGCATCGAGCCTCCCACGGACATCCACAGTTTGAGAGGATCCGCATGGCTACCACCGCTACACCCACCTCCAGCTCGACGACGGACGCCTCCCTGCTGGCGGACGCTCATCTGCCGACTGACGCGATCACCTACGCGGATCTCTATGCGCGCTGGGAGCGTGGCAACTGGAAGGCGACTGAGCTGGACTTCACCGAGGACGCGCGCCAGTGGCGCGAGGACTTCACCGAGTTCGAGCGCACGGCGGCACTGTGGAACTATTCGCTGTTCTTCTGGGGCGAGGACGTGGTCACCGACACCCTCTCCCCGTACATCGACGCCGCACCGCTGGAGGAGCAGAAGTACTTCCTGGCCACCCAGCAGGTCGACGAGGCCCGCCACGCGGTCTTCTTCAAGCGCTTCGTGCACGAGGTCTGCGGGCTCGGCGACGGCTCCATGGCGAGCAGCCTGAACGCGATCAGGCCCAAGCTCACCCCGGGCCTGAGCAAGATCTTCGAGCGCCTGGAACGGATGGCCGACGAGCTGCGCGCCGACCGCTCCCCCGCCCAGCTCGCCGCGGCGGTGACGCTGTACCACATCGTGATCGAGGCCTCGCTCGCCCAGCCCGGCCAGCACTTCATCTGCAGCTATCTCGAACGGCGCGACCAGCTGCCGGCGTTCCGGGAGGGCATGGCCAACATCTCCGCCGACGAGCAGCGCCACATCGGCTTCGGCGTCAAGCTCCTCTCCGACCTGCGCCGCGAAGACCCCGTCGGGGTACCCAAGGCGGTCGCCCGCATCCTGCGCGACGTCACCCGCTACACCGCCCAGGTGCTGATGCCGCCGGGCTGGGACGAAAGCTACATAACCGTCTTCGGCGCCACCTACGACGAGGTCGGCGTCGAGGGCCTGGGCTCGATGACGACCAAGTTGCGCTCCGCCGGCCTGGCCGCGGAGACGCTCCCCGGACCTGCGCTCCTGCCGGCCGGCCTCTCCCACCTGGAGGTCTCCCAGCGCGGGCGCACGCTCGCCCAGGCCGGTGTGCTCGGCGTGCGCGAGGGACCCACCAGGCGCGATCCCGAGACGGTCGCGCTGCTGTTCGACACGATCCGCCGCCAGGTCAATCCCGAGCATGGGCTCTCGCGAGGAACGACCTTCCAGTGGGAGTTCACCGACCCCGACGTCCCCACCTGGCACCTGACCGTCAACAACGGCTCAAGCGCCGTCGAGCAGGGCGAGGCGCCGCGCCCCGACCTGCGCCTGCGCGTCGCCTACCAGGACTGGGTCGACATCGTCGGCCAGCGACTGGACCCCCTGCGCGCGATCGCCACCGGTCGCCTGCGTCCCCGCGGCAACCCGCTGGCGCTCAGGCTGATGAGCAAGGTGTTTCCGCGGGGCTGAGCCCTACCCAATCCCGAACTCATGCTGGGCGGCGCCTTCACCGGCGGCCGTCGCGCCACTGGATGAGCGCGTTGCCTGCCGGCCGCCAGAGGCCGGCGTGGCGGTAGAGGTGAACTCTCCGGACGCCTGCGAGGTGGACCCTCCAGCTGAGCTGGACCCCCGAGTGGAGGCCGTCCGTGCGCTGGGCGCCGCCCGTGGGGGCGAGGAAGCAGCGGTCGATGAGGACGAGCTCCGCGCCAATGCCTGTTCGGGTCCGAACTCGCGGCTGGCCTTATCGGCCAACGTCAACGCCGGCGTCGATGTCGCGGGCCGGCGGGATCCAACACCATCCGGGCGCCCAGCCCCCGGCACGGCGAGCTGGTAGTCCGGCGTCAGCACGCCCGCCGCTACGGCGGCGCGCGGCGCGCTCGTCCTGCCAGCGTCGGCGGAGTGACGGCGATGATTCGAAGCCCGCCCGTGATCGGGGCTGACGGTGAGCGCCACGCAACCCGCGCCGACGCTCAGCGCCACGAGGCAGCCAACGGCGAGCTTCGCCCCCACCGAGCCTCCCGCCAGCAGCCAGCCTCCGCCAGCGGCCCCGGCCCCCGCAGTTCCCGACGCGGACAGGGCGCCGCCGATCCCAACACCCGCCTGCGCGCCCGCACCGGCCCCCGCACCCGCTTGTGCCCCAGCGCTCGCTCCGATTCCGGCGCTCGTTCCCGCGAGCGCTCCCGCACCGAGCACCCCCGGCATGAACACCGGCAGCGGCAGCACCGCCGCAAGACCACGCAGGGAGAGGACATAGGCGCGGCAGGCCGGGCACTCGCGCCGGTGTGCGAGCGCCAGCTGGTAGCGCTCTCCCCCAGGATCGAGGATGCCGAAGGCCAGGCCACGCATCAGCGAGCCCTGCGCCTCGCACCAGCCCCCACCGCGGATCGCCTCGACCAGCTCGCCCACCTTGCCCGCCACCCCTGGCCGCCCCGCCCCGGGGCCCTCCATCAGCTTGCGCATGCGCGCCTCTGAGATGCCCATCCGCGCGGCCGCTTCCGAGCGCGACATTTCCTGCAAGTAGCAGAACGTCGCGGCTTCCTGCTCGCGTGCGCTCAGACGGCCACGCAGCCCCTCGAACAGCTGTCGCAGCCTGATCCGGTCGTCCAGCTCGCCCGCGAAGTCGCGCTCCAGCATCCCCTCACCGGCGCCTGCCTCGCGCTCGCCACTAGCCCCATCCGGCTCTCCCACGCCGCTCGTGGGGTAGGTACGACGACGCGAGCGGTGCTCCTCGATCGCGCGGCGAAAGGTCACGAGCGCGAGCCAGCCGTGCGGATTGGCGATCTCCTCGCCCGCCAGCATCGCCGCGTACAAACCCTGCCATGCCTGCGCGTAACAGGCCTCCAGGTCGCTCGCATCGAGGCTCACGCCGCTCGCCCGCAGCCGCCCCCGCACCGTTCTCAACACCCTCCCGCGCAGCCCCTCGAACTCCTTGCGCAGCAGACGCTCGGCACGGTAGCGACGCACGGTCAGCGGACTCATCACCTAAAGGTTATGAAAAATCTGCGAGTTAGGCGAATCCTATCAAATGATGACAATCGTCTGATGGCTTCTCGGCTCGCGAACTAGCCGAACCGCTCGATCTGCTCCAGGCTCACCCGCCGCATATCCTCGCCCCGACGCTCGGCCGCGTGCCACTGCACAACCCGCTCCAGCGCGGCTGGGAGATCCCACTCCACGCGCCATCCCAAGTGCCGTTCCGCCGCGCCCGAATCCAGCGCGAGATGGCCAGCCTCCGGCGGGTTCTCCCCTCCGTCCAGCTCCCACTCAAACGCGCCTCCCCACAGCCCCTCCAAGCGCTCGACGATCCAGCGGACCGTTCGCGCATCTGCATCCCGCGGCCCGAAGTTCCACGCGCGCGCCGCCTCCCGCGAGCGCCACAGCTCCTGCGCCAGCAGCAGGTATCCGCTCAGCGGGTTCAGCACGTGCTGCCAAGGGCGCACAGCCTCAGGGTTGCGCACCTTCACCGCCGCGCCCGCCTGCACCCCTCGCACGATGTCGCCGATCAGCCTGTCCTCGCCCCAATCCCCGCCGCCGATCACATTGCCCGCGCGCGCGCTCGCGATTCGCGGGGAATCCTCCGCCGAGAAGAACGAGCGGCGATAGGCGGCCGTCACCAGCTCCGCACAGGCCTTCGAGCTCGAATAAGGATCGCTGCCCCCCAGCGGGTCGCCCTCCACGAATCGCCGCGATCCATCCTCGGAGTTCTCGTAGCACTTGTCCGAGGTCACCACGACCACCGCTCGCACGTCGCCTCCCTCCAAGCGCACGGCCTCGAGCACGTTCACGGTGCCCATCACGTTCACCGCATATGTCATCGCGGGGTCCCGCAGCGAGCGCCTGACCATCGGCTGGGCCGCCAGATGCAGTACGACCTCGGCGCGCTCCTCGCGCAGCGCCGCGCGCACCTCCTCCGCGTCGCGCACGTCGAGGGCGTGCTCGGACTCCATCCGCGCTCCGATCCCAGCCAGCTCATACAGCGACGGCCGCGTAGGTGCTCCCGGCGCCAAGCCGCTGACCTTCGCGCCAAGCGCTTGCAGCCACAGGGCCAGCCACGCGCCCTTGAAGCCCGTGTGCCCGGTGAGCAGCACGCGCCGTTGCGCCCAGAAGTCGGGGTCGATCGGCACGGGATGCGTAGCGTATCCCCTGCCTGCACATGGGTATCTTGATCGGATCTCGAGCTCGCTCGCACCCACCTCTACAGCACCAGCTCCACCTTCGTGCGCCGAGATCCTGGGCATCCCGCTCGCGATCTCCGACTACGAGGAGGTCCTGGACTGGATGGAGGCGATGATCGCCTCCGATCAGCGCGGCTACGTGACCGCCGCCGCGGTCAACCTGGTGATGAAAGCCCAGGAGGAACCGGCGACGATGGCGGCGACGCTCGGCGCGACGCTCGCGGTCCCCGACGGCCAGCCGCTGGTGTGGGCGCTGAAGGCGCTTGGCCACCCCCGCGCCACGCGCGTCTACGGGCCCGACCTGATGGCCGGCTTCTGCGCGCGCGCCGCTCGCCAGGGAATCCCGATGTACCTGTACGGTGGGCGCGACGCGCCCGCACGCGAGTTGCTGAGCAGTCGCCTGTACGAGCGCTTCCCGGGCATCCGGATCGCCGGCGGGCACTCTCCGCCGTTTCGCCCGCTGAGCGCCGAGGAGGACGAGCGCGCGCTGGCGGACATCGATTCCTCGGGCGCGCAGGTCGTGTGGGTCGGCACGGGCCAGCCCCTGCAGGAGCAGTGGATGCACCGTGTTCGCCCCCTGCTGCGGGCGCCGTTGCTCGTCGGCGTCGGCGCCGCCTTCGACTTTCATGCCGGCCTCGTCTCCCAGGCTCCGCCATGGATGCAGCGCAGCGGTTTGGAGTGGACCTATCGCCTCTCGCGCGAGCCGCGCCGTCTGTGGCCGCGTTACGCCCGCTACAACCCCCGCTTCGTGGCCGGCTTCGCGCGCCAGTACGCGCGATACGGGCGCACGCGACATAGGCGCGCATGAGCCGCGTGCTCGTCACAGGCGGCGCTGGCACGATCGGCGCCGCGGTCGTGCGGCGCCTGCTCGTCGATCCCTCCTATGAGGTGCGCGTCTGCGACCAGCGACCCACGCCGCGGTGGATGCGCGAGGGCTGCGAGGTCCACACAGGCGACCTGCGCGTGCGCAGCGAGGCCAGAACGGCAATGAACGGCTGCACCCACGTGATCCACCTGGCGGCGATCAGCGGGGGCATCGCCAACCACCACCGCCTGCCGCACACCTCGACCGAGGTCAACAACGCGCTCCACAACTCCATCGTCCGCGCCGCCCTGGACCTCGAGGTGGAGCGGTCCGTGTACGTGTCCTGCGCGATGGTCTTCGAGCGCGCCACCGAGTTCCCGAGCACCGAGGCGCACCTGTCAGACTGCCCCACCCCGCAGTCGGCGTACGGGTTCTCGAAGCTGACCGGCGAGGTCTACTGCCGCGCCGCCCACGCCGAGCACGGCCTGCCCTACACGATCTGTCGCCCCTCGGGCGCCTACGGCCCGGGCGAGGCCCCGGACGCCGAGCCGGGTATCGCCCATGCGGTCCCGGATCTGATCGCGAAGGTCCTCTCCGGTCAGCGCCCGCTTGAGATCTTCGGCTCGGGCGAGCAGACCCGCACGCTCACACACGTCGATGACATCGCCGATGGCGTCGTCACGGCGATGAGCTCTCCGGCGGGGCTGAACGAGGACTTCAACATCGCCGCCTCGCGCGAGCTGACCGTCGCCGAGATCGCACGGATCGTATGGGTGGCGTGCGGCAAGAACCCGAAGGACTTCGCGCTGGAGCACCTGCCGAGTTTCGCCGTGGACGTCCCCCGCCGCTGGCCGTCGGTCGAGAAGGCCAGGAAGCTGCTCGACTGGCAGGCCAAAATCGAGGTCGAGGACGGGATCGCCGCGACCGTGGAGTGGATCAGAGAACAGGGCTCGATAGGGTCCCCCCCATGACCGACAAACGCTCCGCGCTCGTCACCGGGATCACCGGCCAGGACGGCTCCTATCTGGCCGAGCTGCTGCTCGACAAGGGCTACGACGTGCACGGTATGGTGCGCCGCGCCTCGACCGAGAAGTTCGACCGCATCGAGCACCTGCGCGAGCGCATCACGCTGCACCAGGGCGACCTGCTCGACCAGCGCTCGCTCGTCGACACGCTGCGCGCATCGAAACCCAGCGAGATCTACAACCTCGCCGCGATGTCGTTCGTCGCAGTCTCCTGGATCCAACCGACCCTCACCGCGGAGTTCACCGGCGTCGGCGTCACGCGCATGCTCGAGGCGATGCGCGAAGTCTGCCCGGACGCGCGCTTCTACCAGGCGTCCTCCTCAGAGATGTTCGGCAAGGTACTCGAGGTGCCGCAGACCGAGACGACTCCCTTCTATCCGCGCTCGCCCTACGGCGTCGCCAAGGCCTATGGGCACTTCATCACGGTCAACTACCGCGAGTCCTACGACCTGCACGCGACCTCGGGCATCCTCTTCAACCACGAGTCACCCCGCCGCGGCCTGGAGTTCGTCACGCGCAAGATCACGTGGCACGCGGCCGCGATCAAGCACGGGCTGAGCAAAGAACTGCGCCTCGGCAACCTCGACGCCGAGCGCGACTGGGGCTATGCCAAGGACTACGTCGAGGCGATGTGGTTGATGCTGCAGCGCGATATCCCCGAGGACTACGTGATCGCCACCGGCCAGGCCAACTCGGTGCGCGAGTGCTGCGAGGTCGCCTTTGACGAGGCCGGCCTCGGCGACTTCGAGCAGTACGTGACGATCGACCCTGCGTTCGTCCGTCCCGCCGAGGTCGACCACCTGATCGGCACCCCGGCGAAGGCCGAGCGCGACCTCGGCTGGAAGCCGCAGACCTCCTTCGAGGAGCTGATCCGGCTGATGACCCGCGCGGATCTCGAGCTGCTCGCGCCGCACTGATCCGATGGGGGTGGCGCTGTTCGACACCTCCACGCCGCTGGTCGCGCTGCGCGGAGAGTTGCGGGCAGCGGTGGAGCGAGTGCTTGATTCCGAGCGCTACATCCTCGGGCCCGAGGTGGATGCATTCGAGCGGGAGTTCGCCGTCTACTGCGGTACCGCACACGCGGTGGGCGTGGCGAACGGCACCGACGCGATCACGATCGCGCTGCGCGCGATGGGGGTCGGGCCGGGCGATGAGGTCGTGGTGCCGTCCTTCACGTTCTACGCCTCCGCCGAGGCGATCCCCCCGACCGGGGCGACTCCCGTGTTCTGCGACATCGACCCCGACACGTATTGCGTGACTGCCGACACCGTGCGCACCGCGCTGACACCCCGCACGAAGGCGGTGATCGCCGTGCACCTGTTCGGTAACGTCGCGCCCATCGCGGAGATCGAAGCGCTGGGCGTGCCCGTGCTCGAGGACGCCGCTCAGGCCGCGGGCTCGCTTGCCCCAGGCGGCCGGCGCCCCGGCGCGTTGGGGGCGGCGGCCACGTTCTCGTTCTTCCCCTCCAAGAACCTGGGCGCTTTTGGCGACGGCGGCATGATCACAACCTCCGACGAGCTCCTCGCCGAGCGCGCCCGCACCCTGCGCTTCCACGGCTCCCACGACAAGATCACCTACGAGCAAGTGGGCTACAACTCGCGCCTGGACGAGATCCAGGCCGCGATCCTGCGCGTGCAGCTACCCCATCTCGACGACTGGGCCGACGGTCGGCGCAAGGCGGGCCACGACTACGAAGAGGCGGGTCTGGGCGAGCTGGTGCAACTGCCGCGGCCGACGAAGGGCGCCGAGCCCGCGTGGCATCTGTACGTCGTCGGCCACCCCGATGTGCAGCGCCTGGAAAGTGCGTTGAAGAACGCCGAGGTCAGTCACAAGGCCTACTACCGCACGCCCGTGCACCGCCAGGAGTCGATGCGGCGGTGGGGCGGGGATGTCGAGCTACCCGCGACCGAGGAGGCCGCACGCACGCACCTGGCGATCCCCATGAGCCCGGTGCTCTCGCGCGAGCAGGTGGGCGAGGTGATGGCGGCGGTAGCGGCGAGCGAGCGATGATCGTCATACGCAGCTTAGGCATCCCAAGTCGTCGATAGCCTTGCCCTTCCTAAGCAGATCTTAGGGTGGGGGTGGGATGGTGGGTTAACGCCAACGCTCAAGCAGATCCTCGTCCGGGACCTCGCGCACGACACGGGCTGGCACCCCCATCACCACCGCACGCGAGGGAACGTCGCGCGTCACGATCGCTCCGGCGGCCACATACGCCTCCTCGCCGATCTCCACCCCGGGGGTCAGCACCACGCCACCGCCGACGCGACAGGCTCGCCTCAGGATCGCTCCCCGCAATGCCATCTCTGAGCCGTGGCGGGCCATCGTGTCGTCGTTGGTCGTAGTGGCACCCGGGCCTACGAACACGTCGTCCTCGACAGTTGTAAATGCGGTCAGGTAGACCCCGGTCTGCACACGGACCCGCGCGCCCACGTTCACGTCGTTGTCGACCACGCTCCCCCGCCCGATCACCGAGCCCGCGCCAACCCGCGAGCGCTCGCGCACATAAGACTGGTCACCGAGGATCACCGCTTCCTCAACACGCGCACCCGCGAAGACCACCACTCCGGAGCAGACCTTCACGTCCTTGCCCAACTCCAGCCGGCTGACCTCGCCCGCCGCGGAAGAGCCGGGGGCCAAGCGCGGGCGCTTGCCGAGTACGACGTGGTCCTCGATCACGCATCCATCGCCGATCACCGTGCCGTCGTGCACCACCACGTGCGCGCCGAACGACACCCCAGCCCCGACTTGCACATCCTCCCCGAGCATCAACCCCCCCGCGCGCGCGTCCGGGCTCAGCGCACTCATAGGCGCACAACGTTCTCGGCCTGTGTGCCGCGTGTGACGCCGCGTAGATCGACGAGCAGGCGGGCGTGCTGGGCGATCCTGTCGTGGTCGACGCTCGGGTGGGCAGTGACGATCAGCGTCAGATCGGCGTCTGCGAGCGCTTCCTCGAGTGGGAGGCTACTCAGGTCGAACTCGGAGAGCGAGGGCACGTGCGGGTCGTGGTAGCGGATGTCAGCTCCGAGCGCTCTAAGCAGCGTGAGGATCTTCAGCGCGGGTGACTCGCGGATGTCGCCGACACCGGGCTTGTAGCTGACGCCGAGCACCGCGATCCGTGCGCCCTTGACCGGCAGGCCGGCGTCGTTCAGCACACGCTCGACCTTCGCCACGCAGTGGTAGGGCATCTGTTGGTTGACCTTCCCCGCCAGCTCGATGAACTCGGTCGTCATGTCGAACTCCCGCGCACGCCAACTCAAATAAAACGGATCGACGGGTAGGCAGTGCCCTCCCATACCCGGACCCGGCTCGAAGCGCATGAACCCATAGGGCTTGCTCGCCGCGGCCTCGACAACCTCCCAGATGTCGATCCCCATCCGATCGGTCAGCATCGCGAGCTCGTTCACGAGCGCGATGTTCACCGAGCGAAAGATGTTCTCGAGCAGCTTCGTCAACTCCGCCGCCTCAGGGCTCGAAACGCGCACCAGCTGCTCGCAGACCAGCCCGTAGATCGCCTCGGCGCGCTCCGCACACGCCTGCGTCAGTCCACCCACCACCTTCGGGGTGTTGCGCAACGTAAAGTCTGTGCGGCCCGGATCGACACGCTCCGGGCTGAACGCCAGATGAAAATCCCTACCCGCCTGTAGACCAGACTCCTCGAGCAACGGCGCGACGCGCTCCCTGGTCGTGCCCGGGTAGGTTGTGGACTCGAGCACCACCAGCTGCCCCGCCTGCAAAACCTCCGCCAAAGCGCGCGTCGAGTCCACGAGCGGACCGAGATCCGGCTCGCGGTTGCGCGTCAAGGGCGTGGGTACACACACCAGCACCGCATCCGCCTTCGCCAGCCGCGCATAACGCGTCGTGGCATGAATCCGCCCAGCCACCTCCCGCAGCTGCTCAGAAGAGACATCCTCGATATAGGACTCCCCGGCCTCGATCGCCTCTATCTTCCGCGAATCCAGGTCGACCGCGACCACCTCGCAGCCCTCCCCAGCAAACGCCACCGCAAGCGGCAAACCCACATAACCAAGCCCGATGACGCCAATTGTGGTCACAAGACCGGGCAGTCTACGGCTAACCCGCCTGCGCTTCTAGCGAGCGCAGGTCGGCCCGCACCATCCGCTCGACCAGCTCTCCAAAGGAGAGGAGCGGCTCCCATCCCAGACTCTCACGTGCCTTGCTCGGATCGCCGACGCTCGGTGTGCCCTCCGGGGGACGCACCAGCGCGGGATCGACGCGTAGGTAACGCTCTGCCTCCAGGTCGACGCACGCGAACGCCGCCTGTGCAAACGCCGTGACCGTCCGTCCCACGCCGCTCGCGAGGACGTAGTCGTCCGGATGCTCCTGCTGGAGCATCAGCCAGGCGCCGCGCACGATATCGCCGGCGAACGACCAATCGCGCACGGCCGACACATCCCCGAGGGTCAGCTCATCTTGCAGGCCCAGCGAGATCGCCGCGGCGGCACGCGTGATCCGGCGCGTCACGAATCGCTCGGCGCGGCGCTCCGACTCGTGGTTGAACACAATGCCCGAGCTCGCGTGAAGACCATCATGGGCGCGCAGCACGCCCACCAGCTGGTGGGCCGCGAGCTTGGCGATCGCGTAAGGCGTGCTCGGGCGGCACGGCGTATCCTCGCGCTGGGGACTCTCGGTGCTCTCGCCGAAGATCGCCCCAGAGGCGGACAGGAACACTCGCGTGTCAGGGGCGATTTCGCGCACCGCCTCCAGGATCGCCGCGGTCGAGCCGACGATCGCGCGCAGCGTCTCTTCCGGCCGTTCCCATGAGGTCGGCACAAACGAGGGCGCGGCCAGGTGGTAGATCTCGCTTGGACAGACCTCCTCGATCGCGTCATGCAGGCTCGCAGGCTCCAGCAGATCGCCAGATACCAGCTCCAGCTGCTCGCGCAGATGCTCAGAACATCCCAGGGTCTGCTTCACCGGTCTCTGGGGGGCGGGCGCCGGCACCCCGCCGCGCACCAGGCCAGTGACGTGATAGCCCTGCTCCAGCAGCAGCTCCGCCAGGAACGATCCATCCTGGCCGGTGACGCCCGTTACCAGGGCCCGTCGGCTCGTAGCTGCAGCTGGAGACACGGCCGCAGCTTAGGTCTTACGGCGCCGCGTCGTAGATCGAAGCCAGCGACGCCGCCACCTTCCCCGGCGCACACAGGGCGCGGACTCTTTCGAGTCCTTCCTCGCCAGCGGCCCGGTCGCCGGCCAGGCGGCCGATCGCCTGCGCAAGCGCGCCCGCATCGCCTGGCGGAACGAGATTCTGCTCGTCGAGCAGCTCTCCGAGCGCACCCACCCGGCTCGCGGCCACCGGCAGGCCCGCCGCCATCCCCTCGGCCGCCGCTAGCCCGAAGGTCTCGGCCGAGCGCGAGGGCACCAGGGCAATCGACGCTCCGGCGCGCAACGCGGCCAGCTCAGCGTCGTCCACATGGCCGACGAAGCGCACCTCCGAGTCGCCGGCTCGTGCTTGTAGAGCGTCTCGCTCGGGTCCATCGCCGGCGATCACCAAGCCGATGCCAGCGGTCCGGCAAGCATCGATCGCGACGTCCACGCCCTTCTCGGCCGCCAAGCGTGAAACCACCAGCGCATAGTCACCCAGGGCCGCCCGCGACTCACTCGCCACCGCACGTACCGGCGGGGCCAGCACGTGCACGCGCTCCCAGGGCAGCGGCGCGCCGAGCTCGCGCAACCGCTCGCGTGCGAACACGCTCGGCACGATCACCGCGTCGGCCTGCGCGGTCAGACGGCGCTGCCACAACGCCAGCGACGCGCCATAGGCAGCCGCCTCTGGAAGGTTGGCGCGACAGTTCAGGCGCACGCCCGGCAGCGTGTCGCGTCCATGGCAGCGTGTGCAATCCGCCCCGCGGGTAAAGCACACGCCGATCGCGCACACCAGCCGGTACTGGTGCAGGTGCAGCACGACACGCGCTCCAGCTTCGCGCGCAGCCGCCAGCGCGCGCCAGCCGAGCGTCGGGTTGAGGTTGTGGGCGTGCACCACGCGCGCGCCGGTCAGCCGCACCGCCCGCCCGACATCCTCGGGTTTCAACCCTCCACGCAGTAGCCCTGCGGCCGCGCTGCCGCGGCGCAGTCCCGCCGAGTCCCGATCCAGCAGCTCCACCTGCTCCCCCAAGTGCTCGCGTACCAGCGCCAGCATGTCCTCGACCACGCGCTCCTCGCCGCCCGTCGTGCGGTAGCGGTTGTGTAAAAACAGGACCATGTGAGCGTCAAACCTAGACTGTTCCGTCCATGCCCCCCTCTGCATCGATCGTGATCCCCACCCGCGCGCGTCCCACTTATCTGGAGGTTGCGCTCGCCTCGATCGTTCCCCAGGCCGCCGCGGCCGGAGCTGAGGTGCTGGTGATCGACGACGCCGGGCCCTCCCCCGCGACCCGCACACTGGTGGAGCACCTCGGCGGCCGCTATGAGCCCCATCCCGGCCCGCTCGGGCTGAACGTCGCACGCAACACGGGGGTGGAGCGCTCGACCGGCGAGCTGGTCATGTTCGTGGACGACGATGTCCGGGTACAGCCAGGGTGGCTGCGAGCGCTGCTCGACGCGGCACGCGAGCACCCGGAGGTGGACGTCTTCACCGGCCCGATCGAGCCTCGTCTGGAAGGAGCTCGAGCGCGCACCTGCGGACGCGAGGGACCGCCCATCACATCGCTGGATCTGGGTGCACGGGACACAGACACGCGTTACGCGTGGGGCGCCAACATGACGATCCGCCGCACCGCGCTTCGGCGAATTGGTCCGTTCGAGGTCGCGCTCGAGCACGCCGGCGACGAGCAGGAGTGGCAGGACCGGCTGCGCGCCGCAATTCCGGACGCCCGGGTCCTGTACGTCGCCGGCGCGACGCTCGAGCACCGCCGCGTCGGCCCGGACGCCCACCTCAAATCGCTCGCGCGCGCGGCCTATGTACGCGGGCGCGCCAGCCGTCACTTCGACAGCTTCAGTGGCCGGGCGCCTTCCCGTAAACGCGAGCTGCTCACGCTCGCGCGCTGTCTCGGGCATGTACTCCTTCGCCGCTGCCCCGCAGGGCTGGTGATGGTCGCGCACAGCGCCGGACGCCTGCGGGAGTCCGCCCTCTCCTTCGCGGAGAGCACTCCGGCGAACGGAACACAGACCGCTCACGCGAACTCCGACGACGACTTCCTGTCCGGCGCGAGCGGGACGGTCGGAGGCGTCGATGCACTCCGCCGCGGCGTGCGGGACGAGGCGGTAAACGTCTGGGAGCTGGCCAGCGGCCAGCGCCTGCGTCTGGGTCTGGCGGCGCGCCACAGTCCGCCCGCGCGGCGCGTGCTCGTACTGGGAGTCGAGCGTCCTGAGAATCGTGTGCTGGCACAGGAGATTCGCACCGAGCTGTTGCGCTCCCGCCACGAGGTCGAGCTGTGTATGAGCCCGCCCGGGAAACTTGGCAAGTTCGAGAACCTCAACCGGCTGCTCGCGGATGGGGTGGGTGGGTCTTCAATAAAAGACCGTGACTGGCTGCTGCTCATCGACGACGACGTGCTGCTGTCGCGCGGCTTCCTCGACCGCTTCCTGTTCCTCGCCGAGCGGTTCTGCTTCGACCTCGCCCAACCCGCCCACCGTCTGAACTCCCACGCGGCCTGGCCGCTCACGCGCCGCCGAGCGCTCAGCGTCGTGCGCGAGACTCCGTTCGTCGAGATCGGCCCGGTGACGGCTTTCTCCCGCCGCACCTTTTCCACCCTGCTGCCCTTCCCCGAGCTGCGCATGGGCTGGGGGCTGGATGCCCACTGGGCTGCCCTCGCCCGCGAGCGGCACTGGCGCTGCGGCGTGCTCGACGCCGTCTCGATCCGCCATCGCGTGGCGCCCGCGGCCTCCGCCTACTCGCGCGAGGCGGCGATCGCCGAGGCGCGCGCCTTCCTCGCCGAGCGGCCGTATCTGAGCGCACGTGAGAGCCAGCGCACCCTGACCACCCATCGCAGCTGGTGAAGGTCGTCGTCGTAGCCGAGTTCTACCCGCGCCGAGGCGACCCGGTGCTGGGCATCTGGGCTCACCGCCAGGCGCTTGCCGCTCGCGACGCCGGCGCGGAGGTGCGCGTCCTCGTCCTGCATCGCCTGATCCCCCCGCGCGCCTCGTTTACGAACGGACCGGCCGGTGCCGCAAACGCGCTGGCAAAGCTCGTGCGCGAGCCGCGCAAGCAGATCCGCGACGGCCTCGAGATCTCCTACATCCCCTACCTCTCGCCTCCGCGCTCGGGGTCCTATGCGAGCTGGGGAGCCTGGGCCGCGCCGACCCTCGGGCTTGCCCTGCGCCGGCTAGGCGGTTCGTTCCCGTTCGACCTCGTCCACGCCCACAATGCAGTGCCGGCCGGCGACGCTGTGCGCCGCGCGTATCTGGACGTGCCGCTGGTGGTCTCCGTGCACGGCGGCGACGTGCTCCACACAGCCGCCGCTCCGCCAACCGGCACCACCGCGGGCGCCGCTGCCGTGGCACGCGGGCTCGGCGCGGCTCGCCTGGTGCTCGCCAATAGCCGGGGAATCGCCGAGCTGGCGCGCGCCCACGGCGCCGGCGAGACACGCGTGGTGCATCTGGGCGCCGATCTCCCCGCCACCACGCATCCGTCGCGGCGGGAGGGAATGGAGGGAGGGTTGGGAGGCCCGCCCCCCCCATACCTCGTGACAATCGCGCACCTGGTTGCACGTAAGCGCCACGCCGACGTCCTGCGCGCCCTCGCGGTACTCGGGCAGAGACATCCGACACTGCGCTACGCGATCATCGGCGAAGGCCCCGAGCGAGCCCAGCTCGAGGGGCTTGCCGCTCGTCTGGGAGTCGCCGAGCGGGTCAAGTTCCACGGGCAACTACCGCCCGCAGAGGCGCTCGAGCAGGCACGGCGATGCACGCTGTTCGTGATGCCCTCGACTGAGGAGGCGTTCGGGGTGGCCTACGTCGAGGCGATGGCCGCTGGCCTGCCCGCGATCGGATGCCGCGGCGAGCCCGGGCCCGAGGAGATCGCCGCTGCCGGCGACGGATTCATGCTCGTGCCTCCCGGCGACATTGAGCGGCTCAGCCAGCGCATCGACGAGCTCCTGTCCGACCCTCACCGGCTGCGCGAGGCCTCCCAGCGCGCGCGCGCGACGGTCGCCGCCCATTTCACCTGGGAGCGCTGCGGTGAGCAGACGCTCGCCGCCTACGAGTACACGCTGCGGTGAAGCCCATCCTGTTCGTCACCGGGCACGCACCACCCGATCGCGTCGGCGCGTTCGCACGCCTGCATGAGCTGGAGAACGTCGAGTTCGCGCTGTTCGGGGGACCGTCCAAGCACGGAGGGCCTGCGCTCGCCGACGGGGAGACGCTCGACCGTGATCTGCCCTTCCCGCACCGCCACATCCGCCAACACGAGCCAGCGGCGCTGGCCGCGAGCGGGAGCTATCGCGCCGTCGTCTGCTCCACCGGCGGGCGCATCGCTCTGGGTGCGACTTGGGCGGGCGCGCGTCGCGCCAGGCTGCCACTGATCCTGTGGACCTCGCTGTGGGCCCACCCACGCAGCGCGGCCCACGCACTCAGCTTCCTCGCATTGCGACGGCTGTACCGCTCGGCGGATGCTGTTGTCACCTACGGATCGCACGTCAGCGCCTACGTCAGCGCGCGCGGTGCGCGCAATGTGCACGTCGCCCCGCAAGCCGTGGACAACGGTTTCTGGAGCGCCGCTGAGATCACGCCCCCGCGCTGGCCGCTCGGAGGTCTCTCAGCCTGGCCTGAGCAAGCTGAGATGAAGTTCCTGTTTGTAGGTCGCCCCGACCGGGAAAAGGGGCTAAGGGTGCTTATAGAGGCCTGGGACGCAACGGGTCTTCAGGCACCGACCGTCGCGCTCGTCCTCGCCGGCGTGGGATCCACTCCCCCTTTGGTCCCCGCCGGCGGCGCGGCGGGTAAAGGATCGGACGGCACGCTCTACATGGATCGCGTCTCGCCGGTCGAACTGCGCAACCTCTACGCCGCCTGCGACGTTCTGGTAGTGCCATCTATCCCGACACGCACGTTTCGCGAGCCTTGGGGCCTCGTAGCCAATGAGGCAATGAACCGCGGCCTGCCGGTGATCGCTACCGACGCCGTCGGGGCCGCTGCCGGAGGACTGGTGCGCGATGGGCGCAACGGCCTGGTGGTGCCTGCCGGCGACAGCAACGCGCTGGCCCAGGCGATCAGACGGCTAGCCGCCGATCCCGCGTTGCGGGCACGCCTGGGCGAGGCCGGCGCGCAGGATGTACGCGCCTTCACCTACGACGCCTGGGCCCAGGGCTTCTCCCGTGCGCTCGCCACCCTCGGCGTCGCCCGGAAGCGTTGGTAGCGTTATTTGGCTCAGTCATGAGAATCGTCACTCCCAGGCGAGCGCTCGCCCTACCGGTCGCGCTGCTGAGCATGCTTCTGTTCTCCCCGGCGCCCGCCCAAGCCGACATCGGCGAAAAGATCATCCTTCGGTGCACCCACGGCGAATCGCTGGCCGGCTTTACCCAGAAGGATTACAACAAGGCCCTGAAAGAGCTTGAAACGAGCCTCGAAGAGTACAGCGGATGCTCCAGCCTGATCCACCAAGCCCAGCTTGCCGCCGCCGGCACCCGCGGCGGGTCCGGCGGCGGAGGCCGAGGGTCGAGCACTCCGAGCGCCGCGAGCCCCACCACACCGGCCACTCCGGCTGAGCGTAGAGAGCTGAACCGTGCGCCGCGCGCCGGCTCGGCTCCATTGCGAGTGGGCAATCAGACCATCCGCCCCGGCGTCGTAAACGTCGACATCGCCTCGGCCCTCAGCTCGCTGCCCAACCCCCTGCTGGCGATCCTGGCGTTCCTGCTCGCGTGCGCACTGGCGGTCGCGGGCCGAGCGCTCCAAAACCGTGTCCGCAACCGTTACCACAGCTAACCCCGCCCCACCGGCGGGCCTTGCTCCCGCGCTCGGCGGTGAGCGTCGAGGAGGCGCTCGCCCACGGGGATCGCGGCGCTTGCCGATCGAAGATCGAGCGTCCATGTGGGGGCTGACGCTGCTAACAGCCGCGATCTTCTGCTTCATCACCTTCTTCGCCGGAGGCGGCCTGCCACCCACCGCGCAGATGACCACGATGGAGATCGTCCTCACGCTGGGCTGCGGTGCAGTCGTGGCCGGCGCGGTGATCCTCACACCCCCGGGCATACGCGTATACGGGCTGTGGCCTGTAGGGCTGCTGCTTGCGTTCACCGCGCTTACGGCGCTCTCGGTGGTGTGGTCAGTACAGCCCGACGACAGCTGGCAGGACGCCGGGTGCATGCTCGCCTACAGCGCCGTCTTCGGCGCTTGCATCGCGCTCGCTCGTGCTGCCCCCACGCGCTGGCCCGCGGTGCTCGGCGGAGTGACGCTGGCCGCCGCGGTGGTGTGCGGTTACGCGCTGCTTACGAAGGTGTTTCCCGCCAGCCTTGACGCTCACGACATCTACGCGCGCCTGCAGGCACCGTATGGCTACTGGAACGCCATCGGCCTTACCGCCGCGATGGGCGTGATCGGCTGCATGTGGCTGGGAGCGCGCCGGGCCGGACACGCGCTGCTGAGCGCGCTCGCCTACCCGGCGATGGGCCTGCTGCTACTCACGCTGATGCTTGCCTACTCCCGCGGCGCGCTGGTCGCGCTGGTGCTGGGCCTGGCGCTGTGGTTCGCCGTCGTGCCGCTGCGCCTGCGCGGCGCCGCCGTGCTGCTCACCGGCGCCGTCGGCGCCGGGCTGGTGGTGGCGTGGGACTTCTCGAGGCATGCACTCAGTACCGAAGGCGTTGCGCTCCATGCCCGCGTGATCGCCGGGCGCCAACTGGGTGCGCTGCTGGTCGTCATGCTCCTCGTGCTCACAATCGCCGGACTGGCAATCGGCTTCTCCACCGACCGGCGCGCGGGTGGGGGGGTTTCAGTCCAGGCCCGTCGGCGCGCTGGCGCGGTTTTGCTGAGCATCCTCGCACTCGCCGTGATCGCCTTTGCTGGAGCCCTCACAGCCAGCCACCGCGGCCTTGCGGGCTCCATCTCCCATGGTTTTCACTCGCTCACCAACACCCACGCGCCTGTCCCCCCCAACACCCCCGGTCGCCTGACAGCGATCGGCAGCGTACGCGCGCGCTACTGGAACGAGGCTCTGAAGATCTTCCAGGCCCACCCTGTTCTCGGAGCCGGGGCGCGGAGCTACGGAACGGCCCGCCTGCGCTACCGCACGGAGGATCTAGACGCAAAGGACGCCCACGGCTTCGTTGTCCAGACGCTCGCCGATCTGGGCCTAGTGGGGTTGGCGATCGCCCTCGCATTGCTCGCGGCCTGGATGGCCGCCGCCGGGCGAGCCACGCACCCCTTCAACCGGCGCTGGACGAGCTGGCGCGAGCTGAGAGACTCAGGCTGGAACGGCATCGGCTGGCGGGCGATCGGAGATCGGCCAGCGTCGGTGGGCGACCGATCGAAGATCGGACAGCGCGCCTATACGCCTGAGCGCATCGGCATGCTCAGCATGCTCTGCCTCGTGGTCGTGTTTGGCATCCACTCCACGATTGACTGGACCTGGTTTGTGCCCGGTGACGCCTGCGTGGCCCTGCTCTGCGCCGGCTGGCTCGCCGGCCGCGGGCCGCTCGAGAGAGCGGCAGACGGCGAGCTGCGGGGCAGGTTGCGCATAGCCTCCCCGCGCGAGCTGGGCCCCCTACGCATCGGCATCGCCGCCGCCGCTGTGATCGCGGCGCTGCTCGCCGCCTGGGCACAGTGGCAGCCTCAGCGCTCGGCCGACGCCTCTCAGGAAGCGCTGGCTCTGAGCGCTAGCGATCCAGCCGCCGCGCGCGCGGCGGCGGAGAACGCCGTCGACTACGACCCGGTCTCGGCGGAAGCGCTGTTCACCCTCTCCACGATCCAGCAGCACGCTGGTCAGGCGGCGCTGGCGCGCGCCACGCTCGTGCGGGCGGTGCACCTGCAACCGTCCAATCCGCGGACTTGGAAGGCGCTGGGCGAATACGACCTGCAAACGGGCAACCCCACGGACGCGCTGGACGAGTTGCGCGCCACCGTCTACCTGAACCCCGAGGCGGTCGCGCCGCTGTCGGCGATCGAACGCGATCCCGAACTACTCGCCATCCAGAATGCCTACGTCCAGGCCCTGCGCGAGACCATGGCAGCTAAAACCGCGACCGCCGCGCGCTCGCGAGCAGTCCTCGCCGCGCGCCGGGCAGCCCCGCGGCGCTCCGCACTTCGACGTCGGCAAAGCCGAAATCCTCGAGCAGCTCGGTGAGGATGCGGCGGGTGTAGAAGCGCAGGTGATCGGCACGAGGGTCGAAGTGGGCCTCGAATGCACGCGGCACAAGCGCCCAGCGGAGCATCTGAAGGCGCCCATGGTTGGGCGTGCTCAGCAGTAGGACGCCGCCGGAGTGCAGCACGCGGCGCACCTCAGACAGCCAGCCGGCGGTATCGGCGACGTGCTCGATAACCTCCCCAGCCCACACCGCATCGAAGCTCGCGTCCGCAAGCGGCCAGGCCCCTTCGGCAGGCACCTGCCGAAGGTCGAGCTCGGGGTGGTGCTCCCGCGCGCGCCGCAGCGGCTCGGCGGCGACGTCGATCCCCACTGGGCGGGCCCCTGTACGCGCCAGCTCAGCGGCAAAGCGCCCTTCACCGCAACCCACGTCGAGCACCCGCTCGCCCGCGCGGACGTGGCCCAACAAGAAGCCGCCGCGCCGCGCGAAGTCGACCGGCTCCAAACCCTCCGGAACCGCTTCCCAGAGAGCCTCGTGGTAGTCCTCGCTCGCGGGCATCGCTGCGGGCAAGGCTAGACCGCGTCAGCCCGACCGGCGCAAAATGCACTCTCAGGCCGCGAGCAAGTGCAGCCCGGCTGTCATCTCTACCGATATCCGCGCCAAAGGACTATCTTGCCTTGCGTGCACTCCCCGGGGGTCCTGTGAACAATCACGCGGAGTCGAGGAGCCGCTCGTGAGGGTCGCCTTCGACAGCCGCCCCGCCGCCGATCCGCGCGGCGTCGGACGCTACTCCCGCTGCCTGCTCGACGCCCTGCGTAATACGGCCCGAGGCGAGGCCGAGATCGAGGAGACCCATCGTCCGCGTCTCTCCGACGTTTTCCACGCACCATGGATGGAGGGCGCGATGCTGCGCAGCCCGTGCCCGATGGTCGTCACGCTGCACGACCTTGCGGTGCTCAAGCGCCGCAGCGAGCATCTGCGGATGGGCGTGCGTCTGCGCCTGCGCCAGCTCGCTGTACAGCGAGCCATGCGCGTGATCGTCCCCACTGAGGCAGTCGCCAACGACGCTGTCGAGCGCCTCGGCCTGGAGCGTGAGCGCGTCGTCGTGATCGCCGAGGCGCCTGACTCGATGATGTATCCGCGCCCCCCACACGAGATTGCCGAGGCACGCGCGCGCTTCTCGCTGCCCGAGCGTTATCTGGTGTGGGTCGGGGGCCTGCAGCACCCGGACCCGCGCAAGCACGTCGCCCAACTCGCGGCCACCCCGCGCGAGCTGCCGCTCGTGCTCGTCGGCCCCACGCGCCCCTGGGCGCACGAGCTGCCCGACGTGACGCTCACCGGGCATGTCTCCGACGAGCACCTCGCCGCGATCTACTCTGGCGCTCACGCGCTGGTGCTCCCTTCCGTGGACGAGGGCTTCGGCCTGCCGGCCGTCGAGGCGCTCGCCTGCGGCACGCCGGTCGTCGCCTGCGAGGTCCCTGCCCTACGCGAGGTCCTCGACAAGCGCGCCACGTTCGTCCAGGCGGGGGACCTGAAGGCGCTGATCCTCGCCGCCCAGACAATCAGCCGCCCAGCGCCGCCGCCGCCCGCTTGGACGTGGGAGGACGCCGGACGTGCCACCTGGCGGGTCTACGAGCAGGCTGTGGCCGGAGCTCAGTAAGCACCGCGTTGCATCAGCACCGCGGGGAACGTCTTCAGGATGATCGTCAAATCGAGCGCCAGCGACCAGCGCTCCAGATAGATGAAGTCCAGATGCACGAGGTCATCGAAGTCAAGCTCCGAGCGGCCTGAGACCTGCCACAGCCCGGTGATCCCCGGCAGCACCAGATAGCGCTTGCGGTGCCAGTCCTCGAGCATCTCGTAATCGCGCTCGGGCAGCGGACGCGGACCCACGAGCGACATCTCGCCGCGCAGCACGTTCACCAGCTGGGGCAGCTCGTCCAGCGAGTAGCGCCGCAGCACGCGCCCCACCCTCGTCATCCGCGGATCGTCACGGATCTTGAACAGCGCCCCCGATGCCTCGTTGAGCTCTTCCAGATCGGCTTGGCGCTGCTCCGCGTCGGTGTGCATCGTGCGGAACTTCAAGCACGCAAACGGTCGCTGGCCGATCCCGCGGCGCATCGAACGGAACACGATCGGCCCACGTGAGGAGAGCCGCACGGCGAGCATGATCACCAGCAGCAGCGGACTGAACAGCACCAGCAGCAGCGTCGCGCCCACCAGGTCAAAGGCGCGCTTCAGCGCGAAGTCGACCCCCTCGAACACCGGCGAGCTCAGCTCGAACAGCGGCACCGACTGGCCCGGCACGAACTCGGCGCGGTGAATCAAGATCTCCATCGTCGACGGCGCCAAGCGCACGCGCACGCCACGCCGGTGGCACTGGTCGACCAGCTCCACCGCCTCGACCTGCGGGAAGTCCGGATCGGCGATGATCACCTCGTCGATCCTTTCAGTGTCGAGCACCTCTTCCAGCTTCGCGAGCGAGCCCAGCGAGCGCAGGCCGTTGGCGGGCAGCTCGTTCGGCGAGAGAAAACCCACCACCTCGATCGGCGAGTGCGGCGCGTCCGCGAGCGCGTGGGCAACGTCGCGGATATGCTTGCCCGTGCCCACGAGCACCGCGCGGCGCCGGTAGCCGGCGGCCCGCAACAGCACCCCGGTCAGCCACTCGTAGGCGCCGCGCAACGAGGAGAGGTAGAGCAGCCCGAAGCCCAGCGAGCCGTAGAAGATGTAAAAGCTCTGAAAGTGTTCGCCGCTAACGACCGCAAACACCAGCGCGAGGCACGCCACCTGGAACAGTGCCCCCACGATCCGTGACAGGCCCGGACGCTGCGCCCGCTCGGCGTACAGCCCCGAGCGCGCGAACAGCAGCGCGGTCACAAGGTAGGCGAAGGCGAGGAAGTGCCGCGTCTCGTGGTAGGCCGGGTTCACGACGCCCTCCTCGCCAAGCACCGCCGCCTTCAACACCAACGCCGTGAAGATCGCAAGCGCCACGCCGGCGAAGTCGAGCACCAGCAGCGACAGCACGCGCGCCAAGCGCCGGGCCGTGGCCAGACGCAGCAGGAACGACATCGCCGGCGGGCGCTTGCTGCGCATATCTCGATCAGACGGCTCCCGGCGCGCCGTGGCCTCCGACAGTACCGCTCGCGCACGCGGAGGCGTGGCAGGCGTGCGCAGTGCCAGCCGATCTTCGATCGGTGGGGCTAGCCGATCTTTGATCGGTGGAGCAGACGTTCCCGAAGAACGTGGTCCCATCTCGCTACTCACAACGCCTCAGACTCGCAGATGTAGCGGTCGCGCCACCTACCGGGCCATTGTCCATCCGTCTCGTACTACCCACAACGCCCGCGAAGGATGCCCTCTCGAACGGCTGCAACCAAGATTTGCCGGGAGCTGACTCAGCCGACCAGGACCTCTACGCCGGAGGCGTCGATCGTGCGCTTCAATCCCTCGCGCAGCGAGACCTCCGGGGACCATTGGAGCAGCTTCCGGGCGAGCGTAATATCGGGCTTGCGCTGCTTTGGATCATCCTCCGGCAGCGCCTCGTACACGATCTCCGAGCTCGCCCCCGTCAGCTCCTTGATTGTCTCGGCCAGCTCCAACAGCGTGAACTCGTCCGGATTGCCGATGTTGACCGGGTCGTGATGACCGGACTCCGCCAGCGCGATCAACCCCCGGATCAGATCACTCACGTAGCAGAACGAGCGGGTCTGTGAGCCATCGCCGAACACCGTCAACGGACGGTTCGCCAGCGCCTGGCGCAAGAATGTCGGGATCGCGCGCCCGTCATGCGGGCGCATCCGGCTCCCATACGTGTTGAAGATCCTCACGATCGCCGTGTCCACGCCCTGCTGGCGGTGGTAGGCCATCGTCAACGCCTCCGCGTACCGCTTGGCCTCGTCATACACGCCACGCGGGCCGATCGGGTTGACGTGCCCCCAGTAGGACTCCGTCTGCGGATGCACCTGTGGATCACCGTACACCTCGCTCGTCGACGCGATCAAGAACCGCGCGCGCTTCGCCTTCGCCAAACCGAGCGTGTGATGCGTGCCGTAAGAGCCGACCTTCAGCGTGTGCAACGGCAGCCTCAAATAGTCGATCGGCGACGCCGGCGACGCGAGGTGATAGACGAAGTCGACCGACTCCTCGACGAAGTAAGGCTCGATGATGTCCGCGCCGACATACATGAACCGCTCGGCATCGCGGATGTGCTCGATGTTCTGAAGCGTTCCCGTCTCGAAGTTATCTACGCAGATCACCCTGTGCCCGCGCGCCAGCAGCTCGTCGCACAGGTGCGAACCTAAAAACCCGGCGCCGCCGGTCACGAGGCAGGTGGCCATCGCGCGGAAGCTTAGTGATTCCCAGGACTATCCTTCGTGACATGGCCACTACCGAAGAGCACCTGACCGTCGCGCCAATCGTCGGAGCAAATGACCCTCGCCGCTTCACCGACTCGGGGATCGAGATCTCCGAGCTCTACACCGAGGCTGACCTGCCAGACGAGCTCGAGCTGGGCGAGCCCGGCGCCTTCCCCTACACCCGCGGCGTCCATCGCGATATGTACCGCAAGCAGACCTGGACGATGCGCCAGTACGCGGGCTACGCCTCGGCGAAGGAGTCGAACGAGCGCTACCGCTACCTGCTCTCCAAGGGCTCGACGGGACTGTCGATGGCGTTCGACCTGCCCACTCAGCTCGGTCTCGACTCCGACAATCCGCGTTGCCTCGGCGAGGTCGGCCGCACCGGCGTCGCGATCGACACGATCGACGACATGCGCACCGCCTTCGACGGCATCCCGCTCGATCAAGTCTCCACGTCGATGACGATCAACGCCCCCGCCGCCTGCCTGCTGCTGCTCTACGAGCTCGTCGGCGAAGAGCAGGGCGTGCCCTCCGAGCAGCTCCGCGGCACCACCCAGAACGATGTCCTGAAGGAGTACATCGCGCGCGGTAACTACATCTACCCGCCCGTGCCCACGATGCGGCTGACAACCGACCTGTTCCAGTACTGCCATCAGCGCGTCCCGCGCTGGAACACGATCTCGATCTCCGGCTATCACTTCCGCGAGAAGGGCTGCTCGGCCGTGCAGGAGGTTGCCTTCACGCTCTCCTCGGGGATCGCCTACGTCCAGGCCGCGATCGACGCGGGCCTATCAGTCGACGAGTTCGCGCCGCGCCTGGCCTTCTTCTTCAACGGCCACAACAATGTCTTCCAGGAGGTCGCCAAGTTCCGCGCAGCCCGGCGCATGTGGGCGCACATCATGCGCGAGCGATTCGGCGCCACAAATCCGAAGGCGACGATGCTGCGCTTCCACACCCAGACCGGCGGCGTCACGCTGACGGCCCAGCAGCCGGAGAACAACATCGTGCGCGTCGCCCTCCAGGGCTTCGCCGCCGTCTGCGGCGGCACCCAGTCGCTGCATACCAATGGCTTCGACGAGGCGCTCGCTCTGCCCACCGAGCGCGCCGCGAAAATTGCCCTGCGCACCCAGCAGATACTCGCCCACGAGTCCGGCGCCGCCGACACCGTGGACCCGTTCGCCGGCTCCTACTTCGTCGAGTCGCTCACCGACGAGATCGAAACGCGCGCTCTCGAGTTGATCGACAGGGTCGACGCGCTCGGCGGCTCGGTCAAGGCAATCCAGTTCATCACCGGCGAGATCGACGAGTCCGCCTGGGGCTACCAGGAGCGCTACCGGATCGGCCAGGACATCGTCGTCGGCGTCAACGCCTACGAGGAAGAGGGGATCGAGGTTCCCGACCTGCTGCGCGTCGACCCCGAGTCCGAGCGCGAACAGGTCGACCGCCTTACGCACTTCAAGGCAGACCGCGATCAGGCACTCGCGGAGCAGCGCCTAGAGGAGCTGCGCGGCGTCGCTCGCGGCTCAGAGAACCTGCTGCCGGCGATCCGCCAAGCGTTGAAGGATCGTTGCTCTTTGGGCGAGGTCTGCGGGGCGATGCAGGACGTGTTCGGGCGCTACGCGCCGACATTCTGAGCTTCCGCCCGCGACGGCGGTTAGGGTGCGCCCATGCTCACCACCCCGGCAGTCGTCTTCTTCGAAGTGGTTCTGGCCATCCACATCATGGCCGCCATCGTCGCCTTCGGCGTGACCTTTGCCTACCCGATCATCTTCGCGGTCATCGAAAAAGCCGACCCGCGCGCGCTCGGGGCCATGCATCGTGCCGAGCGGGCGGTCGGCCAGCGCCTGATCACCCCGAGCCTCGGCGTCGTCCTGCTGGCGGGGATCTACCTGGCGAGCAAGCTGCACGAGTGGAGCGCGTTCTACGTCCAATGGGGACTCGGGGTGGCAATCGTGCTCGGCGCGCTCGGCGGGATGTTCTTCGCGCCGACCGAGAAGCGCCTGGCGGAGCTCGCCGACCGCGACGTCGCGGCATCGTCAGGCGATGAGGTGACGCTCAGCGCCGAGTACCAAGTACTCAGCAAGCGCCGGCCATGGTCGGCGCCCTCTCGAGCCTGCTGGTCCTCGTGACCGTGTACTTCATGGCCACGCACACCGGCGCTTAGCAACCCGCCGAGCGGCCGGTTTTGGGCGCGGTTCACATGACCAGCGTCGCTGTACCCTGAGGACATGAGCCAGGACTATCGAGTCGCCGTCGTCGGCGCCACCGGACAGGTGGGCACGCTGATGCTCGGTCTGCTGCGCGAACGCGCATTCCCGGCAAGTGAGATCGTTGCGTTTGCCTCCGCGCGCTCGGTCGGTCGGGTGCTCGAGGGCGCGGGTGCCGGCGGCAGCGATCTGACGGTGCGGGGCCTCGATCAGGAGTGGATCCAGGGCTTTGATCTCGCGCTGTTCTCGGCGGGCGGCTCGACCTCAGGCGAGTGGGCGCCGCGATTTGCGGCGACCGGCGCGGTGGTCGTCGACAACTCCTCGCGCTGGCGCATGAACGACGACGTGCCGCTGGTCGTCAGCGAGGTCAACCCGGAGGCTCTCGCCGACCATCGCGGGATCGTGGCGAACCCGAACTGCTCGACGATGCAGATGGTCGTGGCGCTCAAGCCGATCTACGACGCAGCCGGGATCGAGCGGCTGGTGATCTCCACCTACCAGGCCGTCTCCGGCACCGGTAGGCAGGCCGTCGACGAGCTGCTCGATCAGTCCCATGCACTGCTCCATGAGCGCGAGATCTCCCCGCCCGCGTCCTACGCGCATCAGATCGCCTTCAACGCGCTGCCCCACGCCGGCTCGTTCGCCGCCGGCGAGGATCACACCGACGAGGAGCGCAAGCTGATGGGCGAGACGCGCAAGATCCTCGGTGATCCTGCGATCCGGGTGAGTGCGACGTGCGTGCGCGTGCCGGTGCTGACGGGACACTCCGAGGCCGTCAACGTCCAGACGCGCGAGCCACTCTCCCCCGAGCGGGCGCGGGAGCTCCTCGCGGCCGCGCCGGGCGTGAGCGTGCTCGACGATCCCAACTCCGCGCTTTACCCGATGGCAATCGACGCCGCCGGACGCGACGACGTGTTCGTCGGGCGCATCCGCCGCGACCCCGGCCACGAGCGCGCACTAGACCTGTGGATCGTCGCCGACAACCTGCGCAAGGGGGCAGCGCTCAACGCGGTGCAGCTGGCGGAGCTGTTGCATGAGCGCGGCCTCATCGCCCCACAGAGCGCCCGCTCGGTGGCGTAGAAGGAGTAGCGGGACATCGCTCGAACTGGTCAGCGATGGTCTCCTCGGAGGTGCAGCGCACGCTGGTCAAGTCCCCGCCCGAGCTGTGGGCGGAGCTGAGCGACCCCGCCGCCCTGGCTCGCCACCTGGGTGAGTTCGGCGAAATCCGCATCACCCGCGCCGAGCCGGAGAAAACCGTGGAATGGGAGACCGCAACCGGCGGCGCCCAAGCCACCGGCAAGGTCACGCTCGCCCCGTCCGGGTGGGGCACGAAGGTGACGCTGACCGTAGCCCGGGAGGTTGTCGAAACAGAGTCGCTGGTCCAGTCGGAGCCGGCGATCGTGGACGAGCTCCTGCCGGAGCCGGAGCCACTGGTCGAGGAGGAGCCGGAGACCGAAGCAATAGCTGAGGAGCCCATAGCCGAGGAGTTGGAACCCGAGCCCGAGCCACGCCAGGGATTCTTCGCCAGGATCTTCCGTCACCGTCGCAAAGAGCAGGCGCTGCCCGAGCCCCCGGGCGAGCCGGGGTGGGCGGTCGAACCGCAGTCCGAGCCGAAGCCAGAGGTCGAGCAGATCGCGCCGGACCAGCCAGAGGCGATCGAGATCGTCGAGCCTGAGCAGCTCCACAACAAGGAAACCCCCGACATCGCGGCGGAACTGAAGGCGGCCGAGGATGTTGCGGCGGAGCAGGTGACCGCCGTGCTCACAGCGGTGCTGGACCGGCTGGGCGCCGCGCACCACCGGCCGTTCTCGCGCGCCTGAGAACCGCCCAGGCACTGACCCGCGGATAACATCCCGCGCTCAATGGCCTCGAGCTCCCACGACCGACAGAACGACGCGGCGCTCCTCGCGGCCTCCCGCAGCGGGCACCGCAAACCGCCGCGCCAGAAAGCGCCGGAGACCTACGAGGAGAAGCTCGCTCAGCTCCACGAGCTGCGCGAAGCTGCGCTGCACTCCGCCCCGGAGGCCGAGGAGAAGCAGCACGCACGCGGCAAGTACACCGCGCGCGAGCGCGTGGAAAAGTTGCTGGACGAGGGGTCCTTCCAGGAGCTCGACACGTTCGTGCGCCACCGCACCTACGACTTCGACATGCAAAAGAACCGGCCCTGGGGCGACGCCGTGGTCACCGGACACGGCACGATCGACGGTCGCACTGTGTGCGTGTTCAGCCAAGACTTCACCGTGTTCGGGGGCTCGCTGGGCGAGGTGATGGGCGAGAAGATGTGCAAGATCATGGACCTGGCCGCGAAGATCGGCTGTCCGGTGATCGGCATCAACGACTCCGGCGGTGCGCGGATTCAGGAGGGCGTTGTCTCGCTCGGCTCCTACGGCGACGTGTTCCTGCGCAACGTGCGCAGCTCGGGCGTGATCCCGCAGATCAGCCTGGTGATGGGCCCATGCGCCGGCGGCGCGGTCTATTCGCCGGCGATCACCGACTTCATCTTCATGGTCAAGGAGACCTCCCACATGTTCATCACGGGGCCGGACGTGATCAAGACGGTGACCGGCGAGGAAGTCGGCTTCGAGGAGCTCGGCGGGGCGATGTCGCACAACACGAAGTCGGGCGTCGCCCAGTTCGCCTCCGAGGACGAGGACGCCTGCCTGGAGGACTGCCGCTACCTGCTGAGCTTCCTGCCGCAGAACAACCTGCAGAGCACGCCCCGCGTGCAGCCTTCAGACGACCCGCAGCGGATGGACCCCGAGCTCGACACTGTCGTCCCCGATAACCCGAACAAGCCGTATGACATGCGCGACGTGGTGAAGCTGATCGTCGACGACGGGGAGTTCTTCGAGGTGCACGAACACCACGCGAAGAACATCATCTGCGGCTTCTCCCGCCTGGATGGCTACACGGTCGGCATCGTCGGCAACCAGCCCGCGCAGCTCGCCGGAGTGCTCGACATCGACGCATCCGCCAAGGCCGCGCGTTTCGTGCGCACGTGCGACGCGTTCAACATCCCGCTGCTCACGTTCTGTGACGTCCCCGGCTTCCTGCCGGGCACCGCCCAGGAGTGGGGCGGCATCATCCGCCACGGCGCGAAGCTGCTGTACGCGTTCGCCGAGGCGACGGTGCCGAAGGTTACGATCATCACGCGCAAGGCTTACGGGGGCGCCTACGACGTGATGTCCTCGAAGCACCTCGGGGCGGACTTCAACTTCGCCTGGCCGACGGCCGAGGTCGCGGTGATGGGCCCGGAGGGCGCCGTGAACATCATCTACCGTCGCGATCTCGCCCAGAGCCCAACCCCGGACGAGCGCCGTCAGAAGCTGATGGAGGACTACAAGGCGCGCTTCGCCAACCCCTACACGGCAGCCGAGCGGGGATACATCGACGATGTGATCGTCCCGCACGAGACGCGCCCGCGTCTGATCGCAGCCCTGGAGACACTGCGCTCCAAGCGCGAGCCCGGGCCGAAGCGCAAGCACGGCAACATCCCTCTGTGAAGCCCGCCATGCCCGCCGGCCGCGCACCTCTCCCGCACAGGCAGCAGCGATCGCGGCGGCGATCGAGCGGTTTCGGCGCGCGAGCGCGCCGGGTCCAACCGCAGGCGACGAGCAGCCCGATCCTTGGCTGCGCGCGGCTATCCTGGAAGGGGTCGCGCGCGAAGATCCGGGGCTTGTGTTTCCGGGTCCTGGATAAATACCTGAAAGCCGCTAGCCTTTAGGGCAATCCCCTGCAGTACGTCAACTCGCCCCCGGTCACTGCCCGGTTCAGGAGGTTTCGCAAATGGAGCCAGCTTCAATCCCCGCCCAGCGCGGCACGCTCGAGGACCCCGAGGTCCTGCAGAACGTGCCCGGGCACGTGATCCCGATCCTGCGGCAGGAGTACGACGACTTCAAGACCGAGGCGACCAAATTCCTCGACGGTGAGATCGCGGAAGACGAGTTCATCAAGTTCCGCCTCAAGCAGGGCGTGTACGGCCAGCGCCAGGCCGACGTGCAGATGATCCGCGTGAAGCTGCCCTTCGGCGGAGTCACGCCGGAGCAGATGGAGGCGTTCGCCGACGTGGTCGAGAAGTACGTGCCACTCAACAAGGGCCACATCACGACGCGCCAGAACATCCAGATGCACCACGTCCCGCTGCTGGAGGCCGAGAAGCTGATCCGCGAGATCGGCGAGTCTGGGCTCTCCAGCCGCGAGGGCTGCGGTAACACGATGCGCAACGTGACCGGCGACCCCTGGGCCGGTGTCGCCAAGGACGAGCTGTTCGATCTGACGCCCTACGCGGGCGCATACGTGCGTTACTTCGTGCGCCACCCGACGACCCAGGCGATGCCGCGCAAGGTCAAGACGTCCTTCGACGGGTCCCCGCGCGACCGCGCGATCAGCGGCATCCACGACGTCGCCTTCCGCGCGCGCGTGCGCCAGATCGAGGGACGCGGCGAGGTGCGGGGTGTGGAGATGCTGGTCGGCGGCGGCACCTCGATCATGCCCCGTGTGGCGCCGGTGCTGTACGAGTTCCTGGAGCTCGACAATGGCGAGTACCTGAAGGTCACCGAGGCGATCATGCGCATCTTCGACCGCCAGGAGTGGCTGCGCGTCAACCGCGCCCGCGCACGGATCAAGGTGTTCGTCGATAAGTATGGCATCGACGAGCTGCGTAACCAGGCCGAGGAGGAGCTGCAGGGCGATTGGGTCGCCGAACGCGACTTCTCGATCGAGCAGCGCCTGTTCGCAGACGACGAGCGCGAGGGCGCGCCGGCGGCGCCGGCGACCTACGGCAGCCCCAACGGCGACCTCTCGGAGTTCGAGCGGTTCCGTGCTGCCAATGTGCGCGAGCAGAAGCAGCAGGGCTTCGTGACCGTCGAGGTCAAGGTCACCCGCGGCGACCTGACGCCCGAGCAGTTCAGGGGACTGGCGGCGATCATGCGCTCATACGCGGGCGGCTACGCGCGCACAACCGTCCAGCAGAACTTCGTGCTGCGCTGGGTGCGCGAGGAGAGCGTCTATGACCTCTGGCGCGCGCTCTCAGAGCTTGACCTGGGCGAGGCGGGGTCGAGGGAGATCACCGACGTGGTGTCGTGCCCGGGAACCGACTCGTGCAAGCTGGGGATCACCAGCTCGATGGGCCTGAACCAGGCCGTGCAGGAGCGGATCATGGCAATGAACATCACCGATGAGATCACGCGCAAGCTGAACGTCAAGATCAGTGGCTGCCCGAACGGCTGCGGGCAGCACCACGTCGCGAGCATTGGCTTCACCGGCGCATCGATCAAAGTCGGCGAGCACACGATCCCCGCCTACATCCCCCACGTCGGCGGCGTGTTCGAAGGCGGCGAGGTCAAGTTCGGCACGAGACTGAAGCTGCGCCTGCCTTCCAAGCGGGTCCCGGACGCGATCGAGCGCTGGATCGGCCACTACGAGTCCAACCGCAACGACGGCGAGGAGTGGAACGACTTCACCGAGCGCGTCGGCACGACCGAGCTCGAGGGCCTTGTGAAGGATCTGTCGATGCCAGTGGACTTCGGGCTGGAGACGATGAACACGTTCATCGACTGGAACCGGAATGTGCCCTTCGAAGTGATTCGCGGTGAGGGCGAGTGCGCGGTATAGCTCAAGGATTGACGAGAACGAGACGACCAGAACACATGCAGGCACGAGACAGCCAAATAACAGAGATCGACCCCGCGCTCAGCCTCACGCACACGCTGCGCGAGGCGGCGCGCCACGGCGAGCGGGCCGTGCTGCTGTGCTCGTTCCAGAAGGAGGAGTCGGTGCTGATCGACGAGCTGCTGCGGCTCGACCAGGGAACGGGCAAGACGGTGAGGATCATGACGATCGACACCGGTGTGCTGTTCGAGGAGACAATGCGGACCTGGCGCGCGTTTGAGGAGCGCTTCGGCGTGAAGATCGAGGTGCAGGACGCGAGCAGCCAAGGGGAGCCGTGGAGCGGCCCGGAGCACTGCTGCTCGGTCGCGAAGGTCGCGGCCCTGGAGAGCTCGCTGGCCGGCGCCGAGGGCTGGATCACCGGCATCCGCCGCGAGCAGGGCCCGACAAGAGCGAAGACTGAGCTGATCGAACGCGACGAGGGCCGCGGCCTGTGGAAGTACAACCCGCTCGCCCACTGGACCGACAAGGACCTGTGGCGGCGGATCAACGAGCGCGAGTTGCCGTACAACCCACTGCATGACCAGGGCTACGAGTCGATCGGCTGCGCGCCGTGCACGCAGCCGGGCAGTGGTCGCGAAGGCCGCTGGGCAGGCACGGACAAGACGGAGTGCGGCATCCATGTCGTAGAGCCCGTCCGCTGACTCGATGAGCGTCGCGGCCCGTCCACAGCTCAGTCACCTGCGCGCGCTGGAGAGCGAGGCGATCCACGTGATGCGCGAGGTCGCGGCCGAACTGGAGCGACCGGTGCTGCTGTTCAGCGGCGGCAAGGACTCGATCGTGCTGCTGCGACTCGCCGAGAAGGCGTTCCGCCCGGCGCCGTTCCCGTTCCCGTTAATGCACGTGGACACGGGACACAACTTTCCCGAGGTGATCGAGTTCCGCGACCGGCGCGTGGCGGAACTGGGCGAGCGGTTGATCGTGGCGAGCGTGCAGGAGTCGATCGACAAGGGCCGGGCGGTCGAGGAGACGGGGCCGCGGGCTTCGCGCAACCGGCTGCAGACGGTGACGCTGCTGGACGCGCTCGCCGAGCACGGCTTCGACGCGGCCTTCGGCGGCGCGCGGCGCGACGAGGAGCGCGCGCGGGCGAAGGAGCGCGTGTTCTCCTTCCGCGACGACTTCGGCCAGTGGGACCCGAAGAAACAGCGCCCGGAGCTCTGGAACCTGTACAACGGGCGGATCAAGCAGGGCGAGAACGTCAGGGTCTTCCCGATCTCCAACTGGACGGAGCTCGATGTCTGGGAGTACATCGACCAGGAGTCCTTGGAGGTGCCGTCGATCTACTTCGCGCACGAGCGCGAGGTGTTCGGGCGCGACGGGATGCTGTACGCGTGGCGCGAGGGCGTCGAGCTGATCGACGGCGAGCAGGTGAGCACCGAGACGGTGCGCTATCGGACCGTCGGCGACATGACCTGCACCGGAGGCGTGCGCTCGCGGGCGGCGACACTCGAGGAGGTAGTGGTCGAGATCGCCGCGACACGGATCACCGAGCGCGGGGAGACGCGCGCCGACGATCGGGTAACGGAGGCCGCGATGGAGGACCGCAAGAAGGCCGGTTACTTTTGATCTGGCATCCAGCCATCTCCTTTGATGTCGAGGGCCGCCTCCGTGCGGCCTTGACCGAGCCTGCGGCCCTTCTGAACGGCGAGCGATGACGCTCGACCTGTTGCGGTTTACCACCGCAGGATCGGTCGATGACGGTAAGAGCACGCTGATCGGCAGGCTGCTGTACGACAGCAAGCAGGTGTTCGAGGACCAGCTGGAGCACGTCGAAGCGGCGAGCGAGCGGCGCGGCGGCGAGGGCTCGCTGGATCTGGCGCTGTTGACCGACGGTCTGCGAGCCGAGCGCGAGCAGGGGATCACGATCGACGTCGCCTACCGCTACTTCGCGACCCCGAAGCGGCGCTTCATTATCGCCGACTGCCCCGGGCATCGGCAGTACACGCGCAACATGGTCACGGGCGCGTCGACCGCGGACCTGGCGGTGATCCTGCTCGACGCGCGCAAAGGCGTGCTCGAGCAGTCAAAGCGCCACGCGTTCATCAGCGCGCTGCTTGGCATTCCCAAGCTCGTCGTGGCGGTCAACAAGATGGACCTCGTCGGACACTCGCAGGAGCGGTTTGACGAGGTCTGCCAGGAGTTCGAGCGCTTCGCGCCCAACCTGCGCGAGGGCGGACGCAGGGCGGGCGACCAGTACGAGATCATCTACATCCCGATCTCGGCACTGAACGGCGACAATGTGGTCGAGCGATCGCAAGCGATGGCCTGGTATGACGATCCCGCACGCCCCTCGACGCTGCTGGAGCTGCTGGAGCAGGTGGAGGTCGCCTACGACCACCCCTACGATCGGCCCGCGCGGTTCCCCGTGCAGTGGGTGATCCGCCCGAGCGGTGCGATTTCGGCCAACGGCAGCAGACCTGGACCGACCAACGACAGCGCGGCGACGGCGACGGCGACGAGCGACTACCGCGGCTATGCCGGCCAGCTCGCGAGCGGCGCGCTACGCAAGGGCGATGAGGTGACGGTGCTGCCGAGCGGCCGGCAGACGCGGATCGCGGCGATCGACACCTACGACGGCGAACTGGACGAGGCGATGGCGCCAATGTCGCTGACGCTGCGATTGGAGGACGAGCTCGACGTCTCCCGCGGCGAGACGATCTGTCGCCCCGATCAGGCGCCGACGGTCGCGCGCGAGCTGGAGGCCGACGTGTGCTGGATGGCCGAGCAGCCGCTGCGCGCCGGAGGGCGCTACGTGATCAAGCACACCACGCGCAGCGCCACCGCCCTCGTCGAGGAAATCACAGACCACGTCGACGTAGACACCCTCGAGCGCGGAGCGCCTCCGAAGGAGCTGGGCCTGAACGACATCGGCCGCGTGCGCCTGCGCACGAGCGCGCCGCTCGTGTTCGATCCGTACGCGAGCAACCGCCGTACGGGCAGCTTCATCTTGATCGACGAGGCGAGCAACGAGACGGTCGGCGCGGGGATGATCGCCGCGCCGACGGCCTGGGTCGCCGGCGCGTAGGCCTTGGTCGCCGGCCCCGTAGGCCTGAGTCGCCGCCCCATTAACTAAGCTACCCGCCCGATGTTCTCGAAGGTATTGGTCGCCAACCGCGGTGAGATCGCGGTCCGCATCGTGCGCGCGCTCGACGAGCTCGGCGTGGCCTCGGTCGCCGTCTACTCAGAGCTCGACCGCGATGCGCTGCACGCGAAACGGGCCGACGAGGCCTACAACCTCGGCGAGGGGCCGGCGGCGGATAACTACCTGAGCATCGAGAAGATCCTCGACGTGGTCAAGCGCTCGGGCGCCGAGGCGATCCACCCGGGGTATGGATTCCTGGCTGAGAACGCCCCGTTTGCGCAGGCGTGCGAGAACGCCGGCATCGTCTTCATCGGACCGCCGGCGAGCGCGATCGAGGCGATGGGCTCCAAGACGAAGGCCCGCGAGCTGATGCAAGCCGCGGGCGTGCCGATCGTGCCCGGCACGACCGAGCCGGTCGCGACCGTCGCCGACGCCCTGAAGATCGCCAAGGGCGAGATCGGCTTCCCGGTCGCGGTCAAGGCCGCGGGCGGTGGCGGCGGCAAGGGTTTTCGCGTGGCACTGAGCGAGGACGAGCTCGAGGGGGCCTTCGAGGGCTCGAGCCGTGAAGGCGAGAAGTTCTTCTCCGACCCAACCGTGTACCTGGAGCGCTATCTGCACGACCCGCGCCACGTCGAGGTCCAGGTGCTGGCCGACCGTCACGGCAACGTGATCCATCTCGGCGAGCGCGACTGCTCGATACAGCGCCGCCATCAAAAGGTGATCGAGGAGTCCCCGGCGCCGGAGTGGGTGGTCGATCCGGCAATGCGCGAGCGGATTGGAAAGATCGGCGTAGAGGCGGCAAAGGCCGTGGACTACGTCGGCGCGGGAACGATCGAGGGACTGTTCTCGACGCGCCAAGACGCCGAGCCGGAGTACTTCTTCCTGGAGATGAACACCCGCGTGCAGGTCGAGCATTGCGTGACCGAGCTGACGACGGGCGTGGACATCGTCAAGGAGGGCATCAAAGCGGCCGCAGGCGAGGAGCTGTCCTATGGGCAGGACGAGATCAAGCTGCGCGGACACGCGATCGAGTGCCGGATCAATGCCGAGGACGCCTCCAAGAACTTCGCCCCGGCGCCGGGCAAGATCGGCGCCTATCTTGAGCCCAGCGGCCCCGGCGTGCGCGTCGACTCGGGCGTGGGAGCGGGCGGCGAAGTCTCGCCGATGTACGACCCGATGGTGGCGAAGCTGATCGTATGGGACGCCGACCGCGAGCAGGCGACCAGGCGGATGCTGCGCGCGCTGGGCGAATACGAGATCGAGGGCCTGAAGACACTGATCCCCTTTCACCAAGCGCTGCTCGCAACCGAGCAATGGGCCAAGGGCGAGACGTGCAAAGACCTGTTGGAGGACAAGGCGTGGCTGAAGACGCTTGCGTTCCCCGCGCCCGCCGCACCGGCTGCAGACGGTGAGATACAGGAGACGGTCGAGCAGTCCTATGCGATCGAGGTATCGGGGCAGCGCTTCGACGTTCGCGTCGTCGGCCCCCCGTTTGCAGGCAGTGGCGGCGGGGCAGCGAGCAGCTCGACGGCAGCCGGGCGGGCGGCGCCGAAGCGCAAGCAGCGTGAGAGCTCTAGTGGCGGGGGACCGGACACGCTGCCCTCGCCGCTACAGGGGAACATGTGGAAGGTCCTCGTCAAACAGGGCGACACCGTCCAGGAGGGTCAGCTGCTGTGCATCATCGAGGCGATGAAGATGGAGAACGAGATCACCGCGCACAAGGCGGGCACAATCGCCGAGCTGCCGATCAAGGAGGGCGCCCCGATCGCCGCCGGCGCCCCGATCGCGACGATCAAGAGCGCCGAGGAGGGCTGAGATGGCGGTCGACTATGCGGCCGTGGCCGCGGGCCTGAGCCAGGCGATCCCGTTCAACGTGCACCTTGGTCTGGAGACCGTGACCGTCGCGCCCGACCACGGCGTGGTGAAGCTACCGAGCGCAGAGAACCTGAACAACCACGTCGGCTCCCAGCACGCCGGCGCGCTGTTCTCGGCTGGTGAGGCTGCGTCGGGCGCCGCATTCGTAGGCGCTTTCGTGGAGCTCATGGGCGAGATCACGCCACTGGCGGAGTCCGCCGAGATCGCCTACCGCAAGCTCGCCAAGGGCGAGATCACCGCGACCGGGCGCTTCACCGATGACAGGGACGCGCTGATCGCGAGACTGAACACCGACGGACGGATTCGCTTCCCGATCGCGGTCGAGCTGGCCGACGCAGAGGGAACAGTCGTCGCCGAGATGACGGTCAACTGGTACGTGCGGCGCAACAACGCCCACTAGAGCGCCGCCACGTTCTCCTCCAAGACCGCGAGCGCTCGCTCGGCGTTCAGCACAGGCCCGTGGCCGGGGACGATGTGCTCGGCGGACGCGACCAGTGGGCGCAGGCGCTCGAGCGTGGCAAGGTAGGCCGCGACCGAGCTTCCCTCGCCGAGCTCGGGGGGCTCGACCGTCGATAGATAGTCGCCGACCACGAGCACGCACGCCCAGGGGATCCAGACGGCCATTCCGTCTGCGGTGTGGCCCTCAGCGGGGTGCAGCTCGAGCTCGAGCTCGCCGATCCCGCAGCGCCCGGGAACTGGAAACGGCTGGGCCTGACCGAGCATCAGGGGACGGGGGCGCTCTATATAGAGCCCCTTGTCGAACGCGCGCAGCTCCCTCTGGGCAGCGCCGGGCGCAGAGGCCAAGCGGGCCGAGGTGCTCTCCGCGCAGCCCAGCGCAACCCCCGGAAAAGCGAGCCGCCCCAGTAAGTGATCCCAGTCGCCGTGGGTCGCCAGCAGACCGCTCGGCGACGGGAAGCCGGACTGCTCGAGCAGCGTGGGCAGCGCATCGAGCTCGTCGGGTAGGACCGGGGAATCGATCACGAAGGCCTCACCGGGCCCCTCCCCCTTCCCCGCCTGATCGACCGGTCCACGAACGATCGTGCAGTTGGTCTGCCAGACCGCGCTGGTGGCGAGCAGCACATCGGGGTGCAGGGCGAGGGCCCGCACCGGCTCAGGTGACGCCGAGCAGCTTGGCGGCCTCTTTGAGGTTGGATACCTCGGCCGTCGGTTTTTTCTGCGAGGAGTCCAGCGTCTCCTTGTTGCGGTTGACCCAGATCACGGGCACCCGCTGTTTCACGCATGGCGCTACGTCGTGGTAATGGCTGGCGGCGACATGCACCCAACCGCGCTTGCCGCCCATGCGCCTAGCGCACTCGGTGAAGTGGGCTAGTTCGGGCTTGTACGAGCGCACCTGCTGGGCGGTCACGACCAGGTCGAAGTCGGTCGGGATGTGGCGGCGGGTCTGACCGAGCAGCTTGTCGTCGATGTTGGACAGCAGGCCAAGCTTGTATTTCTTTGAGAGCTTCTGCAGCTGGATATTGGTTTCCTTGAAGGGCCTCCAACGCTGCACCGAGTCGGGCAGGAAACCCGAGCGCGATGGCTCCAGGGCCCACTCCAGGCGCTTGGCGATCTCGATCGCGGTGCGGCGGAGCACCTCCGCGTAGAGCTCGTAGGAGCCGCCCTCGATCTCGCGCGAGATCTCGTGGAAGAGCGGAAGCAGCGCGTTGCGGTCGATCTCGAAGCCGTCGCGCTCGGCCTCTTTGGCGAAGGCTTCATAGATCCCGGTCTCCCAGTCGATCAGCGTGCCATAGACATCGAATGTGACGAATGTGACGTTTTTGGGAATCGGCATCGGGCGGGCATTATGACCTGCGGGGCATCCGCACGCGCTGACGTGGACATCCGCGTCCGAGCGGGGTCGCCTGAGCGGTCTTGCGTTAGAGTCCCGCGCCGCAATGGACCTGCTCGAGTACCAAGGCAAGCAGCTGTTCGCCCGCCACGGCCTGAGGGTGTCTGACGGCAAGGCCGTCACCACTGTGCAGGACGCCGTCGCCGCGGCGAACGAAATCGGCTACCCCGTGGTCGTCAAGGCGCAGGTGCTGATCGGCGGGCGCGGCAAGGCTGGCGGCGTGAAGTTGGCGGCGGACGAGGTGCAGACGCGCGAGCACGCGACGAACATCCTCGGGATGGACATCCATGGACATACGGTGCGCACGCTGTGGGTCGAGCACGCAAGTGACATCGCTACCGAGTACTACGCCTCGGTGCTGCTCGATCGCTCGGCCAAGCAGCCATTGATCATGTTCAGCGTCGAGGGTGGCGTGGAGATCGAAGAGGTTGCTGAGAAAACGCCCGAGAAGCTGATCCGCTATCACGTCGACGCGCTGAAGGGCCTCTCACACGAGGAGGCGATGAGGATCGCCACCGACGGCAAGGCCGACGCCGATGTGGTGACGGGTGTCGCCGACGCGCTCGTGGCGTTGTATGAGGTGTGGCTCGATGAGGATGCGACACTCGCCGAGATCAACCCGCTGATCGTCACGCCGGAGCGCGAGGTCAAGGCACTCGACGCGAAGGTCTCGCTCGATGACAACGCGCTCTACCGCCACCCCGAGAACCAGAAGCTGGCCGACAAGGAGAACGAAGACCCGATCGAGCGCCGCGCGAAGGAACAGGGCGTGCAGTACGTCAAGCTCGACGGCGACATCGGGATCCTCGGCAACGGCGCCGGCCTGGTGATGAGCACGCTCGACGTCGTCGCACAGGCCGGCGGCAAGCCGGCGAACTTCCTCGACGCCGGCGGCGGCTCGGACGCCGCGAAGATCAAGCAGGCGGTCGAGCTGATCCTGGCCAACGACTCAGTCAAGGCGGTCCTCTTCAACATCTTCGGCGGCATCACGCGCTGCGACGAGGTCGCCAAAGGCCTGATTGCGGCCTTTGAGGACCTCAAGCCGTCAGTCCCGTTCGTTGTACGACTGGATGGCACCAACGACGTGGCCGGACGCGAGTTGCTGCAGGCAGCCGCGCTACCGAACGTGCACGCAGCCCGAACGATGAACGAGGCGGCCGAGAAGGTCGTCGCGCTGGCTGAAGGACGGAGCTGATGTCGGTGCTCGTCGACAAGAACACGCGGCTCGCGGTCGCCGGGATCACGGGCAAAGAGGGCGCTTTCCATACCCTGAACAACCGGCGCTACGGCACGAACGTGGTCGGCGGCGTGACACCAGGCAAGGGCGGACAGGACGTCGAGGGCATCCCCGTGTTCAACTCATGGGCACAGGCGGCAGAGAGCGTCCAGCCGAACACCGCGATGATCTTCGTGCCTCCGCGGTTCGCAGCCGATTCGATCCTCGAGGCTGCGGCGGTTGGCGTCGAGCTGGTTATCGCGATCACTGAGGGTATCCCCGCACACGACGAGCTGCGTGTCTACAACACGCTCAAGCGCGACCATCCCGGAACGCGCCTGATCGGTCCAAACTGCCCGGGGATCCTGTCGCCCAGCAAGGCCAACGTCGGCATCATCCCGGCGTCGTTCTTCGAGGAGGGAAACGTAGGCGTGGTGTCGCGCTCGGGCACGCTGACCTACCAGATCGGCAACGAGATCGCCCAGGCTGGTTTTGGCTGTAGCTCGATCGTCGGCATCGGCGGGGACCCCGTGCCGGGATCGTCGTTCGTGGACGTGATCGAGCTGTTCGAGAAGGACGAGCAGACCGAGCTGATCGTACTCTCCGGGGAGATCGGCGGCTCAGCCGAGGAGGAGGCCGCCGAGTACATCGCCGAGCACGTCACCAAGCCCGTGGTCGCCTACATCGCCGGCTTCACCGCTCCGGCCGGCAAGCAGATGGGTCATGCCGGGGCGATCGTCTCTGGATCGGCGGGCACCGCGGCCGCAAAGGCGCAGGCGCTGGAAGCAAAGGGCGTCCGCGTGGGGCGCACCCCGACCGAGGTAGCGGAGATCGCGGTAACGCAGCTACGCTAGGGCAGTGGATCAGGAGGTTGCGAAGACGCTGGGCGAGCTGGAGCGCAAGCTGCAGGAGCTGGAGCGCACCTTGACCTCGATTGATCGCGGCGAGGAACCCGGCGACGACGCCCCTCAAAGTGTTGGCCACAACCCCTCAGCTCTGACAGCCACGGGGCGGCCCAGCGTTGGCCGACCTCTGATTGGTGGTCGGCTGGTCGATGAGGCGATCGAGCGCACCGAGCCCCCCGCGGGCCATACACCGTCCACCACGGCAGGGGAGCCCATCTGGGTGCGACCGTCCACGGCGGGGCAACCGGAGCAACTCAGCCAGGTGGCGCAACCTCAACAGCCTCCAGCACCCCTGCGGTCTCCACAATCCACATCTCCCCCTCGATCTCCCAAGCCACCAGAGGCGCGGACGCCGAGCGCCGAGGAGCTGCTGCGCTTCCGCGACCGGTTGGAGCACACCGCCCGCGAGCTGACCCAGGAATATGACGAGCTGCTCGGGCGCATAAGCTTCGCCGCCGTGCCCAGCCCACACGTCGGCCCAACTATCTCATTCGCACGCGGTGCGCCCTCGCTCGACATCATCGACGTGGAGGGCCTACGCGCCGCGGCAATCCGCGCGTTCGAGAGCGACCCAGCGGGCACGACCGCCTACGGCACCTCGGTCGGCTACCCGCGGTTGCGCGCTTGGATCGCGGATCGGCACAGCGTCGAGCCCGAGTGCGTGCTCGTAACCAACGGTTCTATGCAGGCTGATGCGTTCCTGTTCGAACAGCTCGTGGGGGCCGGCGACGAGGTGATCGTGGAGCGCCCAACGTACGACCGCACGCTGCTGTCGCTGCGTGAGCGCGGCGCGCGCCTGCACGCGGTCGAACTCGAGCCCGACGGAATCGACACGGACGCCCTCGCTGGTCTGTTGCGCGGCGCCGAGGCGATACGGCCACAGCTGGCCCACATCATCCCCAACTTCCAGAACCCCGCCGGGTACACGCTCTCGCCGGCCAAGCGCCAGGCGCTGCTCGCACTGGCCGCGGAGCACAACTTCTGGGTGTTCGAGGATGACCCATACGTCGACCTGCGCTTCAGCGGCCAGACACTGCCGACGATGCTCTCGATGGACCCCGAGCACGTGGTGTACGCCTCGTCGTTCTCGAAGACGGTGTGCCCTGGAATCCGCGTCGGCTATCTCGTTGGGCCGCGAGACCTGATCGCGGCGGTGGCGAAACTTGCGACCAACACGTACATCTCACCGAGTATGGTGGCGCAATCGATCGTGTACGAGTTCTGCGCCTCGGGCGCGATCGACAGCTCGATCGAGACGGTCAGGACCGCACTCGCAAAGCGCGCGGTGACGCTGGATGTGGCGCTGCGGCGCGAGCTGCCAGAGGCCGAGTTTGTCCCACCGGAAGGCGGTTACTTCATGTGGTTGACGCTGCCCGCGGGCACCGATGTGCACGCTCTGCACAATGCTGCCGCCGAGCGCGGAGTGTCGTTCGTGAAGGGCACCGACTTCCTGCTGGAGGGCGGCGAGAACACCCTGAGGCTGGCCTATTCGGGCGTCACACCCGAGCAGATCGACGAGGGCGTGGCGCGGCTGGCGGAGGCCTACCGCTCGCTCTAACCTGACGTGCGAATGCCAGCGTCTGACTGTGTCCTCGGTCGTGCCACGCTTGGCCTTCGTACGTCAGTGACTATCTACCGTAGCGTTGCCCCAACACCAACTGCTCCGGGAGGGCGGTGCGAGTGGGTGGTGAGGGATCGGCGGTCACCGAGACGGTCTCGGCGACACTCGGGGTTACCGTGCAGTCGCGGCCGTCCGTCGTCTGGAGCACCACCTGCTCGTCATCGCGCACCGCCAGGGTGCCCTCCAGTCCCGGCTCGAGGCCAGAGCCCTTGAGGTAGTGCAACAGATCCTCCGCCTCGTTCTCAAAGCGCAGCACCTTTACCGATGCGCCGATCACCACGTCGGCAAGAGGCACGCCGGCCAGGCGCGCGCCGGCGACGATCGGGTGGCCATGGGGGCAGGTCTTCGCGTCGCCGATCGCCGCGAGCATGCGCTCCTCGAGCACCGGGGACATCGCGTGCTCCAAACGCTCGGCCTCCTCGTGCACCTCATCCCAGGGAACGCCGAGGACATCGGTGAGAAAGCGCTCGATCAGGCGGTGACGGCGCACTATACCCTCGGCGTGCTCTGCGCCGAGGACTGTGAAGGCGATCGTCCGGTCCTTGTCGCGGGTGATGTAACCGTCGCGCTCCAGCCGCCCGACCATCTCGTGGACCGTGGGCGCCGACAGCTGCATCGCGCGCGCGACGTTCGCGCCGGTCATCGGCAGGCCGGCCTCCTGCAACCAGAAGAGGCTCTGTAAGTACTCCTCCTCGGCGACAGTCGCCGTTGCTGCGCTCTCGCTGGTCATTGGCGCAACTGATCATAGGTGCACTGAATCGGGTCCTTGTCCGCGCGCCAACGTCGCAGCTTGGCGCCATGGCGGATGCGCCCGGCGGAGACGTGGTCGAAGTCGATCTCGATTACCAGCTCGGGGCGCAGACCGACCCACTCGAGATCCTTGCCGGCGCTCCAGCGGCTGGGGTCGGCCGAGCCACGCTCTCCCGACTCATATGGGGCGAAGAAGCCGACTAACCGCCGCTTCTCAGATGCGGACAAACCGGAGCAGTGTCCGACGACGCGCAGCTCTGGACCGTCGTATAGACCGAGGATCAGCGCGCCGACAGTGTCGGGCTCCTTGCCGGGACGCCAGCCGACGAGCACAACATCGATCGTACGCACGCGCTTGACCTTGAACGTGCCCTTGCGCTCGCCGGGACGGTAGGGCGCAGAGAGCTCCTTGGCGATCGCGCCCTCGGCGTGCTCGAGCCACCGCTGGGCCTCTTGCTCGGTCGCGACCGTTTCCATCAGCTCGACCGGCGCGCCGACGAACATCCCATCCACGAGCAGCTCCTGCAGCGCGGCGCGGCGCTCGGACAGGGGCCGCTCCAGCAGCGACTCGCCCCCTCGGGCAAGCAGGTCGAAGACCACGTAGACGGCTGGGGTCTCGACGGACAGGCGCTCGATGCGGGAGGCGGCCGGGTGGATGCGCTGGCCGAGCGCGTCGAAGTCCTCATGGCCGTCCTCGCCGCGAACGACGATCTCGCCGTCGAGCACGTAGCGACCTCGCGGGAGCACCAGCTCGGGGAAGTAGCGCCCGAGTGGCTTGGCGGAGCGCGACTGCAGGAACACCTCCTCATCGTCGACGAACGCCAGGCAGCGGAATCCGTCGAGCTTGATCTCGTAGGAAAGGTCCTCGCCGACAGGCAGGGCCTTGCGCGAGAGGGCCAGCTGGGGCTTGATCGGTGGAGATAGGGGCAGCGGGCTCATCGTCGCGCGCGGCTTGGCTGGACGCGCGTGGGCTCTCCGGGCATCTTCGGATAGTCGGGCGGGTAGGGCATATCCTTCCGGCCCTCAGCGAGGTCGCGCTCATACATCTCGAGCAGTGGCTCGAGTGAGTGGGCGGTGTCGTCGATGGCGGCGTGACGATCGCCCACCTCGGCGAACCTGGCGGGCATGCTCGCCACCGTGAAGTCCTCTGGCACCACATGCTCGAGCTCCTCCCAGGCCAGGGGCGCGGAAACTGGCGCCCCCGGCTTCGGCCGCACGCTGTAAGCGGACGCGATCGTGCGGTCACGTGCGTTCTGGTTGTAGTCGACGAAGATCCGCTCGCCGCGCTCCTCCTTCCACCAGTTGGTCGTCACCTGGCCCGGCAGGCGTCGCTCGAGCTCACGACCAAAAGCGATCGCGGCGTGGCGCATGTCGGTGAACGTCCAGCGCGGCTCTATGCGGGCATAGATGTGGACCCCCCGACCGCCGGAGGTCTTGGGGAACCCGATATATCCCAACTCCTCAAGCAGCGCGCGCGCCTCCGCGGCAACGCGGACCGCGTCAGCGAAATCGGTGCCCTCCTGTGGATCGAGGTCGATGCGCAGCTCGTCGGGATGGTTGGGGTCCTCGCGGCGGACCGGCCACGGGTGAAAAGTGATCGTGCCCATCTGCGCGGCCCAGCCGACAACCGCTATCTCCGTCGGGCAGACCTCATCGGCGGTACGGCCCGACGGAAACTCGATCGTCGCGGTCTGCACGTACTCGGGTGCCCCACGTGGGATGCGCTTTTGAAAGAACGCGTCGCCGCCGCCTTTCTCGCGTGTCGAGAGCACGATTCCCGGGTGCACCCCCTTCGGCCAGCGCTCGAGCGTCGTCGGCCGCCGCAGAAGTGCCCGCATGATGCCGTCCCCGACAGCGAGGTAGTAGTTGACTAAGTCGAGCTTGGTGACGGCGCGGGAGCGCTCGGTCGACGGGAAGATCACGCGATCAGCGTTCGACACGCGCAAATCGCGCCCGCAGACATCGATGATCGTGTGCTCACCCTTCTTCCCGGCCATGGCTTGAAAGGATGCCCGATCGACTCAAAGCTGGCAGCCGGGACACCAGTAGACATCTCCTGTAAGGATGCCCGACGTGGTGATCCCGCAATCCGCGCTGATCGCGTCTGGGCCGTTTGGAGATGCGTTGAGCGCCGAACATGTCGCGCTGGCCATAGCGCAGGGCTTGCGCGCGGGCGGAGCGCCGGAGCCTGATTTGTGTCCGATCTCCGTCGATCAGGGACAAGCATCGGATGTGGGAGCGCTACTGGAGGGGCTCAACTTCGATGTACGTATGCGCCGAGCGCGCGCGGTCATTCTGGGAGAGCGGCAGCTCGAGGAGCACGCGCTGAGGGGGAGTGTGGCGTTTGAGATCGCCACCCGGGCCCGTCAGGCGGGCGTGCCTGCCTACGCGGTGACCGGCTCCAACGCGCTTGATCTGTTCGACGCGCGCATCCTCGACCTGCAGGTCGTCGTGCAGGCGGGCAGCCGAAGAGCGCTCGTGGCGGCGGGCAGGAGGCTGGCTCAGGTGCTCTGAGCCGCGGCGTCGGTGGTGAGTGACCGCGCCAGCTCGTACACCAGGCGGGTCGCGTCGGCGACCGTGCCGAAGTCGAGGTTCGCGGGCACGTCGCTGGGCAGGTGGTAGTTGGCGAGGCTGTGCCAGTCGGTGAGCGACACAAGCGTTGCGGTCGGGTAGCCGGCGCGGCTGGGGATCACGCTGTCGGTCGACGCCCGCGCGCGGAAGCCGCGCTCCAGCGGGATGTCGAGCTGCCGGGCGCGCTCAGCGATCAACTCGCGCAGCCAGGCGCCGGCGTACTCCTCCATCCATACCGGCCCCTCGCCCTCGAGCATGACGAGGTGCGGCGAGCCGACGGTGTCGAGGTTGACGAAGCACGTTCGCGCCGGCGCGAGCTCATGGCGATGACTGGCGATGAACGCACGGACGCCGTCCTGCAAAGTCTCCTCCGCCCCACACGACACCAGCAGCACGCGCAGGCCCGGCAACGGGTGCTCGCGCAGCAGCTCCGCGAACGCCACCAGCGTGGCGACGCCAGACAGATTGTCGTTGGCGCCCGGGACAGTCTGACTGCGCCAGACATCGATCACGACGGCGCCGGCGAGCATGCCGATCGCAATCGCCGCCCACGCCGGCGCGCGTCGTCGGCCAAGAGCCGCGGCGATCGTGCATAGCGGTCCCGCCAATCCGATCCACCACTGCGGCGGGGAGGTCTTCATCCGCTCGATCAGCTGCGGTGAGAGCTCGTGCAGCCGGCGCTGGAGCGTCTGGTCGAAGATGAACCCCGTCTGCGGGGCATCATGGTGGGCGAGGACCACGAGCGTGTCGACCTCGCGTCCGCCGGGCGCCGTCTCGCGCCCGTCCGACGCCGGCCCGCCATTGTTGTTCAGCGCCACTGCGCCTTTGCCAGCACGGGCCACGACGTTGACGGTAGTGCGGCGGCGGCGGACGGCTCGCCGCACCAGGCGGGGTCCGTTCTGGGCCTCATCGACGATCCCCGCGAAGCTCGCCGCCGCGAGCAGCGCCCCGATCCGTCTAAAAGTGCCCAGGAGGAGTGCGGCCCCGGCGATTCCCATCAGTCCCAGCGCCGCGGAGGTGGGCGGGAAGATGCCCCAGGAAGGCTCGTCCTCCAATTGCGACTCGACTCCCGGGACGGAGCTCAGACGCGCGTGCAACCACTCGGCCGCCTCGCGCTCACCCGGAGAGCAGGGCGTGCGATCGAGCGGGGCCAGCGTCTCGACGACCTCGCGCAGCGTTGCCTCTAGTGGGTCTGTAGCGGGGCTCACAGAAAACATTGTCCCTCACCACGGTAGGTCGGCACCTCCTCAACGATCCGCTCGCCTTCGAGCAGGTACAGGCTGGCGAAGCGCTCGCACAGCTCGCCAGCCTTTGCGTGGCGCAGATAGACGCGCTCGCCGAGCGAGAGTGTGTCCGCGCGGGCGCCGAGCAGCGGCGTCTGCACCTCGCCGGCGCCCTCCTGAGAATCCAAGCGCAGTCCCGCCGGCAGGTGCGGGCGCGGCAGGCGGGCCCGATCAGCGGGTCCGGAGGCCAGGTAGCCCCCGCCCAGCGCCGTGACCACCCCGGGCTCGGGACGGCGCACGACGGGCAGCGCGAACAGCGCGGCGGGACGGGGTGTGAACGCGCGGTAGGCATCGAACAGGCCGGGGCCATACAGCCCCGAGCCGGCCGTCACCTCGGTGACGGCCCCCTCCGCGGCCGTCGACTCGAGACTGCCGGTCCCGCCGCCGTTGACGAACTCAAGCGGCGGCGACGAAGACTCTCCGATCGTCTGTTGCACCGCGGCCACCGTCGCGGCACGGCGCACAGCCAGCTCGCGCGCGGAGAGCGCCTGCATCGCCCGGATCCCACGGGCGCGCAGCCGAGGGCCGATTCCCAGACCAGGTGGGCGAGGGCCGACTTCATTGCCGAGGCCAGCGATCTGCGCCTCATAGGACATGATCCCCACGAGTGCCAGACCGTCACGGGCGAGAATGGCGCGCGCCAGCGTGACGGCCTGCTCGGGAGTGTGGACGGGCGAGCGCTTGGCGCCGATGCGCACGTGGCCGCCGAGTGTCCACCAGCCCCCATCGAGATCGATGCATACGCGCAGCGCGGCGGCGTCGCGGTCACGCTGCGTACGCTCGAGCGCGCGATCGATCAGGTCGAGCTGCTCGGTGCTGTCGAGCATCACCGTCACGCGCGCCATGGGTCGTTCCGCGGTGAGCGCGGCAAGTGCTCGGAGCGCCCGCCGGTCGGCGGTCGGGTAGGCCACGACCAAGTCCTCGGCGCCGTGGGCGGCCAGCCAGAGGGCCTCCGGGAGCGTGAAAGCGAGCGTGCCGGCGAACCCGGGACGGGCGAGCACACGTTCCTGCAAAGCACGGCAGCGAACGGACTTGCTCGCCAAGCGAATCGGCTTGGGGGCGGCGCGGCGCACGAGATCCTCGGCGTTGGCCCACAGCGCGTCGAGGTCGATGACCGCGAACGGCGCCTCCAGGTCCGCGGTGGCCCGCTGCAAGCGCTCGTATGCCGCGTCAGCCATCGGCAGGGGTGGTTGGCTGGATAGGGCGGACAGGTCCCAGAACCCGGTCGGTCCAAGCGTTGGCAAAGCGTCCCGCGGGGTCGAGCCGGGCGCGGACGGCTTGGAAGCGGTCCCAGTCGGGATAGCGCGAGCGCAGCGTGGCGGCGGTCTGGAAGTGGCGCTTGCCCCAGTGCGGACGCCCACCGAGCTCGTCCATGATCGCCTCGACGGCACGGAAGTATGGCTCCCACTCCATGCCGCGGTACATGTGGACCGCGACGAAGCCGCTGTCGCGGCCGGCCGCGGTGCTGAGCAGCGCATCATCGGGCGCGACCGTGCGCACCTCGATCGGGAACGGCACGGCGAAGTTGCGGCTCCGAACAAGCGCCATGATGCGGTTGACCGCCTCGGGTGTGCGCTCGCGCGGCAGCGCGTACTCCATCTCGGTGAAGCGCACCAACCGCGGACTAGCGAAGATGCGATCGGAGCGATCGACGCGTGTGGCGGCACCGGCGAGGCGGGTGACGAGGCGGTTGAGTTGCGGAATGCGCCGCGGGAAGCGACGTCCGGCGCGGCAGAACAGCTCGAAGGCGTGATTGGTGAGCAGCACGTCGTTGGCGTAGGCGCTGACCCGGCCACGCGGGCGCGGAGGCTGATCGGTGCGGTTGTTGGTGCGCGTGAGCGCGGTATCGGCGTGCGGGAAGACGAAGAACTCGAAGTGGTCGTTGCCGAGCGCCAGCTCCTCAAAGCGCTCCAGCGTGTCGTGCAGCGGGGCGGGAGCATCGACGCCGCGCAGGGTGAAGGCGGGGACACAACGGAGGGTGACCTCGGCGATCACCCCGAGTGCGCCGAGACCGACGCGCGCGGCGCGGAATACCTCGGCGTCGATCTCCTCGGCGCAGCGCAGGCTCGAGCCGTCGGCGAGCACGAGCGTGAGCTCGGCCACCTGCGCGGAGATGTTGCGCAGGCGAGCGCCGGTCCCGTGTGTCGCCGTGGAGATCGCGCCGGCGATGCTCTGGACGTCGATGTCCCCGAGATTCTCCAGCGCGAGCCGGTGCTCGACCAGGCGCAGATTCAGCTCACGGATCGTGATTCCCCCCTGCACGCGCACCAACCCCGAAGAACGATCAACGTCGAGCACACGTGTGAGTCGCTCAAGGCGTAGATGAGAGCCCTCGGTGAGGGCGATATCGCTGAAAGAGTGCCCGGCGCCGGCCACGCGCAGGCGGCGATCGTGCGCTGCGGCGCGGACTAGCGCTTCTGATATCTCCTCGGTCGAGCCGGGGAGCTCGACGGCCGCGGGATGGCAGGATTGATCGCTGGCCCAGTTGCACCAGTTGACGGCGCGCTTGTGCGGATCGTTAGGCTCGCTCATCAGATGACCGAACCCGAGCCTACTGCGACCCCAGGTGCGTCGGGCGCCGTCATACCCGCAAACCCTGTTGCACCCGTAAGTCCAGCCGTCCGCGCCTCGCGCGCCCGTTCGCTGCCCACGCCGGGCGCGAGGCGCGCGACCGTGATCGGGGCTGGCTCGTTTGGAACGGCGCTCGCCGTGCTGCTTGCTCGGGGCGGCCTGCGTACGACACTCCAGGCGCGCACCATCGAGCAGGCCCGATGCTTGGAGGAGGATCGCGAGAACCGGGCCTACCTGCCGGGCGTGGAGCTGCCCACCCAGCTGCGTATCGAGCCGGCCTCCGCCGGGGTGACACGCGCCGACTACGTGTTCCTGGCCGTACCGTCCAGCGGACTGGGCGAGGTGATCGCGGCGCTCGGTGACGCTGGCCTGGACAAACGCGCGGCGGTGGTATCCGTCGCCAAGGGGCTCGTCCCACCTGAAGGACTGCCGCCCACGATCGTCCTCAGTGCGCGGTTCGGTCCCCACCGGATCGCGTGCCTGGGTGGACCGGCGCACGCCCAGGAGATGGTGCATGAGGGCGCGGGGCTGGTGGCGGCCTCCAGCGAGGAGGAGCTCGCGCGCGCCCTCGCGCAGGTGTTCACGCGCGCGGGGGTCGTCTGTGAGCAGTCCAACGATCCTTTGGGCGTCGAGTTGGCGGGCGCCGCCAAGAACGCAGCGGCGCTGGCCGCGGGAGCCACCGAGGCGCAAGGCCTAAACGCTGCTGGGGCGGCCGCCGGGCACATCTTCGCCGAGGTGTGGCGCTACGCCGAGGGGCTGGGCGCGCGCCCAGAGTCGATGATCGGACTGGCCGGCGCGGGTGATCTGGTCGCCACGGCCCTCGCACGCGAGAGTCGCAACCGCCGTGCGGGTGAGCTGCTGGCCGCGGGCGTGCCCGCGGCGGAGATCCCCGCGCGCATCGGCCAGGCGGTCGAGGCGCTCGAGTCGGTACCGCTGCTGGCGCGCGCGCTAGAGGCGGCGGGCGTCGGCGCGCCGGTCACGAGCGCCCTCGGCCGCCTGATCTCGGGGGAGCTTCCGCTGGATGACTGGGTGGCGCTGGTGCGGGCAACGGTGCCACCGCCGGCGCTCTGGCGCAGACGGGTGGGCCGGTATCGAACAGGGTTCTGGCGACGCGCATGGCGTTGGGCGACGGGAAAGTAGGCCCCAAAGCCCGGCCGACCCAACCTAATAGTGGCGGGGGAGTTTGTTCTTCCTTTTTACTGCGTATATCTATGGTATACATAACGTAGATACCATAGCTCTCACGCTCTAGGAAGGAGACCACATGCCCCAGCCCGCAAAGAAAAAAGCCAAGTCCACCGACACGTTCGATCCCACCGCGAAATTGACGGTCGATCCCGACGAGTTCCTCGCGCAGGAGGCCCACCGCGAGAAGAACCTGCGCATACAGGATCTCCTACGCCCGGGACGCACAACTCCGATCGCGATCCGCTTCGACCAGTTCACGCTCAAACGGCTGAAGTCGCTCGCAGCGCTGCGCAACACCGGCTACCAAACGCTGCTCAAGGAATTCATCGTCGAACGCCTCTATGAGGAGGAGAAGCGCGAGGGCATCATCAAGTCATGAGCGTGCTCAACACGGCCTCGTAAACGCCCGCGCCATGTCCGGCCTCGGTGACGCGCGCGTTCTCGTATTGGGTTAGCACGTCGCGGATCGACGGATCGCGCTTCATCCCGTTTGCCACCAGCCAGAAGACATTCACCTGCTCCGCGCACGCGAGGTCCTCGCGCGAGTCGCCCACCGCGAAGCACTCCTCGCGGGCATAGCCACGCGCGCGACTGTGCCAAGCAACTGCGCCCGCCTTCGAAGCGCCGGTAGGCAGCAGGTGGTAGCCACGCACGTGCTCCAGCTCCGCGAGCGCGGGTGAGCGGCGGTTCACCACGCCGTTGTCCACCAGTCGCAGGTCCCCGTGGCCGTGCGCCTGGAGCAGCGCGTCTACCTCGAAGGCGTCCACCAAGCCGCGGAACAGGTGCGAGACCTCGCGCTCGGTGTGCCACGGCTCGTGGTACTCCAAGCGACCCGCGTAGCGCTCCAACAGTAGTTCCGGCGCGCCCGAGCGCTCGATCTGCTCGGCGATGCTCAGCTCGCCCGGCAGCAGATCTCCCGTCAGCCACTGCTCCTCCCCATCGAGCACGACGCAGGCGCCGGCCTCGTAGATGTAGGAGCTCTGTCCGAGCAGCCGCGCATCCTCGAACACCTGCGCGCGCCGGCGCCCTGACATCAGCACCACCTCCACATCAGCACGCAGGCACGCCTGCACCGCGCGCACCCCCTCGATCGACACGTTGCCCTCACCATCGCGCAGCAGCGAAGCGCCCCTCCCGAGCAGCGTGCCGTCGAGGTCGAGGTACAGAGCGCGCGTCCGCACCGGGGAAACACGGTCGTTGCCGCCTTCTTCGCGGTGATCAATGTCGGCGTAGTCCATCGCCTCTACTATCGCAAGCGGTGGCCCTGCAACGCACGATCGAGCCCTGGAGCGCGCTGCTGGACGAGGCGCGCGAGGATGGACGGCTCGTGCGCGAGGCGCGCGAAGGACCTGGCCGAGCCAAGCTCGTGGAGCCGCCTGCGGAGTTGCATCCAGAGGTGCTCGCGGCGCTCGAGCGGATGGCGGTCGAGCGCCTCTACTCCCACCAAGCGGAGGCGATCTACTCCTCGTGGGACGGCCCGACGATCGTCACCACCGGCACCGCCTCGGGCAAGTCGATGTGCTTCAACCTACCCACGCTCGACGTGCTCTGCCGCGACACCAAAGCGCGCGCGCTCTATCTGTACCCAACGAAGGCGCTCGCCCAGGACCAGGCCCGCGCGCTCTCGGCCTTCGGTCTCACCAAGCGAGTCCGCCCGGCGATCTATGACGGCGACACGCCGCGCGAGGCGCGCGCGGACATCCGCCGGCGGGCGAACATCGTGCTCACCAACCCCGACATGCTCCACGTCGGCATCCTGCCCAACCACGCCGCCTGGGCCGAACTGTTCGCGAACCTCGCGATTGTCGTAGTCGACGAGGCCCACGTCTACCGCGGCGTGTTCGGCTCGCACGTAGCGAACGTTCTGCGCAGGCTGCGCCGGATCGCGGCGGCCTACGGCACGACCCCGCGCTTCCTGCTCACCTCGGCCACGATCGCCAACCCGATCGAGCTGGCCGAGCGCCTCACGGGCCTGGAGGACGTCAGCCTGATCGACGCGGACGGCTCGCCGGCGCCTGGCCGGCAGATCGCGATCTGGAATCCGCCGCTGACCGACGAGGCGCTGGGCAAGCGCCGCTCGGCGCTCGCGGAGGCAGCTGAGCTGCTCGCGCGGCTCGTGCGCGACGGCGCGCGGCTGATCTGCTTCATGAAGTCACGCAAGGGCGTCGAGGTGCTGCACAAGCTGCTCGTCGCCGATTTGGAGGGAGCCGACCGACCGAACTCCGACCCCGAGCTTGCCAAGCTCGTGGTCCCCTACCGCGCCGGCTACACCTCCCAGCAGCGTCGCGAGCTCGAGGGCCGCCTGGTCCGCGGCGAGCTGCGCGCGGTGATCACGACCGACGCCCTGGAGCTCGGCATCGACATCGGCGAGCTCGACGCCGCCGTGGTCGTCACCTTCCCCGGGACCGTCGCCTCGCTGCGCCAGATGTGGGGCCGGGCCGGGCGGCGCGGGCGGGGTCTGGCGGTGTACGTCGCGGGCGAGGACGCGCTCGACCAGTTTTTCTGCCGCCATCCCGACGATTTCTTGGAGCGTCCCGTCGAGGCCGCGATCCTCGACCACGAGAGCCCGGAGATCTTCCGCCGGCACCTGCTCTGCGCCGCGCACGAGGGGCCTCTGTCGAGCGAGGACGCCGAGTTCCTCGGGTCGCGCTGGGAGGCTCACGCCGAGGTCTTGCTCAGCGCCGGTGAGCTGCGCCATCGCCGGGGGAGCGCACCGGACACCTACGTTCCCCGCCACCCCAGCGGATACCCCGCGGCGGAGGTCTCGCTGCGCTCGGCCTCCCCTGAGAGCTTTGCGATCATCGACGTCGCCTCCGGCGAGCTGCTCGGCTCGACGGAGGCCGCTCGCGCCCATTCGACCGTGCACGAGGGCGCGATCTACCTGCACCTCGGGCGCTCCTACGAGGTGCGCGAGCTCGACCTGCAACACCGCCGCGCACTCGTCGCGCCATTTGACGGCGATTGGTACACGCAGCCCAAGCGCGAGACCGACACCACCATCGAGCGCCTGCTCGACCGCCGCGAGACGCTCGGGGTGACCCTCAGCTTCGGCGAGGTTGCCGTCACCGACACCGTGCTCGCCTACCAGCGCAAGCGTGCGGCGGACAACGCGTTTCTCGACCTCGTGGGGCTCGATCTGCCACCCACGAGCTTCTCCACGCAGGCACTGTGGTTCGAGCTGCACTCCGCCGAGCTGGGGCTGGGTGACGCGATCCCCCTAGAGGCGCTGCTCGGCGCGCTGCACGCGACCGAGCACGCGCAGATCGCCGTGCTGCCGCTGATCGCGATGTGCGACCGCTGGGACATCGGCGGACTGTCCACCAACCTGCACCCGCAAACCGGCGGCGCCACGATCTTCATCTACGACGGGCACCCCGGCGGCATCGGCATCACACGCACCGCCTTCACGCGCTTCGAGGAGCTCTGCAATGACGCGCACCGCCTGATCTCCGAGTGCCCCTGCGCCACTGGCTGCCCTTCGTGCATCCAGTCACCGAAGTGCGGCAACCTCAACGAACCGCTCTCCAAGACGGGCGCGCGCCTGTTGCTGGAGCGGATGCTCGGCGCGGTTGAGGGCGACGGTGGGGGCGGCGATCCGGGCGCAAGCGAGCGGGCATCCGCGAGCAAGCGGGTGGAGGGACGCCGCTCCGAACGCGCCGCGCCGTTGTTGAAGGCATAGTCATGCTTCGGCCCACCAAGCAGGCGGCGCTCGGCGTCGTGCTGGCCTGTCTCGCGCTGGGCGGCTTAGGCTCGATGGCGGCGGGGGCGGCTGCGGGGGTGGGGTCGGCGTCGGGTGCACCGGCTGCGGCGGCCGGGGCGGTTTCGGCCGCGGGGGCAGGGGTCTCGGCAGTCGCCGGCTTCCAGTTCGGGCTTGCCGACTACGAACCGGCGACGTTCTCAGATCCACGGGTCGCCGAGCTCGGGGTCCGCAACGCGCGTGATGTCGTGCCCTGGAACGTGGTGGCGGTCCCGCGCGATCTTGCGGCCGTGAGCGCCTGGCTGGCCGCCGTCAGGCGCGCCGGGATCACGCCGCTGATCACCTTCCAGCACGCCGACGGCAATGACCGCGCGCCGACCCAGGCGCAATTCCTGAAGGACTTCCTGCGCTTCCGTGCGCTTTTCCCTTGGGTCAGCGAGTTCTGTCCCTGGAACGAGGCCACGCACGCGGGGCAGCCGACCGCGCGCCATCCCAAGCTCGCTGCCCAGTACTACAACGCGATCGCCTCCCACTGCTCCGGCTGCATGGTCACAGCACCGGACACGCTCGACGCCGACGGCGACATCGAGCGCTGGATCAGCCAGTTCCTGCGCAGCGCCCACCCCTATCCCAAGATCTGGCCGCTGAACCCCTACATCAGCGTCTCCACGGACAACTCGCGCGCGATCCGCCGGCTCCTGTCCTACGTCCACGGCCAGGTCTGGTTCAGCGAGGTCGGCGGCATCGTCTGGTGGCGCTTCCACGGCAAGCTGATCTACCACGGCGTCGCCTACGCGGCCAAAGTCGCCAAGAACATCTTCAAGCTCGCCGCGATCAGCCCGCGGATCACGCGCGTCTACTACTACCATTGGCGCTCACCTGGGACTCCCCAGACCGCGAAGAAGTCGACCTGGGACGCGGGGCTCGTCAGTGCGAGCGGCGTCGCGCGACCCGCGCTGCTCGTCGTCGCGAAAGCTCTCCACCGTCAGCTTCAGACGGCGACACCGGCGACTTTCTAGCCGGCGACATCGGGTTGCTCCAAACGCCAGGCACGTCCCGGACCGGGACGGCGGGCGTTGTAGTGCAGCAGCACCGCGCCGACGAGCACGAACGGGATGAAGTTCACCGCGTGCAGCACGAGCGCATACGGCAGCGCCGAGGAGTGGGGCACGCGGAAGGCCTTCAGCGCGATCAGCGCCGCCCCCTCGAACACGCCGACGGCACCCGGCGGCGAGGGCAGGATCATGCCGAGCCCGACCGCGACGACGACGAGCACCCCGCAGGCGAACGACAGATGCAAGTGAAAGGACAAGGTCACGATATAGGCGCACAGCGCCGAGAGCATCCAAGCAAGAACGGTCCACAGAAAAGCCTCAAGCGCCACCGTCCCGTGGCGCAGGCCGCTGAGGCCGTGCGTCAGCTCATCGACTGTTCGATCCAGCCGAGTGCCTGAGAACCACGCAAACCTCTTCAGTGGACGTAACAGTAGGCGCAACGAACGATCGCCATATACCGCCAGCACCGTCGCGGCGGTGGCGATCAGCCCCGCCAGCACGATCGCGGCGAGCGCCGCGGCCCCGAACCAGCTCACGTGGGGCAGCCACGGCTCGGCGGCGAAGAAGATCACCAGAATCACAACCACGTCGTACAGCCGCTCGAGCACGACGGTCCCGACGATCTCCACCGCGGGAGCGGAGCTGCGCTGCTTGAGCACCAGCACGCGGGCCGCTTCTCCCGCGCGCGCGGGCAGGATGCTGTTGTAGAAGTAGCCAACCATCATCGCGTTCAAAACAACCACCCTTGGGGGCCGGCGGCCGGAGGCGAACAGCGAGCGCCAGCGCAGCCCACGGGCCACGTTCCCCAGCCCGAAGGCGACGAGCGCCGGGATCAGCCACAAATAGTCGCTCGTGCGCAGCGCATGCCATGCCTGCCCCAGTTTGATGCCGCTAAGAGCTATGTAGGAGAAGAACACGGTGACCACAACCGTCACCACGTTGATCAGCAGCCGTGATCGCCGCGGGACTTTCAAGCTGACTCTCGCCACGTGACCACACGAAAGCGCCATAGCGCCCACACCGCGCGCAGTCCATCTCTCCAGGTGATCTTCTTGCCTTCGGCGAACGTGCGGCCGTAGTAGGCGATCGGCACCTCATAGATACGCAGATCGGGCATCGAAAGGATGCGGGCGGTGATCTCCGGCTCGATGCGGAAGTCCTCGGAGACGAGCGTCAGGCCGCGGGCGATGTCGCCACGGATGGCCTTGTAACCAACCTCCATGTCCGACAGTGTGGTGTTGAACAGGATCCCCGTCAGCATGCTGAGCAGCCGGTTGCCGGCGTAGTGCCAAAACAGGTGCGCGCGCTGGGGCTGGCCGCCCCGCAGCCGGCTGCCATAGACGGCATCTGCGGTGCCGGCGAGGATCAGATTGACCAGCCGGGGAATGTCGGACGGGTCATACTCGGCGTCGGCGTCCTGGATGATGACCACCGTGCCGGTGCAGCGCGCAAGCGCCGTGCGCACGGCTGCTCCCTTGCCCCGCCTGCGCTCGTGAGCCACCAGCGTGATCCGTTCATCTCTGCCCTCAGCCGCCGTCACGATCGCGGCGGTCTGGTCATCTGAGCCATCGTCCACGACGATGATCTCCAGCTCGTACTCAAGCGCTTTCAGCGCCCCCAACACGTCGCCGATCGTGGCAGCCTCGTTGTATGCCGGCATCAGCACGCTGAGCTGGGGCCCGCTCATGGGTTAGAAGCTATCCGAAAACTCGAGATGCCCCCTCAGCAGTCCTGGCAGGTAATCTGAGGAGCCTTCGGGCAGACATCAATAGGCGCGGATCGGGGGGCCTTCGTACTTCACGCCGGCGGGGCTGATCCAGCGCACGCGCCAATCAACTCCCTTGGCGGAGGAGTGCAAGGCCCAGTAGCCCGCGCCGTTGGTCGTGACTATCTTCAACGTGCGGTAGCTGTGGGCGCCCTTCAGCTTGACGAGCACCGTCACCTTCGTGGACTTCGTGGTGGGTCGCACGAGGCCCCACAGCGAGAAGCCGTGCCCCCGCTTGGTGACCGTCAGCGGCACCGGGAAGCCATAGTAGAGCGGCTTGCGCGTGCCGTTGACGTACTCCAGGCCGGTCTGAAAGCCGACGAAGCCGCCGATCGTGCTGAGCGTTAGACGCCCGCTGAGCGGGTCGTCCTTGAGCAGGTACTGCGAGAACGCAGCCACGCGCGGGTTGGAGTAAGCCATTTGCTCGGCGATCGCATCGTATTCGGCCTGCTTTGCGGCCGACACGCCTTCGTACTTGTTCGGCTTACTCTGCACCCCGAACTCAGTCAGGTAGATCGGCACCCCTCCCGGGATCGCGTGCGCCCGCGCGGCCAGGTTCAGCGCGTTTGACAGCCGCGAGATCGAGGCGATCGTCACGCTGTCCTTCTGCTTCCAGACATAGTGGGGACCGGCCGCGGGGAAGTAGGCGTGATGGGCGTAGCCGCTCATCTGCAGCTCGCCGCAGGTGCCGGCTTTCTTGTACTTCGCGTTCAGGCACAGCGCTTCGCGCATAAACGCCAGCGGCGCGACGGGATGAGTCAGCGCTTTTGCTTTTTCGCTCCGCAGGAGGCTCGTGACGGTGTCGTAGCCGGCAGGTGCCGTCTCGCCGAACAGTACCCGTGGATGTGCGATTCCGGCCGCCTGTAGCCCCGCGTAGCCGGCTTGGTAGAGGCCGCGATAGATGTAACCCGAGACGGGCTTGCCGCTGGAGCTCCACTGTGGCATCAGATAGGCGGCCTCGTTGGGCTCATTCCAGATCGAGTAGAGCGAGACCTCCGAGCCGTAGTGGCGCGCCACCGCGGTCATGAATTCCTGAAAGTCGAGGGGGTCGGGCCGGTAGGTGTAGGGAGCTTTGTGGTTCGCGGTCGCCCAGCTGGGCGCCGGCGCGGTCACGGTCAGGAGCACCTGCCAGCCCAGCCGCTGGGCTTCGGCGAGCAAGATGTCGTACTGGCCCCAGTTGTAGCTCGCCGGGTTGGTCGCGTCGAAGCTCGGCTTCGTGGCGCTCGTGGGGTCGGGCGCGACTTCATACCAGCTGAGCTCCACGCGCAGGGCGTTCACCCCGAGCGTCTGCAGCTGTACAAGCGCCCCGGGACGAGTGCTCGGGTTCAGCAGGTCCGTCGGTGCCTCGAAGTAGAGCCTCTGGCTTGAAGAGGCCAGCGCCCGACTCGCGCCGATCGTGCCGAACGCGAGCACCGAGCAGGCGAGTAGTGCACAGGGAAGTATGCGGATACGCGACATTGGCCCTCGATTCGGTCGTTGCTTGCTTGCGGGACGGGAGCGGAGCGTAGAGGTGCTCGCGGAGGAGCAGACGCCAGCCATGCAAAAGGCGGGCACACCGGAGCGCCGTAGGGAACGCCGTAGGCTGAGACACCCTAACGCAGGGGAAGTTGCGCCGGCCACTGAGGATCTTCCGAGGCGCACCTCGGAGGCACTCACCGCCTCACTGCGAGCTGACCTTCACCTTGCAATGCGCGGCGTGCAGGTGCGCGCACACGATCACGTAGCCCGGTCGCGGCCGGTGATGGGCGTCGGTCAGTCCAGAGTCGAAGATCGTCGAGGAGGTGCCGCCAGTCCAGTCGTAGATGTACAGGCGCTTTATGCGTGAGTAGTTGGAGGCGATCGCAAACATGTAGCCGAGCGCTTTCGCCGCGCGCGCGAGACCCGAACCGTGGTAGTTGGGGAAGGCGCCACCGAATTTCACGATCCCGCCGGTCTCGGTCAGCCAGACGTCCCCTGGCACCGCCACGAGGATCGCGCGGGTGCGTTCACTGGAGAAGCGGTTGGTGTCCGAGTAGTTGTGTAGCCCCCAGAGCGTGGGCGTCGGTACGCGCAGATGACGCAGCTCGGCTTTGAATTCAGAGATGTAGGTGAGGGTGGGGCCGACCTGGTTTTGGTCGAGGATGTCGAGTCCAAGGATCGTGCAATGTGGGCATACGTGCCTGAGCGCCTGGTAGTACTTCGCTGATTCGACCGCCGTGGGGCTGTCGAACTTCTCGTAGCTGTAGCGGACGTTGCCCCGGTTGGTCTCGTTCCACGGCTGGTATTGGTGGACGTTCGGGAACGCCTGCATGAATTTCTTCGTGTCCTGTTCATAGGTCTTGATGCTAGGCATGCGCGTGGGCGTGTACTCGGAGTGATAGAAAGCCACCAGGATCTGCTGATGCTGGGCTTCGGCGGCCACGATCCACTGCCTCGCCTTCGTCAGCGAGTAGCCGTGGACGGCGGCGTCGTAGGGGGCGATGTAGCGGGTGATGTGGGTGTGCAGCTGCCGCCAAAGCGGGTCGGAAAACATCTCGGTCCCCTCGTCCGCGATACCTGCCTGAAACGAAGCAGCCGCGTGGGCCTTGACCTGGTGCGTCGAGCCGGCGGAGATCGCCGTTCCGACGCTGACGGTGGCGCTCAACGCGAGCGACAGGCCACAAACGAGCAGGGCGACGACGGCGAGGAGGCGTAGGCGTAGGGTCGTGAGCACGGCCACGAAACAGCCTACATGTCCGAAAGTTGCGTTGCCCCGGCTGGTCGCCGGGCCACATAGGATGCCGGCGATGCACAACGGGCGATGGCGCTACTGGGGTCCGCTGTCGGTCGTGCTCGCGGTGGCCTTCGCCCTGCGGCTGTGGGGCATCAAGCAGGGGTTGCCGTACGTGTACGACGTGGACGAGTACGGACACTTCGTGCCCGAGGCGGTGAGGATGTTCGACCACGGCCTGAACCCCCGCTACTTCGTCAATCCTCCTGCACTGACGTACCTTCTGCACGTCGTCTTCGGCGTCTGGTTCGGCCTCCTTGGATCGAGCTCGCACACGTCGATCGCGCACGAGTTCGCGCTGCACCCCGAGCGCTTCTTCCTGCTGGCGAGGGTGGCGGTGGCCCTGCTCGGGACGACCTCGGTGTGGCTGCTCTACCTGGTGGGCGCGCGCCTGTTCGATCGTGCGGTGGGGCTGCTTGCGAGCACCGTGATGGCGGTTGCCTTCTTACCGGTTTTTTACGGCCATCTTGCGCTCAACGACGCGCCGACGCTGGCGCCGCTGACGCTCTCGCTGCTCGGCACCGCCGGCGTTCTGCGCCGGGGGCGGCTGGTCGACTACCTGCTCGCCGGGGTCGGCCTGGGCCTTGCCGCGGCGACGAAGTACACGGCGGGGGTGATGATCCTGCCGCTGCTCGGCGCAGCCGTGGCGCAGTACCGCGACGGGGCACGCGAGCACCAACAGGATGTGGCGATCGGCACGTCCCTCGCGCTGGTGGCGGCGCTGGCGGCGTACCTGATCGCAAACCCCTATTCGCTGCTCGACTTCCACGCCTTCCGCGCGGAACTGGAACTTCAGTCGCACTACACGGAAATGTCGAAGGCCTCCTGGATCGGCGGCCCGGCGCGGGGCAGCTTCGTCTACTACCTGTGGTCGTTCACGTGGGGGCTCGGATGGGTTCCCGCACTGGCGGCGTTTGGCGGGGCGGTGACGATCTGGCGGAGAGACCAGCGGGTCGGCTGGGTACTCGTGCCGGTCGCCGTGCTGTATCTGCTGTTCCTCAGTCTGCAGGGCCGCTACTTCGGCCGCTGGCTGTTGCCAATCTTCCCGATCGCCTGCCTACTGGCGGCAAGCTTCGCGCTCGAGCTGGCGAGTCGGGGTGCGCGGCGCGCACCCCGACTGCGCAAGGCCTTCGTCGCGCTGGCGATGATCGCGCTGGTCGTGCAGGGGGTCGTGTACAGCATCCATTCTGGCCTCGTGCTCTCGCGCCCCGACACGCGCAACCTCACGCGCGCGTGGATGGTCGAGCACATCCCCGCGGGCGCGAAGATCGTCCTCGAGCCGGTGGTCCCGAACGCATGGCTGGATGAAACCGGCGGAGGCGGGACCGCTCAGGAGCGCTGGGTGAAGTTCCCGGCGTTACGGATGGTGCTGAACCCCGCGACCGGTAAGCCCGAAACGGCGAACGGGACGGTCGAACTGGAAGATTACGAGCGCACGCTCGGCCCGGCGCTGGTCTCCTACTACGAGCAACACGGCTACTGCTGGGTGGTGAGCGGCTACACCCAGTCGGGCCGGGCGTCCGCCGATCCTCAACTCGTGCCCGACGCGATCGCCTACTACCGGGAACTGGCCAGGCAAGGAGAGGTCGTCTACCGCGTCTCGCCCTACAACTCTGCTGGGAAAGACGACGTGGCCTTCAATTTCGACTGGACGTTCGACTACTACCCGCTCGCCTTCCACCGCCCAGGCCCGGAAATGACCGTCGACCGCCTCCATGGCGGACGTTGCGCGAGCGTCACGCCCTACTGATTTCCCCGAGCGATCTTTAGCAGTAGAGGGACAGGTCCTCCTCCGGATACCCCTTGACCCTTACACCTGGTTCCCCCGCGCGATCTTGCGCAGGTCGATCGTCGCGTCATAGAGCTTCGCGTCGACCCCCTCCTCGAGGGCGATCTCACGCAATGGACGGCCAGAGTCGGTGGCCCGCTTGACGATCGTCGTCCCCTTGTCGTAGCCGATCGCCGAGTTCAAAGCGGTCGCGGCGGCGAGCGTCGCCGCCGCGGAGGCCTCACAGCCGGCCTTGTTGACCTCGATTCCGTCGACACACTTCTCCGCAAACACGCGTGAGGTGCTCGCCAACAGGTGCAGAGACTGGAGCAGGTTGCGCGCGAGCAGGGGGATGCGCACGTTCAGCTCGAACTGGCCCTGCATCCCACCGACGGTGATCGCGGTGTCGTTGCCGATCACCTGGGCTGAGACCTGGAGCACGACCTCGGGGATCACGGGGTTGATCTTGCCGGGCATGATCGAGGAACCCTTCTGCAACTCGGGCAGGCGGATCTCGCCGATCCCGGCGCGCGGGCCGGAGCCCATCAGCGCGAGATCGCCGGCGATCTTACTCAAGGACACTGCCACGACCTTCAGCGCGCCGGAGAGCTCGACGAGCGCGTCGCGGCTGGCTTGGGCCTCGAAGCGATCCAGCGGCGCGGCGATCTGGCGCAAGCCGGATTCCTTCTTCAGCCGTGCACGGACCTTCTCCGCGAATTTGGGGTGGGTGTTCAGCCCGGTGCCAGTGGCGGTGCCCCCGAGCGGGATCTGCCCGACGTGCTCCAAGGCGGACCGCACACGCTCCTGGCCGAGCGCGATCTGCGCGGCGTAGCCACCGAACTCCTGCCCGAGCGTGACTGGGACGGCGTCCATCAGGTGAGTGCGCCCTGACTTGACGACGTTCTGAAAGCTCTTCGACTTCTTCGCAAGCGAGCGCTCCAGCTGGCGCAGCGCAGGCAGCAGCTCGTTCTGGGCGACGTCGAGCGCCGCGAGGTGGACAGCCGAGGGAAACACGTCATTGGAGGACTGACCCATGTTGACGTGGTCGTTTGGATGCACGCTGGAGCCGGCGAGCGCGGCGATCACCTCGTTGGCGTTCGTGTTCGTCGATGTGCCCGAGCCGGTCTGGAAGACATCGATCGGGAACTGCGAATCGTGCTTGCCGGCAGCGATCTCGGCGGCGCCTTTGGCGATGCTCGCGGCGCGGCGTTTGTCGAGCAGCCCGAGTTCGCCGTTGACGAGCGCGGCGGCGCCCTTCACCCGGGCGAGCCAGCGCACGACCGACACGGGAACGGTCTCGCCCGAGATCGGAAAGTTGTCAACTGCCTTGATTGTCTCTCCGCCCCACAGCTGCTTCTCCGGCATCGGCTCTCCTTGGTTTTATTGGGCCCCGCCCGCCCGCAGAACCCTACCCGCAGAAAGCGGCCAGCTCCCGCGCCAGCCCGACCGGGTCGTCGTAGGCCATCAGGAAACCCGTGCTTTCGAGTACACGCAGCTGGCCGTCCGGCAGCAAAGCCAGCGTCTCTTCGGCGGCCGCGAGCGGGTGCTGGCGGTCACGGTCGGCCCACAGCAAGAGCACGGGCATCGAAAGGCGCGGGTACAGATCGAGCAACTGGGTCTGCGCACCACGCGGCCAAGCGCGCGCGCAGCGCGCCCAGGAGCGCGCGAGGTTTGGGTTGCCGGGGACGTCGGCGAAGGCGTGGCGCAGGAGGTCGCGCGCGGCGGGGTCCGCACGCGCGGTCAGGCGCAGGCCACGCTCGGGGGTGAAGGCGGCATGAGCGCAGTGGGTGAGCAGGCGGTCCAGACCGGGGACGGCGCCGGCGCCGGCGGCCAGACGCCAGGCAGTGCGCAGTCGTGCGTTCTGCGGCGGCGCGTGCAGACGACTTCCCATCAACACGAGCCGCTTGGGCTCGAGACTGCCACGAGCGATCGCGTGCAGCAGGATCTCCGCGCCGGCGTCGTGGCCGCCGATCAGGGGCCGGGGGCCGAGCACATCCGCGGCGAACCCGGACATCACATCGGCGAACCAGTCGAGCGTATAAGGATGGCGCGGGCGATCCTCGGAGTCTCCGTGCAGCGGCAGGTCGGGGAGCACCACGCGGAAGCGGTCTGAGAGCTGCTCGACGGCCGGTTCGAACTCCTTGTGGGAGAGCATCGCCGAGTGCAGCAGCGCGAGCGGCGGCCCAGCGCCGAACTCGCGGTAGGCGACGCGCGCGCCGTCTGGGTGGTGGTAGAGACGCAGCCTCATATCCGGGTGCGAGGAGGGACCATCCACTCATCGTAGGCCGCGCCGTCGAGGGCCCGCTCGGCACTCCTGCGCCTGCAACGCGCCTGCCGGTATGCACCCCCCGTTGCGCGGGTTGCCCCGGTGGACGTCAAACCTGAACATCTCTGCATGTCCGCGATCCGCACAAACGCCGCCGCCGCAATGCTGGGCGTCAGCTCGAGCACCCTGCGCGGCTGGGAGCGCCGCTTCGGCTATCCGATGCCGCAGCGCACCGAGGGCGGACACCGGCAGTTCGAGCTGACCGAGATCGAAGCGTTGCGGCAGTCCTTCTCCGAGACGCACGACATCTCCTCGGCAATCTCGATCGCCCGCGAGCGTGGTGAGGGACCCTCCTCACCGGCGCGGCTGCGCAGCGCGTACGTCGCGTTCCGAGATGACCAAGCCGACCGTCTGCTCGAGGAAAGCCTCGCCGTCCGCTCGGTCGAGCGCACGGTCGAGTCCGTGCTCCTGCCAGGTGTTGAGGCGCTCGAAGATGGCTCGCCCGAGTACCGCTTCGCCTGGCGCTACTCCACAGGCTGGCTGGCCGCCGCCCAGCGCGTCGCGCCGCCGGCCACGCGCGCGGAGGGCGTGCTGATCTTCGACCTCTCGCGACCGGCCGACATCGACTCGTTGTACATCCAGGCGCTCGAGTTGCTCCTACGGCGCACCGGCCTGCGCGTGCTCTGCCTGCCCGTCGACCTCGAGGATGCCCGTATCGGTGGCGCGCTGCGCGCATTGCGCCCGAACGCCGTCGTCCTCGCTGGCCGCGGCGCCGCGCTCGACGCGCTCGGCAAGCTCGTCTACGCCGCCAGGCAGGCCGAGCCTGGCGTCGAGGTGCTCGACTACCGCGGCGCGCTGCCCGACACGGGCGCGAGCACAACCCGGCACCTAGGCGCAAGCCCCATTGCCGCCGCCGAGGCGCTGCGCGAGCGTTTGACGGGTGTCGTGCCGCTGCGCCCGCTCGTTGCCGCCTCACCCGCATAGAACCACACACGTAGGACCTATACCGATCAGAGCGTGCGGCCTAGAGGATTAGGTCTCCGGGCCGCACCTACAATGGGCCGCCCTGTGATGGCCCCTGATCGACATCCTCTGATCCCACACCGCGCGGTCGACGCTCACCAAGAGCTGCCGGAGCTCGAGCTCCAGATCTTGGAGCGCTGGCGCGAGCGGGATGTGTTCGCGGAGTCGCTGCGCCTGCGCGAGGACGCGAAGCAGTGGGTTTTCTACGAGGGGCCTCCTACCGCCAACGGCCCGCCCGGCTCCCACCACGTGCTCTCGCGGGTCTTCAAGGACATCTACCCGCGCTTTCAAACGATGCGCGGCTATCGCGTGGAGCGTAAGGGCGGCTGGGACTGCCACGGGCTGCCGGTCGAGATCGCGGTCGAACAGGAGCTGGGCATCCATCACAAGGCGGAGATTGAGGAGTACGGGATCGCCGAGTTCAACGCCAAGTGCCGCGAGTCGGTCTTCACGTACCTCGCGGAGTGGAATCGGCTGACGGAGCGGATCGGCTTCTGGCTCGACCTTGAGCACGCCTATCGCACGCTCGATGAGAGCTACATCGAGTCGGTGTGGTGGGCGCTCGCGCAGATCGACCGGCGCGGTCTGCTCTATGAGGGCAACAAGGTCGTACCGTACTGCCCGCGCTGTGAGACGACGCTCTCCTCACACGAGGTCGCGCTCGGCTACCGCGACGTGGTCGACCCGAGCGTCTACCTGAAGCTGCCGGTAACAGGAGCCCACCCATCCGGCGAGGAGAAGCTACTCGTGTGGACGACGACGCCGTGGACGCTGCCGGGCAACGTCGCGGTTGCGGTCTCCCCCACGGCGCAGTACGCGCTCGTCAGCTCCGGCGGGGAACGCTACCTGCTGGCCGAGGCGCGCGTGGCGGCGGTGCTGGGCGATGACGCGAACGTATTGGAGCGGATGACAGGCGCCGAGTTGGCCGAGCGCTACAGCGCCTACGAGAGCCCGATCTTTGCGATGACCGACCGTGCGCCTGGCGGAGCGCCGATCCTCACCGATGACTTTGTGACGACTGAGGACGGCACGGGCATCGTGCATCTCGCGCCGGCCTTCGGCGAGGATGACTACCGCGCCGCCGCGGCCTCTGAGCGAGTTCCGTTCGATCCGACGATCGCTGGCAGCCTCTACAACCCTGTGCGCCCTGACGGGACGTTCGACGCGCGCGTGCGCAACCACGCGGGCAAGTCCTACGAGGGTCGTGGCGTCAAGGACGCCGACGTGACGGAGGAGCTGATCGAGGACCTGCGCGAGCGCGGGCTGCTGCTGAAGGTTCAGGACTACGAGCACTCCTACCCGCACTGCTGGCGCTCGGGCAACGCGCTGATCTACTACGCGAAACCCTCGTGGTACATCGCGACCTCGAAGCTGCGCGAGGAGCTGCTGGCGGCGAACGAGACGGTGAACTGGCATCCGCCGGGCGTCAAGCGGGGACGCTTCGGCGACTGGCTGAAGAACAATGTCGACTGGGCGCTTTCCCGCGAGCGCTACTGGGGCACGCCGCTGCCGGTGTGGCGCTGTGGGAGCGGACACATCCATGTGATCGGCTCCTACGCCGAGCTCGCCGAGCGCTCGGGGCGCGAGCTCGAGGATCACCACCGACCCTACGTCGACGAGATCTCCTTCCCGTGCCCACACGAGGGATGCGATCAGGAGATGTGGCGTGTTCCCGAGGTGATCGACGTGTGGTTTGACTCGGGCTCGATGCCGTTCGCCCAGCACCATCACCCGTTCGCCAAGGACGGCGGTTTCGAGAGCTCTTTCCCGGCGGACTTCATCTGCGAGGCTCAAGATCAGACGCGCGGCTGGTTCTACTCGCTGCTCGCTGTGGCAACGCTACTGAGCAAGCAGGCGCCTTTCGACGGGCAGGCGCCGTATCGCAACGTGGTGTGTCTGGGCCTGATCCTCGACGAGGAGGGCCAGAAGATGTCCAAGTCCAAAGGCAACGCGGTCGAGCCGTGGCAGGTGCTCGACACCTACGGGGCAGATGCTTTCAGGTGGTACTTCTTCACCTCAAAGCAGCCGTGGGACGGCTATCGCTTCTCCGAGGAGACGATCGGCGAGGGCGTACGGCTGTTTCTCAAGCAGCTGTGGAGCACCTACTTCTTCTACACCCTCTATGCGCAGGCCAACGCGACTGTGCTCACCGGCGCGCCGGAGCAGACGGGAGCGGCGGGGTCGGGAGCGACTGACGATCTCGACCGCTGGGCGCTGTCGCGTACCGCGGGCACGGCCCAGTTCGTGGCCGAGCGGCTGGACGCCTATGACGCCACTTCCGCCGGACGAGCGATCGCGGGCTTGGTGGACGAGCTGTCGAACTGGTACGTCCGCCGCTCGCGACGGCGCTTCTGGGACGGTGACCCCGCCGCGTTCGGAACATTACGTACCTGCCTGCTGACTGTGGCAAAGCTGCTGGCCCCGTTCTGCCCGTTCATCGCCGATGAGATCTACGACAACCTCGACGGCACGCTCGAGAGCGTGCACCTGTGCGACTTCCCCGTGGCCGACGCGCTGCCTGCGCGCGACGAGGGCCTGGAGCAGGCGATGGCGCTCGCGCGTGAGACGGTGCGGCTCGGTCTGGGGGCGCGCGGCAAGGCCAAGATCAAGGTGCGCCAGCCGCTGGGTGAGGCGGTAGTGGTGGCCGACGAGCGCGAGCGCGCGGCGATCGAACGGCTGGCGGACATCGTCCGCGAGGAGCTGAACGTCAGGCGGATGCGCTTTGTCGCGGCCGCCGAGGAGTTGAGCGAGTACGAGGTGAAGGCCAACTACCGCACGCTCGGGCCGCTGTTTGGCAAGGACATGCCCCAAGCCGCCGAGGCGATCGCCGCGCTCGACCCGGCGCGAGTCGCGGCGGCGGTGCGCGACGGCGGCGGCGGGATCGGGATCGCGGTCGCCGGACGCGAGCACACGCTGTCGAGCGAGGACGTGATCCTCACGATGAAGGCGCCCGAGGGCTACAGCGTCGAGCGCGAGGGCGCCCACGCGGTGGCCCTCGACCTCACGATCGACGACGACCTACGCGAGGAGGGGTATGCGCGCGAGATCGTCCACGCTGTGCAGAACGCGCGCAAGAGCGCCGGCCTGGAGGTAGAGGACCGGATCGCCCTGCGCCTCACCGGCGACCCTGTGTTGGTCGCCGCCGCCGAGGCCCATCGCGACTACCTCGTCGGGGAGACGCTCGCGGTCGAGCTGGAGTTGGGAGACGGCGCCGGCGCGAACACCATCGCGATGGACTACTCGGAGCAGACCGAGATCGACAGCCTCGCACTCGCGATCGCCCTGCGCCGCGTCAAACTCGGCTGAGGCTGCACCTCAAGCTGCGGTAAGGGCAGGCTCCAGCTCCGCCTCGAGCTTTTTCTTTGGATAGGCGCCGATAACCGTCTTGACCGGCTGGCCACCCTTGAACAGGATCATCGTCGGGATCGAGAGCACCTGGAAGTTGGCTGCCGTCTGCTGGTTCTCGTCGATGTTCAGCTTCACGATCCGCAGGTCCGGGCGCTCGGAGGCAATCTCCTCTAGTACCGGGGCCACCACACGGCAGGGACCGCACCAGGGCGCCCAGAAGTCGACGAGCACGGGACCCTCCGACTCGATCACCTCGGCCTGGAAGTTGGTGTCTGTGACTTCGTTCAGAGTGCCTGCCATGGGGTCTCCTTGATCGCGTTCTTATCGACTCACTATACAAAGTGTAGTAGCCCATCCAAGACAGCAAACAGCGGTAGGCACTCAGCGGATCGTAACGATCCAACCATCAGAATTACGCACGATCGGCGGATGGATACCTGTCAGTGTCGTGAACAGATGCGGCGAGACGTAGACCTCGATCAAGGCTGCGATGACGAGCATAGGTACGGCCATCGCGACGGTCACAACCGTGGCGGCCAGCAGCTGCTCCCACTCCCCACGCCGGCTCGCGATGATCCACGCGGCCAGCGGCAGGAACAGCGCGATCAGCTCGAGGATCGCATGGGGAAGCACGCCCAACAGCAGCAGGCCGGGCGAAACTCGCAGGAAGCCAGACACGCCGGCGAGCGTGTGCCCCAACACGTAAGCCTGCGCGCTCAGTGAGAAGGTCGTGGCGGCAATTACGAAGCCAATCGCGATCCTCCCGCCGTGTTCGTGGACCCAGCGCGAAACGCCGTGGTGGTGTTTCGCCTGCAGTGGCAGCGAGCTGCCCGCGATGAACCCCGCGACGCAGGCCATCGCATGCAGTGCGAGCACAAGCATGTTGCGCCGCAGGATGCTGAGCACATCGCCGCCGTCACCTACCGCGAACGGTGGTTCCAGGTCGAGGATCTGCTGGTAGCCGGCAAACAGCGACGCGACGATCCACACGGCGCACAGCAGGCAGGTGGCGGCCAGCGCGGAGCCGGCGACCCAGCGTCCGAGCACGACCCCAGGGGCCCGCTGCCACGCACGCAGCGTCGTACGGGTCTGGCGTACGCCGTGGGCGAACGCATAGGCCGAAGCATCCATCGCCCTCCTATCGACCGTGCAGCGCCCTCACCTGATGGGTAGCTGCCGAGAGCGCCCTTACTTGAAGCGCAGCCGCGGGACGAGCCACATCGCCTCGACGGCGATCCGCCAGGACATCTTGCTCTGGCCCCGCTCGCGGTCTTTGAAGACGATCGGCACCTCGACCACCTGAAAGCCGGCGCGCACCGCGCGGTAGGTGAGCTCGACCTGGAAGGCGTAACCCTGGGAGCGCACACCGTCGAAGTGGATCGCCTCAAGCACCTCGCGGCGGAAGCACTTGAAACCGCCTGTCAAATCGCGCACGCGTAGGCCCAGTAGGAGACGGGCGTATGTCGAGCCGCCCTCGGAGATGAAGCGACGCAACAGCCCCCAATCGGTCACGCCGCCGCCGGGTACGTAGCGCGAGCCGAGCGCCAGGTCGGCACCCGCCTCCACCGCCTCAAGCAGCCGGGCGAGATCAGCGGGGTCATGGGAGAAGTCCGAGTCCATCTCCATCACATAGCCCGCGCCGTGCTCGAGCGCGTGGCGAAAGCCCGCCAGGTAGGCCGGGCCGATGCCGTTCTTCTCGGTGCGATGGAGCACCTCCACCCAGCTATTCTCAGCAGCGAGGCGATCGGCGATCTGACCGGTGCCGTCGGGCGAGCCGTCGTCGACGACGAGCACGCTGAAGCCGTCGGGGGCGGCGCCCTCGAGCACCTCTCCCGAAGCAGCGACGATTGCCTCGATGTTCTCGGCCTCGTTGTATGTGGGAAGGATCAGCCAGGGTTTGCCAGACATGGGTCGGCGTACCCTAGAGCAGTGGACCTGCCAAACGCCGCGATCGCCGACGCACTAGATGAGCTGGGCGACCTGTACGAGCTCGACGGCGCGATCATCCACCGCGTGCTGGCTTACCGCAATGCGGCCAAGACGATCCGCGAGTCATCTGGGTCGGTCGCCGCACTGGCGCGCGCGAGCCGAGCTACCGAGCTGCCAGGAATCGGCAAGACGCTCGAGCAGAAGATCCTCACGCTGCTCGACACCGGTACGACCCCCTCGACCGAGCGGCTGCGCGCGCAGTTTCCACCTGGCCTGATCGCGATCACACGACTGCCCGGGCTGGGTCCGAAGCGGGCGCGACTGTTATTTACAGAGCTCGAAATCGATTCGATCGAGAAGCTGCACGAGGCGGCACTGGCGCAGCGGCTGCGCGCAGTGAGAGGACTCGGCGCGAAGTTCGAGACGAGCGTGCTGGAGGCGCTCGATCGCATGGCCGCCGAACTGCCCGAGCGGGCGAGCGGGCGTCTACTGCTGCCGCGCGCGTTCGAGCTGGGCGAGACGCTCGCTGCGGGCCTGATCGAGCGGGGCGGTAAGGGCACGCACGCGCAGCTGGCCGGTTCGGCCCGCCGGATGGCGGACAGCGTGAAGGACATCGACCTGATCGCCACCACCACAAAGCCGACGACGCTCGCGAAGAGCCTGGCCGACCTGCCGGAGATCGAGCGCGTGTCCTCCGCGGGCAAACCCGGAGCCAAGGGACGCACCCACTCCGGCATCGGCGTGGATCTGAGAATCGCCAAGCCCGACCAGCTCGGCAACCTGCTGCAGCACTTCACGGGCTCGGGACCGCACAACGCCGCGCTGCGCGAAGCGGCGGTCCGCAGGGGCCTGCACGTCTCCGAGTACGGAATCCTCGACGACGCCACCGGCGCCACGCACGCATGCGCGAGCGAGCATGAGGTTTACGATCTGCTCGGCCTCGCCTACATCGAGCCCGAGCTGCGCGAGAGTCGTGGCGAGCTCGAGGCGGCGGGCGCCGGCGAGCTGCCCCGGCTGATCGAGCCCGAGGACATCCGCGGCGACCTGCACAGCCACACGGTCGCCTCCGACGGCAAGAATACGATTGAGGAGATGGCGCTCGCGGCGCGCGAGCGGGGATATGAATATCTGGCGATCACCGATCACTCGGCCTCACACGGCTTTGGCGACGACGTCTCGCCCGAGCAGCTGCGCCGTCAGGTCGAGCTGGTGGATGAAGCGAACGCCCATGTGGAGGGCATCGAGCTGCTCGCCGGCAGCGAGGTGAACATCCTGCCCGACGGCTCGCTCGACTACGAGGACGAGTTGCTCGCCGAGCTCGACTGGGTGATCGCCAGCGTGCACACATCCTTCGGGATGAGCGAGCAGGCGATGACAGAGCGCATGATCGCCGCGGTCGAGCATCCCCTGGTCAAAGCGATCGGCCATCCGACTGGGCGGCTGATTGGGCGGCGCGAGCCATACGCGATCGATCTCGACGCGGTGTTCGCCGCAGCGGCGCGCACTGCAACGATGCTCGAGATCAATGCCAACCCTGACCGGCGAGACCTCTCCGACATCCACGCGCGCGCAGCGGCGCGCGCGGGCGTGCGGATCCTGATCGACTCCGACGCCCACCGCACGGACACGCTCGGAAACATGCGTTGGGGGATTGCCACCGCGCGGCGCGCGTGGTTGACCGCCAAGGATGTAGCCAACACCCGGCCATGGCCCGAGCTTGCGAAGCTAAGGAAGCAGGC
>CAWJFR010000006.1:0-11694 GCA_963842205.1 uncultured Solirubrobacterales bacterium
TAGCAACCGGGACAGGACGCAGATGAACCCCTTCGCGCTACCTCCTGCGTTACCTGCCCGCAGGGATAACGGGTCCGTGGGCGTGGATGCTCTGGAAGATCGCCTTGGCCGTCGGGTTGTCGTGCCATGGCTCCGCGGATAACCGGCCGGCCTCACTGACGGTACGTTCGATCATGGAGTTCGTCGTGGTACGGATGAAGCGGGCGCTGTAGCCGGTTTCCTCCGCGAGGGCTTCCCATGCGTTTGTGTTGACATCGCCTATCTGGGTGGCTCCGTCGATACTCATCGCGAGCCGGGTGGTCAGTTCGGGATAGACGGTGGTGCTCACCAGGTCATATAGCGGCGCGAGGGTCGGGGCGCTGGAGTCGTAGAGGAGCGAGAAGTTCTTGGCGTGCGCGTCGCAGTTGCCGATCAGCCAGTTGAACACGAGCGCACGCCAGAAAGTAGGGAGGTCCTGAGCAGGCACGGACGAGCAGTTGCGCAACAGCTCGACGGTCTCCAGCACTGTCGGTCCTCCCTCGGCTTGATACTTGCGATCGGAGGGGCGGCCGAGTGCTTGACAGACGTCCTCTTGGTGCAGCCGGCGGATGGGCTCGGCGGTCATGTCGCGGTCGTAGCGGTCGACCAGCAGATAGGGGAGCCCAGAGACGGTCCTCCGCTTGCGTGTGAAGGCGGCGGGCAACTCCACCGCGCGCGCCAAATCCATGCAGAAGGCCTCATTGTCGACGAGACCTGGAAAGCGCGAGGGCTCAGGCTTGATGATGTGCGTGGTCGCGGCGGCTGCGTTCAGGGGCAGAGCCACTTCACCGTTATCGATAATGACCGGCAGCTTCGGCTGGGCTCCGGCGAGAGACAGGCGGATTCCCTCCTCGGGATTGGCGGCGAGTGGTCGCTGGGGTAGCTCGCGCAGCAGCACGTCCAGCTGCTCGTCGTTCAGCGGCTTGAGCTTGGCCTCGCTCGGAAGCGGTATCTCGGGGTCGAGCAGTGTGATGGCGCCTGCGCAGTCGCCTCCCAGCTCTTGCAGGAGTGCGTAGTCGTTGCCGATCGAAACCCCCAGGTTGCTGCGAGCGCCTCTCGCGCATCGCCCTCGAGCAGCAGCCCACCGAAGACCGCACGCACGACGGCGTGCGGATGCGCGTCCTGTTGAACCGGGAGCGCCTGAGAGATCGCTGGACCCGAGTAGCCGGGGTCGTAGCGGAACTGGAGATTGCCGTTGTCCTTGCGGATCAGCCGCCCGGCTCGCCGGTCGGAGAGATAGACGATCAGCTCGCTCATTTGCCACGAGGCGCCAGCTCGATGTCCAGGCCGAGTGTGCGCGCAGCTTCCATCGCGATCTGCAGCTGGACTGTGCCCTTGCCGCGCTCCAGCTCACCGATGACCCGTCGATTGACTGCGATCACGCCAGAGATCTCCTCCTGAGTGAGGCCGAGCTCCCGACGCCGCGCCCGCAGGGCGTTGCCAAGCTCGATAGAGGTTCGGACAATCATGAGATCGATCGGTAACAATAGCAGAGTTAGAGATAAAAGAGATCGATCGGTAACATATCAGGGAATGCCCGATCGATGTGATCGCCCGCCTTGCGACCATTGCACCTCCTGATGGACCTAATGGCAAGTGCAAGAGGCTCTGGCGGCGGTGCCCCTGAGTCACACCCGCTGGAGCACGTAGACGTCCTGGTTCTCCTGGTTGCGGCCGGGTGCGAACTCGAGGACACGCCAGCGCGGGCAGAGTTGCGTGAGCATCCACTCGGGAGAGAGGAACGCGGTGCCCCAGTCGGGGTTGAACGCCCCAGTCGCCCTCCTCGCCGAACTCGGGCGCGTACCAGGAACCCTGGCGGTAGAGCGCGCCGATGATCTCATCCGATTGCTGCGGCGTGCGCAGGCTGAGCTGGGCATAGAGGGCAACCGAGGTAAAGCCATGCGTCGTGCAGACGAGGTGACCTCCCGGCCGGATCAGGCGATGCATCTCATCGAACCAGCGCAGGCCGAGCTCGGGCGCGAAGTGCGACCAGATCGAGATCGCGTACGCCAGGTCGAGCGAGCCGTCGGCGAGCGGCAGCGGCGGTGCGTCGCCGTTGACGAAGAACTCGACCTGAGGGAGGTTCGCGCTCGCCCAGGCGATCGCCGGCCCATTCGGGTCGCAGCCGTGCCACCGCGTGTCGGGATAGGCGGCTTGGAGTACCCGCACGACCCGTCCCGAGGAGCAGCCAAAGTCCAGGGCGGAGTCGATCTCGGCGATGTGACGCCGACGCTGGCAAGGGCGTCGAAGACCAGATCGGCCTCGTATAGCCCTCCCGCCGCCGCGATCGGACCGCGGGCCATCACGTGGATCTCCTCCGGCGGTTGCTCGTTGGTAGGCCGCTCTTCTCCGGAACGCATGGCACGCCCAACCAGATCCCAAACGACAGGATCATGTGACGGCGGGTGCCCGCGTCGGCATTCGCCGCGTAGAGCTCCTGCAACTCGGGCGAGCTGGCGATCAGCCGCTCAACCTCGGCCACGTCGCCGGCGTCGAGCCGCTCGTAGAGCATGCGGCTGGCTCCCGTGAGGTGCACGGCAAGATTGCTGGACCCAGATCGCGGAGGAAGCGCTCCGGCGCCCCGGGCGGGATCGGTGCCTGCTCGGATGCAGCGGGCGCCTCGGACTCAGGCGAGGCCTCCTCGATTGGAGGGGGCGCCTGCTCGATCGGCTCGCGTCTCGGGCGAGCGTCGTCTCCACCCTCGATCAGACGGGCAAGTCTTTGCCGGTCGAACAGTGCCGTCACCGCCGGGAAGCTAGCAGGCGCTTGCCGGCGCTGACCCGCGTAGGCTCGGTCCTCGCCACCAATAGAATGGCCGCCGTGAACGCGTGCACGATTGTGAGTCGGCGGGAGTTGGCGCGTGCACGGATCCTCGTTGCGACGTTTCACGAGCACCATCCGGATATCTCGTTCACCGTGCTTGTGCTCGACGGTGTGCCGGGCGCCGACACGGTCACGGGCGCGCGGATGATGCACGTCGAGGAGCTGCTCGAATCTGATGGCGGACTGACGATCGTGGGCAACCCGCGTGAGGCGGTCGCTGCGGCGCTGCTCCCGCGACTGCTGAAATCGCTTCTGGAGCAGAGCGACGGCGGACCGCTTCTCTACCTCGATCCCGGGCTGCGGGTACTAGGTCCGCTGGTCGAGCTCGAAGGCATCGCTGAACAGCACGACCTCGTGCTGGTGAGCCGTATCGTCGCCGAGCGGCAGTCCACGAGCGGTGTGGCCTTTGCGGGGCCCAGCAACGGGGGGGCGCTGAGCCGGCGGATGCTCGGGGTCAGAGCTGGAGCGAACCTGGAGCGCGTGCTCGAGGCGTGGCCGCTCTGGTTCCTGGACGGTGGTCCCGCGATCTATTCATGGTTCGACGGTCTTCCCGCGATCGCCGGGGATGCCTCTGTGCTGCGTGTCCCCGGCTACGGACTCGATCCATGGACACTGTCTGCATGGCAACCGGGCGGCAGCCCGGATCTACTGGAAGTCGCTGGACATCCTGCCCGTCTCTTCGACTTCAGCGACCTCGATCCGCTCGAGCCAGGCAGACTTTGCGACTCCGAAGAGACAATTGCGCTGAGCGCCGTTCCGGCACTTGCAAAACTCAGCGAGCTGCACGCGCGCGAGCTGCTCGATGCCGGCTATGAGGCCGACATAGCGCGGCCTGAGCGTTTGGGAGATCTCGGTGACGGTGTTCGCCTCACGCCAGTGATGCGTGAGTTGGTCATCAAAGCGGTCCAGGTGGGAGCGCTCTCGCAATCTCCGTTTACCGAGCCGGGCCGGCAGGCGCTTTACGAGTACTTCAACCAGCCCGCGGAGCGCGGAGCGGCTGTCGCGATGACTCGTCTGCATCTGGCCATCTGGGATGCCCGCGAGGACCTTCAGGCTGCCTACCCCCACCTCGATGGTCCCGATGGGCCGGGCTACACAGGCTGGCTCTGCGTGCACGGCCGCGAGCAGGAGGGGCTCCTAGACCACCTCCTACCGCCGGCTCCCGCGCACATCCAGCGCGACGCAGCGCCCAACCTGCACGTGCGCGAGCCGCTGTGGGGCGTAAACGTGGCCGGCTTCTTCACCTCGGAGCTCGGACTCGGGGAGGCCGCGCGGCTGCTGATCGCGGGACTCGACGCTAGCGGGGTGCCCGCCCTGCCGGTGCAGGCGCAGCTGGTACCCCCCTGCCGGCAGGGCGCCGAGTTCACCTACGCCGACCCCGACGCGGCGGCTACCCGATCAACATCGTGTGTATGAACGGCGATCTGATCCCGCCGTTCGCGCGCGAAGTCGGGGCTCGTTCTTCGAGGATCGCCACACGATCGCGCTGTGGTGGTGGGAGGTCGGCGAATTCCCGAAGGGCTGGGCGGCGGCGTTCGAGCACATCGACGAGGTGTGGGTCGCCTCGCAGCACATCTACGACGCGGTCTCTCCGGCGCGCCCGTGCCGGTCGTCAAGATGGCGCTGCCGGTGTGATGCCCGAGTGGCGCGGCGCCGGGCAGCGAGCTCGGGCTGCCAGAGGACGGCTTCCTGTTCCTGTTCGTACACGACTACCACTCCACCGCGGCCCGCAAGAACCCGCTCGGGCTGATCAAGGCGTTCAAGCGCGCGTTCCCGCCGGGCAGCGGCGCGAAGCTGGTGGTGAAGTCGATCAACGCCGAGAACCTCCCGCACGAGCACGACCGCGTGGTGTTGGCGCCGGCGATCACCCGGACATCACCTTGATCGACGCCTACGTTTCGGCCGCCGAGAAGAACGCGATGATCGACGCCTGTGACTGCTACGTGTCGCTGCACCGCTCCGAGGGCTTCGGCCTGACGGTCGCCGAGGCGATGCTGCTCGGGAAGCCCGTGATCGCGACGCGCTACGGGGGCAGATGGAGTTCATGACCGACGAGCAACGCCTATCTGGTCGACTGGACTCCCAGCGGTCGGCGAGGGCGCCCATCCCTATCCGGCAACCGGGATGTGGGCCGATCCGGACCTCGACCAGGCCGCGGAGCTGATGCGCGAGGTTTCGACGATCCCGAGCAGGCGCGGGAGCGCGGCGAGGCGGCGCGGCGCGACGTGCTCGAGGGTCATGCTCCCGCGGTCGCCGGCGAGTCGATGGGCGACCGCCTGCGGCTGATCCATGAGCGGCAGGTGCAGGAGGCGCGCGGGCGCCGAACGTGCCTCACATGCTTGCACTCTCCCTCGAGGAGCTACCTGAGCTGATCGCGGGGGAACCCACGATGCAGGGCTCGGGCATGAAGGCTCGATCGAGCGGTTCCTGCGGCGCCCCGTGGATCGACTGATGCGGCCGTTCCTCGCGCGTCAGCGTGCGATCGACAAGCGCCTGATCGAGAGCATCACCGCGCCGACGAGCGCATGCAGGAGGTCGCTAAGGCGCTCGAACACCAGCAGGAGGCACGCTTTGCCGAGGCGCTCGCGATGGCCCGCAGGCTGGGGACGAGCTGGGGGACGTCCGCTCGGGTTGGCAAAGAGCGAGGCGGCCTCGAGGCGCTCGAAGTGGTCGAGCCGGGCCCCCGCATCGCGACGCTCGAGGAGCTGGGACGTGAGCTCGAGCAGCATCTCGCCGAGCATCGGACCATCCCTTATATCAGCGAGGAGCGCAGTTTCAGGCGTGGACGGACCCGGTCGCGGGGCCGGTCGTCGGATACAGCCTCCGACGAGGAGCCGGCGGAGGAGCGCGCCTACTTTGACTTCGAGGTCACCTTCCGTGGTCCGGAGGCTCGAGTTCTGGATCTCCAGCGCGCCTATATGCCCCTCCTGATGGCCATGCGCCGGTGCTCGACGTCGGATTCGGCCGGGGCGAGCTGTTGGACCTGCTGCGCGAGCAGGGATCGAGGCCCGGGGAGTGGATATGGACGCCGGCATGGTCGACCACGTCCGCGCCAAGGGCCACGAGGTGGCGCTCGGCGACGGAAACGAGTATCTTCTGGAGTGGAGCCCGGAGCGCTGGGGGCGATCGTCGCGCTGGAGGTGGTCGAGCACATTCCCTACGAGTCGCTGATGGAGTTCCTAAAGCTCGCCCACTCCCGGCTGCGCCAGGATGGCCTGTTGCTGTTCGAGACGGTCAACCCGCATGCGGTACACGCGATGAAGGCGTTCTGGGTCGATCCTACTCATCAGCACCCGATCTTCCCGGAGGTGGCGCTGGAGTTGTGCCGCTTGTCGGGTTTTGGTAAGGCTTTCTGGTTTCACCCGACGGGGCGGGGCGAGTTTGAGGTGGATCGCAACGGTCAAGCGGTTTATGCAGTCGCAGCGCGGAGTTAATCGTCTCTACGGGTAGTGCTGAAGGTTCCGGAACGGCGAGGCAGATTGGCGCCACCGATCCGCACCGGCCGAGTCCGCTTGTCACCGGCATCCGGGATCCCGACCTGGGCACGTGCCTTGGTCTTCTACGGAATAGTGGCGATCCTCACGATTGGCTGGCACGCGGTTACTCACCCACGGACTGTGTGCGCATGCAGCGGCGTGCCGGATGCTGCCGCCTATATGTGGGCCATGTCTTGGTGGCCGCACGCGATCGCTCATGGCCTTAACCCTTTCGTAACTCACTATCAATGGGCGCCGACCGGGGTAGACCTAGCGCGAGCGGCAACCATCCCAGCCGCGGCGCTCATCATGACTCCTGTGACGGCGCTGTTCGGGCCGATCTTCTCCTACAACGTGGTTTCAATCGCCAGTCCGGCACTGGCAGCGTTCACCGCCTATTTGCTCTGTCGACGTGGTCGACGCGAGCTGCCCGCAGTCGTCGGCGGCTATCTGTTTGGGTTCAGCTCCTATGAGTTCGGGCAGCTACTCGGGCATCTCAATCTAACCCTGATCTTCTTAATTCCCGTGATGGTGCACTTAGCGCTGCGCCGTATCGATCGCGAGATCTCCCGGCGCTACTACGTGCTTGCTATGGCGCTCGTGCTCATTCTTCAGGCTGGGCTGTCCACCGAACTGGCTCGTCGATTCTGTTCTACTCGGGGTGGTCATCCTCATATCAGCCCGCTTGCTTGCTTCATCACCTCAACGCGGGCGGGTCGCGGGCCTGACTATTGAGACGATCGTCGCCGGTCTGTTGGCTATCGTGGTGACCTCGCTGTTTCTTTATTACGCACTCTTCAGTGGAGGTGCTCAGGCCCCTCCGATCTAGGCGACCTGTACGGCCTCGACCTCGCCAACCTGATCTTCCCAACCGATGTTACGTGGCTGGGCCATCACGACTTCACTGCGCTGTGGAAAACGTTCGAGGGTGGCAACGTGTCGGAGTCCAACGGCTACATCGGCATCGCTGTCATCATCGGATTTGCCACATGGTTCTTCAAGAGCGGCCACAAGAGGTGCTCGGAAAGCTGCTCACGATAGCCATAGCAGTGAGCTTTGTATGGGCACTGGGCTCGCATCTGCACGTGGCCGGGCAGCAGACCGTGATGCTGCCGTTCAACTGGGTCGCGGAACTGGCGATTCTCAAGAATATCGTGCCCTCGCGGCTGATTATGTTCACGTCGCTAGCGATTGCCATCGGCATCGCCAAGTGGCTATCGGAAGGTGGTCAGGCTTGGTAGGTGGCTGCTGGTGGCAGTCGGCATCGTGATGCTGTTCCCGAATCTCATTGCGCCGCTTTCGGCGCCCCGCTCGTGAATCCTTCGTTTTTTGCGACGGCGACCTACCGAAAATACCTTGCGCCCAGCGACACGGTTCTGGTGCTGCCATTTGGCTACATGGATCTATCGACGCTTTGGCAAGCGGAGACCGGTTTCTACTTCTACATGCCCGAGGGTTATGTCCTGGGCACGATTCCACCTGCGTTTGAATCGCAGCCGGGAGTGAAAGAAATGTTCAGTAATGTGCCCCCCACTGCGCGGGTCCTAAGATCATTCATTCGAGCACACGTCGTGAGCCATGTGGTGGTTGATCGAACCAAAGCGGGTCCTTGGCCGGCCTTGCGGCGCAACTAGACGTACACGGCCGACCGGTGGGGGGCGTCTCCTTTATTCAGTCCCCGGTGCCCCGGGCTGACCGGGAGCCTCGAACGCTTCGGGCCTATCACGGTTCGATCGCGCGAGCGTAAGCCAACCGGGCGCCTCAGCTGTGCAGCATCGCGTGTGAGCCCACGACCTGTGCCAGAACTGGGTCGCCGTGTTGTTGTCAAACAGGAGCACGCCGGTCCAGTAGCCGGCCATCAGCTCCACCGTAACCCAGCTCAGCACGACCGCCGACGCGAACACGAGGACCCGCATGTTCGGGCGCAGCTGGGCAAGGCCGAGCCCGCCGGCGACCGAGATGATCGGAACGATGTCCACGAGCCGCGCGCGCCCATCGCCCCAGCCAGGAACCATGGGTTCCAGGATCCGTAGACGATGGTCACGAGTGCGACGCTGCCCAGCGCGATCCAGCCCCAGTTGCGTGACTTGCGCTGCCACAGGGCGACGGCGAGCATCGGTACCAGCACGGGATACCACAGGAACAGGCCGTGGTTGTAGGAGAACAGTACGTTCAACTCGTCCCCCTGGCTCAGTTTAACGTCGCCGAGCCGTAATCGTCCAGTGACCAGGTGTGCGTCGCCCAGCGCACGTACAGGAGCTGGAAGATGACCACGAACACGATCGCCCCCAGCGCGGGTAGAGCGAGCCGCGCCGCGTCGCGCAGGCGTTCGGTGCCCACGAGTCCGCGGGTCTTCCAGAAGATCCAGCCGGCCACCAGCAACAGCATCGGCAGGGCGTCCGGCTCGCGGATCCAGACGATGAACAGCGCGAGCCCGAACACGAGCCACGGATTCGGGGGCGCGCGCCTTCGCATGGCGCCCACGCCGACGAAGATGATCGCCGCGAACAGCGCCGCGCTGGACTCGTGCGTGAACGAGCTGTCGTAGGTCGCGTAATGGAACAGCCCAGTGCCGAACACAGGCGCAGGACCATGAGCTGTGCGGTCCAGGTCCCGACCTCCAGCCGCCGCAGAGTCGCCCACATCAGCCAGGCGGTAAGCAACAGCGTGGCCAGCCCGAGCCATTGGTCTGCGTCCTCGCTCGCGTTGCTGACGACAAGTGTCTGGTCGTTGCCGTGCCCGCTGAGCGCTGCGACCAGCCCCATGACCGGAAAACGCAGCAGCGCCATCCCGGGCGAGTACTTGTTTGGGCAGCGGTTGTGGTGGACCGGGTCACGATTGGCAGCGGGTACTGGGTGCTGGGCAGCGCACCGACAATCGCCAGTTCTTGCCACTGACAGAAGTCGAAGTCCCCATCGAGGATTTCGTTGGTCCAGGCGTAGTAGCCCAGACCATCCGAGCGGATCGGCGGGGAGTTCGTGTAGGCGGGTCGATCGTGACCCAGACGCCGAAGCCGACGATCGGCAGCAGTAGCAGGATCGGAACCCGCCGCAAAAGTGTCTTCGCGCGACGGGTGAAGCCCACGTGCATCCGGCGGCAAGTCTACAGAGCAGGCGGGTGTCCACCCCACCGGCGTCAGCTCATCGAGCCCCCATTGCCCTGCGCAGTGGCCGAATCCGTGTGCGCAACAGCACGAATACGGCACGGAATCCGTCTCTCCAGGTGATGTTCTTGCCCTCATCGTAGGTCCGTCCGTAGTAGGAGATCGGCATCTCGAAGATCCGCAGCTGCCGGCGGCAGATCTCGCCGGTGATCTCCGGCTCGATGCCGAAGTGATTCTCTGTGAGGTGGAGTTGCTTCAGAGCGTCGGCTCGGAAGGCCTTGTACCCGGTCTCCATGTCTGTGATCGTGGTGTTGAACAGGAGCCCTGTCAGTAACGACAGAAACCGGTTTCCGATCAGGTGCCAAAACATGTAGGCGCGCTGAGGCCGGCCTCCCGACAGGCGCGAGCCGTAGACCACGTCAGCCGCCTGACGCTGAATCGGCTCCATCAGCGCCGGTACGTCGCCCGGGTCGTACTCCATATCCGCGTCCTGAATGACCACGATCTCGCCGTGGCAGTGCGGAATGCCGTGGCGCAGCGCCGATCCCTTGCCGCCGTTTGGCTTGCGCAGCAGATGCACGGGCTCGCTCTTCGTCCGCGCGCGATGCGACGATCTCCGGCGTCGCGTCGGTCGATCCGTCGTCGACCACGATCGCCTCGTAATCCAGACCGAGTGCCGCGATGCGATCGAGCACATCGGCGATCGTCCGGGCCTCGTTGTACGCCGGAATGAGGAAGGTGATCTCCATGAAGTCTGGCATCCTAACCGCGACGAGGCTGTGTTGTGTCTCCAGCCCACCGCAAGGTGTCGCCTCGATCGCAATGCCCTGACTTCACCGAGCGGCACCGAGACCAGCAAATGCGACGATCCCCCGACTGTGCACGGGTGTCGGCTTAAGTCACTGCTGCGAACTACCGCCGGGATTCGCCGCCGGCGGCTGGAGCCCCCGGACGAGCTCCGCAGGATCGACCCCCAACCCCGCTGCGACCTTGAGCAGGTTGTGCAGGCTCAGGATGCGCCGGCCGCGCTCGATCTGCCCTCTCTCACTTAGTTGAGGCACAGATTTTGGATGGCGTGAGTTGTAGTGCAGGAGCAATCCTCCGATGAGCACAAAAGGCACGAAGTTCACGAGGTGGAGCACCAGGGCGTAGGGGAGCGCCTCGGAGTACGGGATTCCGTACGCGTTCAGCGCGACGAGCGCGGCAGCCTCGAACACGCCGACGGCGGCTGGCGGAGATGGAAGGATCATGCTCAGGCCGACGGCGACGGCCACCAGGACGCCGCAGGCGAACGGAACATGCAGGTGAAACGCGAGCGCCACGAAGTACGAGCACAGCGCCGTGAGCAACCAGGCCGCGACCGTCCAGAGAAACGCCTCGAGCGCCACCTCCCAATCGCGCAGGCCGCTGAGACCGTGGGTGAGCTCCGCCGCGGTGCGCTCCAGGCCCTCGACCGAGAAGCGCGAATGCCGTCGTAGCGGTCGCAGCAACGCTCGTATCGGCCGGTCGCCATAGATCGTGAGCACGACCGCCGCACATGCGATCAGCAGCGCAAGCACGACCGCCGCGACCGCCGCCGCTCCGAACCAGCTCACGTGCGGCAGCCACGACTCGGCCGCGAAGAAGATCACGAGGATCACGAATACGTCGTACAGGCGCTCGACCACCACGGTGCCCACGATCTCCGCCGGCGCGGTCGAGCTGCGTTGCGTCAGCACGACGATTCGCGCCGCTTCGCCGGCGCTCGCGGGCAGGATGTTGTTGTACAGGTAGCCCACCATCGTCGCGTTCAGGACCGGCCCGGCGGGCGGCCGCCGCCCGCGCGCGAACAGCGAGCGCCAGCGCAGTGCTCGGGCGACGTTGCCGGCGCCGAACGCGATCAGCGCGGCCGCGATCCACCACAGGTCCGTCGTCCGCAGGGATCGCCAGGCAAGCGCGAGGTTGATGCTGCTGAGCGCGATGTACGCGAAGAGCACCGTCACGATGACCATCGCTATGTACAGGATCCGCCGCTGGGGGCCGGTCATCGATCGTCTTTGCGTGGGACGGCTGAGGATCCTGGCTCTGATCATCGTCTGTCGACGCTGCTGGGACAGCGCTCGGCACCTGCTTCTCGCTCACCGGCATGGCGTCAAGTTAGTCGATAGGCCAGATCACCCTGATGGAGGCTTCGATCAAGGTCTCTGCCTTGGGTTGCGGAGGATGGGTCGAAGGGGCTGGTGCTTCCGTCTGGATGCGCCTCGGCAGAGGGCTAGTGTAGTGTCTCGAATATAG